>NZ_JAVDXO010000002.1:0-777178 GCF_031457975.1 Rhodoferax saidenbachensis
TCGGCTACCTGTTCATCAAGCTGGGCACAGAACCTGCTCCGCTGCTGCTGGGCTTTATCTTGGGCCCGATGATGGAAGAGTATTTGCGCCGTGCGCTGTTGCTGTCCCGCGGGGACTGGAGCGTGTTCCTCACGCGTCCGCTGTCAGCCAGTTTGCTGGCCGCGGCCGTGCTGCTGCTGGTCGTGGTGCTGATGCCTTCCATCAAGGCCAAGCGCGAAGAGGCGTTTGTTGAAGATTGAATCGGAATCGCTCCTGAATTGCTATCAATTCAGGAGCTTTCCACGCACATTCCACGCGAGCTAGCAGCACTTTTTACTTGTACGTAGAGAGCAGCAGGCTGGTTTCGGTGGTGGCAATGCCGTCGATCTGGCGGATGGTGCGCAACACCGCGTCAAACGCGTCCAGCGAATCGGCGCGTAACTCCGCCGCGGTGTCCCATCGCGCGCTGGTGCTCTGCAGGGCGGTCGGTGTTGTCCATGGGGCTTCTTTCACAATGCCAGAGACAAATGGCATTTTGTTCCATCAGCCAATCTTTTTGCCAGATTTGTGCACTTCTGTCTGGCGGCACCCCGCCGAACAATGGCGCCATGCAACACCGCGTCTTCCCCCAAGCCCCCCGCGCCGTGGTCATGGTGCGCCCCCACCACTTCACGCCCAATCCGCAAACCGCGGCCGACAACGCCTTCCAGCGCAGCGATGCAGCTCGCCAGGCCGATGAGGTGGCACAGCAGGCCTATGCCGAAGTCACCGAGGCCGCACGCACCCTGCAGCGGCATGGCGTGCAGGTGCACTTGTTTGAGGACGAACACCCCGGCCGCACACCCGATGCCGTGTTCCCCAACAACTGGTTTTCCACCCACGCGGGCGGCCATGTGGCGCTGTACCCCATGTACTCGCCCAACCGGCGGCTGGAGCGGCGCGTGGACGTGATCGAGATGCTCAAAGCGCAGTACCGCGTGCAGGATGTGATCGACTACTCGGGCCTGGAACCCGATGGCCTGTTTCTGGAAGGCACCGGCGCCATGGTGCTGGACCATGTGGCGCGCGTGGCCTACACCGCGCGCAGCAACCGCGCCAACGCGATTGCGCTGGAACGCTTTGCCACCCATTTCAACTACGAGCCCATGGCCTTTGACGCGGTGGACGCACAGGGCCGCGCCGTGTACCACACCAATGTGCTGATGTGCGTGGCAACTGACTTTGCGCTGGTTGGCTTGGATCTGATTCCTGACACCGCACGCCGCGCCGAAGTACGGCAGCGGCTGGAAGACACTGGGCGTGAGGTCGTGGCGCTCAGCGCCGCGCAGATTGGCGAGTTTGCCGGTAACGCGCTGGAGCTCAGCAATGGCCGAGAGCGCCTGCTGGCCCTGTCCAGCCGCGCGCTGGCCAGCTTGCAGCCACAGCAGATCCAAGTGCTGGAACACAGCGTGCGCCTGGTGCCGCTCAGCGTGCCGACCATTGAACTGGCCGGTGGTTCGGTGCGCTGCATGCTGGCCGGCGTGCACCTGGCGCCACGCTGAAGCCCAGGCGCTTAAGCGGCCACGGGACTCAAGGGCAAGCCTTGGCTCCAACCTTGCGCCATGCCCGCAGCCATGGCCGCGTAGTCCGTCTCACGCGCCACGCGGTTGCGCTGCGCAATGCCCGCAGCCGGTGTGTGAAAAATACCGCGCGCCAGATGGCGGCCCGCCAGGGTGATGCCCGCTGTCTTGGGCTGGCGCAACGCCGCAAATTGCTGCCAGGCCTGCGGCACATCGTCGCCCTGCGCCTGCACACACTGCGCCAGGTGCCACGCATCTTCCAGCGCCTGGCAGGCGCCCTGGCCGGAGGTCGGCAGCGGTGCGTGCGCTGCATCACCCAGCAACAGCACATTGGCGCGCTGCCACTGCGGCGTGGGGTCGTGGTCGTGCAAAAAGATCTGGTGGATGCCGCCGTCAGGCGTGCCCGCCAGCGCCTGCTGCACGGGCGCGGGCCAGTGGGCAAAACGCCGGGTCAGTTCCGTCCGGTAGTGCGCAGGCTCCGCTTGGCCCAAGGGCGCTGCGGCACCGCCCGCCCAGTAGGCCCGCTGCGGTGACAGGGCCACCACGCCAAAGCGCTCGCCCGTACCCCAATAGTCCAGCACGGCCCCGGGCTCAAACACCGGCTCCGCCGTTTCACAAATGCCGATCCAGTTCACAAAGCCCTGGTACACCGGGCGGGCAGCGTCTTCCGACCCCAGCACAAAGGCCCGGCAACGCGAGCGCATGCGGCCCTCAGTGCCCAGCACCCAGTCCGGCTGTACCGTCGCGCCATTCTCAAAGATCAGCTGCGTAGCCCCCGCCCCGGCCTCTTCCAGCGCAACCACATCGCGCAGGCGCTGGCCGTAGTGCAGCACCACGCCCAGTTCCAGCGCGCGCGCCAGCAGCGCATGCATCAGGTCGTGGCGCAGGATGGCCATGCTGGCGTGGCCCATGGCCGCGTCAATGACACGCACATCGATGCAGCCCAGCCATTCACCACCAGAGGTGTAGCGCTGCATGGCGTGCACGCGTGTGCCGTGCGGGCGCAGGGCCTCCCACACGCCCAGCATGTCGAGCACCCAGCTGGCATTGGGCCAGCTCACGATGCCCGCGCCCAGGCTGCGGATGGCGGGGGCCCGCTCGTACACGGAAACGGAGTGACCAGCTTGGCGCAATGCAATAGCGCTGGCCAAGCCTGCCACCCCGGCACCGATCGTGGCAAAGTGCATGCGGTATCCCGGTTCTATTGGTACACCGCGTCCGCCCAAATGATGGCTTCCATCTGGGCCACGTTGATATCGCGGTACGACAGGCCCAGGCGCTGGGCGGCCTCGGCAAACACGGTGGCGTCTTCCATCTCGCAGGCAATGGCCATGGCCAGCAGGTCCATGTACTTGCCGGTGCCTTTGAGCAGCGCCTCGGTAATGGCACCGTCCAGTCCCAACATGGACACAGCTTCGGCCAGCGTGCAGCCCAGCATGCGGTCCAGCAGCGAGAACAGGCCGATGAGGAAAGCCTCTTCCAGCTCTTCGGGTGACAAGGTTTTGGCCCCCAGCAACTCCATCATCTTGGCGCGCACCACGGCCATATTGCCCGCCAGCGTGGGCTTGCCGTCCACGCCGGCCGTCATCAGCATGGCGGCCCAGCGCTGCAGCCGCTCGTTGCCCAGCAGCATCACGGCCTGGCGGATGGAGGTGATCTTGGTGCGCAGGCCCAGGCCGGCAGAATTGATCAGGCGCAGCAGGTTGAAGCCCAGTGCGGCGTCCTTCTTGATGGCCAGTTCCACCTCGTCCACATCGGCTTCGCTGCGAAGCTTGCTGAACAGGTGGGCCGCGCTGGCCTGGCTGGGGCTGACCACTTGCGACTTCACCACCTCGGGCCGTGAGAACCAGTAGCCCTGAAAAAAGTGAAACCCCATGTCGCGGCAAATCTCAAACTGCGCGGCACTCTCCACCTTCTCGGCCACGGCAATGGCGCCGGTGCGGTTCTGGATCGCGTCCACCAGTGGCTTGAGCTTGGCAGGGTCGATGGCACGCACGTCCACCTTCACAAAGTCAGCAATGCCCTGCCAGGACTTGTAGACCGGCGCCACCACCGTGTGGCTGAAGGCCAGCCGGAAACCGCGCTTGCGCAGCGTCATCAGCTTGAGCCGCGACTCTTCAATGGTGGCAGGGTCATGCTGTGCCACGGGCGGCACTTCGATGATGGTGCGCTGGGGCACCAGAAAGTCCCAGTGCGAGCCGGTCAGGCTCTCGTGCGTGACGTTGAGGAACAAGTCGGCCTGGGCATTGACCAGTTTGGTTCCGCTCTGCGCCATGACGTTGAGCACCAGCGACACGTCACTGGCCAGGGTGTGCTCCCGCTCGCCCTGGGTGCGGTTGAACAGCTCGTAGCCCACGATGGACTTGTCGGCGTCCACGATGTGCTGCCTTGCAATCGAAAAACTCGCAACCTCAGATACATCTGCTTCCATGAAACTCACGGCCACCTTTCCGCAGTCCGGTGGAATGGCCCACCGCCTCCCTGCAACGCAATGATGCCTGAGCCTGGTTAGGACGGAATCGTCAGACCCTTGACCACTGCGGGCCGCGCCACAAAGGCTGCCAGCACGCGCGCTACTTCGGGGAAGTTGGCAAAGCCCACCAGGTCTCCCGCACCGTAGAAGCCAATCAGGTTGCGCACCCAGGGGAAAATGGCGATATCGGCAATGCTGTAGTCGTCCCCCATCATCCACTGGCGACCTGCCAGGCGCTTATCCAGCACGGCCAGCAGGCGCTTGCTTTCGTCAATGTAGCGATCGCGCGGGCGCTTGTCTTCAAAGTCCTTGCCGGCAAATTTGTGGAAGAAACCCACCTGGCCGAACATGGGGCCAATGCCACCCATCTGGAACATCACCCACTGGATGGTCTCGTAGCGCTTGGCGGGGTCTTTGGACATGAGCTGGCCCGTCTTCTCCGCCAGATAGATCAGGATGGCACCCGACTCGAACAGCGGCAGCGGCTGGCCGCCGGGACCGTTGGGGTCGATGATGGCGGGGATCTTGTTGTTGGGGTTCAGCGAGATGAATTCGGGGCTGAGCTGGTCGTTGGTCTGGAAGCTCACCAGGTGCGGCTCGTAAGGCAGGCCCAGTTCTTCCAGCGCAATGCTCACCTTCACGCCGTTGGGCGTGGGCAGGGAGTACAGCTACAGGCGGTCCGGGTGCTGGGCGGGCCATTTGGCGGTGATGGGGAAGGTCGACAGATCGGTCATGGTGCGTCCTTTTGCTCTGATTTTGATAGCTACTCACGCATATTCCGTGGGGGCTAGGGGCTTAAAACGCTGAGATTACCCGACTGTGAATGCCCAGGCACCGGCTGGGGGTACCGGCTTATTTCTTCTTGTCGGCATCCACGCGGTTCAGCGGGCCAAAGCAGTCGTCCTTCGATTCGCTGTAGCACGCCCAGTACTGGCGGCCCGACGGTGCAAAGAACAGGTAGTTGGTGAACCGGAGTCCGGTATCGTCGCTGCTGGACTGGGCGCAGTCCTGGCCTCCGTAGTCCTTCACAACCTCGGCATCGAGCCTGTAAAAACCTTGGGCGTTGGGCTTGGCGGCGATGGTGTAGCGGCTCTCGGTCTTCTCTGCACCGCTGAGCGCGCTGTAAGTGCCATCGGCGCGGTAGTCATACACCTCGGTGCAGGCGACGTCTGCGCGCGTCCAGGTCCAGCGTCCGACCAGTAGCCGGCTGCCGTCGCCCTCTTGCGGCAGCGCCGCGCTGGCCACGGTTGCAGTCGCCAGCCATGCCACCAACATGATGAAGGGAGTACGCATGGGAAGACTTCGGTGTTACGCCGCGCCAATATTCGGAATCAGCCCGCCCACGGGTTGGCCATTCTTCAGCGCTGCAGTGAAGGCCAGCATGCGGTCGATGGGCAGGCGCGCGCGTTCGATGAGGGTCGGGTTCACCTTAATTTCGTTGATGCCATGCTCCAGCACCATGGCCACGCCAGCCAGGCCGTTCATGGCCATCCACGGGCAATGGGCGCAGCTCTTGCAGGTGGCGCTGTTGCCGGCCGTGGGGGCTTCGATGAAGGTCTTGGTCGGGTTGAGCGTGCGCAGCTTGTGCAGCATGCCGTTGTCGGTGGCGACGATGAAGGTATCCGCCTCCAGCGTCTGCGCGGCCTTGAGAATGCCGCTGGTGGAGCCCACGGCATGGGCCAGGGCCACAATCTCTTTGGGCGATTCCGGGTGCACCAGCACTTTGGCCTGGGGGTGTTCCTTCATCAGCGCTTCCAGCTCAAAGGCCTTGAACTCGTCGTGCACGATGCAGGCGCCTTCCCAGAACACCATGTCGGCGCCGGTCTCGCGCTGGATGTAGCCGCCCAGGTGCTTGTCAGGTGCCCACAGAATTTTCTGGCCCTTGTCCTTGAGCGCACGCACGATGTCGAGTGCACAGCTGCTGGTCACCAGCCAATCGGCGCGGGCTTTCACCTCGGCGCTGGTGTTGGCGTAGACCACCACCGTGCGGTCCGGGTGGGCGTCGCAAAACGCATTGAATTCGGTGATGGGGCAGCCCAGGTCCAGCGAACACGTGGCGTCCAGGTCGGGCATCAGCACGGTCTTGTGCGGCGACAAAATCTTGCTGGTCTCTCCCATGAACTTCACGCCCGAGACCACCAGCGTCTGGGCGCTATGGTCACGGCCAAAGCGGGCCATCTCCAGCGAGTCACTCACCAAGCCACCCGTTTCCTCGGCCAAGTCCTGCAGGTCCGGGTGCACATAGTAGTGCGACACCATCACTGCATTCTTTTCCTTGAGCAGGCGCTTGATCCTGTCCTTCAGCGCCACGCGCTGCGCGGGCGTGGGCTCCACCGGCACGCGCGCCCAGGCGTGCTGGGTGCTGCAGGCGGGTTGCTCGTATTCGACGTCAATTACATCGGTGGCAGACATCACAGCTCCTCAAAGCGCATGGAGAAGTCGGTGGCCTTCACGTCTTTGGTCAGCCCACCGATGGAGATGCGGTCCACACCCGTGGCGGCAATGGCACGCACGGTGTCCAGGCTCACGCCACCCGACACTTCCAGAATCGCACGCCCAGCGTTCAGCGCCACAGCCTGCACCAGGTGCGCCAGCGTCATGTTGTCCAGCAGCACCATCTTGGCGCCGCAGTCCAGCGCCTCGCGCAGCTGCTCCAGGGTTTCCACCTCCACCTCGATGAACTTGGCACTTTGGGCCAGCTGGTTGGCGCGCTGCAGTGCGGCGGTAACCCCACCGGCCGCGGCGATATGGTTTTCCTTGATCAGCACGGCGTCAAACAGGCCGATGCGGTGGTTGGTACCGCCGCCCGCGCGCACTGCGTACTTCTGCGCCAAGCGCAGGCCGGGCAGGGTTTTGCGCGTGTCCACAATGGCGGCGCGGTTGCCGGGTACCGATTCGACCGCGCTGACAAAAGTGGCAGTCTTGGTGGCCACGGCGCTCAGCAGCTGCAAAAAATTCAGCGCCGTGCGTTCGGCCGTCAGCAGCGCCTGGGCGTTGCCCTCGATCTCCATCACCACCTGGTCGCCATAGCAGCGCTGGCCTTCGCGCACATGCCAGACGATGGCGGCGCTGGGGTCCAGCGCCCGCACCGCCGCGGTGGCCCAGGCTTCGCCGCAGATAACCGCCGACTCGCGCGCCAGCACGCGGGCGCGGGCGCGGCGCGTGGGGTCGATAAGGGCTGCGGTCAGGTCACCAGCCCCCACGTCCTCCAGCAGGGCACGGGCCACATCGGCCTGGGCCAGGGTGGCAATCTCGGTAGGGCTAAAGTCGAAATAGGTCATAGGACGGCAAGGATAACGGCATTGGCGGGGCCAGTCAGGGCCCCAGGGCTTGTTGCGCCGCAGCTAAAATGGCTGCAACGAGGACACCCCCATGAGCATTTTCCGCCGCCCCGATTACCAATCCGAAGTCACCCAGTTCATTGACCACCTGAAAGTGGCCAAGCCCACACTGGAAGCCGAGCAGCGCCAGGGCCGCGCCCTGCTGTGGGACAAGAAGATCGACCGCAACGCGGTGAAGGAATACGGTGAGGCCCGCGTGGAGCAAAAGCCCTACGTCTACCAAACTGACGCCAAATAATTATCAAATTGGCCTCAAGCCCCCGTAAATATTGCGCGGGTAGCTCTCAAATCCATAGCAAGCCATGAGTACCACCCCTGCGGATAGCGGCACGGATACTGCCGCCATTGCGGTCATGCCCGAGGTGGTAGACCGGGTGGCGCTGGCGCGCCTGTACGGCGAGCCGCTGTTTGCGATGCCACAGGATTTGTACATCCCGCCAGACGCGCTGGAGGTGTTTCTGGAGGCCTTCGAAGGCCCGCTGGACTTGCTGCTGTACCTGATCCGCAAGCAGAACTTCAATATTCTGGACATCCCGATGCTCAGCGTGACCAAGCAGTATCTGGTCTACGTGGACCAGATCCGCAAGCACAACCTGGAGCTGGCGGCCGAGTACCTGCTGATGGCGGCGATGCTGATTGAGATCAAGTCACGCATGCTGCTGCCGCCCAAAAAGGTGGCCGAGGGCGAAGAGGCCGAAGACCCACGCGCCGAGCTGGTACGCCGCCTGCTGGAATACGAGCAGATGAAGCTGGCCGCGGCCCGCCTGAACGCTATCCCCCAATTTGGCCGAGATTTCCTGAAGGCCGAGGTGTTTATCGAGCAAAGCCTGCAGCCGCGCTTCCCCGACGTGCACCTGGTGGACCTGCAAGAGGCCTGGCGCGACATCCTCAAACGGGCCAAGCTGGTACAGCACCACAAGATCAGCCGCGAAGAGCTCTCGGTGCGTGAGCACATGAGCATCGTGCTCAAACGCCTGCAAGGTCGCCGCTTTGTCGGTTTTGAAGACCTGTTCGACCCCAGCCAGGGGTCGCCCGTGCTGGTGGTGACCTTCATCGCCCTGCTGGAGCTGGCCAAGGAAACCCTGATCGAGATCACCCAGGCCGAGGCATTTGCCCCGATTTACGTGCGCCTGGCGTACTCGCCGACCTGATCTCCCAAAAAGCCCCTGCCGCGCGATGCGGTTAGTATTCGGGCCGCAAGCACCCCAACCCTGTTGATGGAGTCCCCTCCCATGGCCCAAGAACCTGCTGGCAATGCGTCTGCCGCTGCGTCCCCCTACGGCACACTGCCCCCGGCCTCGCCCATGGCGACGCGCAAACCCATCAGCCTGCCACGCATCCAGGAAATGCACACGCGCGGCGAAAAAATCACCATGCTCACCGCCTACGACGCCACCTTTGCCGCCGTAGCCGATGCCGCAGGTGTCGAATGCATTCTGGTCGGTGACTCGCTGGGCATGGTCTGCCAGGGGCTGCACAGCACCGTGGGCGTGAGCCTGCAAGACATGGCCTACCACACCGAAAGCGTGGCACGCGGCCTGCGCCGCGCCCAGGGCACCGCCTGGCTGATTGGTGACCTGCCGTTTGGCAGCTACCAGGAATCCAAGGAACAAGCCATCCGCAGCGCCAGCGTGCTCATGCAGGCCGGCGCCCACATGGTCAAGTTAGAGGGCGGCGGCTGGACCACCGAGGTGGTGCACTTTTTGGTGGAACGCGGCATTCCCGTCTGCGCCCACCTGGGCCTGACGCCACAAACCGTGCATGCCCTGGGCGGCTACCGTGTGCAGGGCCGCGGTGATGTGGCCTCCGAGCAGATGAAGAAACATGCCCTGGCGCTGCAAGACGCTGGTGCCACCATGGTGGTGCTGGAAATGGTGCCCGCACCGCTGTCCGCAGAACTCACCAAAGAACTGCCCCACTGCGCCACCATTGGCATTGGTGCTGGCAAGGGCACGGCCGGCCAGGTGCTGGTGCTGCACGACATGCTGGGCGTGAACCTCGGCAAGAACCCCAAGTTCGTACGCAACTTCATGCTTGATGCCACCAGCATCCGCGGTGCCATGGAAGCCTATGTGGCCGCCGTGAAGAACGGCAGTTTCCCCGACGATTCTCTTCACGCTTGGTGAACACACGCCTATGCAACTCCTCCACACCATTGCCGACCTGCGCGCGGCCCTGAACCAATACCGCCACCCTGCCGTGGTGCCCACCATGGGCAATCTGCATGCGGGCCACCTGGCGCTGGTGCGCCAGGCCAAGCCGCTGGGCGACGTGACGGTCAGCACCATCTTTGTCAACCGCCTGCAGTTCGCGCCGCACGAAGACTTTGACACCTACCCGCGCACGCTGGAGGCCGACTGTGCCCAGTTGGAAGCTGCGGGCTGCGACATCGTGTTCGCCCCCAAAGAGGCGGAGCTCTACCCCCAGCCACAGACCTTCAAGATGCACCCGCCCACCGAGCTGGCCGACATTCTGGAAGGCCACTTCCGCCCCGGTTTTTTCATTGGCGTGTGCACGGTCGTCATGAAGCTGCTGGCCTGCACGCAGGCGCGCACGGCGCTGTTTGGCAAGAAGGACTACCAGCAGCTCATGGTGATCCGCAACATGGTCAAGCAATTCGCCTTGCCCATTGATGTGGTGGGCGGCGAAACCCAACGCAACGAGGCGGGACTGGCCCTGTCCAGCCGCAATGGCTACCTGAGCCCCGCGCAGCGCGAGGAAGCGCTGCTGCTGTCCGCCACGCTGAAGAAAATTGTGGCGGCCCTGCGCGCGGGAGAGAAAGATGTGGCCCGCCTGGAGGCCGAAGGCATGAACGCCCTGCGCAGCGCGGGCTGGTTGCCCGACTATGTGGCCGTGCGCCGCCAGGCCGACCTGCAAGCGCCGCAAGCCGGTGATGCGCTGGTAGTACTAGCCGCCGCGCGACTGGGCACCACGCGACTCATCGACAACCTGGAGGTGTAGGTAACAGGGTCGGTTTACAGGAACCGGTCCAGCACCCGTTTGCTGTGCGCGTCCAGCGCAAACTGGTCGCGCACCAGGTACTGAATGCCATGCGCATCGGCAATCAACAGCGCGTGTTCCTTGCCAATGCGGCGGATATCTTCATCGCCACGCAGCACAAACTCGGTGTCGCCCCGGTCCGTCTTCACGGCCCAGGTGCAAGGGGTGGAATAGCTGGTGACCGAGACAATGCGCTCAATCACCGGCATGAACTCCCGCGTGGCCAGCTCAGCCCGGATCAGGCCCTGCGCGGGCTCGGGCACCTCGGCCAATAAATCGACCCAGGCAACCTCTTTGCCATCAGTGCTCACCAGCGAAATGCCGTCGTCGGGCGACTGGATGGGGAAGGCGCGCACCGGCACCACGCCTTCAAAGCGTTCGCCCGCCGCATTGGTCAGCACCAGCTTGCCAAATGATGTGCGCTCCAGGCTGAAGCGCGTGGTGGTGATGGAAGTCAAAGCACTCATTTCACGTCATCCATATCCATGTCCATATTGCGCGCCTGCGCCTGGTAGAGGTTGAAGTAGGCCCCTTCGGCCGCCATCAGCGCGTCGTGCGTGCCCTCTTCCACCACCCGTCCGCGGTCCAGCACCACCAGGCGGTCAGCCCGGTGCAATGTAGACAAGCGGTGGGCAATGGCGATGGTCGTGCGGCCTTGCACCAGGTTCTCCAGCGCCTTCTGGATTTCCTTCTCGGTCTCGGAGTCCACCGACGAGGTGGCCTCGTCCAGAATCAAAATGCGCGGGTCAATCAACAGCGCACGCGCAATCGAGATGCGCTGGCGCTCCCCGCCCGAGAGGCCCTGACCCCGCTCGCCCACCATGGAGTCGTAGCCCTGGGGCAGGCGCAGGATGAACTCGTGCGCATGGGCGGCACGGGCCGCAGCAATGATCTGTGCCCGTGTGGCATCGGGCTTGCCATAGGCGATGTTGTCGGCAATGGTGCCGAAGAACAAAAACGGCTCCTGCAGCACCAGGCCAATGTTCTGGCGGTAGTCCGAAATCGCGAAGGAACGAATATCCACCCCGTCCACCAGAATCGCACCCTCGGACACATCGTAGAAGCGGCAAATCAGGTTGACCAGCGTGCTCTTGCCCGATCCGCTGTGGCCCACCAGGCCAATCATCTCGCCGGGCGCAATCTTGAGACTGATGCCGCGGTTCACCTCGCGGTTGCCGTAGCGGAAGCCCACATCGCGCACCTCAATGCTGCCCTGTACCTTGCCCATGGGCACGGGGTTCACGGGCTCGGGTACGCTGGACACATGGTCCAGGATGTCAAAAATGCGTTTGGCCGCTGAGGCCGACTTTTGCGTGACCGAGACAATGCGGCTCATGGAATCCAGCCGGCCATAGAAGCGGCTGATATAGGCAATGAAGGCGGTGAGCACGCCCACGGTGATCTGTCCCTTGGACACCTGCCAGATGCCAAAGGCCCACACCACCAGCAGGCCCAGTTCGGTCAGAAACGACACGCTGGGGGAGAACAGTGACCAGATCTTGTTGATGCGGTCGTTCACCGCCAAGTTGTGTTTGTTGGCTTCGCGGAAGCGGTTGGCCTCGCGTCGCTCCTGCGCAAAGGCCTTGACCACGCGGATGCCCGGAATGGTGTCTGCCAGCACGTTAGTCACCTCACCCCAGACACGGTCAATCTTCTCGAAGCCGGTACGCAGGCGGTCGCGCACAAAGTGGATCATCCAGGCGATGAAGGGCAGCGGCACCAGCGTCACCAAGGCCAGCCAGGGATTGATGGAGAACAGAATCAGCGCCGTCATCGTGAGCATGATCACGTCGGTCGCAAAGTCCAGAAGATGCAGCGAGAGGAACACGCAGATGCGGTCACTCTCGCTGCCAATGCGCGACATCAGATCACCCGTGCGCTTGCCGCCAAAATATTCCAGCGAGAGGCGCAGCAGGTGTTCGTAGGTGGTGGTGCGCAGGTCCGCGCCAATGCGCTCGGACACCAGCGCCAGGATGTAGGTCTTGGCCCAACTCAGCACCCAGGCCGCCAGCGCGGAGCCCAGCAACCCGCCCATGTACATGGTGACCAGCATGGGGTCGATAGTCTGCCCGTTTTGGAACGGGATTAGCACGTTGTCCATGAGTGGCATGGTCAGGTAGGGCGGCACCAGGTTGGCCGCCGTACCCAGCAGGGTCAGCACGAAACCCAGCAGCAATTGCCCGCGGTAGGGCTTGGCAAAGCGCCACAGGCGAAACAGCGTCCAGGTGCTGGGCGGGGTGTGGACCACCTTGGTACAGACCGGGCACTCTTCTTGGTCCGGCTCCAGCGGGGCCTTGCAGCTGGGGCAGACCTGCGTCAACGCCTGGGCCAAGGGGCGGCCCGACACGGTACTTTCGAGTTGCGCCTGAAATTGGTCCACCAGGCGGATCGCCTGCAGGTTCTGCCCCAGCGTAAAGCGCCAGGTGCCCAACAAACCCATTGGGTTCAGCAGGTCCAGATGCCCCACGCCCGCGTGGTCGTGGTGGTGCAGGCTTTGGCCGGGTTGCAAATCCCAGGCCTGCCAGACGCCCTGGGAGCCCGATCGGCTTAGCAGACGCTGGTTGGTGACCACCACCAGGCCCTTGACGAAGCGCAGTTGCTGGTCAAGGTCAACCTCCAGCGAGGCCAATACGTTCTCTTGGGATCGGAGCTGCAGTTGCACCTCGTCGCGCCACAGCGGGGAAATCTCGCCAAACGGCAGGGGAGCAGCCAGTGCTTCAGTGGTCATTAACAACAACGGATAGGTTTTTATTCAAAAATGCGGGGGATTACAGGCCCCAGGGCCCTCCCGACGTCAGCCTGACGATATTACGCCCTGCCACCAGTGTGCCCACCCCGCCAACGCCGGGTGAGCGAGAATACACAACGCACACAGCGTAACAATGGTGGACCGCCCCCTCCACAGCAAGCCATGACAGCCAAGAAAAACATTGAAATTCTGCGGGTGACCTACCTGCGCGGTCCCAATATCTGGACCTACCGGCCCGTCATCGAGGCCTGGGTCGACATTGGTGAGCTGGAGGATTTCCCCTCCAACACCCTGCCCGGCTTCTACGAGCGCATCACCGCCTGGCTGCCCGGCCTGATCGAACACCACTGTAGCCCTGGAGTGCGTGGTGGCTTTCTGGAGCGGCTGCGCGAAGGCACCTGGGCCGCCCACATCCTCGAACATGTCTCCCTGGAAATCCAAAACCTGGCCGGCATGCAAACCGGCTTTGGCAAGGCGCGTCAGACCTCCCAGCGCGGCATCTACAAGGTAGCGTTTCGCACCCGCCAAGAGCAAGTGGGCCGCCAGGCCTTGGTAGTAGCGCGTGACCTGGTCATGGCCGCCATCAACGACACGGTCTATGACCTGGACGCCCAACTGACCACTCTGCGCGATCAGGTGGACTCCCTGTGCCTGGGGCCCAGCACCTCCAATATCGTCGATGCGGCCACCGACCGGCGCATTCCGTCGATCCGCCTGACCGAAGGCAACCTGGTGCAGCTGGGCTATGGCCATGCGCAGCGCCGCATCTGGACCGCCGAGACCGACCAGACCAGTGCCATTGCCGAAGAAATCGCCAGCGACAAGGACCTCACCAAAAGTCTGCTCAAGTCCTGTGGTGTGCCCGTACCCGAAGGCGCACTGGTCAATTCGCCCGAAGCCGCCTGGGAAGCCGCGCAGGACATCGGCATGCCCGTGGCCATCAAACCCTACGACGGCAACCATGGCCGTGGTGTCTCGCTGGAACTCATGGACGAGACCAGTGTGGTGGCCGCCTTTCACGTGGCCAAGCAGCAAAGCGGTGGCAGCGTCATCGTTGAAAAATTCATCCCTGGCAACGAACACCGCCTGCTGGTGGTGGGCAAACAGGTGGTGGCCGCGGCCCGTGGCGAATCGGCCTGGGTGGTGGGCGATGGCGTGTCCAGCGTGACCACGCTGGTGGACCAGCAGCTCAACACCGACCCGCGCCGAGGCACGGGTGAGGATGCGCCCCTCAACCTGATCGACCTGCGCGACAACCCTGAAGTGGCGCTGGAACTGGAGCGTGTAGGCCTGACTGCCCAATCCGTGCCCGCCAAAGACCGCCGTGTGCTGATCCAGCGCAATGGCAACGTGGCCTGCGACGTGACCGACCAGATGCACCCCAGCGTGGCAGCTATCGCCGCCCTGGCCGCCCGCGTGGTGGGCCTGGACATTGCGGGTATCGACATGGTGATGGAAGACATTTCCAAACCCATCCGCAGCCAGCAAGGCGCGGTGATTGAGGTCAACGCCAGCCCCGGCCTGCTTGCGCACATCAAGCCCGCTGAGGGCCACAGCCGCCCCGTGGGCAAGGCCATCGTGGCGCATTTGTTCGCTCCCGAGGCCGATGGCCGCATCCCCGTGGTCGGCATCACGGGCACGCAAAACACCGGCCGTCTGGCGCGCCTGGTGGCCTGGCTGGTGCACATCAGTGGCAAACATGTGGGCCTGGCCTGCAGCGAAGGCCTGTACCTGGATGGCCGCCAGGTGCTGGCCACCGACTGCGCGCACTGGGAACCCAGCCAACGCCTGCTCATTAACCGCTCGGTGCAAGCCGCCGTGTTTGAAAACAGCAGCCAGATGATTTTGGGCGAAGGCATGGCCTACGACAAATGCGCCGTGGGCGTGGTGACCGATGCCAAGTGGACGCCCTCGCTCAAAGACTTTGACATTTTGGACGCCGAGCAAACCTTCAAGGTAGCCCGCACGCAGGTGGATGTGATCCTGCCTACGGGCACCGCCGTGCTCAACGCCAGCGACCCACAGGTCGTGGAGATGGCCGAACTGTGCGACGGCAAGGTCATTTTCTATGCTATTGATGCGACCCAACCGGCACTGGCAGCCCATCAGGCGGCCGGCGAACGCGTGGTATTCCTGCGCAATGGCGAAATCGTGCTGGCCCAGGGTGCCGAAGAAATCGCGCTGTTGCCCCTGTCCTCGCTCAAACCCGCCAAGGCAGCCCAGCCCGAGCTGGTGATGGCCGCCACGGCCGCCGCCTGGGCGCTAAACATCCCCGTGGAGTTGATTGGTGCAGGTTTGCGCACCTTTGACTCCAGCCCCAAGAAAACTCCCTACTGAGCACCACCATGGAAGTCACCCGCATCCGCGCACTGCGCGGCCCCAATCTGTGGAGCCACCACACGGCCATCCAGTCGGTGGTGGAGTGCCGCCCCGAGGAATGCTCGATCGACAACCTGCAAGGGTTCGAAGTCCGCCTGCGTGCACGCTTCCCCGAGATCAGCCCCTTCCAGTCCACCGGCCACGACGACCATATCCCGATGGCGCGCGTACTCGAATTAGCGGCACTGGGCCTACAGGCCCAGGCGGGCTGCCCGGTCACCTTCAGCTGCACCACACCCACGCTGGAAGCCTGCATCTACCAGGTGGTGGTGGAGTACAGCGAAGAGGAAGTCGGCAAACTGGCCATGGCGCTGGCCCAGCAGCTGTGCCAGGCCGCGCTGGAAGACAAACCCTTTGACCTGCGTGCCGCACTGGACCAACTGCGAGAGCTGGATGAAGACGTGCGCCTGGGGCCCAGCACCGGCTCCATCGTGGATGCCGCGGTGGCACGCGGCATTCCCTACAGCCGCATGACCGAAGGCAGCATGGTGCGCCTGGGATGGGGCAGCAAACAGCGCCGCATCCAGGCAGCCGAAATGGACGCTACCAGCGCCATTGCCGAAGCCATTGCGCAAGACAAAGAGTTGACCAAGAAGCTGCTTGCAGCGGCCGGCGTGCCCGTGCCCGGTGGCCGTGCCGTCACCGATGCGGACGACGCCTGGAAGGCTGCGCAAGAGATTGGCCTGCCCGTGGTGGTGAAGCCCAATGACGGCAACCAGGGCAAGGGCGTGACGGTGAACATCACCACCGAAGCGCAACTGCGCAAGGCTTACACCACGGCCCGCGAGTTCCGCGATGACATCCTGGTCGAGCGCTTCATGCCCGGTAACGACTTCCGCCTGCTGGTGGTTGGCGACAAGCTGGTCGCCGCCGCCCGGCGCGACCCGCCCAAGGTGCTGGGCGACGGCGTGCACACCATTGCGCAGTTGGTGGAGCAGGTCAACCTGGACCCCAAGCGCGGCTCAGGCCACGCCACCTCGCTCACCAAAATTCGTTTTGACGAAATCGCCCATGCCTGCCTGGCCACCCAGGGACTGACGGCCGATTCGGTGCCTGCCAAGGGCCAGCGCGTGAACCTGCGCAACAACGCCAACCTGTCCACCGGCGGCTCGGCCACCGATGTAACCGACGATGTGCACCCCGAAGTGGCCGCGCGCGCCATTGCCGCGGCACACATGGTGGGCCTGGACATATGCGGTGTGGACGTGGTGAGCGACAGCATCCTCCAACCGCTGGAAGACCAGGGTGGTGGCATTGTGGAGGTGAATGCAGCCCCCGGCCTGCGCATGCACCTCTCGCCCTCGTTTGGCAAGGGCCGCGCGGTGGGCGAAGCCATCATTTCCAGCATGTTCAAAAAGGGCCAGGATGGCCGTATCCCCATCGTGGCGGTGACCGGCACCAACGGCAAGACCACCACGGTGCGGCTGATCTCGCATCTGCTGACGCAAAGCGGGCTGCGCGTGGGCATGACCAACACCGATGGCGTGTACGTCAACGGCGACACCATCGACACCGGCGACTGCAGCGGCCCCAAGAGCGCACGCAGCGTGCTGCTGCACCCCGATGTGGATGCCGCCGTGCTCGAAACTGCGCGGGGTGGTGTGCTGCGCGAAGGCCTGGCCTTTGACCGCTGCGATGTGGCCGTGGTCACCAACGTCGGTAGCGGCGACCACCTGGGCCTGAACTACATCACCACGGTGAACGAACTGGCCGTGCTCAAGCGCGTCATCGTGCAGAACGTGGCGCCCACGGGCACCGCCGTGCTCAACGCGGCCGACCCCATCGTGGCGGCCATGGCGGCCAAGTGCAAGGGCTCGGTCACCTTCTTCACCGCAGACAAGAACCACCCCGTCATGGCCACGCACCGTGCCCAGGGGCATGCCGTGGTGTTTGTGGAAGGCGGCCATGTGATTGCGGCCAAGGGTGACCTGCTGCAGTCCATTCCGCTGGCCGATGTGCCCATCACCTTGGATGGCGCCATCGGCTTCCAGGTGGACAACGTCATGGCCAGCGTGGCCGCGGCTTGGGCCCTGGGGCAGGACTGGGCGACGATTCGCCAGGGCTTGGCGAACTTCTCCAACGACAGCCACAACGCAGCAGGCCGCTTCAACCTGTTCAACTACCGCGGAGCCACCGTGATTGCCGACTATGGCCACAACCCGGACGCCATGCTGGCGCTGGTACAGGCGGTGCAGGCCATGCCCGCCACGCGCCGTGCCGTGGTCATCAGCGGCGCGGGCGACCGGCGCGACCAGGACATCCGCCAGCAAACCGAAATCCTGGGCGATGCCTTTGACGAGGTGGTGATGTTCGAGGACCAGTGCCAGCGCGGCCGCAAGGACGGGGAAGTGATTGCCCTGCTGCGCGAGGGCTTGGTCCATGCCAAGCGCACCGTCAAGCGTTCCGAGGTATTTGGAGAGTTTTTGGCCATCGACACCGCCATGGACCAACTCAAGCCCGGCGAGCTGTGCCTGGTGCTGGTGGACCAGGTGGAAGAAGCCATGGCCCACATTGCGGCCAAGGTAAAAGCCAGCCAGGCCTGAGAAAACGCAGCGGGTTCAGGCGCCTTCGGTCGCCGGCCCACGCCCCATCAAGGCTGACACGGCCTGGGCGGGCTGCAGCTTGCCATCCAGCAAGTCCACCACGCTGTGGGTGATGGGCATGGGCACTCCCAGATGCTGGGCACGCTGCAGCACCGTGCGCGCGCTGTACACGCCCTCGGCCACATGGCCCAATTCATTCACGGCATCCGACAAACTTTGCCCTCGGGCCAGGGCCAGGCCCACCTTGCGGTTGCGCGAGAGGTCGCCGGTCGCAGTCAGCACCAGATCGCCCAGACCGCTGAGGCCCATGAAGGTATCGGCCTTGGCACCCAGTGCCAAGCCCAGACGGGAGATTTCTGCCAAGCCGCGCGTGATCAGCGCAGCACGGGCATTCAGGCCCAGTTGTAGGCCATCGCACAGGCCTGTGGCAATGGCCAGCACGTTCTTCACGGCGCCCCCCACTTCCACGCCCACCACATCGTCGTTGGCATACACGCGCAGGGACGGGCTGTGGAAGGCGGCTACGAGGGCATCGCGCACCTTGGTGTGGGCGCTGGCGGCCACCAGTGCCGTGGGGTGGCCAGACGCCACTTCCTGGGCAAAACTGGGACCGCTGAGCACGCCGGCCTGCATCCGGGGCGCCACCTGCGCCTGCACCTCGTGGCCCAGCAGGCCAAATTGGCCCTGCACCGAAGCCTCAAAGCCCTTGCACAACCAGGCCACCGGCACAGTCGCACCGGCCAGCTGGCTCAGCATGTCGCGCAGTCCAGCCATGGGCGTGGCGACCACCACCATGTCAAAGGCGGACAAACCCGCCACCACATCCGCCAGCGGCTGGCTGCTGAGCGAGAGGCTGTCGGGCAAGGGGTGACCGGGCAGGTAGCGCTGGTTCACCCGGGCCAGGCGCATGCCCTGCACCAGCGCAGCATCGCGCGCCCATAGGGTCACCGCGTGACCGGCCTGCGGGTTGGCGGCGGCGCTCACGGCCAGCGCAGTACCCCAGGCACCGGCTCCAAGTACTATGATTTTCATAGCTGCTCGCGCAATATCGACGAGGGCTAGAGGCCTAAAAGACCTCAAACCCTGGCGTTACTGCGGCAGGCTGCCTGCTGGCGCGCCGGCGGAATCCGCCTGCTGCTGCTCGTACATGGCCTGGAAGTTGATTTCCGACAGGTGCACGGGCGGGAAACCACCGCGCTGAATCAGGTCGGCCACGTTGCCGCGCAGGTAGGGGTAGACGATTTGCGGGCAGGCAATGCCCATGATCTGGCTGAGCTGCTCAGGCGCCAGGTTGCGGATCTCGAAAATACCGGCCTGCTTGGCTTCAACCAAAAACACGGTCTTGTCCTGGATCTTGGTAGTCACGGTGGCGGTCACGCTGACCTCGTACACGCCTTCGGCCACGGGTGCAGCTTCCACGCCAAGCTGGATGTCCACCGAAGGCTGCTCTTGCTGCAGCAGGATGGCGGGTGAATTGGGCTGCTCCAGCGAAGCCTCTTTGAGGTACACGCGCTGGATTTGGAAAACGGGATCTTGGTCTGCCATGGCAATAGTCTCTCTAGATAAACACAAAGCCCGCTGGCAGAGTGCCAAACGGGCTTACGAAGCAAATTCGCAACGGGGAGAATTATGTCAGGCTGCGGCGGCCAGCAAAGGCAGCAACTCACCGCGACCGTCCAGCGCCATCAGATCGTCACAGCCGCCCACATGGGTTTGGCCAATGAAAATTTGTGGCACGGTACGGCGCCCGGTCACTTCCATCATCTTCATGCGCTCCTCGGGATGCGCGTCCACCCGAATTTCTTCGATGGTCTCGACCCCTTTGGATTTGAGAATGCGCTTGGCCTGCACGCAGTAGGGGCAGACGGCGGTGGTGTACATCTTGACGGCTTGCATGGTTCTTACCTAGGTTGCAGGGGCCTGGTTAGGCCTTTTCAACCGGAAGATTAGCGGCTTTCCAGGCTTTCAGCCCACCCGCCAGCGATTGGGCCTGCTCGTAGCCCAGCTTCTTGGCCATGGCCACGGCACGGCCCGAACGCGCACCGGTCTGACACACCAGCACGAGTGGCAGGGTCTTGTTCTTCACCGCCTGGGCCAGCTTGGCTTCCAGCTCACCCAGGGGAATGTTCTTGGAACCCACGATGTGGCCTTGTGCGAACTCTGTCGCCTCAGACACATCCACCACCACCGCTTTTTCGCGGTTGATCAACTGAATGGCAGCCGTGGGGGCAATACCCGCCAGCGTAGCGCCTTGCAGCACGGGCCACAGCAGCAGGGCACCGGAGGCCACGGCAATCGAAATCAGCATCCAGTTGTCGATAATAAATTTCACTTTGTTCCTTGTTGGTTACTTCACGCTAACCCGCCATTTTAGAATGGCAAGCTGTACGCCGCCGGGCACTCTGCCCGGTCCCCCCACTGATTTGTGACCCATACCATGTACAAACTTGTTCTCGTACGCCACGGCGAATCCACCTGGAACCTAGAAAACCGCTTCACCGGCTGGACCGATGTGGACCTGACACCCCTGGGCGTGGAACAGGCAAAAACCGCCGGCAAGCTGCTCAAGGCCGACGGCTACGAGTTTGATGTGGCCTACACCAGTGTGCTCAAGCGCGCGACCCGCACCCTGTGGCACACGCTGGACGAGATGGACCGTACCTGGCTGCCCGTGGTGCACAGCTGGCGCCTGAACGAACGCCACTACGGCGCCCTGCAAGGCCTGAACAAGGGCGAAACCGCTAAACAATACGGCGATAACCAGGTTCTGGTGTGGCGCCGTAGCTACGACACCCCGCCTCCCGCACTGGAAGCAACTGACCCACGCAGCGAGCGGGGTGATCTGCGCTACGCCAAACTGCAGCCCGACCAGGTGCCACTGACCGAATGCCTGAAAGACACCGTGGCCCGCGTGCTGCCGTTCTGGAACGAATCGATGGCGCCCGCCATCAAGGCCGGCAAACGCATCGTAGTGGCCGCCCACGGCAACTCCATCCGCGCGCTGATCAAGTACCTGGACAACATTTCCGATGACGACATCGTGGGGGTGAACATCCCCAACGGCATCCCGCTGGTGTACGAGCTGGACGCCGACCTGAAGCCCATCCGCCACTACTACCTGGGTGATGCGGAAGCTGCCGCCAAGGCCGCAGCAGCCGTAGCCTCCCAAGGCAAGGCCTGAGCCTGACACACCAGCCCCACTGAAATAGTGGGGCTGCAGGGGAACTGGAACGAAAGAGTGACCTCCAAGGTGTATATTGGTGCGGCACAGGAATACATATGGGTCACAAACTGAAAATTACGGGCTGGATTGCCTTGGGCGCACTGGCCGGAGCACTGACCACCGTGTCACTGCAAACCGTTGCGCGCAACACACTGGCCCCGTTGCCACTGGAAGAGCTGCAGCAATTGGCCGCTGCATTCGGCTTAGTAAAAGCGAACTACGTCGAGCCAGTCGATGAAAAGAAACTTATTGCAGACGCCATTGCTGGCATGGTGTCTAGCCTAGACCCACATTCGCAATATTTTGACAAGAAGTCTCTCAAGGAATTCAAAGAGAGCACTTCTGGCAGATTTATTGGAGTCGGCATTGAAATCACCCAAGAGGATGGCTTAGTCAAAGTCGTGTCGCCCATCGAAGGATCCCCAGCCTTTCGCGCTGGCCTCAAGACCAACGACCTGATCACCAAGATCGACGATACCGTGGTCAAGGGCTTGTCGCTCAATGACGCGGTCAAGCGCATGCGTGGCGAGCCCAACACCAAGGTATTGCTGACCATCTACCGCAAGGATGAGAACCGCACCTTCCCGGTGACCATCACCCGCGAAGAAATCAAGCAGCAATCGGTACGAGGCAAGGTCATTGAATCCGGCTATGCCTGGATCCGCATCAGCCAATTCCAAGAACGTACTACCGAAGACTTTGTCAAAAAAATAAACGAAATCTATAAACAAGAGCCGAAGATCAAAGGATTGGTTCTTGACCTGCGCAACGATCCTGGAGGCCTATTGAATGCGGCAGTGGCCATTTCAGCCGCATTCTTGCCAGAGAATGCTGTGGTCGTCTCAACCAATGGGCAGACACCTGATAGTAAACAGGTCATTAAAGCCATGGCGCAAAACTATATGAGACGCGACAGTGCCGATATTCTCAGAACGTTGCCTGCTGACATTAAAAAGGTCCCTTTGATCATTTTGGTTAACGAAGGTTCTGCGTCGGCGAGTGAGATCGTTGCTGGAGCATTGCAAGACCATAAGCGCGCAACAGTTATTGGCAGTCAAACGTTTGGAAAAGGCTCTGTTCAAAGTGCTTTGTGCCTCGATCAGGGGTACTCTTTCAATGATTGCCCCAACGCCGCAGTGAAGATCACCACCTCGCGCTACTACACCCCTAGTGGACGCTCCATCCAGGCCAAGGGCATCGTGCCCGATGTGATGGTGGACGAAACCGAGGAAGGCAGCCCTTACGCAGCCCTGCGCATGCGCGAAGCCGACCTGGAGAAGCACCTGACCAGCGGCCAGGGTGAGGAAAAGAAGGATCCCGCGCGCGAAAAGGCCCGTGAGGACGCCATCAAACGATTGGAAGAAGAGTCCCGCAAGCCAGTGGCCGAGCGCCGCCCGCCCGAGTTTGGCTCTGACAAGGACTTCCAGTTGATGCAAGCCATCAACCAGTTCAAGGGCAAACCCGTGATGGTCAGCAAAACCCTTGTGGAACGCAAGGAAGAGCCCAAGGACAACTGAACCCAGCATGCAGGACCAGGAACTGCTGCGGTATTCGCGCCACATCCTGCTCGATGAAATTGGCATCGAGGGGCAAGACAAACTCAACGCAGCACACGCCCTGGTGATTGGGGCCGGGGGCTTGGGTTCTCCGGCTGCCATGTACCTGGCCTGCGCAGGTGTCGGTCACATCACTCTGGTCGACCCCGACACCGTCGATCTGACCAATCTCCAGCGGCAGATTGCCCACACCACCGCACGCGTGGGCCAACCCAAAGTGGACTCCGCAGCCGCGACCCTGCGGGCACTCAACCCCGAGATCCGAATCACACCGCTGCAGGCATCGGCCGACGCCGCATCGCTGCAGGCGCTGGTGGCCCAGGCCGATGTGGTGCTGGACTGCTGCGACAACTTCCGTACCCGCCAGGCCGTCAATGCCGCCTGTGTGCAACTGTGCAAACCGCTGGTGTCAGGTGCCGCGATTCGCTTTGATGGGCAAGTGAGCGTGTACGACCCGCGCGATACAGCCAGCCCCTGCTATGCCTGCGCCTTTCCACCCGACGAGCATCCCGAGGAAACCCAGTGCTCCACCATGGGGGTGTTCGCGCCACTGGTAGGCGTCATCGGCGCGGTGCAAGCCGCAGAGGCACTTAAACTTTTAATGGGCCTGGGACCCAGCTTGACCGGCCGCTTGCTGATGCTGAACGGCCGGGCCATGGAGTGGACCGAGGTGCGCCTGCCACGCCAGCCCCACTGCAGCGTCTGCGGCCATTGAATCACCTCGGAAATGCCCTCGGAAAGCCGCCTTTCTCCACCGTCAGCGCCGGGTAAAACTTGCCATCGGCATTACCGTTCCTGTTAGACTTTCGCAACACATTTCCTAACGCCTTGGTCACCAAAATATCGCGCTCCTCCATCGAATTGCAAGAACTGCAGTTGGAGGATGCACGCGCCCTGCTGGACCATGACCAAAGCATCAACCTGCCAGCCCCCGAGGCCTCGGCAACGGCTTACCTGCAGGGCATCATTGATGGCTTGTGTGAGCTGTCCCTCAAAGACCCACTGACCGGTTTGCCCAACCGGCGACATTTCCGCTCGGTGGTGGACCGCGCCATTGACGTGGTGGCCCGCTCCGGCGAACCTGCCCTGCTGCTGATGCTGGACATTGACCACTTCAAGAACGTCAACGACACCTACGGCCACCAGGCCGGTGACCAGGTGCTGCAGGCCATCGCCAAGTGCCTGGTGGGCTGTGTGCGCCCCATGGACACCGTAGCCCGGCTGGGTGGAGAAGAATTTTCCGTCATGCTGCCCAGCTGCCACACCTCGTTTGGCAACGTGGTGGCGGAGCGCATCCGCCACAACATCGAAGCCATGCAGATTGCGATTGCACCGGGTGTCAGCATCCAGGTAACCATCAGCATAGGCGGCGCTTTCGCGCCCGAATGGGTGCGATCCACCGCGGCCTTGTGGACCGAGCGCGCCGACCAGCAGCTCTACCGCGCAAAAGCAGAAGGACGCAACCGAGTGCTTCTGGACCAACAGCAAGAAGTTTACGTAAGTGCCGAAGAGAAAAATCTTCTCTTCGGCCATTTGTCTCTGGGCGATCCCGCCTGGATCGAAAGTGCGGCCACCGAGGCTTCCGGTGGTAACGCCAATGGCACCATGCAGAGGGTCTATTAATGTCTGACGTGCTAAATCCCCCCGAGTCCGCCGAAGGCAGCACCAGCGTGCCGCTCAAGCCCTTGGGCAAGGTCGTGGCTGTCACCAGTGGCAAAGGCGGCGTGGGCAAGACCTTTGTGTCGGCCAACCTGGCCGCGGCTCTGGCCAAACGCGGGCACCGCGTGCTGGTGCTCGATGCCGACTTGGGGCTGGCCAATCTGGATGTGGTCCTGAACCTCTACCCCAAAATCACTTTGCACGACGTGTTCACCGGCAAGGCCAAGCTCGAGGACGCCATCATCCGCGCGCCCGGCGGTTTTTCCGTGCTGTTGGCCGGTTCAGGCATGGTCGAGTATTCGCGCCTGACACCCGAAGTACGTGATGACTTCCTGCGTATCATGGCTGGCCTGGTTCCGCACTACGACGTGGTGCTGCTGGACACCGGTGCCGGTATTTCGGATGTGGTGCTGTTTGCGGTTTCCCTGGCCTCTGAGGTGCTGGTGGTCGCCACGCCCGAACCCACCTCGCTGACCGATGCCTATGCCACCATCAAGGTGCTGGCCGGGCAGCAAAAACGCAAAATCATTCGCATGGTGATCAACCAGACCGCCCGTCTGGGTGATGGCCGCGCCATCACCACCCAGCTGCAGCAGGTGCTGGACCGCTTTGTGACGTCAGAGGACGGCAAGCAGTTGCGCTTGGTACATATGGGTGATATTCCGGCCGACAACTCTGTGCGCCAGGCCATCATGCGTCGCCAGTTGCTCTTGCAAAGCATGCCAGGCTGCCCCGCAGCCATGGCCATTTCTCAGTTGGCGCTCAAGATCGAAGAGACCGTCGCCCCCAAAGCAGCTTGAGGTTGCATTAGCAATCGCCTCGCTTCAGGCGGTCAAAATCCAGCCCTCCAAAGGGTCCAGGTCCGCTGGCAGGCCATAGCAGGGATGACCAGCTTGCAATTGCCGTTCCGCCCAGGCGGCTTGCAGCAGGCACAGCACGGCGTCCAGCGCGTCCCCCGAGGCATCCTCTACCAGCGCATCGTGCTGCGCATGGCTGAGCTTGAGGCGCAGCTGCAAGCGCGTCTGGCCCATCTCCAGCGCCGTAACCAGATCCTTGCGGGCAATCAGGCGTTCCGGGGTTTGTTTGGCCACGTCGTCACTCTTGTAGCTGCGCGCGCCTAGCACCTCACGCGCCAGCAACCCGGGGTAGGCCTCCAGCGCCACGCGCAGCGCAGCATGGGGCGCCACGGCGGGTTGCAGGCCCGGCAGATGCACGCCGGCATCCAGCAAGCGCGGTACACCCGCATGCAGCATGTAGGCCACGGGCGGATTGACCCATTTCATGGAGGGGCTGGAGCCCGCGGGCCCATCCGTGGCGCGGTGGGCAAACTTCCCCCCCACAGGCCGGGCCGCGCAGAAGGCGGCGAAGGTGTCACGGACATCGGCACGCGGCAAGGACGCAAAGTGGCGAATGCAGGCCTCCCATTCCAGCGGCCAGCCCAAGGTGTTGACCAACTCACGGGGCAACCCGAACGGCAGATCAAAACCACCAATCCAGCCGCGTGGCACAGTCAGCCAGGCCGAGAAGGCATCGAGAGAATCCAGGCGCACCAACGACTGCAACACCACCCGCCCCCGGTCTTGTGCACCTAGCGCCAGCACAATTTGCTTGCGCCGCGACGGACTGCTGGAGAAATCACAGCCCACAAGCAGGCTCATACGCTCACCCTAAGGCCAGTGCCATCACCCCGATGGCAATACAGGCGGCGCCCAGCAGGCGTGCCACGCGGTCACCCTCGCCCAGCAAATGTCCGCCCAGCAGAGCGGCAAACAGCATGGACACCTCGCGTGCGGGCGCCACATGGCTCATGGGCGCGACCTGCATGGCGTACAACACCAGCACATAGGAGATGGGGCTGATGATGCCCACGATGAGCGCGTACTTCCACTGCTGCGCCCACAGGGCGGCGGCGGCCGGGCGGTCGCGCAGGACCGGCGGCAGCAAAAATGCCAGCCGCACAAAGTTGCCAAAGTAGTCGATCAGGATGGGCGAGAGCAGCAGCACCTTGACCGCATAGCCATCGACCACGGTGTAACTGGCGATGAACACACCGGTCATCAGGCCATAGACCATGCCCTTGCGGATGCGTACGCGCTTGAGGGGGTCATGCGCCTGGCGGAACAGCCCGGGGCCACCAGCCACCAGAAACACGCCGCCCACCACAGCAACGATGCCCAAGCCCCCCAAAGCGGAAATATGTTCACCCAAAAAAAGAATGGCCACGAGTGACGAGAGCAGAGGCCCAGAGCCCCGCGCCAATGGATAGACGACAGTGAGATCGGCCTTGCGGTAGCCGCGCAGCAGCACCACGTAATACACCACGTGCAGCACACCACTGATGGCCACAAAGGTCCATTCGGTAGCGCCCCAACCGGGCACCTGCTGCCAGCCCAGCCACAGGCCGACAGGGGCCCAGAACACCATCAATACCAGCGCGGTGAAGCAGGCAAAGCGTGCATCCCCCCCGGCCTTCTTGGCCGCGATGTTCCAGCTTGCGTGAATCAGGCCGGCAAAAATGACCAGTGCTAAAGCGCTAACCGGCATCCGCGCAGACTACGCTCTACCGATGATGGACGCGGTGGCCATCAGCTCTTCCAGCAAAGCAAGGGATACCTTGCCCGACACCGAATACGGGTCCAGCTCGGGCTTCTCGGCGTACTTGAGCAGGATGTTGGTGTTGATCTTGGACATGTTCACCTGGCCCATGGTCCAGCCGCCAAAGCGGCGCTCGGTGATCTCTTCGTAGTGCAGCAGCACCACGTCCTTGTGGCGCACGTCTTTCTGGATGTGGCCATACAGCTCGCTCACCGCCATGCGCCCGCCCTCGATGGCCTGCAGAAAAATGCCACCGCCATAACACAGGATGCCGGTGATGCCGCAGGTGGGGTTGTAGTGGCGCGACTGGGTCAGGATGGCCTCGATGGCCTCGGGACGCGAATCGATCGCACGGCTGGCGTAGAGCAAACGGACCAACATGGCTTTATCCTTTCCGGGGAATCAGTGAGAGGAATTCACGGCGCAAAGTGGGGTCTTTGAGGAACACGCCGCGCATGACCGAGTTGATCATCTTGCTGTCCATGTCCTTCACGCCGCGCCAGGCCATGCAGTAGTGGCTGGCTTCCATCACGATGGCCAAGCCATCGGGCTGGGTTTTTTCCTGGATCAGGTCAGCCAACTGCACCACGGCTTCTTCCTGGATCTGCGGGCGGCCCATGATCCATTCGGCCAGGCGCGCATACTTGGACAGGCCGATCACGTTGGTGTGCTCGTTGGGCATGACACCAATCCAGATCTTGCCGATGACCGGGCAGAAATGATGGCTGCAGGCGCTGCGCACGATGATGGGGCCCACGATCATGAGTTCGTTGAGATGGCCCACATTGGGAAACTCGGTGATGGTGGGCGCTTCCACATAGCGGCCGCGGAACACCTCGTTGACATACATCTTAGCCACACGGCGTGCGGTGTTGTCGGTGTTGTGGTCGTGCTCGATGTCGATCACCAGGCTGTTGAGCACGCCCTTCATCTTGTCTTCCACCTCGTCCAGCAGCAGGGCCAGCTCACCGGGTTCGATGAATTGCGCAATGTTGTCGTTGGCGTGAAAGCGCTTGCGCGACGCTTGGATGCGCTCGCGGATCTTGACGGAAACCGGGGTTCCTTCGTCGGCGTCGGTGGGGTTCATGGTGCTCTGGGTGTTCATGGTTAGAACGATGTTACCAGCCTTTGGTCGCTCTGTATTTATAAGGTTTTTAGCCTCTAGCCCCCGTATTCATTGCGCTAGCAGCTATTAATTTAATAGCGACGCCCGGTCAGCATGAGAGTCAAACGCATCAGGCCATAGGCCAGCCAGTCCAGCGCACGCTGGCCCAAGGGCCGTCGGGCGTGGGTCGCACCTTCGAGCTTGCGCCCATGCTGGGCAATGGCCTGCAACAAGCTTTGGCGCAGCTGGGTGGCAAACGCAGCGTCCTGTACCACCACATTGGCCTCACGCGCTAGCAGCAAACTCAAGGGGTCCAGGTTGGACGACCCGACCGTGGCCCACTGCCCATCCACCACCGCCACCTTGGCGTGCAGAAAGCCAGTGGAGTACTCGTGGATCTCCACCCCCGCCTCCAGCAGTGCCCCATAGACCGGGCGAGCGCCGTGGTACTGCATGAAATATTCGTACTCGCCGTTGAGCAATAGGCACACGCGCACACCGCGCCGCGCCGCATGCATGAGCGCGCGGCGCAGCTTGCCGCCCGGCAAAAAGTAGGCATTGGCAATGATTACCTCGTGCTGTGCGGCGCCCAGTGCCTTGCGGTAGGCCCGCTCGATGCGGGCGCGGTTACGCACGTTGTCACGCAGCACCAGGGCCGCTGGTGAGCCAGCAACGTCACCCGGCCCGGCGGACTCCGTTCGCGTGGCCTGGGTGGCGCGAACCAGCGAGGCCTTGGCCTGCGCCCATTGCAACCGCTCCAACTGGCGCGTGGCCTGCAAGCGCCCCCAAAACTGCCGCATAGTGCGATGCACATCGGCCACCAGCGGCCCTTGCACCTGCACGGCAAAGTCAAACCGGGGCGATTCCAGCTTTCCGTAATAAGGGTCGTACCAATCGTCCAGCACATTGATGCCGCCGCAAAAGGCGACCCGACCGTCCACCACCGCCAGCTTGCGGTGCAAGCGGCGCCAGCGCCCCGGGATCAGCAGGCCCAGCCGCCCCAGCGGCTTGAAACGATGCCAATGCACGCCCGCACTGTTCCAGCGCTGCCGCCAAGCCAGAGGCACTTCGGGCGTGCCCACGCCATCCACCACCACCATCACCTGCACACCGCGTTGGGCGGCTTGCATCAGGGCCTGGGCAACGCCCTCCCCCTGCGTATCAAAGTTGAAGATGTAAGTCTCCAGCCGCACCTCTTGCGTGCTGGCGTCAATGGCGGCAATCAGCGCCGGGAAATACTCGGTACCGCCCTGCAGCAACGCCAGGTGGTGGCCGGGTGTGTAAGGCACATCGGTCACTGCGCATCCGCCCACTCAAATTCGGCAATCAGCGGCAGGTGGTCCGACATGCGCCACCAGTTGCGGCCGTGCGGCACGGAGATGCCTACGGGCTCCATACCACGTGCCAGCACATGGTCCAGCTGCACCAGTGGCAAGCGTGACGGAAACGTGGGATAGCGACCCACGGTGTAGGCCCGCAAGCCCGCAGGCGCAAGCAGGCGCGACACCACCGCAGCACCATCGTTGAAATCGCCCGCCACCACCAACGGCGCATCGTGCGGAATCTCGCGCGCAACGAACTCCACCAGTTGGCCCAGCTGGCGCACCCGGCTGCCGCGGATCAGCCCCAGGTGCACCACCAGCACGTGCACTGCACGCCCTTCGATCAGCAGCTCCACATGCAACAACCCGCGCTGCTCAAAGCGGTGGTCGGACATGTCCTCATGCTGGTGTGCCACCACCGGCCAGCGCGAGAGCAAGGCGTTGCCATGTTCGCCATGGCGGGTGATGGCATTGGTGCGGTACACGGCCTCGTAGCCTTCAGGTGCCAGAAAATCCGCCTGCGGCAACTCGGGCCAGTGGGCAAAGTGTGCAGCCTCGCGGTGGTGCACCTTGCGCACCTCTTGCAGGCAAACCACATCGGCATCGAGCTGCTCCACCCCATGGCCCAGGTTGTGGATCTCCAGCCGGCGCACGGGCCCCAGGCCCTGCACGCCTTTGTGAATGTTGTAGGTGGCAATGCGCAGCCGGGTCATGCCGCGGTGCCCAGGCGCTGTTTGGCGTAGTGGGGCAACTGCAAAATTGCCTCCGCATTCGAGGGAGAAAAACAGGCGTCTGCAGCTGCGTCGTACGGCAGCCACTGGTAGTCGGTGTGCTCGCGCGGGTTCAAGGTCACCACCGAACCATCTGGCACCTGCACGCCAAACACGCGTTCCAGGTTGTGCGTCACGCCCCGTGCATAGCGGTGGCGCCAGCGCGGGTAGATGTTGTAAATGTTCTCCAACCCCCAGTCATGCAGATGGGGGGCCAGCGCGCTGCCCGGTGTGCAGTCCAGACCGGTTTCCTCCAGTACTTCGCGTGCAGCAGTCTGCTCCCACGGTTCGTCCAGGGTGTCTTTGCTGCCGGTCACCGATTGCCAGAACGCCGGAGCGCTGGGGTCTGCTTCCGTGCGACGGATCAGCAACACGTCCCAAGCCGGGGTGTAAATCACCACGAGCACGGACTGCGGGATTTTGAAGGGTTTGGGCATAGACAAACAAAAAGGGCGCTCACAGAGCGCCCTTTCATTGTGCACCAGCCTCGTGGCTGCGCTTGTAGGATCAGGCCGCTTTCGCGGCGTCCAGATTGCGCAGGCGAATGTGCAGTTCGCGCAGTTGCTTCTCGTCCACCGGGCTGGGGGCTTGCGTCAGCAGACACTGCGCGCGCTGGGTCTTGGGGAAAGCAATCACGTCGCGGATGGACTCAGCGCCGGTCATCAGCGTGACGATGCGGTCCAGACCAAAGGCCAAACCACCGTGCGGGGGCGCGCCGTACTGCAGCGCATCTAGCAAGAAGCCGAACTTGAGTTGAGCTTCTTCGGGCGTGATCTTCAGTGCGTCGAACACCTTCTGCTGAACGTCGGCGCGGTGGATACGGACGGAACCGCCACCCATTTCCCATCCGTTCAAGACCATGTCGTAGCCCTGCGAGATGCACTTCTCGGGTGCAGTGACCATCCAGTCTTCGTGGCCGGCCTTGGGCGCGGTGAAGGGGTGGTGTACCGCGGTGTAGCGCTGGTTTTCCTCGTCGAATTCGAACATCGGGAAATCCACCACCCACATGGGCTTCCAGCCAGCAGTGAACAGGCCGTTCTTCTTGCCGAATTCGCTATGGCCGATCTTGATGCGCAGGGCGCCAATGGCGTCGTTGACGATCTTTTCCTTGTCGGCGCCGAAGAAGATCAGATCGCCGTCTTGCGCACCGGTGCGTTCCAGCACTGCAGCCAGGGCCCCGTCGTGGATGTTCTTGACGATGGGGCTTTGCAGACCATCGCGACCCTTGGCCAGCTCGTTGACGCGGATGTAGGCCAAGCCCTTGGCGCCGTAGATCTTGACGAACTCGGTGTAGGCATCGATCTCGCCGCGGCTGATACCGCCAACCTCTTTAGAACCACCAGGCACGCGCAGGGCCACCACACGGCCGCCCTTCATGGTGGCGGCGCCGGAGAAGACCTTGAAGTCCACGTCCTTCATCACGTCGGTCAACTCTGCAAACTGCAGGTTCACACGCAAGTCTGGTTTGTCAGAGCCGTACAGGCGCGCAGCGTCCTGGTAGGTCATGACCGGGAACTCGCCCAAGTCCACACCGATGGTGTTCTTGAACACCGTGGTGATCATGCCCTGGAACATGTCACGGATGTCTTCCTCGGTCAGGAAGGAGGTCTCGATATCGATCTGGGTGAACTCGGGCTGGCGGTCTGCGCGCAGGTCTTCGTCACGGAAGCACTTGGTGATCTGGTAGTAGCGGTCAAAGCCGGCCACCATCAACAACTGTTTGAACAGCTGGGGCGATTGCGGCAGCGCGAAGAAATGGCCGTCGTGCACGCGGCTGGGCACCAGGTAGTCGCGCGCGCCTTCGGGCGTGCTCTTGGTGAGCATAGGGGTTTCGATGTCCACAAAGCCGTTGGCATCGAGGAACTTGCGCACTTCCATGGACACGCGGTAGCGCAACATCAGGTTGTTCTGCATGTACGGGCGGCGCAAGTCCAGCACGCGGTGTGTGAGGCGGGTGGTCTCGGACAGGTTCTCGTCGTCGATCTGGAACGGGGGCGTGACGGAGGCGTTAAGCACGGTCAGCTCATGGCACAGCACTTCAATCTTGCCGCTCTTCAGGTTGTCGTTGGTCGTGCCCTCGGGGCGCGCACGCACCAGGCCTTTGATCTGCACGCAGTATTCGTTGCGAATGTCTTCGGCCACCTTGAACATGTCAGCACGGTCGGGGTCGCACACCACCTGTACATAACCTTCGCGGTCACGCACATCGACAAAAATCACACCACCGTGGTCACGGCGACGATTCACCCAACCACACAGGGTTACGGTTTCGCCCAGCAGGGCTTCGGTCACAAGACCGCAATAGTGGGAGCGCATGGCCATAGCTTGCTTTCAGTTCGCCGCCCCGCGGGCGGCGGGTTGTTAATGGGTTGGTTGGGGCGCCACAGAACCCATGGAGATCACATAGGTCAGGGCTTCGTCCACGCTCATGTCCAGTTCGATCACATCTGCCCTGGGCAGCATCAGAAAGAAGCCGCTGGTGGGGTTGGGGGTGGTGGGTACGTACACGCTGACGAACTCGCCGTTCAGGTGCTTTTGCACTTCACCACTGGGCGTTCCGGTCTGGAACGCAATCGTCCAACTGCCCGCACGCGGGTACTGGATCAGCAAGGCCGTGCGAAACGCATTGCCATTGCTGGAGAACAGCGTGTCCGACACCTTCTTGACGCTGTTGTAGATGGATTTGACGATGGGGATGTTGGTGAACAGGCGGTCCCACTGGCGCACCAGCCAACGGCCGGCCACGTTGGACACCAGAGCGCCGGTGAGCAGCAGCGCCAGCACTACCAAAATTACGCCCAGGCCATGGATGGCGCGCAGCTTGTCGATCATCGGCAAGGCGGCCACCGGCAGCAAAGCCTCGAAGCCGGACAGGACCCCACCAAAGATGCCGTCCAGAATGCCGACCATCCACAGAATCACCCAGACGGTGATGGCCAGCGGCAGCCAGACCAGCAGGCCGGTGATCAGGTATTTTTTGATGGGCACGGTGTTTCCAGTTCTGCGGACGGGTCAGGGAGTCGATTTGGGTGGGGTGGCTGCAGGCGTGGGGCTGCTGGGGCTGGCTGCTGCCGGGGCTGCGGCGGGCGCGGCATCGGTCTTGGCAGCAGGGGCCGCAGCGCTATCGCCGGTGGCTGGCGCCACGCTGGTCGCAGGCGCACTACCACCCTTGAAGTCGGTCACGTACCAGCCGGAGCCCTTGAGCTGAAAGCCAGCGGCCGTCAGCTGTTTTTTGAAGGTGGATTGCCCGCAGGTGGGACAGTCTTGCAGGGGCGCGTCGGAGATTTTTTGCAATACGTCCTTGGCAAACCCGCAGGACTCGCATTTATAGGCGTATATGGGCATGGAAGTATGGCTCTGACATCGAGTTGCAAAGCCTTCAATTATATGTGGCGCTTAGAAAACCCCAACGCGCACCACAATCTGCATCACCACCATGCCCAGCGCGAACCCGATCACCGCGGCCACCAGGGTCTGCAGCAGGCGATTCGTACGCTTTTGTTCCAGCAGCAGCTCCTGCACCAGTTGGCTGTTGTCGGTACCGCGTTGCTGCAAAAACTGGTGCAGCAGCGCAGGCAGCTCGGGAATCAGCTTGGCGTAGCGCGGGGCTTGGGCCTTGAGTTCATTGATAAGCTTTTGCGGACCGACCTGCTCCAGCATCCACTGCTCTAAGAAAGGCTTGGCAGTGGCCCACAGGTCCAGCTCGGGGTCCAACTCGCGGCCCAAACCTTCGATATTGAGCAGGGTTTTTTGCAGCAGGACCAACTGGGGCTGGATTTCCACATGGAAGCGGCGCGAGGTCTGGAACAGGCGCATCAGCACCATGCCGAGAGAAATTTCTTTCAGGGGCCGGTCGAAATAGGGTTCACACACCGCGCGGACTGCAGCTTCCAACTCGTCCACCCGGGTAGTGGCTGGCACCCAGCCCGATTCGATGTGCAGCTCGGCTACACGCTTGTAGTCGCGCCGGAAGAAGGCCACGAAGTTCTGCGCCAGGTATTCCTTGTCCACCTCGGTGAGCGTGCCCACGATGCCAAAGTCCAGCGAGATATAGCGGCCAAACGTGGCAGGGTCCAGGCTGACCTGGATGTTGCCCGGGTGCATGTCGGCGTGGAAAAAACCATCGCGAAACACCTGGGTGAAGAAGATGGTGACCCCATCGCGCGCCAGCTTGGAGATATCCACCCCCGCCGCACGCAGGCGGTCCATCTGGCTGATGGGCACGCCCACCATGCGCTCCATCACCAGCACATCGGTAGTGCAGTAGTCCCACAGCATCTCGGGAATCAGCACCAGCTGCAGGCCTTCCATATTGCGGCGCAGTTGGGCGGCGCTGGAGGCTTCGCGCACCAGATCCAGCTCGTCGTGCAGGTACTTGTCGAACTCGGCCACCACCTCGCGCGGCTTCAGGCGCTTGCCGTCGGCCGACAGGCCCTCCACCCAACCCGCCATCATGCGCATCAGGCTCAGGTCTTTGTCGATAACCTTGAGCATATCGGGGCGCAGCACCTTGACGGCCACCTCGCGCTCACGGCCCTGGCGGTCGCGCAGCACGGCGAAGTGCACCTGCGCAATGGATGCGCTGGCCACGGGCGTGCGGTCAAACGACACAAACAGCTCGTCCACCCGTTGGCCCAAGGCCCGCTCCACCATGGCCACGGCCAGATCGGAAGGGAACGGAGGCACGCGGTCTTGCAGCTTGGCCAGCTCATTGGCAATATCCAGCGGTAGCAAGTCGCGCCGGGTAGACAGCACCTGGCCGAACTTCACAAAGATGGGGCCTAGGCGCTCCAGCGCCTCACGCAGGCGCTGGCCACGCGGAGCGTCCAGCTTGCGCCCTATCGAGACAATGCGTGCCAGCAGGTGCAACCAAGGTTTCTGGAAACTGGTGAGTACCAACTCATCCAGCCCGTAGCGCAGCGCCACCCAGACGATGAAAATGCCGCGGCTCAGACGGGTCATGCGGCAGTGCCGGACGCAGTGTCAGACGGCGCAGCGCGCTTGCCCACGAACTGTTGCAGCGCCTGGGCAAAAGTGCGCCCGGTTTGCATCAACAGATGGGCCGGGGCGTCACCCAGAATGCGCGAGAGGTCTTCTTCCACATCCCAGCGCACATGGTCGGCCAGCCAGTTGATCTCGGCGGCCAGCTGCACATCGCCCTCAATGCGCACCTTGGGTTTGTCGCCTTGCATCAGGGCCTGGGCAATCGCAAAGGGGGATTCGTCGGTGATCACCAGCGTCAAGTCGGCGGTAGCGTCGGCCGGCGCCAGGTCCAGCAGACCGGCAGGTGTGGCCTGTACCTTGAAAGTGAAATCGCGCCATTGGCTCAGCACCACTCTGCCCTTTTGGCGCGCCAGGCGCTCCATGGCCTGGGGTTCTTGCTGCAACACATGGTTGAGCAGAAGCACCACACGGCGGTGGCTTTCTTCAACGGCCCACGCGGGGGGAGCGGGAGGGGTCGGAAGGGCTTTCAAAAAGCCTTCCAGCATAGAAAATGGGGACTGTGTTGCCATAGTCCCCGATTATTGCTCACCCCCGTGGCGGCGCGCACGCACGCCGGGTACGTTTATTACTGCAGGGCTTGCACGCCTGCCACCAGCCAACCGCTGCCGCCGGACTTGGACTTGGTCATGTTCCAGACTTCGCGGAACGGGCTTGGGCCGGCAGAGGGCTCTTCGCGGATCATGCCGGAGAACTCCACGCTGGCCATGTACTCGTCGGGCAGCTCTTCGATGCCGAGCAGATGGGCTTCGATCATCACCACCTCGGTCAGGTTGGCATCGGCGCCCGTGTGGGTCTCACGCTCGGATAGCTGGGCCTGAATTTCCTTGAGCATGTCGTCCGTCATCATGGCGCGCAGGGCGGGAATGTCCGAGCGGTCCCAGGCGGCCTGCAGCGTCACAAAGTTGGATTTGGCGGACTTCAGGAAACCTTCGCTGTCAAAGCCAGCAGGCACACCCCAGGTTTGCGAACCCAGCAAGGCGGAGCCGATCATGGAGCCGCCTTGGGGTGGTTGCTGTGGCGCTTCAAACGCCATGCTATTGCGCTCCCAAGGGCGGGCCGAAGCGTCGTTGCCCACGTTCTCGGCACGGTAGGGTTTGGCCAGCGGTGCAGGCGAAGCGCCAGCCCCCTGGAAAGCAAACGGAGACGCCTGGGGTGCTGCGGGCTTGCGGTTGCGCATGAACCAGCCCACCAACATCATCACACCCAAGGCCAAGAGTCCAAACATCAGGATGCTGCCAAACGCTCCACCCATGCCCAACGAGTTGGCCAGCCATGCCAGCCCCAGGCCGGCGGCCAGGCCACCCAGCATGGCGCCCCAGGGGCGTTTGGGGGCAGCCGCTGGCGCAGGGGCTGCGGGAGCCGGCTTGGCCGCTGCATTGTTCACGCCCTGCGCGGGGGCGGCTGGAGCCGCAGGCGCGGCTTGCCGTTGTGTCACATTGCTGGACTGCTTGCCGAACGACGTGCCGCCGCCCAAGCGTTTGGCGGCCTCTGCATTGATGCCCGACAAGGACAACACCAGCGCCAAACCCAAAGCCCACAATTTCATGATTTCTCCAAAATGATTGTTCTCAACACTTGATTCCAACATGCAATGCGGCAATGCCGCCAGTCAAGTTGTGATAGTCCACATGTCCAAAGCCCACTTTGTGCATCATGGTCTTTAGCTCTTGCTGGCCCGGATGCATGCGGATGGACTCCGCCAGATAGCGGTAGCTGGCATCGTCCCCTGCGATCAATTTGCCCAGGCGCGGCAGCACTTTGAAGGAGTACCAGTCGTAGACTTTCTCCAATGGTGGTGCTACTTTGGAGAACTCCAGCACCAGCAGCTTGCCACCGGGTTTCAGCACGCGGTTCATCTCGGCCAGGGCCAAGTCCTTGTGGGTCATATTGCGCAGGCCAAAAGCCACGCTCACCACGTTGAAGTGGTTGTCGGGAAAAGGCAACTTTTCTGCATCGCACACCAGCGTGGGCAGCACAACACCGGCGTCCAGCAAGCGGTTGCGGCCCGTGGAGAGCATGGCCTCGTTGATATCGGTGTGCACCACCAGCCCGCTCTTCCCCACCTTTTTGGAAAAGGCCAGGGCCAGGTCTCCCGTGCCGCCTGCGATATCCAGCGCCTGGTCGCCCTCTTTCAGGCTGGCCACCAGCACGGTGTAGGCCTTCCAGCCACGGTGCAGGCCCGCCGACATCAGGTCGTTCATCAGGTCGTACTTGGGCGCAACCGAATCGAACACGCCGCGCACGTGGCTGGCCTTTTCCGATTCATCAACGGTCTTGAAGCCAAAATGGGTGTTTGTCATGGGTTATGGATAAAAAATGGTTCTAGCCCCCGCAGAATGTGCGCGAGCAGCTCCTGAAACAATAGCAATTTTAATGGCTGGCGCAGCTGTGCCCGCCCTTGGCCGCCATGGGCGCATCGCGCTCGGTGTAGGCGGCCTTGAGTTTGTCCTCATATTCCTGCCAGAGCCGGTCGGCCTGGGAGCCCAGGAAATACAGGTAGTCCCAGGTGTAGATGCCGGTGTCGTGGCCGTCGGAAAAGCGTGGCTGCACCGCGTAGTTGCCCACCGGGTCCAGTGCCTCCAGCTGCACGTCGCGCTTGCCAGTTTGCAAGGTTTCCTGGCCGGGACCGTGGCCCTGTACCTCGGCTGACGGTGAGTAGATGCGCATCAGCTCAAACGGAATGCGAAAGCTCGCGCCGTCCGAAAAACTGACCTCCAGTACCCGGGACTGGCCGTGCACCGTCAGCGCCTGCGGGGTGGGAGAGTTGGGAGAGAGTCCTGCCATGGTCTTTTAAAAACGTGCGGTAAGGTTGATGTGCAATTTGTCATCCCCTTCGCGGGGGTAGGTCGTACCGCTGCTCGCGGGCAAGGCGCTGCCCGTGATCACGCGGCCATAGTCGGCCGACAGCGAGAGTCCGGAGCGCACATAGCGCACCCCCAAGCCCACACTGGCGATATTGTCCGATGCCAGCTTGTTGGCATTCGGGTTGTTGTTGCTGAGCCAGCCTGCGTCCACAAAGCCCAGCGCACGCCAGCCCGGGGCCAGTTCAGGGGTGGTGATCTCGCCGGAAAGCGACAACCCACTGTCAGCCGAGATGGGGCGCTCGCCCGTGCCGCGTACGGAGGTAGCACCACCAATGCCAAACTGCTCGCCCGCAATCAGCGCGTCCGGGCTGTACTGGAATTGGCCACGCACACCCCAGAGCCAGCCACCACCCAGTCCCGCCAGGTAATTGGCCCCGCCATGCACGGCGGTCCAGCTGGCCGTGCTGATGCGGGTGTCTTCGGTGCGGTAGGCCGCCAGATCATTGCCGTCGCCACCGGGCAGGTTGATAGCCACATCGGCGTTGTAGCCCCAGGTGGCTAAGTCCGACTCCAGACGGGCGTTGTAGCCAAACGTGAGCGGCAGGCTGCGCCGTGTGGTCTGCCCAGCCAGGGGCACGCCGTTGATCTTCGTTACGTTGAACTGTTTGTCATCTACGCCCAGCAGCAGGTAGCTGCGAAAGCCGCCCTGCGGTGCCAGATAGTGGTTGTAACTGATGCCAGCTGTCTGGCCCGCGCCCGTGCTCTTGAAGGAACCAAAGTCCCCCAGCACGTCGGACTGGGTGAAGTTGGCTCCCAACACACCGCCCCAGCGGTACATGGGGATGCGGTAGTTCAGCCCGTACTGGCGTACATCGTCAGGCCGCTCCATGGAGGTGGTGAAGGCCAGTGTCAGCGAATGGTCCAGGTCCGCAATATTGGCGTGGCCTGCGGCCAGCGTCACGCGGTCATTGCCGGTGGCCTTGGAGCCCGTGTTGGCGGCGTTCACCGACACGTACCAGGGCTTGTCTTCCTTGACCAGAATGCGTGCGTCGATCTTGTCGGGTTGCTCCGACTCCTTGAGAGACACCTGCACCTGCTTGCCTGGGCTCTCGTTGGCAATGGCCGTTTGCACCGCCAGCGTCTGGAAATTGGGCGCCGTGCCCTCGGCCAGCTCGGGCACGCTGGCGCGCAGGTTGGCCTCGCTGTAGCGCTCGCGCCCTTCGATCGTCACCTTGCCAATCACGAACTTCACAATGTTGAGCGTAACGGTGTTGCCCACCTCTTGGGGTGGCAGTGCCACGCGGTGCAGCAGGTAGCCACGCTCTTTCAGCGCGGCCTCCAGCGCCTGGGTGGCTTTTTGCAACGTCTCGATGGTGGCGTCGTTGCGCAGGTAGGGTGCCAAGATGCGCGACACATCCGAGGACGACAGCGGGTTGTCCCCCACGATGTCAAAGCCACGGATCACAAAGCTGGGGTTGCTGACCGCAGGAGACACGGGAACCGGCGTCTGCTGGGCATTGGCGGCCAAGGGCGCGAGCCACAGGACGGCACAGGCCAGGGACAGGGCGTGCAACGGAAATTTGGAGAGCTGGGGCATGGGCATCATCCGCGGCACTGGTTAACGGAACGCACACCGGCGTCGTTGAGCACGCCGCGCAGCTGCTGGTTCTTGCTATCGGGGCGCGGGATGATGTCAAAGTCCAGGAACAACGGAATACGCAGGGGGCGCACTGCGTCGCCATTGGCGCCGGCAAAGCCGGCCTCGCCCCGACCCAGCTGCAGAACCTCAGAAGCGGTGGTGATCTCGATATGGCCATCGCGCACAAACACGTACAAGCCTTCCGTGCCTTCGGGTAAGGCAGCGGCAGAGAACAGCTGCTGCATATCCACTTTGACCTCGTCAGGACGCGGCAAATCGCCCAGCGTGGGCGCAGCTAGTACCCGCACTTCGTCGCGGCTCACAAACAGGCCCTGGCCGGCTTCCAGCACCTGCAGGGCAGTTTGCCCGTTGGGCGTGACTTCAATAGCCCCCAGCCAGGTGAAGAAGCTGCAACTGCCTTCGCTGGAGCAGTCCATGTCCAGCCCCGTTCCGCGAATGCCGATGGTGGACGTGGCCGTGGTGAAACCCACATTGCGTTGGTTGGCCTTACCGATAAGTCCGGTCAGCGCCCGCATGGAGCCCTGCAACAACGAGACCAGGAAGCGCCCCTCGCGCGGGCTGGCTTGGTCAAACACAAAGCTGTCGACCTTGAAGCGGGTGTTGGCACCTATGGTCACGCGGCTCTCGTCGCGAAACGCGAAAACGGCCGTAGCACCCACACCGGTTTCCACCACGTCGCCAGGGTACACACTGCCGCCGGGCACCACACGGCGCCGGGTACCTGTGGCATCCACCACGCTGGCCTCACCCAGCAGGGTGACCAACTTGGCGCTGGCCAACACCATGTTGCTGCGGGCCGGGTCAGGCACCTTGGCCGACTCGGCCTTGCAGTCCGTGGCGCAAATGCGTGCATCAAAGTCCGTGCCGCGGATACCAATGGTGGCCGTGGCCGTGATCACACGCGCCGCGCCCGGCGTGCTTTTGTTGATTAGCCCCGTAATGGCGCGAAACCCGCCGCGCAGCAGCTGCAGTACCAGGCTGTTGTTCTCCGCGTTTTGTTTGTATTCGTACTGCTGGATCAGGATGTCAGAGTTGGGGCGCACCGTCATCTGCGTGCCGTCCTGCAGCTTGACGATGGCGTAGGCCCCCTCAGCCGTGGTCAGGCGATCCCCCGCCTGTAGGGCCAGACCCTGCCCCAGCGTGCGCGGCGTCTGTCCGGCTGATTGGGCAAAGCCCACGCCACGTGCAAACTCCACCTGTCCGGCGGGCTGTGCCAGTGCTGCGGATGTGCAGGCCACAGCCAGAGCAAACACCGCACCCCATGTTTTCAGATGCGGCATATTTCACCCTCCACCACTAGCCCGTCGGTGCCCTTACCCTTGTCGTCCTTAGTGTCCTGCCGGATCAGCAGGTTTTCAAACTTGTCGGCGAAATCGGCGGTGGTGGTGCCTGCAAACGGCTGCAGCGTGGACCCGGCCTTGGTCACGGAGGCAATGGCGCCACTGGTGTTGGCCGTGTAGCCATACACCTTCAGTCCGCCTGCATCCACCATGACGTCCACCGTGGCGTTGCTCACCGTGGTAGAGATGCCGGTGCCAATATCGGGGCTGCTCAGCGTGCCGGTGCCAGACAGCGTCACCGCGCCCACCGGGGTGAAGGCCTCGGCAAAGCCGGTGGGGGAAGCCAGCGTGGCCCCGGTCAGGCTGATGGAAGTCGTCCCGTCATAGACCTTGGTAATGGATCCGCCCAAACTGCCGGACAACACCGCCACCACTGTGGGGTCGTACAGCACGCCATTGCCAGTGCCCAGCACCGTGGCGCCATAGGCAGCGTTGAACTGCTTGAAGTTGGGGGCAGAGACAAAGCTGTGCCCGCCCACACTCTTCACGTAAGCCAACCAGCGCCCGTTGGGCGTGGTGATGGAGGCCGTCGCGTTGCCCATCGTGCCATCCGTGCGCAACACAACAGCATCGCCCGCCGCGCTGGCACTGATGGACCCCGCCAGCGTGAGGTTGCCCACGGCGTGCGCATTGAGGGAGGCTACCGACATGCTGGCCAAGGTCATCGCATTGGCATCCTTGAGGCTCACCACGCCGGCGTTGGTAATGGCTACAGAACCAAAATTGTTGCTGCTGTTCGTCAACGTGATGTTGCCGCTGCCGGCGTTCAGCGTCGTGAGTCCAGACACCGACAAGGCTGCCGACTGCGTCAGCGCCCCGCCCCCTGTGCGGATTTCCAGATCGCCCGTCGTGGTGATGGCGCCCAAACTCAGGGCTCCGGTGTTCCAGTAGGTGAACTGGTTGGTGTTGCCGCCCGTTTTGACAGCGCTGAAGGTGCTGACGGTGTTGGACCCATCCAGCGTGGCGAAACTGTCGCCCTGCAGATTCAGGGTGGACGCCGTCACACCCGCCCCAGCACCCGCCGTAGACACGCCACCGGTACCGAACTTCAGCGTGATGGTGTTGCCTGCAGACGCCAACGCACCCGTGATGCTGACGCCACCACCACTCTCCAGGGTGAGGTTGTCATTGAATGTAGCTGTACCGGCTGAGATCAAACCCGTGTGCGTAGCACTGCCGATGGTGATGCCTGAAAACCCGTTGCTCAGAGCCCCAAGCTCCGTCGCATCCAGCGTAAAGGTCCCCGCGCCGTTGCCCACTCCGATGCTGGTGCTGCCGGTCAAAGGCTTGAGCGACAGGGTACCCGTACTCTTGATCGAGATGCCGGACCCGATGGCGATGTCTTCCAGTACCCCGCCAGCCACAAAGCTGATGGCGCCCGAAGCGGACGCGCCCCCGATGGTGACGGCACCGTTGCTGCCGTCCAGCTGGAAACTGTTCTGCGAGGCCACGCCTGAGCCCGCACCGGTGAAGCTGATGGAAGCAGAGCCCGAGGACGTCACACTCACCGCCTGCCCAAAACCATACGCACGCACCCCTTCGGAATTTCCTGTCGCGGTGCCATCAATGGTGACCGAGCCGTTGGTGGAGGACACAGAAAGCCCTGAAGTACCACCCGCAAGCAAGACACCGTAGTTCAAGCCACCCGTGCTGCCAGCTCCGCCATTGCCGGTGATGGACACGGTTCCGCTGGAAGTCGCGCTCACCGTACCCCCATTCAGATAAACCCCCATGTTGGAACCTGCGCCGTTGCTGCCGCCCGTACCCGTGAGCGCAATGGCACCGCCGGCCGTCTGGATGGTTCCACCTTGCAACAAAATGCCGTACTTGTTGTTGTACACCCCGCCGCTGGCGCCTCCGGTGCCGTTGAGGGTAATGTTGCCGCTGGTGGTTATCAGGGAACTGCCCGCACCCACTTCAATGCCACTGTTGATGCTGGGAATGCCTGCAACGCCAGCGCCCGTAATGCTGATGTTGCCCGTCTCCGCGCTCAAGGTAGCGCCGGTCAGCTTGACCCCGGTGGTATTGGTGGCGTTGCCAACGCCGCTCAGCGTGATATTGCCGCCCTTGCTGGTAATGGCAGAACCGGTGTTCATCACAATCGCGCCACTGGCGGTCAAAACCACGTCCAGCGGATGGGCCGTTGATGTCGAGCTGATACTGATGCCGCCGTTCACAACGATATCGTTGTCCGCCTGAAGCGTCAGCGAAGTGCTGGCGCCGGCACTCTTGGTCACGTTGGACCCCACCACGATGTTGCCCGCGCCACCACCGCTGCTGGAAGTGCTGACCGTCACATTGTTTGACACCAATGCTGCGTCCAGCGTGGCCGTGGTCAACAGGGAGTCTGCTGGGGTTCCTAACGTTGAAAATAGCGTGGGACCGGCCAAGTCCACGGAATTGTCCGTCCCGACCATGCCCAAGGCAGTCGCAGTTGCTTGATCCACTGCAATGTAGATATTCGTGGGGTCCAGCAGCAACGTGCCCTTTTTGCCATTGGCGGCACTCGTGGTGACCGTGCCGTTGTAGGACAAAAACTTCTTGCCGGACACCTCCACCGTGCCGCCATTCCCACTCTGCGAACCGCCATTGGCGCCAATGGTGCCGAAATACCGCGTCGCATCATCCGCCCACACAATCACCTTGCCACCATTGCCGTTCGTTCGGGCATTGGCCAGCAGCTGGGTGTTCGCCCCCACATAAGTGACCTTGGCGTTTTGCACCTGCGCATTCTTGCCCTGGTAGTCACCGCCGACCAGAATCTCGCCGCCACCGGTAGCTCCGGATGCGTCTACGACTGCGCGATCGGTAACCGCCACACGATTACCCAGAATGGCCACGCTGCCGCCCTTGCCGGCCGCGCTACTGGCATCGATGCGGGCGTCATCACTTACATAGGTATCGCCCGCGGCCTTGAGAACGACCTTGCCACCTTCCAGCGTGGCGGTTGTGGCCTGGATCACGCCGCTATGGCGCAACGTGCCTGCAAACACGCCGACAGCGCCGGCCTTCAGGGTGCCCAGGTTCACCGCAGAGTCGGTAGGTGCCTGCACTTGCAGGTAAATGCCTTCCAGGCCGCGGCCGGTGAGCTCCACCTTTTGCCCGGCCGCCAAAATCGTGCTGCCATTGGGTGCCTCGATGAGCGCGTCTTTGCCCGTGTCCACGCTAGAGCCAATCAGGACCACATCGCCGCTGCGCGCCAGAATGCGGCCCTGCACCGACACGCCCGAGGTAGCCGTGTTGTCATCACCAAAACGTAGGCGCCCTGCCAGCGCGTCGGCATCGGACATGCGCAAGGCCGACGCGGTAAAGCCAGCGGTGTCCACCACGGCCCCTGAGCCCACGGCAATGCCAGCCTGATTCACCAGCACCAGGTTGCCGTTACTCGACAAGGTACCAAACAGCAAGGATGGGGTGTTGGTCACCACCCGGTTGATGGAAGTGCTGGCCGCATTGGGCTGCTGAAAATGCGTGGTGCTGCCGGTGGGGATGGAGAAACTTTGCCAGTTGATGGCCGAGTAGTTGGTGCCCGCGCCGTTTTGGGTCGTCACCACCAGGCGGTTGCCCGTGGTGGCCATATTGGCCGTACCCACGATAGCCACACCGCCTTCTGGGTTGGCGAAGACCACAGATGTGGTCCCCATCCACCCCACCGCAATGGCTAGCGAAAGCGCCCCCAGCCGCAACGGAGGAGACGTCGCAGGCCACACCAACACCCTGCCACCTGCGCCAGCAGCCGCACGCCCGCTGCTGGTGGCAATTTCAGCCACGGCCACCATAGCTCCCAACGCACTGTTCCAGACGGTGCGGTAAACATGGTTCAGCGATGCACGATTCGACATATGGGAGCCCCCCCGACAACACAACCCTGGATCAGCGCTCCGCCTGTGCAACGCTACACCTGCGGCCTGTGGCGAGTATCCGTCGAAATGCCGCCGCGTCCCTTACAAATTCTCAAGCCTGCGCCAAGAGGATTACACGAGAACCCGTTCAATGCCCCCAGCGTTGGCCGTTTGCACGTACTCGGGCATCCAGTCTTTGCCCAGAATCTGGTTGGCCATCTCGACCACGATGTAATCGGCCTCCAGCAGACCCGACTTGAGGTCATCCTGGTAGCGGTTCAGGCCCATCAGGCAGCTAGGGCAGGAGGTCAGAATTTTTACGTTCTGTTCGGCTGGCACGCTGCCCGACGCGCGCAGCGTCGCTTCGCCTTTGCGGATTTCTTCTTCCTTGCGGAAGCGAATCTGGGTGGAAACATCAGGACGCGACGAAGCCAGGCCCCCGCTTTCGCCGCAGCAGCGCTTGCTTTCCACCACACCATCGCCCATCAGCGCCTTCACGGTTTTCATGGGCTCCTGCATCTTCATGGGGGTGTGGCAGGGGTCGTGGTACAGATAGCCACCACCGGCGGCCGCGCCTAAGGTGATGTTCTTTTCCAGCAGGTACTCATGGATATCCATGATGCGGCAGCCAGGGAAGATCTTCTCAAACTCGTAGCCTTGCAACTGGTCGTAGCAGGTGCCGCAGCTCACCACCACGGTCTTGATGTCCAGGTAGTTCAGCGTGTTGGCCACCCGGTGGAACAGCACGCGGTTGTCGGTAATGATCTTCTCGGCCTTGTCGAACTGGCCCGAACCCTTTTGCGGGTAACCGCAGCACAGGTAACCTGGCGGCAGCACGGTTTGCACACCGGCATGCCACAGCATGGCCTGCGTGGCCAAGCCCACCTGGCTGAACAGGCGCTCCGAGCCGCAGCCAGGGAAATAGAACACCGCCTCGGTTTCCGCCGTGGTGGTCTGCGGGTTGCGGATGATAGGCACGTAGTCCTTGTCTTCAATGTCCAACAAGGCACGGGCCGAGCGCTTGGGCAGGCCACCCGGCATCTTCTTGTTGATGAAGTGGATCACCTGCTCTTTAGGCGAGGCAGGCCCCACCGTGGCGGGCGGCGCCTGTGTCTGCTTGCGGGCCAGCACATTGAGCACCCGGTTGCCCAGCCGCTGGGCCTTGAAGCTCAGGTCGGTAGCAGTGCGCGCCACGGCAATGGCGCTGGGGCTGGTGGTGCCGATGAACCAGGACTGAAAGGCTGCCGCCGGGCGGAAGCTCTGCTTGTTCATCTTGCGCAACAGGTTGCGCATGTTCATGGTCACATCGCCAAAGTCGATCTTCACCGGGCACGGCGACTCGCACTTGTGGCATACCGTGCAGTGGTCGGCCACGTCCTCGAATTCTTCCCAGTGCTTCACGCTGATGCCACGACGCGTCTGCTCTTCGTAGAGGAAGGCCTCCACCAGCAGGGACGTGGCCAGAATCTTGTTGCGCGGGCTGTACAGCAGGTTGGCGCGCGGCACGTGGGTAGCGCAAACGGGCTTGCACTTGCCGCAGCGCAGGCAGTCTTTCACCGAATCGGCAATGGCGCCAATATCGCTCTGCTGCATGATCAGCGACTCGTGGCCCATCAGACCGAACGACGGCGTATAGGCGTTGGTCAGGTCGGCATAAATGGTCGAACCATCTTCAGTCAAATGTGGTGCAAACCCGCTTCCAGGTTGCGCAGGCAGCTCCTGATTTCGTAGCAACTTGCCTTTGTTGAAGCGCCCTTCGGGGTCCACCTTGGCCTTGTAGGCGATGAAGGGGGCCAGCTCGGCTTCGCTCAAAAATTCCAGCTTCGTGATACCGATACCGTGCTCGCCCGAGATCACGCCATCCAGGCTGCGCGCCAGCGCCATGATGCGTTTGACCGCACCGTGGGCGGCCTGCAGCATGTCGTAGTCATCGCTGTTAACAGGGATGTTGGTGTGCACATTGCCGTCGCCGGCGTGCATGTGCAGCGCCACCCATACACGGCCTTTGAGCACGCGCTTGTGGATGGCCGTGCACTCCAGCAGGATGGCCTCGAACGCCGCACCGGTGAAGATGTCTTGCAGCGGCGCACGTATCTGGGTCTTCCAGCTGGCACGCAGCGTGTGGTCCTGCAGCTGCGAGAACAACGGCTCCACATCATTGAGCCAACCCTGCCACTGGCCGCGCACCTGCGCCACCAACTCCAGCGCCTGCGCCACGCGGTCCTCCAGCAGCTCAGCCGACGGGATGTCATTCGCGTCGTCGGTCTTGCCCAGGGGCAGGTCGCTGCGCTCAAAGAACTCGGTCAGGGCATCGCACAGGGCCAGCTTGTTCTGCAGGCTCAGTTCGATGTTGATGCGCTCGATGCCGTCGGTGTATTCGGCCATGCGCGGCAGCGGGATCACCACGTCTTCATTGATCTTGAAGGCGTTGGTGTGCTTGCTGATGGCGGCGGTGCGCTTGCGGTCCAGCCAGAATTTCTTGCGCGCCTCGGCGCTCACGGCCACAAAGCCTTCGCCGCTGCGGCTGTTGGCCAGGCGCACCACTTCGCTGGTCACGCGGGCTACGTCGTCGGCGTCGTCACCCGCAATATCGCCCACCAGCACCATCTTGGGGAAGCCGCCGCGCTTGCTCTTGGTGGCGTAGCCCACGGCCTTGAGGTAGCGGTCGTCCAGATGCTCCAAGCCCGCCAGCAGCACGCCGCTGCGCTTTTGCTCGGCAAACATGAAGTCCTTGATGTCCACGATGCTGGGCACCGCGTCACGGGCATTGCCAAAGAACTCCAGGCACACGGTGCGGGTGTGGGCCGGCATCTTGTGCACCACCCAGCGCGCGCTGGTGATCAGGCCGTCGGTGCCCTCTTTCTGAATGCCGGGCAAGCCGCTGAGGAACTTGTCCGTCACGTCCTTGCCCAGGCCTTCCTTGCGGAAGGTGGCGCCGGGAATGTCCAGGCGCTCTTGGCGGATGGGCGTTTTGCCATCGGCCTTGTAGTACTGCAGCTCGAAGCTGGCCACGTCCACGTCATGGATCTTGCCCATGTTGTGGTTGATGCGGGTCACCTCCAGCCACTCGGCCTGCGGTGTCACCATGCGCCAGCTGGCCAGGTTGTCCAGCGCCGTGCCCCAGAGCACAGCCTTTTTGCCACCCGCATTCATGGCGATGTTGCCGCCAATGCAAGACGCCTCGGCCGAGGTCGGGTCCACGGCAAACACATAGCCCGCACGCTCGGCCGCATCGGCCACGCGCTGGGTCACCACACCGGCTTCACTCCACACGGTGCCGACTTCACGGTCCAGACCTGGCAGGACTTTCATCTCCACCTCGGTCATGGCTTCGAGCTTTTCGGTGTTGATGACCGCGCTCTTCCAGGTCAGCGGAATGGCGCCGCCGGTGTAACCCGTGCCACCCCCACGCGGGATGATGGTCAGACCCAGGTCGATACAGCCCTTCACCAGCCGCGCCATTTCTTCTTCCGAATCGGGGCACAGCACCACAAACGGGTATTCCACGCGCCAGTCGGTCGCGTCGGTCACATGGCTCACGCGGCTCAGGCCATCGAACTTGACGTTGTCTTTGGCGGTCAGCTTGTAGAGCAGTTTTTGAGTCTTTTTGCGCAGCCCAGCCACTTCCACAAAAGCAGCGTCAAAGGCCTTCACGGCGGCACGGGCAGCCACCAACAGCTGGCCCACCATGGCGTCCCGCTCAGGGTCGGCCTGCGGGGTGCGGCGTTTTTCTACCTCACCCAGGCGGTGGTTCAGCGCATCCACCAATTGGCCCCGGCGCTTGGGGTTGTCCAGCAGGTCGTCCTGCAAATAGGGGTTGCGCTGCACCACCCAGACATCGCCCAACACTTCATACAGCATGCGTGCAGAACGGCCGGTCTGGCGCTCACCGCGCAACTGGTTCAGCAGGTCCCAGCTCTGAGACCCAAGGAGGCGAATCACGATCTCACGGTCGGAGAAGGACGTGTAGTTGTACGGGATTTCGCGAATGCGTTCTTGCACATGCGCACCAGGGTTGGCGGCGCTGAGGAGGTGATTGAGCGAGGTGGGTGCGTTCATCAGGGTGGGTAGTTGCTGCCAAGAGCCCCAAAACAGGCGTTTTTTGGTAGGCCTTAGATGGTAACGCACCCTCTATTCACGGGCTTTTCTAGTGGAAACCCCTGACCAAATGGTCAAGGTCTCTCGGGTTTAATCAAATTGACACGAATTTGACACGACCCGCACCTAGCATCGCGCCATTCTTAATTCAGGAGCCCTCCCCATGTCGATCACCCGCAGAGCCCTTGCCATTGCCGCTGTGTCCGCAGCCGCGTTCTCCGTTCCCAGCCTGGCCCAAGCCCAGGTGGACATCCAGTGGTGGCACTCCATGACCGCCGTGAACGGCGAATGGGTCAACGACCTGGCCAAGGAATTCAACGCCAGCCAGAAGGAATACCGCATCCTGCCCACCTTCAAGGGCACGTATGACGAATCCATGACGGCAGCCGTGGCCGCCTTCCGCGCGGGCAATGCGCCGCACATCCTGCAGGTGTTTGAAGTGGGCACCGCCACCATGATGGCCAGCAAGGGCGCCATCGTGCCCGTGGGCAAGGTGATGACGGACGCGGGCTACAAGTTCGACCCCAAGGTCTACATCCCCGCCGTGGCCGGTTACTACACCGCGCCCAATGGCCAGATGCTGAGCTTCCCGTTCAACAGCTCCACCACCGTGTTCTATTACAACAAGGACGCCTTCAAGGCCGCCGGCCTGGATCCTGAGAAAGCACCCGCCACCTGGGGCGAAGTGGCCCTGGCCGCCGCAAAACTCAAGGCCAGCGGCCACAAGTGCCCGCTGTCCATTTCCTGGCAGAACTGGACCCAGTTGGAGAGCTTCTCCGCCTGGCACAACGTGGAATTCGCCAGCAAGCAGAATGGCCTGGGCGGCACGGACACGCGCCTCAAAGTGAACACCCCGCTGCACCAGCGCCACATCGAGAACCTGGCCAACATGGCCAAACAGGGCCTGTTTGTCTACAAGGGCCGCGGCAACGTGCCCGAGGCCAGCTTTGTGTCCGGCGAGTGCGCCATGATGACCACCTCCAGCGGCTTTTACGGCAACGTGAAAAAGAACGCCAAGTTCGCCTACGGCCTGGCCCCCCTGCCCTACTACCAGGATGTGCCCGGCGCACCGCAAAACACTGTGATCGGCGGCGCCAGCCTGTGGGTCATGGCCGGCAAGAAGCCCGAGGAGTACAAGGGCATCGCCAAGTTTTTCGACTTCATCTCGCAACCCGAAGTGCAATCCGCCAGCCACAAGCGCACCGGCTACCTGCCTGTTACCACCGCCGCGTACCAGCTGACCGAAAAGTCCGGCTTCTACAAGGAAAACCCCGGTACCGATGTGGCCGTGACCCAAATGATCCGCAAGGTGACTGACAAGTCGCGCGGCATCCGCCTGGGCAACTACGTGCAGATTCGTGCCATCGAGGACGAAGAACTCGAACAAGTGTGGGCCGGCAAGAAGACAGCAAAAGAAGCCCTGGAAGCCATCGTCACCCGTGGCGACGAGCAGCTGGCCCGCTTTGAAAAAGCCAACAAATAAGTAGCTGCCGATAGTGGAAAAACGCGTCTTCTTCAAGTCCGCCTGGCTGCCCTGGGTGCTGATTGCACCCCAGGTGCTGGTCATCGCGGTCTTCTTCTTTTGGCCCGCCGGCCAGGCCCTGCTGCAGTCGGTGCAGCAAAGCGATGCCTTTGGCACGTCGGTGGAATTTGTCGGGCTAGAGAACTTCCGCAACCTGTGGAATGACGCGTCCTACCTGGAGTCGTTCAAAACCACCGCCGTGTTCTCCGCGCTGGTGGCTGTGTTGGGTCTGGTGCTCTCGCTCACCCTGGCCATTTTTGCGGACCGGGTGGTGCGCGGCTCGGGCATCTACCGCACGCTGCTGATCTGGCCCTACGCCGTGGCCCCGGCCGTGGCCGGCGTGCTGTGGCTGTTCATGTTTTCGCCCAGCATCGGCATCTTGTCGTACTGGCTGCGTCAATGGGGCGTGGGCTGGGACCCGCTGCTCAACAGCACCCACGCTATGGCGTTGATCGTGATGGCCGCAGTGTGGAAGCAGCTGTCCTACAACTTCCTGTTCTTCCTGGCCGGCCTGCAGTCCATCCCCAAGTCGCTGATCGAAGCCGCTGCCATGGACGGTGCACGGCCCTGGCGTCGGTTCTGGACCATCCAGTTCCCGCTACTCTCGCCCACCACCTTCTTCCTGCTGGTCATCAACATCGTCTACGCCTTCTTCGACACCTTCGCCATCGTGGACGCGGCCACCAAGGGCGGCCCCGGCAAGGACACGGCCATTCTGGTCTACAAGGTCTACTTCGACGGCTTCAAGGCCATGGACCTGGGCGGCTCCGCGGCCCAGAGCGTGGTGCTGATGGTCATCGTGGTGGCGCTCACCGTGGTGCAGTTCCGCTTTGTCGAAAAGAAAGTGAGCTACTGAACATGGTTGAACGACGGCTCACCCTGGGCATCCTCGCGCACGTGATCCTGCTGCTGGGGGTGCTGATCGTGGCATTCCCGATCTACATCACCTTTGTGGCTTCCACCCACACCACAGAAGCCGTGGTGCAAGTCCCCATGCCGCTGCTGCCCGGCACGCATATGCTGGACAACTACGCCACCGCGCTGTCAGGCGAGCGCACGGGTACCGGCTCCCACGCATCCGTGGGCCGCATGATGGTGGTGAGCTTTGTCACCGCCATGGTGATTGCGCTGGGCAAGATCGCCATCTCGCTGCTCTCGGCCTTTGCCATCGTGTACTTCCGGTTCCCGTTTCGCATGGCGTTTTTCTGGGCCATCTTTGTCACGCTGATGCTGCCGGTGGAGGTGCGCATCGGGCCCACTTACCAGGTGGTGGCAGACCTGGGCATGCTCAACAGCTATGCGGGCCTCACCGTGCCGCTGATTGCTTCGGCCACGGCTACCTTTTTGTTCCGCCAGTTCTTCCTGACCGTGCCCGACGAGCTAGCCGAGGCGGCACGCGTGGACGGCGCAGGGCCCATGCGCTTTTTCAAAGACATCCTGGTGCCGCTCTCGGCCACCAGCATGGCCGCGCTGTTTGTGATCCAGTTTATCTACGGCTGGAACCAGTACCTGTGGCCGCTCTTGGTCACCACCGAAGAAAACATGTACCCCGTCGTCATCGGCATCAAGCAGATGATTTCCGGGGGTGATGCGCAAACCGAATGGAACATCGTGATGGCCACCGCCATGCTGGCCATGCTGCCACCGGCGCTGGTGGTCATGCTGATGCAAAAGTGGTTTGTCAAAGGCCTGGTCGATACCGAAAAATAGTCGGAAAAATAAATGGCATCCATAGCACTCAACAACGTCATCAAGCGCTACGGCAGTGGCAAATCGGCCAACCAGGTCATCCACGGCGTGAACGCACAGATTGCCGATGGCGAATTCATCGTCATCGTCGGCCCCAGCGGCTGCGGCAAGTCCACGCTCCTGCGCATGGTGGCCGGGCTCGAAGAAATCAGCGACGGCCAGATTTCGATCGGTGGCCGGGTGGTGAACGACCTGGAACCATCGGACCGGGACATCGCCATGGTGTTCCAGAACTACGCGCTCTACCCGCACATGAGCGTGTTCGAGAACATGGCCTACGGCCTGAAGATTGCCAACGTGCCCATGGACGAGATCAAGCGCCGCGTGGACAAGGCGGCCAAGATTCTGGAACTGGCACCGTTTCTGGAGCGCAAGCCCAAGGCCCTGTCGGGCGGCCAGCGCCAGCGCGTGGCCATGGGCCGTGCCATCGTGCGCCAGCCCCAGGTGTTTTTGTTTGACGAGCCCCTCTCCAACCTGGACGCCAAGCTGCGCGCCCAGACCCGGCTGGAGATCCAGAAGCTGCACCGCGAACTCGGCATCACCAGCCTGTTTGTGACCCACGACCAGGTGGAGGCTATGACCCTGGCCCAACGCATGATCGTCATGAACGGCGGTGTGATGGAACAGTTCGGCACGCCCGAAGAGGTCTACACCCGCCCGGCCACTACCTTTGTGGCCAGCTTCATTGGTTCGCCTCCCATGAATCTGCTGAAGAATGCGCCCGACGCGCAGCCCGGCCTCATCACCGGCGTGCGCCCCGAGCACCTGGACATCACGCCCACAGGATGGGCGCTGCAGGTGGAGGCCGTCGAAATGCTGGGCGCCGAGCGCCTGATCTATGGCAAATGGGCCCACAAATTGCATGCCGCAGATGCCGACGAGCTGCTGATCATTCGCACCGAAGAATCTGCCGCCGTTCCCGCGCTGGGCGCGACGCTGCATGTGACGCCACGTGCCAACCGCATCCACCACTTTGACGCAACCACTGGAAAACGCGTAGACACTGTATGAGCGACCCCACTGCACCCGACCTGCCTGCCTGGCCCTACCCACGCTGGGTGGCGCACCGCGGTGCGGGCAAGCTGGCGCCAGAGAACACGCTGGCCGCTTTCCGCCTGGGGGCCAGCCATGGCTACCGCATGTTCGAATGCGATGTGAAGCTGAGCAGTGACGGTGTGCCGTTTTTGATGCACGACGCCACCCTGCAGCGCACCACCAACGCACGCGCCAAGCTGGGCCAGGGCCAAAGCGCCGTGGGCGGTGACCACACCTGGAGCGCGCTGTCGCAACTGGACGCTGGCAGCTGGCACAGCCGCACCTACGCGGGGGAGCCCCTGCCCACGCTGGATGCCATTGCCGCCTACTGCATCCGCAACGGCTATTTTTTGAACATCGAGATCAAACCCACACCCGGCACCGAGCGCCACACGGGCGAAGTGGTGGCGCAACACGCCGCGCGCCTGTGGCAGGGCCAGGCGGTACCACCCCTGCTCACCTCATTTGACCCCGAAGCGCTGGAAGGTGCCCAGGCCAGCGCACCCGCCCTGCCCCGGGGCCTGCTGCTGGACACGCTGTGGAAGGGCTGGCTGGAAACCGCGCTGAGCCTGGGCTGCCAGGCGATTGTGTGCAACCACGCGCTCTGGGACAGCAGTACGGTGACCCAGGCCAAGAGCGCGGGCTTCCGCACTTTGAGCTACACGGTGAACGACGACTGGGCCGCGCAGCGCCTGATGGACCTGGGTACCGACGCCATCATCACCGACCGTGTGGACCTGTTCAGCCCCGCCTAACTGCTATACAAACCATAGCTACTCGCGCATATTCTGCGGGGGCTAGGGGCCATTTTTCCTATAAAACCTGCGCTGGCAGCCGCATCGGCACATAGGCAATGCCGCGCGTGTGCACCTCGGGCCCGGTGGCCACAAAACCCAAGCGCTGGTACACCGGCAGGGCGAAAGGTGTGGAATTCACGGTAAAGCCCTGCGTGTTGCCACGCGCCAGCGCACGCTGCTGCGCATGGACCCACAGGCGGGCGGCAAAGCCCTTGCGCTGGAACGCGGTGTCTACAAACAGATGGAACAGGTGCTGGCCATCCCGCACGGCTACCACCCCGGCCAACTGCCCTTGGCATTCCCCAACGCTGTAATCAAACGCATCGGAGGCGATGTAGCCCGCAATCGCCGCGGGCGACACGGTTTGCAGAAACGGCGCCGTGGCGGCCTGTTCGGGGTCCAACAAGAAATGGTGGGACAGCCCCTGAACCAGGCGGCTAATGGCTGGCGCGTCATCGGCCTGTGCCGGGCGAATATGCAGGTCCATAGCCCGCACCACTCAGGGCTGGGCCAGTGCCCAGCGCACGGCATCCTGCATGCAGGGCAGGGTCACCGTGGCGGCACTGAAGTCGTGGGTGGCCGACATCTCGGTGGGAATGGCCACACAGGCCAGGCCCGCGGCGACAGCGGCGGCTACGCCATGCTCGGTGTCCTCAAACGCCACCACCGCTTGCGCTGGCAGGCCCATGCGCTGCAGCGCCAGCAGATAGCAATCGGGTGCGGGCTTGCTGTGCACCACATCGTCGGCCGACACCACGGTTTCAAAGGCGGGGGCCAGGTCATGCGAGCGCAGTGTCGCGTCAATGGCATAGCCGCGCGCACCGGTGACCACGCCCAGGCGCAAGTCCGCAGCCTGCAGCCGGGCGACGGATTCGCGCACACCGGGCATCAGCGGAAAGGCATGGGCTTGCAAATAGGCCTGGGCGCTCTCGTTCTTCAGGCGGGCCAGCACTTCGGGCACCTCTTTCACGCCAAAGCGCTCCACCAAGTCGGCCGCATTGGCATCGGTGGGCACACCGGCGTAAAAGTCTTTGTACTGCGCCAGCGTCAGCGCAAAGCCATAGGGCGCCAGCACCTGGTTCCACAGGGCAAAGTGCTGGCCTTCGGATTCCACCAAGGTACCGTCGTGGTCGAACAAAACCGCCTTAAAACGCATGGGGCTCCAATAAAAAGGGGATTAACGGCGCAGCGCCCACCACTGGCTGGTGGCCGTTGCCAGCACCAGGGCGGCGTAGCCGGCCATCTTGCCGTCACGCCCCAGCAGCCACAGGGCCAGCCCCAAGGCCAACGCACCCGCTACAGAATTAATAGCTGCTTGCGCAATGCGGCCGCGGGCCAGAGACTGTTTTCGATAAAAAACAGGCGCCACAAAGGCCAGCAGGCAACCCAAGGCCAGGGCCGGTGCCACAAAATTCAGCAGGTGATTGAGCAGGTCAAAGAGGCCCATGGTGGTTGGCGCAAAGGCCAATTGGGGCCTCGGTGGTGGGGAAGAAGGGCTCGATTTTATAATCGGGGTCTAAACATATGGCAGTCTGGGCATTAGGCATCAACCACACCACCGCACCGCTGGATATGCGGGGCCGGTTTGCGTTCGCCAGTGACCAGATCGCGCCGCAGCTCCACGGCCTGCGCCAAAGCATGGCCCGCCCCCCGGAAGCCGCCATTGTCTCCACCTGCAATCGCACCGAAATTTACTGCGCAGGCGACGAGTCGGCGCTGGACCACACGCTGACTTGGCTCGCCGAATCGGGTGGCCTGACCGCCAACGAGCTGCGCGCCCACACCTACCGCTTGGAAGACGGCCAAGCCGCACGCCACGCCTTCCGCGTGGCCAGCGGGCTGGACAGCATGGTGCTGGGCGAGCCGCAGATTTTGGGCCAGTTGAAAGACGCGGTGCGCGCCGCAGACGAAGCGGGTGCCCTGGGCACCACGCTCTCGCAAATGTTCCAACGCTCGTTCGCCGTCGCCAAGGAAGTGCGCACCTCCACCGAGATTGGCGCCCACAGCATCAGCATGGCCGCCGCCGCGGTACGCTTGGCAGGCAACCTGTTTGAAGACCTAGCCCAGGTGAAGGTGCTGTTTGTGGGTGCGGGCGAAATGATCGAGCTGTGCGCCACGCACTTTGCCGCCAAGAACCCCAAGGCCATCGCCATTGCCAACCGCACGCTAGAGCGTGGCGAAAAACTGGCCAGCCGCTTTGGCGGCGAGGTGATGCGCCTGGCTGACCTGCCCGACCGGCTGCACGAGTTTGACGCCGTCATCAGCTGTACCGCCAGCACCCTGCCCATCATTGGCCTGGGTGCGGTAGAGCGTGCCATCAAGAAGCGCAAGCACCGCCCCATGTTCATGGTGGACCTGGCCGTGCCGCGCGACATCGAGCCCGAGGTCAAGGCGCTGGGCGATGTGTACCTGTACACCGTGGACGACCTGGCCAGCGTGGTGCAAACCGCCCAGGCCAGCCGCCAGGCCGCCGTGGCCCAAGCCGAAGCGATTGTGGACGCCGGTGTGCAAAGCTTCATGCACTGGGTAGACCAGCGCCGCGCCGTGCCGCTGATCCAGCAGCTCAACGCCCAGGCCGACGAATGGCGCCTGGCCGAACTGACCCGCGCGCGCAAGCTGCTAGCCAAGGGTGAAGACATGGACACCGTGCTCGAAGCCCTGTCCAAGGGGCTGACGCAAAAGATGCTGCACGGTGCCATGGCCGAGCTGCATGCCGGTGATGCGACTGCGCGCGAACGCGCCAGCAATGCCATCCAGCACTTCTTCCTGCGCAACAGCCGTTAGCGACGCTGCCCCGCAGCAGCCCTGCCCTTGGCGCGCGCCGGGGGCCTTCCCCAATTTTCCGTCTGAGTAGTGCCATGAAACCGTTTTTGCGCCAACAACTTGCCCGCTATGCCGACCGCCTGGGAGAGCTGGAATTTCTGCTGTCCCGCGAGGACATCATGAAAGACATGGAGCAGTTCCTCAAGCTTTCGCGCGAGCACACTGATGTGGCCGCCGTGGCCACCCGCTGGGCCCGCTACCAGCAGCGCGAGGCCGACCTGGCCAGCGCGCAGGACATGAAATCCGACCCCGACATGGCGGAAATGGCCGAGGAAGAAATCACCAGTGCCACGGCCGAACTGACCCAGCTGGAGACCGAGCTGCAGCGCATGCTGCTGCCCAAAGACCCGGACGATGCACGCCCCGCGTTTGTGGAAATTCGCGCAGGCACGGGGGGCGACGAATCGGCCCTGTTTGCGGGCGACCTGCTGCGCATGTACATGCGCTACGCCGACCGCTGCGGCTGGAAAAGTGAGATCGTCAGCGAATCGCAAAGCGAGCTGGGCGGCTACAAAGAAGTGGTGGTGCGTATGGAAGGCCACCACAACGGCACGGGCGCCTACGGCGCGCTGAAGTTTGAGTCCGGCGGCCACCGCGTGCAGCGCGTGCCCGCCACCGAAACCCAGGGCCGCATCCACACCAGCGCCTGCACGATTGCCGTGCTGGCCGAGCAAGACGAGGCTGAGGCGATCAAGATCAACCCATCCGACCTGCGCATCGACACCTACCGCGCCAGCGGTGCGGGTGGCCAGCACATCAACAAGACCGACTCGGCCGTGCGCATCACCCACATCCCCACCGGCATCGTGGCCGAGTGCCAGGACGGCCGCAGCCAGCACAGCAACAAGGCCCAAGCCCTGAAAGTGCTGACCGCGCGCATCCACGAAAAGGACCGGTCTGAGCGCGCCGCCAAAGATGCTGCCGAGCGCAAGAGCCTGGTGGGCAGTGGTGATCGCAGCGACCGCATCCGCACCTACAACTTCCCGCAGGGGCGCCTGACCGACCACCGCATCAACCTGACGCTGTACAAGCTGCTGACCATCATGGAAGGCGACCTGGACGACGTGGTGGAACCCCTGCAGGCCTACGAGGCGGCGGAGCAACTGGTGGCGCTGGAGAAGGGGCTGAACTAGCCATGATGCAGACCGTGACCGACGCACTGGCATACCTACACGCCATGGGACTGGATCGGCTGGATGCCCAGCTGCTGGCGCTGCATGTGGCGGGCCGCCCCGCCCACGACCGCGCCTGGCTGTTGACCCACGACACCGGCACCCTGCCCGCCCCCGCGCTGGCCAGCCTGCAGACGCTGGCGCAGCGCCGCCTGCAGGGCGAACCCATTGCCTACCTCACGGGCCACAAGGCGTTTTATGGGCTGGACCTGCAGGTGGACGCGCGCGTGCTGGTGCCCCGGCCGGATACGGAAACGCTGGTGGACTGGGCGCTGGAAGTGCTGGCCCCTACGCCGAACGCCACGGTGGTGGACCTGGGCACGGGCAGTGGTGCGATTGCGCTGGCGCTGAAGCACACGCGCCCCGCACTGCGGGTGCAAGCGGTGGACTACAGCGCCGATGCGCTGACCGTGGCGCAAGCCAATGCGCAGCGCCTGGGCCTGGAGGTGGCGTTTGCCCAGGGTTCTTGGCTATCGGGCGTTACCGGCCCGTTCCACGCCATCGTCTCCAACCCGCCCTACATCCGCGAAGACGACGAGCACATGCCTGCGCTGCGCCACGAACCGCGCCAAGCCCTGACTGCGGGTGCCGACGGGCTGGACGACATCCGCGCTATCGTCGACCAGGCGCGCCAGCGCCTGTTGCCTAACGGCTGGCTGCTGCTGGAGCATGGCTACGACCAAGCCCCCGCCGTGCGCGCGCTGCTCATGGCGGCCGGTTTCACCGAAGTGCAAAGCCGCCAGGATCTGGCGGGCATAGAACGCTGTAGTGGTGGAAACTGGGCCTAGCCCTCGTATTCGTTGCGCAAGCAGCTCTCTTTTTAATAGCAACCACTTAACTCAACCCATGTCTACCAGCCCCGCCTGCCCTCAATGCACTTTGGAAAACACCTATCCCGACGGCAGCAACTTCGTATGCGCCGACTGCGGCTTTGAATGGCCCCAAACGGAGGCCTCCAGTGCGGACGATGAAGCCGACGCCGTGGTGAAAGACTCCAACGGCCAGGTCCTGCAGGACGGTGACGCGGTGGTGCTGATCAAGGACCTGAAGGTCAAAGGCAGCTCTACCGTGCTGAAGATGGGCACCAAGGTCAAAAGCATCCGGCTAGTGGGCGGCGACCACGAGGTGGACTGCAAGATGGACGGTGGCAGCTTTATGCTGAAAGCCTGCTTTTTAAAGAAGGCCTGAAGCTGCGCACCGCCAGCCTGATCAGGCCACCTCGGTCTCCAGCGCGCCGGCCCGCACCAACCCCAGGCGGTTCACACCGCTGATGAGGGCCTGGATGGAGGCGGTGACGATGTTGGTGTCCATGCCCACGCCAAAGCGCTCCCCGCCCTTGCCGGTATCGCCATTGGCAGACACCAGCTCCAGGAAGGCACAGGCCTGGGCGTCGCCGCCATCGGTGCTAGCCTTCGTGGAGCGCTCTTCATAGCTGCGCACCTGCACTTTCACCCCCATGCCTTGCAACGCGTGCACCGCTGCGTCGATGGGGCCATTGCCTTCGCCACTGAGCAGCATGGGCTGGCCATTCACCTCTACGCCAATGCGGATGCCCTGCACATGCTTGCCCGTCTGGCCGGGGTGGTCGAACAGGTGGTGTTCCACATAACGCACCGCGGCGCCGGGGTTGTTGAGGTAGGTGGCATCGAACAGGTCCCAGATGTTTTGGGCCGTCATCTCGCCGCCATGGGCGTCGGTGTGGGCCTGCACCTCTGCGGAGAACTCCACCTGCAGGCGGCGCGGCATCACCACACCAAACTCGGCTTCCATCAAGTACGCCACGCCGCCCTTGCCGCTCTGGCTGTTCACGCGGATGACCGAGTCATAGCTGCGGCCCAGGTCAGCCGGGTCAATCGGCATGTAGGGCACGTTCCACAGGGTATTGGGCTGCTGGGCGGCGAAGCCTTTTTTGATCGCATCTTGGTGCGAGCCGCTGAAGGCGGTGAACACGAGGTCGCCCACATAGGGGTGGCGCGGGTGAATGGGCAGCTGGTTGCAGTGCTCCACGGTACGGGCCACGGCATTGATGTCCGAAAAATCCAGCCCCGGTGCGATGCCTTGGGTGTACATGTTCAGCGCGAGCGTGACCACGTCCACATTGCCGGTACGCTCGCCATTGCCAAACAGGCAGCCTTCCACGCGGTCGGCGCCGGCCATCAGCCCCAGCTCGGCTGCGGCCACACCGGAGCCGCGGTCGTTGTGCGGGTGCAGGCTCAAGATCACGCTGTCCCGGCGTGCCAGGTTGCGGTGCATCCATTCGATCTGGTCGGCATACACATTGGGGCTGGCCACTTCCACCGTGGCAGGCAGGTTGAGGATGACCTTGTTGGCGGGCGTAGCGCCCCACTCGGCGGTCACTGCGTTGCAGACCTCCAGCGCAAAGTCCAGCTCGGTGCTGGTGAACACTTCGGGGCTGTACTCCAGCACCCATTCGGTCTCGGGCGCCTGGGCGCACAGCTCTTTGATGAGACGCACGGACGACACGGCCAGCTCTTTCACCTCGCCGCGGCTCATGCCGAACACCACGTCGCGGAACACGGGGGCCGTGGCGTTGTACACGTGCACGATGGCGCGGCGCGCGCCCTTGAGCGACTCCATGGTGCGGCGGATCAGGTGTTCGCGGGACTGGGTGAGCACCTCGATGGTCACATCGTCAGGGATATGCCCACCTTCAATGAGGTTGCGGACGAAGTCAAAGTCGGTTTGCGAGGCGCTGGGGAACGCAACCTCAATCTCCTTGAACCCCACCTGGCACAGGGTGCGGAACATGCGCATCTTGCGCTCGGCGTTCATGGGCTCGAACAGCGACTGGTTGCCGTCCCGCAGGTCGGTGCTCATCCAGATCGGTGCCGCGGTGATGGTGCGGCTGGGCCACTGCCGGTCTGGCAGGTTGACGGGGGGAAAGGCGCGGTATTTGGTGGCGGGGTGGGTCAACATGGCTTACGTCTCCTCTGGGGCCGATACAGGTTTAAGTTCCTTGTATCGTAGGCCCACAGAGGGGGCAGTCGATTGCGAATGTGTGCTCACATCGCCATCAACGGAGCTGAATATGGCGTATATTTTTAAATATCAGCAATATTCAGCTTATCAACGGGGATATCAGGCAATCAGTGGTGATGGCCGTGGGCGCCGTGCACGTGGCCGTGGGCGATTTCCTCTTCGCTGGCGGCGCGCACTTCCAGCACCTTCACCGCAAAGCGCAGGGCCTTGCCGGCGTGCGGGTGGTTGCCATCCAGGTGCACCACGGGACCCTTGATCTTGGTCACGGTGAAGACGATGGTGTTGCCATCTTCGGCACGGCCTTCGAGCTGGCCGCCCACCTTCACACCGGGGGGAAACTGGGTTTTGGGGATGGTTTGCAGCAGGGCTTCGTTGTAGTCACCAAAGGCGTCAGCGGGCTGCAGTTCAATGGTGGCGGCAAAGCCTACGCCCTGGCCTTCCAGCGCTTCCTCAATCTTGGGGAAGGTGTTGCCGTAGCCGCCGTGCAGGTAAGAAATGGGCTCCTGGCTTTGGTCCAGCAGTTTGCCGGTGGTGTCGGAGACTTTGAATTGCAGTGTGACTGCGGTGTTTTTGGTGATGTTCATGGCCCCTATTATCCGAAAAATTCCGAAAAAGCCCTGCCCGCTGCGCGCCTTGTACGTCACCCCACGCACCGGGGCCAGCGAAGGTGAAATAATCGGGGGTATCTATTCTCAGGAAACTGCACCATGAGCGACGCACAGCAACGCATTGACGATCTCGTCAAATCCAACGACATCCTGCTCTTCATGAAGGGCACGGCCAGTTTTCCCCAGTGCGGTTTCTCCGGCCGCGCCATCCAGATCCTCAAGGCCTGCGGCGTGGATACCAAGACGGTGAAGACCGTGAACGTGCTGGAAGACGACGGTATCCGCCAGGGCATCAAGGAATACAGCAGTTGGCCCACGATTCCCCAGCTCTACATCAAGGGCGAGTTCATCGGCGGCTCGGACATCATGATGGAGATGTATGAGAACGGTGAGCTGCAACAGGTCATTGGGACTCCTGCGGCCTGATCTTTTTCTGCGCTGTTGAACAGCCACCTTCGGGTGGCTTTTTGTTTTGCGCCGTTCGTTGTTGGCGCCCGCCACAGGCCCGGGGTGAGTGCCGCCGCTCATGTCCCCCGGCCTACGGCCTCCTCCTTGACTTCGCTTTGGCACTCACCCCGGACCTGCGGCTTGGTAGCTGCGCGTGAGCGAGCGCTGACCGTGTGGTTCAGGTGGGTGGGGTGTTCTGCACAGTGAGGTCAAGGAGGAGGCCCCTCACGGGCCGGGGGACACGAACGGCGCAGAGCACCCACCCGCCTGAACCCGAAAAAACAGTACCTAACAAGGCTGTTCGAAGGCTTTGGGCTGGCACAGCCCATGCTTTAATGAATGCGTGGTTTGTTGACAAGGAGTACTTTATGGATTCCCGCAGTCTCGTTCCCCATGCCCCCGGCTTTCGCCTGCCGATAGCCAACATGCGCAACGTCTTCGCCCCCGACGACGTGGAGCGCAAGCTGGCCAAACTCCCCGACCGCGAATACGAAAACCTGCGCAGCACCTACCAGCGCATGCTGGAGCGTGGCCCCGAACGCTTCCAGGTCAAACCCTCCGGCATCCCCGACATGGGCGAGCTCTACGCCCAGTTGCCTAACTTCACCAACGTGCTCGACGACGTCAAACGGCACGTGGCACTCAGCCATGACTGCCAGGACGGGCTGGAAGTCACCCCCATCCTGCTGCTGGGCAACCCCGGCATTGGCAAAACCCACTTTGCCAAGAAACTGGCCCAGCTGCTGGGCACCGGCATGAACCTGGTGCCCATGAGCTCCATGACCGCGGGCTGGCTGCTGTCCGGGTCATCCTCCCAATGGAAGGGCGCCAAACCCGGCAAGGTGTTCGAGACGCTGGTGGATGGCCAGTACGCCAACCCGGTGATCGTGGTGGACGAGATCGACAAGGCGGCCTGCGACGCGCAGTACGACCCGCTGGGCGCGCTCTACAGCCTGCTGGAACACGACACGGCGGGCAGCTTTACCGACGAATTCGCGGAAGTCGCCATCGACGCCAGCCAGGTGATCTGGATCACCACGGCCAACGATGCACGCGCGATTCCAGACCCGATCTTGAACCGCATGAATGTGTTTGAGATTGACCCGCCCACGCCGGAGCAGGCCCGCGCAATTGCGCGCAACCTGTACCAAAGCATTCGGGGCGAACACGATTGGGGCCGCCACTTTGGCGCCGAGCCGCACAGCGATGTGCTGGACCAGCTAGCCGAACTCGCACCCCGGGAAATGCGCCGCGCGCTGATGACGGGCTTTGGCAATGCGCGCCTGGCGGGCAGCGAAGAAATTCGCAGCGACGACCTGCCCAAGGCCAGCACGGGCAAAAGCAAGATTGGATTTTTGCAGTAGGTGCCACGCGGCGCTTAACCGGCAAAGTCCCACAGCCGTTTGGCGCCCAGCACGGCGTTGGGGTACGGCGCTTTGCCGCGTGAGCCGTTGTAGCGGCCCAGCGCCATGAACACGTCACCACGCTCACGGTCCAGGTAGTGGCGCAGGATCACGCAGCCAAAGCGCAGGTTGGTGCCCATGTGGAACAGCTTGCCCGCGTCGCCATCGCCAAGCACGCGTGTCCAGAACGGCATGACCTGCATGTAGCCACGGGCACCCACACTACTCACTGCAAATTTGCGAAAGTTGCTTTCCACCTGGATCAGGCCCAGCACCAGGGACACATCCAGCCCCGCGCGCTTGCTCTCGTACCAGACGGTTTGCAGAAAGTCCTTGCGGGTCTGCCAGTCGGGCTTTTTCTTCTTGAGCCGCTCGCTCATGGCACCGAGCCAGCGCAGGTACTTGAGGCGAGACTCGGTGTCGGCAAACACCGGCTCGGGCGGCGCGGTATTGGCAATGGCCGCGCTCAACGCCGTGCGCACGGCGTCGGCCAAAGGCTCCTCCACCTGTGCACCGGCCTGCGCTTGCTCCGCAAATGAGAGCACCCCGCACAGCGCCAACAAGCGCTGCAGGCCAATTCGCCTTGAAACCGGTGGCTCGACCAGGTCTGGCGTCATGCCTTCAGGCGTGACAACAGCAAGCCGGCAATCTCCGCCACCGGCACCTTGGTTGCCTCAGTATCACGGCGGTGCTGGTACTCCACCACGCCTTCTTTCAGGGCGCGGTCGCCAATCGTCACGCGGTGCGGCACGCCAATCAGTTCCCAGTCGGCAAACATCGCGCCAGGGCGCTCATTGCGGTCGTCCAGGATCACGTCCACACCGGCGGCCAGCAGTTCGGCATACAGCGTGTCGGCCGCGGCCTTCACGTCGGCAAACCGGTCGGGGCTGATGGGGCACAGCACCACGGTGAAGGGCGCCAACGCGTCGGGCCAGATGATGCCCTTGTCGTCGTGGTTCTGTTCAATGGCCGCAGCGGGCAGGCGCGTGATGCCGATGCCGTAGCAACCCATTTCCATGAACTGGGGCTTGCCGTTTTCACCGAGGAAGGTGGCGTTCATCGCCTTGCTGTACTTGGTGCCCAGGTAGAACACATGGCCCACCTCGATGCCACGCTCGATCGCCAGCACACCCTTGCCGTCGGGCGAAGCATCGCCCGCCACCACATTGCGCAGGTCCGCCACCAAGTCAGGCTCGGGCAAGTCACGGCCCCAGTTGACGCCGCTCAAGTGGTAGTCCACCTCATTGGCGCCGCAGACCATGTCTGCCATCAACGCCACTTCGCGGTCCGCAATCACTTTGAGCGGCTTCTTCAAGCCCACCGGACCGAGATAGCCGGGCTCGCAACCAAAGTGCTCATCAATTTCAGCGAGTGTGGCAAAGCGGAAGTCTGCCAAGCCGGGGAGCTTGCCAACCTTGACCTCGTTCATGCTGCGGTCGCCACGGATCAGCAGCAGCCAGACCTGGGATTTCACCACCGCACCCTTGTCGTCGCGCACATCCGTCGCGACCACCAAGGACTTGAGCGACTGCGCCAAAGGCAAATTCAAATAGGTGGCCACATCCTCACAAGTGCTCTTGCCCGGCGTTGCTACCCTTTTCATAGCGGCTTGCGCAGCAGCTCTGGGGGCTGTAGGGGCTAAAGCCTCTGCCTTCTCCATATTGGCCGCGTATTCGCTGTCCGGGCAATAAACGATGGCGTCTTCGCCCGTGGCGGCAATCACCTGGAACTCTTCGCTCAGATCTCCACCAATGGCGCCACTGTCGGCGGCCACCGCGCGGTAGCGCAGGCCAAAGCGGTCAAAGATCTTGCGGTAGGCAGCAGCCATGACCTGGTAGCTGGCCTTGGCCGCGTCCTGGTCGCGGTCGAAGCTGTAGGCGTCCTTCATGATGAATTCGCGGCCACGCATCAGGCCAAAGCGAGGACGGCGTTCGTCGCGGAACTTGGTCTGGATCTGGTACAGGTTTTTGGGCAGCTGCTTGTAGCTCTTGATTTCCTGGCGCGCGATGTCGGTCACCACCTCTTCACTGGTGGGCTGGATGACGAAATCACGGTCATGGCGGTCCTTGATGCGCAACAGCTCGGGGCCCATCTTGTCAAAGCGACCGGTTTCCTGCCAGAGCTCGGCCGGTTGCACCACGGGCATGGTCAGCTCCACGGCGCCAGCGCGGTTCATTTCTTCCCGCACGATGGCTTCTACCTTGCGGATGACGCGCAGCCCCATGGGCATGTAGTTGTAAATGCCAGCGCCCAGCTTCTTGATCATGCCCGCGCGCATCATGAGTTTGTGACTGACCACCTCGGCGTCCGCAGGCGCGTCTTTGAGGGTGGAGATAAGGAATTGGGAGGCTTTCATGGGGGAACTCGCTGACGACGGAGGCGTTCTGCGCTTGATGCACTGCATTCGCTGTGCATAATGAACGAAGTTTAAAAATTGGGGTTTGATTATGCTCGACCGGGACGGATTTCGGCCCAATGTCGGCATCGTCCTGCTCAACCAGAAAAATCAGGTATTTTGGGGCAAGCGCATACGTACCCATTCGTGGCAGTTTCCGCAGGGCGGCATTGACCGGGGCGAAACTCCCGAGCAGGCCATGTTCCGCGAATTGCACGAGGAAGTGGGGCTCCAGCCGGAGCACGTGAGCATTGTGGCCCGTACCCGAGACTGGTTGCGCTACGAGGTGCCAGACCGGTACATCCGACGTGACGCACGCGGTCACTACAAAGGCCAAAAGCAGATCTGGTTTTTGCTCCAACTCGTGGGGCACGACTGGGATTTGAACCTGCGTGCCACCGACCATCCAGAGTTCGACGCTTGGCGCTGGAACGACTACTGGGTGCCGCTGGACGCGGTCGTCGAGTTCAAACGCGGCGTCTATGAAATGGCGTTGACCGAACTGGCGCGCTACTTGCCGCGGCACGAGCCACGCAACCGCTTTTTGCGCCATGGCCATCGGTCGCGGGAGATGGATGAATCCGCCCCCGACCACCTGGCACCACCGACCATGGAATTGCCCCCTGGCGCATCCTTTGAACCCGACCCCGGCACCAACCTGCCTACGCACCATGACTAAGGGATTTATCACTAAAAAAGGCGTCGCACTAGCGCTGTACTGGTTCGCTAGTGTTGTCAGTGCACAAAATACGTTGGACAACCCGGACTGGGTGGAGGAGAAAGAGCCCCCTCCACCTGCCTACTCCACTACCAAAGTCTTGGCATTGGAAATGCCTCACTACGTCTCCGTAAAGGTGTCCATAGATCCTTCCACCATTTTGGTTGGCAACGATGGCATCGTGCGTTATGTGGCCGTGATGACCAATCGCACAGGAACAACGAATGCCGTGTACGAAGGCATTCGCTGTGTCAGCGACGAAGTGAAAACTTACGCCCGCGCAGGATCTAGTGGGGAATGGTCCCTGGTATCTGAGCCTGCATGGAAGCCGGTCAATGACAACCTTCCGTCCAAGCATGCCTACGCGTTCGCTCGGCAAGCGGCATGCCAGTCCAGAGTGGCCAGTAGCAAATCTGAAATCATCAAGGCACTGCAAACCGGCATCAAACCGGGTCAGAGCAACCAAGTCTTTTACAACTGAGCAAGCCTCAGCGCGTCAGCACCAAGTTGTCCCGGTGCAGCATTTCCGGCTCTGCCGCATAGCCTAGCAGGCGCTCAAATTCTGACGAGGCCTTGCGGCAAAGCAATCGGGCCTCCGAACTGGAATAATTGGCCAAGCCACGCGCGATCTCCAGTCCGGCATCGTCGCGTACCGCGATTACGTCACCGCGCGAGAAATCACCGTCGACTTGGACCATACCAATCGGCAGCAGGCTCTTGCCCTCATCGCGCACTTTGATGGCTGCACCCGCGTCGACCACCACTGCACCACGCAACTGCAGATGGTCCGCCATCCACTGCTTGCGGGCCTGGCTCTTTTTGGTTTGCGCAATGAGCAAGGTGCCAATCGCATCGCCCTGCGTCAAACGCATCAAAGCATCGGTCTCACGGCCCCAAGCAATCACAGTAGACGCGCCTGAACCCGCAGCGCGCTTGGCCGCCAGGATTTTGGTCAACATGCCACCACGGCCTATGGAAGAACCAGCGCCGCCAGCCATCAGCTCCAGCGCGGGGTCGCCTGCCTTCGCTTCGTGCACAAATTCGGCCGCTGGGTCCTTGCGCGGATCGGCGGTGTACAGACCCTTTTGATCTGTCAGGATCACCAGCGCATCGGCTTCCACCAGGTTGGCAACCAAGGCCCCCAAGGTGTCGTTGTCGCCGAATTTGATTTCGTCGTTGACCACCGTGTCGTTTTCGTTGATCACCGGTACCACGCCCAGCTTCAACAAAGTCAGCAGGGTGGACCGGGCATTGAGGTAGCGCTCGCGATCCGCCAGGTCGGCATGGGTCAGCAGCACCTGGGCGCTGCCCAGGCCGTTGGCGCGTAACTTGGTCTCGTACATCTGGGCCAGGCCCATTTGGCCAACCGCAGCGGCCGCTTGCAACTCATGGATGGCTTTGGGGCGATTCACCCAGCCCAGGCGCTTCATACCTTCGGCAATCGCGCCACTGGACACCATGATGACTTCACGCCCATCGCGGATCAAGTGCGCCAGTTGCCGGCACCACTCTCCAATTGCCTGCTCATCCAGTCCGCGCCCCTCGTTGGTCACCAAGCTGGAGCCCACCTTGACCACCACACGCCGCGCGTCACGCAATACAGGAGAACTGAACTTCTGGGTCATTTTGGCCTGTAGCCCTTGAATTCACTGCGCAAGCAGCTACGAAATTGATAGTGCTTTAGGAAGCAGGAGTATCGGAGGAATCAGCAGAACCAGCGGTAAAGCGAGGATCCACTTCCACATGCGGCTGTTCCGCCAATTGCTGGGCTTTGACGTGCTTGTAGATTTCTTTGATCAGCGGCTCGCAGCCTTCGCGCGTCAAAGCAGAGATTTCAAACACTGGGCCCTTGAATTTGTAGCGTTTGACAAAATCCTTGATCAGCGCAGGACGTTCGTCGCCGGGCACCATGTCGAGCTTGTTCAGCACCAGCCAACGTGGTTTTTTGTACAGGTTTTCGTCGTACTTCTTGAGTTCGTTGACGATGGCCTTGGCCTGCGCCACCGTATCCACGCCTTCGTCAAACGGAGCCATGTCCACCACGTGCAACAGCAAACGGGTGCGCTGCAAATGGCGTAAAAACTGGTGGCCCAGACCCGCACCCTCGGCGGCGCCTTCAATCAGACCGGGCAAGTCGGCGACTACGAAGCTTTGTTCAGGCCCCACGCGCACCACACCCAGATTGGGGTGCAGGGTGGTAAACGGATAGTCCGCAATGCGGGGACGTGCATTGGAAACGGCGGAAATGAAAGTGGACTTGCCCGCGTTGGGCATGCCCAGCAGGCCCACATCGGCCAATACCTTGAGTTCGAGCTTGAGGTTGCGCTTCTCACCGGGCCAGCCCGGTGTTTTCTGGCGTGGCGCACGGTTGATCGCGCTTTTGAAGCGCATATTGCCAAAGCCGCCGTCGCCGCCCTTGGCGATGGTGATCACCTCGCCCGGGGTCAGCAGTTCAAACAGTACTTCGCCGGTTTCAGCATCCGTAATGATGGTGCCCACGGGCATCTTGAGCGTGATGTCATCACCCGCAGCCCCAAACATGTCTGAGCCCATGCCGTGCTCGCCACGCTTGGCGTCGTAGCGGCGCGCAAAGCGGTAGTCCACCAAGGTATTGAGGTTGATGTCCGCAACTGCGTAGACGTGACCCCCGCGGCCGCCATCCCCGCCATTGGGGCCACCGAATTCCTTGTACTTCTCATGCCGGAAAGAGACGCAGCCAGCGCCACCATCTCCCGCGGAGATATCAATGTAGGCTTCGTCAACAAACTTCATGGCATGTACCGAGGTTAGAAATGAAAAACCCCGCGCAAAGGGCGCAGGGTTTCTCGGGGAGCATGGGCAGATTACGCTGCGGTCACGCTCACTGTGTGCTTGTTCAGCGCGCCCTTGACGGCGAACGACACGTGGCCGTCTACCAGTGCAAACAGGGTGTGATCCACGCCGATACCGACGTTGTTGCCGGGGTGGAACTTGGTTCCACGTTGGCGCACGATGATGGAGCCAGCGCTGATCAACTCACCGCCGAAGGCCTTCACACCGAGCATCTTGGGCTTGGAATCGCGCCCGTTTCGCGTAGAGCCGCCGCCTTTTTTCTGTGCCATGACCTGTGCCCCTTATGCGGAAATCGCGCCGATTTGCAGTTCAGTGAACTGCTGGCGATGCCCTTGACGTTTCTGGTAGTGCTTACGACGACGCATTTTGAAAATGCGCACTTTGTCGTGCTTGCCATGAGAAATTACTGTGACCGTAACGGTCGCACCGGACACCAAGGGTGTGCCAACCTTCAATTCAGCGCCGTTTCCGACCGCCAGAACCTGATCAAACACAATCTCTTGGCCTACGTCCGCAGCAATCTGTTCTACTTTAATTTTTTCGCCGGCAGCAACGCGATATTGCTTACCGCCGGTTTTTATGACCGCGTACATGTTGACCTCTTCGACTAGGAATTCTGCAAAAGAATTTTTACAGAGCCTTGGAGTATACCATTTTGGCAAATTTGTCCAACCCCCGGCCCTGACCGCCAAAAGCGCGGTGGAGGGCTTCCTATAATGACGGGATAACAAACCGGTCATCGCCTTGCAAGTCACTATTCCCGGCTCATCGACGGGGCTCTCCATCGTCGAACAGGACATGCGTCATGTGGACAGGGTCATTGCCCAGAGGTTGGACTCTGGTGTGCCTCTGGTCGGCAGCGTTTCCCAATACATTATCGCGGCCGGCGGCAAGCGCCTGCGCCCCGCCCTACTGCTGCTGTGCTGTGGTGCGCTGGGCTACCAGGGCGAGCAACGCTACAACTTGGCCGCAGTGGTGGAATTCATTCACACCGCCACACTTTTGCACGATGACGTCGTAGACGACTCCGCACTGCGCCGCGGCCACGCCACCGCCAACGCCAAATTTGGCAATCCGGCCAGCGTGCTGGTGGGTGACTTTTTATATTCGCGTGCATTCCAGATGATGGTGGAAGCGCAAAGCATGCGCATCATGCAAGTGTTGGCGGATGCCACCAATGTGATTGCCGAAGGCGAGGTGCTGCAGTTGATGAACATGCACAACGCCGCGCTGGACGAAGCGGGCTACCTGCAGGTCATTCGCTCCAAGACCGCCAAGCTGTTCGAAGCCAGCGCCCGCGTAGGCGCCATTTTGTCGGGAGCCAGCGCAGTTCAGGAAGAGGCCTGTGCGGAATTCGGTCAAGCCCTGGGCACCGCGTTCCAAGTAATCGACGACGTACTGGACTACACCGGGGACGCAGCGGTGATGGGTAAAAACCTGGGCGACGACTTGCGTGAAGGCAAGACCACGCTGCCGCTGATAGCCGCCATGCAGCGCGGCACCCCAGCAGAACGCCTCGCCATCCAAACCGCCATCGAAACCGGCGAACTGAGCATGCTGGAGCAGGTCATCGCCATCGTCAAGAAGACGGGAGCTTTGGACGTAGCGCGCGAAGCGGCCTATGCCGAAGCACAACGCGCCGTCGCCGCCGCACAACGGCTTCCAGCGTCAGCACATACAGACTGCTTGCTACAATTAGCGACCCAATTGCTAGAGCGAGATCATTGATTTTTCGGGTTCCTAGAAGCCCACACCACGGGGTGTAGCTTAGCCTGGTAGAGCGCTACGTTCGGGACGTAGAGGCCGGAGGTTCGAATCCTCTCACCCCGACCATATTTGCATGGTTCGATCCCGATTTCCCATGAAAAAAGGGCTTGTCTTTCGACAAGCCCTTTTTGCTAAGCGTATGAATTACGCTTTTGCAGCTTGCTTACGGCGGCGAGCGATACCGCCCATCAAGCCCAAACCAGCCAACAGCATGGCGTAGGTTTCGGGTTCTGGTACTGCAGTCACCGTCACGCTACCGGTGTAGTTGCTGATAGCAGAACCAGACTTAGTTCCGGCAACGCTCAGCAACACAGGCTGTGTACCAGTGAATGTCACGCTTGCAAAACGAAATGCAGTGCCAGAAGCAAACAAATCCCAGGAATGTCCGTCCAACACGACAGAACTGAAGGACACATTGGTACCACTCAGATCACCTTGAATGTCGTAAGTACCGGCAGTTACACCGGTAAAAGACCAAGTGTCGTTGAAGCTGGTACCGGTATTGGCGGCATACCGCTTGAAAATGTTGGCAAAACCGTCGGAGTCAAAGCTCGTAGAGTAATTGCCGGCAAAACTGCTAACACTGGCCGCTGCAATTGCAACAGCAGCAAGAACTGACTTAATTTTCATATATTCCCTTTGTTTAAATACCTTGGCACTGGCCAAGCCCATTGATAAAACCGCTTTCACAGTTTTATTGTGAAACTTTTTGTAAAAGCACTCTATAGCCCGAAGGGACTACCCAGGACAGAAATCTGTGCGGTAAGTCACGTTATGGCCTAGCAAACCTACCGGCCGTAGACATCTTCAAAACGAACAATGTCGTCTTCGCCTAAATAACTGCCGGACTGGACTTCAATCATCTCCAGCTCCACTTTCCCAGGGTTCTGCAGGCGGTGCGTGGTGCCAAGCGGGATGTAGGTTGATTCGTTTTCAGAGAGCAGGAAGGTTTTCTCACCCTGCGTCACTTTGGCGGTACCGCTGACCACAATCCAGTGCTCTGCCCGGTGGTGGTGCATCTGCAGCGACAGAGCTGCACCGGGTTTGACCACAATGCGTTTGACCTGAAAGCGCTCACCCGAGTCCACACTGTCGTACCAGCCCCAGGGCCGGAAAACCTTACGATGTATCTGTCCCTCGCTACGACCAGCACTCTTCAGGCGATCCACAATCTTCTTCACATCCTGCGTCTTGTTCTTGTGAGCCACCAAAATTGCATCGGCGGTCTCCACCACAATCAAATCGTCCACGCCCACGCAGGCGATCAAACGCCCTTCCGACAAAGCCAGGGTGTTGCGACTGTCTTGCATCAACACGTCACCCTGCGCCACATTGCCCTCAGCATCTTTGGGCAATACATTCCACAACGCCTCCCAGGCGCCCACATCCGACCACCCGGCAGACAGTGGAATCACCACCCCCACAGGCAAGCTGGCGTTTTGGCCAGCCGCGATCCGTTCCATCACCGCGTAATCGATGGAATCGCTGGGGCACTGGCTGAATGCATCCTTGCCCACCCGCACAAACTCGCCATCCGCACTGCCTTGTGTCCAGGCAGTTTCGCAAGCTGCGGCAATATCAGGTCGGCAAGCCTCCAAAGCCGCTAACCACACTGACGCGCGCATCATGAACAGTCCACTGTTCCAGGAATAGCTCCCCTCGTCCAAATAGGCCTGCGCGGTCTCCACATTGGGTTTTTCCACGAAACGGGCAATCCGCTTGGCCCCGTCACTGCCAAAGCTCTCCCCTGACTGGATATAGCCGTAGCCAGTCTCGGGTGCATCCGGAGTAATGCCGAAGGTCACTACCACGCCATCATTCGCCAAGGCCGCGCCTTTGCGAACCACATCCTGGAAGGCCTGGGTGTCCACGATTACATGGTCTGCCGGCATGACCAACAGCACAGGATCTGCTCCGTTTTTCATAGCTGCTCGCGCAGCAATGGTGAGGGCTGGGGCCGTATTTCTACCAGCGGGCTCCAGCACCACCGTGCCGGGCTTTCCCATCAGCCGCAGCTGCTCCGCTATCACGAAGCGGTATTCCTCGTTGCACACCACCAGGGGTGCAGCCAATTCAACGCCCGCAATGCCCTCTACACGACGTACCGTCGCTTGCAGCAACGAGTCATCTCCGATCAAGGGCAACAACTGCTTGGGATACTTTTCGCGGGACAGGGGCCACAAGCGGGTTCCGGATCCACCTGACAGCACGACCGGCTGAATCAGCATACTAATCCCTCAGAAAGTTAAATAGCGTTCTATCACGCGCGCGCGTCACCCCAACGCAATCGCGCCGTGTCATCCCCACGGTACAGCGTCTCACCATGGCGATTTACGCAATAGTGACGCGACACGATCATCTCGAAAAAGTGCATGTCGGCTGGAATACGCGTGTATTCAAACAACACCCCGCGCGTAATGCGCGCGCCCGTTCTGACCACGCTACCATGCCCAATCCACGCGGGGCCGATGATAGTCGCTCCAGGCTCAATCTTCACACTGGAGCCGATATACACCGGCCCTTCAATCTTCACTTGGTCCCAAGGGATTTGTGTATTCAAACCCACCCACACACCCGGCTTCACTTCCCTACCCGGCATGCGCATGTAGTCGATTTCGCCCTTCAACACTCTCTGCAGCACCGACCAATAGTCACTCACCCGGCCAATGTCCAGCCAATTGAAGGGGCGGTTTTGCACAAAGAAGGGCAGCTTTTCATCTGCCAGCTGGGGGAACAACTGAGAGCCGATGTCGTACACCTTGCCCGCGGGCACCTTGTCCAGCACCGCAGGTTCAAAGATGTAAATGCCTGTGCTGGCCAGCGTGGATTTAGCCTCTTCGGGTTTGGGTTTTTCCTGGAAAGACTGAATGCGCCCATCAGCATCTGCCACCACCATGCCATAGGAAGACACTTCTTCCAATGGCACCTCCAGCGCCACCACACTGGCCAAAGCGCCTTTGGCTTTGTGCTCTGCCAATGCGGCCGTGATATCAAGATCAATCAACGCATCGCCGCACAGCACCAATGTGGTGTCGTCAAAGAAACCGCTGAAATCCTGAATGTGGCGCATGCCCCCTGCTGAGCCCAAAGGACGGGGGAGGATATCCCCATGCTCCCGCACTCCCTCATAGGAGTAACCGATTTCCACCCCCCAACGATGCCCGTCGCCAAAGTACTCTTCGATGCGCTGGTGGTGGTAAGCCACATTCACCATGATTTCTTTGATGCCATGGCGCGCCAGGTGCTCGATCAAGTACTCCATCACCGGCTTGCCCAGAATGGGCACCATGGGCTTGGGCAAGTCGCGCGTCAGTGGACGCACCCGGGTTCCTTGACCCGCCGCCAGAATCATTCCTTTTGCCATTTAATTTCCTCCCTTATATCCATTTGGATTCATTTCTTGCCATCTCCATGTGTCTTCACACATTTGGGCAAGGCTCCGCTCTGCCCGCCACCCCAGCAGTTCGACCGCCCGGGAAGCATCCGCCCAATACGCATCTAGATCACCCGCTCTGCGGGGGCCTATTTCATAGGGAATGGATTTGCCGCTTGCCGCTTCAAAAGCCTGCACCAAGTCCAGCACGCTGCTTCCGACACCAGCCCCGAGGTTGATTGCCTCACAACCCGAGTGCCCCTCCAAGTACTGAATTGCCTTGACGTGTCCGATAGCCAAATCCACAACATGGATGTAATCCCGTACCCCGGTTCCATCTGGCGTGGGGTAATCGTTACCCCATACGCTCAGATGGGTCCGACGCCCCACAGCCACTTGTGCCACATAAGGCATCAGGTTGTTGGGCACTCCTTGAGGGTCTTCCCCCATCAGGCCGGTGGGGTGGGCACCCACGGGGTTGAAGTACCGCAACACAGCGATCCGCCAAGTCGCGTCGCTACGGTGCAAGTCCCGCAACATGTTCTCAATGACCAACTTGGTGGTGCCATATGTGTTGGTCGCGGACAGGCGGTGATCCTCGGTGTACGGCAGGTTCTCGGGCACACCGTAAACCGTCGCAGACGAACTAAACACCAAGTTTTTAACGCCACAGGCCTGCATGGCTTCCAGTAGGCGCAGGGTGCCAACCACATTGTTGTCGTAGTAAGTGAGCGGGACGGCTTCCGACTCACCCACTGCTTTCAAACCCGCAAAATGCACGACAGCCTTCGCACCAGATTGGCGCAAAGCCTGTTCCAGGCCAACGCGATCGCGTATGTCACCTTGGATCACTTGTACAGCCTTTCCGGTAATGCGTCGCACCCGCTCGATGGCCTCTGCCTCGCTATTGGAGAAGTTGTCATACACAGTGACGTTCATCCCCGCATTCAGCAATTCCACGCACGTGTGTGAACCAATGTAGCCCGCACCGCCAGTCACGAAGATCATGCAGTCACTCCCATATTTTTACGCCGGCCGAGTGTACTGGTTACCCCCTAGTCCATATGGACTACAACCTCGTACTCATGTGTAACGAACATGCAAAAACAGCGCCAGCCTCCGTCACAAGGATGCAATCTCATCGCGCCCTCATACGCCACGCAATAGCCCTTTTTGTCAGTCTGTTACCAAAGCGGGAAAGAGGGGATTTCCTTTTGTAACACTGTGAACAAATGTGCATTTGTTCACATTTGCCTTCTGCTTCGTACTATTTGGAACAAATTCACCCGTTTGGGGGATGGGCACATAGTCGTCACATCCTTATCATCGCGCACTGGCCTGCCTATCAGCGTTAACCCTAATACCTGCGTACCTACCCTCCATGCTGTTCCTTCCCTCGCTCTCTACCGAGGACCTCCACCACTACCACCGGGTTGTGACACATTCTGTGGAGGTGCGCAGCCATTTTGATGTGCTCATTTGGTTGCAAGGTGATATGCAACGCTATCTGCCACACGACATCTTGATAGCCGCCTGGGGAGACTTCTCCAGCGGAGCGGTGCAACATGACGTCATTTCCGCCATGGCGGGTGTGCGTTCTCACGTGTCGCATGCGCCTGCCATCACCCCCCTGTTGGTGACGCTGTTCAACCGCTGGGCTGAATTCGGGAACAAACCTTTCAGCCTGAATGCGGGCGAAAGCGGGTTTCTATTGAACGACTCTGGCCTGAAAAGTGCTTTGGGGGGGGCATTGCAAAAAATGCGCTCTGCCACGGTGCATGGCATTCGGGATGAGCGAGGGAGTCACGATTGTCTCTACGTTGCCTTCAGCGTCAAAGACATCTTCACCGAGGTGGAGCGAGGAGCCATGTCCATGGTGCTCCCCTACATTGATACGGCTCTACGCCAGGTGGAGCACCTGCCCCACCAAGCACAACTGCAATCGCAGGCATCTGCAAAAAATGGACTCCTGAGCATTGAGCACGATCTCACTGACCGGGAGGCAGAAATTCTGAAGTGGGTGGCATTGGGGAAAACCAATCCAGAAATCGGCAGCATTCTGGAAATCAGCACCTTCACAGTCAAAAACCACATGCAACGTGTTTTCAAGAAACTGGACGTATCCAACCGTGCGCAAGCGGTGGGTAAATTTCGAGCTTGGGTGAACCATGCCTAAGGCCCACGTGACACTTTCCGCCGCAGCGCTCAACCGAAGCGCTGAGCATCCCACGCTTGGCAAAGACAATTTGCTAAGCCTATTTGAGTCTGCTATCTGTCCGGGTGCGCTGATCACATCTTTGTGGGCAACCGCCTACTACTTTGAGGGCGAGATACTACCCGCGTATCTGCTGCTCGCAGTATTGACTTTTGCACTCACATTTCCCGGCGAATCCAGACTACAAAATACTTTCGGAGCGGTACTCATAGACATCTTCAGCAACTGGGTATGGATTGCGGGGCTTCTAGGTGTTACGGGCTACGCCACGGGCTACATCAAAGAGTTTTCCCTGAATGCCTTGACCACATGGCTATGGGCGGCCCCCGCCACCGAGATAGTGGCCAGCTTGGGCCTGCAGCTTGCCGCACCGTGGGTGCTCAAACTCCAAGGCCATAAGCAGCGCGCATTGATCGTAGGCATGAATGAACAAGGCTTAGCCTTGGCCACAAAACTCCAAAACTCAAAGTATTCACGCATAGAGTTCGCAGGCTTTATCGACAGTCGAAACACCGAGAGGCTGAACACAACCCCAAGCCATACCTTGCTTGGGAAAATCAGTGAGCTGGCTCATATCGCCCAGCACAGCCGCATACAGATCATCTATTTGTCCTTGCCAATGGCCTCTCAGCCACGCATCCTACAAATTCTGGACGAGCTCAAGGACACGACAGCATCGATCTACTTTGTGCCAGACATGTTTGTTACTGATTTGATCCAAGGTCACCCTAGCTCCGTGTGTGGCATGCCAGTCATTTCGGTGTGCGAAACCCCCTTCAGAGGCTTCGACGGCGTCGTCAAGCGTATGAGCGACATCGTTTTTTCGATCCTCATCCTGCTGATGATCGCGCCTATCTTGGTCGTAATCGCCGTCGCCGTGAAACTGGGGTCTCCTGGACCCATTATTTTCAAGCAACGACGGTACGGGCTCGATGGCGAGGAAATCCTGGTCTACAAATTCCGATCCATGACCGTCACTGAAGACGGTGGCGTAGTTACTCAGGCCAAAAAGAATGACAGCCGCATCACCCCGCTTGGGGCGATCTTACGCAGGACCTCGCTGGATGAACTCCCGCAGTTCATCAACGTGCTGCAGGGCCGTATGAGCATCGTAGGCCCCCGCCCCCATGCCGTGGCCCATAACGAGCTGTATCGCAAGCTCATCAAAGGCTACATGGTGCGCCACAAAGTCAAGCCAGGCATTACCGGCTGGGCTCAAGTGAATGGCTACCGAGGCGAGACAGAAACGTTGGACAAAATGCAAGGGCGTATCGACTACGACCTCGACTATTTGCGCAATTGGTCGCTGCGACTGGACATTCATATCATCCTCAAGACCGTGCGTTTGGTCGCAAAAGACCAGCAGGCCTACTGAGCATGTGTTTTTTCCACTCTCAATGCCTCCCAATAGCGCTGCTCACCCTGGCAGCAGGAACCGCTATGGCCCAGGAGTCTCCTCTGACTTTGAGCGCTGGCTATACCGTGCAAACCGATAGCAACTTGTTTCGTCTTCCCTCAAACGCAAATGTTCAGGCATTGACCGGCCAAGGCAGCAAGGCTGAAAACATCGGCGTAACCACCTTGGGCATTGGTTTTAATACCCAACAAAGCCTGCAGAAATTTGAGTTTGATTTGAGCTTGGTGGACTACAGGTACCAAAACTTTAACTACCTAAGCTTCACCGCCAGCAACTACTCTGCGGCATGGCGTTGGGCACTCACCCCACGCTGGACGGGGAATTTCACCTCGGACCGCAAAGAAACACTCAACAGCTTCAGCGACTACCAAGGCTACACCCAACGTAACCTGCGAGTAGACACAACAACCCGGCTGGACACACTATACGAGCTAGATGGTCCGTGGCGAGCACTCGCTGGTGCCAGCACCACACGCCAGTCCAATCAGCAAGCTCTTACTGCTGGTGGCGACTACGCCTACACCTCTGCAGATGGCGGTCTTCGCTACGCTTTTGCGTCAGGCAGCAGCATCACATATCAAGCCCGCATTGGCAACGGCAACTATCTGAATCGCACTATTCCCAACACCGGGCAGTTTGATGACAGTTTCAAACAAATCGACAACGACTTGCGGCTCCGTTGGGTTATTGGCGGTGGCAGCGTCGCAGAAATTTATGGAACACACATTAACCGTACCCACCCCAACTACAGCCAACGCGATTACAACGGATTCAACACAGGAGCAAACCTGAACTGGGCTCTAAGTGGCAAATCGTCAGTGTTCATTGGCTTTAGCCACACACTAGATGCATACGCCACGGCTAACACGAATTACAGCCAAACCGACAAATTCAGCATCGGTCCGCTCTGGCAATTCAGCCCCAAAGCCAGCGTTCGGTTGCGACACGACTGGGCGCAACGCAGCTATCTTGGCGCTCCCTCTGGCGCCACCAGCAGCGACCGCAGTGACATTACGCGCGACACCAGCCTGTCAATTGACTGGGCTCCGCATCAAAAAATCGCGCTCAGCGCGGGACTGCAAAGCGCAACGCGTGGCTCCAACCAAGCAGGCCTGGACTATGAGAGCACCGTCTTGTTCCTCACAGCCCAACTCAACTATTGATCACCTAACACCATGACTACCACGCCCACACGCTTTTCTGCCACGCTTTTGACAATCGCGTTGGTATTCGCTCTTGCCGCATGCGGCAACAAAGAAGACAAGAAAATTGCCACCCAAGTAGCCGCCAAAGTCGGCTCTGAAGAAATCTCGGTACACCAGATCAACCAAGTTCTCAGCCGCACCAGTACAAATGGCGCAAATCAAGAAACCGTGCAGAAAATGGGGCGCGAGGTGCTGGAAAAATTGATTGATCAACAGCTTGCGGTAGACCAAGCTACTGAGAACAAGCTTCAGCGTTCGCCAGAAGTAGTCGCACAAATCGAAGCAGCACGCCGTGACATTTTGGCTCGTGCCTACATTCAGCAAATCACCAGCAACGTCTCCAAACCCACAGAAGAAGAGACAAAGAAATACTTCATTGAACACCCCCAACTTTTCAGTGAACGCCGTGTGTACAACGTCCAAGAAATTGTGGTGCCCAATGCGCCGGGGCTGGCCGAACAACTGCGACCGCTCGCAGCGGCAGGCAAACCTATTGAAGACACTGCCAGCCTGCTCAAGTCCAAAAATATCCAGTTTGGTGGTGGCTCGGCCACGCGCGCGGCCGAGCAAATACCGCTGGAAATCTTGCCTCGCATCCACGCACTCAAAGACGGGCAAAGCACATTGATCGAAACCCCACAAAACCTCACCTTGCTGCGCGTGGTCTCATCCCAATCAGCCCCTATTCCTCAGGAAGCTGCACTGCCCCGCATTGAACAATTCTTGATGAACCAACGTGCCGGGGAAGCGGTCACGGCCAACATCAAACAACTGCGTAGCAGCACCCAAATAACCTACATGGGTGACTTTTCCAAGCCAGACGAAAACAGCTCAACGACTGATTCGCCCTCCAAATCCACCATCGAAAAAGGTGTTGCTGGACTCAAGTGAGCCGGAACAGCACTTCCCTTGATTGCCTCTATGAAATTCAACCGACTTCTCCATTTGTTGATCACCACGCTGTTGTGCCTATGCAGCATGGCTGCGCACGCTCAGGGCAAAGCAGACTACCCGCTCGGCGCGGGAGACACCATCCGTGTGCAGGTATTTCAAAACCCAGACCTCACCATTGAAACGCGTGTTTCCGAGAGCGGTAGCATCACCTATCCTCTGATTGGTGCAGTGGAGATAGGTGGTTTGTCTGTTGCGGTATCCGAGAAGAAGATCGCTGACGCGCTGCAAAGCGGCGGCTTCATCCAAAAGCCACAAGTCAACATTACGCTCATTCAAATTCGCGGCAATCAAGTGTCAGTGCTTGGCCAAGTGGCTCGCCCTGGACGCTTCCCCCTTGAAACCGTGAACACCCGACTCAGCGACATGCTGGCCAACGCTGGCGGTGCTACGCCCACAGGAGATGACATCGCCATTGTTACCGGCGTACGAAATGGAAAAATTTTCCGTAAGGAAATTGACATTCCGTCCATATTCCTGAACGATAAATCTCAAGACAACCTGTTGCTCCAAGGCGGTGACACCATTTACGTGCATCGTGCACCCATGTTCTTCATTTACGGTGAAGCACAACGCCCTGGTTCGTACCGTATCGAGCGCGACATGACCGTCATGCAAGCACTGGCCCAAGGCGGTGGGCCGACTGCACGCGGCAGCGAAAAGCGGCTGCGCCTCAACCGCAAATTGCCGGATGGCCGCGTCCAACAAATCGAACCGCAATTGACCGACCCTGTGCTCCCGAACGATGTGCTCTACGTCAAAGAAAGCATCTTCTAATCATGACCATTCAGCAGTTTCTCCTCATCCTACGGGCGCGGTACAAAACCGCTTTTGCAGTACTGGTTATCACCGTACTGGCGGCACTCACCGTCAGCTTGATCTTGCCAAAGCAATACACAGCCAGCGCCGCAGTAGTCGTAGATGTCAAGTCACCTGACTTGGTAAGCGGCCTACTGATGCAAGGCATGATGGCGCCGGGCTACATGGCCACCCAAGTCGACATCATCAACAGCGACAGAGTTGCAACCGCGGTCGTAAAACTGCTCAAGATGGATGCAAGCCCCGCAGTCCAAGCCCAGTGGCGTGACGCCACGCAAGGCCAAGGCAACATCACCGACTGGCTCGCAAATCTGCTCCAGCGCAACCTGGACGTGCGCCCCTCGCGCGAAAGCAACGTCATCAACATCAACTACACCGGCACTGACCCCCAGTTCGTAGCGGCTGTTGCCAACGCCTTCGCGCAAGCCTATATCGATGTCAACCTGGATTTGCGTGTTGCCCCTGCCCGCCAATATGCAACTTTCTTTGAAGACCAAACCAAGGCAGCTCGCGAGAAACTAGAAAAAGCCCAGCAATCCCTGTCGGACTACCAACAGAAAAACGGCATCACATCCACCGATGAACGCATGGACTTTGAGACCGCAAAATTGAATGAAACCAGCAGCCAATTGACGAGCGTACAAGGCCAAACCACAGACAGCCAGAGCAAGCGACAAAGCTCCAAGTCCGACACGATTGCCGATGTCATGCAAAGTCCACTGATCAATGGGCTCAAGGCAGACATTGCGCGACTAGAAGGCAAACTCAACGACAGCAATGTCAACCTGGGAAAGAACCACCCACAAACGATTCGTGCGGAATCTGAACTCGCAACACTCAAAGCACAGCTGGACACTGAAACCAAGAAGATCACTTCCTCTATTGACACTGCCTATCAGGTCAGCAAGCAGCGTGAAGCCCAATTGCAAAGCTCACTTGCCGCTCAAAAAGCCCGCGTGCTCGTGCTGAATAAGCAGCGTGACGAACTGAACGTATTGCGCCGCGACATTGAGTCTGCGCAGCGTTCGTTTGAATTGGTTAGCCAGCGCGCATCGCAAACCAATATTGAAAGCCAGACAACACAGACCAACATAGCAGTTCTGAACTCGGCGTCGGCGCCAACGTCGTCATCCAAGCCCAAAGTCTTGATCAATGTGCTGGTCTCCGTATTCTTGGGCACTTTTTTGGGCATTGGCTTGGCTCTGGTACTGGAACTCGCCAACCGCCGTGTGCGATCCATTGAAGATTTGGTGGAAGCACTTGAACTTCCCGTGCTTGGCTCTATCAGCTCTGCCTCCGGCATGTTGAAGCTAGCCCACAGCCCCTCAGGAGCTAACCGATGAACTCCCCCGTGCCACGCACCAATGGCTCATCTCGCTCCATTGGCGACATCCTTGTCGCCACGGGCCGACTGAGCTCTGAAGACGCAGTGCGCGTTGCGCAACGCCAACAAAAAGACAATGTCCAATTTGGCGAAGCCGCCATTGCGCTCAAAGTACTTACCAAAGACGACATCGACTTTGCGCTCTCCAAGCAATTTGACTATTCCTATCTCAGCGACACCGACCTTAGCCTTAGCCCTGATCTCGTTGCCGCCTACAAACCCTTCAGCCGCGTTGGGGAAAATCTCCGCGCAGTACGTAGCCAACTCATGCTGCGCTGGTTTGGTACCGACCCATCGCACAAAGTACTGGCAGTAGTTAGCGCGGGTCGCTCCGATGGCAAAAGTTTTTTGGCAGGCAACTTAGCCGTGGTGTTCGCACAGCAAGGGCAGCGCACACTCCTGATTGACGGTGATTTGCGCTCACAACCAGGCCGTGGTCAACATGGCATGTTCAAGCTGGGCAAGAATGCCGGCCTTTCAGGCGTACTAGCAGGCCGTGCCGGCCTGGAAGTGGCACAACTGGTCCCCGGCTTGCCGGGTTTGGCCATCTTATCGTCCGGAGCCGTCCCACCCAACCCGCAGGAGTTGTTGGGGCGCGCGGCATTTGGTGACTTACTCAAGATCGCCAGCGTCCAATTTGACATCATCATCGTCGACACCCCGTCAAGTGAAGATTTTGCAGATGCAGAAATCATCGCATCCCGCGCCGGAGCTGCATTGATGGTTGCCCGCAAAAACCAAAGCATGCTTCCCCAAGCAGTGCAACTTGCGCGGCGGCTGCAAGAAGGTGGTGTGGCGTTAGTCGGTTCCGTGTTGAACGACGCGTGAGCTTGCACGGCCCACACCATGCCAAGTTTGGCATGGGTCAGAAACTGCTTGGCTGGCTACCTGTCGTCGCCGGTTTGGTAGCGCTCTACCTGCCCAGCTTGGCAGGACTATTCCGCGGTATATGGTCACAAGACGAACAAATGCACGGACCCGTGGTCCTGGGCATCGCTTGTTGGCTTATTTATCGCAAATGGCCCGATATGGAAGCCCAGCGCCACCAAGACAGCCCAACACCATGGGGTTGGCTGTTCTTTGCAATAGCCCTGGCCTTGTACGTCATTGGACGATCTCAAGGAATTCTGCTGTTTGAAATAGGCTCTCTCATCTGGTTACTGATAGGTATCGTACTGATACTGCGCGGACCGAAATCTCTGAAGGCACAGTGGTTTTCGCTGTTCTTCATGCTGTTCATGGTGCCACTGCCGAGTCCCATTGTGGACACCGTCACCATGCCCATGAAGATGGCAGTCTCCTATGCTGCTGAGCAAATCCTCTACGCCGTGGGCTACCCCATTGCCCGCACTGGCGTCACCTTACAAATTGGACAATACATGCTGTTGGTTGCCGACGCCTGCGCAGGGCTGCACACCTTGCTCACCCTGGAAGCTTTAGGCCTGCTCTACCTCAACATCGTCCACCGCGACTCCGGCTTCCGCAACGTCGGCCTCGCCATCCTCATCGTTCCCATCTCATTTACCGCCAATGTCATCCGCGTCATCACACTAATCTTGATCACGTACCACTTTGGCGACGAAGCCGGCCAAGGCTTTCTGCATGGCTTCGCCGGTATGGTTCTGTTCTTGAGCGCACTCTTGTTGATCTTCGGCCTCGACAGCCTATTGCAAAGCGTCGAGAACTACCGCCAACGTTCGCAAGGCAGCCTCGCATGACATCGCTGATCAACCGCGCTCAATGGGCCATGCTCACCCTCATGGTTTTGGCCGCTGTCGCCGCATGGCGTTTTACGCCCACGATACTACTGGCGGACAAGCTTGCCCCGATACATCTCGACGCTGTGGTCCCCTCCGCCTTTGGCGACTGGAAAGAACTGACCAATCAAGCGGCACAGATTGTTGATCCCTCCCGGCAAAAACTCATCGACGAGATTTACACCGAGACACTCAGCCGCACCTATGTCAACGCCAAAGGCTACCGCATCATGCTGGCCATCGCCTATGGACGCGACCAGCGCGATTCTCTCCAACTCCATCAGCCGGAAGTTTGTTACCCGGCGCAGGGATTCACCTTGCTGGGCAAACACACCGACATGCTGCCTCTGCCCCAACGCAATGTTGCCATTACGCGCATAGAAACACGACTCGGCAACCGCGCCGAGCCGGTGACCTACTGGACCATGGTCGGAGAGACCGTATTCAGAGGCGGAATCAACAAGAAGCTAGGCGAAATGCAATATGGGCGGCAGGGCTACATTCCCGATGGCATGCTGGTTCGCATATCGTCGATTGACCCTAACAACGCCAACGCCTACCAACTTCAAAAGCAATTTGCTTCTGACCTGGTGCAGGCACTGCCTCCAGCTTTCGTTAAACGCTTTGCGGGACCGGAAAACAGTCTGTAAACCATGGCACTACCAATCTGGAAGGCAAACTGGCGGAGCCTCATTGACAAAATACGCTTGGTGCACACCGACGCGGAATTGCACAACCAAATAGCAGAGTTTGCGAATGTCAAAGCACCGCACGTGCTTGCGTTTGTCAATGCCCACGCCATGAACAGCGCAGCGGAATCTCAGGCCTTTTTTGAAGCACTGGACGCTGCAGACACCATCTACCGCGATGGCATTGGCATGGCACTCATGTACAAAATGCGTGGCACGGCCCCAGGGCTCAATCTCAACGGTACCGACTTGATCCCCAAGTTGATCGCCCAATTCAACGGGCACCCCATAGCGCTGTACGGCACCCAAGAGCCTTTCTTGGCCAATGCGCAACGCGCCATCAACCAGACCCTCGCCCCTGCAAGCACTATCAACACTGCCAATGGCTTCCTGCCTGTCGCGCAGTATGCCGAACTGGCGGGCGCGCAATATCCCAGGCTGATCGTCTTGGGTATGGGCATGCCCAAGCAGGAACAAGTAGCCATACAACTGCGCTGGCGACTGGCTGGCACGCCATGTTTGATCGTATGCGGTGGCGCAATCATCGACTTTCTGGGCGGCAAGGTTGTACGCGCCCCACAGTGGATGCGCAGCAGTGGCCTGGAATGGCTGTACCGCCTTGCGCTGGAACCCAAGCGGCTGTTCAAGCGCTATGTGATGGGGAACCCGAAGTTTTTAATGCGTGCAGTGAAATTACATTGAGGAGCCCTAATTGGCTCGTCGAGTAAGCGAATCTCTAGCCGGCGCTATTTGCAGTCCCGACACGCATCTTTGTACGCATTTTGTGGTGAAGGTCGCGAACCTTACTTGCCAACGGTTTTTCAATATATTTAAAAACAAATACGCCAGTGGCTGAACAGGCGATCAAACATACAAACATGAATATCCAACCATGGAAATTATCTTGAATCACAAAACCGATCAATTTGGAAAGAACGCGCAGTCCGGCCAAACAAAAGATATGGCTCAAATATATTGAATAGGAAGCATCGCCCAACGTTTCAAGCCAAGCAAGAAAGCGAGTTCCAACATTAGGAGTAACTAGAGCGCCCAAAACAATGATGGTCGCCGGCATTCCTGCACTCCAAAGGCGATGCCCAGTCTCCGCACTCTGCAAGAATATCCATAACATTATTCCCGCACTCAAAAGGAGTGTTCCCATAAACGCATTTTTGGCGGGCGCTATACGGGCCATGAAGTAACCGACCATCGCCCCTGCCAGAAAAATTAAGATGATTGCGTCGGAATAAAACTTCCAGACACCGTTAAGTTGCCAAAAGATTCCGCCAATGACTACACCAACAAGGCAAATGCCCAGCAATACGATTCGCCACACGCCATGTGCAAGCAAGGAAACTGAAAACAGTAAATAGAATGCCATTTCGTAATTCAGGGTCCAACCCGGAATATGCAATGGCCAATAATTATTGGGGAATGCTGGCGACAACATAGGCAGAAACGCAAGACTGGCCAGTATGTGCGGCCCACTAAGAACCGTACTCTTCAATAGCGCAGGCGCCACGGCTGCAACACATAGAATTGCCAAGGTTGCAGCCCAATATAGCGGAGCAATTCTTTCAATCCGTCGCAGCATGAAATCCAAAGGTGAGATTTTTTTGCCGTAGGTCGTGTAGACCATGATGAAACCGCTGATGACAAAAAAAAGATCAACGCCAGCGGCACCTGCTCCCGATGGAAATTGAATCTTCAACCAGTCAAATTGATCCCGCGCATGAACCCAGACCACCATGAGGGCCGCAATGGCTCTCAGGTACTGAACGTTTATAAGCGTTTGCCTATTTTCCATATGGGGTGCAGTTAATTTATAACTTCATCATAATTCCTGGCAACACCCTTGGCCATAGAAATATCCGAGAAGTATTCGCGCTGCCTTGTATGCGCTGACAGCACCATGGCCGGTATTTTCCCGGCATTCGCAATTAGCTTCTTGACCCCCGCCTCTAAAGCATCTGCATTGTTGGGCTCAACGAGCACTCCATAATCTTCGGAACAAATGACCTCGGGGATGCCTTCCACATTGGAAGCGGCAACTGGAATGCCCACCGACATTGCCTCGATAACGACCATAGGCAACCCCTCTCCAAACAAACTGGGTAGTACAAAAGCGTGCATGCTTTCCATTTCGGCATGCACATTTGAAGTGAATCCTGTCCAGTGAACACGATCTTGAAGATTCAAGTCTTCGACAAGTTTTTTAACTTGCACTTCATATTCCATCGTTTCAAACGATCCAACGCCCTTGAAACACACATCTTCGCCAGAGTCCACTAACTGCCGCACAGCCTGAAGCAGGACCTCCACCCCTTTTCGGGGGCGAAATAATGCGACAGTTCCAATGATCCAACGTGACTGAGGTGCGTGCCACACAGGTTGGTCCCCGTAAATTGGCACCCCGTTTGTCACAACGGTAGTCTTGGAGGCTGGAACCTTTTTTTGCAGAAGATATTGTTTCAGGCTGGAAGAAACCGCAATCAACCTGTTGGCCGATGGGAATATGAAATAGTCTTCCATCACTGAATTGACGACATTGCGGACTCGACTCTCAGTATCCCGACCGGCTGGGCTATGCACATGATGAATAAAAGGCAAGCGCAGTTTTTTGGCAACGAAACGCCCAATCAGGGCACTGCGGGCTGTATGCGTGTGTATGGCTGAGTAAGCCCCTTCTGACGCAATTTGAGCTATGCGGCCAACTATCGAGAAGTCGAACCTGGAATGCATTTGCACGACATGCAAAGGTGTTTGAGAACGCCTGTATTTTCCAAAAACACCCTCTTTTAAACAAACAAACCCACATTCATACCCAAACTCTGGAAGCCGCAACGCAAGCAGATCCTGAACGCGCTCGGCTCCAGCAAAAAATTCACCATTAATAATATGCAAAACTTTTTTCATAAATTACCCAGCTTGGCGTTCATCTTTTTGAGCAACGGGTTTTCAAAAAATTTAAAAATCACCATTCCAACGAAGGTGCACAAAATGACCATGCCCGCGGAGTAGAGCATTGCAACTCCGTCAAGGTGGAAAATATGCAGCAGCCTTGCTGCCGACCCCATGACAAACCCGTGCGTAAGGTAGGTGCTGTAGGAACCGTCGCCGGCCCAAACGACTACATGCCGCAGTTTGGAGTTGTGTTCAGCAGTACTTGTGGCCATCACACTTAAAAGAACGCACATGCCACAAACAGCAATTTCCAGTGCCAGCACCTGTCCCGAAGAGAGACGCAGCATGCTGCTTGCGCTTACCAACCCAATTAGCGCAAACACAACTACGCCGCAGGCAATGTGCCACTTCAAACTTAGAAAAGAACGAAGAGTCTTCAGCTTGCTGATGGGGGCAATAAAAATACCCACAACAAAAAACAGCAAGTATGTGTCGGAGAGCAAGTAGAGGGCGTCGCCCCAAAACCCTGCACCTTCCACAATCAATCCGTTGGCACGGGCCCAGGCAAGCGCAAGCATTGCCACTGGCACGAGAATCAACCGCAAGGCACGTGGCGCAAATAACGCCACACCAAGCACCAGATAAAAGAACATTTCGTAGTTGAGTGTCCACCCGACACCCAATACGGGCCGCATCAGCCCCGCGGCATCTTTGAATGGAATGAACAGCAATGAATAGGCGAGCGAACTGCCTTCAGGAGCATTCCCTTGCAACGCCAATTTGGCGGCATAAATAAGGGTGGCACACCAATACAGCGGTGCAATGCGTATAAGCCTGCGCCGGATGAAATAGCTGAAAGACGTCCGCCCTGGTTGCAGAGATTCTGTGGATGCAAAAATGATGAAACCGCTGATGCAAAAGAACAGCTTTACGCCAAGCTCGCCCAATCCAAAATTGAATGTGCTCGGCATGAGTGCATCAACCTTGTCCCTGTACGTGGACAGGGCGTGCACAAAGACGACCATGCCGGCCGCAATGGCGCGGAGAACTTGCAGCGCTTCCAGGCGACTCTTATTTGTGCTCATGAACACCAGGCAGCAATCGTTGCCGCATATTCACGGCTCTTGATCCAGGCGCTATTCACCTCAAAAGCTTGCGCCGTAATTTTGGCTCGCGCAGTGTGATCCTGCAGATATTCAGCAACTTTGTCCGCAAAGTCTGACAAGTCCCACTGCAGGGGCACATAGGTTTCATAGGGGACGAAAATATCGGGAAGTACCCTCAGGTGCGACATATCCGGTTTCAACAGCAGCGCACCGGTCGCGTGCGCTTCGTAGTCTCGCCAGCACACCTCACCATAGCCAAACGGGCTAAAGCACAATTTGCTGCGCACCATTTCAGCAAAGAACTGATGCCGCCGTACCCGCCCTTCAGACGCGATGTTTAAGTTGCTCAGTTTTTGCACCGCGTCTTTGGCTTCCTGCCGCATCACTTGGTACCAGGGCACTCCGTTGACAGCGATCCGGGCATGCAAATCAATATCCCGGTTGGATTGTGTGGGCGAAGCTCCCAGAAACCAATCCACCATCAAGGCCGATAGACCGAAGTTGCTGCCCAAGCGCAACTTGTGCTCAAACCCGGGCGGCAGCGTGAACTGCTGCGGAGCATCCGGAAGGCCGTGGCGCTTCGCGTAATAGTCGTTCAGATTGGTATCACCCAGCGTGGGTTTGCTGTACTCCGCAAAATTGGCATACGTCTGCTTTTTGACGTAAATATCAATATAAGGGTCTGCATACAGGGCCGGCCGAATATGCAGCGGTGCGTACCAGTCCAAATAAGCAATCTTGGCATTGGGATACGCGTGCGCCAACCTCTGCAGCGCCTGCACGGCCTGTTCAGGCGGCATCTCAAATGCAGGCTGAAAGAAAACGCGCTTCACTTGCTTGTGCTGCTCCGTTCCATGCAGATGGCCTGCCTCGGGTCCCACCAACGATTCCACTTCTATTTGCGTGTATCGCAACCCGTGTTTTTGGGCGAGTACGTCGCGGTAAAAGTGAAACGGGTACAGCTGCGTTTCCGCCAGCTCGTGCCGCGTCGTGGTCAACACCACGTTTGCACTCAGAGGGGTGTTCGCAATGGAAGACACGCGGTTGAGCCAACTGCCTGCTCGATGGGCCAGCTTGCGGCGTAAAAATTTCAAATGCGCTTGCATAGCGTTCACCTAATAAGTATTTCGGACCTGCACACTGGCGATGCGGTCGCACGCAGGCTGTTGGGGGCGCAGCATTCCGCGCAACAAACCAGCTGCGTTAAAACACCATGACACTACTGAAAAAATGGCTTTGCTGGCGCTGCGCTTGCGCCAGGTCATAAGCACGAATGGGGCCACTGCAATAAACAAAAACAGCGCTAGCCCCTGTGGCCATTGCGCAGGCAGCACCCAAATTGATAGCAAAACCAGCCACCACAGCAGCACCGCTGCATACAACCGCAGCTCCCGCACTCCTGTCAGCACCAGCTTGAAATGCGAGCGCCCCCAAGCGGCTCGCAGCACCTCGCCCAAGCCGCAGATATAGCCACTGCGCCAGCGCCGCATCAGCAATTGGTAGGGCGGAGCATCGTGCCCATGGTGCTGCACAGCCTCTACCGCCAAGCGCCAGAGGCGCCAGCTGTTGGCGCGCAAACGTACGGCCAAGTCAAACTCTTCATAGCTGTGCAAATTGCGGTCTGAAAAATACCCCGCCTGCTCCACTGCGGCACGGCGGTACAGCCCCCCCATGTCCAGGCGGTCCACCTCCCCCGCCTGCATATGGGACATGCCGCGCTCCACACGCGCCAGATACTCCAAGCTGGTGGTGTTCATTTCCACCACCTGGCCACCCACCCCGCCTACGTCCGGATGCGTTTCCATGAACGCCAACGCCTGCGGCAAAAAACCCGGCAGCATCTTCATGTCACCGTCCAGGATGTAAACGAACTCGCCGCGCGCATGCTGGTAACCCAGTTGTGGGCCAATGCCGCAGCAACGCTCGCTGGCATTTGCCAGTTGAACAATACGGATGGGGTAAGCCGAGGCAAGCTCCACCGTGCGGTCTGTGGAGCAAGAGTCCGCCAAAATCACTTCACCGCCAAAAATCTGCACGGCCGCCAGCGCACTTTCCACCGCGTCCACAATGCGTTTTTCCTCGTTCAGAGCCTTGATAATGATGCTCACCTTGCAGGAGGTGGCTTGAGATTCAGGATGGTTCATGGTCTTTGGTCCGCAAAATGATTCGGGCGGGCACTCCGACAGCAATTGCGCCCGCAGGCACATCCGTAATGACAACTGCGTTGGCGCCGATCTCCGCGTCATCCCCCACACGCACAGCGCCCAATATCTTGGCGCCGGCACCTATGTTGACGCGGTGGCCTATGTGCGGCGCCTCCAGGGGGCGGTCCATTCGGCGGTTCCCTATCGTGACCCCTTGGCGGATGATGCAGTCGTCCCCCAGCACCGCATTGCCATGCACCACGATGGCGCCAGAGTGTTCAATGACCAAGCGACGCCCAATCTTGGCGGACACACCAATCGTGACGCCACACAGCATTTCCGCCAGCTTGGCCAGCACGATGTGCAACACCCCCAATGGATAGCGAATCCATTTGGTTTGGAAGCGGTAGCGCAGATGCCCCAGGCGGTACACCTGCAGGGCCCAAAAACCGAGTGACAAGACTCCCTCTTGGGCAACACGTAGATCTTCTAAAAATGACATCTATTTATTCTCTTGAACCGTCAGGCCACTGAGGTACGCACATTGCGCCAGCGCTCCCACCGCTGGACAAGCGCGGAAGGAAGCGCTCCCGCCATCAAAAGGGACATGCACCACCGTTTAGTGCCCGCCGCATAGCGGCCACGCCACAACCATTGAAACGCCTCCCAACGATCACCACCTATCAGGGCTTCGCGGGCCAAAGTCACACGCTGCTGTGCAACGAACCGCAATGCGGCTGCCTGCTTGGACATAGGCATTGCGTTACTGCGCGCCCGCCTCTCCATGCGCAGCAAATATGGGGCCATAGAACGTTGGGCGTGTTGGCTCATCAGACTGCCCATAGCGGCTGTACGGTAAGCGACCAACGCGGCTTGGGTGTGGGCGATAGCCGTGTGTTCCGCAAGCCGAAACCATAAATCCAGGTCTTCGCCATGGGACTCCCCCACGGCAAAGCAGGTTTGCATTGCAAGCAGACGCGTTCTACGCACCGCCACAGATGAAGTAAAAAAAGGAATGCCTTGCATCCAACGATGCGGCAAATCGTCAATAAGCACCACAGCGGGGTGTGGATCCTGCGGTGGCCACGGCAGAGGAGACCAATCCTGTGCATCGGGGATTCTGCGCAACATAGTCGCCACCACATCTACATCGGGGTGGGCCTGGACCGCGCGATGCTGCATGCTCAGATAGTCCGAGTGCCACCAATCATCCGCATCTAGAAAGGCTACCCATTCGCCACGGGCTTCTGCAATCCCCCTATTCCTGGCAGCTGCCACGCCAGCATTGCTTTGTTTCACTAAACGAATGCGGCCGTCATTCAGAGCTAACTCACAGACAGCGTGTGGCCCCAGGTCAGTAGAACCGTCATCCACAACAATGATCTCGAAATCGGAAAAGGCCTGTTGCACCACAGATCGCAGTGTCGTTTCTATATACAACGCTTTGTTATAGAGAGGAATGACAATCGAAAAAAACATAATGAATATTCAGCAATTCATCTGACCAGCTTTTTTGTGGTGAGGCACGTTGAAAGTATTACCCTTACGCGAGGCTCCAATAGCATTAAAAAATGCGCCACAAGCACAGATAGCAACGTAGAAAGAAATAGTGACACCGCCCCTCTTTCCACCATGGAACTCATGATGGGTTCCCAAAGGCGGTACAGCGGATAATGGGTAATGTAGAGAGGGAAAGAAATACCACCGAGCCATGTCAAAAGACGCGCCTCAAATGTATTGGAAGCTATAGCCGTCTTGCTACCCACGAACACTATCAGCGGGGCAACAAAAAGTAACATTGAACATATGATGAATACATTTCCAACATTAAATATCAGAAGCGCCACAACAAGAAGGATATAAATCCATCTTCTATGAAAGTCCACTTTCACTTTTTGCATTTTAAAAATACAGCATCCTAGTGAAAAATGAAAAACAACTCTAGCGAATCCACCCCAAAAATTATTTTGCGAATAGCCACTATGCAGGCCCCATACGTTAATTGAAATAACATAACACAATAGGAGCAACAGCATCAGAATGACCACTGATCTCCTGCCTATGAAAAATATACGCGCGGTAACAAAAAAGAGGATGTTGGCGAAGATTTCAAAAAAAAGTGACCATGCTGGATCATTGAATGGAAAAACAACCGCTTGATTTAATAAATTTCCTGATTCCCATGGAAATGATCCGAAATAAGGAACAGAAAATATTCCTACAAACAGCATCTTGAAAACATCTGGAGTCAAGCTCAAGTTCGATGGTCCATATGCCCATAGTGCAGCGACTCCCAATAAGAGCCCCATAAAATACATGGGGTACAACCTTAGCAGGCGAATTTTGAAAAACTCAAAAAAACTCAACCCTTCCAAAATTCGATGCGTATAACTTAATGCGATTACAAAGCCTGAAAGTATAAAAAAAGCATCAACTGCCAACCAAGCGGAGCGCATCAAGTGACCACCTTGGAGTTGAGAGTAGTGATGAAGCACCACAGCTATGGCAAAGACACCTCGCAGACCATCAAGCGCGACAAAGCGCTCTGAATTCCTCATTAACTCTCCATTTTTAGAAAACTGGGTTTCGGGTCTGACAATTTCATATTTGCAGCAATCATTCCTAACAGAAGATAATATGGCAAGGTATCCAAACTAATTGACGCCAATGTTATCGGAACCTCCGAAATCATGCGCACCAGAAGAGATAAAGCCAACACCCAGCTTAAACCTTGAGTTTTGTGCCGAAATAGATAACCAAGAATAGTGACAGCTAAAAAATGAACTACCGAGGCTATTGCTCCGATCAAACCAGAACGCCCAAGATTGTCGATAATTTGGTTATGTCCAGATGTGGCGAAAAACATGCCGACTGCATTACGGTGATCGGGCCCGAACAAGGGAAGTCCATACCCAAGAAGCGGGGAGCGCTCCCACTCTGAAAGAGCAACGGCCCAGATCTGTTCGCGCCCTGTGAATGTGAGTAACTGACTGCCTTGCTCAGACCTTAAAATACCAGCAAGGAAACGATCCAAATTACCAAACACGACGAGATACAATCCCCCTAAACCCAGGAAAAATCCCAAAATCAATACTACAAAATATAAAAATCGCCCCTTGGAATGGTTAATTTTAAACCACTCAGAGAAATCCGATCTGTAATACATCAAGATCGGCATGGATATAAAAAAAGATATCCATATGTTTTTCGCTTGCGACAGAAATAAGGCAATCATGCCAATCATTGAAAATGCAATAGTCAATTTTCGGGATTGAAATGGTTGAAGAAAAAGACACCACAACGCTAGAGATGCAATCATTCCCATAAGAATGGCATGGGGAGCAAGGCCGGCAAAGCGGGGCAGCCCTGGAATGTAGCCTTGAGCATAATTGGTTTGCAACACCAAACTCGGCTTAATAAAAATTAATACAAGACTAACAAAACAAAAAGAAAGCGTTGCGTTTCGAAAGTGTTCGATGAACTTATATCCGTCAACGCCAGAGATTAGTATTAATCCACACCCTAAAACCAATGAGTAAGTCCAACTTAACTCCATTGATGCCCTATGGGGGGAAAAATATGCAGGCAAAATTATATTGCACACCCAAAAAGCAGCAAAAGAGAGAAATAGGAAGACTCGACTGAAGTAGAATTTTTTATTGCTTTTAAAAAATCTAACAAATTGATCAACGGCAGCAATCATTACAAAGAGCGATGCCACCTTAATCGCCAATGCAGCGACGGGATTGCTTAGCGTGGATTCGGAAAACAACTCCCCAGTATCCAAATAATTTCTTGTTGAGAGCAAAACAGCAACCCCGTTGCCCATCAACAACGCGTAGCAATAGTATGGAAGCAATCCAGATTTATATTTTCCAGTAAAATTTAACGCACCGACACCGGCAAGAGATATCGCGATTGCGGCGGCAAATGCAACAAATAACAAAACTGCCGGAAACAAATATTCCATACTGATTCAATATTGAGTGTTCAAAATGCAAATAATATTATTTGCCATTCCTAGTAAGCATGACTGTTATTTTTGGAAAAAATCTGGCAATCATTGCGACGGTCTCCAATCCTATCGTTTGGGGCCAATAGAACACGACGAAACCCAAAGTTAAAATCGTTAGGATGCCACTTACCATCAGAGAAAGGAACGGTGAGTTTTCTTTAAAAACGAGAAACATTCCTAAATATGCAGAGCCGGCAACCAATACGCTGAATCCCCCTCCTCTGACAATCGGGGTAATGGCGTCTGACAGACTCAAACCGAGCAACTGGAAAACGGACCAGCATACAAGCGACATCCGCCCCACAACAAGTAAGGCAGCTACCAGAGCAAATGCCTGTATACCGTAGGGCAAAGAATAATAGAAGCCTATGACCCCCAAAAAGAGTACAGGCAATTGCAACAATGACTCATGGTGTTTGCGTCCTGCATTCCACAACACTGGCGTAGACAGCCCCAAACAGACAAATGCCGGTACGCTTAAGAATAATAAACATAAAACCCAACCGGTATCCAGCCATTTGGGGCCATAAAGAAACTTGACCAAGTCAAATGATATGACGGAAAGAAACACAAACATCGGCAAAACCAGTACCCAGACTGTTGCAAATATCTGCATATACACCGTACGCATTCGATTCGGATCATCTTGAATTTTTGAGGATGCTGCGGTAAAAGCAGGCTGTAAGGAGCCCATAAGCAAGGTGGAGGGCATGGTTGCCAAGTTATAGCCAACCGAATACACGCCCACAGAATGGGCATTGGCAAACTTGCTAAGCAGGAAGCGGTCCATGCTATTTAGACACCAATTAATGATGTTTGTAACAAAAACGGTACCTCCCGTTTGTAGGGCATCAGCTGCGCCAGCATAATGAAATAGTGGTTTCACCGAATGTGGATGAGCCCAGAAACTTCCCAGTGCAATGAACGTGACCTGCACTAGCCACGCGGCCACAAGTGCATGCACTCCATAGCCCAATAGCGCCAACGGTATGCCCACCAATAAGTAGCCGGCAACATACCCCCCAATCTGGATCAATCCTGCCGCCTTAAAGTTGAGATCTCTGTGCATCAGATTGCCAGCGGGAGACGACATGGCACTGATCACACAAGTCAGGGCAAGCCAGCGAATGACGCTCTCCACGCGAGGCTCATGAAAAAAAACGGAAAGCGTGGGTGCCAATAGAAAGAGCCCCAGCGTGGCAGCCCCGCCTACTACAAGCTGCCAGGTAAAGGCAAAGCGAATATCCTCTTCAGAGACTGTCTTGCGGTGCAGCAAGCTCCAACCAAAGCCGAAATTTGAAAAGACATTGGTGAGGGTGAGAACGACCATGCCTATGCCAAAAACGCCATAGTTCTCTGGTCCCAGTAGGCGGGCCAGCAATACCTGCGCCGCAAATTGCATTGCGAAACGGGCTACCGTAGCAATGGCGCTCCACTTGACGGCTTTGACGCCTTGTTTGGCGAGGGTCATCGCATGCAGAACGAAGAGACAGGCCAATCGTTGACCGAGGGCACCCAATCCATCACAGAATCCTCCATTAGCAAAAATTATTGTTTTTCGCTGCACTGCAGCATAAACTGATGATACAACAGCACCGGTCCAAGCACCGTTCCACATCATGCGCATTACTTCATCGGGTTCCGCACTTTTTCGCCTTCTGATAGGGGGCTGGCTGCTCGTAGTTGCCATGCAAGCCTCATCTCAGCAAAGCTGCATATCCGTAACTCCGGAAACCTGCGCCATAGCGCAGGCGCTCGGGCGTGGCATCAATTTCGGAAACATGCTGGAAGCTCCCCGCGAGGGAGACTGGGGCGTACGGTTGGATCCTGCGTACATTGACATCGTGGCGCAGGACTTTAAAACGGCGAGAGTGCCCGTCCGCTGGACGAACCACGCATCCGCAGATGGCAACGCTACGATTGACGAGGTTTTCGCGACACGGGTAGACAAGGCGATCGACGCACTGCTAGCCAAAGGCATGTATGTCATTTTGAACGTTCATCACTACAACCAGCTCTTCGGCGACGCATTGGCCCCCAATGAATTTGCAGTGGATCCAACGGTACTCGAAACCAGGCTTATCAATATATGGACTCAATTGGCCCTAAGGTATAAGAATCGTTCTCCTAAACTATTATTTGAACTACTAAACGAGCCCCACGGCAAACTCAGCAGCGACGCTTGGAATTCTTTATCCGTCAAGTTGCTGCGGGCTGTGCGAGAGACCAACCCAACCCGGACAGTGATGATCGGACCGACATCCTGGAACCATCCCAAGGACCTCATCAAATTACGCTTACCCGCTGATCGAAATTTAATTGTCCCCATACATACATACGATCCGTACAACTTTACTCACCAGGGTTTGTCCTGGATGCCCCAATTTCCCAAAGGCGCTCAATGTTGTGATGCGTTGCAAACCAAAACAATAAAGGATGTTTTTTTAGTGGCAACTCAGTGGAATGCAAGCATCGGTGTCCCACTCCATTTGGGAGAGTTTGGCTCTTTCAAGGCAGGAGATCTCGCATCCAGAGCAACTTATACGCGGTTGGCGAGAACGACGGCAGAGGTCGCGGGCATTAATTGGACGTACTGGGAGTTTGCATCTGATTTTGGTATTTACTCTCCGCAAACCCAAACCTGGATAACACCCTTGCGATCAGCACTTCTAGATTAGCCTACAGATGCACGCGCGCTAGTAAATGGCTACGAACCATTTCCGGCAGCAATCGTCGCGGTCCGATTGTGCCGCGTGCATCAAAACTTTCGTCTTTGACAACATCGCCGACACGCACGCGGCTGGCCCGGACATCAAGCTGACGCAACCCCACGTTCTTGAGTCGTAAGGTCTCTCTTAAAAGGCGCTCAGCATGCAACGGCCGATTGCCACGGCTGCAATAGTTCAATATGTTCTCTATACGTGTTCCGTAATGCAGATATGCATTGCGCCCGCATACGGAGAATCTATCGTTGTACCCTCCCCACCATTGCCAATGGGGTAAAAAGCATCGATCAGGGTGTGTGGCAGCATTCCGAATAATCCAGGATGGAATCTTGTCGTGATAAAGTAAATCTGGCCGCGCAAAAATTACCGCATCAGGTTGGTATAACTGAACATTTTTCGTGACGGTTTTCAACGAATGCAACTGATGAATGAGGTTTCTCACTGATTTGAAGTCATCTCCATAGTAATCACCGTAGCGCATGAATGCCTCCACGTTGTACTCGGACAAACATTGTTCGGGGGGCTCTGTGACCACGTTGAAATCCCGATAAATATTAAAATTCTCTTGATCTAGAGCACCACCCTCACCAGAACGTGCATTGGTAACTTGCTTTACGGTAAAGAAATGTCCAAAAAGCCTAACCTCTCCAACGGCTTTCGCCTGCTTCACAATATTTTCTATAAAGGGGGCAAAGGTCAACTTGGCTCCCCGAGGAATTCCAAATATGGCTACAGCTATTCTTAATTGAGTTGATTTCATTTAGATACGATTATTTGCAAATCCATAATCTTTACAAATATATCTTACAGAGCGGTCATAGCGATGCAATTAATTTTATCAAGAATACCCATCACCTATCAACTAGTCCGCAGTGGCTGGCATAACTCATGCTTATCCTACTGAGAAACACCATACATACTGTTACAAACACCAGTGCGTTAAACTTCTTGGGATTTTTCATCGAATTGATCCATTTAATTTGTTACTTGCAGGGAACTAAATAATGAAAATTACGGTAATTGGTACTGGCTATGTGGGGTTGGTGTCAGGCGCTTGCTTTGCCGATGTGGGCAACGACGTGTTGTGCCTAGATGTAGACCCGGCCAAGATCCAAATTTTGGAAGATGGGGGCATTCCCATCTATGAGCCCGGCCTGCAAGAGATGGTGAAGCGCAATGTGGCCGCGGGCCGCCTGCACTTCACCACCGATGTGGAGAAAGCCGCCCACTTTGGCACCGTGCAGTTCATCGCTGTGGGCACACCGCCGGATGAAGACGGCTCGGCCGACATGAAATATGTGATCGCAGCGGCGCGCAACATCGGCAAATACATGACCGACTACAAGGTGGTCGTGGACAAGAGTACGGTGCCTGTGGGCACGGCGGACCGGGTGAAGGCGGCCATTGCCGACGAGCTGGCCAAGCGCGGTGTGACCACACCATTTAGCGTGGTGAGCAACCCCGAATTCTTGAAAGAAGGCGCCGCCATTGACGACTTCATGCGGCCCGACCGCATTGTGGTGGGATGCGAGGACGAGCAGGCCGCACTGAACATGCGTGCGCTGTACGCCCCCATTCAGCGCAACCACGACCGCCTGATCGTGATGGACATCCGCAGCGCGGAGCTGACCAAGTACGCTGCCAACGCGATGCTGGCCACGCGCATCAGCTTCATGAACGAGCTGGCCAACTTGGCCGAAAAGCTGGGTGCGGACATTGAAAATGTGCGCAAGGGCATTGGGTCAGACCCACGCATTGGCTACGACTTTTTGTACGCTGGTGCGGGCTACGGTGGCTCCTGCTTCCCCAAAGACGTGCAGGCGCTGGTGAAGACCGCGCAGGACGATGCGGATATCCATTTGCAAGTTCTGACGGCAGTGGAAGCGGCCAACGATGCGCAGAAGCGCGTGTTGGGCCGGAAAGTAATCAAACGTTTTGGCCCGGACTTGAAAGGCAAACACTTTGCGCTTTGGGGCTTGGCCTTCAAGGCCAACACCGACGACATGCGTAAGGCCACCAGCCGTGATGTGATTCAGGACCTGCTGGACGCGGGCGCCACGGTGACTGCCTATGACCCGGTGGCGATGAAGGAATCGAAGCATTGCTTCCCTGATGAGCCCCGCCTGAGCTACGCCGAGAACCAGACCGCTGCGCTGGAAGGCGCAGATGCCCTGATCATCGTGACCGAGTGGCGCGAGTTCCGCAGTCCAGACTTTGACACCATCAAGACCAAGCTGAAACAGCCCGTGATCTTTGATGGCCGTAACCTGTACGACCCGAAGCTAGTGCGCAGCATGGGGATTGAATACCAGGCGATTGGGCGTTGAAGGAATCGGCGGCCCCGGGCCGCCGATAATGAGGAGTTGTTTTTCAGAATTTGAGGCTCCTCATGAAAAAAATTGCACTCATTACCGGCGTGACCGGCCAGGACGGCGCGTACTTGGCCGAATTCCTGTTGAAGAAGGGCTACGAGGTGCACGGCATCAAGCGCCGGGCCTCCAGCTTCAATACAGACCGCATTGACCACCTGTACCAAGACCCCCATGTGTCGGCCCGCAACTTCACGCTGCACTACGGTGACTTGACCGACAGCAGCAACCTGATTCGCATCATCCAGCAGGTGCAGCCGGACGAAATCTATAACCTGGGGGCAATGAGCCATGTGGCGGTGAGCTTCGAGAGCCCCGAGTACACGGCCGATGCAGATGGCATGGGCACGCTGCGCATTCTGGAAGCCATCCGCATTTTGGGGCTGGAGAAGAAAACGCGCTTCTACCAGGCGTCCACCTCCGAGTTGTATGGGCTGGTGCAGGAAATACCGCAGAAGGAAACCACACCCTTCTACCCCCGTAGCCCCTATGCGGTGGCCAAGATGTATGCCTACTGGATTACGGTGAACTACCGTGAGGCCTATGGCATTTACGCCTGCAACGGCATTTTGTTCAACCACGAGAGCCCGTTGCGCGGCGAGACGTTTGTTACCCGCAAAATCACACGCGCCATCAGTCGTATCGCGCTGGGCCTGCAAGACTGTCTGCACTTGGGCAATATAAGTGCGCTACGCGACTGGGGCCATGCCCGTGACTATGTGGAAATGCAGTGGCTGATGCTGCAACAAGATCATGCGGAAGACTTTGTGATTGCCACAGGTGTGCAATACAGCGTGCGCCAGTTTGTGGAGTTTGCCGCGGAAGAACTGGGCATCCAGTTGGCTTGGACGGGCGAGGGCGAAAACGAGACAGGTACCGTGGTGGCCGTGAGCGGCAAGGATGCCAAGTGCAAGGTGGGTGATGTGATTGTGCGGGTAGACCCCCGCTACTACCGCCCGACCGAAGTGGAAACCTTGCTGGGAGACCCTACCAAAGCCAAGGAAAAGCTGGGTTGGGTGCCCAAAACGACCCTGAAAGAGCTTGTGGTGGAAATGGTGCAAGCCGACTTCACCAGTGCCAAACGTGACGCTTTGGTCAAATCGGCCGGCTTTCAGACCTACGACCACCACGAATGACCCTGCACATGGAAAAGACAGCAAAGATTTACGTGGCGGGCCACCGGGGCTTGGTGGGGTCTGCCATTGTGCGCAACTTGCAGGCGGCAGGGTATACCAACCTGCTGCTGCGCACGCACGCCGAACTGGAGCTGACCAATCAAGCGGCGACATCCGCCTTCTTTGAAGCAGAGCGTCCGCAATATGTGTTTTTGGCCGCAGCCAAAGTGGGCGGCATTCTGGCCAACAACATTTATTCTGCAGACTTTATCCGCGACAACCTGGCGATTCAGTGCAACATCATTCACTCCGCCTATGAAACCGGCGTGCAGCGGCTGATGTTTTTAGGGTCCAGCTGCATTTATCCTAAATTGGCTCCCCAGCCCATGAAAGAAGAGTCGTTGTTAACGGGCCCGCTGGAGCCGACCAACCGGTCGTATGCATTGGCCAAAATTGCGGGGATTGAAATGTGCTGGAGCTACAACCGCCAGTACGGCACCAAGTACCTGGCAGCGATGCCCACCAACCTGTACGGCCCGGGGGACAACTACCACCCCGACAACAGCCACGTGATTCCCGCATTGCTGCGCAAATTCAATGAGGCCAAGGTGGCGCAGGCCAAAGAGGTGGTGGTGTGGGGCACGGGCACGCCACATCGCGAGTTCATGTACAGCGAGGACATGGCTGCGGCGTGCGTCCACATCATGAACCTGCCGGACGATCAGTACGAACCGCTGTTGGGCAGCGACGAAAACAAGACGGGGCGGTTTGAACCTCCCCTGATCAACATTGGGGTGGGTGAGGACCTATCTATTAAGGCACTGGCGCAGGCGATACAAACCGTGGTCGGCTATACGGGCGACGTGGTGTTTGACACCGGCAAGCCTGATGGCACGCCCAGAAAGCTGATGGATGTCTCTAAGCTGCGCAGCACCGGCTTTTACGCATCGACCCCCTTGCTTATCGGTCTGAAAAAGGCGAACGCGGATTTTGTGCGATCACAAGGTTTGCGCTGAATAGCTTGCTATCAAAAGAGAAGCTCTCTACGCATATTTCATGCGGGCTGCAGGCCTATCCATTACATAAACCCGAAGGAACTATAGACGCAGCCCCGCAGCCCTTTTAGGATGCCGCCCCATGAACGTTTCTACCCTGCAAGACATTGCTGCCCAATCGGGCGTGGCCTTTGGCACCAGCGGCGCGCGCGGCCTGGTGGCCGACATGACGCCTGCGCTGTGCCATGCATACACCACCGCTTTCATTAACGCGGTGGCCCCCAAGGCGACCACCGTGGTGCTGGGGCATGACCTGCGCCCCAGCAGCCCAGCCATTGCCGCGGCCTGCGCTGCGGCCCTAACAGACTTGGGCCTGACGGTGGTGTATGGCGGCGCCCTGCCCACACCGGCCCTGGCCTTGTATGGCGCACAAACTGGCGCCCCCACGGTGGTGGTGACGGGCAGCCACATTCCGTTTGACCGCAATGGCATCAAGTTCTACCGGGAAGACGGCGAGATTTCCAAACCCGACGAACAGGCCATGCTGGGCTATCTGGTGGGGTTGCCCAAGAATCTGACAGTGTCCGCCCTGCCCTCACCTGCGCCGCAGGTAGAGCAGGCCTATGTGCGCCGCTACGTGGATTTCTTTGGTGCTGGCACGCTGAAAGGCGTGACGGTGGCGGTATATGAGCATTCCAGTGTGGGGCGCGACGTGCTGCGCCATATTCTGGAGGCGCTGGGCGCCGAAGTGATCTCGCTGGGTCGCACCGATACCTTTGTGCCCATTGACACCGAAGCTGTGCGCCATGAGGACGTGGAACAGGCGAAGGAATGGGCAGAGCTGTACGACTTTGACGCCATCGTCTCGACCGACGGCGATGCAGATCGCCCGCTGATTGGTGACGAGCTGGGCCAGTGGCTGCGTGGCGATGTGGTGGGCATTTTGTGCGCCCAGTACCTGCAGGCGCATGCCGTGGTGACCCCGGTGAGCAGCAATACGGCGCTGGAGCAAAGCAAGGCCTTTCCTCAGGTGGTGCGCACGCGCATTGGCTCGCCCTATGTGATTGCTGGCATGGAAGACGCGCTAGCCAGCGGATCGGAGCTGGTGGTGGGCTATGAGGCCAACGGCGGTTTTTTGCTGGGCAGCCAGGTGCTGCGCGACGGCCAGCGCCTGGGCCCCCTGCCCACGCGCGACGCGGTGTTGCCCATCGTGGCGCTGCTGTGTGCGGCCAAGGAGCGGGGACTGAAAATGTCGGAGTTGGCCCACGACCTGCCCAAGCGCTTTACGGCCAGCGATCGGTTGCAAAACTTTGCCACACTGAAAAGTATTGGCCTGATTGCCCGCCTGAAGGCGGATGCCCGCTTGTTGAGTGACCTGCTGGCGCCAGGTGCGGGTCCGGTGGAATCGCTGGATGAGACCGATGGCCTGCGCGCCACATTCACCTCAGGCGACATCGTGCACCTGCGTCCTTCGGGCAACGCACCAGAACTGCGCTGCTATGCCGAATCTAACTCCGCCAAACAGGCCCGCGCTTTGTGCGATGCCTGCCTATTGCAGGTGTTGAAGGTGGCGGGCTGAATTTTTAAGACTGGGGAATGCGACGGCGTACCGTCCACCCCACCAAACCCAAACCAGCCAACAACATGGCAAGCGTTTCTGGCTCCGGTACCGGGGAAACATTAATGTTGTCGACGGCCACATAGGCGCCGGCAAAACTGCCGAGGCGTACCGAGGCCAAATTGGTGAAGCCCGTCAATGCGAACGAAGTAAATACGCCGGGAGCCACTGAGATGGTGTTGGTGACGTTGAGGCCACTTGTCCGGTAGCCGGTAATTTCTATAGAAAGCGGATTGGGCCCAAAGTTGTGCCAGCCACCTAAATCAATGCTGTTGACATTGAACGCCGTGCCTGACACAGCCGCAAAGGACTCAGTGCCCGCGCCACTGGACCGGTACACCAGGAAATGTGTGCCATTGCTGGCACCAAAGCCACTGGCATCAAAAATACCGTGCAAATCGGTCGTGCTGAACTGGTAGCCGGTGCTAACCAAGGTAGTACTGGTTGCGGCCAAAGGACTGGAAAGGTCTTCGAAGCTGACGGTGCTGGCAACCGCTTGGCCGCCTGCCAGCAAGGTGGCAAGACCGATGCACGCCTCAAGGGCTTTGATTGCAGTTTTCATTGTGTTTTCTCCCATCAAATCTCAAGGAATGCCCGTGATGTAGGCCGTTGCAGACGTGTTTTTGGGTCCACTTACTGTGCAACCCGTTGTCACATTGGCGCCAATGGCCGTAGGAAAACCTGGTGGCCCCATGCTGTAGTTTCCAGGCAAACCTCCTTGCAGCAAGCTCCCTGCATCCTCGCACTGGGTAATGGCCACTCCCTTGCCGGAATTTGCTGCGCGCGCAGCGTAATTGATAGCCGATGCCGAAGAAATACCTCCTGCAACACCTTGCGTCGTAGCTACTTGGGCATCCAAACTCAAATCCACAAACTTGGGAATAGTCACTGCCGCCAACACGCCCAATATGACGATGATCATGACAAGCTCAATGAGCGTGAACCCTCGCTGGTTTCGAGAAATACCGATTAATTGCGAATCGTGACTCAAAATCTGCATAAGTAACAATTTGTTACTTGCCATGATAAGCAGAAAGAGCTGCTTTGCAAATAGGCCATCGGGACTAGATAAATCCGCCCTTTCGGCACCAAATTTGCTGTGGGTTCACGATAGTCTGATCGGACTAGCCGGAGTACGTAGGACCTAAACCACGGTTGTCGACAGCGATAATCGAACTCGCTCTTAGCGCTTCAGGGATTTATTCACAATGACTATTTTGGTTACCGGCGGCGCCGGCTTTATCGGCAGCAACTTTGTTCTGGACTGGCCGGCTGGCTCCACCGAGACGGTGGTCAACCTGGACAAGCTGACCTACGCGGGCAATCTGGAGAATCTGGCCAGTTTGGCCAGCAACCCGAGCCATATTTTCGTCAAAGGCGACTTTGGCGACACTGCGTTGGTGAAACAGTTGTTGGCCACCCACCAGCCGCGCGCAGTGGTCAACTTCGCGGCAGAGAGCCACGTGGACCGCTCCATCCATGGCCCCGAAGACTTTATCCAGACCAATATCGTGGGCACTTTCCATTTGCTGGAAAACGTGCGCGGGTACTGGGGGGGGCTGGAAGGAGACGCCAAAGCTGCGTTTCGCTTTTTGCATGTCTCCACCGACGAGGTCTATGGCTCGTTGGCCAAAACCGATCCTGCCTTTACTGAAACCAACAGGTACGAGCCCAACAGCCCTTACAGTGCCAGCAAGGCGGCCAGCGACCACTTGGTGCGTGCCTACCACCATACCTACGGCCTGCCGGTGTTGACGACCAATTGCAGCAACAACTACGGGCCTTTCCATTTTCCAGAGAAGCTGATTCCGCTGATGATCGTCAACGCCCAGGCCGGCAAGCCGCTACCGGTGTATGGCGACGGCCAGCAGGTGCGCGACTGGCTGTATGTCAAAGACCATTGCAGCGCCATCCGCCGGGTACTGGAGGCGGGAGCGGTTGGCGAGGTTTACAACGTGGGCGGATGGAACGAAAAGCCCAATTTGGACATCGTGCACACGGTGTGTGCATTGTTAGACGAACTGAAGCCCCGCACAGACGGCAAACCTTACAAAGAACAGATCACGTACGTCACTGACCGCCCTGGACACGACCGCCGCTACGCGATTGACGCCCGCAAGATCGAGCAGCAACTGGGCTGGAAACCCGCAGAGACGTTCGAGTCCGGCATCCGCAAGACGGTGCAGTGGTACCTAGATAACCCCGCGTGGGTCAGCAATGTACTGAGCGGCGGCTACCGCGACTGGGTGAGCAAACAGTACGGCAACACAGCCAAGGCTGCGGCATGAAGATTTTGCTGCTGGGCTGCAACGGCCAGGTGGGCTGGGAGCTGCAACGAGCCCTCGGTGTGCTGGGGGAAGTGATCGCCCTGGGTTCGGATACCGCACGCAATCCAGGCGGACTGTGCGGCAACCTGACAGACCTGCGAGGCCTGACGGAAACCGTGGAGCGTGTGGCACCGGACGTGATCGTGAATGCCGCGGCCCATACCGCGGTGGACAAAGCGGAAAGCGAACCCGAGCTTGCACACACTATCAATGCGCTAGCCCCCGCCGTGCTTGCGCAAGCAGCTACAAAAATAGGAGCATGGCTGGTACATTACAGCACCGACTATGTGTTTGACGGCAGCGGCTCCACGCCGTGGAAAGAAACAGATGCCACAGGCCCTTTGAGCGTATATGGCCAAACCAAGCTGGCAGGCGAGCAGGCTGTAGCCACCACGCCCAAGCACCTGATCCTGCGCACCAGTTGGGTCTACGCCGCACGTGGCGGCAACTTTGCAAAAACCATGCTGCGGCTGGCCGCCGAGCGCGATGCTTTGACCGTCATCAATGACCAGTATGGCGCGCCTACTTCGGCAGAGTTGCTCGCAGATGTGACTGCCCATGCCGTGCGCACATTGCGCCAGCGGCCAGAGTTGGCCGGCTTGTACCACTGCATCGCCAGTGGCGAGACCACGTGGCACGGGTATGCCCAATTTGTGCTAACCCAGGCGCAAGTGCTGGGACTTCCGCTGAAGGCTGGGCCCGCCCAAGTCACTCCAACCTCTACCAGCAGCTACCCTACACCCGCCAAACGCCCATTGAACTCACGCCTGGACACCCATAAGCTGCAAGCGGCTTTTGGTCTCTCCCTGCCACACTGGCAGCCGGGTGTGGCGCGTATGTTGACCGAAATTTCAGGGAAATAAGCACATGACAAGCACTCACACCAAACAGCGCAAAGGCATCATTCTGGCGGGCGGCTCAGGCACCCGCCTGTACCCTGCCACGCAGGCTGTCAGCAAGCAACTGCTGCCCATTTACGACAAGCCCATGATCTACTACCCGCTCAGCGTTCTGCTGCTGGCGGGCATACGGGAGGTGCTGGTCATCAGCACGCCACAAGACACCCCGCGCTTTGAACAGCTGCTGGGCAACGGTGGCCAATGGGGCATTCAAATTACCTATGCTGTACAGCCCTCACCCGATGGTTTGGCCCAGGCATTTTTGATTGGCGAGAAGTTTCTGGACGGCGCCCCCAGTGCCTTGGTGCTGGGCGACAACATTTTTTACGGCCATGACTTCGCGGGCTTGCTGGAAAGCGCTACACAGCAGACCACCGGTGCCACCGTGTTTGCCTATGCCGTGCAAGACCCGGAGCGTTATGGCGTGGTGGAGTTCAATGCAGAAGGCCGTGCCATCAGTCTCGAAGAGAAGCCCAAGGCACCGAAGTCTCGCTACGCGGTGACGGGCTTGTACTTTTACGACGATCAGGTAGTAGAGCTTGCCAAGCAGGTCAAGCCCTCAGACCGCGGTGAACTGGAAATCACCGACCTGAACCGCCTGTACCTGGAGCGCGGCCAGCTGGATGTGCAAACCATGGGGCGCGGCTATGCCTGGCTGGACACGGGCACGCATGAGTCCATGCTAGAAGCCAGCCAGTTCATCTACACCATTGAAAACCGGCAAGGGCTGAAGGTGGCTGCGCCGGAAGAAATAGCCTGGCGCAGCGGATGGATTGATGATGCGCAACTGCAAAAACTGGCACAGCCGCTCGCAAAATCGGGCTACGGCCAGTATCTGCTCCGCTTGCTCAAAGACAAGGTGTATTGATGAAAGTAACCCCTACGGCGATTGCCGATGTGCTGCTGCTGGAACCCAAGGTGTTTGGAGACGAGCGCGGTTTCTTCTTCGAAAGCTTTAACGAGCGGGTGTTTCGTGAAGCCACGGGGGTAACGCTTCCGTTTGTGCAGGACAACCACTCGAAGTCTGACCAAGGCGTATTACGCGGGTTGCATTACCAACTCAAGCAAGCGCAGGGCAAATTGGTACGGGTGGTCGCGGGAGAGGTATTTGATGTCGCAGTCGATATCCGGTCGCAGTCACCGACTTACGGAAAATGGGTAGGTGAGATTTTGTCGGGAACCAACAAGCGCCAGCTGTGGGTGCCACCAGGGCTGGCACATGGTTTTCTCGTGCTATCCGATACCGCGGAGTTCTTGTACAAAACCACGGACTATTACGCCCCGGAATTTGAACGCTGCATCGCCTGGAATGACCCTACATTGGCGATTGCTTGGCCCGCCATGGCCCAACCGCCCAAACTATCGGCCAAGGATGCGTCAGGCGTACCTTTTGCACAGGCCCCATTGCATTTGGACTGAGTGCCTTCGCAAGGGAGAGGAAAAGGTGGGGAATTTGCCACGCACCAATTGGTAAATTTGTTACTTGGCACCAGCTTTGGCGCGCTATTGCGCCTGTCATCGTATATCCTAGTTGGCTATGGCGTCTGCTGATACCCTGAACCGCGAAACTGCCACCGTAGCCCTGCCTGGCATCGGCCGCGCCTTGGTTGCCGCCGGCAAGCTGGGGCAGAAAGCCGCCGAAGAGATTTACCGCAAAGCTGTGGGCGGCAAAAACAGCTTCATGGCCGAACTGGTGGGCTCGGGATCTGTGTCCCCAGCAGACCTGGCACACACCCTGTCTCAGGCCTTTGCTGCGCCCTTGGTAGACCTGGATGCCGTGGACGTGCAGCGCCTCCCCAAGGGGCTGCTGGACCCCAAAATTTGTGCCGACTTCCGTGTATTGGTTCTGAGCAAACGGGGCAACCGCCTGATCATTGCCACCGCCGACCCTTCAGATCAGGCGGCGGCTGAACGCATCAAGTTCTCGACCCAGATGGGCTTTGACTGGGTCATCGCCGAATACGACAAACTGTCCAAACTGGTCGATGCAAACGCCACCACCGCCACCGAGGCGATGGAGGACATCATCGGCGGCGATTTTGAATTCGATGAAACTGCGACAGAAGTCACAACTGAGACCAACAACAACGCTGCGGAGGTAGAAGACGCCCCCGTCGTTCGCTTTCTGCACAAGATGTTGATGGACGCATTCAGCATGCGCGCATCAGACTTGCACTTTGAGCCGTACGAACACACGTACCGGGTGCGCTTCCGCATCGACGGAGAGTTACGCGAAATCGCCAGCCCCCCGATTGCCATCAAAGACAAGTTGGCGTCGCGGATCAAAGTGATCTCGCGCATGGATATCTCCGAGAAGCGCGTGCCCCAAGACGGACGCATGAAACTCAAAGTGGGTGCAGACCGGGTCATCGACTTCCGCGTCAGCACGCTGCCCACACTGTTTGGTGAAAAGATTGTGATCCGGATTTTGGATCCGAGCAGCGCCAAGCTGGGTATTGACGCGCTGGGCTACGAGGCTGAAGAGAAAGAGCGCCTCATCAAGGCCATTGGTCGGCCGTACGGCATGATTTTGGTGACGGGCCCTACCGGCTCGGGAAAAACGGTGTCGTTGTACACCTGCCTGAACATGCTGAACCAGCCAGGCGTGAACATTGCAACCGCTGAAGACCCGTCTGAAATCAACTTACCTGGCGTGAACCAGGTAAACGTGAATGAGAAGGCGGGGCTGACCTTTGCAGCGGCGCTGAAATCTTTTCTGCGCCAGGATCCCGACATCATCATGGTGGGGGAAATTCGCGACCTGGAAACGGCCGATATCTCCATCAAGGCTGCGCAAACGGGGCACTTGGTGCTGTCGACCCTGCACACCAATGATGCGCCCACCACGCTCACGCGCATGCGCAACATGGGCATACAGCCTTTCAACATTGCATCCAGCGTGATCCTCATCACGGCGCAGCGCTTGGCGCGTCGCCTGTGCCTGAACTGCAAACAACTGGCTGACGTACCAAAACAAGCTTTGCTGGACGCAGGCTTCAAGGACGGGGAGTTGGATGGCAGCTGGAAGCCCTACCGCGCAGTCGGTTGCTCGATGTGTAACAACGGTTACAAAGGTCGCCTTGGTATCTACCAAGTGATGCCCATCAGCGATGAGATTCAGCGCATCATCCTGCGTGACGGAAGTGCGATGGACATTGCCGCGCAGTCGGAGCTAGAAGGCGTGCGGTCACTGCGCCAGTCAGGCCTACACAAAGTCAAATTGGGGCTAACTTCGTTGGAAGAAGTGCTGGCCGTCACCAACGAATAAAAACCACCCAGGGGATCCTATGGCTACAGCAAAACCTGCTGCGAATAAAGACGCAGTTTTCGAGTGGGAAGGCAAGGACCGTAACGGCAAGCAGGTGCGCGGTGAAACACGTGCGGCCGGAGAAAACCAGGTCAAGTCTTCGCTGCGTCGCCAAGGTGTTACTCCCACCAAGATCAAGAAGCGCCGCATGCGCTCTGGCAAGAGCATCAAGCCAAAAGATCTGGCGATTTTTACGCGCCAACTGGCCACCATGATGAAGGCCGGTGTGCCGCTGTTGCAGGCGTTTGACATTGTGGGCCGAGGCAACCCCAACCCCAGCGTCACCAAACTGCTCAATGACATTCGCCAGGACGTAGAAACCGGCACCTCCCTGAACGCGGCATTCCGCAAGTTCCCCCTGTACTTTGACAATCTGTATTGCAATCTGGTTGAGGCTGGCGAGTCGGCCGGTATTTTGGACCAGCTGCTAGACCGGCTCGCGGTCTACATGGAAAAGACCGAGGCCATCAAGTCCAAGATCAAGTCAGCGCTGATGTACCCCATCGCGGTGCTGGTCGTAGCTTTTGTGGTGGTGTCGGTCATCATGATTTTTGTGATTCCGTCGTTCAAGCAAGTCTTCACCTCGTTTGGTGGAGAGTTGCCAGCACCCACATTAATCGTAATTGCGATGAGTGAGTTTTTTATCAGCTATTGGTACCTGATTTTTGGCGGCATCGGTGGCGGACTCTACTTCTTTCTGCAGGCCTGGAAACGCAACGAAAAAGTGCAAGCCTTTATGGACCGCGTAATGCTCAAACTGCCCATCTTTGGCGTCATGGTCGACAAAAGCTGCGTCGCGCGCTGGACTCGCACACTGTCCACCATGTTTGCAGCCGGCGTGCCTTTGGTAGAAGCATTGGACTCGGTCGGCGGCGCTTCGGGCAACATCGTGTATCAATTGGCGACGCAGAAGATCCAGCAGGAGGTTTCAACCGGCACTGCGTTGACCGCGGCCATGACCAACGCCAACCTGTTTCCCAGCATGGTGCTGCAGATGTGTGCGATCGGCGAAGAATCTGGCTCCATTGACCACATGTTGGGCAAAGCGGCCGACTTCTTTGAAGCCGAAGTGGACGACATGGTTGCCGGTATTTCCAGCCTGATGGAGCCCATCATCATCGTGGTGCTAGGCACGATCATCGGCGGTATTGTGGTGTCCATGTATCTGCCCATCTTCAAGTTGGGACAAGTGGTTTGATGCTAAGCGGCGTGCAATGGCTGGATGCCAGCTTGGTCGGTTTGCTGGGACTCTTATTTGGCAGTTTCCTCAATGTGGTGGTGTACCGATTGCCTAAAATGATGGAACGGCAATGGGCGGCGGAATGCGCGGAACTCTCCGGCAAAGAATCTCCTGAATCGCCCCCGTTCAACCTGATGGTGCCTCGCTCGCGCTGCCCGCACTGCGGGCACGCGATCCGTTGGTTTGAAAACATTCCGATCGCCAGCTATCTGGTACTGGGTGGAAAATGCTCCGCTTGCAAAGCGGGAATCAGCCCGCGCTATCCGGTAGTGGAGCTGGCTACCGGCGCCCTGTTTTTCTGGTGTGCCTGGCAATGGGGCGTGGGCGCCACTGGCCTCGCATGGTGCGCATTCAGCGCCATGCTGCTGGCCTTGGCACTGATCGACTGGGATACCACGCTTCTGCCGGATGACATCACCCTGCCCTTGCTGTGGCTAGGCCTGATCGCTGCCGCCTTGCAATGGACTACTGTGCCGCTCAGCACTTCGCTGTGGGGCGCCGTGGCCGGTTATCTGTCGCTATGGACCATCTACTGGGCCTTCAAACTGGTGACAGGTAAAGAAGGCATGGGCTACGGTGATTTCAAGCTGTTTGCAGCCTTGGGCGCTTGGTTTGGTTGGCCACTGTTGATTCCCATGATTTTGCTGGCGTCTGTCATTGGTGCCATCGTTGGCATTGGCATGAAATTCACCAGTGGCCTGCGAGAAGGTGGTTATGTGCCCTTCGGTCCCTTCCTCGCTGGCGCAGGCCTAACGGCGTTGCTGCTTGGCCCGCAAGTGATGCGTCAGGCCGTAGGTCTCTAAAAGCATGCCGGGTGCCCTGCGTTTGGGCCTCACAGGAGGCATAGGCAGTGGCAAAAGCACCGTGGCGGCCTTGCTGGCTAGCCTTGGGGCTACCGTGATTGACGCCGATGCCTTGGCGCGTGCCACCACCGCACCTGATGGGGCCGCAATCGCGCAGATTAGAACCACCTTTGGCCCATCAATGCTCACACCCGAGGGCGCCTTGGACCGAGAAAGAATGCGTCAACTAGTTTTTGCAGATTCTTCCGCCAGAGCCCGACTCGAAGCCATTGTTCACCCCCTTGTCGGCCAAGCCATAGGACAGGCTACGCAGACAGCAAACACGGCGGGCGCCACACTTATCGTCTACGACATTCCTTTACTCGTAGAGTCAGCGCACTGGCGGCATGACCTACCACGGGTGCTCGTGGTTGATTGCAGCCCGCAGACCCAAATCCAGCGGGTTATGACCCGCAGCGGCCTTTCTGAGGTCGAAGTGACCCGCATCATGGCAGCTCAAGCCCCACGCGCGCCGCGCTTACGAGCCGCCGACATTGTGGTGTTCAACGACGGAATCTCTCTGGCAGAACTTGCGCAGCAAGTGCAGCAAATTGGCCAACAGTTCGGGCTATGATTCGCCGACCGGAAAATACAGCGTGATCCTCTACGAATACCCCTTCAACGAACGCATTCGCACCTATTTGCGACTCGAGCACCTGTTTTTGCGCTTGGCAGAACTAATGTCACGCTCCGAGCCGCTGGACCACCATTTCGCGCTGACCACCATCTTTGAAGTGATGGATGTCGGGGCCCGGGCAGACTTGAAATCGGATGTTCTCAAAGACCTTGACAAACAAAAACAGGTGTTGAACGGCTACCGAGGCAATCCTGCGATTGCGGAAGGTGTGCTGGACAAAGTGATTGCCCAGTTGGACCACTGCTTTACCTCCCTGAACGGACTTACCGGCAAGGCAGGTCAGTCGCTCACCGAGAATGACTGGCTCATGAGCATACGCAGCCGCGTCGGCATTCCGGGCGGAACCTGTGAATTCGATTTGCCCGCCTACTACGCGTGGCAGCACCGCGACGTATCGATCCGCCAGGCAGACCTGCAACGCTGGGCCTCCACCCTGGCCCCGCTGGCCGAATCCATACATTTGTTGCTGAAAATGCTGCGCGACTCCGGTGCCCCGCAAAAAGTGGTGGCGGTAGCTGGCCAGTTCCAGCAGAACCTCCCCCAGGGGCGCACGTTCCAATTGCTGCGCTTGGCGCTGGACCCTGCGCTGCAGATGATTCCCGAAATCAGTGGGAACCGGCTGATGGTGTCGATCCGCCTGATGCGCCACGACGCGGACGACCGTCTGCACTCCAGCGGAGAAGATGGCGCGTTCGAACTGACCTTGTGTTCTTGAACTGAGATTGGCAGGCCATGGCCCAGATGGAGACACCCAAGATCGTGCGCTGCCCCCAATGTGGCGGTGACAGCGTGTATGGCCCCAGCAATGTTTATCGCCCGTTTTGCAGTGAGCGTTGCAAGAACCTGGATTTGGGCGCCTGGGCCAGTGAATCGTTTCGCGTGCCCACAGAAGCGCCACCCGACGATCAGGTATTTGGCGACGCCAAACTGCAGTGAGACAGAGGCCATATAGGCCTCTAGCCCCCTAGGAATCTGCGCTAGCAGCTATGAAATGTGTAGCGCCCTGGTGCCCGCGTTCTGCGGCGAACCAGTCCAACACCGGCACTGTGCCGGGTAAAACCGGTTGCACCTGCACCGGCAACTGCTCCCAAGAACAGCTTTGTGCCTCACGCATTTGCAGTTCACCTGACCAATCAAACACTTTGCAGAAATGCAGGCGCACCAACGCATGGGGATAGTCAACCAGCTCCACCTTCCAGGGTGTGGCCGCGGCAATGGTGATGCCAATCTCTTCCTGCAACTCGCGGCGCAAGGCCTGCTCCACGGTCTCACCCGCTTCCAGCTTGCCACCCGGGAACTCCCAGTAGCCCGCATACGCTTTACCTTCAGGCCGCGACGTCAGTAGAAAGGCGCCATCGTCGCGCACCAATACGCCCACGGCGACCTCGACAGCCTTGCGGTCGGGGCCACCGTCACGCGCTGAGCCAGGATCAGCCACCAAAGGTCCGCTCATACGGGGTCGCGCCCCGCAAAATCCTTGGCGAACTGATAGGCAACCCGGCCACTGCGCGATCCACGCTCCAGCGCCCATAGCAGGGCCTCGGCACGGGCCGCGGCAATGCGCTCCTGGGCAATCCCTAACGCGCTGAGCCACTGGGCCACGATGGCCAGGTATTCGTCCTGGTTGAATGGGTAGAAGCTCACCCATAGGCCAAAGCGCTCGGACAGCGAAATTTTTTCTTCCACGCCCTCGCCTGGGTGCACTTCACCGTCTTCAGTGTGCTTGTAGGTCAGGTTCTCGGACATGTACTCTGGCAACAGATGCCGGCGGTTGCTGGTCGCGTAGATCAGCACATTGGGCGTGGCCGCGGCCACGGAGCCATCGAGTACCGACTTAAGCGCCTTGTAACCCGCTTCGCCTTCGTCAAAGCTCAGGTCGTCACAAAACACGATGAACTTCTCGGGTCGCTGCGCCACTAGATCTACGATGTCGGTCAGGTCGATGAGGTCGGCCTTATCGACCTCGATGAGTCGCAATCCCTGGGTCGCATAGGTATGCAGGCATGCGCGAATCAAGGACGACTTGCCCGTACCACGCGCACCAGTCAGCAGCACGTTGTTGGCCGTGGCACCGCGCACAAATTGGGCGGTGTTGCGTTGGATTTTTTCCTTCTGGTCGTCGATTTTTTTCAGATCGTCCAGACGCATCGCGCCCACATGCTGCACGGGCGTGATCGCGCCCTGGCCGGAGCGGCGGCGGCGGTAGCGAAACGCAATGGATGCGTCCCAGTCCGGCTGCTCCACGCTGTGTGGCAAGGAGGCTTCCACCCTAGCCATGAACAGTTCAGCACGTGCCAGAAAACTGGCCAACTCTTTGGTCAGGGTGTCGGTCATGGGGCGTCGCTCAGGAGCGGTAGTCGGCGTTAATGGTGACGTACTCGTGGCTGAAATCGCAGGTCCACACGGTCTCGGTAGCAGCACCCCGGCCCAAACCTACGCGCACAGTGATTTCGCTTTGCTTCATCACGCGCTGGCCGTCCTCTTCGCGGTAGCCGGGGTTGCGCCCACCGCGTGTGGCCACATAGACATCGTCCAGGTACAGCTCAATGCCTGTCTGGTCCAGATCGTCAATGCCGGCATAGCCCACGGCTGCCAGAATGCGCCCCAGGTTGGGGTCGCTGGCGTAGAACGCGGTCTTGACCAAAGGTGAGTGCGCAATCGCATACGCCACCTTGCGGCACTCTTCGGCGGTGCGCCCACCTTCGACCTGCACGGTGATGAACTTGGTGGCACCTTCGCCATCACGCACGATGGCTTGGGCCAACTGGCGTGCCACGCCAAGCATGGCAGCCTTGAGTGCCTGACCATCGGTGGACTGCAGCGAAGTAATTTCGGGGTTGCCGGCCTTGTTGCTGGCAATCACCACCAAAGAGTCATTGGTAGACGTATCGCCATCCACTGTCACGCGGTTGAACGAGCCCTCAGCCAATGCCAGCGACAGTTCATGCATCACGGCCTGACTCACGCAAGCGTCAGTGGCAATAAAACCCAGCATGGTGGCCATATTGGGGCGAATCATGCCCGCGCCCTTGCTGATACCGCTAACGCTGATCTGCTTGCCACCCATGGTGATCTGCGCACCGTAGGCCTTGGGCTGGGTGTCGGTGGTCATGATGCCCTCCGCCGCCTTGAGCCAGTTGTCCAGGCGCGCATCGGCAATCGCTGCATCCAAGCCCGCTTCGATGCGGTCAATTGGCAGTGGTTCCATGATCACGCCCGTAGAAAACGGCAGCACCTGCTGGGCCGCAATCCCCAGCTTGCCAGCCAAGGCCACGCAGGTACTTTGTGCACGGGCCAAGCCATCGGCACCAGTGCCCGCATTGGCATTGCCAGTGTTAATCAGCATGGCGCGCATGGACTGGCCGGACGCCAAGTGTTCACGGCACAGCTGCACCGGCGCCGCACAAAAGCGGTTCGAGGTGAACACGCCTGACACGCTGGCCCCCTCGTCCAGCAGCACCACGGTCAGGTCTTTGCGGCCAACCTTGCGCACACCCGCTTCGGTCACGCCAATGCGCACCCCGGCGATGGGAAACAAAGTAGCCACATCGGGCAGAGGAAGGTTCACAGGCATGGGGGCTCTCTCAGGTCAATTGGCCGTGGCAGTGTTTGTACTTTTTCCCGCTACCGCAAGGGCAGGCATCGTTGCGGCCCACGCGCGGCACATCGCCAGCGCTGGGTTTCACAGTCGTGTTGTCCACCGTAGTCTCTACCTCACCGGTTTCGGTAGGCGCGCTGTAGGTCACGTTGGCAATGCTCTCGCCACGGGCTTCCATGGCATCGGCGGCCTGCTCCAGTTGCTCGTTGGACTGGATCTTCACTGTCATCAGCACCTTGGTGACTTCGTGCTTCACCGAATCCAGCAACTGGCCAAACAGTTCGAAGGCCTCGCGCTTGTACTCTTGCTTGGGCTGCTTCTGGGCGTAGCCGCGCAGATGGATACCCTGACGCAGATAATCCAGCGCGCTCAGGTGGTCACGCCAATGGCTGTCGATGCTCTGCAGCAGCACCATGCGTTCAAACTGGGTGAAGTTCTCGGCCCCCACCAGATCGACCTTGACCTGGAATGCCGCATTGGCCGCTTCCACCACGGTTTCAGCCACTTCTTCATCCGTGATGGAGCTGGCTTCAAACACTTTTTTCTGCAAGTCCAGCTCCAGCTGGAAGTCATCTGCCAACGACTTCTCCAAGGCAGGTACATCCCACTGTTCTTCGACAGACTCGACGGGCACATACTGGCGCACCAAGTCTTCCACCGCACCTTCGCGCAGCGAGGTGATCTGGGCGGTCAAGTCTTGTGCATCGAGGATCGCATTGCGCTGCTGGTAAATCACCTTGCGCTGGTCATTGGACACATCGTCATATTCCAGCAGCTGCTTGCGCATGTCAAAGTTGCGCGCTTCCACTTTGCGCTGCGCGCTCTCAATGCTGCGCGTCACGATCCCGGCTTCGATGGCTTCACCATCGGGCATCTTCAGGCGGTCCATGATGGACTTCACGCGATCACCGGCGAAGATGCGCATCAGCGAATCATCCAGGCTCAGGTAGAAACGCGAAGAACCGGGGTCACCCTGCCGGCCCGAACGGCCACGCAACTGGTTGTCGATACGGCGTGACTCATGGCGTTCGGTCGCGATGATGCGCAAGCCGCCCAGCGCCTTGATGGCCTCGTGGTCTTGTGTCCACTGGGTGCGCACGGCCTTGATCTTTTCTTCCTTGGCAGCGGCATCCAGGCTCTCGTCGGCTTCCACCGTCTGGATGTCTTTTTCGATGTTGCCACCCAGCACAATGTCAGTTCCCCGACCCGCCATGTTGGTGGCAATGGTGATCATCTTGGCGCGGCCAGCCTGGGCCACGATGTCCGCTTCGCGCGCATGCTGCTTGGCGTTCAGCACCTGGTGTGGCAGTTTTTCTTTCTCCAGCAGCTGCGCGATGATTTCGGAGTTTTCGATCGACGTGGTGCCCACCAGCACGGGCTGGCCACGCTCGTAGCATTCGCGAATGTCCTTGATCGCCGCTTCGTACTTCTCGCGCGTCGTTTTGTACACGCGGTCCAGTTGGTCATCGCGGCGGCTGATGCGGTTGGGCGGAATCACCACGGTCTCCAGACCGTAGATTTCCTGGAACTCGTAAGCCTCGGTGTCGGCCGTACCGGTCATGCCCGAGAGCTTGCCGTACAGGCGGAAGTAGTTCTGAAAGGTAATGGAGGCCAGCGTCTGGTTCTCTGCCTGGATCTGCACACCTTCCTTGGCTTCCACGGCCTGGTGCAGGCCATCGCTCCAGCGGCGGCCCGTCATCAGGCGTCCGGTGAACTCGTCCACGATGACGATCTCACCTTCTTGCACCACATAGTGCTGGTCGCGGTGGTACAAGTGGTTGGCCCGCAGCGCAGCATACATGTGGTGCATCAGCGTGATGTTGGCCGGGTCGTACAGCGACGAGCCCGCAGGAATCAACCCCAACTCAGCAAAGATCTGCTCAGCAGACTCATGGCCTTGTTCGGTTAAAAAGACCTGGTGGCTTTTCTCGTCGAGTGTGAAGTCGCCGGGTTTGGTCACGCCCTCACCCGTGCGGGGGTCGGCTTCACCCTCCTGCTTCACGAGCTTGGGGATGGCCTTGTTGATAGCGATGTACAAATCGGTATGGTCTTCAGCCTGGCCGCTGATGATCAGGGGCGTGCGAGCCTCGTCGATCAGAATGGAGTCCACCTCATCGACGATGGCGTAGTTCAGGCCACGCTGCACGCGGTCTGCCACCTCGTAGACCATGTTGTCACGCAGATAGTCAAACCCGTATTCGTTGTTGGTGCCGTACGTGATGTCGGCGCGGTAGGCGGCCTGCTTGTCTTCACGCGGCGCCTGGGGCAGGTTGATACCTACGGTCAGGCCCAGGAAGTTATACAGGCGGCCCATCCACTGCGCGTCGCGGTTGGCCAAGTAGTCATTCACCGTAACCACATGCACACCCTTGCCACTCAGGGCATTGAGGTACACGGGAAGCGTAGCAGTCAGTGTCTTGCCCTCACCGGTGCGCATTTCCGAAATCTTGCCGTTGTGCAGCGACATGCCCCCCAGCAGCTGCACATCAAAGTGCCGCATCTTCATCACCCGCTTGGAGCCTTCGCGCACGACGGCAAAGGCTTCGGGTAGAACGGAGTCCAGTGTTTCACCCTTGGCGATGCGGTCCTTGAACTCCTGCGTCTTGGCACGCAGACCGTCGTCGGTCAACTGCTCGAACTGCGGCTCCAGCGCGTTGATCCGCACCACGACGGAGCGGTATTGCTTGAGCAAGCGGTCATTGCGACTGCCAAAGATTTTGGTAAGGATATTGGTGGCCATGCATGCAAGACTGGCCTGGTCCCCACCATGGGTTCACAGAACAGCGCAGTCCTTTTTCTAGTCTGGGTGAAATGGGGGCATTCCGGCAAAAGACAACCGCCATAGCGGACTGTCCGGCACCAGGAAAGCCAAACCCCGGATTTTAGCGTTGCGCGGCAGGCGCTTTGGCCTGCGCGACTTGGGTAGCCGGCAGATGGCGGCCCGCATTGAGAAATTTTTGTGGATCCTGGGGAACACCCTGCACCAACACCTCAAAATGCAGATGGGGGCCAGTGGAACGACCCGTGGTTCCTACCTCGGCAATTTTCTGCCCGCGCTTGATCAAATCGCCCTTTTTCACGAACACCTTGGAGGCATGGGCATAACGGGTAATGAGGTCGTTGCCATGGTCAATTTCGACCATATTGCCGTACTGCGAGTGGAATTCTTGGGTGACCACCACCCCGCCGGCCGCCGAATAAATCGGCGTGCCGGGCTCTGATGGGAAGTCCAGACCTGTGTGCAGCGCCGATCGGCCGGTGATCGGGTCAATGCGCCAGCCAAAGGTGGACCCCAGGTTAGCGTCGTGCACTGGCGCCTGCGTGGGCACCATCATCTTCTTGATTTTCTGTTCGAACAGACGTGACTCGATCACCGTCATGACATCAGTGCGCTGGTTCGCCAGCAAATCCAGGTCGGCCAAAGTAGCGTCCAGTTCCTGCAAGGTCAGGTCGCGGCCATTGACCAACGCGCCGCCCTGCCCCGGCTTGATTTTGATGTCCGCGGGGTTCACACCTGCCAAACCAGACACACGCTCGCCCAGCGATTCGAGCTGCAGCATCTTGGCCTGCATCTCGCCCAGCTTTTTGGCCAGGACCTCGATGTTTTCGCGCATGTAGCGGTCGCGCTGGGCAAACTCGTCTTTCACCACCAAGCGTACCAGCGAGCCCACAATGGGCCAACCTTCGCGGGCGCCTTTGAGAAACACCCAGTGGTATAGACCCGCAGAAACGAGCATCAGAACAAACGACAGCCCCAGCAGGGACAGAATCAGCTTGGCGCCACTCAAGTGGAAAGCCCGGCTCTTGGCCATCCACGCGTCCGTGATAATCACTTGCATTGATTCAAAACCTTTTCTCTTCCAAGCATGATCCGAAACCATCGCGCCGTCACGGTGTTGCAGGCGACCCAAGAGTCGCCCACACTGGCACGTTTGGCCGACATGGCCATGGAATCGTCCGCCAGACTGAAAAGCCTAGAAACCTTGATTCCGCGCGCACTGCGCCCCGCGATCAAAGCGGGGCCGATTGATGGCCCGGTATGGTGCCTGCTACTGGACAACAACGCGGTTGCGGCCAAAGTGCGGCAATTGCTCCCTGCAATGGAAGCGCATCTGCGCTCCAAAGGCTGGGAGGTTAACTCAATTCGGTTAAAGGTCCAAATGACGCCGACTGCCATACGGTGAATGGCAACGGGTGGGGGAATGGTGCCGCTTGTCGGATTCGAACTGACGACCTACCGCTTACAAGGCGGTTGCTCTACCAACTGAGCTAAAGCGGCACGGGCTGGATTCTACATCACGCGCAGAGCAGGTTTTGCCTGCCAGGCGCTTATTTCACACGTGTGAGCGAAGGACGACCACCAGAGGGGCGCGGCGTATCCGGCCCGCCATCGTCGGGCTTGACGGGCACGGGTGCAAGCGCCGAAGGTTTGGGCTCGATTGCCGGCGCCTTGGCTTCTGTTGCCTCTGGCAATGCCGACACGGGAAATGCCATGCCCTGCCCGTTCTCGCGCGCGTAAATGGCCAACACCCGGTGCACCGGCACCAGGATGTCGCGTGCCACACCACCAAAACGGCCCTTGAACTCGATGAATTCGTTACCAAGCTTCAGCGCACTGGTGGCGTCAAAGCTCACGTTCAGCACGATTTCGCCATCCTTGACGAATTCGTGGGGAACGCGCACAGAGTCGTCCACCTGCACAGCGATGAAAGGCGTGAACCCGTTGTCCGTGCACCATTCGTACAAGGCGCGAATGAGGTACGGGCGGGTGGAGTTAGTGTCTTGGGCGTCCATCATGGCAGTGCAGCGGCCGAGTTACTTGCGCATGACCTTTTCAGACGGCGTCAGCGCTTCAATGTACGCGGGGCGCGAGAAGATGCGCTCAGCGTACTTGAGCAGGGGCGCTGCGTTCTTACTGAGGTCAATGCCGTAGTAGTCCAGGCGCCACAGCAGGGGGGCAATCGCCACGTCCAGCATGGAGAAGTTCTCACCCAGCATGTACTTGTTCTTCAAGAACACGGGAGCCAGTTGCGTCAGGCGGTCACGGATGTGGGCGCGGGCTTTTTCCAGCGCTTTTTCGTTACCCTTGGAGGCACGGGCTTCCAGGGTCGACACGTGCACAAACAGCTCTTTTTCGAAGTTCAACAAGAACAAACGCACGCGGGCACGGTCCACGGGGTCACCGGGCATCAATTGAGGGTGTGGGAAGCGCTCGTCGATGTACTCGTTGATGATGTTGGACTCGTACAAGATCAGGTCCCGTTCCACCAAAATCGGCACTTGCCCGTAAGGGTTCATGACGCTGATGTCTTCGGGCTTGTTGTACAGGTCCACATCACGAATCTCAAAGTCCATGCCCTTCTCGAACAGAACAAAACGGCAACGGTGGGAGAAGGGGCAGGTTGTTCCTGAATACAGCACCATCATGGCGAGAGACTCCTAAAAAATGAAAAAGAGTGGGTCGCCTTGGCAAACCCACTCTGACACCATCACGCGCGGCCCAAAAGCCACGGGACAGTACGAACAGCAGTTATTTAACGTCTTTCCAGAACGCTGCGTTCAAACGCCATGCGAACAGGGTCAACACTGCCAAGAACAACAATACCCACACACCTACACGCACCCGGGTGTTCTGGGCAGGCTCGCCCATCCACTGCAGGTAGTTCACCAGATCGCCCACCGCTTGGTCATACTGAACCGACGTCATCGTCCCAGGGGTGATCTGCTTCCAGCCCGTGAACACATGCACTTCGTGGCCGTGTTGTTCCACGGTCTCGTACTGGGGTTCACGCTTGCCCTGCAATTCCCACAAGGCGTGCGGCATGGCAACGCTGGGGAATGCCATGTTGTTCCAGCCGGTGGCCTTGGTGTCGTCGGGGTAGTAGGTACGCAGGTAGGTGTAGAGGTAATCTGCACCGCTGCCGTTGGAGCCTGCGCGTGAACGCGCGATCACGGTCAAGTCAGGCGGGTTGGCGCCAAACCATTCCTTGGCTTGGCGGGGATCGATCGCAGCCTTCATGGTCTCACCGACTTTTTCAGTCGTGAACAGCAGGTTGTCCTTGATCTGCTGGTCGGTCAGGCCGATGTCTTTCAGGCGGTTGAAGCGCATGAACGCGGCCGAGTGGCAGTTCAGGCAGTAGTTCACAAACAGCTTGGCGCCGTTTTGCAGAGAGACCATGTCGTTGGTCTTGACCGGAGCCTTGTCCCAGGCGATACCGCCAGTGTTGGCCTGGGCACCAGCAACCAGGCCGAACGCCATGGCGAGTGTCATCAATACTTTTTTCATCTGTCTTTTCTCCGGCGCTCAGTGGGCAACGTAGGTGACGCGGGATGGCACGGGCTTGGCTTCACCCAATGCGCTCCACCAAGGCATCAGCAGGAAGAAGCCGAAGTAGCCAAAGGTGAACAGCTGGGACACGCGCTGCGCGACGTCCTGACCAGCCAAGCTGCCCCACACACCAGGTGCCTGGATACCGAGGTACCCCAGAATCGCAAACATGAACACAAAGGCACCATAGAGGTACTTGTGCCAGTCCGGACGGTAGCGGATGGACTTGACCGGGCTGTTGTCCAGCCAAGGCAGGAAGAACAGGATGATCACAGCACCACCCATTACCACCACGCCCCAGAACTTGGCGTCGATGGAGAGCATCAGCACGGCCACGACCACGGCAGCGCCGCCAATCAGTCCCTTGAAGATGGTGGGCATCTTGACCTTGAAGATGCCAAACGCTGCAGCACCCAGCACACTGGCGATCAATGCGTACATCATCTCGCTGGTGATGGCACGCAGCATGGAGTAGAACGGTGTGAAGTACCAGACGGGCGCAATGTGCGCGGGTGTCTTCAGCGGATCGGCCGGGATGAAGTTGTTGTACTCCAGGAAGTAGCCGCCCACCTCGGGTGCGAAGAAGATAATGGCAGTGAACACCATCAGGAACAGGCTGACACCGAAGATGTCATGCACCGTGTAGTAGGGGTGGAAAGGCACGCCATCCAGCGGGTGACCAGCTGCATCGCGGGGAGCGTCGGGGCCTTTGATTTCAACGCCATCGGGATTGTTGGAGCCCACATCGTGCAATGCCAGCAAGTGCGCCGCCACCAGGCCCAGCAGGACCAATGGCACGGCAATCACGTGGAAGCTGAAGAAGCGGTTCAGCGTAGCGTCACCCACCACGTAGTCGCCACGGATCAGCAACGCCAGATCAGGACCGACCAGAGGCACAGCCGCAAACAGGTTCACGATCACCTGGGCGCCCCAGTAGGACATTTGGCCCCAAGGCAGCAGGTAGCCCATGAAGGCTTCGGCCATCAGGCACAGGAAGATGGCGCAACCGAAGATCCAGACCAGCTCACGCGGCTTGCGGTAGCTGCCGTACAGCAGGCCGCGGAACATGTGCAGGTAGACCACCACAAAGAAGGCAGAGGCGCCGGTGGAGTGCATGTAGCGGATCAACCAGCCCCATGGCACGTCGCGCATGATGTATTCGACCGAACCGAATGCCAGCGCGGCATCGGGCTTGTAGTGCATGACCAGAAAAATGCCGGTCACGATCTGGATCACCAGCACCAGCAACGCCAGCGAACCAAAGATGTACCAGAAGTTGAAGTTTTTCGGAGCGTAGTACTCCGACATGTGCACCTTGTAGGCATCAAAAGCGGTGGGGAACCGGTTTTCAAACCAGTTGGTCACCTTTTCGCCAGCCGAGGCATTAGGAGAGATTTCCTTGAATGTCGCCATGTCTATGTTCCTCAGGCTTTCTTGTCTTCGCCGATCAGCAGCTTGCTGTCAGACAGGTACATGTGTGGTGGCACTTCAAGGTTGTCGGGCGCGGGCTTGTTCTTGAACACGCGGCCCGCCATGTCGAAGGTGGAACCGTGGCAGGGGCAGAGGAAGCCGCCATGCCAGTCATCGGGCAGCGAAGGCTGGGGGCCGACCTGGAACTTGTCCGAAGGCGAGCAACCCAGGTGGGAGCAGATGCCTACGGCCACGAGAAACTCGGGCTTGATGGAGCGACCTTCATTGCGGGCGTACTCGGGGGTCAGCTCACTGGGCTTGCGCTCGGATTTGGGGTCGGCCAACTGAGAGTCTGCACCGGAGAGGGCGGCCAATTGCTCAGGCGTGCGGCGCACGATCCAAACGGGTTTGCCGCGCCATTCGACGGTCATTTTTTCGCCGGGTTTGATGCCCGAGATGTCCACTTCCACGGCGGCGCCGGCGGCTTTGGCGCGCTCGGAGGGCTGAAAAGTGCTCACAAAGGGAATGGCGGTGGCAACACCGCCCACTGCGCCGGCGCAGCTGGAAGCTATCAACCAGGTCCGTTTGCTGGAGTCGATCTTTTTGCTGTCGACAGGAGTTTCACTCATGAGAATCCTCAATGAACATCGCTAGTAAGGGTAAGCCGGGATTGTAGCTGACGGCAGTAGGGGCATTCAACGTGGCGTTTGGCCCGGACACTCGCTTGGGACTCACTTTTGTGGGTAATACTGCGGGTCTTTCAACCTCAATGGAGCCAAGCGATGGGAATGATTCAGGAATTCAAGGATTTCGCGGTCAAAGGCAATGTGATTGACTTGGCCGTGGGTGTGATCATTGGTGGTGCGTTTGGCAAGATCGTGGACTCGGTGGTCGGTGACCTGATCATGCCGCTGGTGGGTGCCGTGATTGGCAAGCTGGACTTCTCCAGCCTGTTTGTGGTGCTGGGCGCCGTGCCGCCGGGTACTGATGCCACGCTGGCAGGGCTGAAAAAAGCCGGTGTGCCCGTGTTTGCCTACGGCAGTTTCATCACCGTGGCGGTGAACTTTGCGATTCTGGCGTTCATCATTTTCCTAATGGTTAAACAGATCAATCGCCTGAAGAAAGAAGCCCCAGCCGCCGAGCCAGCCCCCGCGGTGACGTCCGAAGACGTGCTACTGCTGCGTGAGATCCGTGACAGCCTGCGCAAGTAAGCATTCTCATCTGCGCAAAATGCTATTAATTCAGTAGCTGCCAGCGCAATGGATACGGGGGCTAGCGCCCCTTTTCTTCTTAAACGCCAGCTCCGCAGAGCTGGCGCGCCATGCGAATGGCAGCCAGCATGCTCGATGGGTCGGCGCGGCCCGTGCCTGCGATATCGAACGCCGTGCCGTGGTCCGGGCTGGTGCGCACCAGCGGCAAGCCCAGCGTCACGTTGACGCCCTGCTCCACCCCCAGGTACTTGACGGGGATCAGTCCCTGGTCGTGGTACATGGCCACCACCACATCAAATTCCCCCGGGTGCCCCGCCGCGTGGCGGGCACGCATGAACACCGTGTCGGGCGCGTAGGGCCCAAACACCTGGCAACCCTGGACCCGCGCGGCTTCCACCGCCGGAATCACCCTGTCCAGCTCCTCGCGGCCAAACAGGCCGCCCTCCCCCGCATGCGGGTTCACGCCGGCCACCGCAATACGTGGCACGCGGCCCAGCGTACGTGAGAGCGCGGCGTGGGTGATCAGAATGGTTTGCAGCACGTTGTCCACGGTGACGGCGGCCAGCGCGTCACGCAGCGAGACATGGATGCTGACCAGCACGGTGCGCAGCTCGTCGTTGGCCAGCATCATGCGCACGGGCATGGCATCCACCGCCACGCCGGCATGGCGCGCCGCGGCGGCCTGCAACATCTCGGTATGGCCCGGGTAGGCGTCGTAGGGTGCACCAGCGGCGGACAGAGCCTCCTTGTGCAGCGGCGCCGTCACCAGCGCAGCCACCTCGCCACGCATCGCGGCATCAGCCGCCCACAGCACGCAGCGTCCCGCAAACTCACCAGCGGCGGCGCTGACCTGGCCCCAGGCCACGGGCGGCAGGGCCTCGCCCACCTGCAACACGGGCAGGCAACGCGGGGGCAACTGCAGCACTTCGGCAGGGAAGCTGATCTGCACCACGGGCAGCGACACAGCGCCCTGCACCACGGCGAGTGCGCGGCGTATGGCTTGCACATCACCAGCTACAAAACAACCCTGCAGCATCTCGGGCTCGCGCAGGAACGACTGGGCGATGATTTCAGGGCCAATGCCGGCGGCATCGCCCAACGTCAGTGCAATGGGGAGAACGGCAGCATTCATGCGGGGTTGTCAATATCAATGAAGGCGTGGGCCAGGCCCAACTCAGCGGCCACGTGAGCGGCGACCGCGGGGGCGCCATAGCGCTCACTCGCGTGGTGGCCGCAGGCGATGTAGGCCACGCCGCATTCGCGCGCGTAATGGGCCTGGGGTTCGGAAATTTCTCCGGTGATAAAGGCGTCCGCTCCGGCGGCAATCGCGTCTTCAAAGTAACCCTGGGCACCGCCGGTGCACCAGGCAATGCGGCGCAGCGGCCGCGTACCACCAGGCACCAGGGTGACGGCACGGCCCAGCGCGGCTTGCACATGGTCGGCCAGCGCCTGGGCTGTGCCAAGGGCTGCAGGCACAGCGCCCAAAAAGCCCAGCTGCTGTTCGCCAAAGCGAGCGTCCGCCTGCAGGCCCAGCACGCGGCCCAACTGGGCGTTGTTGCCCAACTCGGGGTGCGCGTCCAGCGGTAGGTGGTAGGCAAATAGGTTGATGTTGTGCGCTAACAGCAGGCCCAGGCGCTGGCGCATCCAGCCCGTCACCCGGCCGTCGTAGCCGCGCCAGAACAGGCCGTGGTGCACGAGGATGGCATCAGCCTTGGCCGCAATGGCTGCCTCGATCAGCGCCAGGCTGGCGGTGACGCCAGACACCAGCGTGCGCACCTCGGTGCGGCCCTCCACCTGCAGACCGTTGGGGCCGTAGTCTTTGAAACGCTCGGGCTGCAGCAGCGCGTCCAGCGTGGAGAGCAAGGTGGTGCGGTCGGTCATGGGGTGATTGTCGGGGAGGATTCGGGCTGTAGCGTGCTGTCGCAGCCCTGCCCTGCTGCCACCCAGCGGCGCGCGGCGCGGTGCAGCACGGCCGTGGCCAGCGGCTGCACCCAGCGCAGGCCGCGGCGGCCAGCCCAGGGCAGCGCCGCTTGCACTACGGCTGCGGGCGCGGTGATGGCGCCACAGCGGTAGACGGCATCTGCCTCGTTCCAGCGCAGCGCGTCGCACGCACCGTGGCGCTTGGCGGACAACAGCATGCCCAGCGGGCAGGGCTCGACCAGGCAGCACACGCCACAGCCATTGCAGGCCGCGCCCAGTGCGGGCTTGCGCGGGGCTTCGGCATGGATGTGGATGGTGTGAGTGGGCGTTGGCATATGTCGTGATAGCACTGTAACGCGGGGGTGCTTGCCGCCTACAATTTGCCCCGTGCGGTGCGCCTGTGTGCTGCCAATGCTGGATTTACCGATGAAACGTCTCTGGTTGCTGTTTTCTCAAACCGCTACGGTGCTGCTGGCAGCGTATTTTGTGGTGGCCACGCTCAAGCCGCAATGGCTGGGCCACACGCCCAGCGTGGGCGGTGCGATTGCGCTGCTGGAGGCGCCGGCACTGGCACCCGGCGAAATCCCGCCGGGCAGCTTCCGCTTGGCAGCGCAAAAGGCGTCCGCGGCGGTCGTCAGTATCAGCACTAGCAAGGCCGCGGCCAAGAACCCGAATGCCAACGACCCCTGGTTCAAATTTTTCTATGGCGACCAGGGTGACGAAGCCCAGGGCGGCCTGGGCAGCGGGGTGATCGTCAGCACCAGCGGCTACATCCTCACCAACAACCATGTGGTGGAAGAGGCGGATGAGATGGAAGTGTTTCTGAACGACGGCCGCCACGCCAAGGGCAAAGTGATCGGCACCGACCCTGATAGCGATCTGGCCGTGGTAAAGATCGACCTGGACCGGCTACCCACCATGGTGCTGGGCAATTCCGACAACCTGCAGGTGGGCGACCAGGTGCTGGCCATCGGCAACCCGTTTGGCGTGGGCCAGACCGTGACCAGCGGCATCGTCAGCGCGCTGGGGCGCAACCAACTGGGCATCAACACCTTTGAGAACTTCATCCAGACCGATGCGGCCATCAACCCCGGCAACTCAGGTGGCGCGCTGGTGGACACCAACGGCCATCTGCTGGGCATCAATACTGCCATCTATTCGCGCTCGGGCGGCAGCATGGGCATTGGCTTTGCCATTCCCGTGACCACCGCCAAGCAGGTGCTGGACGGCATCGTAAAAGACGGCCGGGTCACGCGCGGCTGGATTGGCGTGGAGCCCAACGACCTGTCACCCGAACTCGCCGAGACCTTTGACGTGAAGACCAAAGAAGGCGTGATCATCACCGGCGTGCTGCAAAACGGCCCGGCCGCCCAAGCCGGCGTGCGCCCCGGCGACGTCATCGTGAGCATTGCCGACCGGCCGATCGCCGATGTGACGCAGCTGCTGTCAGTGGTGGCCTCGCTCAAGCCCGGCACCGCGGCACCCTTCACCATCGAGCGCAAGAACCAGAAGGTGCAGCTGAATGTGACCCCCGGCGTGCGGCCCAAGCCCAAGGCAGCGCCCCACTAGACGGCGCAGGCCCCATGCAAAAAGGCGACCCTGGGGTCGCCTTTTGCTATGAATTCAGGAGCTGCTCGCGCAATGTCTACGGGGGCTAGCGGCCCAAAAGGCTTAAGAACCCGGGGTGGGTGCCTCTTCAGGCGGTGCCTGGGTGTGCTTGATGAAAATCTGCGCCGCCCAGATGCCGATCTCATACAAGATGCACATGGGAATGGCCAACGCCAGCTGCGACACCACATCGGGTGGCGTAACGATAGCGGCCGCCACAAACGCCACCACGATGAAGTAACTGCGAAAGCCCTTGAGCTTCTCGATGCTCACCAGCCCCATGCGGGCCAGCACGATGACGACGATGGGCACCTCAAACGCCAGGCCAAAGGCCAGAAACATGGAGAGCACGAAGTCCAGGTAGGACTCGATATCGGGCGTGGCCGAAATGCTCTTGGGCGCAAAGCTCTGGATAAACTTAAACACCTGGCCGAACACGAAGAAGTAGCAAAACGCCACACCAATGAAGAACAGCAGCGTGCTGGAGATCACCAGCGGCAGCACCAGCTTTTTCTCATGGCTGTACAGGCCTGGCGCCACAAAGGCCCACACCTGCCACAGCACCACGGGCAGCGCCAGCAAAAACGCCGTCATCAGCATGATCTTCAACGGCACCAGAAACGGCGAGATCACCGAGGTGGCAATCAGCTTGCCACCCGCGGGCAGCGAGGCCACCAGTGGCGCGGCCAGGATGTCGTAGAGCGCGGCCGGACCGGGGAAGATCGCCAGCACGGCCAGCGCCACGCCCACGGCGATGGCGGCCTTGACCAAGCGGTCGCGCAGCTCCATCAAATGCTGCACAAAGGGCTGCTCGGTGCCGGCAAGCTCGTCTTGCGGATTGTTGTCTGATGCCATGGGGGAAGTTGGTGGTGCCGGTCAGCGCACGCGCGGCGGACGGAACCGTGCCACGCGGGCAGCGCCCGACTGCGCCCGGGTACGCACGCCAGCGCGCGCCTTGTACCACTGGGGCATGGCGCCTTGCTTGAGGCGCCAGTTCTTGTTCGGGTGCTTGTATTGGGGGGCTTGGGGCTCTAGCGCGGCGTCGGTAGCGTCGGACCACGATTTTTCGAAGTCGCTGGCCTGCGTCTGGATCGAGTTTTCCACGTCGCGGGCGGCACCCTCCACCGTTTCGCGCATCTTCTTGAGCTCGTCGAGCTCCATGGAGCGGCTGACCTCGGCCTTGACGTCGGCCACATAGCGCTGCGCCTTGCCGAGCAAGGCGCCTACGGTGCGGGCCACTTTGGGCAGCTTCTCCGGCCCGATGACGATCAACGCCACCGCGCCGATCAGCGCCATCTTCGATATGCCGAGGTCAATCACGCAGTGCTATCGCTTCAGTTTTTTTGCTTGGCTTCCACGTCGATCGTGGTTTTTTCAGAGGCGTTGGCCACTTGCTGTGCGGGGGCTGCAGGCTTGTCGTCAGCGGCAGATGCCGAGCCGTCCTTCATGCCGTCCTTGAAGCCCTTGACCGCGCCGCCCAGGTCAGAACCGATGTTCTTGAGCTTCTTGGTGCCGAACACCATGACCACGATCAGCAGAACGATCAACCAGTGCCAAATAGAAAATGAACCCATGATTTACTCCTAACGATGTATTGAATTCTAGTCGCCGTGTGTGAACGCAATTTTTCCGTGGGGCCACACTTCAGCCGCGCAGCCATGGACGTGGACCGCCCATGACATGGAAGTGCAGGTGGTGCACCTCCTGCCCACCCTCCACACCGGTGTTGGTCACCATGCGGTAGCCGCCTTCGGGATAGGGATTGCAACCCTCCTGCAAGGCCAGCTTGGGTACCAAAGCCATCATATGCCCCAACAGCGCAGCATGCTCCGGCCCCACGTGCGCCATGCTGGCGATGTGGGCTTTGGGCACCAGCAAGAAATGGACCGGCGCCCAGGGGTGGATGTCGTGGAAGGCGTAGACCTGCTCGTCCTCGTACACGGCTTTGGAAGGAATCTGCTTGGCGATGATCTTGCAGAAAATGCAGTTGGCGTCGTGCCCCGGAACGTGCTCGCTCATGGTGTACCTATCTCCTGGCCCTTGTTCATGGCGATGAAGCCGCTGATGATGCGATAGAGGAACCACAGCGACACCAGCCCCCAGGCGATATAGCCAGGAATGATGAGCAGCAGCCACAGGGGGGTGGTGACGATGTACAACAGCCCGGCCATCAACACCGAGCGGATGCGCCAGCGAAAATGCGAGGCGTGCCAGGTGCCCACCGCATCATCGCGCTTGACCATGTCCAGAATCAGCGCCGCCAACAGCAGAGCCACACCAAATTGACCACCAGGAATGAATGCGCTCACCGCCACGATCAGGTGCAACACATAGCTGATGGTGCCCACGGTGTTGAGCGACTGCAGCTTTTGCAAACTGGCAGCGTCGTTGGGGGTGGTGAAATTCTGGCTCATGCGCACTCCTGGTTCAGGGTTCGGCTTTGGGCTCCGCCTCACGCGCAATGACTTTGCGCAGGGCTTTTTCTTCCAGACCGCTGGTGCCCACCCGGCGCTCCAGCTCGGCAATCACGTCGGCGGGCGACAGGCCATAGTGCGACAGCGCCACCATGCAGTGGAACCACAGATCGGCCACTTCGTAGACGATCTTGCTGGCGTCACCGCCGTGGTCTGCGTCCTTGGCGGCCATCACCACTTCGGTGGCTTCCTCGCCAATTTTCTTCAAAAAGGCGTCGGGGCCCTTGTGCAGCAGGCGGGACACATAGCTGGCGTCCGGGTCGCCGCCATTGGCGACCTTGCGGCTTTCAATCACAGCAGCCAAGGCAGCCAGGGAGTCTTGAGAGATGGACATGTTTCTAACCCATTACTTATAGATGGACTCGGGATCTTTCAAGACCGGATCGACAGATTTCCACTCGCCATTTTCCAACACGCTGAAAAAACAGCTGTGGCGCCCGGTGTGGCAGGCGATCCCGGGCTCGTGGCCCAGCTGGGTCACCTTGAGCAGAATCACGTCGTTGTCGCAGTCCATGCGGATTTCGTGCACCTTTTGCACATGGCCGGACTCTTCACCCTTGTACCAAAGCTTGTTGCGCGAACGGCTGAAGTACACAGCCTGGCCCAATTCGGCCGTCTTTTGCAGGGCCTCGCGGTTCATCCAGGCGAACATCAGCACATCGTTCGTGCCCTGCTCCTGGGCAATCACCGGCACCAGGCCCTTGGAGTCCCAGCGGATGTGTTTGAGCCAGCTCACAGGCGGTGTGGGGGTGGGTTCCATGTGCTATCCAATTTATAGCTGCTCGCGCAGCGTTTACAGGGGCTAGAGGCCTAAAACGCTTAAATCCGCACGGGGATGCCGCGTTCGGCCATGCGGGCCTTGGCCTGGCCTACGGTGTACTCGCCGTAGTGGAAGATGCTGGCGGCCAGCACTGCATCGGCCCCGCCCTGCTGCACACCGTCGGCCAAGTGGTCCAGATTGCCCACGCCGCCAGAGGCGATGACGGGCACGCTGATGGCATCGGCCACGGCGCGGGTCAGCGCCAGGTCGAACCCGCTCTTGGTACCGTCGCGGTCCATGCTGGTGAGCAGGATTTCGCCCGCACCCCGGCGCGCCATCTCGGTGGCCCAGGCCACGGCATCCAGGCCGGTGTTTTTGCGGCCACCATGGCTGTACACGTCCCAGCCGGCGCCACGGGTGGCGGCGTCTTCGTCGGAACGGCGCTTGGCATCAATGGCCACCACGATGGCCTGCGAGCCGTATTTCAGCGATGCGTCTTCAATGACTTGCGGATTGGCCAGCGCCGCCGAGTTGAAACTCACCTTGTCGGCGCCCGCATTGAGCAGGCGGCGCACGTCCTCCACCACACGCACGCCACCGCCCACGGTAAGCGGGATGAAGACCTGACTGGCAACGGCTTCGATGATGTGCAGGATCAGGTCGCGCCCATCGCTGGTGGCGGTGATGTCGAGAAACGTGAGTTCGTCGGCGCCCTGGTCGTTGTAGCGGGCCGCGATTTCTACCGGGTCACCGGCGTCGCGCAGTTCCACGAAGTTGACACCCTTCACGACGCGACCGCCGGTCACGTCCAGGCAAGGAATGATGCGTTTGGCGAGCATCAGCCGTTGAGCTCGTCGGCGCGCGTCTGTGCAGCAGCAAAGTCCAAATCACCGCTGTAGATGGCACGGCCGCAAATCACACCTTCCACGCCTTCGTCTTCCACGGCGCACAGGGCTTCGATGTCGGCCATGTTGGACAGGCCGCCGGATGCAATGACGGGAATGGTCAGGGCCTGGGCCAGCTTGACGGTGGCGTCGATATTGATGCCCGACAGCATGCCGTCGCGGCCGATGTCGGTGTAGATGATGCCTTCGACGCCGTAGTCTTCAAACTTCTTGCCCAGGTCCACGACGTCGTGGCGGGTGAGCTTGCTCCAGCCATCGGTGGCGACCTTGCCATCGCGTGCGTCCAGGCCCACGATGATGTGGCCGCCAAACGCGGTGCAGGCGTCTTGCAAAAAGCCGGGGTTTTTGACCGCGGCGGTGCCAATGATGACGTAGCGCAGACCAGCGTCCAAGTAGCGTTCGATGGTGTCCAGGTCGCGGATACCGCCGCCCAGTTGCACGTCGATTTCGTTGCCCACTTCCTTGAGGATCTTGCGAATCGCCATCTCGTTTTTGGGATGGCCGGCAAACGCGCCGTTCAGATCGACCAGGTGCAGACGCCTTGCGCCCTTGTCCACCCAGCTGCGGGCCATGACCGCAGGGTCCTCGCCAAACGTGGTGGATTGGTCCATATCGCCTTGTTTGAGGCGTACACAGTGGCCGTCTTTGAGGTCAATCGCAGGAATTAAAAGCATGGTGCTTCAGGGTTGGGACGAAAAGAAAAGTCGCTTTACCAGCCGCCAAGGGACGGAGGGGAAGGTGAATCAAGGATTCCAGTGCAGGAAGTTACGGTAGAGGGCCAAGCCATGCTCAGCGCTTTTTTCAGGGTGAAACTGGGTTGCGAAAATATTATCGCGTGCAATCGCCGCTGAGAAGCGCTGGCCATAGTCCGTCTCACCTACGCTGTGGCGCGCATCAGACGGTTGGGCGTAGTAACTGTGTACAAAGTAGAAGTAGCTGCCATCGGGCACTTCGCCCCACACCGGGTGCCGGGGCGTGCCGGCGTGGCTGGTCTGCCAGACCTGGTTCCAGCCCATTTGCGGCACCTTGTAGCGGCTGCCGTCGGGCTGGATCTGCCCGGCCAGCTCGAATTTCACCACCTTGCCGGGGATCAGACCCAGGCTGGCAGTGTTCAGCTCATCGCTGTGGTCCAGCAGCATTTGCATGCCCACGCACACGCCCATGAGCGGCTTGTTCGCCGCGGCGTGCATCACGGCGTCATACATGCCGGAGTCGTGCAGCTCGCGCATGCAGTCGCGCATGGCGCCCTGGCCCGGCAGTACCACGCGTTCGGCGTCCATCACCTCTTGCGCGGTGCGAGCCCAGACCACGTCTACGCCGGCATCGGCCGCCACGTGCATCACCGCCTGGGTGACCGAACGCAGGTTGCCCATGCCGTAGTCCACCACCGCCACTTTTTTCATTACAGCGAACCCTTGGTGGAAGGAATCACGCCCAGGGCACGTGGGTCGAACTCGATGGCGGCGCGCAGCGCCCGCGCAAAGGCCTTGAATACGGTCTCGGCCTGGTGGTGGGCGTTTTCGCCCTTCAGGTTGTCGATGTGCAGGGTCACAAAGGCGTGGTTCACAAAGCCCTGGAAAAACTCGTGGGTGAGCTGCGTGTCAAACGCGCCGATCATGCCGCTCTTGAAAGGCACGTTCAGCTCCAGCCCTGGGCGGCCTGAAAAGTCGATGACCACGCGGGAGAGCGCCTCGTCCAGCGGCACATAGGCGTGGCCGTAGCGGCGGATGCCCTTCTTGTCACCAATCGCCTGGTGGAAGGCCTGGCCCAGCGTGATACCTACGTCTTCCACCGTGTGGTGGCCGTCAATGTGCAGGTCGCCATCGGCCTCGATGTCGAGGTCGATCATGCCGTGGCGGGCGATCTGGTCCAGCATGTGGTCGAAGAAGCCGATGCCGGTGGACAGGCGGCTCACGCCAGTGCCGTCCAGGTTGACGCGAACCTTGATCTTGGTCTCGGCCGTGTTGCGCGATACCTCGGCAATGCGGGGCGCGTAGGTCTGGGGCACTTCGGTGATGGGGTAGTTGGTAGTCATAGGGATTCCTGCAGGGCCTTCAACAGTTGCGCGTTTTCGGTGGCGGTGCCAACGGTGAGCCGCAAACATTGGGCCAGCAATGGGTGCATTTTAGAAACGTTCTTGACCAGAACGCCGCGCGCCTTGAGGCCATCGAACACTTTTTGCGCAGGATCGCCCTCGCCCGCGATGCGAACCAGCACCATATTGGCGTCGCTGTTCCAGGCCTTGACGCCCGGCAGCGCCCGCAATGCTCCTAAAAGCGTAGCGCGTTGCGCACATATTTCGCGGGCTTGGGCTGCAAAAGCCTCTTGGTTCTCCAGCGCAAATAATGCGCACTCGTAGTTCAGCACGCTGATGTTGTAGGGCGGGCGCACCTTGTCCACCTGGGCGATGAGCGCCTTGGGGCCCACCATATAGCCAATGCGCACGCCGGCCAGGCCGAACTTGCTCATGGTGCGCATCAGCAGCACGTTGGCGTTGGCGGCCGGGTTGGCGCGGATCACGTCCAGGTAGGTGCGGCTGGAAAACGGCTGGTAGGCCTCGTCGATGGCGACGATGCTGCCCGCGGCCTGGGCGGCGGCCACCACACGCACCATGTCAGCCTCGGCCCACAGGTTGGCCGTGGGGTTGTTGGGGTAGGCCAGGTAGACGATGGCGGGCTGGTGGGTCTCAATCGCCTGCACCATGGCCGGCACGTCCAGCTCAAAGTCGGCCGTGAGCGGCACGCCCACGAAGTCCAGCCCTTGCAGCTGCGCGCTCATGGCGTACATCACAAAACCCGGCAGCGGCGCCAAGATGGCGGGCTTGGGCTGACCGGGCGCAACGGGCACGTCGCAGGCCATGGCCAGCAGGCTGATGAGCTCGTCCGAGCCATTGCCCAGCATGATGTCAAAACCTTCGGGCATGCCTGCGTAGGCGGCCAGCGCCTGGCGCAGGTCGTTCACGCGGCCATCGGGGTAGCGGTTCAGTGCCAAGGCGCCCAGGCGGCGACCCAAAGCCTCTTGCAACTCTGCGGGCAGGCGGTGCGGGTTCTCCATGGCGTCGAGCTTGACCATGCCTTTGGAGTCCTGGACGTTATAGGCGTGCATGGATTGCACGTCCTGGCGGATGCGGCGCTGAATCAGCGCGTTCACGGTGCTATCGGTGGAAGCGGTAGAGGTCATGCGGGGACTTTCAAAGCTAAAAACTAGTCGGCCAGCGCCACATCGGTGGGCGTGGCGTGCAAGGGGCTGAGGATGGTGACGCCATCGATCTGCTGGCCGTGCTGCAGGTCCAGCGACAGCACATGGGTGGCGCCGCTTTGCGCAGCGGCGGCCACGATAAGGGCGTCCCAATACGGCAGGCCAAAGCGGGCCTCCACGCCCCAGGCGGTTTCCACGGTCTGGTGGTCGATCTGCCAAGGCTGCCAGAGCTGATAGCGGCGCAGCTTGGCGCGCGCATCGCCCTGGGGCATGGCGAAGTGCTGGGTGGCGCCCACGTAGTAGGCGTTCAGCACCTGGGTGCTGACCCGCCCGGCACGGCGCTGCCACAGCGCCTGCAACCAGTCGCGCACGCGGGCCTGGCGGGTGGCGTCAAAGGCATCGTCGGCCGCCAGCAACACATTCGTATCGACGAAAACAATGGCGCCGGAGGTGTCTAGCGGGCTAGCCATTTAGAGCCTCCCGCTGCGGGTAAGGCTTGCCGCCCGAGCTGAACGACGAAGTGTCCGCCACCCAGTCGCGCTGCGCGCGGGCGTAGGCGTCGTCGTGCTGCATCTTGTCGGTCAGCATCTCCCCGACCAGCCGCGACACGCTGGTATTGCGCCGGGCCGCTTCGATCCGCACCCACTCCAGCGTGGCGTCTTCGACGGTGATGGTGACGTTTTTCATGTTGAGGCCAGTTTACACGAATTTCGTGTTGCACTGAATTCGTGTGAATTAAAGTTAGCTGCACAAACCGGCAACGCCCAAACGACCCGCGCTATAGTGCGGCGAAAGTAAAGAACGGGAGGGTAGAAAAATGATGGCGATCCAAGCGCCAAAGCGCGCCCGGACTCTGCCGGGTTTACCGCTATCTTTATATGAGCAGCTTGCGCATATTCCACGGGGGCTGGAAGCCAATTTGGCGGGTAACCTTGCCAGAATATCCGGCAAGGCTTTGCGGTCTGCATTGCGTAGGCAGTAAGGATGACTTCTTGTGCGTGACCATTTCGAACACTACCGCCCACCCAAGAGCCGCGCCGAGCTTGAGAAGCGCTATGTCTTGGGGGAGCGCCGCTTTCCGAATACTGAGCTGAGTGACGCCGATCTGTCCGGCGTGGCGCTAGATGGCGCAGACTTTGAAAAGCACTCGTGGTTCGCTGATACGAATTTCTCGGGCGCCAGCTTGCGGGGCACCAGTTTTCGGGAATGCAACGTTAAATGCGCCAACTTTTCAAACGCTGACCTTACGGGCGCCATCTTCGAACTCGCCGCAATCGAGTCGATCAAGGCAACAGGTGCCATACGAGATGGAATTAAGGTCAAAGGCGCAACCTTCTACGGCTGCGAACTGGCCGAAGGCGACGAACTACCGTCATGGGAGCGGTGATGAGTGCGACGCAGCCCGCCAGGTTCTTCGAATGGTCCAACAACGGCGGCAAGCGTGGTCGCCATTCTTCAATGTTAAGTGCGCTGTTGTTGCCCACTCCCGGCCAACGTTGAGTTGCAAAGATGTCTCGTCCACGACCTCAAATATCGCCGCAACAGAAGCAGAATCTCGCGAACTTTTCGCGAGCGCAATCGCATGATGAAGCCGCGAGACGCAAACTTGAGGCAATGGGTCAAGAGTTGAACCGGAGTTTCGCCGAGGCAAGGGAGACTCTCGATAAAAATGCGGATGTGCTCGCCAAGCATTACGCTTGGTCCAATCGATACGGGCACTGGCTTGCCCGCGTGGCACTCCTTCCAATTGTTGTCTTGGCAATTGGAATGGTTGTTGTCGTGATCCTTGGCCTTTGGAATGGAGAAATCAAGGAGCTTCAAAAATACAGCAAGCTCCATGTGACTAGGACTGGCAATCCTATTGCGTATTGGGCGTCCGTGATTTGTCACAGCGCCCTCGCATCGTTCATTACCTGGATCACCGTGGTTGTATTTCGGGCGGCACGATTAGGGCGGAAAAATGCAACTTAACAGGTTTGGTGCGGACGTGCAGCAGCAAAAGACCGCTGCGTGGTGTGTGCTGCACGCCGGACAACGCCGACATTGGACGTCAGACGATTCGCTGGAGATCTGGTGTGGTTGATTGGATTGAGGTCAGCCGGGCCGCCCATCAGCTGAGCATTGATCACAGAGCTCGCGCGCATCTGTACGCGGCAAGATTGGCTGAAGAGGCTCGCCACAAACAAGAGTCAGATGATGCGAATTTCTGGGACGCCGTTGCAAAAACATTGGCCCCGCGCGAGACAGGTTCGCATGGCTAGTCCATTTGAATCGCCGCAAGCGCTGGCGTTGAAGTGCGATCACTGCACCTCGCCCGACTGGACATACCAGCGGACCGTCTACGCCGGCTACCGAATTTCAACACACAAGCCATGAAAAACTCCACCCATATTGCCTCCGCCATTCGAGTCGTAATCGCCTCACTACTCATGCTGATCCCGATCGTCGCTTTGGCTCAAACCGAAGAGCGGGCTCTGAAGATGGTGCAAGTACTGCGGCTCGGCGACAACCTGTCTGACATGACTTACCAGTTTGCAAAAAATACGACGACCTACAAAATTGTGGAAAAAACACTTGGGCCACAGAAAGCAGATGAACTACTTCGGGCGGAAATCGCAGTGGCTGTGCCGAAGCACCAGGATGAGTGGAATCACACTCTCGCTCAGGCATGGGCACCGCTGATGACAGCCGAAGAGTTCGATTCAGTGGTTTCAGAAAAACAGAAGTCGCCTTTTGCGCCCAAATTTATGTCTTTACAAGGTCAGGCCGGAGCGACCATGAAGGTCAGCGCCGAGCCACTGTTAAAAACAGTGTTGATGGAGGTGCTGACAGGCATCTTCGAAAAGTCTATGCCCAAAAAATGAAAAGTGCGCTTGCCTATTACTCAGCGTTGACAGGTCATTTCAGTTTGACACCTGAACACACCCGCGAAAGTCGACGTTGGCCCCGTGGAGGAATCGTGCTTGGCAAGCTGCTGGTCGTCGCGTGCCTATGGCCCCTTCCAGCGCTGGCGGGCTTGGACGTCACAGCCTACGAAAGACTGAGCATCGTCCCATCGCTGCAATTCGATAGCGATGGCGAACTAGAAGGCGAAAACCAGGTCCATTTGGCGCCGGGCCCGTTTCCTGAGCGCTTTGCAGGCCTGACGGCAAGCAAGGTATACCGCTACGAATCGGCCTTCGGATTTCGAGGCGGCCCCTACTCTTGGTACAACTACTGGAGAAATGAGTTGGCAAAGCTCGCTGGCAATGCGCAGACGCTATACAAAACATTCGATGGAAAAACTGAACTTCGGTACGACGCTACCGTTTGGAAAAACAAAAAAGGGCCATTCTGGGAGCTGATCGACTTCTCTGACTCCGAAGGCGTGATCGGCCCCATCGCGTGCAAACGGGTTCACAAAGACTTCGTTCAGTACCAAGACGCTGCCTCAAAGCACCCTGACGAGTATTTCCGGGCTTCCTACCAAGACTGGATGAAAGCGTTTTCCAAGTGCGCCAATGACGGAGCTATCGTTTTTCATTGACAACGCCTCACCCCATCACCCCACGTCGACCTCGCCTAGAAAATCGCGCCAGACCGACAAGTTAAAACATTAACACCTGAAATTTGGGCATGCTGTATTTGATCGTTGCTGTTCTGGTTCTTTCGGTCGGACTAACACTGTGGTTTGTCGGATCACTGGTGGCAGTGTTGACCGCTCTGGGGAATAAGCAATGGTTTTGGGGTATCGGAATGCTCTGTTTTTTGCCGTCATCCATTGTCTACTGCTGGGTCCAGAGAGAGATAGCGGCATACCCCCGAAAACTGGTTTCGATAGGATGGGCACTGGTTTTGGCTGACGCATTGGCAGTCCTACTTTGGCAGGCCGGAATAAATTGATCCGACGCTCCAACCGCGTACACCTTGGTCACGCACAGGAACCAATACCCCGCGCTATAGTGCGGCGAAAGCAAAGAACGGGAGGGTAGAAAATGATGGCCATCAAAGCGTCAAAGCGCGCCCGGACACTGCCGGATTTACCGCTATCTTTATATGAGCAGCTTGCGCATATTCCACGAGAGCTGGAAGCCAATTTGGTGGGCAACCTTGCCAGAATATCCCGCAGTTTTTGCGGCAAACATTAAGTTATACCGATTCCCAATGACTGCAGAAATTCACGCCACTCGTGGCGACATCACGAAGATAGGGGTTGAGGCAATTGTGAACGCCGCCAATTCATCACTGCTTGGCGGTGGTGGTGTTGATGGTGCGATTCATCGCGCGGCCGGTCCGGATTTGGTGCACGAGTGCCGCCTGTTGGGTGGTTGCAAAACCGGTGATGCAAAGCTCACGAAAGGGTATCGCTTGAGCGCCAAGTACATCATTCACACGGTCGGACCTGTATGGCGTGGTGGCACAAATGGTGAACCTGAGCTCTTGGCTTCGTGTTACAGCCGCTCGATGGAGATCGCGTCCAAGAAGGGTATTCCCAGTGTTGCTTTCCCAAGCATTAGCACAGGGATTTATGGATATCCGATTGAGCTGGCAGCTGAAGTTGCAATCGCCACAGTGAGATCAGCGACCCAAAAATTCGCCAATATTCAAGAGGTTGTGTTCTGCTGCTTTTCCGACAGTGATCTTGCTGTTTACCAAGGACTACTTCATGCCCCATCTGTATAACTGGTCGGCCCACGCGGACACACAGCAGCAGGTTGCCGCTACGCGGCGGTTGCTGCGTGCCAGTGGCCTCCAACGTTGAGGTTGTAAAAAAACCTTTTCAGAGAAATTCCCTATGGATCGCACCAAAAGTCGACGCATCAGAACGACGTATACGCCACGATATCAAGTAAGGGAAGGGTTCGAGTACCCCCGTAATCGGGATGTCGCTACGCCCGCGATGGTTTGTTTACAGCCTCATTAGGGAGCCTCAATGACATCCGTCGCCAGAGGAACGGCCTTCGAAGACAAAGTCTTTGCAGCAGTTCAACGAGAGCTACAAAGCGATCGCCTGGGTATCTCCCCTGCCCTTTCGAGGCCGTTCAAGAAGAAGGGCTACTACTCACGCGATCGAGACGCAGAGATCATTGTGGATGTCTCCGTTGAAGTCTGGCTACCAGATGCCGATCGATGGTCAATATTGTGGGTATGCGAATGCAAGGACTACGCAAGCTCTGTCCCAGTAGATGACATAGAGGAGTTCAAGGCGAAGCTTGATCAAATTGCTGGCGCAAACAAGAAAGGCGTTGTGGCGGTATCCGGAGCTCTACAAGCAAGCGCGCTCAAGTTCGCTCGTGCAAACGGCATAGGTGTCGTCCGCCTTCTACCAAATGCACAGGTTCAGAACGTGCTGTACCAACTCCCGATCGGGGCTACCAAGCACGTCGAATCATTGAATCCGGAAGAGTTTCAACGGGCATTCGTAGAACCAGATTTCGTCGGTCTGAACCGAGCCTTCTACGCTGAGCAAGAGAATCGCGTACTCGGAAGCTGGTCAGCCCTACTAAAGAGCAGCATTGGTACTGAGCCGCCAGCGCCCTAACTCAAACGTAAAACACCCATGCGGTCAAAACTCGCCACGCTAGTCATCTTCACATCCCCACTTCTTGCGCTTGCAGGCCAATGGGAAATTTGCGACTACACCGTCCAAATAGAAAGCTCTGCGCTATCGGGCGTGCGCGCCACAGTGAAAGAAGCCACCCTCAAAAATCCGGAGTTGTGCGAAAAAATCGGCACTAGCCTGAGCTTCTCGCCCGAGTCTGAGGACTACCAAAGCGTGCTGCCGAGAAAGCGCTGGCCCAAGGTGGGGACGATTACAGCACTGCGATACCGTCAGTTGACGGGGTTTTGCAAGCGTGACGGTGATACCCAGCCGTGCACGATCCGGCACTACTCCGTCTTGACCCGCACCGCACAGGTGCCCAGAAGTTTGACGCGCTGGTAGGCGAGCACGCGCGCATTGGCGCAAACGCCGCCCTGGGACCAGGAAGTTTCAACCGCCTGAGTGTTGCAATTTCTTACTCTCCGCGGCCGGTTATGGACGCCATCGCACAGAACGCAAAGGCAGAAAAACTCACAGTAGGCGGGTGTTTCACTCTCTCTACAAGGAAGCCTCTGCCATGCAACCTTTCCAATCTTCCTCGCCCTTGCGGCGCACAGCGGGCCTGTTGCTGGCCGCCGCCGCCCTGGTATCCAGCGGCCTGGCCCTGGCACAGAACACCACGACATCCACGGATGGCACTAGCGCCAATTCAAGTTCAGGCTCCGGCCTGGGGTGGAACAACATGCGTGCGCCGGGCTCCAGTTATTTCGGCCTCAATGCCGGTACGGCTGACCTGTCACGTCCGATCACCGGCTTTGGCACCTGGGGGGGCAGCAACCAGTCCAACGCCTACGGCCTGTATCTGGGCAATTACTTCAACAACCGGAATTTCGGCGTCGAAATCGGCTACACCGACTTTGGTTCGGTCAACCGTTCCGGCGGCACCACCAAGGTGGATGGCATCAACCTGAGCCTGATTGGCCGTGCGCCCATTAGTCCGAACTTCAACCTGCTCGGGAAGTTAGGGACCACTTACAGCCGCACCGACGTATCCGCCAGTGCGGCCTCCGGTGTGCAGACTGGCACAGAACGTGGTTTTGACTGGTCGTACGGCGTGGGCGCTGAATACAAATTCACCAGCAATTGGTCTGGCCTGCTGCAATACGACGAACACTATGTGAAGTACCCCGGCAAGACCGAGCGTGTGAGCGACACCACGCTGGGCGTGCGCTACAACTACTAAGCCCCGCCTTACCCCTATGCGCTAGCAGGGGTAGACGGTGGTCAGCGCATTGGTCAGCACCAGCTGCACCGGCATGTCGGCTTCATAGAGGTCGGCGTTGCGCTTGAGCTCGGTGGTGTACAGGTTCTTGGCCATGCTGGGTTCCAGGCGGCGGCCGTTCAGGCAGATGCTGGGTTTGGCGCCGTTGCGCACGTCTTGGGTGTGGGCCTCGATGGCGCCCTCCATGACACCGACCAGGTAGTAGTCGGTGTAGGTAGCGCCTTGTTTCTCAGTCTTCTCCAGGGCGCGCATCTCGCGGATGGTCATGGCGTTGGCGGTGACCATGCCAGCGGCAAGGAGGGCCAGGACCGTGGCGGCCCGTTGGAGAGAGGTGCGGGGTGAATGGATGTGCATGGGATTTAGTCGTCCGTCTGCACGCATTCTTACTTCAATCGCATTTCCGCCGCACGCGCGTGGGCTTGCAAGCCTTCACCATGCGCCAGCACCGAGGCAATCTGCCCCAATGTCTGTGCGCCCTGCTCGCTCACCTCAATCAGGCTGCTGCGCTTCTGGAAGTCATACACACCCAGGGGGCTGCTGAAACGCGCCGTACCGCTGGTGGGCAGCACGTGGTTGGGGCCGGCACAGTAGTCGCCCAGACTCTCGGACGTATAGGCACCTAGGAAAATGGCGCCGGCGTGCTTGAGCAATGGCTCCCACTTGTGCGGAGCGTTGCTGGACACTTCCAAGTGCTCGGGCGCAATCCGGTTGCTGATCTCGCAAGCCTCTTCCATGCTGCGCGTGTGGATCAGAGCGCCGCGGCCGGTGAGGCTCTTGGCAATGATTTCGGCGCGTGGCATTTCGTTCAGCAGGCGGTTGATGCTATCTTGCACTTGGGCGATGTAAGCCGCATCAGGGCACAGCAAAATGCTCTGCGCTAGTTCGTCGTGCTCGGCCTGGCTGAACAGGTCCATCGCCACCCAATCAGCGGGCGTGCTGCCGTCGGCCAGTACCAGAATCTCGCTGGGACCGGCAATCATGTCGATGCCCACGGTGCCAAACACGCGGCGCTTGGCGGCCGCCACATAGGCGTTGCCGGGGCCGGTGATCTTGTGCACGGCGGGAATGCTCTGCGTGCCATAGGCCAGCGCGGCCACGGCCTGCGCACCGCCGATGGTGAAGGCACGTGTGACTCCGGCCACGTAGGCGGCGGCCAGCACCAGCGCGTTCTTCTCACCCTTGGGGGTAGGCACCACCATGATGATTTCGCCCACACCGGCCACGTGAGCGGGGATCGCGTTCATCAATACGGACGAGGGATACGCGGCCTTGCCGCCGGGCACATAAATGCCCACGCGGTCCAGCGGAGTGACCTTTTGGCCCAGCAGCGTGCCGTCTTCGTCGCGGTAGCTCCAGCTCTCGCCACAGGCCTTCTTCTGCGCCTCGTGGTAACTGCGCACGCGTTTGGCGGCGGATTCCAATGCCGTGCGTTGCGCAGCGGGAATGCTGTCAAACGCTGCCATGAGTTCGGCCTGCGTCAGCTCCAGCGCCTGCATGTTCGGCACGGTCAGCCCATCAAAGCGGGCGGTGTACTCCAGCACAGCGGCGTCGCCGCGCTGTTGCACGTCCGCCAGGATGTCGGCCACGCGCTGCTCGATGGCCGCATCGGTGTCGGCTGACCAGTGCAGGCGCGCCTTGAATTGGGCATCAAACTGGGCGTCAGCCGTCGTCAACAGTGCGGGAGCAGCTACAAAAGTCATAGCAAATTGAATGAGGGGGTTACTTGCCCACCGCGCCAGCAAAGGCGTCGATGATCTTGCGGATGGGCTCTTGCTTAAGCTTGAGCGCGGCCTGGTTCACCACCAGGCGGGAGCTGATGTCCATGATGCGCTCCACCTCCACCAGGTGGTTGGCCTTGAGCGTATTGCCGGTGGACACCAAGTCCACGATTGCATCGGCCAAGCCCACCAGGGGCGCCAGCTCCATGCTGCCGTAGAGCTTGATCAGGTCCACGTGCACGCCCTTGCTGGCGAAAAAATCGCGTGCAATGGCCACGTATTTGGTGGCCACCTTGAGGCGCGAGCCCTGCTTGACGGCGGACGCATAGTCAAAGTCGGCGCGCACCGCCACGCTAATGCGGCACTTGGCAATCTGCAAATCCAGCGGCTGGTACAGGCCCTGGCTGCCGTGCTCCAGCAGCGTGTCCTTGCCGGTGATACCGAGGTCGGCCCCGCCGTACTGCACATAGGTAGGCACGTCGGTGGCGCGCACCACCAGCAAGCGCACATGCGGCTGGTTGGTGGCCAGAATCAGCTTGCGCGATTTCTCGGGGTCGTCCAGCACCTCGATGCCGGCGGCTTTGAGCAACGGCAAGGTTTCTTCAAAGATGCGGCCTTTGGACAGGGCCAGGGTGATCATCTCGGCTGCCATTACTTGATTCTTTCGATATCTGCGCCAATGCCGCGCAGCTTGGCTTCCATCTGGTCATAGCCGCGGTCCAGGTGGTAGATGCGGTCCACCACGGTTTCACCGTCGGCCACCAGACCGGCAATCACCAGGCTGGCAGAGGCGCGCAGGTCGGTCGCCATCACCGTGGCGCCGGACAGTTTGGGCACGCCCTCGATCACCGACACCTTGCCGTCGATCTGGATGTGCGCGCCCAGGCGCACCAGTTCGTTCACGTGCATGAAGCGGTTCTCAAAAATGGTCTCCGTCACCTTGCTGGGGCCGTGCGAAATGGCATTGAGCGCCATGAACTGGGCCTGCATGTCGGTGGGGAAACCGGGGTACTCGGTGGTGCGGAAGCTCTGTGCCTTCAGTCGGCCTTGCGACTTCACGCGGATACCGCCGTCGATTGCTTCCACCGTGGCGCCTGCATCGCGCAGCTTGTCCACCACCGCGTCCAAATGGTCGGCACGGCCGTGCTTCAAAACGACGTCACCACCGGTGGCCGCCACGGCGCACAAGAAGGTCCCGGTCTCAATACGATCAGCCACCACCTGGTGGGTGCAGCCATGCAGTTTTTCCACACCCTGGATGCGGATACGGCTGGTGCCATGGCCTTCGATCTTGGCGCCCATCTTGATGAGCATCTCGGCCAGGTCAGGAATCTCGGGCTCTTGCGCAGCGTTCTCCAGAATGGTTTCGCCCTCAGCCAGCGCAGCGGCCATGAGGAAGTTTTCGGTGCCGGTCACCGTCACCATGTCGGTGGCAATGCGCGCGCCCTTCAGACGTGTCCAGCCTTTGGGCAACTTGGCGATCATGTAGCCGTGCTCGACCACAATTTCGGCGCCCATGGCCTGCAGGCCCTTGATGTGCTGGTCCACGGGGCGCGAGCCAATGGCGCAGCCACCAGGCAGGGACACCGTGGCCTCGCCAAAGCGCGCCAGCAGCGGGCCCAATGCCAGCACCGAGGCACGCATGGTCTTCACCAGTTCGTAGGGCGCTTCAGGGTTGGTCAGTCCGCCCGCGTTCGCCAGCACCGAGCCATCGTCGCGCCGCTCGATCTGCACGCCCATGTTGCGGATGAGCTTGAGCATGGTGGACACGTCTTGCAGGCGCGGCACGTTCAACAGCGTGACCGGGTCGGCCGTGAGCAGCGTGGCACACAGTTCGGGCAAGGCGGCATTTTTGGCGCCGGAGATCAGCACCTCGCCTTGGAGTTGGCGGCCACCACGAATCAGGAGTTTGTCCATAAGAAGTCTTTTAAGCGGATTGCGCTGCCCATTCGGCAGGCGTATAGGTTTTCATCGACAGGGCATGCACCTCATCGGTATGCATGCGGCTGCCCAGGGTGGCATAGACCTGCTGGTGGCGCTGGATCAGGCGCTTGCCCTCAAACGCGCTGGACACGATGGTGGCATACCAATGGCGGCCATCGCCTTCGAGCGTGCAGTGTTCGCAGGCAATGCCCGCGGTAATCAGGGCTTGGAGTTGGTCAGCGGTCATAAAAATCAGTGGCGGATCTTGTAGCCGGTGCGCAGCAGGTACACGGCCACAGCGCTGGTCACGGCCAGCGCGATGCCGACGATGCCAAGGCTGAGCCAGGGCGATACGTCGCTCACACCGAAAAAGCCGTAGCGGAATCCGTCGATCATGTAGAAGAAGGGGTTGAGGTGGCTCACGCCCTGCCAGAACGTGGGCAGCGAGTGGATGGAATAGAACACGCCGCTCAAAAACGTCATGGGCATGATGACAAAGTTCTGGAAGGCGGCGAGCTGGTCAAACTTCTCGGCCCACAGACCGGCAATCAGCCCCAACGTGCCCAGCAGGACAGCACCAAAGATTGCAAACGCCAGGGCCCACAGGGGCGCCACAAAACTAATGGGGGTGAAAAATGCGGTGACCACAAACACCCCGGCGCCCACCACCAGTCCCCGCGCAATACTGGAGCCCACATAGGCGAAGAACCAGTTCCAGTGCGACAGTGGGGTCAACAGCAAAAACACCAGGTTGCCCATGATCTTGCTCTGGATCAGCGAGGACGAGCTGTTGGCGAACGCGTTTTGCAGCACGCTCATCATCACCAGACCGGGCACCAAAAAGGCGGTGTAACTGATGGTGTCGTACACCTTCACATGGTCGCCCAGCGCATGGCCGAAGATCATCAGGTACAGCAGGGCCGTGAGCACGGGCGCAGCTACGGTCTGAAAGCCCACCTTCCAGAAACGCAATGTTTCCTTGTACAACAGGGTTTGCCAGCCGTTCATGCGCCCACCTCTTCCGTGTTGCCCATCACGTCCAGGAACACGTCCTCCAGGTCCGCCTTGCGGATCTCCACATCCTCCACCGTCACACCGGCCTGGCGCACGGCAGCCAGGTACTGCTCGATCTCCAACGCGTTGTGCGCGGGCAGCTGCACGATACGGCCCGTGATGCGCGCGCGCGCCGCCAACTCGATAGGCAGCGCATCACCCGTCTTGAAGCGCAGCACATTGCTGCTGGCAGCCTTGAGCAGATCGCTGGTCTTGTCCAGCGCCACGATGCGGCCGGTCTTGAGCATGGCAATGCGGCCACACAGGGCCTCGGCCTCTTCCAGGTAGTGGGTCGTCAGCAAAACGGTGCTGCCCTGCTTGTTCAGGTTGGCCACGAACTGCCACAGCGTCTGGCGCAGCTCCACGTCCACACCGGCAGTGGGCTCGTCCAGCACAATGACCGGGGGCTTGTGCACCAGCGCCTGTGCCACCAGCACACGGCGTTTCATGCCGCCCGAGAGCTGGCGCATATTGGCATTGGCCTTGTCGGTCAGGCCCAGTCCTCCGAGCAGCTCGTCCACCCAGGCGTCGTTGTTCTTGACGCCAAAGTAGCCGGACTGGATGCGCAGCATTTCGCGCACATTGAAAAAGGGGTCAAACACCAGTTCCTGCGGCACCACGCCCAGCTTGCGGCGCGCATCGGCATAGTCGGTCTGCACGTCGCTGCCCAGCACCGTGACGCGGCCGCTGCTGGCGCGGGTCAGGCCGGCCAGAATGCTGATCATGGTAGTTTTGCCCGCCCCATTGGGACCCAGCAAACCAAAAAACTCACCCTCCTCGATGTCGAGGCTGACGTGGTCCAGTGCTTGGAAGGTGGAGCCTTGAGGCCCTCGGGGGGAGGGGTAGGCTTTGGAGACGGATTGGAATGAGATGGCAGGCATGAGAGCCCGCGATTTTACGCTGAGGGGCTCAGGAACCGGCCAGCAGGCCGTCAATCCCGTACAAAGTAGCTAGATCGCGCAACCGGGCTGGCAGGCCCTGCACGGCAAACTGCTTGCCGATGCGTGCGCACTCGCGGCGCAGCTCCAGCAATACGGCCAGCGCCGAGGAATCAAAACGCTGCAAGGACGCACCGTTCACCACGATACGCTCTGGCTCCTGACCCAGCCCCGAGCGCAATTCGGCCAGACAAATCTGGGCAACGTCTTGCGTCAAGGTGGCGGGCAGGTTCAGCACATCAGCCTTTCTTGGCGGCATTGGCCTTGTTTTGCTCGGCCAGCGCGTCAATCAGGCCGTCCAAGCCCTTGGTGTTGATCTGCTGTGCGAACTGGCTGCGGTAGGTTTCCACCAGCCATACACCGAGCACATTCAGGTTGTAAATTTTCCAACCAGCACCCACGCCGGGCGTTTTCTCCAAGCGATAGTCCAACTGGATAGGATCACCGTGCCCTTTGACCTCGGTGCGCACAATCACTTCCTTGTCCTCGGGCGCAGCGCGCAGAGGCTTCATGGCAACGGTCTGGTCGCTGACCTGGGCCAGGGCGCCTGCGTAGGTTCGCACCAGCAGGATCTTGAATTCATCTTGCAGACGTTTTTGCTGCTCAGGGGTGGCCTGACGCCAGCCGGGGCCGACCGCCGAAGCCGTCATGCGCTGAAAGTTGACATTCGGCATGATGCGGTTGTCCACCAGCGCCACCACCTTGGCCATATCGCCTGCGCGAATGGCTTTATCGCCCTTGATGGTGTCCAGCACATCCACCGACAGGCGCTTGATCAGGGCATCCGGTGCCTCGTCCTCGGCGCGCACCAAAGGCGCCCACGTCAGACTTCCGGCCACCAAAGACCAGGCCATCGCTGTCAATACACTTCGCTTGTTCCACATGGTTGGGTTCACTCCTGTCGCACGATTATGTACCGCACTGCCCCTTTTGTATCGGCATGGCAGAACAGCCCCTTAAGGCTCGGTGCCATCTTCCTCGGGCGGGTTACCGTCGTATTGTTGGTTGCGCTGACGCTGAAAATATGCGTCGCGTGTAAAGCTGTAGCGGTCCAGCGCCGCACCTTCCACCACATCGCCCGCCCGCAGGTACTTGGCGCGGGTATCCACGGCGTTCAGGACGGTCAGCCCGGTGCGCGTACCTTCGTCTGGAATTTGTGACACCAGGTTGCCCTGCTGGTCGACCGGAATCGCGACCACCTCGCGCAAGGTGTACGACCCCAACAAAGGCAGCACCACATACGGCCCGGGCCGCACGCCCCAGCGCCCCAGCGTAAGACCAAAATTACCCGGGTGGCGCTCGATATTGAGGTCACTAGCTACGTCAATCACACCGCCCAAGCCAATGGTAGTGTTCACCATGAACCGGCCCAGGTTATCACCCATGTCACGGCCACGTAGCTGCAAGCCGTTGTTAATGGCGGACCAGAAGTCTTCCAGGTTGCCAAAGAAATTGCCCACGCCTTTGCGCACCAGCTCTGGCACCACGCCGCGGTAGGCTGTGGCTACCGGCTTCAGCACGGCCTTGTCCACCACATCGTTGAAACCGAACATGCTGCGGTTGAACGACTCAATGGGGTCACGTGGGTCCGGGTTCTTGACCGTGGCGCAGGCTTGCAGCAGCACAACACAGCCCAGCAAGGACCACAACGCGACACGGCGCAAGGAGATGCCCAGGGTCATTTGGCTGCCTTCTCCGACGAGGGACCATCCGCGGCCTTGCTGTACAAGAACTGGCTGATCAGGTTTTCCAGCACCACGGCCGACTGGGTGGTGCCAATGCTGTCGCCCGCAGCCAGGTTGGCCGAATCGGCACCCGCTTCGATGCCGATGTACTGCTCGCCGAGCAAACCACTGGTCAGAATCTTCAATGAGCTGTCTTTGGGAAAGGCAAAGCGCTTGTCCATGGACAACACCACTTTGGCCTGGAAGCTCTTGTCGTCAAAGCTGATGGAATCCACGCGCCCCACGACGACGCCGGCGCTTTTGACCGCAGCCTTGGGCTTCAAGCCACCAATGTTGTCGAACTTGGCGCTGACCGCGTAACCGCGTTCGAAGTTCAGCGACAGCAAATTGGCCGACTGCAGGGCCAGAAACAACAGTGCCGCCGCGCCCAGCAGCACAAACAGGCCCACCCACACATCTTTGCCAGAACGTTGCATTTGCAATCCCCTAAATACTGAACATCATGGCGGTCAGGACAAAGTCCAGACCCAACACGGTCAACGACGCCACCACCACGGTGCGCGTGGTGGCATGGGCCACGCCCTCGGGTGTGGGCTGGGCCTCATAGCCCTGCAGCAGTGCAATGAAGCTCACCGCAAAACCGAACACCGCACTCTTGAGCACGCCGTTGCCCACATCCAGCCACACATCCACCCCACCCTGCATTTGGCTCCAAAACGAACCAGCGTCAATGCCGATCATCAAAACACCCACGACCCAGCCGCCAATAATGCCCACCGCGCTGAACACAGCCGCCAACAACGGCATGGCAATCACGGCGCCCCAGAAGCGTGGCGCCAGAATCCGCTGCACCGGGTCCACGGCCATCATCTCCATGGCACTGAGCTGCTCGCCCGCTTTCATCAAGCCAATCTCGGCCGTGAGGGACGTACCTGCCCGGCCTGCGAACAGCAAGGCCGTAATCACCGGGCCCAGTTCGCGCACCAGGCTTAGCGCCACCAGCAGGCCCAAGGCCTCAGACGAGCCATAGCGTTGCAGGGTGTAGTAGCCCTGCAAACCCAGCACAAACCCCACAAAGATGCCAGACACCGCAATGATGGCCAGCGAGTAATTGCCCATGAAATGGATCTGGTCGCGTACCAGGCCCGGGCGCCGCACCACGGTACCCACAGACGCCAACAGGCGGCAAAACAGGCGCGCGCCATAGCCCAGGTCCGCCAGCTTGGAGCGAACGGCCAAGCCCACATCGGCGGGGTGGTACCAGCTCATCGTCCAGCCCCTAGAGAAAAATCAGCATCCACACTGGAGCCCGGGTAATGGAAACGCACCGGCCCTTCGGGCAGCGCGTTGACAAACTGGTGCACCAACGGATCGGTGCTGTGGCGCACCTCGTCGGGCGTGCCCTGGGCAGCAATCTTGCCGTTGGCCAGGATGATGACTTTGTCGGCAATGTGGAAGGTTTCTTCGAGGTCGTGCGAGACGATCACGCTGGTCAGGCCCATGGTGTCATTAAGCTGGCGGATCAGGCGGGCCGCCGTGCCCAGCGAAATCGGGTCCAGCCCGGCAAAGGGTTCGTCGTACATCACCAGTTCGGGGTCCAGGGCAATGGCACGGGCCAGCGCCACACGGCGGGCCATGCCACCGGAAATTTCGGCCGGCATCAGATCGCGTGCGCCGCGCAGGCCCACGGCGTTGAGTTTCATGAGCACGATGTCGCGCACCAGCGCGGGGGACAGGTTGGTGTGCTCGCGCAGCGGAAAGGCCACATTGTCGAACACACTGAGGTCGGTAAACAGGGCGCCAAACTGGAACAGCATGCCCATGCGGCGCCGGGCTGTGTAGAGCTGTTGCGCGTTGGCCAAGCCCATGTCTTGCACGTCCTGCCCCTGCTGTGCGCCGTGCAAAAGCAATTTGCCTTTTTGTGCCCGGTGCTGGCCGCCGATCAGGCGCAGCACCGTAGTCTTGCCACCTCCCGAGGCGCCCATGAGCGCCGTGACCTTGCCACGCGGGATGGACAGCGTCACGCCGTCCAGGATCAGGCGTTCGCCGTAGCCAAAGGACAGGTCCTGGAGTTCAACAAGAGAATCAGTTGGGTTTTCGGCCATACAAGCAACAAGGCCGGGATTACCCCGGCCTTGGAATCATAAGGGATTACCCGGGATCAACGGGGCAAGTCGCTGAAGCCCATCAGGAACTCGTCGACCGATCGCGCGGCCTGACGGCCTTCGCGGATCGCCCACACCACCAGGCTCTGGCCGCGGCGCATGTCGCCAGCGGCAAACACCTTGGGCACGTTGGTGGCATAGCCGCCGATGAATTCGGTGCTGGCCTTGGCGTTGCCACGGGCGTCCTTGTCCACGCCAAACACGTCCAGGATGGTCGCCACCGGATTCACAAAGCCCATGGCCAGCAGCACCAGATCGGCCTTGAGCACTTTTTCGGTACCAGGCACATCGACCAGTTTGCCGTCCTTGAACTCGACCTGCACGGTCTTCAGGCCGGTGACCTTGCCTTTTTCGCCGATGAATTCCTTGGTGGAAATCGAGAACACGCGCTCGCAACCCTCTTCGTGGCTGGAGCTGGTGCGCAGTTTCAGCGGCCAGTACGGCCAGGTCATGGGGCGGTTTTCTTCTTCGGGTGGCTGAGGCATGACCTCGAATTGGGTGACGCTGACTGCGCCATGGCGGTTGCTGGTGCCCACGCAATCAGAGCCGGTGTCGCCACCGCCAATGACGATGACATGCTTGCCATCGGCGCGCAACTGGCCCTTGAGCTTGTCGCCCGCGTTAACCTTGTTTTGCTGGGGCAGGAACTCCATCGCGAAGTGGATGCCGTCCAGGTCGCGGCCGGGAACGGGTAGGTCACGCGATTGCTCAGAGCCGCCAGTCAACAGCACGGCGTCAAAGTCTTTCTTCAGCTGGTCCGCAGAGATAGTTTCCTTGGCCCAGTTGGTGACCTTGGAGCCCTTGGGCATCTCCCCCACCAGCACGCTGGTGCGGATGGTCACGCCCTCGGCCACCATCTGCTCAGCACGGCGGTCGATGTGGGACTTCTCCATCTTGAAGTCGGGAATGCCATAGCGCAGCAGGCCACCGATGCGGTCGTTCTTCTCGAACAGCGTCACGTCGTGGCCGGCGCGGGCCAGTTGCTGGGCCGCGGCCATACCGGCAGGGCCGGAACCCACCACGGCCACCTTCTTGCCGGTCTTGACCTTGGCGGGCTGGGGCTTAACCCAGCCTTCCGACCAGGCGCGGTCGATGATGGCGTGCTCGATGGACTTGATGCCCACGGCGTCGTCATTCACGTTCAGCGTGCAGGCGGCCTCGCAGGGCGCGGGGCAGATGCGGCCGGTGAACTCGGGGAAGTTGTTGGTGCTGTGCAGCGTGTCAATCGCTGCCTTCCAGTTGTTCGTATAGACCAGGTCGTTGAAGTCCGGAATGATGTTGTTGACCGGGCAGCCGTTGTTGCAAAACGGTGTGCCGCAGTCCATGCAGCGCGCAGCCTGCTTGTTGGCCTGTGCATCGTCCAGACCCACCACAAATTCCTTGTAGTGCTTCAGACGCTCGGTGACGGGTTTGTAGCCCTCTTCGAGGCGCTCAAACTCCATGAAGCCAGTGACTTTTCCCATGATTTTTCCTTCTTACTTGGCGGGAGCCGCTTCTTTTTTGATAGCTGCTGACGCAGATTTGACGGGGGCTTTGGCCACTTTGCGTGCATGGATCTCGCCCAGGGCACGTTTGTACTCGTTGGGGAAGACCTTGACGAACTTGGCGCGGGAGGCATCCCAGTTGTCCAGCAACTCGCGGGCACGCTTGCTGCCGGTCCAGCGGTTGTGGTCTTCCAGCAGCTTCTTGAGCTGGGCTTCATCGCTCTCGCTACGGTGCCACACAGCCTTGTCGATGCTGGCTTCCTGCTCCTTGGCAGTCAGCACTTTTTCCAGGCTGACCATGGCCGTGTTGCAGCGCTTGGCGAACTGGCCGTCTTCATCAAACACATAGGCAATGCCGCCGCTCATACCGGCTGCAAAGTTGCGGCCGGTCTTGCCCAGCACAGCCACAGTGCCGCCGGTCATGTATTCGCAACCGTGGTCGCCTGTGCCTTCGACCACTGCGGTGGCACCCGACAGGCGTACTGCAAAGCGTTCGCCACCGACACCGCTGAAAAAGGCCTCACCCGCGGTGGCGCCGTACATCACGGTGTTGCCCACGATGGTGTTGCGGATGGCTTCGCCGCGGAAGTCGATGCTGGGGCGCACCACTACGCGGCCACCGGACAGGCCCTTGCCGGTGTAGTCGTTGGCATCGCCGATCAAGTACAGCGTAATGCCGCGGGTCAGGAAGGCGCCAAAGGACTGGCCGCCTGTGCCTTCGAGCTGGATGCGGATGGTGTCATCCGGCAGGCCCTCGGGGTGCACCTTGGTCACTGCGCCGGAGAGCATGGCGCCCACCGAGCGGTTCACGTTGCGGGCCACTTCCATGAACTGCACGCGTTCACCCTTGTCGATGGCAGCGCGGCTCTTGGCGATCAGCACGTTGTCCAGGGCTTTTTCCAGACCGTGGTCTTGCGTCAGCGTCTGGAAGCGGGGTACATCGGCGGGCACTTGCGGCTGGGCAAACAGGCGGGCAAAGTCCAGGCCCTGGGCCTTCCAATGTTCAATGCCCTTGCGGGTGTCGAGCAGGTCCGAGCGACCAATCAGGTCATCAAACTTGCGAATGCCCAACTGGGCCATGATCTGGCGCACTTCTTCGGCGATAAAAAAGAAGTAATTGACCACGTGCTCGGGCTTACCCGAGAACTTGGCGCGCAACACGGGGTCTTGTGTGGCCACGCCCACGGGGCAGGTGTTCAGGTGGCACTTGCGCATCATGATGCAGCCTTCGACCACCAGCGGTGCGGTGGCGAAGCCGAATTCATCGGCACCCAGCAAGGCACCAATGGCGACGTCGCGGCCGGTCTTCATCTGGCCGTCGGCCTGCACGCGGATACGGCTGCGCAGGCGGTTCAGCACCAGGGTCTGCTGGGTTTCGGCAAGGCCAATTTCCCATGGCGAACCGGCATGCTTGATGGACGACCAGGGCGAGGCACCAGTACCACCGTCGTGCCCGGCGATCACCACGTGGTCGCTCTTGCACTTGGCCACACCGGCGGCAATGGTGCCCACACCGATTTCAGACACCAGCTTCACGCTGATGGAGCTGTGGGGTGCCACGTTCTTCAGGTCGTGGATTAACTGGGCCAAATCCTCGATGGAGTAGATGTCGTGATGCGGCGGGGGCGAAATCAGGCCCACACCAGGCACCGAGTGGCGCAGCTTGCCGATGTAGTCGGACACCTTGCCACCGGGCAGCTGGCCGCCTTCACCAGGCTTGGCACCCTGGGCCATCTTGATCTGAATCTGGTCGGCACTGTTCAGGTACTCAGCCGTCACACCGAAGCGGCCGGAGGCGACCTGCTTGATGCGGGAGCGCAGGCTGTCGCCAGCGTTCATGGGGATATCCACTTCCACCACGTCTTTGCCGATGATGTCGGCCATGGTCTGGCCCTGCTTGATCGGGATGCCCTTGAGCTCTTGGCGGTAACGTGCGGGGTCTTCACCGCCCTCACCCGTGTTGCTCTTGCCGCCGATGCGGTTCATGGCAATGGCCAGCGTGGCGTGGGCTTCGGTAGAAATCGAGCCCAGGGACATGGCGCCGGTGGCAAAGCGCTTGACGATTTCCTTGGCGCTTTCCACTTCGTCCACCGGAATGGCTTTGGCAGGATCGATCTTGAACTCGAACAGGCCGCGTAGCGTCAGGTGGCGCTTGCTCTGGTCGTTGATGATCTGCGCGTATTCCTTGTAGGTGTTCCAGTTGTTGGCACGTGTGGAGTGTTGCAGCTTGGCAATCGCATCGGGCGTCCACATATGGTCTTCGCCACGCACACGCCAGGCGTATTCGCCACCGGTTTCCAGTGCGTTGGCCAGCACAGGGCTGTCGCCAAAGGCCAGTTTGTGGGTGCGGATGGACTCTTCGGCGATCTCGAAGACGCCGATGCCTTCCACACGGCTGGGCGTGCGGGTGAAGTACTTGTCGATGGTCTCGGTGTTCAGGCCAATGGCTTCGAACAGCTGGGCACCGCAGTAGCTCATGTAGGTAGACACGCCCATCTTGGACATGATCTTGGACAGGCCCTTGCCGATCGCCTTGATGTAGTTGTAGATGGCCTTGTCGGCGCTCAAGTCGCCAGGCAGGTCCTTGTGGATGCTGGCCAGGGTCTCCATCGCCAGGTAGGGGTGCACGGCTTCTGCGCCGTAACCCGCCAGCACGGCAAAGTGGTGCACTTCGCGGGCCGTACCGGTTTCCACCACCAAGCCTGCGGTGGTGCGCAAACCAGCACCGACCAGGTGCTGGTGGATGGCCGACAGGGCCAACAGCGCGGGAATCGCCACCTGGGCGGCCGACACGCCACGGTCGCTGATGATCAGGATGTTCTTGCCACCCTTGATCGCGTCCACGGCTTCGGCGCACAGCGACGCCAACTTGGCTTCCACACCCTCGTGGCCCCAGGCCAACGGGTAGGTGATGTCCAGCGTGTGACTGCGGAACTTGCCCTGGGTGTGCTGCTCGATGTTGCGGAGCTTGGCCATGTCGGCAAAGTCCAGAATCGGCTGCGCCACTTCCAGCCGCATGGGCGGATTGACCTGGTTGATGTCCAGCAGGTTGGGCTTGGGGCCGATGAAGGACACCAGCGACATCACGATGGCTTCGCGGATCGGGTCGATGGGCGGGTTGGTCACCTGCGCAAACAGCTGCTTGAAGTAGCTGTACAGCGGCTTGTTCTTGTCGCTCAACACGGCCAAGGGGCTGTCATTGCCCATGGAGCCAATGGCTTCTTCGCCAGCACTGGCCATGGGGGCGATCAGGAACTTCAGGTCTTCTTGTGTGAAGCCGAATGCCTGTTGGCGGTCCAGCAGAGACACTTCGCTCTCGGAGAAAGAGGCAGGCTCACCGCCGCCCTGCACGTCGTCCAGCTTGATGCGCAGGTTTTCAATCCACTGCTTGTAGGGCTTGCTGTTGGCCAGGTTGGCCTTGAGCTCTTCGTCGTCGATCATGCGGCCCTGTTCCAGATCGATCAGGAACATCTTGCCGGGCTGCAGGCGCCATTTGCGCACGATCTTGTTTTCGGGCACGGGCAACACGCCGGACTCGGAGCCCATGATGACCAGATCGTCATCGGTGATGCAGTAGCGCGAGGGACGCAGGCCGTTGCGGTCCAGCGTGGCTCCGATCTGGCGGCCGTCGGTGAACACGATGGAGGCCGGGCCGTCCCAGGGTTCCATCATCGCGGCGTGGTACTCATAGAAGGCCTTGCGGCGTTCGTCCATGGTGGTGTGCTGCTCCCAGGGCTCGGGGATCATCATCATCACGGCCTGGCTGATGGGGTAGCCCGCCATGGTCAGCAGTTCCAGGCAGTTGTCGAAGGTCGCGGTGTCGGACTGGTCGGCAAAGCTGATGGGGTAGAGCTTTTGCAGGTCAGCGGCCAGCACAGGCGAGGACATGACGCCTTCGCGCGCCTTCATCCAGTTGTAGTTGCCCTTGACGGTGTTGATTTCACCGTTGTGCGCCACATAGCGGTAGGGGTGGGCCAGCGGCCACTCGGGGAAGGTGTTGGTGGAGAAGCGCTGGTGCACCAGGCCCAGGGCCGACACGCAGCGCGCATCTTCGAGGTCCTTGAAGTACACGCCCACCTGATCAGCCAGCAGCAGGCCTTTGTAGACCACGGTGCGGCTGGACATGCTGGGCACGTAATACTCTTTGCTGTGCTTGAGCTGCAGGTTCTGGATGGCGGCGCTGGCGGTCTTGCGGATCACGTACAGCTTGCGCTCCAGCGCGTCCTGCACGATCACGTCATTGCCACGGCCGATGAAGACCTGGCGCAGGACGGGTTCCTTGGCGCGCACGGTGGGCGACATGGGCATGTCGCGGTTGACCGGCACATCGCGCCAGCCGAGCAGCACCTGGCCTTCGGCCTTGATGGCGCGTTCCATTTCCTGTTCACAGGCCAGGCGGGAGGCGTGTTCCTTGGGCAGGAAGATCATGCCCACGCCATATTCACCGGGTGGTGGCAAGGTCACGCCCTGGGCCGACATCTCCTCGCGGTACAGCGCGTCGGGCAGTTGGATCAAAATGCCAGCGCCATCGCCCATCAGAGCATCGGCTCCCACGGCACCCCGGTGGTCCAGGTTTTCGAGAATCTTCAGGGCGTTCTTGACAATGTCGTGGCTCTTTTCACCGCGAATATGGGCCACAAAACCCACGCCGCACGCATCGTGCTCATTGGCGGTGGAATACAAACCGTGGTCTTTGAGGTGTTGGATTTCGGCTGCCGTGGTCATGGCGCACTCCTGAAAATTACAGTGGAAGCGAAGAATACTGCAATGCAACAAGAGTGCCAAGCACAATAAATGGGGTCAGATTCCAATTATTTGTTGAACGTTTTTATCGAGAAATAAATAGGGACATATTAAAAATGATAGCTATTAGCGCAGCAAATACGGGGGTTAGAGTCCGATTTCACACCTAACTTTCGGCGCTGGACGGTCTACCAGGACTGCTTTTGCTTAGCCGGCGGGGTGTTTTCTTTTGAAGTTCAGACAGAAACCCCTCCTCGCCCAGCGCCCAACCGCGCAACACTGCGTCGGTCAACGCCGCCTGTTGCCCCTGGCTGATGCCGTCTTGCACCAATTGGGCGTACGCAGCCTCGCGCGCAAACGGCGTGTTGCCAAGGTTCCAAACCAAGGGGTGGGGGGTGACCAGCTTGTCGGCCTGCAAGCCGCTGTAGTGACCGTGGCTGGACCAGGGATAGTCCCTCGCCTGCGCTACCAGGCCGGCTCGCACGGGGTTGAGGTCGATATAGACCATGCAGGCCAGCAAATAGCGGTCTGTCTCGATCAGGGTGGACTTGTAGCGCCCTTCCCACAGGGTGCCGCTGCGCTGGTAGCGGTCGTTGAAGTAGCGCACATAGCTGCGCCCCACGGCCTGCATCATCTTGGGCAAGGCTTCGTCGGTAGACGGTGTGGCCAACAGGTGGAAGTGGTTGTCCATCAGCACATAGGCGTGAACAGACACGCCGAACTTGCGCGCGTTCTCGTAAAACAGCGTCAGCAGGAACTGGAAATCTGCCGTGTCCAAGCAGATGGGCTGGCGGTTATTGCCCCGCTGGATAACGTGGTGCGGGTAACCCGCCAGGGTCAAACGAGGAAGCCGTGCCATCGCATGAGTTTGCCTGAAAACAAGCGGTAGCCATTCAAAGACGGGCGTGCGGCAGCTGGTACTGGGGAGTCCCCATCAGATCAATGCCGCAGGACAAGGTCTCCAGCCAGTCCAGCAACTGGCCAATCGCCTCCCCTTTCAGCGGTGCTCCGTGTTGGGGCACGATCATGGAAATGTCCAGATCCCGCACCATGCGTACCCAGAGTTTCAGAATCTTGTTGCTGACCATGTAGCGGCGGTGAAATGCCTCCATGCCCGGCGGCATAGGCGCGAGGCTGGTCACGCTCTGCTGTGCCTCGTAGCCGCTGACCAGAGAAACACCAAGGTCACCGGAGAACAGGATTTTGCTGATGGGGTCGTAGAACTGGAAGTTGCCTTCGGAGTGCAAAAAGTGGGCAGGCAACAGCCACAAGTCCGCCTTGCCATACCGCAACCGGCCTCCCTCGTCAGGGATACCGATGATGCGGTCTTCGGTCTTGCCGATCTTGCAGAAATGCGGAGCAAAGCGGGCCCACAACTTGGAAATCACCAGCTTGGCCTGGGTGGACGTCATCCAGCGGTCCAGCGAGGCAATGATGTCTGGGTCGGCGTGCGAGGCCAGGATGTAGTCCAGATGCTGCGGCGCGATGTAGCGTCGCATGGTGAGATTCAGCTCGTTGTACGTCATGTTGCCCCCGGGATCGAGGATGACGCCGGAGCCGTGGTTGACGATCAGAAACTGGTTGGCCTGCACGGCCTCGGTTTCATCGGACACCAGATCGGTGAACATGACGCAGCAGTGGTTGGCGTCTCGGTAGAGCTCTATCGGCATACAAGGGGCCCAAAACACAGCGAGCGCACCCGTGCGCTCGCTTAGCCCCGATTGTGGGACGCCGAACTGGCGGCGGCCTTGATCTACGTCAGCTTACTTGGGCGCCTTGGTCACGCGCACCTTGCCACCGGTGGTGACGATGATCACAGAGTCGCCAGCCGCGAGCAGCTCACTGCCCTTGGCTTGCACGATGGCACGGCGATCGCCGCCCTTGAGTTGCACGAGGATTTCCACCGCGTCTTCTTTGGTGGAAAAGCGCTCGATGGCATTGCCCGCGGCGGCACCGGCCACACCCGCGAGCACGCCCAGCACCTGGGCTTCGCGCGACACGCTGCTGCCGCTGTAACCGCCAATGGCACCCACCACACCACCAACCGCAGCACCCGCGCCAGTCTGGCTGCCATCCACCACCACATTGCGCACCGACAGCACCACGCCGTCTTGCACCTGGGCCATGCGCTGGGCGTCGCCGCGCTGAACCACATCGGGGCTGCTGGTGGCGCAAGCGCCCAAGACTGCCACCACGGCCAGGGTACCCACCAATTTCATCCAAGTTTGCATTGATCTCTCCAAATCTTTCATTCCAAACGCAATCTGCCCATAACGCCTCAGGCGGGCAATGCGTTGTCTTCCAGATTGTCTTCTGGCAATGTAAACCGTGTGTCAAGCAGGGCCAACAGGCCAAATTCCTCCAATATGGCGCGCAAACGCTGGGCCGCGGCCCGCTTACGCTGCCCGGTGTAACGGGCCAGGATGAGCTCATTCTTCATGCTGTGCTCCCAGCCCACCAGCTCGGTCACAGTGACCTGGTAACCATGGGCCTCCAGGTACAGGCAGCGCAGCACATTGGTGATCTGGCTACCCATTTCACGCGTGTGCAGCGGGTGGCGCCACAGCTCGGCCAGCGGTGTGCGCGTGAGCGACAAGGCCTTGCTCTGGCTCAGGTGGCGCGCCACTTCGGCCTGGCAGCAGGGGACGAGCACAAAGGCGCGCGCTTTCTTTTGCAGGCCAAAGGCAATCGCGTCGTCGGTGGCCGTGTCGCAAGCGTGCAGCGCGGTCACCACATCGATCTGGTCAGGCAAGGCCGCGGACTGCGTGGATTCGGCGACGCTGACATTCAGAAACGACATGCGGCCAAAACCCAGCTGCTGGGCCAGGGCCCGCGACTTGTCCACCAGCTCGGTGCGCGTCTCGATGCCATACAGATGGCTGGTCGGCAGGTTCTTGAAATACAGGTCGTACAGGATGAAGCCCAGGTAGGACTTGCCGGCGCCATGGTCGGCCAAGGTGAGCGCACGCCCCTCTGCGGCGGGCAGCTCCAGCATCAGCTTCTCAATGAACTGGTAGAGGTGGTAGACCTGCTTGAGCTTGCGGCGCGAGTCCTGGTTGAGCTTGCCCTCACGGGTGAGGATGTGGAGTTCCTTGAGCAACTCCACCGACTGGCCGGGACGCACCTCATCGGCCAGGGGATGCGCGGCGGGATTTTGCGCGGCGGTGGCCTTGGGCGGGCGCTTGGCAATGTTGGGGCGGGAGGTCATGGAAAGGCTTTCTCAGTGGACGCCGGGCGGGGTGTGCAAGCCCAGGGCGGCCCAGCCGGCGTGGCCCAGGTCTTCCAGCGTCTGCATGTTTTTCTCGAAGATCGCTTCGGCCTCGGGGAAGGCTTGTACGGCCCGGTCCAGACTGTCTTCGCGCAGCAAATGCAGGATGGGGTATGGCGCGCGGTTGGTGTAATTGGTAATGTCGTCCGGCTCGGTGCCGGCAAACTGGAACTGCGGATGGAAGCTGGCGATTTGCAGCGTGCCCACCAGCTTGTGCCGACGCAGCAGCGCATCGGCCGAGGCCAGGAAGTCGTTGAAATCCAGAAAATCCGGGTGCAGGGTCGGCGCGATCAGCAGGGTCGTATCCCGCTGCTCCGGGTCGGCCGCGTGCAGGGCGAGCAGCTCAGCCTCGAGCTGGTCCAGCACCGTTTGCGCATCACTGCTGTCGCAGACCACGTAGTGGATCTGGCCTTTGACATGCACGGCCTTGGCAAACGGGCAGAGGTTCAGGCCAATGACGGCGCGCTCCAGCCACTGCTGTGTCGCGGCGACAACTGTGTCTGGCGCTTCCTCGCGGTCTTGGTTGCTCATGCCCTACTCCACCAACAGGCGCCGCCCGGTCAAGCGTTCATGCTCACGCAGCGCAAACCGGTCCGTCATGCCCGCAATGTAGTCGGCAACGGTGCGATGGAAGGCACTGGCATCGCCCGCGGCTTGCTGGGCAGCCAGGGCGTGGGCACCGGCACCGCCCTGCATATGCGCAGGGGTCTGGCCGTAGGCGTCAAAGAGTTCGCGCACCACCTGCTTGGCCGCGTCCATGGTCTGCACGACCTGGGGGTGGCGGTACAGCTGGCGAAACAAAAAGGACTTCAGCACCTTGGACTGCGCCCGCATGTCGGGGCTGAAGCCGACCAGCGCACGGCCAGCCCGCACGTCCTGCACGCTTTGCGGCTTGTGTTCATCGATGGCCGCCTGCGTGGCCGCCATCACGTCGTACACCTGGTCACTGAGCATGAGGCGGATGGATTCGTACAGCAGGCGGCGCGCCTGCCCAAGGTCTGCCAGCGAGGGATGCTGGCGCAGCGCCGCCTCGCAATAGCCGTCAAACAGCGGCACCTCGCGCATCTGCGCCAAGGTCAAGAGGCCGGAGCGCACGCCATCGTCAATGTCGTGCGCGTTGTAGGCAATTTCGTCGGCCACATTGCACAGCTGCGCCTCCAGGCTGGGCTGGGTGTGGTTCAAAAACCGCTGCCCCACTCCGCCTGCGCCATCGGCAAACGCGGGCTCCTGGGCCTCCAGCAGCTCAGCGTTGGTGCGGGAGCAGTGTTTGAGAATGCCCTCGCGCGATTCGAAGCTCAGGTTCAGACCGTCAAACTGCGGATAACGCTCTTCCAGGTGATCCACTACGCGCAGGCTTTGCAGGTTATGTTCAAACCCGCCAAACGGTGCCATGCAGTCATGCAATGCGTCCTGCCCGGCGTGACCAAACGGCGTGTGACCCAGGTCATGGGCTAATGCAACCGTCTCCACCAAATCCTCACTCAGGCCCAAAGTGCGCGCGATGGAGCGGCCCAGTTGCGCCACCTCCAGCGAATGGGTCAAGCGCGTGCGAAACAGATCACCCTCGTGGTTGATAAAAACCTGGGTTTTGTAGACCAAGCGGCGGAATGCCGTGGAGTGCACGATGCGGTCGCGGTCACGCTGGAACGCGGTGCGCGTGGGTGCCTGCGGTTCCGCAAAGCGCCGGCCGCGCGACTGGGTCGGATCGCAGGCATAGGGCTGCAGGTTCATAGAGAAATCAGGCCCTAGCCCCCATGGACATTGCGCAAGAAGCTATCATAACCATAGCAATCAGCCTGCACAGCAAGCATCGATCACCTCACGCACCAGGGCATCAGGCGCACCGCGTACCGATGCGCGCGCGGGACCGTCGATCACCACGAAGCGGATGTCACCCGCCTCGGACTTCTTGTCCAGGCGCATCAGCTCCAGGTAGCGGCCCGCGTTGTCCTTGGCGTCCAACTGCGGCCCCACGATGGGCAGGCCCGCCTTTTTGACCAGCTGCGTCAGGCGCTCCACAAAGGCGGCGTCCACCAGGCCCAGCTTGTGCGACAGATGCGCCGCCATGACCATGCCACAGCCCACAGCCTCCCCGTGCAACCATTCACCATAGCCCAGGCCCGCTTCGATGGCATGGCCAAAGGTGTGTCCAAAGTTCAGAATGGCGCGCAGGCCGGCTTCGCGCTCGTCCTGCCCCACCACCCAGGCCTTGATCTCGCAGCTGCGGCGTACCGCGTGGGCCAGCGCCACGGGGTCGCGGGCCAACAGGGCATCCAGGTGGGCCTCGATCCAGTCCAGGAAGGCCATGTCGGCAATCGGACCATACTTGATGACTTCGGCCAAGCCCGCACTCAGTTCACGCGTCGGCAAGGTCTTGAGCGTGTCCAGATCGCAGACCACCAGCTGGGGCTGGTAGAACGCGCCGATCATGTTTTTGCCCAGGGGGTGGTTGATGCCGGTCTTGCCCCCCACCGAAGAGTCCACCTGCGACAGCAGCGTCGTCGGCACCTGCACAAACGGCACACCGCGCATGTAGCTGGCCGCGGCAAACCCGGTCATGTCCCCCACCACACCGCCGCCCAGGGCAAACAGGATGGTCTTGCGGTCACAGCCTTCGGACAGCAGTGCATCAAAAATCTGATTCAGGGTTTGCCAGGTCTTGAAGACCTCGCCGTCAGGCAGCGTGACTAACTGCACATTGGCGTAGCGCGGCTTCAACGCTGCGAGCAGCGCCTCGGCATACAAGGGCGCAACTGTGGTGTTGGAAACGACCACGGCATGGCTGGCTTTTGGCAGTGCGACGTACACATCAGCCGTGCCAAGCAGGCCGGTGCCCACTTGAATAGGGTAGCTACGCTCGGCCAAAGCGATATCTACGGTGTGGAAATTCGGGGATGTCATACCCCCGAGTTTAGAGGTTTGGAACCAAGGGATGGTTCATGCACCAGCCATGGCACACGTGTGCTTTTTCAGCAGGTAGGCAAATGCCCTGACAGTTCGAGCTGCATCACCACCATATTGACCAAAGTCGCAACCGAAGGACGCCCAGTCTCTAACGTGAAATGGGCCGTTTCACGGTACAGCGGGTCGCGGATCGTAAAGAGTTCGCGCATGCGCGCCAAGGGATCCGCCACCTGCAGCAAGGGACGGCTCACATCATGGCGCAACCGTCGAAACAGCTCTTCAGGTGTGGACTTCAGATAAACCACATGGCTTCTGCCATGCAAATGTGCGCGATTGCCCTGCCGCAGCACGGCACCTCCGCCCGTGGAGATCACGCACGCAGGATCTTGGGTCAAGGTCTCAATCACCTCTTCCTCAATATCGCGGAAGCGGGCTTCACCTTCGCGATCAAAGAACTCGCGGATGGAACACCCCAGTCGCGCCTCAATCGCCTGATCAGAGTCCACAAAGGGCAACCGCAACCGGCGCGCCAACTGCCGTCCTACGGTGGTCTTGCCCGAACCAGGCAATCCCACAAAACTAATGCGCAACTCCGAATTCAAACCATCCATCCAACCCGCATCAACGACCGATGGCCTTGTCTGCCAAGGTTTTGGGCGTGATGAAAACCAGCATTTCGCGTTTGGTGGTCGAACGCGCACGGTTGCGGAACAACACACCAAGGCCAGGCAAGTCCCCAAAGAAAGGCACCTTGGTCTCGCTCTCAGTCTGATCTTCGGTAAAGATGCCACCGATGACGACGGTGCCGCCGTTTTCCACCAAGACTTGCGTTTGGACGTGCTTGGTATCGATAGCGAAACCAGCGGGCGTAGATTGACCGACCGTGTCCTTGGTGATATCCAGGGCCAAAATAATGTTGCCTTCTGGCGTAATTTGAGGCGTCACTTCCAGCTTCAAATTGGCTTTGCGGAAGGCAATGGAAGTTGCACCACTCGAAGACGCGACTTGGTAGGGGAGCTCTGTACCTTGTTCGATCAACGCTTTGATCTGATCGGCGGTGACTACGCGAGGACTGGACACCACTTTGCCTTTACCGTCAGCCTCCAATGCGGAGATTTCCAGATTCAAGAATCTATCAGCAGCAGCTCCAAAGATCGAGAACGCGATCTGTCCTGGTGTACTCGAACCCAATGCACCAGTAGAAGGTAAGTTAACAAAATTACCCGAAGTGGTTGCTGCAGAACCCACTACGTAACTGGAACCAATCGCTATACCTGGCTGATCGCCTGAAGCAGCGGCAGTGCCTCCGCCCCCCAACTTCACACCCAATGATTTACCGAAACTATCAGATGCCTCAACGATGCGCGCTTCAATTAACACTTGGCGTACGGCAATATCGATTTTGGCAATTAGTTGTTGCACCTGCTCCAACTTGCTGGGTATATCCGTCACAAAGAGTTGGTTAGTTCGGTTCTCATAAATCACACTGCCTCGGTTGCTGAGAATACGACTAGGAGTAACGCCAGCACCGGGACCAGAGCCAGCTGCAACGAGACCGGCCGCAATATCCGAAGCTTTGCCGTAGTTGATTTGAAAGGACTGTGTTCGCAAGGGCTCTAGGTTCTGCACTGCAACCACAGTTTCCAAGTCCAACTTTTCCTTGGCGGTGATCTCGTCTTTAGGGGCGACCCAAAGTACGTTGCCACTCTTGCGCATGCCCAAGCCTTTTGCCTGCAGAATAATATCCAGTGCCTGATCCCATGGGACATCCTGCAATCGCAGGGTCACTGAGCCCGACACTGAATCCGACGTCACAATGTTGAAGTTCGTGAAGTCGGCAATGACTTGCAACAGCGAGCGAACCTCAATATTCTGAAAATTAAGCGACAGTTTCTGGCCGTTGTAACCCGTACCCTGGGTCAACTTCTTCGGGTCTACCTTAACTTCTTTCACTTCAATAACAAACTGTTCATCACTTTGATAAGCACTGTGCTCCCACAATCCTTGGGGCTCGATCACCATTCGAACGCGATCGCCTGATTGGGATGACGTAACCGTCTTCACCGGAGTTCCAAAATCGCTCACATCCAAGCGACGACGCAAACCCTCTGGCAACGTGGACTTCATGAATTCAACCACCAGGGTTTGCCCCTGCTGTCGAATATCCACACCAACTTGGTTGTTTGGCAAAGAGACCACGATCCGCCCGGCACCATCGCCGGTGCGGCGGAAGTCCAAATCTTTGATAGGTGCCGTGTCTCGGCTACGGTTCTCAGCAAATGCCGTGGCGGGTGCGACATTTGTAGACACAGCGGTTTCCAGAGAGACAAGCAGCGATTTACCTTGAATTTCAGCTTTGTATGCAGCAGGCGTCTTGAGATTCAAGACTACACGGGTCCTATCGCCTGCTTGAACGACGCTCACCGAGCGTAAATTACCTTGGTTAATTTCAATTGTGGAGCGGCCCATAGCATTCGCTACACCGGGGAAGTCCAGCGCAATCCGAGCCGGCGACTGAATGGCGAATCCTGTAGGTAGGGCTGCAAGCGGTTGCGACAAATCAATCCGTACAACTTCCGCGCCGCTCTGGACGGTGCCAGTAACAGATTCAATAGCGGTTTGTGCGTGCGCAAACCCATTGAGACACAACAGCAACGCAACCCACAAACTTCTGAACATTCCAAATCCCTGCAAAAAATTCTGGTTCATCATTTCGACCTCTCTTGCAACTCTAGTGTTGCAGCGCGTTCAATCCATTCGCCTGCGGCGTCCTGCACGATTTCACGCAGCGTCACGACGGTCTCGCTGATTTTGGTAACTCGCCCATAGTTTTGTCCGAGATAATTACCTACCTTCACTTGGTAGAGCAAGTTGTCGACCTTGATCAAAGCCACGGGTTGCCCAGCTTTCACAAGACTTCCGACAAGAGCGGCGGAATCCAAGGGGAAGGCCTCCAACGGTTCCTTGCGTCTTGCCAATTCAGGCGCAACAAGAGCACCATTCGCAACGGTCTGCGATGAGTCACGCTTCAGCGCTTGGGTCAACTTCTGGTTGCTAAACGGCTCAACAGATGCATTGCTGCTATAAGCCTCTGGAACAAATTGCTTGGGTGCAGGTATCGGCGCGACTTTAGGACGCGTTTGATTACGTTCATCGACCATCCATTGCCGAATTTCGTCTTCACTGGAAGATCCACATCCAGCCAACAACGCAAGCAAAAAAAGGGAAATTGATACCCGTACAAGCATCATTTTTTTGCCCCTGTTGTCGCCTTGCGCTGCGCATTCACTTCATCTTTATCCAGGTAGCGGAAGGTCTTCGCAGTGGAGTCCAGAGTCAAGGTATTGTCTGGTCGAGGTGCAATTGTTAAATTGTTCAAGGTCACAATACGCGATAAATTCGCGATGTCTGATGCAAAAGCGCCAATATCATGGTATCGCCCAGTGACTCTGATTGTGATCGGCAGCTCCGCATAATATTCTTTCACTGCAATTTGGCCTGGTCTAAACAGGTCAAATTGCAAACTGCGCCCAAGCCCCGCTTGATTGATGTCCGACAACAAAGCGTCCATTTCCGCTTTGCTGGGGAGTTGCTTCTCAAGCTGCGTCACATACTGCTGCACTTGTTCACGCTGCTTTTTCAGGACATCCAAATTGACCGCCTTGGTCAATTTCGTTTTGTAGTCGTCACGCAATTTAGTCTCTTTTTCTTGCTCCTGCCGCAAAGTCTCTTCAGAGCCACCAAGCCATGCAAACCAGAGAGCGACAACAATCACTACACTGGTAAACGCAAACAATGCGTACTTGGGTATCGTCGGCCAAAGCGAAGGATCTTTGGGATCTAGATCGCGGAACTGATTCAACAGTTTTTCTTGGAAAACTGCGAAATCAAAAGACTTGGGGAGACTAGTTGCCATAGCGGAGTTTTCTATTTTTTAGCATCTAGACTGGCCGAAGCTGCTGCCGTTGCCATGGGGGTAGAAGATGCCGTGACTGCAGTTTTTGCAGCCTCACTGGAACGCACCAGCCGAACTTTGATTACAAAATTGGCAACCCGCTTTTGCTCCTTGGCAGATACCGCCACAGAACCAGAAACAATCTCAACCAACTCAGGCTTGGCGAACCAAGGGGTGTTATTCGCCAAATTCCTCAACAATTCAGACACTCGCTCATTGGATTGCGCTACGCCGTTGAGAGTGACCGACTGATCAACCTGGGCCATCTTGTTGATATAGACGCCATCTGGCAACTGATTAACCAGCTCGGTCAACAAATGCACAGGAAGGTTCCGATCAGACTGCAAATCCTCCACAGCCTGTTGGCGCGCTCTCAGAGCAGCAATCTCCCCTTCCAAGGTAGCAATATCCTTGATCTGACCTTCCAGCTTTTTAATCTCGGTTTCGAGAATCAAATTGTTCGACTGCTGCGAAGCTATGGCCGCTTGGTACCACAGGAAAATAGAGCCCGCAACCAGTCCGCCCAAGAGCGCAGAAGCCCCCAGAGAAACATTGAATACATCGCGCCGCTTTTTGCGCGCAGCCTCGCGGTGCGGCAGTAAGTTAATCAAGATCATTGCGAAAACCTCCGCAATGCCAGGCCACAAGATGTGAGATAGGACGGTGCTTCACGGGTCATGCGCTTGAGGCGCACGCCATCGCCAATTTCCATACCATCAAATGGATTGAGCAGGCTGCAGGGGAAGGTCGTATGCTGGGTAACCACCGTGGTTAGCCCAGGCAGGGCTGCGGAACCACCGGCTAGCATGATGTAGTCCACCTTGTTGTGCGGCGTACTGGTGAAAAAGAATTGCAAGGCACGCCCCAACTCCTGCACCATCGTGTCGATAAACGGTTTCAGGACCGCAGACTCATAGTCCTCCGGCAACTCGCCACTGCGCTTCTTGCTTTCAGCCTCTTCTTGTGAAAAGCCGTATTGACGAACAATCAGCTGCGTCAGTTGGGCACCACCAAAGGCTTGATCGCGGTCATACAGTACTTCTTCATCGCGCAACACCTGCATGCTGGTCGTTAAGGCGCCGATTTCGAATAAGGCAACGATTAAACCTGCACCTTTGCTGGGCAAGTTCTCAATCAACCGGCCCGCTGCCAAGCGGGACGCATAGGACTCCACGTCAACAATCACTGGAACTAAACCTGCAGCTTCCGCAAGTCCCTGGACATCCTGAACCTTTTCGCGGCGAGAAGCGGCGATGAGAACTTCAATGTCACCAGCAGAGGAGGCGCTGGGACCAACCACACAAAAATCGAGACTCACCTCATCCAAAGGGAACGGGATGTATTGATTGGCTTCCGACTCCACCTGGGCTTCAAGATCCAAATCGGTCATTCCGCCTGGCAGAATGATTTTTTTGGTGATCACTGCGGATGGCGGCAACGCCATCGCCACATTTTTTGTTTTAGTGCCGCTTTTCTTGACCAGACGGCGAACCGCATCGGCGACTTCATCGAACTTTTCGATGTTGCCGTCGGATATCCATCCGCGCTCCAAAGGCTCAATGGCGCAACGCTCCAACACCAAATTCCCCGCTTTGTCACGGCCCAGCTCCACCAGCTTGACACTGGACGAACTAATGTCCAACCCCAACATGGGAGCTGGCTGTCGACTGAATAACGACCCCAATGAGATCAAAACGGTCCCCTGAAACAGCCCGACAAATGGCCAGGCAAACTTAAGAAATCACTTGAATGCTATCAGTAAGATCCTTGTCCGGCAAAGGTTTTTCGGAAATTTGATTTATAGGAACGTTGCCAAAAGCAGACGTTTTCTGCTCCTTTTTACATAGCGGTCGTCGAGAATACCTGTGACCGTGGCTTGCAGCCGACTTTGGGGTGCATGGCATTTGCCACCCGCCCGGCCCTCGCCCAAAAGCGCATTTTTATAATGCCTACGCGAACTTACCGAATGTTTTATGTCCACCTCCAGCCCCTCTAACGAAAAAAGTAGCAAGCCAACTCCTCCACGCAAGGCATTGCACTGGTCGGTGCGCATCCTTTTGTGGATCGCGGGGTTGGGCTTGGCAGGGCTGGCATCCGTGCTGATCCTGGTGGCATTGGCTCTGTCGATGGCGTTTCCCAACCTGCCGGATATCTCGGACCTGTCGGACTACCGCCCCAAGTTGCCATTGCGGGTTTTTTCTGCGGACGGTGACCTGATCGGAGAATTTGGCGAGGAACGTCGCAACCTGACGCCCATCAAAGAAATCCCCAAGGTCATGACCGACGCTATCCTGGCGGTGGAAGATGCCAGGTTCTACCAACACGGCGGTGTGGACTACCTCGGAGTGATCCGGGCCGGCCTGGCCAATGTGGGACGGGTCAAAAGCCAGGGCGCCTCCACCATCACCATGCAGGTGGCGCGCAATGTCTACCTGTCGTCCGAGAAAACCTTTACTCGCAAGATTTACGAAATCCTGCTGACCTTCAAGCTGGAACACGCACTGACCAAAGACCAGATTCTGGAAATCTATATGAACCAGATTTTTCTGGGAAATCGGGCGTATGGCTTTGCAGCCGCGTCCGAAACCTACTTTGGCAAGCCGTTGAAAGACATCACCGTGGCCGAAGCAGCCATGCTGGCCGGCCTCCCCAAGGCACCATCGGCCTACAACCCAATCAGCAACCCCAAGCGGGCCAAAATCCGCCAGCAGTACATCATCGACCGCATGCTGGAGAACGGCTTTATCAACGACCAGGAAGCGGAGACTGCAAAAAAACAGGAGTTGAAGATCAAGACCGGGCCGGCAGCCAACCAAGTGCATGCCGAATACGTGGCCGAAATGGTGCGCCAGCTGATGTTTGCCCAGTACGGCGAAGAAACCTATACCCGCGGGCTGAATGTGCAAACCACGCTGCGCACAGACCAACAGATCGCGGCCTATAAGGCGCTGCGCCGCGGCATCATGGATTTCGAACGGCGGCAGGTATACCGCGGACCCGAAAAGTTCATCAACCTGTCCAACAACCCGCAAGAAATCGAAGACGCGATCGATGAGGCGCTTGACGAGCATCCTGACAACGGTGACGTCATGTCCGCCGTAGTACTTGAGGCTGACACCAAGCACATCAAAGCCATCCGGCAGAACGCAGAATTGGTTGAAATTTCGGGCGATGGCCTCAAGCCCGCCCAGTCCGGCCTGTCTGAGAAAGCGCAGCCCAATATCAAAATACGCCGCGGCGCCATCATCCGTGTTGCCAAGACGGTTAAAGGCACATGGGAAATCACCCAGTTGCCGGAAGTCGAGGGCGCATTTGTCGCGATCGACCCCCGTGATGGATCGATCAAGGCCTTGGTCGGTGGCTTTGACTTCGCCAAGAACAAGTTCAACCACGTGATCCAGGCGTGGCGCCAGCCAGGCTCCAGCTTCAAGCCTTTTATCTACTCGGCATCGCTGGAAAAGGGCTTCACGCCAGCTACGGTCATTAACGACGCCCCACTGTTCTTTGACGCGGGCGTGACCGGAGGACAACCCTGGGAGCCCAAGAACTACGACGGCACCTTTGAAGGCCCCATGACCATGCGCCGCGGCCTGGCCAAGTCCAAGAACATGATCTCAATCCGCATTCTGCAAAGCATTGGCACGCAGTACGCCCAGGACTGGATCACCAAATTCGGCTTTGATGCAGAAAAGCACCCGCCCTACCTGACGATGGCCTTGGGCGCCGGCAACGTGACGCCTATCCAGATGGCCGCTGGTTATTCGGTGTTTGCCAACGGCGGCTACCGCGTCAACCCCTGGCTGGTGTCCAAGGTCAGCGAGCAGCGCGGCAAGGTATTGGTGGAATCCACCCCGCCTGTGCTGGCCGATTCAGAGCGCGCGATTGACGCGCGCAACGCCTTCATGATGTCCAGCCTGTTGCAAGAAGTCACCCGCTCGGGTACCGCTGCACGGGCACAAGCCACGCTGAAGCGCCCCGACCTCTACGGCAAGACGGGTACCACCAATGACTCCATGGACGCCTGGTTTGCGGGCTACCAGCCCACGCTCACCGCGGTGACCTGGATTGGCTACGACACACCGCGCAAGCTGGGCGACCGGGAAACTGGCGGAGGGTTGAGTCTGCCGGTATGGATCAGCTTCATGGAAACCGCGCTCAAGGGTGTGCCCGTGATGGAGCCTGTGGCGCCTGAAGGCGTAGTGCACCTGGGCAACGAATGGTTTTACGAGGAGTACGCCAAGGGCGCTGGCATATCCAGCCTGGGCTTGAGCGACAAACCGGAAGAAACGCCTGAGTCTTTGCCAGCGGCCGATGAAAAGAAAAAGATCATCGACCTCTTCAAAAACTAATCAGGCTGTGAAAACCAATGCCAAGCCGCTCTGCGCGCTGGCATTGGAGGTCAAAGCCGCAAAGAACTCGCCCTGCCCCTTGGTGTCCTGCCACTGCCCGTCTACCCAGCGGTAGTGGTAGCCGCCGGATTTGGCAGCCATCCACACTTCATGCAGTGGTTTTTGCAGATTGATGATGATCTGGCTGCGGTTGGCAAAGGTCAGCGTGATCATGCCGCCGACGCGCTGGTTGTCCACGTCAGCATCGGAATCGTCGTTAATGCGGTCGCAACACTGCTCCACTGCCTTGAGCAAGGTTTCTGCGCGGTCCATGAATTCCGGGTCGGTCATTACAATTTCACCATGTTGAAAGCAACGCAAATTCTAGTCAGTCGCCTTGTCCTTGCCGCCAGTGTGCTCACTGTGGCGGCCTGCGGGCAGACGGGCTCGCTGTATTTACCCTCCTCACAAGCTGCGCGCAGCACCAAGGCCACTGCGGCCCCGGTAGCCGCACCTGCAGCCACCAGTACCACCACGAACACCACCCCATGAGCCAGCCCACGCTTCCCGGACACCCCCATATTCACTACGCCAACGGCCAGCTCCACGTTGAAGGCACTGCGGTCGCGCAGCTGGCCCAGCAGCATGGAACGCCTTTGTTCGTGTACTCCAAAGCTTCGATGTTGGCTGCACTGGCGGCCTATCAAAAGGGCTTTGCCGGTCGCAATGCGCAGATCTGCTACGCCATGAAGGCCAACTCCTCGCTGGCCGTGTTGCAGCTTTTTGCCAAAGCCGGCTGCGGCTTTGACATCGTTTCGGGTGGCGAACTGGCCCGCGTGCTGGCGGCCGGCGGCGATGCCAGCAAGATCATCTTCTCGGGCGTGGGCAAGACCCGTGCAGAAATGCGCGAGGCCCTGCGCGTGGGCATTGGCTGCTTCAACGTGGAAAGTGAAGCCGAGATCGACGTGCTCAACGAAGTGGCTGTGAGCGTAGGTACCCAGGCACGCATCAGCATTCGCGTGAACCCCAACGTCGACCCCAAGACGCATCCCTACATTTCCACCGGGCTCAAGGGCAACAAGTTTGGCGTCGCGCATGAGCGCACGCTAGCCACCTACCAGCGCGCGGCCGCCCTGCCCGGCCTGCAGGTCGTGGGCATTGACTGCCACATCGGCTCCCAGATCACCGAAGAGACGCCCTACCTGGACGCCATGGATCGCATGTTGGATTTGGTGGAATCCATCGAGGCCGCAGGCATCCCCATCCACCACATCGACTTTGGCGGTGGCCTGGGCATCAACTACAACGGCGACACCCCGCCCGCTGCCGATGCCCTGTGGGCCAAGCTGCTGGCCAAGCTGGACGCACGCGGCTTTGGCCAGCGCCAGCTGATGATCGAGCCCGGTCGCTCGCTGGTGGGCAATGCGGGCATCTGCGTAACCGAGGTGCTGTACATGAAACCCGGCGAACAGAAGAGCTTCTGCATTGTCGACGCCGCCATGAACGACCTGCCCCGACCCGCGATGTACCAAGCGTTCCACGGCATCGTGCCGCTGGACGGTGCCAAGCTGGCGACCCCGGGTAGTGAAGTGTTTGATGTCGTAGGCCCCGTATGTGAAAGCGGCGACTGGATTGGCCACGACCGTGCGCTGAACGTGCAGGCCGGCGATCAGTTGGCTGTGCTGTCGGCAGGGGCCTACTGCATGAGCATGGCCAGCAACTACAACTCGCGCGCCAAGGCGGCAGAGGTCTTGGTGGACGGCGACCACAGCCATTTGATCCGCGCACGCGATACCCTAGCAGACCAGATGCGGGGCGAGAAGCTGCTGTAATTTGCTACAAATTCAGTAGCTACTCGCGCATATTCCACGGGGGCTAACGCCGCTTTTTCTTTATAAACTGCACGAGGCGCCAACCCAGCAACGTACCCAGGATGGCGGCATACACCGCCACCTCGGCAAAGTTGTGCTTGCCAGCACGCATCCAGAAGAAATGCAGAATGGCCAGCCCGGCCACAGCGTACACCGACCGATGCAGGGCCTGCCAGCGCTTGGCGCCCATGGCCTTGATCACGCGGTTGAACGAGGTGGCGGCCAGTGCGGTCAGCAGCAGCAAAGCTGTGAACCCCACCAGAATGAAAGGCCGCTTAGCGATGTCAGCGGCAATGTCTGGCACGTCCAGCCCCATGTCGAACCAGCTGTACGACAGCATATGCAGCACCGCATAGGCAAAGGTCCACAGCCCTAGCATGCGCCGCAGCCGGGCCAGTGAGGGCCAGCCCGTGATAGTGCGCAGCGGCGTTACCGTCAGCACCACACACAGCGCGCGCAGGGTCCAGTCACCCGTGGCACGCACCAGCGCTTCAGCGGGGTTGGCGCCCAGACGATCGGCAAACGCCGCGTACACCAGCCAGAGCAGCGGCAAAGCGGCAAGGCAAAACACCACCGGCTTGGCCGCGCGGTGGGCCAACCAAGAGTTCACGATCGCCACGGGTCAGTAGAACTTTTTGAGGTCCATGCCGGCGTACAACTGCCCCACCTGGGCCTCGTAGCCGTTGAACATCAGGGTCTTGCGCTTCTTGGCAAACAGGCCATCTTCGCCAATGCGGCGTTCGGTCGCCTGACTCCAGCGCGGGTGGTCCACATTGGGGTTCACATTGGAATAAAAACCGTACTCATTGGCCGCGGCCTTGTTCCAGGCCGTGCCGGGCTGCTTCTCGGTAAAGCGTATCTTGACAATGCTCTTCCCGCTCTTGAACCCGTATTTCCAAGGCACCACCAGGCGCACCGGCGCACCGCTCTGGTTCGGCAACACCTCGCCATACATGCCAAAGCTCAGCAGCGTCAGTGGGTGCATGGCCTCGTCCAGGCGCAGGCCTTCGGTATACGGCCAATCCAGAATGCGGGAACCCACAAACGGCATGGTCTTGGGATCGGCCAGCGTTACAAATTCCACGTACTTGGCGTTGCCCAGCGGCTCCACTTTCTTGATCAGCTCGGCCAGCGAGTAACCCACCCAGGGGATCACCATGGACCAGCCCTCCACGCAACGCAGGCGGTAAATACGCTCCTCCATGGGACTGAGCTTGAGCAGGTCCTCCAGCGCCAACTTGCCCGGCTTCTTCACCAGCCCTTCGATCTCGACCGACCAGGGCGAAGTCTTCAGAGTGTGGGCATTGACACCAGGGTCGGCCTTGTCAGTGCCGAATTCGTAGTAGTTGTTGTACGAAGTGGCGTCTTTGTAGGCCGTCACCTTCTCCATGGCCAGCGCGGCAGCCACGGTAGACGGCTTGGAAGCCAACGGGGCCAGCTTGCCAGGGCGATCCCCCCAAGCACTGCTCTCGGCCAGTGCCTGGCGCGAAGCCCAACTGGCCATGCCAGCGCCCGCCACCCCTAATGCCATCTGCTTGAGCAGTGCCCGGCGACCTTCGTAAGCCCGTAGCGGGGTGATGTCACTGCTGACGGCGTGTTGAACGGGTTTTGATCAGCATGGGGACTCCTTGTGTGGTCGTTGGTCGTCCGACAGCGCTTTTTCTTACAAAGTTCCGTAGCTGTGCAATCCGCTCAGGAACATATTCACACCGATGAAGGCAAACGTGGTCACCGCCAAACCACCCAGTGCCCACCAAGCTGCCACGGTACCGCGCAGGCCCTTCATCAGGCGCATGTGCAGCCAGGCCGCGTAGTTCAGCCAGACGATCAGCGCCCAGGTCTCTTTCGGGTCCCAGCTCCAGTAACCGCCCCAAGCTTCGGCCGCCCACAGCGCGCCCAGCACGGTGGCGATGGTGAAGAAGGCAAAGCCCACGGCGATGGACTTGTACATCACGTCGTCCAGCACCTCAAAGCTCGGCAACTTGGCCGCCAGGCGTTTGCGGCCAAACAGGATGCTGGCCACGATCAGCGCAGAAATACCAAAATAAACCGCCCAGTAATCGCTCATACCCAGCACCGCCGACTTGCGGAACACCACCGGCTCAAAGCACAGCACCACGCCCAGCAACCACAGCGGTGCCAGCTTGTACCAGCGCGACTCCGTGGCCTGCTGTTTGATCAGGTAGGCAAACGCCACCATGGCCGCCAAGGCAAAGGTGCCATAGCCAATGAAGTTGGCGGGCACATGCAACTTCATCCACCAACTCTTGAGCGCGGGCACCAGGGGTTGAATCTCGTGCGCCTGACGCACGACGGTGTACCAGAGCAGGAAGCCCACCGCCGCACTCACCACCAGCATGACGAACGCACCGAGGGCGCGGGTTTTGTACTGGGCTTCAAAGTACAGGTAAAAGGTGGCGGTAAGCCAGCAGAACAGCACAAACACTTCGTACAAATTACTGACGGGGATGTGGCCGATATCGGCACCCAGCAAGTAGCTTTCGTACCAGCGCACCATCGTGCCCGTCAACGCCAACGTCACAGCGGCCCACACCAAACGCGAGGCCACGCTCTCCACGCCATCGGCCCGGCCCTTGGCAAACACGCCAATCCAGTAAAACGCGGTGGCCATGAAGAACAACATGCTCATCCACAAGATGGCCGACTGGCTGGACAGGAAGTACTTGAGCCAAAACACCGTCTCAGCCCGCTCCAGTGCGCCCTGGTAGGACGCAATGCCCAACAGGGAAAGGCCCGCTACGGTCAGCATCAGTACCTGCAGCGGGCGCCAGAACCAGCCCATCCAGATGGCCGCTGGCATGGCAGCCAACAGAATGCCTTTTTCGTAAACATCCATGCTCTCGTGGTAGCGGCCCAGGGCAAACACGCCGCCAGCCACTACGATGAGCGCAAACAACCACTCGCCCCAGGCCCGCTGAGAAAAGTAGCCGGCGTTCAACGTCACGCTCGCGCCGGGAGTTGCCGTGGCGCTATTTCCAGAAATCGTAGTCATTCAGAGTCCTTCAAACCTAACAAGCGGGATTTCAAATGCTCGAACTCCCGGTCTCCATCCATGGTTTTGCGGTTGGTAGAAAGCGCCATGGTCGCCTGAACCTGATCGGACGATTGGACATCGGGTGCCAACCATACCCACAGCCGCCGCTCCCGCACATAGAGCATGGCAAACACACCCAAAATCAACAAGGCACAGCCCAGATAGACAACGGTCTTACCAGGCGCGCGCGCCACCTGGAACACGCTGGCCTGTACCTGCGTAAAGTCCGACAACAAGAGCGCCACCGGTGCAGGGTACAGCGGCACGTCGCTAAGCGCCAGCACGGCCTGTGTCATGAAGGCCTGGCCACGCGCATCAGGCTCGAACGCGGGCAGGTCGGCTTTTTCCCGTGCCACCTGCTCCAGTTCAAACAGCGTCCCATTCAGGATACGCACCAACACCTCGCCGGCCTTGTTGCGCTCCGCCTCGGGAACATTGGCCTCAATGAAATCTGCAATGGCCTGCAAACCGGCCACCGGCTTGGCCGGGTTACGGTTCTCCAGACCCGCGAACAGCGCCAGCGCGCGCGCGGCAGATGCGCTGAGTTGTTGCGCCAATTCGGGCCGTTTGGCATCCACGGCTTTGGAGGCATAGCGTTTCACCGCCTTGTCCCTCAGGGCGGCATCTGACAGGGCATTGCTCAGACGCACGAACTCGTCGGGCGTACCCTTCTCATCTGCAGGAATGCGCAGGTAGCGGAACGGCTCGGCCGGGCTCTCACGCATGCCCAGCAAGAACAGCGGCACGCCATCGCCCATATCCACCGGCAGCATGTAATTGTTGAACTCACGCGCCTGACCTGCTGCATCGCGCAGCTTGTAGCTCACGCTGGGCCCCACATTGCGCAGGTTTTTCTTGTCTTTGGTTTTGTTGGCCGCCCCCAGTTGGGCATCCATGGCCGAGCGCAAATCCACGGCACGCACATCGGTACCCGCAGCGGGGTCACCTGCAAAATTTTCCACGTTGATGACGCGCAGCCCGGTGTACTCCACAGTCAGCGCCTGCGCGCCAGCACCCTTGGTCAGCTGCGATGCGCCGCCCACGGTGCCCTCCAGCTCGAAAGGCTGCACCTGGCCATTCAAAGACATGGCGTGCAAACGCAGGCTGGAGCCGCCGTCGTCAAAGCTCGACTGGTAAATCTCGACCCCGCGGTAACTCGCGGGGTGGTTCACCTCCACGCGCGCGGGGATCTTTTCACCGGTCTCTTTGTCGTGGATCACGATGTCACTGGCAAACAGCTTGGGCATGCCGGTGGAGTAGTACTCCACAATGAACTTCTTGAGCTCTACGGCAAAGGGCAGCTCCTGCAACAGAATGCCGTCCGACTGGTTCACGATGGCCGTGCTGGACTGGGTGCCCTCGGCGACCAGCAAATTGGCTCGGAATGTGGGGTTGCGTTCGCTGAGCCGGTGCTGGGGCGCCACATCAGCAATCATGCCGCCACCGGTATAGGGCGTTTTGCCCCCCAGCAGCATTTGGGCACGAACAATCAAGTCCCCATCCAGCAGCCCGCCCAGGCACACCAGCACGATGGCGCTATGCGCGGCGATATAGCCCACCTTGTTCACCGCACCAGCCTTCGCCGCCACCATCCAGCCCGGGCCACTAGGCGTATCGCGCTGCTGCAGCTTCACGCGCCAGCCACCGCTGACCAGCAACTGGCCAATGCGGTGGGCAGCGGGTTCCGCGGCCTCTTGCAACGTGGCCTGGGCGCGATGGCCAAAAGCCTTGAGGCTCTGCTCGCGGATGTTTTCCTTGTACGACTTCAGGTCACTGATGATCTTGGGCGTGTTGCGGATCACGCACAACGACGTGCTGAGCACCAAAAAACCCAGAATTAACAGGAACCACCACGCGCTGTAGACGTTGTACAGGCTGACAACGCCAAAAAATTCGGTCCAGAAAGGACCGAACTGGTTGACGTAGTTGTTCAGAGGCTCATGCTGCTTAAGAACGGTACCAATCACCGAGGCGATACAAATCACCGTCAGCAGGGAGATGGAAAACCGCATGGACGACAGCAACTCCACCGTGGCACGCCAAGTGCGCGAACCGGATTGCATTTCAAAACCTTCGGTGGAGACAGTCATAGGGGCAGAGTCAACAACTCAAAAAAAAAGGCAGGCCATCGAAGGATGGTCCCGCCCAGTTAGGGTGAATTCACACGCTTTGGTTCCGCAGAACCGGTGAACTCTTTCCCCGATTAGCGCAAGCCGGCCACATAGTCCGCCACGGCCTTGATCTCGCGGTCGTTCATCTTGGCAGCTACTTGGGTCATTTGCACGCTGTTCTTGCGTCCGCCATCACGGAAGGCGGTCAGCTGGGCCACGGCGTAATCCGCATGTTGGCCGCTCAAACGGGGATATTGGGAAGGAATGCCAGCACCGTTGGGGCTGTGGCAGCCGGCGCAAGCGGGCACCTGACGGTCAGCAATGCCACCGCGGTAAATGCGTTCGCCCAAAGACACCAGTTCCTTGTCTTTGGCAAATCCGGATTTGGCTTTTTTGGACGTCACCCAGTAGGCTATGTTTTTCATGTCCTCGTCGCTCAATGCTGAGGCAAAGCCTTTCATGACGGCGTTGTTACGCTTGTCAGATTTGAACTCTTGCAATTGCTTGACTAGGTATTCCGGGTGTTGTTGCGCCAGCTTGGGGTATGCGGGGGTGCCTGAATTGCCATCTGCACCGTGGCAGGCGGCGCATACTGCGCCAAAGCTTGCCTCGCCCTTTGCCAAGTCGGGCTTCACCACCTTGGCGGCCTCGTGCTTGGCTTCTTCCGCAAAGGAAGAAACAGAAATAACGGCAACAGCGGCCGCGAAAAACATGTGGGCAATCAACTTCATAGGGATGTTGTGTCTGGTGAGCAAAACAGCGCCATTCTACAATGCGGCTCTGGGTTTACCTTCCAAATCAATGACCAACACCTCAAACCCACCCGGCACGCCGCCCGTTAAATCGGTCGCTGACGCCTCCGCCAAATCCCCCGCCGTCGTGGCCATGGGCTGGCTGCACACGGCGCGCTTCCTCACTACTGCGCCCCAATTGCACTTTTTGCCTGAACTGGACGTGCCGGAAATTGCCTTCGTGGGCCGCTCGAACGCGGGTAAATCCACCTGCATCAATACGCTGACCCAGCAGAAGCAGTTGGCTTTCGCTTCCAAAAAACCGGGCCGCACCCAACACATCAACCTGTTTGCTTTGGGCAAACAGGGGGTGACAGATGCAGTGCTGACCGATTTGCCGGGCTACGGCTACGCCGCAGTGCCCAAGCAGGACAAAATTCGCTGGCAACAGGTGATGGCCAACTACCTGGTCACACGCAAGAACCTGCACGCCATTGTGCTCATGTGCGACCCGCGCCATGGCATGACCGAGCTGGACGAGATCTTGCTGGACGTGATCCGTCCCCGGGTGCAGGCGGGCCTGAAATTTCTCGTCATCCTGACCAAGGCCGACAAGCTGACCCGCGCGGAAGCCGCCAAGGTCCTGTCGATCACCAAGCTGCAAGCCGGCGGTGGCGAAGTCAAATTATTCTCCGCCCCCAAGCGCATTGGCATAGAAGATGTGGCCCAGTTGCTGTGGCAATGGGCACACCCCACTGACAGCCCTGTTGCAACGCCCCCGGAGTCCGCCCAAGAGGCCTAACTCAATAGGGTGCTGCCTCGCCCGCGGGCCGGTCCTTGAAACGCTTGTGCACCCAGTAGTACTGAGCAGGCATGGCGCGGATGTAGTCCTCCAGACGCCGGTTCATCAATGCTGTATCAGCCTCCAGGTCCTCACTGGGAAAATCCGTCCACGCCGGGTGGACCTCCACCTCATAGCCCTGCGGCACCAGCCGCGTCACGATGGGTACCACCTTGGCCCGCCCCAGCTTGGCGAAGCGGGACAGGGAAGGCACCGTGGCAGCGGAGACACCAAAGAACGGCACAAACAGAGACTCGCGCGGATCGAAATTCATATCCGGCAGCAGGTAGAGCGGCTCGCCCTTGCGCATTGCCGCCACGATAGGCTTGACCCCGGCCAGCCGCGCGACCAGCTCGGGTTCGCCAAAGCGCTGGCGCCCGCCCAGAATCCATGCGTCCATCGCAGGGTTGAGCTGTGGCGAATAGATAGTGGCAAAGCGCCGCGGAATCTGCTGGGTCAGCGCGGTCCAGGCTGCATCCAGCCCCATGAAATGCGGCGCAAACAGCACCACAGGCTCATTCCCCTCCAGCGCATCCAAGGCACCAGTCAGCCGCACGCGGGACTGCACCACTGCGGGCGGTGCATGCCACAACCAGCCCCGGTCCAGCCAGGCCTGGGCAAACACCACGAACACCTCGCGCACCACACGCTGCCGCTGGGATCGGCTCCAATGCGGAAAACACAGTGTCAGATTGGTCTGTACTACCCGCCTGCGCGAGCCCACGAGCAGGTACAGCGCAACACCCAAAGCCACGCCCAGCGCCCGCACCATCGGCAAGGGCAGACGCCCCTGGGCCACGATGAGTTTCACAATCCAGTTACGCATCACCCTTTGACCTCAGGTCGCCTCGCGAGGCGTTTTGTAGCGGGCATAGCCCCACAAGTATTGCTGCGGGCACTGGGTGATCAGGGATTCCATGGCCGCATTCAGCTGCGCGGCAGCAGCGGTCAGATCCGCGTCCAAGGGCTCGCTCAAGGGCTGCACATGCACCACGTAGCCACGCCCGAGCGGCAAGCGCTCGCCCCAAGCCAACAACACGCTGGCACCGGTCTGTTGGGCCAACCGCGCCGACAAGGTCATGGTGTAGGCCGACTTGCCAAAGAAAGGGACCCACACACCCTGCGACTGTGGCGGCACCTGGTCGGGCAGCAAGCCCACGCACTGGCCCGTCTTCAGCGCCTTCAGCATCTGTTTGACACCTGCCAAGGTGGTCGGCGCGGTGTGCATGCCAGGACGCGCGCGCGAGCGAGTGACCACCTCACGCAGCCAGGGCTGGCGTGGGGGACGGAACAGCACGGTAATAGGCTGATCACCTTGGCCAAATTGCTGTGCGTAGGCCTGCGCCGTGATTTCAAAACAGCCCAGGTGCGGTGTCAGAAACACCACGCCCCGCGCGGCGTCCAACGCGGCCTCCACGTGTTCGCGCCCCTGCCATTGCACGGCAACCGGACGACCCAACCACAGCCGCGGCAGTTCGACCGCCAACTGGCCGGACTGGCCCACGGCACGCCGCCACTGGCTACTGGTCAACCCCGCTTGGCGAGCATTGGCCAAGAAGCGTGCGCGGTAGGTGGCGGACCCCAAAAAAGCTAGCCAACCCACGCCCCAGCCCAGCCCGTGCAGCAGCCACAGCGGAAAGACGGAAAGCAATTTAAAAACAAGGGCCATTGGCTGGGATAAAATCACGGGTGTCGCTGAGTTACGGAACTACTTGCAGGGCGACACCCACAGGGCGGTCCCGAAAGGAACGCCATTGTGCCTCGTCAATTCTGGCGAATCTGCTAAAGCGTTCGCTGTAAGCTCCAAAGCCCAAGCAACGCGACTTGATGTTTATTTTGGAGACCTAGCTATGGCGAACGATTTTCTCTTTACCTCCGAGTCTGTTTCTGAAGGCCACCCTGACAAAGTCGCCGACCAGATTTCCGACGCAATCCTCGACGCGATTTTCAAGCAGGACCCCAAGTCCCGCGTGGCTGCCGAAACGCTGACCAACACCGGTCTGGTCGTGCTGGCCGGCGAAATCACCACCAATGCGCATGTGGACTACATCCAGGTGGCACGCGACACCATCAAGCGCATCGGCTATGACAACACCGAGTACGGCATCGACTACAAGGGTTGTGCGGTGCTGGTCGCCTATGACAAGCAGTCCAACGACATTGCCCAGGGCGTGGACCATGCCAGTGACGACCACCTGAACACGGGTGCCGGTGACCAGGGCCTGATGTTCGGCTACGCCTGCGACGAAACGCCCGAGCTGATGCCCGCGCCCATTTACTATGCCCACCGCCTGATGGAGCGCCAGGCCCAACTGCGTAAGGACGGCCGCCTGCCCTTCTTGCGACCCGATGCCAAGAGCCAGGTGACCATGCGTTATGTGGACGGCAAGCCCCACAGCATTGACACCGTGGTGCTGTCCACCCAGCACAGCCCCGACCAGTCGGAAACTCAGCACAAGATGAAAGCCTCGTTCACCGAAGCCATCATCGAAGAGATCATCAAGCCCGTGCTGCCCAAGGAATGGCTGCAGAACACCAAGTACCTGATCAACCCCACCGGCCGCTTTGTGGTGGGTGGCCCCCAAGGTGACTGCGGCTTGACCGGACGCAAGATCATTGTGGACACCTACGGTGGCGCCTGCCCCCACGGCGGTGGCGCATTCTCCGGCAAAGACCCCTCCAAAGTGGACCGCTCTGCCGCCTACGCCGCGCGCTATGTGGCCAAGAACGTGGTGGCGGCCGGTTTGGCCAAGCAGTGCCAGGTGCAAGTGGCTTATGCCATCGGCGTGGCCAAGCCCATGAACATCACGGTCTACACCGAAGGCACCGGCGTCATTGCCGATGACAAGCTGTCGGCTATCGTTGCCGAGGTGTTTGACCTGCGCCCCAAGGGCATCATCCAGATGCTGGACCTGCTGCGCCCCATCTACGAGAAAACTGCGGCTTACGGCCACTTTGGCCGTGAAGAACCCGAGTTCACCTGGGAACGCACCGACAAAACTGCCGCTCTGCGCGCAGCCGCTGGCCTGTAAAGCCAGCCCCTGCCAGTGGCGCAGGCCTGCGCCACTGGCACAATGCCAACCCGATGAAACTCCACACACAACGATTCATAGACCGCTGGGTTGGCCAACTGCTGTGCGGCGCGGTGTCTGGCTGGGAGAAATTCAGCGGGCTCTGGAGTGCGCCGGCCCGCATGGGCAAAGCGCCGAAACATATTCTGGTGATCCTGCTCTCCGAGATGGGCAGCATCGTCTTGGCAGGCCCCATGTTTGCAGCCCTGCGCCGGCAGTACCCGGGTGCGGCCATCCACATCCTGCAACTCAAGAAGAACCAGGAAGTCTCCAAACTGCTCTCACTCACCGAGCCCCAGTACATGCACACGCTGGACGACAGCTCCGGTGGCGCGCTGATCGGTGACATCCTCAAAGTGAGCCTGGCCATGCGCAAGCTGGGCCTGGATGCGGTGATCGACTGCGAGCTGTTCTCGCGCGTGAGCGCCCTGCTCTCCTTCAGTACCGGCGCGCCGGTGCGCGCAGGCTTTACGCCGCACACGCAGGAAGGCCTGTACCGCGGCAGCTTCATTAACCACAGCATTCCGTACAACCCCTACCAGCACATCAGCAAGCAGTTCCTCTCGTTGGTCGATGCGCTGGAGTCGCCCGAAGGCATGCCGCGCAACCGCGCAGGCCCCATCCGCGAAATACCGGCGGAACCCGATCTGTCCGTCGCCTTCACGCCCGAGGAACTCGCCGCCTACCGCAGCAAGGTGGAGACCGACCACCCGGTGACCAAGGCACACCCGCTGGTGCTGGTGTATGCCGGCGGTGGCATCCTCCCCGAGCGGGCCTGGCCCGCCAGCCACTACGCCCGCGTGGTGCAGGGCCTGTGTGCTGCGGGCTATGCCGTGGGGCTGATTGGCCTCAAAGACGACGCGGTACTGGCCCGCGACCTGCAATCCCAGGTCGGCCACGCGGCCTGCATCGACCTCACTGGCTACACCAAGAGCATCCGCGAACTGCTCATGCTCATGCATGCCAGCGCCCTGCTCATCACCAATGACGGCGGGCCCAGCCACTTTGCCACCGTCACCCCCATCCAGACCATGGTGTTCTTTGGACCCGAAACCGGCAAGCTGTATGGTCCATTGGGCCAACGCACCATCATTCTCGAATCGGGCATTGCCTGCTCACCCTGCCTGACCGCCTACAACCACCGCCTGACTTTCTGCGATGGGGACAACCAGTGCCTCAAGCGCATTGCGCCCGACCCGGTGCTGGACCAGGCCCTGGCTTTTTTGCGCAGCAGCGCAGGCGCTGCAGCATGAGCACCGTGCAGCGACTGGTGCTGTGGGCCCTGGGCTGGATGGAGCGCTACCGCTACATCAAATTCGGCATCGTGGGCGCCAGCGGTACCGTGGTGAACCTGGTGGTGCTGCACCTGGGGCACGAGTTCCTGTTCAATGAACTCGAAGCTGCCTACAACAAACCCTACTTCTCCCTGGCACTGGCCATTGCCGTGGCGACGCTCAACAACTTCACCTGGAACCGGCTGTGGACCTGGTCGGACCGCGTAAAGACGCTGGAAGCCGAAGAAGCCCAACCGGTGAGCCTGCGCCTGCTGGGTTTGGAGTTTGGCCAGTACATCACGGCGTCGGCCTTCGGCAGTGGCCTGCAGTATGTGCTGACACTGCTGCTGTCGGGCAGCATGGACTACCGCGTGGCCAACATCATCGCCATCGTGGCGGCCAGCGTGAGCAACTTTCTGGCCAACGACCGCTGGACCTTCAAGCGCAACACCGACTGAGCGTGTTCAGCGGCACCATGCAGGCACACGCTTTGTCACACCGCGCCCCAACCTGGCCCTGGCTGGTACTGGTGGCTTTGGCGGCGGCCCTCTACCTCTTCGGCCTGGGCAGCTTTTATGCGCCCACCAATGGCGACGAGATGGTCTACATCCACATCGCCCGCATGACGGCTGAGAGCGGCCACTGGCTGCCACTGCAGTCCGAGCTGGTGGGCACGCGCAATACCAAGCCGCCGCTGCTGATCTGGCAGGCCATGGTGGCCGGTGGCTGGGGCCAGCACTGGAGCCTGTTCGCGCTGCGCCTGCCCAGCATCGCCTACACCTTCGCCACCACCGCCCTGCTGGCCTTCTTTGCGCACCGCATGGCACCCGCGCCCGGCAAGCTGCGCACCGCCTGCATTGCCGCGGCGCTGTACCTGCTGTTTTTCTCCACCTTCCGCTACGGCCGGGTGTACCTGACTTCCGCACCCGAGACCTTCTGGCTGGCACTGCCCATGTGGTGGCTGCTGTGGCTGCACCTGCGTGGCAGAACGGTGGCGTCCCCGGCCCACCAACTGGGCGCATGGGCCTACACGCTGATAGGAATCGCCATGGGCCTGGGCGCGGCCTACAAATCGTTTGCGCTGGTGGCGCCCACGGCGGCTGCACTCTGGTGCGCGGTGCTGCTGAGCGAACCCTGGAACTGGCGCCCCGCAGTGCGCACGACGGTGGGTGTGACCTGGAGCGCGTTGCTGGGCCTGGGCATCTTCGCACTGTGGTTTGTGCTGGACCCCAACCCCGCCGAGGTGTGGCAAGAGTTTGTGGTGGCCGAGAACGCGGGCAAGATGTCCAGCAGCCTGGGCTACTGGCAGGCCGCGCTGTACGGCGCCTACCCCATGTGGACGCAGCTGCTGGCCTACCCGGCCAATGGCGGCCTGCTCGCGTTGCCGGTGCTGGGCTTTTGCCTGCACGCGCTGGCGCGTGGCTGGCGGCCCCGGTACTACGCACACCTCAGCCCCGCACTGTGGGTGCTGTTGGCCTGGCTGGTGGTCTGGCTGGTGGTGTTCACCATCCCCAACCAGCGTTCCGAGCGCTATGTGATTCCCGCCATGCCCGCGCTGGCCATCGCCATGGCACTGCTGTGGGACCGGCTGCACCGCGTCTGGTTCGCCGCCACGCTGCTCATCACCGTGCCAGCGCTGGTCATGCTGGGCCGCATTGCCTGGGTAATGGGCAGCCTGGGCATGGCCAGCCCCACCGAAGTTGCTATGACTTTGCTAGCTGCTGGCGCAGGACTGGCGGGGGCTATCGCCGGATTTGTTCGATTTTCCTGGGTGCGCAATGCCACACTGCTGGCCTGCCTGGCAGTGCTGGGCTGCTTCACACTCATGGTGCAGCCGATCTCGGGCGATGCCGCCGGCTATAGCACCACGGTGCAAAGCCAGATGAAGGGCCAACGCCTAGCCGTGCCCAACGGCTTCACCGGCCAGTACGAGCGCTTCCACTTCGTTCTGCCCGGTGCGCGCATCACGCCCTACGACGCGGAGGGTCGCAACACCGGCGCGCTGTACCCCGAGATGCCAGCCCCGCAACGTCTGGACCGCTTGCTGAAAGAATTTGACGCCGTGGTGTGGCTACAAGACGACTTGAATGAACAACCCAGCTGCTTACCCCACTGCAGGCTGGTAGCCCAGCGCTGGCATGTCAAAAGCCGCCACAAGGACGGCGAGGTGACGCTGGACAACCTGTGGCAACCCCAGCTGTGGTTGTTCCGCCGGGAGTGGCTGCTGACCCCCGCAGCGGGCGGCTGATCAGTATTGCAGCGTAGCCACTGCCCGCAGCTCCTCGGGCGTGGTGCTGGGCAGGCCAAAGAACTCCAGGTAGGCCGGGATCTGCTCGAACAGCATGTCCGAGCCCACCTGTACCCTGCAACCCCGAGCGATGGCCGCTGCCAGAAAGGCGGTGGTCTCGGTCTTCATGACCACTTCACCCACAAAGGTGCTGGGCGAGAGGCGCGTCACGTCCAGTGGCATGGCGTCGCCCTCGTTCATACCCAGAGGCGTGGCGTTCACCACCAGGTCGAAGCCCACTGGGTCAGTGGAACCGGTCAGCACCTCCAACTGCGGGTAGTGCTGGCGCAGGCGGGCAGCCAGGCCATCGGCTGCGGCGGCATTCACGTCAAACACGGCCAGTGCCGACAGCCCTTCGGCAGCCAGCGACGCGGCGATGGCCGACCCCACACCCCCACTGCCCACCACCAGCGCACGTGCGCCTTGCAGCTTCAGTCCCTTGCGCAACACCCCGCGCACAAAGCCGGCACCGTCAAACATATCGCCCTGCAACTGGCCCTGGGGGCCCAGGCGCACCGCGTTGCAAGCGCCGGCAATGGCGGCCGTGGGCGACAGTTCGTCCACCAACCCCGTAGTGGGCACTTTGTGCGGCATGGTGATCAGCGCGCCACGGATGTTGGAGAGCTTGAATACGCTGCGCAGAAACTCGGCGTAATCGGGGCTCTTGCAGCCCATGGGGACCACCACCACGTTGGCCCCGGCTTTCTCAAACCAGGGGTTGTAAATCATGGGCGCCTTGAAGGCATGCGTGGGAAAGCCCAGGTGGGCAATAACTTCGGTATTGCCGTTGATGATCATGGTTGTGCTGCCTTGGCCGCCTGTGCGGCGTTGACGCCGGCGCGCAAGGCCAGCAAATAGCTGTCCGCACCAAAGCCGGCAATCTGGCCTTTGACGATGTCGGCGAACACCGACTTGTGGCGAAACGCTTCGCGTGCATGGATGTTGGACATGTGCAGCTCCACGACGGGGCAGGTCAGAATGGCCAGCGCATCGCGGATGCCGTAGCTGTAATGGGTCCACGCCCCTGCGTTGATGAGCACCGCATCCACCTGCTCGGTAAAGCCCTGGTGGATGCGCTCACACATCTCTTGCTCGCTATTGGTCTGAAAGGTCTGCACCTGAACGCCCAACTCCGCACCCAGCACATGCAAGCTGGTATTGATTTCATCCAGCGTGGTGGTGCCGTACTGTGCGGGGTCCCGCTTGCCGAACATATTGTGGTTAATGCCGTGCAGCATCAGAACGTTCATGGTGGTCCTTGTGCTTACTTGCGCAGCTTGGCCAGCTCGGCCTGCACTTCGGCGACCACGGGGCCCACCAATGCGCTGTGTTTGTCGATCACGGGCTTCATCTTTTCACGCAGCTTGGCGACTTCGGCAGCAGGCAGCGCAGAGATGGTCATGCCGTTTTTCTTCAACAGCTCCAGGTTGGCGGCCACGGAGGCCCGCGCCGCTTCGCGCTGGCTCTTGGTGGCTTCATCGGCAGAGTCGTCAATGATCTTTTTCTCGGCGGGGCTCAGGCTGTCCCAGATCTTCTTGCTGAAGATTACCGATTGCGGGTTGTACTGGTGGTTGGTCAACGCGACGTTCTTTTGCACTTCCCAGAACTTGTTGGCGGCGATTACGGAGATCGGGTTTTCCTGACCGTCAATGGCGCCCTGCTCCAGCGCGGCATACACCTCGGTGAATGGCAGAGGCGTGGGGTTGCCTCCCAGAGCCTTCACCCAATCCACGTTGATGGCGTTGGGAATCACGCGCAGCTTCAGGCCTGCAATGTCATCCACCTTGGTGATGGCTTTCTTGCCGGTGGTGATGTTGCGAAAGCCCAGCTCCCAGTACGACAGGCCCACAATGCCCTTGTCAGCCAGGGCCGCGTGCATCTTCTGGCCAATCGGGCCGTCCACAATGGCGTCCGCCTCTTTCTCGTTGTTGAACAGGAAGGGGAAATCAAACACCTCCAGCGCCTTCACTTCGCTAGCCAGAATGCCGGAATTCATCACCGCCATTTCCACAGTGCCGCCCTTCACCGCCGACAAAGTAGCCTGGTCGCTGCCCAGTGCCCCGTTCAGGAACAACTGCACCTTCATCTTGCCGCCGGACTTGGCAGCCACGGCCTCGGCAAACTTCTTCATGCCAGCCACGGCGGGGTGGCCCTCGGGGCCATTGAGGCCGAACTTGAGCGTGCGCTCCTTGATGTCCTGAGCCGACACCAGGCCCATGACCGCCAACGCGGCGCAAGCCACTACCGATTTAATGAACAGTCGTTTCATAGTTGTCTCCTGAATAAAAGTAAGAACGGGAACGCAATCAATAGAACCAGCGCGCGGGCACCATCACCAGCTGCGGGAACGCCACCATGAGGAACATGATCAGGAACTGGGCGATCATGAAAGGCACGACGCCCTTGGTCACCTCGTCCATGCTGACCTTGCCCACACCAGCCACCGCATTGAGCACCGTGCCCACAGGCGGCGTGATGAGGCCAATGGCGTTGTTGATGATGAAGAGCACACCGAAGTACACCGGGTCAATGCCCGCGGCCTTCACCACCGGCATCAGCACCGGGGTCAGCAGCAGAATGGTGGGCGTCATGTCCAGCGCCGTGCCCACCACCATGGTCAGCACCATGATGGCCAGCATCAGCATCTTGGGGCTGTCCAATAGCGGCTGCAGCAGCGACACCACCTGTCCAGGCAAATCCGCCACCGTGATCAGCCACGCAGACACCATAGCCGCCGCAACCAGGAACATCACCACCGCACTGGTCTTGGCCGCCATGACAAACAGCGGCACCAGCTTCTTGAAATTGAGCTCACGGTAAATCACTGTGGACACAAACAGCGAGTACACCGCGGCCACTACGGCAGCCTCAGTCGGCGTAAAGATGCCAAACTTCAGGCCGAACACAATGATGAAGGGCAGCACCAGCGCCCAGGTCGCCAGGCGCAAGGATTCCAGCACTTCAGCGGCAGACTTGCGGGGTGGAGGCACCACGACTTCCTTGCGCACCAGCCACCACCAGGTCGCCACCAGCGACAGCGCCAGCCACACGCCCGGGAAAATGCCGGCCATGAAGAGCTTGGAAATAGACACGTTGGCCGCCACCCCAAACACCACAAAACCAATGCTGGGCGGGATGATGGGGGCGATGATGCCGGCCGACGCAATGAGACCGGCCGAGCGGGCCTTGTCGTGGCCGGCCGCCACCATCATCGGCAGCAGCAAAGCCGTCAGCGCCGCAGCGTCAGCCACCGCAGAGCCCGACAGCGAGGCCATGATCACCGCGGCCACGATGGTCACATAACCCAGACCGCCTTTGACGTGGCCCACCAGCGCCATGGCGAAGTTCACGATGCGGCGCGACAGGCCACCGGCATTCATGATCTCGCCGGCCAGCATGAAGAACGGCACGGCCAGCAGCGGAAAGCTGTTGGATCCCTCGAGCAGATTTTGCGCGAGGATTTGCGCGTCGAACATATTGAGGTGCCACATCAGCGCAGCACCGCACAACAGCAGAGAGAAGGCGATGGGTACACCCAGAGCCATGGCAGCCATCAAGGAGCCCAGAAAAACAATAATCGTCATGTCAAATACTCTTGGGATCAGTGGGCGGCTTCTTCGGATTCCTGAATCAGCATCAGGTCTTGGTCGGCAATCTGGCCGGTGAGCAGGCGAAACAGCTCCAGCGCCAGGATGGGAAAGCTCAGCAGCGAGAACACCATGCCGCCAGCGTAAAACCAGCCCATGGACACCTCCATCACCGGGCTCTCGGAATCCTTGTTGACCATGAACTGGTCGTAGGTGCCCTTGAAGATCAGCCACAGGCAAACGAGCATCAGCACTAGCGAGATGCCCATGAACACACGTTTTCCCTTGGGGCCAAACTTGCTCACCAGCATGTCGGTGCCCAAGTGGGCGTTGTCGCGCAACGCAATCACCGCACCCATAAATGTCACCCAGACAAACAGCCAGCGCGACAGCTCTTCGGACACCGTAAAGCCCGAGTTGAATGCGTAGCGCATGAACACATTGCCGAACACCAGCACCACCATGACCGCCAGGGCGGCGGCAATCAGGTAGCCAATGACTTGGCAGTACCCGTCAATGATTTTTTTGACCACGTATGTCTCCAAATGTTCGCGTCTTGTTAATGTACGAACTAGTTAGTTTTTTAATGCGCGGGTTTTCCCTAGACCTGCTGCGCATAGCAGGGAAAGCTGTTATGCCGAAAATGAATTACTTGCGCACAAATCGCACCACCATCTCGGTGATGCTGGCGCGGCGCGCGGCAGACTGCGCGTTGTGCGCCTTGTCCTTGAAGATCAGCCCGAAGGTGTGGCGGTTGGAGACGTTGAAAAACGTCAGCGCCGAGATGGAGGCATGGATGTCCACCGGATCCAGCCCCGGGCGAAACACGCCCTGCTGCACCCCCCGGTCGTACAGCTGGCGAATCGCCTGGATGGCGGGCACATTGAGCTCCTGGATGGTCTTGCTCTGCGCCAAGTAGGCGCCCTGCTCGATGTTCTCGTTCATTACCAGACGGATGTAGTCCTCGTGGTCCGCATGGTGGTCGAAGGTGAACTCCACCAAGCGGCGCAACGCCGCCTCGGGCTCCAGGTCTTCCAGGTGCTGCTTGGCCTCGATCTGCCGCATGCGCCGGTACTGGTCCTCCAGCACCGCCACGTACAGCCCCTCTTTGCTGCCGTAGTAGTAGTAAATCATGCGCTTGCTGGTGTGCGTGGCCTCGGCGATCGCATCGATGCGCGCGCCGCTCAAGCCCTTGGCCGCAAACTCCTTGGTCGCCACCGCCAAGATGCCGGCCATCGTGCGCGCCGGGTCGTTGGTGCGCGCTTTGGCTGGGGCTTTGGGGGTTCCCGCGGAATGTACTGACTGGTTCATTCCACAAGTATAGGAGGCTGCGCTGGGCCATGGCAGTCCTCAGGCCAGTGGAACCGTCAGCGCCCGGATCACGATCGCAGTGCCCGGTCGCACGCCGCGCCACCAGGCAAAAGCTTCGGCCGCCTGCTCAGCCAGCATGCCCACGCCGTCGGCCAGCTGCGGAGCACCCGCGTTTTGGGCCAGCCGCAAGAAGGGGGTGAGGCCTTTGCCATACGCCAACTCATACGCCAGACAGGCCTCTGCAAACACCTCGGCCGGCACCGGCGGCAACTCGGCGCGCAGACTCGCGGAGGTCGCGTTGAACACCACGTCAAACCGCTGGCCTGCCAGATCCAGGTAGTGACAGGCTTGCACCCGACCCTTGGCCGCCCCGATCTGCGCCAACTCGTCTGCCTTATAGCGCGTGCGATTGGCGATCACCAGCAAGGCAGGTTCCTCGGCCAGAAATGGGAGCAAGGCCCCGCGCGCCGCACCGCCTGCGCCCAGCATCAGCACATGCTTGCCTTTCAGGGCCACTTGCAGGTTATGCGTCACGTCACGCACCAACCCGACTCCATCAAAGTTCTCTGCGATCACGTGCTCGCCTTCGAACTTCATGGCATTGGCGGCCCCCGCCAGCTTGGCCCGCTCGGAGTGCTCCGTGGCATAGGCATATGCGTCCAGTTTGAAGGGTGCGGTGATGTTCAGCCCAAGCCCACCGCTGGCACGAAAGGCGTCCACCGTCTCCGCGAACTGGCCCAACGGGCCTTCAATCTTGGTGTAGTCAATGTCCTGGTCCGTGGCCGCGGCAAAGCTGCTGTGGATAAAGGGGGATTTGCTAAACCCAATCGGGTTACCGATCACGGCGTATTGGTCCGTCATGCAGCACCTCCCGAGTGGCTGAACAAGACGCCATCAGCCTGCATGGCCGCAATATCGGCCTCAACAAAGCCCAGGCTGGCGGCGATCTCCGCGTTGTGCTGGCCCAGGTCGGGCGCCACCTGGGTGATGCTGGTGTCGCAGCCCGAAAAATGAAACGGCAGATTGGGCAGCCGGATCTTGCCGATGACCGGATGGTCCTGCTCCACCACCATGCCGCGCGCCTGGATCTGCGGGTCCGCCAGCACCTCGTCAATGCGCTGCACCTTGGCGCTGGGTACGTCAATGCTGTCGAGCAAAGCCAGCACTTCGCGCACGGAGCGCGCAGCCACCCACGGCTTCACCACCGCCAGAATCTCCAGCCGCTGGGCGTTGCGGCCCGTGTTGGTGTGAAAGCGTGCATCCGCACCAAAGCCTGTAGGGCCGCCATGCGTTTCCACCAAGGCGGCAAAACGCTTCCACGCATCGTCCACCTGTGCAGCAATCACCAGGTCGCCATCATTGGCGCGGAACACGCCGTAAAGCGTACTGTTGGGCATATCGTGCCCGGTCTGCACCGGCACCTCTTTGCCGCCGGAGAGTGTGTAGCACTGCACCGCGTATTCGTGCATGGAGACCAGCGTGTCATACAGCGCCATGTCGATGTGCTGGCCCTTGCCACTCTTCACCCGGCCCAAGAGAGCGGCATTGATGGCAGCCACCGCGTGGATGCCGGTGTACATATCGCCCAGCGAGATGCGCAACAGCGGTGGTGCTTCGCCGGGGTTGCCCACCATCTGCATGATGCCGCTCTTGGCTTCGGCAATCAGGCCGAAACCCGCGCGGTGCGCGTCCGGCCCGGTGTGGCCGTAGGCGGAGATGGAGCAGTACACCAGACCTGGGTTGCGCTCGGCCAGCGCGGCATAACCCAGGCCCAGCTTATCCAGCGCGCCGGGGCGGTAGTTCTCGATGAATACGTCGGCGCTGTCCACCAGCTTTTGCATCAGCGCGCGGCCACGTGCGTCTTTGGTGTTCACGCACAGGCCTTTCTTGCCCATGTTCTGCTGCAAAAAATAGCCGCTGTAGGCGTGGTCGTCGCCCACAAACCAGGCGTGTTGGCGGCCCGCGTCGCCAGTGCCGGGTCGCTCCACCTTGATCACCTCGGCCCCCATGGCAGCCAGGCAGCGGCCCACATAGGGCCCCGCCAGAAAGTGGCTGTAGTCGATGACGCGGATGCCTTCCAAAGGACGCGCTTGCTGAGAATTGTGAGTCATATTGGCCTCTAGCCCCCGTGTTTATTGCGCGAGCAGCTATCAAATAAGTAGCAATTAAAAGGAACCGGGGCGGCGCGGAATCATCAGGCGGTGCTCGCCCTTTTGCACCACATCACCGTTCTGGTTGATGAGTTCGCTGGGCAGGATGACGATGCCCCAGCCCGGGCGGCTCTTGGAGGCGCGCAGGCCGCTGACAGTGAACTGGACGTGCAACACGTCATTCACCTTGATAGGCAGCACAAAGTCCCAGGTCCAACCCAGCGACATGCCGGGTAGAAAGCGGTAGTCGCTTTGCGTCTTCAACCCATCGGCAATCGACAGGCCAAACAGGCCATGCGCCACGATGCAGCCAAAGTGGCTGGCGTTGGCATAGGCCTCGTCCACGTGCACGGGCGTGTGGTCGCCCGTCAGGTCGGCGTAGGCCAGGATGCGTTCTTTGGTGACGGTGTAGCGGGGGCTGATGCAGACGTCGCCATCGCGGGCATCGTCCCAGTATTTTTCGGGGCTCATCGGGGTTCCTTTTGAATGCAATCTTTCAGGCGCGCGGGTTGATAGACAGGGCCTGCGCCACGGTGCCAGCGCTGGCCTGGATGAATTCCACCGCCAGACCATCGGGCAGGCGCAGCCAGTTGCGGCCCTGTGGCATCTCGGTCACGCCAAAGGCTTGGGCGGCTTGCAGCGCGTACTCCAGGTCTTCGCACATCACGCCGATGTGGCCCAGTCGGCCTTCAGGCGCGCTGTGGTCGGGCTTGGCCATGAACTGCATGCCGCCCAGCGTCCAGTACTGCACGGGGTCTTCTACAGTGCCCTGCACTTCGCGCATGGTCATGCCGCACACGGTGTGAAAGAACCGGATGTGCCACTGGATGTCTTTCACCCAGATGGCCACATGCTCCACATAGGCGCGGGGGATGGATGAGGCGGGAGAGTTCGTGTTCATGGAGCTTCTTTCAGAGCGCGCTCGATGCCCTTGATACAGGCCACCAGCGTGGCATTCACCGGCGTGGGCACACCCAGGGCGGCGCCGCGTTCGACCACGGCGCCGTTGATAAAGTCGATTTCGGTGGGCGAGCCTTTTTCCAGGCTCTGCAGCATCGAGGCTTTGAATGCGTAGGGCAGCCCGGCCGCTGCTTTGCGCCAGGCGTCCACGCCGTGCTGGTAGCTCAGGGTGATGCCGCTGGCACGGGCCACGGCCATGGCCTCTTCCACCGCAGCCACTGCACAGGCCTCTACCTGCGGCTCCTGGTACAGCGCGCCATACGGCAAACGGGTAATGCCGCTGAGTGCGCCGGTGGCCACGTTGATGAGCAGCTTGTCCCAGATGGTGCCCATGATGTCTTCACACACTTGGGTGCGCAGGCCCGCGGCGTTGAACACTGCCGCAATGCGGTCAGCCCGCGACGAACCCTTGGCCTGCAGCTCGCCAATCAACGTCTCTTTGCCCTGGGTGCCGGCCACTACCACACCGGGGGCCACCAGCACGCCCCCCACATAGGTTTTGCCGGCCAGCACGCGCTCTGCACCCACCAGTTCGGCTAATACGTCCTCGTGGCCCAGACCGTTTTGCAGAGACAGCACCACGGTGTCCGGCCCCACCAAGTTCAGCCCGCCCAGCATGGCACTGCGGGTGTCAAAAGATTTGACCAACACAATGACCAGGTCCATCACGTCCAGGCCCTCGCAGCGAGTGGCGGCATGCACGCCCACCCGCGTATCAACGCCACCCTCGCGCAAGATCAGGCCCTGGCTCAAAATCGCATGGACCTGCTCCACACGGCGGTTAATCAGGGTGACATCCGCCCCGGCACGCGCGAGGGTGCCGCCTATGGCGCAGCCCAACGAACCGGCACCCAACACTGCAATTCTCAAATCGCTCTCCTTGCTTGGGAGCGAATGTAGGCAGCGCAGCCCCTATCGTCTATGCAATACATAAAATAGATTGCATTGCATATTTTTATAAAGGGGTGCGACCATGGACACTGCGCACGAGACCACCGAGCTGCTGGACACCAAGCTATTGCGACTGCTGGACCTGCTCTACAGCACCGGCAGTGTGACCCGCGCCGCCGAGCTGTTGGGGCAAAGCCAGCCCACTGTCAGTATCTGGTTGGCCAAGCTGCGCGAGGCCTTGCACGACCCACTCTTCGTGCGTACACCGGCAGGCATGCAAGCTACGCCGCGTGCACAGGCGCTGATCGAGCCCACGCGCCAGGCGCTGGCCGCGCTGCGGCAAATATCGGAATGGCAGCCAGACTTCAACCCCGCCACGGCACAGCGCAAGTTCCGTATCTGCATGACCGACGCCAGCCACATCACCCTGCTGCCACAACTGCTCGCCCATGTGCGCGCCGCAGCCCCGCAGGTGGCGCTGGAAGCCACACGCATCGATGCGGACACGGCCCGCCTGCTGACAGCGGGCGAAGCCGACCTGGCTGTGGGCCTGATACCGGATCTGGAAACCGGCTTTTACCAACAAACGCTGTTTGAACAGCAGTGGGTGTGCCTGGCCAACGCGCGCCACCCGCGCATTGGCAAAACCCTCACCCTCAAGCAATACCAGGCCGAGGCCCATGCCGCCATCGCCTCAGGTACGGGCAGTGGCTTGCTGGCCGCGGCACTCAAGCGCCAACAGATCGAGCGCAAGGTGATTCTGGAAATTCCCGGCTTTTTAGGCCTGCCCGCCATCCTCTCCACGACCGACCTGATCGCCACGCTGCCGCGCCAGATCGGCGAGACGCTGGCCAAGGTCACTGGCTTGGCGGTGCACACCTGCCCGGTGCCCATTCCCGGCTTCACCGTGAAGCAGCACTGGCATGCCCGCTACCACCATGACCCTGCGAATCGCTGGCTGCGTGGGGTCTGTTCTGCGCTGTTCTTACAAAATAAATAGCCTTCTAGCCCCCGTAAACATTGCGCCAACAGCTCCTTATTTCATAGCAATCGCAGACAAAGGCTTAACCCCACAGTACCGAGCGCATGGAAATGGACGCCGACTGGAAGCCCGTATTGAAGAAGCGCGGCATCTCGCTGGAGCGCGCAGCACCCGCCGCGTAGAGCAGCGGCAGGTAGTGGTCGTGGGAGGGGTGGGCCTGCTGCGCCACAGCGCCCAGCGACTGGAAGTTTTGCAGTGCGTCCAGCTGCCCCTTCTTGATCTGGTTTTGCACCACGGCGTCAAATTCGGTGGCCCAGTCGTAGGCCTCGTTGGCGGCGGTGCCGTCGCGCGTGGCGCGCAGGTTGTGCACGATGTTGCCGCTGCCCACGATCAATACCCCACGCTCACGCAGCGCCTGCAACTGTCGGCCCAGCGCGTAATGCTCGGTCGGCGCGCGGCTGTAATCCATGCTGAGTTGCAGCACAGGAATATCCGCTTTGGGAAACATGGGCTTGAGCACCGACCAGGTGCCATGGTCAAAACCCCATTGCTGGGTGTCCACCCCCAGTGCCGCCCCCGTGGCGGGCGACTTAAGTGCGCTGGCCAAGCTGCGTGCCACCGCAGGCGCACCGGGCGCGGGGTACTGCTGGTCCATCAATGCCTGGGGGAAGCCGCCAAAGTCGTGAATGGTTTTGGGGCTTGCCATGCCCGTGAACTGCCAGCCGGGCGTGAGCCAGTGGGCCGAAACGCACAGAATGAGCTGCGGCCGCACGCCGCGTGCCAGCAACTCGGTGCCCATGGCCTGCCAGCTGCGCCGCCAGGCGTTGTCCTCGATCGCGTTCATCGGGCTGCCATGCCCCACAAACAGCACCGGCATGCGCGGCGAGGGTTTGAGCGCCTGCAGCAGGGGCTGACTAGCGGCGCTGGCCAGCGAGGTGGTGATGAGGCTGGGGAGTGCGGCCAGAGCGGCCAGGGTGCTTCTGCGTTGCATGGGTGGATGGAGCACGGCCAACGGGCGAAGTTCCCGCATCGGCACATCTTGCCCATCCAACGGCCTTGCGCAGACGCAAAAAAGCCGACCCGAGGTCGGCTTTTCTTAGCGAGAGCTAATGCGAGGTTAGCGCTTAGTAGCGGTTGCCACCGCCGTAACCACCACCGCCACCTTCGCGACGGCCACCGCCACCGCCACCACCAAAACCGCCGGTGCGGGGTTCCATGGGACGGGCTTCGTTGACGACCATGTCACGGCCATCCACGTTTTTGCCATTCATGCCGCTGATAGCCGCTTGGGCTTCTGCGTCGCTGGACATTTCCACAAAGCCGAAGCCCTTGGAGCGGCCGCTGTCGCGGTCCATCATGACCTTGGCCGACGACACGGTGCCGAAGTCGGAGAAGTTTTGGTTCAGGGATTGGTCATCTACCGAGTAGGAGAGATTGCCGACGTAAAGTTTCTTGCCCATGGTGGGATCTTTCAAAAGGCGCCGGCAGTTTCAATGAACCGCGCGACGCAGGGGGAATGACGGTCTTGGTTAAAAACCATCGCATGCTGGAAGACCAAAGTCTCTGCGCCGGAAGTGCATCCGGTGCTCGGGCTCAGGTCAGGAATTTTGGTAAGGAGGAAAAATAAAACCGGAGTAAAGCTCGCCGCTGGGGGAGTTTGACAACCGGAGGGGCCGAGATGATCGGCCAAAAAGGTGCGGAGGCGGCGCAAGGCGTGCCGCAGACCGTGTCAGACTGCAGACGCTACAAAGGTAAGCAAATTGCAGCGTCACCCGCGATTTTACCCTTGATCCGGTGGGCAGCCCGGATTACTTGTGTACGCGGCCATGAAATCACCCGTTTGGGGGATACCGGAATCTCGCGGCACCCCCTAGACTACCGAGCGCTCACGCATGCGCTCGCCTCTGAGCATGTAGTCCGCAGCATTCGCTGGAACACTACGTTCCATCACCCAAAACGGAACGTCAGCCCAGGCGATGGAAACCCCTTGCCATCGATGTTGAATTCATTTTTTTCAAACTTCTACACAGTCACAACACCACATGACCAGGTCCCTCACTTTCTTCTTCGGCATTTTTATCGGGCTTGTCGCCCAGTTCACCCAAGCAGCGGATCTATTTCCCAAAGGTGTGTCGCGCTCTTTTCAGCGTCTGGATACCTTGGAAGACGACGCAACCATCGGTGGCTACGCGATGTACCAAGGTGGCAGGACCTGGAAAACTCTGGCCATCCAGGACCAGACCAACAACATGAACATCCGAATTGGCACGGCCCAATTTGTCAGCCCTGTGGGGAATAACTTCTTTGCCGAAATGCGCGTTGTCGCAAGCCTCTCGGGCGCAGAGGAATACGGCTACTTCTCTGCCGACGTTTGCAGCCCTGCCAAAGCGCATCTGTTCGTTTCCAAGAAAGCGGGTGGCACGATGGACAACTGCCTCACGATTGATCCCTATGCCGCCAATATTGGAGGCCGCGATCTCGTGACGTTGGTCGTCAACGTTCGAAATTCCCAGAGCAACTGGCGGCTGTACGACACAACGATCTACCTCAATCTTGCCTATCTTGGCTATACAAACACCACGATTTCTGACTGGAGCGCCACCGCCGTTGCCAACGACGCAGGCAAGGGAAAACTCATAGAGAAAGTGGGAAGCTGGGCCAAGCAACTGCAAGATGGCGTGAATACCGCGATTGCCTACCGCAAGCCGCAAGACGCGTTTGCTTCGGTGCCTCCGCTGAGTAGCCTCATGGTATGGGACGAAACTGCGCTGAAAGCCCCGTCCCAAAGCAGGAACGCCGGCAGCAGCTATGTTTTCTGCGAAAGTTCAAAAACGATGGTCCTGGAAGGAGCCAAAGACTGCCCCTAAAAAGGCAAATTCAGTAGCGCCGCAACACCACCCGCACCAGATAGCCATGCAGCCCCAGCCAGAGCCAGGGGTCCAACACGGCGTCCCACACGTTGCCGGTGGGCAGGCGCAGCGCCACAAAGGCCACCACGGCCAGCGGCACGGCCCAGGCCACGGGCCGGCTACCGACCTGGGTGCTGGACAGCACCAGCCCCAGGCTCACCCAGGCCACCAGCGCCACCGCCAGCGGGCTAAAGCCCAAGGCGTACAACGAGACGGGCAAAGACAACAGCGCAAAAGAATCCAGCAACAGTGCCCAGCCCAGCAGCACGCCAACAAACGCCAGCGGTGCTAGCCCCCGCGTGGGTTGTGGCGCGCGGCGCGTGGCCCAGGGCGGCGCGGGTTTGCGCAGGCACCGCAACAGCAAGCGCGTGCTTAGCAGTACCAGCACCAGGCTGGGCTGCTGGAAAGCCAGCCCCAGCCAGTAGGCCGGTGACCAGGGATCGGGCAACCACATGCTAGCCAGCAGCACCGCAGCCACCGTGAGGAAGGCGGCGCGGTGCGGTTGCCACCACCCCACCAGTACACAGCCCAGCCAGGCCAAAACCATGCCCCAGCCCACATGCAGCCACAGCTGCGTCAGCCCCAGGGCAGGCAGGCTGGGCGTGTCAGTGGCCACCATGGCGGTGGCCAAATGCAGCAATCCGCTCCATAGGCTGTCCGGGCTCATGGCTTGCCTCCGGGGGTGGGGGCAAAGCGTTGCCAGGCCAGGCGTTGCCGGTCCACGGTGTAGCTCACCCACAGGTTGCCATCGGCCCAGGCCAGCGCTGGGTAGGAAAACTCGGCTTCGCCAGCGCCCTTCTCCAGTGTCTGCAGCAGGGTCCAGTGCACGCCATCGGCGCTGTGGCTCAGGTCGAGCTGGGCGCGCGTGCCGGGGGAAGAGTTGTGTGCCAACAGTAGTTGCCCCGGTGCCAGCGCCAGGCCGCCCACGGAGGCGTCGGGGTTGTCCAGCGCCAGATCCGGCAGGTCGTTCCAATGCCTGCCGCCATCCTCCGTTTGCGCGGCCAGTACCTTGCCCTGCGCACGTTCGTCGCGCAGCAGCGCCAACCACTGCGTAGGCGTTTTCGCCAGCAGCGTAGGTTGCAGCGCGTAGGGCCGTGACGACATCCGCACCATGCCCTTGAAATTGCCATCAGCGTCAAAGCGCAGGGCCGCCGGGTACTTGATGCCAAGTTCGAAATGCACGGGCAACACCATGCCCCCATCGGCCAGTGGCAGCGGCGCATTGCGCACCAGGTAGCTGGTATTCCACAACCAGGACAGCGGCAGTACACCTACGGGCTCAAAACTCAGGTCAGACAAACCTTGTTGCGCGCTGCTCTGGCGCAAGTGCAGCACGCGACTGGCGGCCCAGCCGCCCCAGCCCGTGGCCACCACAAACAAATGGATGCGGCCCTGGCCATCGCGCCAGGCCACAGGGTTACCCAGGCGGCGCAGGCCAAACCCGATGTCATCCCCCATGCTGTGGCGGTTCACCACAAAGCGCGGGGGCGACCAGGCCTGCGTGGCGCGGTCCCACTGCGAAGCGGCAATCTGCACCAACGGCCCACTCTCGCGCTCGCCGGAAAACCAGAACACCGTGAGTGCGGACGAACTGTCGGGCGGCATCACGAGCAGGCTGCTGGCATGGGCTGCCTCGGTACCCACCGGCATGGGAATAAGCCCCTGCGCCACGCGGTGGAGGCTGGCCGCCACAGGGACCACGCCGGTCGCTGCGGGCAGCACGGCCTGCGCGACACCCGGCATGGGGGGTCGCTGCACCAGCTCGGCGGCCAGCACCGCCGCAGCGATGGCCAAGGCACCCAGCCCGCGGAAAAAACGCGATGAAAACAACATCCGCCGATCTTAGTGGCAGGGATGTGGGCATTCTGCAAGGCGTCGGCAAAAAGCCGCGCGGCCAGAGACAATGGCAGTCTTCCTGCCGTCTCAAACCATTCTCGACGCCTTTCACCTGGGGTTCTCTGCATGTCCACCATCCTCTCCGTCGCACCGCTGGGTTTTCCCTGGCAAACGATCGACCCATTTTTGTTCTGCGTGCACCACAACGATGCCTACCCGGCAGGTGACGCCAATATGGCGCCCCAAGCCTCATTGGCCGGCCGCAATATTGGACAAGACTTTGCCGGCAAGGACGGCTGGAGCATGTACCACGGTGACACGGTGCCGGGCTTTCCCTCGCACCCGCACCGTGGGTTTGAGACGGTCACCATCGTGCGCCGCGGGCTGATCGACCATTCCGACTCGCTGGGCGCCACCGCGCGCTTTGGCGGCGGCGATGTGCAGTGGCTGACCGCCGGCAAAGGCATCGTGCACTGCGAGATGTTCCCGCTAGTCCACGCCGACCAGCCCAACCCTACCGAGCTGTTCCAGATCTGGCTCAACCTGCCCGCCAAAAGCAAGATGGTGGAACCGCACTTCACCATGTTCTGGCACGAAAGCATTCCCCGCACCACGGCCATCGATGCGAACGGCCGCACGACCGAGGTGGTCTGCATTGCCGGCACGCTGGGCGACCAGCGCGGTCTGCCGCCCCCTCCCGACTCTTGGGCCAGCGAGGCCGACAGCGACCTGGCCATCTACACCATCAAGCTGAGCCCCGGTGCCAGCTGGACCCTGCCCGGCGCAACCCACGCAGCCACGCGGCGCCAACTGTATTTCTTCCAGGGCAACACGCTCACCGTGGCGGGCGAGTCGGTGCCCGTCAAGTCCGTTCTGGAAGTGCGTGCGACCGACGATTGCACGTTGGTGAATGGTGATGTGGAAAGCGAACTGCTGGTGCTGCAGGGCCGCCCGATTGGCGAGCCCGTGGCGCAGTACGGCCCGTTTGTAATGAACACCCAGCAGGAGATTCATCAGGCCTTTGCCGACTACCGCCGCACCGAGTTCGGCGGCTGGCCCTGGGGTGCCAACGACCCCGTGCACCCGCGCGACCAAGGCCGCTTTGCCAAGCACGCGGATGGCAAGGTGGAAGAGCGCTAAAAGCGCGGGGCCTGCCTCATGTTCACTGCATCGTGAGATTCAGCTCGGCCTGGGGCTTGGCGTCCGCGGCATGGCCAGTCGTCTTGATGGCGCCCAGGAACAGGCGCTCGGTTGGCACCTTCTGGGTGGCGAGGTAATCCTTCACCACCACGCTGCGCTGCAGCGCCAGCTCGCGGATGGTGTCGTCGGTGACCGTGATGTTGGCCAGCAGCAGCGCCTCCATATCGGGCACCTCGATGTCTTTGGTGAGGCCCACCAGGTTGCGCGGCTTGGTGATGTCGGCGCGGCGGTACACGGCGCGCAGCAGCACCGGCATTTCTTCGGCGGTGTAACTGTTCACGGCCGCCGCGTCCTGGCCCTGGCCGCTGGCGCGGCGGCGCTTTTCAGCCAGCAATAAGCCCTTGAGTTTCTCGCGCTTAACGGCTTCTCGCTCGGCCTCCAGCTGGGCCTGGCCCACCACCGTGAGCTTGAGTGCGGGGCGCTCCACCAACGCCTTGGCCACCTTGTCCAGCCCGGTGCGTGCGGCATCACTCAGGGCACCACTGCCCGGCGCAAACGCCACGGTGCTGAGCTCGGCACTGCCGCCACCACCCAACGCATTGGCCAGCAGACTGAACGGCGAGGTGATGGCCTTGACCACCAGGTTGGTGATGACCTTCCAGATGACCGGACCGATGCGGAACTGCGGGTCGTTCAACGAGCCGCTGATGGGCAGGTCCAGGTCGATCACGCCGTTGCGGTCGGCCAGCAGGGCCACCGCCAGTTTCACGGGCAGGCTGTTGGGCGCGCCCTCCACCTTGTCGCCAAAGCTCAGTTGGTTCAGCACCAGCTTGTTGCTGGCGGTGAGCTGGCCATCAGGTTGCACCGCATAGTGCACGTCCACACTGAGCTTGCCGCGCTCGATGCCGTAGCCCGCGTACTTCACGGCATAGGGCGAGAGCGGGGGCAACTCCAGGTCACGGACCTTGCCTGCAATATCCAGCGCCAGCGGTTTGGCCAGCGGGTTGAGCTTGCCGGTGATCTCGAGCGAGGCGGTGCCCTCAGCGCGGCCCCGCAGCTCCAGATCGGCCAGCCGCACCGCGCCATTGCTGGGCTGGCTGGAGAACTGGCTGAGCTTGCCGGTCAGGTCGCTCAGGTCGGCCGTGTAGTTGGGCTGGATAAAGCGGTCAGAGAACAGCACCTTGCCATTGACCACGCTGATGGGGCCCATGGTGACGATGGCGTCTGGCGCCGCGCTGGGTCCCGGTGCCGCGGGGCCGGTGCTTGCGGCCGCATCGGCCTGTGCAGGCGTCTTCATCAGGTCCTGCAGATTCAGGCGCCCCGTGGGGCTGACGATCAGGCGGGCATAAAAATCGGACAGCGCCGCTTCACGCACGCTGACGCGCGTGGCCGCACCGGGCACCATGGCCAGGTCGATACCGGGCACGTTGAGCGCCTTCCAGCTCAGCAGCTCTTCGGCAATGCCGCCGCTGGGGCCCTGCACGGTATTGGCGCGGAAGTCTTCGAGTTGGGCATCACCCTTGAGCGCCACCTCGGGCCCCTTGGGCGTGCTGGCAAAGCGCAACTGCCCCTTGAAGCTGGCGTCTGCGCGCAGCACGTCCAGATTGATCTGCTCGGCAAAGTACGGCACCAGCGCATGCAGCGGCAGCTCCAGCAGCTCCACACTGCCCTGCGCCTGCACCGGGTCCCAGGCGGCGGTGCCTTGGTAGCGCAGGCTGCCGGCCTCGGCCTGGCCGGACTTCATATGCGCACTCAGCGTTACCGGCACCGGTTTTTTGCCATCCAGCTGCGCGTCTTTTACCAACAGGTTCAGGGCCGACAGCTCCAGCCGCACCGGGCGAGCATGGGTGCGGTCGGAGAACACGGCGCTGGCGTCCTGCACACTGAGTTCACCCAGTGCCACCTTCCAGGGCACGGCAGGCGCCGCGGACTTGTCTGCGGGGGCGGCCGGTGCGGGTGTGGCCGCCGGCTTGAGCCAGCTTTGGAACATCCACTGCCCATCCGCATCCCGCCGTATGCCGGTGCTGGCACGGGCCAGCAGCACTTTGCCCACACGGGCGGTACGCGCCGCGGGGTCGGCCTGCACGTCGGTGATTTCCAGCAGCTTGAACTGCGGCAGGTCGGACGACGAAGGGCCGTTCACGCCACGGGCCGTGCCATCGCCTGCCGCGGGCTTGCTGGCCACCAGACCCGCATCGCGCACAACCAGGCGCTGCGCAGTAGCCTTGACTTGGTCACCCTGCCAGCTGGCGCCCAGCTGGGCGTCCAGCAGGCCGCGCACACCTGGCTCCAGAAACTGGGCCGTATAGGGCGCGGCCAGCGCCAGGGGCAGGTCGCTCACCGTGGCCTGGGCACTGCCCTGCTGCAGCGTGCCGTCCAACTTGAAGCCCAGGCGGGCCGATGTGCCCTTGCCTGGCAGCGTGGCCGAGCCTTCGGCGGTCACCGGCTTGTCCATGGGCCACTGCAGACTCTGGGCGGTAAACGCCACGTCTGCCAGTGCCAGCTTGGCGGCGGGCTGGGTTCGCTGGTCCAGCCAGTCCACGGTGCCGCCCGTCAGGGCCAGCTGCTCCAGTTGCAAGGTCCAGGGCGCTGGGGTGGCTGCGGCAGGTGATTGCGCATCTTTTTGGCCTGTAGCCCCCGTGGAATCTGCGCGAGCAGCTCCTTTTTTAGGAGCAACGGCTGCAGGCGTGGCAGACGCCAGGTCCAGATTCAGGTGGCCGTTGCGGGCGCGCACCACCTGCAGACGCGGGTTGGTGATGGTCAGGGCTGAGAGCTTGACGATCTGCTCCAGCGGGCGCACGTCGGCCAGCTCGGTGCGCACGGTGTCCGCTGCCAGCAGCGGCGCGCCGGCCGCGTCATTCACAGCCAACTGGCTGACCGTCACCACGCCCGACAGGCTTACCGCCGTTTGGGGCGTCTGCACAAAACCGATCTTGAGCTCGGCGTCCACCACCGCGCTCTGCGGCTTGACCGGCAGGCTGGCGGGCAGGTAGGCCAGGTAGGGCTTGAGGTCCAACTGGCTGACTTTAATCTGTGCCTCGCCCTTGCGGGCCTGGGCAAACGGCGTGCCTTCGGCCGCCGTGTCAAACGCGCTGCCGTTGAGCACAAAAGCCAGGCGCGGCGAGACCAGCACATCGCGCTGCGAATCAAAGTTGCTTAAAAAGGGAACGCTGAGCTGCAGGTCGCGCAGCGTGTGCTGGCGCGGCTGGCCCTGCAGGCTCTGGTCCGCATAGTCCACGCTGCCGCCGCTCAGGGTGACGTTGTAGACCGCAAAGCGCGGCAGCGGACCGGGCGGCGTGTCCGACGGGGCGCTCAGGCGCTGCAGGATGTCGTCAATGTCATAGCGGCCATCACCCAGGTGGGTGAGCTGCAGCGTGGGGCCCTCCACCGCGACCGCGTCCACCACGGGTGCCAGGCGCAGCACCGACTGCAGCTCGGCATCCACATAAATGCGTGCCACGCTGAACTGGGGACCACTGCCGTCGGCCTTGGCCACGGCCAGGTCGCGCAGCGTAAGCTCCAATGACCACGGCGCAAAGTCCACCGCCCCTACGGTGACGGTGCGGCCCAGCAGCGCCGACAGGCGGGTTTGCGCCTGGCTTTTGAGCAACGGAGGCACGGCCAGCCACGCCAGGACCCAGAGCAGCACCAGTGCTGCGGCCGTCCAGGCCAGTCGGCGCAACCAGGTGAGGGTACGGGGAGAAAAAGAGGTCATGGCACAACGGTTCCTAAAGGCTTGGACACGGCACCACCGTGCCCAGCCACGATGGTAACGGGCCGCCACGACAACCACAGCCATTGACCTGCATCAAGTGCACAGGCCACCTGCCGTGGGAAGCTTGCGCTGCCCACTCCGGAGACCCGCCATGCCCCAGAACAGCCTGCAAACCATCAAAGACGAACACGCGGCCCTGCGCGCCATGCTGCAATCGCTGCTGCTCATGCTGGACCGCGGACCGGGTGACGAACCAGAGTGCTTTTTTGACGTGCTGCGCGCCATGCTGTTCTATATCGACGAGTTTCCCGAAAAGTTGCACCACCCCAAGGAGTCCGACCTGCTGTTTCCCCGCGTGGCGCGGCTGGCGCCGCAGACTATGGAAGTGATCGTGCAACTGGAGCAGGACCACGCCCACAGCGAAGCCGCGGTGCGCGAGCTGCAGCACCTGCTGCTGGCCTGGGAATTGGTGGGCGACAGCCGCCACGCCGCCTTTGATACCGCCGTGCGTCGCTATGTGGCGGCCTACCTGACCCACATGAAGCTCGAAGAAACTGCCATCCTGCCTGTGGCACAGGCGGTGCTGGGCGAGGCAGACTGGGCCGCGCTGGACGCCGCCTTTGCCACCAACTGCGACCCGCTGACGGGCAAGCAACCGCGCGACCCGATCTACGACCGCCTGTTCACCCGCATCGTCATGCACGCACCCGCCCCCATTGGCGTGGGCGAGGGCTGAACACCGCGCCGCACTACCGCACCAACTTGAGCCCCAGCACCTGCTGGGCCACGCAGCGCCCCTGCACCTTGCCCCCTTCAATGCCGCTGCGGAAGTGGATGCCCGCGTACATCCGCGAAATGGCCGCCTCGTCGGCCGCCACACGGAAGCTGGCAAAGGTGCGCGGGCCCCAGCCCCGGTCGTTGTGGGTGTTGTCGGTAAACGGTTTGTTCGCCCCAAACGCATCGTCCAGAATGCCAGCTGCGGCGCTGGACTGCACCGAGTGGCCCGAGGGGTACTCGGGAAACGGTGGCGTGTGCATCAGCGTGGGCACCCAGTTGCTGTCGATCACCAACTGCACATAGGTCACCGGTCGCAACAGGCTCACCGTGTACTTGGTCTTCCAGCCCGCAATGAAGGCGTCAGCCATGGCCATGTTCAGGCGCACCAGGGTTTGGGCGGCCTGGGCCAGGCTGGCCTTTTGCTGCTTGAGCAGATCGTTGGCAATGTAGAGCCAGTGACCTGCCGGTGTAGGAGTCTTGAGCGGGTCATCCGCCCAGTACAGGGCGACTTGGCGTTGCTCTTGCGTGGCCTTGTTGCTGACCTGGTAGACCTCGTTCGCCTCTTTGTAGAAAGCCGAGCCGGGGCTTTCGGAATAAGGCGGGGGCATGGGTGCGGCGCAAGCGCTGCTGGTCTTGAGCACAAAAGGCCGCACATCGCCCCACCAGGGCAAGAGCGCAGGCGCAAATGCCGGGGGTGTGGCCGACCATTGACCTTCGCCGCTCGGGGGCACGTAGTTTTGCTGGCTGCGGCGCAGCGGGCCCCAGGCCTCGTGCCCGCCGTCGGTGCGGGCCCAGGTCATGATGGCCATGGCCATGAGCTTGCCGAAGGTCTCCGAGCGGTTGGTGATCTCGGGCGTGACCGTGTTGGGGTCAAAATCCTGGCTGTACTTGAGCGGCAGGCTGCGTTCCAGCAGGTCGATGCGGGCGCGGTTTTCGGCGCTGGCCGTGGGGAACATCATGCGTGTCATTGTGGCCAGCGAGGCATTGGCCACGGTGGGCCAGTGCAGCACCTCGTCGGGTTGCGCCCAGGGCAAGGACTGCAGCTCGTTGAGCTGGCCCGCCAGGCTCTGGTTCTGCGGCATGCCGGGCACCACCGATTCATACAGAGCCAGCCCCAGGTAGGCAAAGGCCCGCGACGCGACGGGCGGGCTGAAGCCCGGCGTCTGCTGGGTCAGCAGCAGCGCCAGGCTGAACCATTCGTTGGCCACGCTAGCGCTGTAGGCACTGGCCGGGCGGGCTTCGGGCGCGGCCTGCTGGGCATGCACGGGCAATAGCGCGCTGGTCCAGGCGCAGGCCCAGGCCAGGCCCAGGGAGAGCAATCGGTGTTTCATGGGGCTTTCCAGTTCACGAGGCCTTGGGGGCTGAGGGTATAGAAGGCGTCCGCCTTGGCGGGCATCCAGTCGCTCCAGCCGCCGTGCGGCCACTGCACGCGCAGTTGGGCGTTAGCCGCGCTACCCAGGCCAAAGTGCATCCAGCCCAGGTGGCCACTGGCGTGGCCACCACCCACGGTGAGCTCCTGCCGGACCACGCGCGCAGTTTCTCCTTCACCCAACCTCACCTCGACCCAGGCGCCAATGGCATCGCGGTTGCCATCGGGCTGTTGCAGGCGCAGCTGCAACCAGTGGCTGGCCTCGGCTGGGGCTCCGCTGCTGGTTTGACGCCACACCTGCGCCTTGTCCCAGCGGTTCACCACCAGCACGTCCAGCAGGCCATCGCCATTCAAATCCACCACCATGCCGCCGCGCCCGCGCTTGAAGCTGGCCAGGCCCGCCTGGCTGCCTGCTTCCACAAAGTTGCCGTCGGTTTTTTGCAGCAGCAGGTTGTTGGGGTCCAGCGTCGCAAAATCAGGCATGGTGGACACATTGCCCTTGACCACAAACAGGTCCGTCAAGCCGTCGTTGTTCATGTCGGCAAACTGCGCGTGCCAGGCGGTGCTGGGGTGCACGTCGCCGCCCACATAGGGCCGGTGCGCGGTCACGCCGCGCTTGAACGCCATGTCGGTGAAGCGCGGCTGGGCGGCGCCAGCTTCCAGTGTTTGCAACTTGTTGTCGGACATGCTGGTCAGAAACACGTCCGGGTAGCCATCGCCGTTGAGGTCGTGGCTGGCAATGCCCATGCCCCAGATCTGCAGCGGCTTCCAGCCCTGGGCGGCGGTGTAGAGCGTGGGCGCGGCACCTGCGGGCATCTGCCAGAGCTGCTCTTCGCCGCCTTTGTAGTACTCGCGGTCATTGCTCACCCGCAGCGCGGCCGTGCCTGAGCGGTTCCAGTCCGAGAACAGCATGGACAGCGCGCAGTGGCCCGGCACCAGCGGTGTGGCTTGCTGGTAACCGCCGCCCTCTTTGGGCCGCAGCAGCAGGCCGGGTGTGCAACTACCCCAGGGAAACTCGGGTTTGCTACGGTCCGTGTAGGTGCCTATGGCCAGCGTGGGCCAGCGCTGGCCCTGCTCCCAGGTGGCAGAAAACGCGGTGTGCCAGCCGTTGCCGGTGTGGATGGACCAGGCATCGTTGGCTTTCTCGAACTTGCATTGGCCCAGGCCCTTGAACACCTGCACCTCGCCCACGCGCAGCACCACCAGGTCAATCTGGCCATCGCCATCGATGTCCAGCGGGTAGGCGCCAATGGCGTTGGTCAGCTCCAGGCCCGAACGCTCCTCCTGCAGCTTGAGCGCGCCACCACGGGCGCTGCGGTTGCGCAGAAACTTGGCCTTGTTGACGCCGGCGGTGACATAGACCTCGGGCAGGCCATCGCCGTCGCAATCGAAGGTGGCGACGCCGCCGCCCACCATGTACTCGCCCTCGCCTTCAAAACGGCTTTGCAGGCCGGCCGCGTCCGTCTCTTCGACAAAACGGGGCGTGGCAGGGACTGACATATCGGCCGCCCAGGCCCAGGGGACCAGGCACAGCCCCACCATGACACCGCGCACCGCGGGCCGGGAAATCCAATCCAGAGGGTGCACGCGGGAATCCTTTGTGAAAAATGAAAGAACGTGGTGATCTTATTAAGTTTGATGATTAAACTATGTCGGGTTTATCCCTATTCGCACCGCCGTCGAAGTCCCGAACAATTAGTTTGTCGTCCTTACTAAATGCACCGTGCTGCATTTATGGCAGCACGATGGCTCTGAAGAGCTTTTCCAAAACCATAGGCCTGACACAGGCCAAATCACCGGAGACATTGATGAAACTGAAGACAACACTGACCGCCCTGGCGCTGAGCCTGGCTGCCGCTGGCGCGTTTGCCCAAGTCGTGGGCGTGAGCTGGTCCAACTTCCAGGAAGAGCGCTGGAAAACCGACGAAGCCGCCATCAAGGCCCAGCTGGCCAAAGACGGCGCCAGCTACATCAGCGCCGACGCTGGTGGTTCCCCCGAGAAGCAACTGGCCGACATCGACAGCCTGATCGCCAAGGGCGCCAAAGCCCTGATCATCCTGGCCATGGACAAGGACGCGATTCTCCCCGCCGTGAACAAGGCCAACCAACAAAAGATTCCCGTGGTGGCCTATGACCGCCTGATCGAAGCGCCCGGCGTGTTCTACATCACCTTCGACAACGTGGAAGTAGGCCGCATGCAGGCCCGCGCCATTTTGGCGGCCAAACCCAAGGGCAACTACGTGATGATCAAGGGCTCGCCCACCGATCCGAACGCCAACTTCCTGCGCGGTGGTCAGCAAGAAATCATTGATGCCGCCGTCAAGAAGGGCGACATCAAAATCGTGGGCGAGGAATACACCGACGGCTGGAAGCCCGAAGTCGCCCAAAAGAACATGGAGCAAATCATCACCAAAACCGGCGGCAAGATTGACGCCGTGGTGGCCTCCAACGACGGTACCGCCGGTGGCGTGGTGGCTGCGTTGACCGCCAAGGGCATCAAAGGTATTCCCGTATCCGGCCAGGACGGTGACCACGCCGCGCTGAACCGCGTGGCTCTGGGCAGCCAGACCGTGTCGGTCTGGAAAGATGCACGCGACCTGGGCCGTGACGCAGCGGCTGCAGCCGTCGTGCTGGCCAAGGGCCAAAAAGTGGCTGCCGCCCAAACCTGGAGTGGTGGCGAGAAGAAAGTGGCCCTGCAGGCCCAGTTTCTCAAGCCCGTGCCTGTGACCGCTGCCAACCTGGACCTCGTGGTCAAGGCCGGCTGGATCAAGAAAGAAGACCTGTGCAAGGGTGTGGACGCCGCCAAAGGCCCCGCAGCTTGCAAATAAATCGCGTTTTCCTTTGAGTTAGTTGAAGCCCTTGAACCGCGGGCTGGGGTCGGCCCGCGGTTTTTTTATGTCCTGCGGAGAACGCATGTGAATCCCGTTTTGAATTCGCTCAAACAGGCCGCCATCGACTGGCGCCTGGTGATGATGGGCACGGTATTGGCAGCCATTGCCATCGTGTTCAACATCCTGTCCGGCGGACTGTTTATGTCCCCCGAAAACCTCTACAACATTGCGCAACAAACGGCCGTGGTCGGCATTGTGGCCACCGTCGTCGTGCTCATCATCGTCGCCCGCCACATCGACCTCTCAGTGGGTTCCGTTATGGGCTTTGTGGGAGTGCTGATTGCCACCCTGATGTACACCGCTGGCTGGCACTGGGTGTCGGCCTCGCTGGTAGGCTTGGCCGTGGCCATTGCCGTGTCGCTGTACCAGGGAGCGCTGACCGCCAAGCTGGGTGTGCCCTCTTTCGTGGTCACGCTGGGCGGCCTGATGTCATTTCGCGGCGCCGCCTTTTTGGTGGCCGATGGCAAGACCCAACCTGTGAACGACGCATTTTTTCAGCGCCTGGGTGGAGGTTTTGACGGCGCCATCGGCGTGAGCGCCAGCTGGATGCTGGCTGGCGTGATCGTGCTGGCCCTCATGGTGCAAATGTGGGCCAAGCGCCGCGCCAAAGCGTCGTACGACGTACCCAACAACCCGCTGTGGCTGGACACCGCCATCGTGCTGGTGCCCGTGGTCATCGTGCTGGCCTTTGTGGCCTCCATGAACAGCTACCAAATCATGAATAAGGACGTGCCCCAGGGCGTGCCGATTCCCGTGCTGATCTGGGGTGCTGTGGCCCTGGTGTTGTCCTTCATCGTGCACCGCACGCGCTTTGGCCGCTATGTGTTCGCCATGGGCGGCAACCCCGAGGCCGCCGCGCTGGTGGGCATTCCCGTGCGCCGCGTCACGCTCATGCTGTTTGCGCTGATGGGTGTGCTCATCACCATCGCCGCCATGGTGTCCATTGCCCGCCTGAACGCCGGCACCAACTCGCTGGGCACCAGCATGGAGCTGTATGTGATTGCCGCCGCAGTCATCGGCGGCACCGCACTGGCCGGTGGCAGTGGCTCGATTCTGGGCTCTGTATTGGGCGCCCTCATCATGCAAAGCATTGACAGCGGCATGCTGCTGCTCGATGTGTCCATTGGTGTGCGCTACGTGATCATCGGCCAGGTGCTGATAGCCGCGGTGGTGTTTGACGTGATTTACCGCCGCCTGACAGGAGACACCGTATGAGCGCCGTGAACGAAAAACAGGCGCTGGTCGACATGCGCAACATTGGCAAGTCCTTTGGTGGCGTGCATGCGGTGGACGACGTGAGCATCAAGCTCTACCCTGGTGAAGTGGTGGCCCTGCTGGGCCACAACGGCGCAGGCAAGTCCACGCTGATGAAAATGCTGGCCGGGGCCTACCCCATCGACAGCGGCGAGGTGCTGATCAGCGGCGAAAAAGCCCACATCCGCACGCCCGTCGATGCGCAACGCTGTGGTATCGAATCCATCTACCAAACCCTGGCGCTGGCGGACAACCTGGACGCCGTGGCCAACCTGTTTTTGGGCCGCGAGCTGCTGACCCGCTGGAACACGCTGGACGACCACCGCATGGACGCCGACGCCCGCAAGGTGTTCCACCGCCTGAACAAGAACTTCAAGAACGTGCGCACACCGGTGCGCCGCCTCTCGGGCGGTCAGCGCCAAGTGGTGGCGATTTCGCGGGCGATTTACTTCAACGCCAAGATCCTCATCATGGACGAGCCCACGGCAGCCTTGGGGCCGGAGGAAACCGCGATGGTGGGCAACCTGGTGCGCCAGCTCAAGGCCGATGGCGTGGGCATTTTCCTGATCACCCATGACATGCCCGACGTGTTTGGACTCAGCGACCGCCTGGCCGTGATGAAAAACGGCAAATTAGTAGGTACTTACCGCACGACAGACGTGGTGGAAGACGAAGTTCTTGGCATGATCATCGCTGGCAAACAACCCGAGGGCAAAGCGCAGACCCACCACCTGTGAGGCACAGCGCGCCAGCCATCCCACCATGAAAACCACCGGCGACCAACAACTTGTCAAACGTATCAACCGCAGCGTGTTGCTGCGGCTGCTGCGCAGCCAGGGCGGGCTCTCCCGCGCCCAACTGGCCAACGAGAGCGGACTGACCAAGTCCACGGTCAGTCTATTGGTGCGGGAGCTGATCGACGAAGGCTGGCTCACTGAAAACGACGTGACTGCGGCCCAAGGCCTGGGTCGCCCCTCCACACCGCTGCAGATTGACGGTCGCACCCGCGGCATGATCGGCGTGGAAGTGGCGGTGGAAGCCCTGCGCGTGGTGGGCGTGTCCCTCACCGGCCAGGTGCTGTGCGCACTCGAGGAGCCGCTGACCGGCACCCAGGTGGAAGACGTGTGCCGCCAGGTAGCACGCTTGGTAGCCCGCACCCGCACACAGCTCAAGCGGCGCAGCGTGCAGCTCTCTGGCGTGGGCGTGGGCTTGCCCGGTGCGTTTGACGAAGCCACCGGCATGCTGCGCTTTGCGCCCAACCTGGGTTGGCGCAATGTGGACTTTGTGCCCCTGATCACCAAGGCCCTGGCCCAGGCCGGTATGCCGCCGGTGCCCGTGCATGTGCAGAACGAAGCCGACACCGCGGCGCTGAGTGAATACGAATTCTCCGAAGGCGATGCCAAAGACTCGCTGATCTTTGTGACCTGCGGCGCCGGTGTGGGCGCGGGCATTGTGCTCAACGACCGCCTGTTCACCGGCATCCAGGGCATGGCCGGCGAAATCGGCCACAGCATTTTGCAGATTGACGGGCCGCTGTGCTCCTGTGGTCGCAAGGGCTGTGCTGAAACGTTTTTTGGCGCGCGCACCCTGAGCAAGCTCAAGCAACCCGCCCAGGGCGGCCACTACCTGGGCGTGGTGCTGCAAAACCTGTGGACCACCTTCAACCCCAGTGCGCTGGTGGTGGGTGGCCCTTCGTGTGAACAGTACCCTGGCATTGTGGAAGTGGCCAAGGCCACGCTGCAAAGCTATGCAGCCAGCGCCGGCATGGCCGCGCCAGCGGTGCGCACCGCGCGCTACGGGCTGCTGGCGTCCGCCGTGGGTGCCGCCGCCCTGGTACTGCACCACGACCTGCGCCCCATGCACACCCGCTCCCCCGCGTCGGTGGCCCAGCCCAGCGACGCGACCGACCCGATTTCCTCTACCACCACTGAAACTGCATAACCATGTTTATCGGCATTGACATCGGCACCTCCGAAGTGAAGGCGTTGCTCCTAGCCCCTGACCACACCGTGGTTGGCTCGGCCGGCACTGCGCTCACGGTGCAGCGCCCGCACCCCGGCCACAGCGAACAGAACCCGCAAGACTGGTGGGCTGCCACGCAGTCTGCCTTGGCACAGCTGCGCGCCGCACACCCGAAGGAATATGCGGCCGTGCAGGCCATTGGCCTGTCGGGCCAGATGCATGGCGCCGTGCTGCTGGACGCGCAGGACCAAGTGTTGCGCCCCGCCATTTTGTGGAACGACACACGCTGCGCCCTGGAATGCACCGAAATGATGGCCGAGCTGCCCACACTGACCGACCTGGCCGGCAGCCTGGCCATGCCAGGCTTTACCGCGCCCAAGCTGCGCTGGGTGGCCAAGCACGAGCCCGCCATCTTTGCGCAAGTGGCCAAGGTGCTGTTGCCCAAAGACTATGTGCGCCTGAAGCTGACTGGCGAGTACGTAAGTGACATGTCCGATGCCAGTGGCACGCTGTGGCTGGACGTGCAAAAGCGCACCTGGTCGGACGCGCTGCTGGCGCTGACCGGCCTGACGCAGGCGCACATGCCGCGCCTGGTGGAAGGCAGCGCGCCCGGCGGCTACTTGAAAGCCGATGTGGCCGACGCCCTGGGCCTACCCAAGGGCATCGTGGTGGCCGGTGGCGCCGGTGACAACGCGGCCAGCGCCGTGGGCATGGGCGCGGTGGATGCGGGCCAGGGCTTTTTGTCGCTGGGCACCAGTGGCGTGCTGTTTGTCGTCACCCCCAGCTACCAACCCAACGCCGCCAGTGCCACGCATGCGTTTTGCCACGCCGTACCCGGCCGCTGGCACCAGATGAGCGTGATGCTCTCGGCCGCCAGCAGCCTGCAGTGGGTGACCGACCTGCTGGGTGCGCCCAACGCCGGTGTGGTGGCAGGCAAGGCGGCCGACCTATCGCTGGCCGACCGTGCCACGTCGCCCCTGTTTCTGCCCTACCTGGGCGGTGAGCGCACCCCGCACAACGATGCGAATGTGCGCGGCAGCTTTCACCAACTGAGCTTTGACACCGACGCCGCCCGCCTGGGCTTCGCTGTGATCGAAGGCGTGACCTTTGGCCTGAAAGACGGCCTGGCCGCGCTGAATGCTGCTGGCAGCAGCGTGAAACGCCTGTCTCTGGTAGGCGGTGGTGCACGCAGTGCCTTCTGGGCGCAGCAACTCGCCAGCGCGCTGGATGCCGAGGTGGTGACGCATGGCAGCTCCGCCGTGGGCGGCGCCCTGGGTGCCGCGCGCCTGGGCTGGCTGGCCACCGGTGCCGCGCAAAGCAGCGTGTGCCTGAGCCCCGAGGTGGAAGCGAGCTACCGCCCCGACGCCGCCGAACAAGAGCTGCTGGCTACGCGTTACGCGACCTTCCGCAGCCTGTACCAACGCACCTGAAACACCACGCCCTCCGGGGCGGACAACCGATTATTTAATTCGATCACACAACTAAGCAACCCAAGGACGCACCATGAGCCACTACTTTTCCACCGTCTCCCCCATCGCCTACGAAGGCCCTACTTCCGACAACCCACTGTCCTTCAAGTGGTATGACAAAGACCGCATCGTGCTGGGCAAGCGCATGGAAGAGCAGCTGCGCTTTGCCGTCTGCTACTGGCACAGCTTCTGCTGGAACGGCCTGGACCCGTTTGGCGGCGACACCTTCCAGCGCCCCTGGCAGCACATGGCCGACCCCATGGCTGCGGCCAAGGCCAAGGCGGATGTGGCGTTTGAATTCTTCAGCAAGCTGGGTGCGCCCTACTACTGCTTCCATGACCGCGACGTGGCTCCCGAAGGCGCCACCCCACGCGACAGCGTGAACAACCTGCGCGAGATGGTGGACGTGCTGGCGGCCAAGCAGGCCCAAACCGGCATGAAGCTGCTGTGGGGCACGGCCAACCTGTTCAGCCACCGCCGTTTCATGTCGGGCGCGGCCACCAACCCCAACCCCGAAATTTTTGCGCTGGGCGCGCTGCAGGTGAAGGAAGCCATGGACGCCACGCTGAAGCTGGGCGGTGCCAACTATGTGCTGTGGGGCGGCCGCGAAGGCTACGAAACCCTGCTGAACACCCGCATCGGCCACGAGCTGGACCAGATGGGCCGCTTCCTGAACATGGTGGTGGAATACAAACACAAGATCGGCTTCAAGGGCACCATCCTGCTCGAACCCAAGCCGCGTGAACCCTCCAAGCACCAGTACGACTTTGACAGCGCCACGGTGTATGGCTTCCTGTGCCGCTACGGCCTGGAGAAGGAAATCAAAGTCAACATCGAGGCCAACCACGCCACGCTGGCCGGCCACAGCTTCGAGCACGAAATCGCCACCGCGGTGGACCTGGGCATCTTCGGCTCCATCGACATGAACCGCGGCGACATGCAGTGCGCGTGGGACACCGACCAGTTCCCCAACAGCATCCCCGAGACCGCGCTGGCCATGTACACCATCATGCAAGGTGGCGGCTTCGTCAACGGCGGCGTGAACTTTGACGCCAAGGTGCGCCGCCAGTCCATCGACCCCGAAGACATGTTCCATGGCCACATTGGCGGCATGGACGTGACGGCCCGCGCGCTGCTGATCGCCGAAAAAATGATCGCTGACGGCAAGCTGGCCAAGCTGGTGGACGACCGCTACGCGGGCTGGAAGGCACCCTTGGGCCAAAGCCTGCTGGACGGCAAGATGAGCCTGGAGGCAGTTGCCGCCCATGTAGTGGACCGCAACACCGACACGATGCCCGTGTCGGGCCGTCAAGAGCATCTGGAGAACTTGCTGAACTCGTACATCTAAGCTTTGACTCGCGAGAGTAGCAGTACGCCGCCCCAAAGCGACAATGGGCAACGGTGGATTCAAAGTCACATTGCAGGCATTAAAGGCAGCAAATGGCGGGCACAAAAAACTGTTGTATGGGCAATAAAACTGCCCTACACTGATTCCGTGCCTTAACACCAAATCGCTGCGAGGCGATGCCTGAGATCCAAGAGCAAAACACGAAAAAGGACTGGCAGGCATCTAACACATTGCTATAGGGAGGGGCTATGCATGTATGTTTGTTGCCGCGTACGCTCCTCCTATGTCTTGCCTGTCAATTTGGACTCTGCGCGCAGGCAGCGTCGGTAAATTCTAAAAATTTGGCCGATCTTAGTTTTGAGGAATTGGCGAACCTTGAAATTACGTCGGTCTCCAAACGGGCGCAACGGCTTTCCGACGCCGCGGCCTCTATATTTGTCATCACGTCTGAAGACATCCGGCGTTCTGGGGTAACCAGCCTGCCTGAGGCATTGCGTCTTGCTCCCAATTTGCAAGTCGCCCAAAGTAGCGCGACTGCGTATGCCATCAGTGCGCGCGGCATGAACAACAACACAGCCAACAAGCTCTTGGTCATGATTGACGGGCGTTCGGTCTATACGCCACTGTATTCAGGTGTGTTCTGGGATGTGCAGGATGTCGTATTGGAAGACGTGGAGCGGATAGAGGTCATCAGCGGGCCGGGCGGTACCCTGTGGGGAGCCAACGCCGTCAACGGCGTCATCAATATCATCACGCGCTCGGCCAAGGACAGCGAAGGAGGCTTGATCACGGCCGGAGCCGGCAATCGAGAATCCGGCAGCACCGTCCGATATGGCGGTTCCCTGGGGACGGAAGGCAGTTACCGCATCTATGCCAAATATTTTGACCGCAGAGCGACTGAGAAGCTCAGTGGTAGCTCAAAGGCCGACGGTTGGTACAAGTCCCAGGTTGGATTTCGTGCGGACTGGGAACTCCCCACGGACAACATCATGCTGCAGGGCAATGCTTACAACGGGTCCGAGGCACAACTGAGTGCAAACCCAGTCAGTGTTTCAGGATTCAATGTAACAAGCCGATGGGAGCACGCGCTGTCCGCAGACTCCAGTCTGTCGGTGCAAGCCTACTTTGACAGAACCGAACGCACCATTCCTTTGGTATTTGGTGAACACCTGGACATTGTTGATCTGCAGATTCAGCATTCGTTGGTGATGGCAAATGCGCACACGATCAGTTGGGGCTTAGGGTACCGATTGGCGGAGGATCGTGTTAGCAACACCCCGGGGTTTGGCTTCTTGCCTGCCAACGTCGATCAACACTGGTCCAACATGTTTGTGCAAGATGAAGTAAGCCTTACCCGCGACTTGCAACTGACCGTTGGTGCCCGTGTCGAACGTAACGACTACACCGGCAACGAGTGGTTGCCCAACGCCCGTTTGGCTTGGAAATTCGCACCAGAACATTTGCTGTGGACCGCGGTCTCGCGCACGGTGCGAGCCCCGTCGCGGCTGGATGTCGACACCTATGTACCCGCCACACCACCGTTTCAACTGGCAGGTGGCCCCAGTTTTGTATCCGAAGTGGCCAAAGTGGTGGAGCTGGGCTATCGGGGACAACTTAGTCAATCCATGTCGCTGTCTGCAACCGTTTTTCGCGCGGACTACGACAACCTGCGCACACTCGAACTGGGCCCGAGCGGGACTTTCGTTACGCTAGGCAATGGCATGCAGGGCGTTGTCCAAGGTGTCGAAATGTGGGGGACTTACAAGGCGTCTGATACGTGGCGCATCAGTGCGGGCATGACCGCCATGAGCGAAGACCTGCAAGTCAAGGCGGGCAGTACCGATACGACATCGGTGAACGCCCAGGCTGGCCTTGACCCACGGCAGCGCTGGATGTTTAAGTCTTCTTGGGATTTGTCAGGTGGCAGTGAATTGGATTGCATTGTGCGCAGTGTTTCCGCGCTTGCAAATCCGGATGTTCCAGCGTATGTGGCGCTGGACCTGCGGTATGCGTGGAAGCCGCGCTCTGGCCTGGAATTTTCCGTAACCGGGAAGAACCTTGGCGGGAGTCACGGCGAGTTTGCAAACGCTTCGACACGTGCGGAATTGGCTACAGCGGTATTTTTCAAAATGGTCGCCCGGTTCTGAATCGCAATCTGAAGGGCAGTCAACATGCTTGATCCCACGACGAACGGTTTGAAATCCGCTGACTGCAGCACCTCACGTCGCTCTTTGCTTGCGCGCGCAATAGCGTCTCTGGCGCTGGGGCATTGGGATGCCGGCTCCGCGCAAACCGAGTCATTGCTGGCTGAGTACAAGGTCAAGGCTGCTTATATTTATAAGTTTGCAAGCTACGTTCAATGGCCGACCACAACTTGGGATGCCCCCGAGACGCCTATGGTGATTGGGCTGCTCGGCGCGGACCTTCTAGCCGACGAACTAACGCAAATGGTGACGGATCGACGCGTAGACAACCACCCACTGCATGTGCGCAAGTTGCGTCGGGGCGATCCCTTGATGGGTGTGCACATCTTGTTCATGGGGCGTGGTGAAAGTTCCACCGCGCACGCTGTGTTGGCATCAGCACGTGGCAAGCCGGTGTTAACGGTGACGGAATCCGAACCCGACTTCGCCGCCGGCAGCATCGTCAACTTCGTCGTCCTAGACAACAAAATTCGTTTCGATGTGGCTCCACGGCAGGGGGAGTTGGCTAACCTGAAGATCAGCGCCAGATTGCTCACCGTCGCACGCAAAGTCATAGGAGAGACCTCGTGAGCTTGGTAGCACTCAATTCGCTTCGCACCAAGTTCTTGGCGGCCATGCTGCTAACAACGCTCGTTGCAGTCATGGCGGCAGTTGTTGCGATGATTACTTATGACTTGAACCTCTATAGCGAAAGCTGGATTTCCGACATGGACACGCAGGCCGAACTGCTAGGACAGACTGCGGCGCCTGCCCTGGAGTTTGATGATCGCACCTTGGCATCGGAGAATTTGAACCTGCTGCGATTGCGGCCACAGATACGTTCAGCCGCCATCTACACAGCACGCGGTGTGCAGTTCGCCAGCTACCGCGCAAATACTGCGGGCACCGATGCCCCAAAACTCCCCGGACCCGATGGTGTCAATGTGGATGGCAGTTCCCTTGCAATCTTCAAACCCATTTTGAAAAATGGTGAAATTCTGGGCAAGGTCTATATCCGCGCCGACTACTCCCTATACGACCGGATGTTGGGGTACACAGGTATTGCAGCAGTGGCCGCATGCGTTGCCATGCTGATTGCGTATCTGATTTCTACGATGCTGCGCAACGTTGTGATACGCCCCATTCTGTCGATCAATGAGGTAGCACGCGAGGTTGAGCAAAAAAGAGACTATTCACTGCGCGCAATCAAGAGCAGTGAAGATGAGGTCGGACATTTGGCCGATTCATTCAATAACATGTTGGCCGAGATTGAGCGGCGCGCCAACGACAACCGGCAGGCAACCCAGGCCCTTGCCCAAGAAGTGGCCGAGCGCAAGCGCAGCGAGGATGAAGTCGTCCAATTAAATACGCAACTGGAGGAGAGAGTTGCCAAAAGAACCCAGCAATTGGAGGCCATCAACCAGGAGTTAACCATCGCACGCAACGATGCGGACAACGCCAATCACGCCAAGTCCGAATTCCTTTCGCGCATGAGTCACGAGTTGCGCACCCCGTTGAATGCGATCCTCGGCTTTGGTGACATTCTTGTATCCGACAAGATCGCGTCGTCACCGCAACAAAAGTCTGAATTTACCCAGCAGATATTGAAAGCGGGTCGGCATTTGTTGGCGTTGATCAACGAGATACTGGACCTGGCCCATGTTGAATCAGGCAAATTGACGCTTTCCATCGAGACGGTTCATGTGGCCGATGTTCTGGCGGAATGCCAGGCCATCATGGAGCCACTGGGCCACCAGAGTGGAATCCGGCTGATGTTTCCTGAAGATCATGGATTGAATGCGCTTGCCGACCACATGCGAGTCAAGCAGGTCATGCTCAACTTGTTGTCCAACGCCATCAAGTACAACCGCCAAGGTGGCGCTGTTGTCGTAGATGTGGCAAGTCTAGGACAGGATCGCTTGCGCATCTCGGTGCAAGACACAGGTATTGGATTGCAGCCGACTCAGGTGGAAGGGCTTTTTCAAGCCTTCAATCGCCTGGGCCAGGAAAATGGAGCCGTTGTGGGCACTGGCATCGGTTTGGTCTTGACCAAACGATTGGTGGAATTAATGAACGGAAGAATCGGCGTGAGCAGCACGCCGGGGATAGGAACTATATTTTGGGTCGAATTGCCTGCAGCTGCACCGACTGCGTCAGCGGTCGTCGAATCGAGCTATCAGGTTTCGACGTCGGTTCAACAACAGGAAACCGTCGTGCCGACCTTGCTCTACATCGAAGACAACCCCGCAAATTTGCGGTTGATTCAGGAAATACTCGGTTTTCGTACAGACCTGCGTTTGCTGTCTGCCCCAGACGGCAAACTCGGCCTGGACTTGGCATTTGCACATCTGCCCAACGTGGTTCTGCTAGACATCAATCTACCAGGGATGAATGGCTTTGAAATTCAAAAAACATTGCAGGCCGACCCGCGCACCGCTCAAATCCCCGTCATTGCACTGACCGCGAACGCCATGCAGCGTGAGGTGGAACGCGGCTTGTCCGCAGGATTTTTTCGCTACCTCACCAAACCCATCAACCTGGAAGAGTTCGCGGCGGCCATTGAGGCTGCACTCGACGCCAATCCCAAGCATCTACCAGGCCCCAAAAACAGGAGTAGTGCCACATGATCGCAATAAACGATATTTTCGAGGCCAAGTTATTGATCGTTGATGACCAGCCAGCCAATGTCATGTTGCTGCGGCACATTCTGGTGGGCTCAGGCTACAAGGCAGTATCCAGCACAACCAACCCACTGGAAGTTTGTGATCTACAAAAGAAAGAGCACTTTGATCTCATTTTGCTGGATCTGAACATGCCCCTAATGGACGGTTTTCAGGTCATGGCCGCACTCAAAGAAGAAGGTATCGACGACTATCTGTCTGTGCTTGTCTTGACGGCTCAACCGGACCACAAGTTGCGTGCGCTCGACGCGGGCGCGCGTGATTTTGTTTCCAAGCCTTTTGACAAAACCGAGGTTTTGACACGCATTCGCAATATGCTGGAGGTTCGCCTTTTGCACAAGGAATTGCACAAACACAACGAGTTCCTTGAACACCGTGTGCAGGAACGCACCGTGCAACTCCGAGAAAGCTATCGTGAAACGATTCATACACTGGCGAGTGCCGCAGAACACAAGGATTCGGACACCGGCCTGCATGTTCAACGCATCAGTTACTACTGTCGAGAGCTGGCAAGCCAGTTGGGTATGGATACCGAATTTTGCGATCAAATCTTTTATGCCAGCCCACTTCACGACGTTGGAAAAATAGCGGTGCCCGACCATATTTTGCAAAAACCCGGTACGTTTACCCCCGCAGAGTGGGAGATCATGAAAGGGCATGTGACTGCAGGCAACGATATCCTTATAGGGGGCCAATCGCCTTACCTCAAGATGGGGGCGAATATCGCGTTGAACCACCACGAGCGTTGGGATGGAGGGGGCTACCCCAGGGGTCTTGTTGGCGATGCCATTCCGTTGTCGGCCCGCATCATGAATATTTGCGATATTTACGATGCATTGCGCAGCGCGCGTCCCTACAAGGTGGCATTTGATCACGCGCTCGCAATGGACATCATTACTCGCGGAGATGGTCGCACGGTCCCCTCCCATTTCGATCCACAGATTCTTCAGTCCTTTACACGCAACGCGCATGTGTTTTGCGAGATCTTTGAAACCCGGGTGGTCGCTGAGCCACCCACATTGACCTGACACAAAAACAGCGGCGATTTGCAGCACTCCGAAAACACGAAGAACCTGGTTACCCCTCTATGGCAGTTGTGCGCCAGCAGACTCACTTGGCCGTCGGCATCACAAACTCGGCGCCCTTGCCAATGCTTTCGGGCCAGCGCTGCATGATGGACTTTTGCTTGGTATAGAAGCGCACGCCCTCTTCGCCATAGGCGTGCATATCGCCAAACAAACTCTTCTTCCAGCCGCCAAAACCATGCCAGGCCATGGGCACGGGAATCGGCACGTTGATGCCCACCATGCCCACCTGCACGCGGCGGCTGAATTCACGCGCCACATTGCCGTCGCGGGTGAAGCAGGCCACGCCGTTGCCGAACTCGTGGTCATTGATGAGCTGCAGCGCCTTGGCAAAGTCGGGCACGCGCACGCAAGCCAGCACGGGGCCGAAGATTTCCTCTTTGTAGATGCGCATATCGGGCGTCACGTGGTCAAACAGCGTGCCGCCCAGCCAGAAGCCTTGGCCGCAGCCCTCGCCCGCCTGCTTGCCATCAAAGCCGCGGCCGTCGGCCAGCAGCTTCGCGCCTTCTTGCACGCCCAGGTCGATATAGCCGCTGATGCGCGCATGCGCCGTGGGCGTGACGATGGGGCCCATCTCGGCGGCCAGGTTGGTGCCGTTGAGTACCTTGAGCGTCTTGGTGCGTTCCAGCAGCTTGGGAATGACCTTGTCGGCCACATCGCCCACCAGCACCGCCACACTGATGGCCATGCAACGCTCGCCGGCCGAGCCATAGCCCGCACCAATCAGGGCGTCCACCACTTGGTCCACGTCCGCATCGGGCATGACGACCATATGGTTCTTGGCGCCGCCGAGGGCCTGCACGCGCTTGCCATGGTGGGCGCCGGTCTCGTAGATGTAGTTAGCAATCGGCGTGGAGCCCACAAAGCTCACGGCCTTCACATCGGGGTGCACCAGCAGTGCGTCCACGGCTTCCTTGTCACCCTGCACCACGTTGAACACGCCATCGGGCAGGCCCGCTTGCTTGAGCAGCCCAGCCATGAAGAGGCTGGGCGACGGATCAATCGGGCTGGGCTTGAGCACAAAGGTGTTGCCCGCTGCAATGGCGACCGGGAACATCCACATGGGCACCATGACAGGGAAGTTGAACGGCGTGATGCCAGCCACCACACCCAGTGGCTGGCGCAGGGTCCAGTTGTCGATGCCGGTGGACACTTGGTCGGTGAAGTCACCCTTGAGCAACTGGGGAATGCCGCAGGCGAATTCCACAATGTCGATGCCGCGGGATACCTCGCCCTGCGCATCGGTGAACACCTTGCCGTGCTCAGCGGTGATGAGGTGGGCCAGTTCGTCCTTATGCAGGTTCAGCAGCTCCAGGAACTTGAACAGCACCCGCGCACGGCGGATGGGCGGTGTGTCCGACCATTTGGGGAACGCCGCTTGGGCAGATGCCACGGCAGCGTTCACGTCGGCCACATGGGCCAGCGCGACCGAGCCGGTGACCTTGCCGGTAGCGGGGTTGAAAACATCCTGGGCGCGCCCGCTGGTGCCAGGGGTGACCTGGCCGTGGATGTAGTGAGATATGGCGGTGACAGGGGAGGTAACTTGGGACATGCAGTGTGTTTCTAAAAAGGATCAGGTGCTGGCAGCCGGGGCCAGCATCCATTCGTGGGCCGGGTCGTTCTTGAAGACCCAGAAGCGGTTGGGGCCTGCCATCACATTGAGGTAGTACGAGTCATAGCCATGGGGTACCACCACCGGGTGGTAGCCCTTGGGCACCATCACCACGTCGTGGTTCTCCACAGCGCAGGCCTCATCGATGCTGCGGTCGTCGGTGTAGATGCGTTGGAAGGCAAAGCCCTGCGGTGGGTTCAGGCGGTGGTAGTAGGTTTCCTCCAGCAGGGTCTCTACCGGCGGCTGCTCTACATCGTGCTTGTGGGGCGGGTAGCTGCTGCTATGGCTGGCCGGTGTACGCACCTCCACTACCAGTAAATGGGCAGCGGTGGGGTCGTCGTGCGGCAGGATGTCGCACACATAGCGCGTGTTGGTACCCTTGCCGCGCACACTGCGGCGCATGGTGGCCGGATCGATCACGCGCACGGCCCGGTCTTGCGCATCGCTGGGCGCACTGCATAGGCCGACTTCGGCGTTGCGTACCGCGCGCACCGTCACCGTCTTGCCAGCGGGTACGTAGACAGCGGCTGGCGACTTCTCGTCAAACACGCTGTCGCGTGTGCCCAGATTGGCGTAGGTGGTGCCGTCGATGGTGACATCCACAGAGCCCGTAAGCACGACAACGCACATTTCACGTGCGCCAGTAGCTACAGTTTCGATAGCACCAGTTTCCAGGCGCACGGCCCGAAAGCCCACATGCGTCCAGCCCGCGCGCTCGGGGGTGACATTGACAATCTCGCGGCCCGTAGGCGCGGCTTTGGCTAATAAGGGGCTGACCATAGGTGTCTCCTTTGCAGATCAGGCCAGGCTCTTCACCAGGCCGCTCAGGGTCTCAAAGCCCTTCTTGGCGTACTGGTAGCTGGGGGCGACGGCGGGGTCCTGCTCGGCCTCGACCACCAGCCAGCCTTCGTAGCCGGCTTCGCGCAGCACCTTGAGCGCGGCGGCGTAGTCAATGCTGCCGTCGCCGGGCACGGTGAAGGTGCCGTTGATCACACCGTTCAAAAAGCTCCAGCCATCGTTGCGCGCCTGGGCAATCACTGGGGTACGCACGTCCTTGCAGTGCACATGCACCACGCGCTTCACATGCTTCTTCAGCAGAACCACCGGATCAGTGGCACCACCAAAATAAGCATGGCCGGTGTCAAACAGCAAGAAGACTTTGGCCGGGTCGGTCAAGGCCATGAGCTTGTCCACATCCGCAGGCGACTCCACATAGGCGCCCATGTGGTGGTGGTAGGCCAACTTGATGCCATAGGTCTGGAGTAAATGCTCGCCAAACGCATTGAGGCGCTCCGCATAACCCTGCCACAGCGCCTCGTTCTGGAACTTGGGGCGCTTGCCCACGGGGGTGTCGATCTGGCCCTGCACGGTGCCTGCGCATTCACCATAGACCACGACTTTCACACCGTTGTACTGCAGCTTGCTCATGTGCGCTTTGCAGCGTTCGATCTCGGCAGCCACTGCGTCTGCATTGCTTTGGCCGGCGCCTACCTCGGCCAGAAAACCGGAGTACCAGCCTGACACGCAAGCCAGGCCGAACTCATCCAGCTTGGCCTTGAGGCCGGGGCCGTCTTTGGGAAACTTGTTGCCCAGCTCAAAGCCTTCGTAGCCAATTTCCTTGCCTTCGCGCAGCGCAGTTTCCAAAGGGGTTTCACCGCCCAGCGAAGGCAGGTCGTCGTTCATCCAGGACAGGGGGTTGATGCCAATGCGGACATTCCAGGTCATAGTAGGTGCTCTCAGGTAAAAGAATGTGTGGTGAAGAAAAGCAGGTTCAGACGCGTTGTTGGGTCTGGGCCTTGACGTAGCTGGCGTGGGCCTCATGCACCTCGGTGCGTGTGGAGACTTCGGGGATCGCGACCTCCCACCAACAGCCGCCATCCGTGATGCGGTGGTGGGTGGTGTCAATCACGATCACCTGCGTGCGCTTGGATCGACGGGCTTTGACCATCGCGGTCTTGAGCTCGGCCACGTCCTTGACGTGCACCGCATCAGCGCCCATGGCGCGCGCGTGCATCGCGAAATCAATCGTGCTGCGCTCACCGCCCTCCGGCACACAGTCGTCGAGCATGTTGTTAAAGCCCGGACTGCCCGTCTTGATCTGCAGGCGCTCGATGCAGCCGTAGCCCCGGTTGTCCAGGATCACGACGATGATCTTCTGCCCCAGCAGCACAGAGGTGGCCAGCTCGGAGTTGGCCATCATGTAGGAGCCATCCCCCACCATGACGATGGACTCCTGGTCGGGGCGCGCCATCTTCACACCCAGGCCACCGGCTACCTCGTAGCCCATGCAGGAGTAGCCGTATTCCATGTGGTAGTTGCCGGGCAGACTTGCACGCCAGAGTTTGTGCAACTCAGCCGGCAGCGTGCCGGCGGCACACAGGGCCACGTCACGCGTGCCGCTGTCCAGGCCCAACTCGGTGGCCGAGTCGCGCACCGCACCGATGACTTCGGCATCGTAGGGCAGCACATCTTTGGGGATATTCGTGGTCAATTCGGTGATGCGTGCGTTGGCCGCCGCGGCTTGCTGCTTGGCACGTGCTGTCCAGGTTGCCTCCGCAGCCCAGCCGCCCAGGCCGGCTTCAAGCTGACCCAGACCCACGCGAGCGTCGGCTACCAGAGCCATGCCGCTCCACTTGCCGGCGTCATACGGTTGCACGTTCAGGCTCAGCAGTTTGGCCTGCGGAAACAGGGCATGAGACCCGGTGGTGAAGTCCTGAAGGCGGGTTCCCACAGCAAACACGACATCTGCTTCGCGTGCCATGTCGTTGGCCCAAGACACGCCATCGACACCGATGGCGCCCAGGTTCAGCGGGTGGTCCCAGGGCAGGCTGCTCTTGCCACCATGCGACTCGACCACCGGTACACCATGGGCGTCGGCAAAGGCGCGCAACTCTGCCCACGCCTGGCTGTAGAGCACGCCGCCACCAGCCACGATCAGTGGTCGCCTGGCCGTGCGCAGCAGCGCCATGGCATTGACAAGCTCACGCGCGTCAGCGGGCGGGCGACGGAAGCGCAGTACGTCGGGGTGGAGGAAATCCTCGGGGCAGTCAAAGGCCATGGCCTGCACGTCCTGCGGCAGCGAAAGGCAAGCCGGGCCACAGTTGGCCGGGTCCGTCATCATCTGGATCGCGCGGGGCAGCGCAGTCAGGATGTGCTCAGGGCGTGTGAGGCGGTCAAAGTACCGCGTGACCGGACGGAAACAATCGCTGGCGCTGACGTCGCCTTGGCCGAAGCTCTCGATCTGCTGCAGCACCGGGTCAGGGCGGCGGGTGGCAAACACGTCACCGGGCAACAGCAACACCGGCAGACGGTTCACGTGCGCCACTGCGGCGGCAGTGACCATGTTGGTCGCACCCGGGCCAATGCTGGTGCTGACGGCCATGATGCGCTGGCGGAACTGCGCCTTGGCGAACGCGATCGCGGCGTGCGCCATGGTCTGTTCGTTATGGGCACGGTAGGTGGTGAGCCTGTCACGCTCGGCGACCAGGGCCTCGCCCATGCCCGCCACATTACCGTGGCCGAAGATGGTGAAAACACCGCCGCAATAGGCTTGGACGCTGCCGTCGTGCATTTCCACCCGCAAGGCCGCCAGATGCTTGACGAGGGCCTGCGCAAGGGTGAGTCGTTGGGTTGTTGTCATGACTAGGTTTTACCGAAAATTCAGGCCACTGCACGCAGCATGGTGCGCCGATTGCGCCACGCATCCACCAGCACGGTGAAATTGCGGGCCACCTCGCCAACAAACGCTTGGTCGTCGATGTCGCCAGCCAGCCAGCGCAGCGAGGCATCCACCCAAAGGCTGCGCCCCACCATAAAGCCCTTGACCACCGGATTTGTGGCATACCTGAAGCTGTCCACCAAATGTGCAATGGGTTGATTCAGCCCCAGGATCACGGCGCCGCGGCAGTAGGGGTCGCGCTCAGCCAGCATGGCCTCCAGGGCGGCCCAGCCTTTGGGCTGCATGGGGGCCAGCTTCCACCACTCGGGCTTGACACCCAGGTTGTAGAAACGTTTGACAGCGCGCAACACGGCGGCGTCTTCCTCACCAGGCACGATGAGCGTCTTGGGCAAAATAATTTCCAGCAACAGCTCGTTGCCACTTTCGCGCGTGGCTTCCCACAGCTCCAGTACCTTTTGCTCCTGCTCCAGGCGCAGCGCACAGGCGTCATCGGGGTGGTAATGCACCAGACACTTGACCACATGTTCGGTCGGCCAATGAATCAGCGCACTGCCAATGGAGCGGGTGCCGTCAAAACGCAGTGGGCGCGAGCCGGGTAGCTCTACCGGGCGCCCCACCCACCAGCCGCGCCCCGTAGCGCTAGCCAATGCATCGCGACCATAATCGCCGCCGTCAATCAACACGCCGGTGTAGCCTTGCATCTTGCGGCTCTCTTCGACCTGCCCGGCGGCTTGCACCAGCAACTTCTTGAGAGCAGGGATGCGATCGTCCGAGGCGCCTGCCTCCTGGGCCAGTTCGTAAAACTGGCTGCGGTGGTCAAAGGCCATGACACACAGCTCGTCCCACTGCGGGCGGGCGACACTGACGCGGTGCAGGTGGGCCAGTTGTTCGTCGGCATCCACCTTGGGGTTGCGGCTACCGCCAAACCAATGCGCCAGTTCTTCACGTGTGGGCATCGCGGCTGAGCACGCGTGGCGGGAGACCACGATGGCACCGCAGGCGTTGGCCATGCGGGTGGCTTCCGTCCAGTTTTTTCCCTGTAGCAAGCCGGTCATCAGGCCCGACAAAAAGGCATCGCCAGCACCCAACACATTCAACACTTCCACGCGCTCGCCTTGGTACGTCGGTGCGGCATCGATATCGTTCGGCACAGCTCCCTCAATCACGCAGCACCCCAAAGCCCCGCGCTTGACCACCAAAGTAGCGGCGGTCAATGCGCGCACTGCCCGCAGGCTGGCGACAATGTCGTTGGCAACACCACCGGCAATAAAAAACTCTTCTTCCGTGCCCACCAAAAGGTCGAACTCGGGCAACACTTCCTGCAACTGGCGAGTGACGTTGGCATCCGCCACATAGCGGTTTTCGCCGGCACCACGGCTTGTCAGGCCCCACAGCACGGGGCGGTAATCAATATCCAGCACCCGCACTGCGCCGTGTTTGCGGGCATAGCCCAGAGCGGTCAGCGCCGCGGCACGGGTACCAGGGGTGGACAAGTGGGTTCCGGTGATGGCCAAGGCGCGGCACTGCGCCAGGTAGGACTCCTGGATTTGCGCCGCGTCGATGGCCATGTCCGCGCAGTTTTCGCGCATGAACAATAGCGGGAAGGTGTCGCGGTCTTTCAAACCCAGCAGCACCTGCCCCGTCAAACGCTCGGGGTCGATCTGGATCTGGCTGACATCGCAGCCTTCGTTCTCCAGGGTTTCGATCAGAAAGCGGCCCATCTGTTCATTGCCCACGCGGGACAACATGCCACTGCGTAACCCCAGGCGCGCCACGCCGAATGCCAAGTTGGCAGAACTGCCACCCAGGTACATCGCCATGCTGCGCGCATCTTCAAGGCGACTGCCAAATTGCTGTGCGTAAAGGTCAACCGCTAGGCGGCCCAGGCATGCCAGGTCGATGGGGCGGCCGGAAGGAAATTTGAGGGTACTCATCGGGTACGGGGTCCAAAGGACATGTTAATGACTCGCGGAAGCTGCGCGAAACAGCAACGTGAACAGCGCAGGCGCTTTTACCGTTTCGGAGACTGTAAAGTATAAAGAAATAAATTTCGCTAGGTGTAATCACTTAGAAATAATTTTCGTTTTTTAATTACAGTTCAGTCCGTGGCAAGGAAATGTCCTGTGTACGACCAAGCCCGACAACAGGTGACATTCCGTCATCCGTTACTACAACCTAGTTAGGAGATACATCAACATGAAAAAGCTTTTGATTGCAGCCGCCGTCTCTTCCGCCGCCCTGGTGTCCCCCATGGCAGCCCACGCGCAAAAAGTCGGCTTGGCAATGGCCCAGCTGGACACTTTCCTGACCATTCTGAAAAACGGCACCCTGGAAGCCGGCAAGAAGGCAGGCGCCACCGTGCAAGTAGAAGACGCTGGCAATGACGTCGGCAAGCAGCTCAGCCAAATTCAAAACATGATTGCGCAAAAGTACGACGCCATCATCGTGAACCCTGTGGATACCGACGCCACACCCAAGATCACAAAAATGGTGTCGGACGCTGGCATTGCTTTGGTGTATGTCAACCGCAAGCCCGTGGATTTCGAAAAACTGCCCAAGGGCGTAGCGTTTGTGGCCTCTGACGAAAAAGTGTCCGGCACGCTGCAAACCCAGGAAGTCTGCCGTTTGCTGAAGGGCAAAGGCCAAGTTCTGGTGTTGATGGGCGAGTTGTCTAACGAAGCTGCACGCACACGCACCAAGGACATCGAAGAAGTGGTCGCCACCAAAGACTGCAGCGGCATCAAGATCGCCGACAAGCGTGAAGGCGCCTGGGACCGTACCAAGGGCCAGGACATCACCACCAACTGGTTGTCCTCCGGTGTGAAGTTTGACGCCATCATCGCCAACAACGACGAAATGGCCATCGGCGCCATCAACGCGTTGAAAGCTGCCAAAAAGTGGACACCTGCCAGCATCGTGGCCGGTATCGACGCGACACCTGACGCGTTGGCTTCCATGAAGGCCGGCGACCTGAAGGTCACCGTGTTCCAAAATGCAGCAGGCCAAGGTTCTGGCGCAGTAGAAGCGGCCATCAAGCTGATCAAGAAGCAACCGGTGGACCGCTTCGTGAACGTGCCTTTCGAATTGGTGACCCCTGCTAACCTGAGCAAGTACTCCGGCAAGAACTAAGCATTTGCCCTTGCATGCAATGCAACCCGGTGGGTTGCATTGCTGTTTGTTTTCAATATGAGAAATCAGGATGTCTGAAACTGCCACTTTGGAAGCACCCGCACTGCCCACGCAGGCTGGTGAGCCCCCTCTTTTAGAAATCCTCGGTATCCGCAAGGGATTCCCCGGGGTGGTTGCCCTGGACGGCGTAGGCTTCAAATTGCGCGCGGGTACAGTGCACGCCCTGATGGGTGAAAACGGTGCGGGCAAGTCCACACTGATGAAGATCATTGCCGGTATCTACATACCAGACCAAGGTCGAATCAGCCTCAAAGGTCAACACATCACGCTCAAATCTCCGATCGATGCGCTAAACAAAGGCATCGCCATGATCCATCAGGAATTGAACCTGATGCCCCACATGACCGTGGGTGAAAACGTCTGGATCACGCGCGAACCCAAGAACGCATTCGGTTTTGTAGACCATACGGCCCTGTACAAGCAGACGGCCGATCTCTTTAAAACGCTGAATATCGATATTGACCCGAAGGCGGAAATTCAAACCCTCTCGGTCGCCAACCGGCAGATGGTGGAGATCGCCAAGGCCGTCTCTTACAACTCCGACGTGCTCATCATGGATGAGCCCACCTCCGCCTTGACCGAGAAAGAGGTGTCGCACCTGTTTGCCATCATCCGCAACCTGCGGGCCAAGGGCAAGGGCATCATCTACATCACCCACAAGATGAATGAGCTCTTCGAAATTGCCGATGAGTTCTCTGTCTTCCGTGATGGCAAATACATTGCCACCAAGCTCTCCACCGAGGTGACGCGCGATGACATCATCAAGATGATGGTGGGCCGCGAGATCACCCAGATGTTCCCCAAACAAGAGGTGCCCATCGGCGAGGTGGTGCTCTCCATCAAGAACCTGACCCTGAATGGTGTGTTCAGAAATGTGAGCTTCGACGTACGTGCGGGCGAAATTGTCGGCATGGCAGGCCTGGTGGGCTCCGGCCGCTCCAACGTGGCCGAGACGCTGTTCGGCGTCACGCCCGCCAATTCAGGAACCATCAGCATTCACGACAAAGAAATCCGCATCGACACACCTGCCAAGGCGATGCAATGCGGTATGGCGTTTCTCACTGAAGACCGCAAAGACACAGGCTGCTTCCTGGCCCTCAACATTCAGGACAACATGGACAGCGCCGTGCTCAACAGCCGGTATGTCTCCAATGGCTTTGTACAGCGTAAGCAACTGCACGAAGACTGCATTGCCATGGCCAAACGCCTGCGCGTCAAAACACCGGACATGAATGAAATCATTCAAAACCTGTCCGGTGGCAACCAGCAAAAAGTGCTGGTGGGCCGATGGCTGCTGACAAACCCAAAGATTTTGATTCTGGATGAGCCAACCCGCGGCATCGACGTGGGCGCTAAGGCGGAGATTCACCGCTTGGTGTCCGAGCTAGCGGGTCAAGGCGTTGCCATTCTGATGATCTCTTCAGAGATGCCAGAGGTGCTCGGCATGAGTGACCGCATTGTCGTGATGCACGAAGGCACAGTCACCGGCATTCTGGACCGCAAAGATGCAGATCAGGTGTCCATCATGGACCTGGCTGCCAAGTAATTTCCCGAAAGACGCAACCATGACTACTTCCACCGTCCCAGCCTCCGCCTCAATAGGCAATGCGCCCAAATTCAAGCTTCCGCCGGAAGCCAGCATCCTGATGGTGCTGATAGGTATCAGTCTGTTTTTCGAAGCACTGGGCTGGTACGTCAACGGGCAGAGCTTCATCTTCAACCTCGAACGACTGCAGATCATCATCCTGCAAATGTCTGTCATCGGCATCATTGCCGTGGGCGTGAACATGGTCATCATCACCAGCGGCATCGACCTGTCCTCGGGCTCTGTGGTGGCCGCCGCCGCTGTGGTGTCGGCCAGTCTTGCACAGGTGTCAGACTTTCCGCGGGCCATCTTTCCGGGGCTGACGGATCTGCCGCTAATCTGGCCCATCCTGGCAGGCATGACCACCGGCTTGTTGATCGGCTTACTCAATGGCTCCTTGATTGCATACACGGCTATTCCACCGTTCATCGCAACCTTGGGCACCATGGTGGCAGCACGCGGTTTTGCCAAGTGGTTCACTGGTGGTATGCCGGTGAGCATGTTGACCGATGAGTTTGCGTGGATCGGCTCCGGCGCGAACCCGGTTTACATCTTTCTGATCATTGCAATGATCTTCCACATCGTGCTGCGCTACACCCGCTTTGGCAAGTTCACCTACGCCATCGGCGCCAACCGGCAAGCTGCGCTGGTGTCCGGCATCAATGTGAACCGCCACCTGATCTGGATTTACGCCATTGCCGGTCTGCTCAGCGGCATTGCGGGCAGCGTTACGGCTGCACGCGCCATTTCCGGCCAGTCCGGCATGGGCGTCATGTATGAGCTGGACGCGATTGCAGCCGTGGTCATCGGTGGCACCTCGCTGGTGGGTGGTTTGGGTCGAGTGACTGGCACCGTCATCGGCGTCTTGATTCTGGGCGTAATGATGTCCGGTTTTACCTTCATCCGTATTGACGCCTACTACCAGGAGATGGTGAAAGGCGCCATCATCGTCATCGCAGTGATTGCGGACCAGTACCGTAACAAGAAGCGCGGCCGCTAAGCCTGCCCTGCTTTCGATCTCAAGGCCACCGTCAGGTGGCCTTTTTCATGGTATTTACAGCACTACACGTTAGCGGCGGTATAGGTGTGAAACGGCAGTGCTGCCAGGCCCAACGGGCGCTCCCCGGCCACTGCGCCCACCATGCGATCTACCAGTCGCTGCGCCATGGCCTCACGGGGATGAGAGAGGACGACCGTGGCCTGTCCCTCCAGCAACGCGCGCCGCGTAATGTCCGTCAAGTCGTGGCACACCGTGATCAGGCCGGGAATCGCAGCCTCGCGCAGTGCGTCCAGCACGCCTTCAATGCCACCACCAGCCACATACACCCCCACAAGATCCGGGTGACATAGCAATAGCTCCAGGGTGGCTTTGCGCGCCAACTCCACGTCTTCCAGACTGACCAAGGTCTCCAGCACTTGGAACTGCGGCGCGTACTCGCGCAGGTAGGAACGGAAACTGGCCTCGCACTCTTCCTGACACACATAGCGGTGACTGCCCAATAGCAACCCCACCTTGCCGGGCTGCGGGCACAGCTGCGCCACCGACCAGGCGGCCATCCGGCCCATCTTGCGGTTGTCGACACCCACATAGCCACTGCGGGTGGTGGAGGTCAAATCTGTCACCAAGGTGAACACCGGTACGCCAAGTCCCCGCACCTGCTCGACTGCGTGGTTGATCACGGGATGGTCGGCCGCCACCAGCGCCACCGCATCCACCACTGCTGCCACGGCGTTCAAACGCTCGGCGACATGTCGAGGGGTGAACTCCTCCATGAACTCAATCACAGGTGTGCCTACGGCCGGACGCCGACTTAGCACTTGCTGGCGCAGGGCCTGCCCCAACGCGCGGTAGAAAGGGGACGCTTGGCTCTGCAACAAAAAACCGAGCCGGACGGTGCGAGCTTCTTGTTGCACCCGGCGTTCTATCAACCCCGATCGGTGGAAGCCCAGGTCTTTGGCGGCCTGCAACACCCGCTGGCTTGTCGCGGGCCGAACCGCCGCTCTGCCGTTGATAACCCGGTCCACGGTTGCCACCCCAACACCAGCCAATCGGGCCACATCTTGCATGGTTGGGTTTGTCATCTCTCGCCTTTGATAGATCTATCAATCTTAATTTTACCGACTTGATAGCTCTGATATGCGATTCACTTGAAATACCAAATTTCATAGACAAAACGGAAATAATTTTCAGACCGAGATGAGGTAACTGCTTGTGCAAAGCAAATACCTCCATTTGATAGGTTTATCACAACAACAACCAGAACCAGGAGACAAAGATGAAGATAGCCCTAGACCCGTACATGATCCGGCACCTGTCGCTGCCCGAGCTGTGCCGTGCCACCGCCGAGCTGGGTTACGACCAGATCGAACTCTCCCCCCGCTCCGACTTTCTGGACTGGTGGGTCATGCCCCGTGCCACCAAGGAGCGCATGGCGGACTTCAAGGCCGCCATGAAGGCTTGCGGTGTGGGCCTTGCCAGTCTGCAACCCATGTACCGCTGGGCCAGCCCGTTTGAAGACGAGCGCCAATGGGCCATGCGTTGCTGGAGGAAGGCCATCGAAGTCTCGGTAGAGATGGGCTGTGAACTCATGATCTCCGAGTTTGGCCGGGGTGCCTCGCCCGAACGCTCTGTCGGTGAGCGCCCAGGCGCCAACACCAAAGAGATGTGCGAAGCCGCCTGGTTCCGCTCCATGGACGAGCTGCTGCCGATCTTTGAGCGCGAAGGCATCACGCTGTCCGTAGAACCCCATCCCGAAGACTGGATCGAGACCATGCAGCCAGCGGCTGACATTGTGAAGAACATCGGCTCCAAGGCTTTGAAGCTGTCCTATATCGCGCCGCACACCTTTTATTACGGCGATGACATGGCGGCCCTGATCCGGGAAGCCGCTCCCGTGCTAGCCCATGTGCGGGTGGCGGACACCTTCAACCACAAGAAGAGCAGCCAGCTGCGCTACATCGTCAACCCACCGGGTTCTACGCAGATCCGGGTGCACCAGCACCTGGACATGGGCCAGGGGGAGATTGACTGGGATGTGTTCTTCCAAACGTTGGCAGACGTGAAGTTTGATGGCGTGCTCTCTTCTTGCGTCTTTGCTTGGGAAGAGCGGGCCGAAGACTCCTCCCGTTTCATGCGCGCAGAGATGCAGCGATTGATTGACAAATACCCCCGCGCATAAGCGCACCACTACGAGAAAAAATGAGTATTCACATCATGAGCGCGCCCTGCTGCTGGGGCGTGGACGACGTCAAGAACCCGCACCTGCCCCACTGGACCAGCGTGCTGCGTGAGGCGGCAGAAGCCGGCTACCAAGGTCTGGAGCTGGGCCCCTATGGCTACATGCCGCTGGACATTGGTACCGTATCTGCCGAGCTGGACAAAAACCACCTGCGTATCGTGGCAGGCACCATATTCGACGACCTGGTAGCGGCCGGAAACGGCGACAACCTGCTGCGCCAGACCCACGAAATCTGCGCGCTAATCCGCCAGCTTCCCAAGCTTCCTACGGAAGAAGGCCAACGCTTTGCCGCCCCTTACCTGGTGGTGATGGACTGGGGCCACGATGAGCGTGACTACGCCGCCGGCCACAGCGACCGTGCCCATCGCCTCAGCCCTACGCAATGGAACACCATGGTGGACCACATCCGCGCGATTGCAGAACTTTCGTGGAAGGAGTACGGCATCCGCACTGTGATCCACCCCCACGCCGGTGGCTACATCGAGTTTGCGGATGAGATAGACCAGATCATGGCCGACATTCCGCACGAAGTCGCAGGCCTGTGCATAGACACCGGGCACAGCTACTACGCGGGCATGGACCCGGCTACTTGGCTGCGTAAATACGCGCACCGGATCGACTATGTGCACTTCAAGGACATCGACCGCACGGTGTTCAACACCGTGCTGGCCAAACGCATCCGCTTCTTTGAAGCTTGCGGCGAGGGCGTGATGTGCCCCATCGGCAAAGGCGTACTGAACTACGACAACATTCGCCAAACCCTCATAGACATCAATTACCACGGCTACATCACCGTAGAGCAAGAGCGCGATCCGCGCAACAAAGGCTCTGTGATGCAAGACGTCAAAGTCAGCCGCGACTTTTTGCGCAGCGTCGGATTCAACTGAAGGAAAACACATGATCAACGGAGAAAACCTCGTTCCCACCTCTATCCCTTGGGGCATGGTCGGGGGCGGTCGCCAGAGCCAGATCGGCTACATCCACCGCTCCGCCGCCCTGCGCGACGGCGTATTCAAGCTGGTGGCCGGTGCATTTGATATCGACGCCCAGCGCGGCCGAGACTTTGGCACTGCCATCGGCGTGGACGCCGATCGCTGCTATGCCGAATACAAGACGATGTTCGCTACGGAGGCACAACGTCCGGATGGCATCCGTGCCGTATCCATTGCCACCCCTAACGGCACCCACTTCGCTATCAGCAAAGCTGCGCTCGAAGCCAGACTGCATGTGGTGTGCGAAAAACCCCTGTGCTTCACGACTGCGGAAGCCGAGGAACTGCGTGCGCTAGCTGCATCCAAAAACAAGATTGTGGGCGTGACTTACGGCTATGCAGGCCACCAGATGATCAAACAAGCGCGCGAGATGATCGCCGCCGGTGAGCTGGGTGACATCCGCATTGTGCAAATGCAGTTTGCACATGGCTTCCACAACGAGGCTGTCGAAGCCGCCAACCCCGCTACCCAATGGCGCGTGGACCCCAAAATGGCCGGCCCCAGCTATGTGTTAGGCGACATCGGAACGCACCCGCTGTACCTGAGCGAGGTCATGCTGCCAGCGCTCAAAATCCGACGCCTGATGTGCTCACGCCAGAGCTTTGTGAAGAGCCGCGCACCGCTGGAGGACAACGCCTTCACTATCATGGAATACGACACGGGCGCAGTGGGCTATGTATGGTCTTGCGCGGTGAACGCCGGCTCCATGCACGGCCAGAAAATCCGCGTGATCGGCAGCAAGGCCAGCATCGAGTGGTGGGACGAGCGGCCCAACCAGATAACGTACGAGGTGCAAGGCAAACCTCTGCAAGTGCTGGAGCGCGGCATGGGCTACCTGCACCCCACAGCACTCGCAGACGATCGCATCGGCGGTGGCCACCCCGAGGGCCTGTTTGAAGCCTGGTCCAATCTCTATGTGCGCTACGCCCAAGCGATGCTCGCCAGCGACCGGGGCGATGCAGCGGCACTGGCCGCCATCCACTACCCCGGTATCGAAGCAGGTATTGAGGGCGTGCGCTGGGTGGAAAACTGCGTCCGATCCGCCGACGCGGGGGCGACTTGGGTGGACTACACCTGATCAGACGTTCTCGGAGGTATATAGCTCAAAAGGCTGTACAAAGGGCTGGCCAAAGGCCACGGAGTGGCCAGGCACCAACGCACGCAGCAGCACCGATACGGCCGTGTCAGCAACCGGACCTACGGGTGTCTGAATCACCAGGTCAATGATGCCGTCAACCAGCGCAAGCCGGTGTTCGGGTGTGAGGCCGTGGGCCACCACCACAATGCCACGGCCCGCACCTTCCTCTCGCAGTGCCCGCACGATGCCGCGCATAGCACCGCCTCCAGTGTCGTACAGGCCCACCAAGTGCGGATGGCGCGCCAGCAGTCCCAAGGTGGCTTCATAGCCGATCTGTTCATCCTCCAGGTTCACCTGAGCATCCAGCACACGCAATGTCGGAGCCTGCTCGCGCAGCGCAGCACGGAACGCCATTTCGCTGATTTCTTGCCCCAGGTAGCGGTGGCTGCCAATAAACACCGCTACCTCGCCCTCCCTGCGCGCCAGGCGGCGCACGGCCCAGGCGGCCATGCGCCCGCGCTGCCGGTCGTCGATGCTGACGCAACCCAGGCGCAGCGGCGAACTCAAGTCGCTGAGCAATGCCAAGCAGGGATGGCCTTCTTCGTGCAGCTGTGCCACCGCAGCGTTGACATGCGGATGGTCCAACGCCACCACGCCCAGCGCATCGCAGCGTCGCCCCAAATCCAGCAGCTTCTCACCAATGATTCCCGGCTCCAGGTCGTCCACAAACTCGATCACCGCGGTGCCACGCCCGTCAGTCTGGCGTGCCACCGCGTCACGCAATGCCTGCGCAAATGCTTGGTAGAAGGGCGAAGAGCGCTTTTGCAGACAAAACCCCAAGCGCCGCCTGCCCCCACTCGCGGGCAAGCGCTGGCGCATCACATGCACTGCGTGGTAGCCCAGCCGATCTGCGGCCTCAATCACGCGCAAAGCCGTGCCCTCGCGCACCGGCAAACGGCTGTTGAGCACGCGGTCCACGGTCGCAGTGCTCACGCCTGCCGCTTCCGCAATGGCTTGGATAGTGATCTTGGGTTTCATACGTACTTTTGCCAGTAATGCAAGTTCCTACAACTTCATTTTGCTAGTTTTTGATGTAATTTGATGTTGTCATATTGGAAATATTTTTCAAATCATGGACATTAGTAGAAACCAATAAGGAGACTGCTTTTCATGACCCCCGCAAGGCCCAGTACCACTGCTTCCCCACCAAACCGATCCGCCAATGACTACCGCCTGATAGGCGGCGCCGGCGAACGCGCCGAAGCCGCTGGCCTGGTGAATGCCCAGTGGTACCAGTGCCAGGTGCCACGCGCCGAGCTCAAGGCGCTGATGAAGCGCGACGACACCCACGCCCTGCGCGACACCGCGCTCTGGTACGGCCTGATTCTGGGCACCGGCGCACTGTTCGTGCACGGCTGGGCGGCCAGTTGGAGCAGTTGGGCGCTCACGCTCGTCTACCTGCTCTATGCCACGCTTTACAGCAGCCCGGCAGACAGCCGCTGGCACGAATGCAGCCACGGCACGGCCTTCAAGACACGCTGGATGAACGATGCGCTCTACCAACTCGCGTCCTTCCAGCTCACACGCCGACCCACGCGCTGGCGGTGGAGCCACGCGCGCCATCACACCGACACCCTGGTGACTGGTCGCGACCCGGAATTCAACGTCACGCTGCCGCCCGACATCCCAGCGTTGCTGCTGAATGTCTTTGCCATTAAAAATGTGCCGCACGAGCTGTGGACCGCGCTGCGCCACGCCGCCGGTCACCTCAGCGCGGAAGAGAAGACCTACATTCCCGAGATGGCGTGGCCGTCGGCGGTGCGTACCTCGCGGGCCTGGGTGCTAGCCTACGCACTGATCGTGGGTACAGCCATAACCACGCAAAGCTGGCTGCCATTGTTACTGCTGGGCCCACTGCCTAGCATGGCCGGCGCGTGGCTGATGCACACCCTGGGCCTGACGCAACATGCTGGCCTGCCCGAGAACGTGCTGGACCATCGGCTTAACAGCCGCACCATCCTGATGGGGCCCGTACTGCGTTTCCTCTACTGGAACATGAACTACCACGTGGAACACCACATGTTCCCGCTGGTGCCTTACCACGCACTGCCAAAGCTGCACGCGCTGATGAAGCACGACTGCCCACAGCCCTACACCAGCACACCACAAGCGTTGGCTGAAATCCTGCCCGCCATCTGGCGCCAGCGCCATGACATCGGATTCTTCATCGCCCGGCCGTTACCGGTCAACGCGTGAAAGCCACCACCATTTATCAGAGAAAACCTCATGAACCATTGGACCGATGTCTGCGCGTTTGACGCGATAGACGACGAAGACGTACTGCGCTTTGACCACGCAGGCAAGACCTACGCGGTGTACCGCGTCGAAGACCGGGTCTACGCCACCGACGGCCTGTGCTCCCACGAGAAGATCCACCTGGCCGATGGCCTAGTGATGGATCACGTGATCGAATGCCCCAAACACAACGGTCGCTTCGACATCCGCAATGGCCAGGCGCTGGGCGCACCAGTGTGCGTGAACCTGCGCACCTGGCGGGCCCGTGTGCACGAAGGCCGGATACAGATCCAGCCGGAAGAGAGCTGAACCCATGCACAGCCCCCTATCTGCAGGCATGGTCATCATCGGTGCCGGCCACTGTGGCGGCCGCGCGGCCCAGGCGCTGCGCGAAGCCGGCTGGACAGGCCCCATCCATCTGGTGGGTATGGAGCGCCACGCACCTTACGAGCGCCCGCCGCTTTCCAAAGAACTGCTGACCGGTGAGAAGACCGCAGAGTCCTGCCAGCTGCGCAGCATGCAAACCATCATCAACGACGGAATTCGCCTGCACACACAGCGCGTGTCCTCCATCGACACCGCCGCCCACTACATCACACTCGCCAACGGCCAGGTGCTGCCTTACTACCGCCTGCTGCTAGCCACCGGCGGCAGCGCGCGTTGCCTGGACATTCCCGGTGCGAACCAGCCCGAAGTGTTGACACTGCGCACCGTAGACGACGCACTACTGCTCGCGCAGCGTCTAGGCGCAAACAGACACCTACTGGTCATTGGAGGCGGTTTCATCGGGTTGGAAGTGGCAGCCTCCGCACGGCGCATCGGCATGGCGGTGACGCTAGTCGAAGGTGCACCGCGCCTGCTCGGCCGCGCCGTGCCTGCCGATGTGGCAGCCTCCGTGCTGGCCTTGCACCAAGCTCGGGAGGTGGACGTGCGGCTGGGCGTGCTGCCTACGGCCATCGCGCCGCACCCGCCTGGCGGCGTGCGGGTGCGTCTGAGCGACGGCCAGCACATTGATGTCGACACCGTTTTGGTCGGCATCGGCATGAAACCGACCACCGATCTGGCACGGGCTTCAGGTCTGGCGGTGGCACAAGGCATCTTGGTCGATGCAAACTTGCGCACCAGCGCACCTGATGTTTTCGCAGCTGGCGATGTGGCCGAGTTTCCAAGTCCGTTCTCAGGCCTGCCGATGCGGCAAGAGACCTGGTTCAACGCCGAGACACAAGCGCGCGTGGCCGCGCACAACATGCTTGGCGGCCAAGAGTTGGCCCACCAGCCACCCTGGTTCTGGAGTGACCAATACAACCACCAACTGCAGGTGTGCGGCGAACCCGCGCTAGGCACACAAATGGTGGTGCGCGAGCTCGGCGAAGGCGACCACGTCACCTTCCATCTGAACGCGCAAGACCGCGTGGTAGGCATGAGCGCCTGGGGTCTGACACCACGTTGCCTGAAAGAGTTCAAGCTCGCACGCCTGCTGGTGGAGAGGCATGTCAGCGCTAACCCGGAGGAATTGCGCAATCCGGCCGTGAAACTCAAAGCCCTGGCATCCGTTACGGCGATAGCGGCATGACAGCATCTAAAGCACTGTCCATTGGCATCAACCTCGACGGCGTACTAGTGCACGACGGCCTATCCACGCCCGACACCCCCACGCGCCTGCGCTGGGTGCGCGAGGCCGGTGTGTTTGACTACATCGAAAAAAATATCGACCCACGCGAGGACTTTGCGCCCTACCGCGACTGGACTGCAGAACACGGCGTACCCATCGGCGTGTTTGGCGGCATCTTCTGCGCCGGCCGCGATGAGGCGCTGATGCACTGGGGCTTGCGCACCGGCGGCGAGCTGGGTGCACGGCTTTTCAATATGCAGCTGTTCGCGCGCCACGCCGACGGCCACACACTCAGCGACCGCGAGGTAGCTGACTGGTTTCTGGATGGGATGGAGCACGGCACCGCTGCGGGCTGCTTGCCTGCGATGGAAGTGCACGTGGACATGTGGAACGAGCGCTTCCATCGTGTGGAGGCGGTAGGCGAGCTGCTGGCGCGCGCGAATGTACCCCTGCGCCTGACACTGGACCACTCCCACCTGATTTTCAAAATTGATACCCTGGAGGAGGTCGCGGCCAGCGGCCTGCAGGACGCCACCGATGGCGGACGGGCACTGCTAGCCCCAGGCCAGGCAAGCACGCTCTACCGCCAGTGGCTGGCACGCGGCTGGGTGGTGCATGCGCACACACGTAGCGTGGCGCCCGGCTTACCAGGAAACGCCGCCATGCAGCGCAGCGACGGCCGGCCGGGCCGCGCGATCCAATACCCCTTCATCGAACCTGTACCAGGAACCTTCCACCGCGATTGGGACGCACAGGCACTCACTATCTGGAAGACGGCGGTGGTGGAGCTACTGGACTGGATGAAGACTCACCCAGCCCACGCGCCACGGCAAATCAGCTGCGAGTTCATCCCCTTTCCAGACTACGGCGGCGGCGGGCGCTACGATATCTGGCAAAACAACATCGCCTGCGCACGGTGGCTACAGGAGGAATGGCGGCGGCGCTGATCGACTGCGGTGATTCATGCGGTTTCTGCAAACAGAAAAGGCCAGCTCACACTGGCCTTTTCAATTAGGGCCCGGGAAACTCAGGCAGCAACCTGCTCGCGAATCCAGCCGATGCTGTCTGCCAATGCGGCTTGCGGGTCAGCCAGCTCTTGCACTTCTGTTGCAAAGGGTTCAAAGCTGAACGGGCCCGTGTAACCCGCAGCTTGCAGCGCACGGATCTGGAATACGTTGCCCAGGCGGTCACGCTTGTCCACCAGCACGCGGTGGGCGTCGAGCATCTTGTCCACGGACACGTCCGCATCGGCCACGCCGGAGATGTGCACCAGGCCCGTCCACTCGGGGAAGAACTCGGTTTCGCTCGCTAGGTGGTGATGGAAGGTATCGTGCACCAACTTGAACAAGCCTTCGCCGCCCGCTTCCTTGATGGCTGCAATCGCATCGGCCTTGCGGCGCAGGGACGACACAGGGAAGCCCAGCGGCTCCACCAAGCCGGTGATGCCGCGCGACTCCAGGATTGGCTTGATCGCCTTGAGTGCGGTCACTACATCGGCTTGCGACACGGGGGTGCCATCATTGAGCGGGCACATGACCAGGGCCTTGGCGCCGGATGCTGCGGCGTAGTCGGCCAGCTTTTCAGTCTGGGCACGGCGCTCGTCGTTCCACACGTTGAAGGGGTACAGCGCGTTGATGGACAGCAGGTTCACGCCCGCCGCCTTAGCCGCTGCTTTCACATCAGCCGGCGCCAGGGTACCAACCACATTGGGGGTGTCGTTGCGGATTTCTACATCGGTCACGCCGAGGGCGCGGGCCATGGCGAAAAACTCTGCAGGCGATTGGCGGGGGGCCAGAATATGGCTCAAGGAAAAACGCATGGTGTTCTTTCAGGTAAAGAGAGATTGATTTACGCGTACAGCGCAGGACGGGGAGGCAGCTCAATGGCGACGGCTTGGCCGTTGCTCTCTTGCGCCTGCACGCAGGCGTCGGAGGTGACTGCGGCGGCATAGCCATCCCAGGCACTCGGGCCAGTGGCGCCGCCTTTAGAAGCGGCGGCGATAAAGTCGTTCAGTTCCACGTCGTAGCTGGCCACGAAGCGGTCTTTCCAGTCAGTGAGGATGGTGCTCTGGCGCTTGGCGCCCAGGCGCATATCGACCGTCATGGGCTCGGGCAAGCGAGCCGTTCCTTCTTCACCCACCACTTCGCACTGGATATCGTAGCCGTAGGCACAGTTGACGAAGATCTCCACATCAATCAACACACCCTTCTTGGTCTCCAGTACCACCACCTGCGGGTCGCGCAGCTTGGTGTGGCTGCGGGCCGCGTTGCGGGGGTAGAGCACGCGGGCAGACACGTAGTCGTCGTTCAGCAACCAGCGGAACACGTCGATCTCATGGATCATGGTGTCGTGGATGGCCATGGGCGTCACATACGCCTCTGGAACGGCGGGGTTGCGGTGAGCGGCGTGCACCAAGATAGGCGCGCCGGTGTGGTTTTCCACAGCGTGCTTGAGCGCCACGTAACCGGCGTCGTAGCGGCGCATGAAGCCGACCTGCACCAATCGCTTGCCGAACCTCACTTCGGCATCGACGATGCGGCGCGCCCCCTCAGCGGTAGTAGCCAGTGGCTTCTCGCAGAACACGGGCTTGCCAGCTGCAATGGCGGCCAGCACATAGGGTTCGTGGGTAGCACCCCAAGAAGTGACCAGCACTGCCTGCACTTCAGGCGCAGCGATCAGGGCTTCACCCGTGTCATACAACTTGGCGTTGGGCGCGAGGTCCTTGCGTACGGTTTCGGCGCTGGCCACGTTCACGTCAGACAGGGCTACCACTTCAGCGCCCGCGAGCACCTGTTGAATACGACGTGTGTGGTCGCGGCCGATCATGCCGGTGCCAATGACACCAATTTTCAAAGTCATGAAATATCTCCGGAGGGTTACTGGTTAGAAAACTTGTCGAGGTATCGCTGCATCTCTGCGCGCATGAAACGGGAGGAGTCTTCGGCCCGCTCTTCCCAAGCAAAGACGCAAGAAGAGAGCACGCCATCAAACTTCACGTCTGCCAACGTTTGGAAGAACACATCCCAGTCAATCTCCCCCTGGCCCATGTCCAGGTGCTGGTGCACCCGGATCTGCGTAGAACCCGGTGGGTTGACGATGTAGCGCAGCTGGCTGCTCTTCTTGTGGTTGAAGGTGTCCGCCACCCGCACATGGGCCAGCACGGGAGCGGCTTCCCGGATCAGGGCCGCCATGTCATCGCCGTAATAAAAGGTGTGCGGCGCGATATAGGACAGCTTCAAAGCCTTGGAGCCGATGTTCTTCACAATGTCAGCCGCTGGCTGCATGGTCTCGATCCAGTCTTCGGGATGGGGTTCTACGGACAGCGTGATGCCTTCGCGCTCAAAGATCGGCAGCAATTCATCCATGGAGCGGAACCAGGCGGCTTCGCACATCTCTTTGGTGTTGGCGCCTGGGCGCTCACCGACAGAGCGTTCGGGCGAGGCACCCCGGCCAAACTCGGAGATCATGAGTTCACAGCCCATCTCTACCGAGACTTCGATGGCCTTCCTCCAGCAACGCATGGCCCATTGGCGCTCGTCTTCAAACGGGCTGGCCCAGCGGTACATGGGTTGCAGACTGGCAAGGCCCACACCGCAAGCCTTCATGGCGGTCTTGAAGTCCGCCATGCGCTCCTTGGTGGCACGGGGCATGACCCACCAGTCCAGAAAGTCGGAGCGGGGGGAGAGTTCGATCTGGTCGTAACCCAGCTCGGCGGTGGCACGGCACAGCTCGGGCAGCGACAGGTGCCGGATCATGTACGGGTCTAGGGCTATCTTCATCTTTGTCTCCTGGTCGTATCGCGGCTGCCAACGCAGCACGGCCTGCGCAATGTAGGTTCCAGTGACCCAAAAGACTGCGTAATAATTGACGAAAAATCGTCAAATTATGGTTAACCCTAGTCGTAGAAAAAAGACCGCTCGCTTTGCCGAGATCGCAGCGCTTGCCGGTGTCAGCGTCGCCACCGTGGACCGGGTGCTCAATGAGCGCGACACCGCGTCGGTCAAGACGCGGGAGAAGGTGGTGCAGTCCGCGCGCCAGTTAGGTGTGCCGCGGGTGTTGCCCGAAACCCGCCATGGCTTGGTTCACATCGACATCGTGCTGCCAGACAACCCCTCCCCCTTCTTTCAGCGACTGAACCAGGCGATGCAACGTGGTGTGGCCATACTCGACAAGCGGCTCGTCGTCCACCGCGTGACGACGCCAGAGGAAGACGAGACAGCACTGGTGCACGCTTTAGCGCCGCGCCGCTACAAACGCCAGGCGCTGATCGTGTCGGCACCGGATACCCCGGCCGTGCGCCAGGCATTGCAGCAGGCACGTGCCAACGGCGAGCATGTGGCCATGGTGGTCACACGGGTGAACGGTGTCCCGCAGGCCGACTACGTGGGCATCGACAACCATGCCGCTGGCCGCACCGCGGGCTACCTGCTGGGACGCCTGTGCCACCGCGAAGGCCGCATCCTGATCCTCTCCAGCCGACTTGATTACCTGGGCCACATCGAACGTAGCGGCGGCTGCCGCGAGGTGCTGGCCGCACAGTTCCCGCACCTGCGCTGCGACGGTGAAGTGGCCGAGACCCACGACGATCCGGACCGCTGCTACCTGGCCCTCAAAAAAGCCTTGCAAGGCAAAAGTGACGTGGTCGGCATCTACAACACGGGTGCCGGCTCGCCGGGCATCTACGCCGCGCTACAACGCTTTGCCAAAGAAAAGACCTGCTGGATCACCCACGAGATTTCTGACGACCACCGACAGTACTTGCAACAGGGCGTCTTGGACGTGGTGATCGACCAAGACCCGGACACCCAAGCCATCCGCGCCCTACAGCACGTGATGGCCTCGCTGGGCATGGCCCCCGCGTCTCTCAGCCAGCCGGGAAAGCCCGGTGACTTTCGGCTCCATTTCGCCGAAAACATGAGCCAGCAACCCTATCTCGCCTGACAAAACAAGCGTCTCCCGCGGGAAGCACCTGAGTAAAAAGAACGCTGTTTTCAATCAGAATACGGGGAGAAATTGTTTTCCACGACGGGCATCCTCCCATACGACCTAAGAAAGACTCAGGACATGGCATCCAAGGGCAACGACAAGACCCCCGTCGATCAGTTCATCGCACGCATCACGGCGGAGTACGACACGCTGAGCAAGCAGCTCAAAGTGATTGCCAAATACGTGGAGCAGCACCGCGACCACATCGGCATTGAAGGCATCCAGCAGCTGGCCGCCAGCTGCCAGGTACAACCCTCGGCGGTGGTGCGCTTTGCCAAGCACTTCGGCTTCTCCGGCTTCTCCGAGATGCAGGTCGTCTTCCGCGAGGGTTTGACGCGCCAGTTGGCCCCCAGTCGCAACTACCGTGCACGCATTCGCGACATCATCGACTCCGGTGCGGGCAGCCTCTCCAGCGTCGAAATTGCGCGCGAGTTTTTGGCTGGCAGCCAGGCCGCCATGCACGAGCTGGAGGCCAACCTGGATGAGACTACCTTCAAAAAAGCCGTAGACATGCTGCGCAAGACCGACTGCATCTGGATCGCGGCGTCACGCCGGTCGTTTCCCATTGCGGTCTACCTGGACTACGCGCTGCAACACACCGACAAACGCGTGTGCCTAATGTCGGCCCTGGGCAATATGCATTTGGGACAGATGCGCTCGGTGCGCACGGGTGACGTGATGCTGGCCATTTCGTTTGCACCCTATGCGGAAGAGACACTGGCAGCCGTGGCCCTGGCGCAAGAACGGGGGGCGCGCGTGATCGCCATCACCGACAGTCGCATGAGCCCGCTGGCCAAGGACGCTGAAGCCATCCTGATCGTGCAGGACAACTCGACCTTCGGCTTCCGGGCACTGACCAGCACCATGGGCCTGGCCCAAAGCCTGTTCATTTCCCTGGCCTACGCGCTGGAGCTGCCTTACCGCCCAACCTCGGCCCCCGCACAGACCTGACACAAGAAAATAAATTAATATTTCACTTTAAATTTATTTTGGAAAAATATTTCCATTGGCGGTAATTTTTCGTATAGTCCTGTCTTCGCGTCACGCGCGACGAGATATCCCATAAACATACGGAGACAGGAACTTTCATGAAGCACGTTGCAGTGTTCGGCGCTGGTCGCATTGGCCGCATTCACGCCACCAACCTTGCCGCCCAATCGGGCGTGCAACTCAAGTACATCTGCGACGCCGTACCCGCTGCTGCTGCCGATCTGGCCCAACACCTGGGTGCCCAAGTGGCCGACATCGACACGGTCTTTGCCGACAAGAGCATCGATGCCGTCGCCATCTGCTCGCCCACCACGACACACAGCGACCTGATCGCACGCGCCGCGGCTGCCGGCAAACACATCTTCTGCGAAAAACCCGTGGACTTGTCGGTACAACGCGCCGAGGCAGTGGCGCAAGCCGTGTCGGCCGCCGGTGTGGCCTGCATGATCGGCTTCCAGCGCCGCTTCGACCCCACGTTCAACGAGGCCAAAACCCGCCTGGACCGGGGCGACATCGGCAACCCCGAGATGCTGGTCATCACCAGCCGCGACCCCGGCGCTCCGCCGGTGGAGTACATCCAGCAGTCCGGCGGCATCTTCCGCGACATGCTGATCCACGACTTTGACGTGTTCCGTTGGATTCTGTGTGGCGATGGCGACCGCGCGGCCTGGCTCAGCGCTACGGGTTCGTGCCTGACCGACCCCGCCATCGGCAAGGCTGGCGACTTTGACTGCACCGCCGTCACCATCAAAACCGTCAAGGGCCGCCTGTGCCAGATCAACACCACGCGCCGCGCCGCCTATGGCTACGACCAGCGCTTTGAAGTGATTGGCTCCAAGGGCATGCTGCAATGTGGCAACCACCGCCCCAGCGAAGTGACCCAGGCCACCGCCCAAGGCACCGCGCAAGACAACCCCGAAGCCTTCTTCCTGCAGCGCTATGCCGCGGCCTACCGTCTGGAGATCGAACACTTCTTTACCCAGCTGCAAAACGGCGGCAGCTTCCGCACCACGGTGCAGGACGGCGTGGATGCGCAAATCCTGGCCGATGCCGCCGCACAGAGCGCCGCCAGCAACCAGATCATCACGTTCTGAGCCGCAGCATGACCACCTCTTTGCGAATTGGCATCGTGGGTCTGGGCCGCCTGGGCCAACGCCACGCACAAGCCCTGGCATTTGGCACCCGCAATTGCACCCTGACCGCCGCCTGCAGCCCGGTAGAGTCCGAGCGTGTCTATGCGACAGAGCAGCTCGGCATCGCGCAGGTTTACAGCCGCTATGAAGACCTGCTGGCCAACCCCGACATCGATGCAGTGGTGCTGGTCACCCCCACCTCCCTGCACGCCGACCAAGCCATTGCAGCCTTGCAGGCGGGCAAGCACGTGTTCGTAGAAAAGCCCCTGGCCCTGAACCTGCCCGATTGCGAACGCGTGCTGGCCGAAGCGGCCAAACACCCGGAGCTGGTAGCCATGGTGGGCTTTGTGCGCCGCTTTGACCCCAGCTACCGTGCGGCCCAGGCCAGTATTGAGGCAGGCGAGATCGGTCGCCCCTTCATCGTGCGTTCGCAAACCTGCGACCAGAATGACCCCGATGGCTTTTTCGTGAAGTTCGCCCCCACCTCCGGCGGCATCTTCATGGACTGCAGCGTGCACGACATTGACCTGGCACGCTGGATGCTGGGCCGCCCCAAGGCGCTGCGTGCCTACGCCACCGGCACCATCGCCCTGCACCCCGGCCTGGCCGAGTTTGGTGATGTAGACAACGGCCTGGCCATCGTCGACTTTGAGGGCGGCGCCAAGGCCGTCTTCTACGCCTCGCGCACCATGGCCCACGGCCATGAGACCACCACGGAAGTCATTGGCACCGCTGGCAAACTGCTGGTAGGCGAACATGCCGCCCGCGACCGCGTGGTGCGCAGCGACGCGCATGGCGTGCGCCACGCGGTGCTCAAGGACTTTTACGAGCGCTTTGAGACAGCGTTTGCGGCCGAGATGGGCGACTTTGTAGCGGCCTGCCGCGGCGAGCGCGCCCTCACGCTCACGCTGGACGACGCCATGGAGGCCACGCGCATTGGTCTGGCCATTTCCCGCTCCCTGGCCAGCGGCATGCCGGAGGTCATTTAGCCCTCCGGACCCCGTGAAATATGCGCGAGCAGCTACAAAATAAGTAGCATGCTCGTGCCTTGCGCACCGGCACCGGGCCCTATGCCACCACGTGTGTCACCCGCACTTCCACCGCATGGTTCTGCAGATCGTCCACCAGCATCACAGCCGCGGCGGCCTGCTCTTCACCATCCAGCCACACACGCACCCCGGCCTGCGTGCCATCCACCTTGTTGACCACGATCGCATACATGGTGCTCTGGCAGCGGTAGCGCAGCGTGAACCCTGGCCAGCCCGCAGGCAGGCAGGGTGCAAAGTGCAAGAGCCCCGCCTCCAGCCGCACACCCAGCAGCGACTCCAACACCAGGCGGTACATCCAGCTGGCCGACCCGGTGTACCAGGTCCAGCCACCGCGGCCGCGGTGCGGGTCCACCGCGTACACGTCGGCCGCCACCACATAGGGCTCCACCTTGTAGGTGGCAATGGCCGCGGCCGTGCTTCCGTGGTGCACCGGGTTGATCAGGTCAAAGCACTCCCAGGCACGGCGCGCGTCGCCCGAGGCTGCAAACGCCATGGCGGTCCAGATGGCCGCGTGGGTGTATTGCCCGCCGTTCTCTCGCACGCCGGGCACATAGCCCTTGATGTAGCCGGGGTTGAGGTCCGAGGTGTCAAACGGCGGCGTGAGCAGTTGGATCAGCGCATCGTCGCGGCGAACCAGGCGCTGGTCTAGCGCATCCATGGCCAGGCGTGTGCGCGCCGGGTCGCCAGCCCCTGACAACACCGACCAACTCTGCGCCACCGCGTCTATCTGGCATTCGGTATTTTGCGCAGAGCCCAGTGGCGTGCCGTCGTCAAAGTAGGCGCGCCGGTACCAGCCACCATCCCAGCCATGTTGGTCGATGGCGTGGCGCAACTGGTCAGCTTCTGCCAGGCACTCCTGGGCAAACGCCTGGTCGCCATGCGCGCGCGCCAGGCTGCTGAAGCGCACCAGCGTGTCGTACTGGAAGAAGGCCAGCCACACGCTCTCCCCTTTGCCCTGGTGGCCCACCATGTTCATGCCGTCGTTCCAGTCCCCCGCACCCATCAGGGGCAAGCCCCGCTCACCGCGGGGCAGCCCCCGGCGGATGGCGCGCACACAGTGCTCGTACAGCGTATCCACCTGGGTCGATGGGGTTGGCAAGTCGTAGTACGACTCGTCCTCGGGGTTGACCGGGCGGCCCTCCAGGAAGGGAATGCGCTCCTCCAGCACCTGACGTTCGCCGGTGGCCAACACATAGCGGCACACCGCTTGCGCCAGCCACAAGAAGTCGTCAGAGCAATGGGTGCGCACGCCACGCCCTTGGGGCGGGTGCCACCAGTGCTGCACATCGCCATCCACAAACTGGTGCGCCGCACAGCGCACGATGTGCTCGCGCAGCAGCTGTGGCTGCGTATGCACCAGCGCCATGCAGTCTTGCAACTGGTCGCGAAAACCAAAGGCGCCGCCCGATTGGTAGTAGCCGCTGCGTGCCCACAGGCGGCAAGCCATGGTTTGGTAGACCAGCCACCCATTGGCCAGCACATTCAGCGCAGGGTCCGGCGTTTGCACCTGCACCGCGCCCAAGGTGTGGGCCCAGTAGGTGTGCACAGCCTGCAGGGCGCCCTGCACGGCCTGCGGTTCACGCAGATGCAGCGCCATGGCGGTGGCATCGTCCAGCCCCCTGCGCCCTGTGGCGCCCAAGCGGAAAACAATCTCGCGCTCCTGACCATCCACCAGCTCAAACGGCACTTGCAGCGCCGCACAGGGGTCCATGCCCGCGCCCACGCGGTTGGAGAGTTGGGTGCGCCCCATGGCCGCCGGATTTTTCAGGGTGCGGTTGCGACCCAGAAACTCGCGACGGTCCCCCGTGAAGCTGACGTTGGCACCGCGTGTGGCGCCATCGGCATCGAAGAAGGCCACGCGGTCTCCAAAGTCAGGGTTGTAGGGATTGCGCGCCAGAATGGCGCCCGTGGTGGGCTCCACCTCGGTGCTGATGTACATGGCAGCCCTCGATCGCAGGTCGCCCATCACCCACTCCACATAGCCAGTGGCCGACAACTTGCGCGCACGGCCAGACTGGTTGCGCACCTTCAGCACCGAGAACTTGATGGCGGCCTCCAAGTCCACAAACACGGTCAGCGCACTGTGAATGCCGTCTTCTTCATGCTCGAACACGCTGTAGCCAAAGCCATGGCGCGTGACATAGGGCGTAGGGCCGCCACAGGGCAGCAGCGTGGGCGACCAGAAGGCCCCGGTCTCCTCATCGCGCAGGTAAATGGCTTCGCCACTGCCGTCGCCCACGGCGTCATTGGCCCACGGTGTGAAGCGGAACTCATGCGCGTTCTCGCTCCAGGTGTAGGCCGAGCCACTTTCTGAGATCACCGTGCCAAAGCGGGCATTGGCAATCACATTCACCCATGGCGCCGGCGTGGTCTGCCCACGGCGGGAGGTGATGACGTACTCACGTCCATCCGCCGAGAAGCCGCCCAGGCCGTTGAAGAACAAGCGCTCGCCTGCGGTTGCGTTGGGCGACAACATAGGCTCGGCGCGGCGGACGCGGCCGGACGGCAAACGGGCCAGCTGCGCTTCGCGCGGCTCCTTGGTGCTGCGCCGGTTGACCTGGTCGGCCAGCGTGCCCCGTGTGTCGGTGATGACCACACGCGCCACGGTCAGGAACAGGGTGCGGTCTTCGCTGGAGATTTGCTCGGCAGCGCGCACAAAAATGCCGCCGGGCCGATCGGTGAAGTTAGCCTCCATGCCCGCCGCAATCAGACCCATGATCTGCTCTTGAAGCAGCTGGCGGTAGCCCGCGTGGTCCTCGTTCCAGATGACCAGGTCCACGGACAACCCTTTGAGGCGCCAGTAGGCATGGGCCTGCACCAGTTGGCGCACCAGCTCGATGTTGGCCTGGCTGCCAATTTGCAGCAACACAATGGGCAGGTCACCCGAGATGCCGTAGCCCCACAGGCCTGACTGCCCGCGGCGGTTGCGCGCCTGCACGACCGCATCCGCGCGTTGCGTGGGGTTCACGTAAATCACCGAACTGGCCAGCCGCGCATACAGCTGCGCGTCCGATTCGGAGGCGTTGATCTGCTGCAGATTGACCCAGCTGTGGGTCCAAGCCAGGTCAAACACGCGGTCGGCCAGGTGCCGGTCGCGGTACTTGCCAACCAGACCCTGCGCAGCGTCGCGCGTGTCGGCCACGCCGTACACCATGTCGATGGTCACAGTCTGCTGCGGCTCCAGCAGGATTTGCTTGCGAATGGCCACACAGGGGTCCAGCACGGCGCCCTGGCTGTTGGAGAGCGCAGCCATGCCTTCCATGGCCTGGGGTGCATCCACGCCCCGAGTGCGTCCCACAAAGCGCATGCGGTCCGTCTCATAGGATGCAGCGCCAGACTCGGCCCCATGCACCGCCATCAGATGGAACATCCACGGCGCATGCTCGCCGTTAGAACGTGGGCGCCGGTTGCACAGAATGGCCTGCCGGTCTTGCAGGATTTCGGTTTGCACAAACAGGTTGCTGAAGGCCGGATGTGCCGCGTCTGCCGCAGCCGCGCCCAGCACCACCTCGGCATAGCTGGTGACCTCGATGAAGCGACGTGTGCGCGATCGGTTGGTGATACGCAGGCGCCGCAGCTCCATGTCGTCTTCGGGCGACACCACGATTTCAGTGTGGGTTTCAAAGTCGTGGTCGCGCCGGCGAAACTCGGCGCGGCCTTCGGAAAAAATGGCCTCGTAGCTGTCGGCCTTCGCCAGCGTGGGCTGGTGGGCGGTGGACCAGAATTCACCAGTACCCACATCGCGCAGGTAGCAGAAGTTGCCCCAGTGGTCGGTAGTGCCATCCTCGCGCCAGCGCGTCACCGCGATGTCTTTCCAGCGGCTGTAGCCACCGCCCGCCTGGCTGACCATCACGTGGTAGCGCCCGTTGGACAACAGCTGCACCTCGGGAATGGCCGTATCGGTATTGCGCAGCACGCGCATGGGCATTTCGGGGCCGGTGGAGAGCGTGCGCACATCGGCAATCTCGGGGTTGCGCACATGGAATGCTACGGCGCCCGGCGTGCGCTCCTGCAGCAGCAGGTCCGTGGCACGGAACATGGGGTCGGCCTGGAAGCGCTGCTGCATGGGCTGGTCCAACAGCACATAGGCCATGGCCAGAAAGCCCATGCCCTGGTGGTGCACCATGAAGGACCGCACCACGGCACTGGACTGGGCGCGCGGCAAGCGCGCCAGCGTGTAGTCCACCGCCTCGTACATGCCGTAGTCGCCCTTCAATCCCATGGCCGTCAGGCGCTCCAGGTTCTGGCAGGCAGCCTGGGGGTTCACCATCAGCGCCATGGCGCTGGCATAGGGTGCAATCACCAGGTCTTCGGCCAGCCCCCGCTTGAGGCCCAGCCCCGGCACGCCAAAGGCGCGGTACTGGTAGTTCAGCGCCGCATCCACGGCGTTGTAGCCCGACTCGGAAATGCCCCATGGCACACCGCGCGTGGCGGCGTAGGCCATTTGCCGCTTCACCACGGCCTGGCAGGTCTGGTCCAGCAGCGTGTTGGCGTAGGTGGGCATCACCAGCATGGGCATGAGGTACTCAAACATGGAGCCACTCCACGACAACAGGGTGGGCTCGCCACCCGACACCGTGAGCAGGCGCCCCAGCGCAAACCAGTTGTCCTGCGGAATGTCACCCTGGGCAATGGCCAGGAAACTGCACAAGCGCGCTTCCGACGCCAGCAGGTCATAGTGCGCGGCGTCACGCCGGTGCTCGTCCACGTTGTAGCCGATGGTCAGCAGGTGGCGCCCCGTGTCGTACAGCAGGGCGTAGTTGGCGCGCGCCAGCGTGGTGGCCTGAGCCGACAATGCCTCCAGGCTGGCGATGCGCTCTCGGGCGCGCTGGCTGGCCAGCGCCACTTGCGGCAACAGGTCGGCCACCCGCGTGTCTTGGGGCAGTTGACTCAGGGCATGGCTCAGTGTGTCCTGCAGGGCAGCCAGCTCGCGCAGCGTGGCCATGGCGCCCAGGCCGGGCAAGGCCGGCAAGCCTGCGGGCAGCGCCTTCCAGGGCACCAAAAAATCCAGCTCTGCCCCATGCGCCTCGCACTCGGCGCGCAAGCTGGCAGACCAGGCGACCAGATCCGGGCGCACCTGCCCGGCTGCGGGCTGGCCCACCGCCTGGTCCAACGCCACGCAAGAGGCCGCAATGGTCTCCAGCCAACGCCGCGCCGACGCGACGGTGGCGGGCTTGGCGTCGCAGGCCGATTCGATGTCGGTCTGCACCTGGGTCACCGCCTGGCTCAGCGCAAAAGGCACGTCGGTGCCTAGCGCTTCGCGCAAATTGGCCAGTGTGTGCCCCAGCCCGTCGAACAGGCGGGGGTTCAGGACGGGCTGGTCGGCCAGGCCGTTGAGGCCGGCGCGCAGGGTCAGCAAATGCCCTGACAGGTTGCCACTGTCCACCGATGAGATGTAGCGCGGCGCCAGCGGGTTCAGCGTCAGGGTGTCGTACCAGTTGTAGAAGTGGCCTTCATACCGCTCCAGGGTCTGCATGGTCCGCAGGGCGTCAGCCGTGCGCGTGAGCAAGCCGCCGGTGGGGATGTAGCCGAAATCGTACGCGGCCAGATTAGCCAGCAGCGCCAGCCCCATGTTGGTGGGAGACGTGCGGTGCGCCACCACGGCCACCGGGTGCTCCTGAAAGTTGTCAGGTGGCAGCCAGTTTTCCTCGGCATTCACAAAGGTGTGGAAGTAGCGCCAGGTTTTGCGCGCCAGGGTGTGCAGGAACTGCACCTGCTCCGGCTTGAAGCGCGCAGACCGCTCTGGCAGCGGCCGGCTGAGCCACCAGGCCAGTACCGGAGAGACCAACCACAGCACCAGCACGGGTGCCGCCACCCACAAGGCCATCGCCCGGGTATTCAGCAGCAACACCGCAAGGCCCAGAGCGAGCACTGGGCCAGCCCACATGGTGGCCCAGGTCTGCACAAGATCGCGCACCCCACCGGGCCGCGACGACTGGCTGGATGACGCGCCCGAGGGGCTCCACTCCAGCAGTTTGCGGTGCGTGAACTGCATGCGTGCGATGGTGCGGCCTATGGCGTCGAGGCTGAAATAGGCCTCGTAGGGCAGCGTGGCCAGCGTGAGCGTGGCCTGAGCCAGTCGGCGCAGCGTCGATTGCCACACCGCCATAGCGTGCTGCCCCAGGGACAGGCCCTTGGGCTTGCGTACCAGGCTCACCACAGTGCTCAGCGCGGGTTCAAAAAACAGAATACCCAAAAGCGCAGCGGTCCAGGGCCCAAACGCCACCATCTGGGTCCACCCCAATACCAGCAGGCCCACCACGCTCGCAGGCACCAGGCTGCGCCGCAGGTTGTCCATGATCTTCCATTGCGACAACCGGGACAGCGGGTTGCGCACCCGCTGGGCGCCAGGCCCTGGCACGCGGGAGAGCAGCCAGGCGGCGATCTGCCAATCGCCGCGCGTCCAGCGGTGGCGGCGCTGCATGTCCGCGTCATAGCGCGTGGGGTAGTCGTCGTAGAGCTGCACATCGCTGAGCAGGCCGGCACGGGCGTAGCAGCCCTCCAGCAGGTCGTGGCTGAGGATGCGGTTCTCGGGGAAGCGGCCATTGAGCGCGCGCTCGAAGGCGTCCACATCGTAAATACCCTTGCCGATGAAGGAGCCTTCATGGAACAGGTCCTGGTAGACATCCGACACCGCGCGGGTGTAGGGGTCCATGCCGGGGTCGTTGCCGCACAGCTGGGCATAGCGCGAGCGGTTGGTGCCCGGCAGGCTCACGGCCATGCGCGGTTGCAGAATGCCGTAGCCCTCGGTCACGCGCTGCAGGTCCACGTCGAAATGCGGCCGGTTCAGCGGATGGGCCAGGGTGCCGGCAAAGGCACGCGCCGCATCGCGCGGCAGCTGCGTATCAGTGTCCAGCGTGATCACGTACTGCACCTGCTGCAGCACGGTGGTGTCGCCCACCACCAGAGAGAATGCCTGCGCAGAGCCGCCGCGCAGCAGCGCATTGAGCGCAGCCAGCTTGCCGCGCTTGCGCTCATAGCCCATCCAGAGGCGCTCCTGCGCGTTCCAGCAGCGGGGCCGGTGGAACAGGAAGAACACATCGTTGCCCGGGCGCGGGTACTTGGCATTCAGGCCCGCTATGCCCAGCGCCACCCGTGCCTCCAGCGCCGCGTCGCTCTCCAGCGATTCCTGCGTAGCATCCAGCAAGTCCGTGAGCAAGCCGAAATGCAGGCAGTCGTCCTGGTTGGCCAGGTAGCGCACCTCCAAGTCTTGCAGCAGCGCATCAATGCTTTCGCCGGTGTTCAGCATGGTGGGCACCACGACCAGCGTGCGGGACGATGGCGCAATGCCTTTGGAAAAATCCATGCGTGGCAGCGTGCGCGGTACGGTGATGAGCGTGGCCAGCCAGTTCACCAGCGTGACTGCCAGCTGGCTGGTTGCCAGCACGGTGGCTACGCCCACGCCGGCCAACATCCAGAGGTTCAGGCCCTGCCCATGGGCACGGACCAGCAGGCTCCAGGTGAACCATGCCGTAAGCAGCCCTATGCCCCCCAGATACACCGGCACCGGAAACCTGCGCACCAACCGGACCACACTCTCGCCCAGTCCCAAGGGTGCCTGCGATGCCCGCTCCAGCTGGGCTAGCCCCTTGTCCACCAAGAAATAGCCCACGTGGCTGCGCCGCACATCGCCCGAGGCATGGGATGTCACTGGCTGGTATGCCAGTTGGATGGCTTTGCGTGCCACATCGGTTTCGGACAGATGGGTACGGCGCGCAATCTTCTCCACCGCGTGGCGGTAGCGGTCGCGCGTGTGGAAATCCATCTGGGCATAGACCCCACCGGGGTCTTCGCGCAGCTTGTGGTCCACCATGCTCATGGACTCGACGAACTCGCGCCAGTCCATGGCCCCCAAAAAGCGCAGGCTGCCAATGGTGTTGCTCATGCACACCTGGTTGATGGCCTGGTTCTGGGTTTCCGCGTGCACCATCTGCTCGGTGGTCTGGCCCGACTCGTACAGGCGCTGCTCTATCCAGGTGAGTGGCAGGGCCAGCGCTGAGCTATGCCCCTGCAGGCGGCGCGCCAGCTCGGCCACAAAGGCGTTTACCAACGGTGGGTTGGACCGCGCCATGTCGGCAATCACCAGGATCAGGCTGCTGGGGTCGCGTTCGGCCACCTCCATCATCTGCTCAGCCCAGGTGGCCGCCAAGCTGCGCTCCACCATGGACTGCGCCACCCGCGCACTGATGCGGCGCAGGTTCTCGATCAGCGCCAGGCGCAGCATGATGGGAATGGCCCACAACTCACCGAGCTTGAGCACCGAGCTCTTCTGGTAGGCCGCCACGAAGCGGTTGAGGTTCTCGGGGTCCACCCGGCCGTCACCATGCGAGATCACCTCTAGCGCAATGTCATACACACGCGGCAGCCCCTTGGAGGGGCCGCTGGCGAGCAACGGCAAACCGCGGCTGTAGCCCTTGGGGAAGTGCACACGCGCGGTCAGCACCTGTTCTTCAATGAGGTAGAAGTTGTCCAGCAGCCATTCGCCAGCGGGGGTAATGCGGCGCCCGGTTTTGACTGCGTCCATCAGCAAGTCGCAGGCCTCGTGCAGCACGTCGTCGTTGTCGGCCAAGCGGTCCAGCAGCTGCTCCCGCCCACGGCCACGCAGCAAGGAATGGCTGGCGGCCAGGGTTTTGCCGTGGCGCTCCATTTGCTCGGCGTTGAACAGCTCGGCCCGCAGGGGGGCCTCGGCGGCGACGGTGTTGCGTCCACCTGCCAGGGTTTGCACACGCGCAATACCGCGGGTAATGGCGGCGCGCAGGTCCGGGTAACTTGCTTTCAAGGGTCAGGGCCTCTCACGGGTAGACAGCCGGTTGACCTGCGTGGGAATCACGACAAGACCCGTTGCAGTCTCCAGGCCAGCGTAGTCAGCGCCCGCTCCGGGGTCTGTGCGAGCACGCACAGACCCGATGCCGGTTGGGGCCGACAGTGCCTCCATCCCCCAACTTCACAAGGAACCACCATGCCTGCTCGCGCGCCATTCACCCTCACCTCCATTGCCTTTGGCCTCGCGCTGTCCGCTGGTCTTGCGCTCTCGGTCATGGGGTGCTCGCCCAAGGCCGACACCCCGGTGGCCACCACGGCACCCGAGACCACCGTGGGCACGGAAATCGACGACACCGTGGTCACCACCCGGGTCAAGTCCGCGCTGATTGAGCACGACGAGACCAAGGGCTTTGACATCAAGGTGGAGACCCGCAAGGGCACGGTGCAACTCAGCGGCTTTGTGGACAACCGTGCCCAGGCCGACCGGGCCATCTCCATTGCCCGTGGGGTGGAAGGGGCCAAGGCCATAGTCGACGCCATGACGATCAAGGAAGGTCAGGCCACCATCGGAAACGCCGTGGACGACACCGTGGTCACGGCGCGGGTCAAGGCCGCCCTGCTCGCCGATCCGGCGATCAAGAGCTTTGAAATTGCAGTGGTCACCCGCAAGGGCGAAGTGCAGCTCAGCGGCTTCGTCGCTACCCAGGCACAGATCGACCACGCCGTGGACGTGGCCCGTAGGGTGGAAGGCGTGCAGACGGTGGTGAATCAGATCGCCATCCAGAAGTAAGCCCCAGCAGTCAGCCCATGCAGAAAAGGCACCCTTGGGTGCCTTTTCTATACAAAATCAACCGCAAGCCCTTATGAAATATGCGCTAGCAGCTATTAATTTGATAGCTACTGCGCGGGCGTCACCGTCTTGGTGCCCGACATTTCTACTTCCACACGGCGGTCTGGCTGCAGGCAGGCAATCAGCTTGGCGCTCTTGCGGCCCTTGCAGGCTGCGGTCTCGGTGGTTGGCTGGGTTTCGCCCAGGCCCTGGGCTGCAATCACGTTGGCGCCCACGTTCTGACCAATCAGGTAGTCACGCACGGTCTGCGCGCGTTGCTCCGACAGCTTCTGGTTATAGGCATTGCTGCCCAGGCGGTCGGTGTGGCCGGTGACGGTCACCTTTTCGTAGGTGGCGCCCTGCAGCTCGCGGACCAGATCGTTCAGCACGGTCTTGCCTTCGGGTTGCAGCGTGGCCTTGTCAAAGCCAAACAGGGCATCTCCGGAATAGCGCAGTTTTTGCGCGACCGGTGCAATGGGCGCGGGCACTGGCGCGGGCATGGGTGCAGGGGCCACCTCAGGTGCCGGCTGGGGCGCCGCTGCGGCCACGGCCTTGATCACGGGGTCACAGGGCTCCATGGCCAGCGCCGGTGTCCAGGCGCCTAGGCGCCAGCACTCGCCCGACGCATTCTTGACAAACTCACCACCGCCATCGACCAAGTAGCCATTCACAGGTTGTGCAGGCGGTGCCGCGAAGACATAGAGAGGGGAGAGGGCAATGGCAGTCGTTGCGACGGCCAGAAGGGTTGAGAGTTTTTGCATGGAGCATCCTTGGTTAATTTGAAAATGGAAAACAAACCACTCGCAATGCACACACTGTCGGGGGTAGGCGAAGACTATGGCGCCGCCCGCCGAGCGTCTGTGCGATGGCATACCCAATGGACTATGTCTTGTATGCGCTAGCGCACGGACAGCAAAACCCACCCGGCGCAAGCTGTGTTCTCCTCCCCGTGAACGCACGTGAAGAAAAGGACACCATGCAAACCCAAACTGCTGCGTGGGCGCGCTGTACCAGCGCAGCCTGTACCTCACCCGCTCTGAGCACCCCTGGCTGGCCGTAGCTTGCGGGGAGTGGATACCGGCCGGAAAGGGCAGCCCGATAACCTGAACCTCACCATCACCTCGCTGGAAAGGCGGGCCATGGAGGCAGCGGAAGATGTGCGAGGTCCGGGCTGCCAGTGAAGAGTCATGGGAGAAGATGGGGGCAGAAATGGACAAGGTGCGCGACAGCTTTGTCCAGGCCTTCAATTTCTTCAAGACCCAGCTTTGATATCCCAAGCGGCAATGCACCCAAGGGGCATTGCGCATTCAGCGGCGGCGCACCACCCATCCCAGCAGCAAGCCAGACACCAGCGCCACACCCACCGAGGTGAGAGGGTTCTTTTGGACGAGGTTGCGGCATTCCGCGGTGACGCGCGACTGGGCGTCCTGGAGCTTATGGCCCGCCAGTTCCAGTTTTTCACCCGTCTGTGCGGCAACGCCTGCGAGGCGGTCAATGGCGCCATGGACGCTGGTTTCAAGGGAGCCGGCTTCGTGGGCGATGCCGTCACTCAGGTGGTTCAATTCAGTCATGGGTTGGACTTTCATAAAAATGGAAATAGATTTCAGTTCTGGCCAAACTTGGCTTTGGCATCCTTGATGCAATTGGCCTTGACATCGCTGGCGAAGGCATCGCATTTCTCTTTGGCCAGCGCATAGGACGCTTCCTGCTTGTCCATCGCAGCGTTCTTCTGCGCAACAGCATTCTTGTCATCCGCAACGGTCTTGGCGCCGTCCATCGTCTTGCGGGCCTCGGCGTTGTTTTCTGACTTGGTTTCGCTCAACTTGGCATCGGCCTTGGCGGCCACATACTGGCTCTTGGCTTCCTTGCGGCATACGTCCTTGGCATTGCCGGTGGCGTCATCGCATTTCTCCTTGGCCACGGCAAACGCAGCATCGGCCTTGGCAATGCGCACGTCGTAGCTGTGCTTTTCCGAGGGGCTATAGCTCACCTCAAGCTCAGCCTTGGCCACCTTTTCGCGGCCTTTGGCTTCTTCAATGCAAATGTCTTTGGCATTGCCCATGCTGGCACTGCAGGCCGTCTTGTCGGCACTGTACTGGGCAGAAATCGCCTCCTTGGCGGTTTTGTATTCCACCTTGGACATGGGGGCCGCGAATACGCTGCTACTGATGGCCAGCAGCAAGACAAAAGGTAGGGCTAGGGTAGTGAATTTTTGCATGTGTGTTCTTTCAAAGAGTAGAGGGTTGCTGCGATGGCGCAGTGGATGGGGCTCTGGGCTCCACCTTAAAAGGCTGGGTGCGAGAGGTCTGTGCGTCAACTCACATACACCAGGATCGACACCAAAATGGCTCGAACGGCCAGCGTGCGTCAGCGTACAGACCCATCCCAGGACAGTACCTATGCTGGAATGCATCTGGAGACACCAGCAACCTTGCGGAGCACGACATGAAGCACCTGTTGAATCAGGCCACGGCGCATCCCGCCGCGGATCACACCGTGCTGGACCGCATCCGCAAACCCATCTTCCTCATCGATATGAACCGGGCCATTCGGTCTTGCAGCCCGGTGGGGCCTGCGCTGTTGCAAGCGGCGCTGACACTGACACGGTCGCCAGCCTGTCTTCGGTCTGACGCGGTGGCGTTACTGCCGGATGAAATCCAGCAGGTCTTCGCTGAGCCGGTGCTTGTCCGTGGCGAACAGGCCATGGGGCGCACCGTCATACTCGGTCAACGTGGATTTGGCAATGCCCACATACGCAGCCTTGGCAGAAGCCGCGATGGGAACGGTCTTGTCCGCCGTACCATGGAGGATGAGCGTGGGCACCTGGAACGCGGCCAGGTCCGTTCGGAAGTCGGTGGTGGAAAACGACTTCACGCATTCCAGCGTGGCGCGCAGGCTGGCCTGCATGGCCTGCGCCCGTGCCCAATCGATCAATTCGTTGCTCACCGGATGGGTCAGCATGCCCACCCCAAAGAAGTCCTTGAAGAAACCGGCAAAAAACTGCGCTCGGTCCTCCCGAATGCGTGCGGCCATGGCATCGAAAACGGACTGCTCGGTGCCATCGGGGTTATCGTCGGACTTCAACATGCAGGGCACGACAGAGGACACCAGCACGGCCTTACTGACTGACTTGCCAGCGTGGCGGGACATGTAGCGGGCAACCTCGCCACCGCCCATCGAGAAGCCCACCAGCATGGTGTCTTCTGCGCCAGTTTGCTGGATCACCGTGGCCAGGTCATCCGAAAGCGTGTCGTAGTCATAGCCGCCCCAGGGCTGGGATGAGCGTCCAAAGCCACGCCGGTCGTACGCAATAACACGATAGCCCGACCCGGCCAGCACCAGGGCCTGGTCGTCCCAGCTGTCGGCACTCAGGGGCCAGCCCGCGAGCAGGATCACCGGTTTTCCGGTGCCCCAGTCCTTGAGGTAGAGCGTGGTTTTGTCGGGCATGGTGACGTGGTGCATGGTGTACCTCCGTGGGTGTAGTGACGCCCCATCATGCGATTGGCCTGCAGGCAGTTCAGTGCGCCATCACACGGACCTCAGCGCACATCGTCTGCACACTGCACCCAAATACAGCACACCACCTCAAGGAGATCCATGGGCGACACCGTGCTTTCCCGCGTGCCGCTGCTAGAGCGTGTCGGCCGCAACACCGAAGCCCTCTGGAAACAGGCTTTCACCATGCTGGGCTTTCTGGGCGAAAACACCATGGCGCTGGCAGCTTGGCTGCGCCACCCCTCTTTGGTGCGATGGCGCCCCATACTCTTCAACCTGCGCAGCGCGGGCTTTGATGCCCTGCCCATCGTCGGCCTGCTTTCGTTTCTCTTGGGCATCGTGGTGGCCTACCAGGGGGCGGACCAGCTGCGCCAGTACGGCGCGGGGATTTACGTCACGGATTTGGTGGGCTTGTCCATGCTGCGCGAGTTTGCTCCGCTCATGACTGCCATCATCATTGCCGGACGCTCTGGGTCCGCCTATGCCGCACAGATAGGCACCATGGCCGTGACCCAGGAGATCGATGCCATGCGCACCCTGGGCATTGCACCGCTGGACATGCTGGTCCTCCCCAAAGTCATTGCTTTGGCCATTGCACTGCCCTTGCTCACCGTGTTTGCCGACGTGCTGGGCGTCGTTGGCGGCATGCTGATGGCACGCGTGCAGCTGGGCATTCAGTTCAGTGATTTTTTGGACCGTTTTCCCCACGCCGTCAGCACCACCTCGTACCTGGTGGGCCTTGGCAAGGCACCGGTGTTCGCCGTCATCGTTGCCATGGTGGGGTGCTTTCAGGGTTTTCGCACCCAGGGCGGTGCGGACGGTGTGGGGCTGCAAACCACGCGCGCCGTGGTGCAAGCCATCTTTCTGGTCATCCTCGCCGACGCCCTGTTCTCGGTGGCCTTCAGTGTGCTGGGCCTCTGACATGGCGCCCCCTACACCCGCCACAGATCTGGTGATCCATATGCAAGGCGTAGTAACGCGCTTTGGCAGCCATGTGGTGCATCAGGGTGTTGACCTCGAAGTGCGCAGGGGAGAAATCTTTGCGGTGATTGGTGGCAGCGGAACCGGCAAGTCCACGCTGTTGCGGGAAATGATCCTCTTGCACACCCCCAACGAAGGCAGCGTACGGGTGCTGGGCACCGACCTGGCCCACATCACCGCTGCGGCCGCACTGGCGCTGCGCCAGCGGTTTGGGGTGCTGTTCCAGCAGGGGGGCTTGTTTGGCTCGCTGACGGTGCTGGAAAACATTGGCCTGCCCTTGCGGGAGCACCGCCGGTTGAGCGATGCAGAGGTCGATGCCATTGCGATGTCCAAGTTATTGGCCGTAGGGCTTCAGGCTGAAGTCGGCCAGCAGCTGCCATCCGAAATCAGCGGCGGCATGCTCAAACGGGCTGCACTGGCCCGGGCGCTGGCACTGGAACCAGAGCTACTGTTTCTGGATGAGCCCACCGCAGGACTGGACCCGCACAGTGCTGCGGGGCTGGACGCCCTGTTGCTGAACCTGCGAGCGGAGTTTGGCTTGTCCGTCGTGATGATCACCCACGACCTGGACCTGCTCTGGCAGGTGGCTGACCGCGTGGCCGTACTGGCCGACGGCACCGTGCAGGGCGTGGACTCCATGGAAGCACTGGCCCAAGTAGACAAGCCTGCCGTGCGCGCTTTTTTTGAAGGTCCACGCGCGCATGCGGCGCAAACCCGGGAGAAACCGCCATCGAAACCAAAGTGAACTATGCGCTGGTGGGAGCCTTTGTGCTCACGCTGGGCGCCGTGCTGGTCGCCGGCCTGCTCTGGCTGGCGTCGGGGGGCGCGTGGCAAACCCAGTACGACGTGTACCTGGCCGTCGAGGACGAATCGGTGTCCGGGCTGAATCTGGACGCACCGGTCAAGTACAGCGGCGTGAATGTGGGCAAGGTGCAGTCCATCCAGCTGGACCCCAACCACCCCCAACGCGTCAACCTGCTCTTCGCCATCGAACGGGGCACGCCGGTCAAAGAGGACACGCTGGCCGTCCTGAAGACCCAGGGCCTGACCGGCATTGCCTATGTGGAACTCAGTGGCGGCAGCGCCGCGTCCCCGGCTTTGCGGCCCCAGGCAGGGGCGCCGTATCCGCAGATCAAGACGGCCCCCTCATTGGCGGCCCGACTGGAAAACGTGCTGACCAGTGTGCTGGCCAAGCTGGACAGCACCTCCAACAACATCAATGCGATTCTCAGTCCGGACAACCAGGCCGCGCTGCGCAGCACCCTGGCCGATATGGCCGTGGTGGTGCATACCGTGGCTACCCGCAAGGACAGCATCGACAGCAGTCTGTCCGATGCGGCCACGACCCTGAAGAACACAGCCCGTGCCAGCGGCAAACTGGAGGGGCTGGCACAGCGCATCGGCAGCAGTGCAGACGCAGTACAAAAAATGGGGACCGAAGTTGCCAAAACCAGCATCAGTACGGGCCAGACGGTGGACGTGATTGGTGCTGACGTGAAACGCTTCAGCGCCGAAACACTGCCTGAGTTGGAGCGCCTGCTGGGCGAACTGAGCACCCTGAGCAGCTCGCTGCGCCTGTTGTCCGAACAAACCCGTCGCGACCCCAGCGGCCTGATCTTCGGGCGCCCTCCGGTCCCCAACGGCCCGGGGGAATTAGAGGACAAACCATGACCGCATCCGAATACCCATCCACACCCCACCGCATTGCACGCATCCTGCTTCTGCTGTGTTGTGCAGCCACCCTGGGTGCATGCAGCTCGCTGCGCCCCGACAGTGCCAAGCCTCCGGCCTTTTATTCATTGGATGTACCGCCAGTTGCCACACTGGGCGCTTTGACCGCCGCCCCATTGCAAGCACGCCCCACCTTGGTAGTGACCCCCACGCGCGCAGCCTCGGGTTTTGACAGCCAGCGAATCATTTTTATCCGTACAGACCACCAGTTGGAGTACTTTGCCCACAGCGAATGGGTGGACACACCCGCCCGCATGCTCAGGCCCTTGCTGGCCTCGGCGCTGGAGCGCACAGAGGCTTTTTCCGCAATTGTGTTGACCCCTGCCAGCGCCACAGGCGATGTGCGACTGGACACCGAAATCATTCGGTTGCAACACAGCTTTCGCACCAGTCCCAGCCGCGTGCAGTTCGTGCTGCGTGCCTACCTGGTGGATGACAAGACCCGCAAAGTGCTGGCCTGGCGCGAGTTCCAGAGTGACGTGCAGGCCCCCGCAGAAACACCGCAAGGCGGAGTGGCCGCAGCCAACGCCGCCGTGCAGGAGGTGTTGGCACAACTCGCCGGCTTTCTGGTGCAACACAAAGCAGTGACACCATGAAAATACCGATAGCATTGCGCGCCCTCGCCAAAGTGGTGGGCACCCTGGTGGCCGTGGTACTGCTGGGCGTGCTGACCATCGCACTCCTGGGCTGGAACTGGTTGCGTCCACCACTGGAGCGTTTTGTGCTGCACAAGACCGGCCGCGAACTGGTGATCCAGGGAGACCTGAGCGCGCAATGGGGCTGGCCGGCGGTCCATTGGCACGCGGCCGGCGTGAGGTTTGCCAACCCCGTATGGGCCAAGGAGCCGCAGATGCTGGTCGCAGAAGGGGTAGGCGTGTCCGTGGATGTGCTGCAACTCCTGCAGGGCCAGGTGGTGTTTCCCGAGGTGGCGCTGGAGCAGGCGACGGTCTTCCTGGAACACGCTAGCGACGGCCGCAAAAGCTGGCTGCTGGACCTGGACCAACGGGACGAAAGCGCACGCATGGTGGTCGGGCGTGTGGAAGTGGCCCAAGGCACGTTGGGCTATGACGACGTGGCTCAAAAGACCCATCTGCATGCGGCGCTATCCACCTCAGAAAACATCGCCACGCCGCTGAGCTTTACCGTGCAAGGCCACTACAAGGGCCTGGCCGTCAAGGCGCAAGGCAGCGGGGGCCCGGTGCTGGCGTTGCGCGACACCAACCACCCTTACCCGCTCACGCTGGACGCCACCGCGGGCCGCACCCGTGTGCGACTGGACGGCACGGTGACTGGCCTGCTGGCGCTCACCGCCGTGGACATGCACATGAAGCTGCAGGGGGACAGTCTGGAACAGTTGTACCCGCTGCTGGGCATCGCGTTTCCCACCACGCGCGCCTACGCGACCGAAGGCCATTTGCTGCGCAGTGGCGCCACCTGGCGCTATGAAAAGTTCTCCGGGCGTGTGGGGGCCAGCGACATCGCCGGTTTTGCCCAGGTGGTCACCGGCGGCCAACGTCCCGCGCTGACGGCGGACTTGCGCTCCGAACTGCTGGCACTGGATGACTTGGGCCCGGTGATTGGCGCACGGGCTGAATCCGGCACTGCCACCACCGCGCCCCAAGCGACAACGTCAGGCCACGTCTTGCCAGACCTGCCCTTCCATGCCACACGTTGGGATTCGGTGGACGCCGAAGTGCAACTGCGGGCCAAGACCTTGCTACGCGCCAAAGCCCTGCCACTGGAAAATCTGGATGCCCATCTGCAACTGCGCGATGCAGTGCTGACGCTGGACCCGCTGAACTTCGGCTTGGCGGGCGGGCAGTTGCACGGCAAGATCGCGCTGGATGGGCGTAGCAACCCGATCAAGGCACACGCCCAGGTGCGTGCCCGCGGCGTCACTTTGTCCAAACTCTTTCCCACCATTGCGGCCAACCGCAACAGCGTGGGCCAGGTCTATGGCGACCTGGACCTGACGGGCACCGGCAACTCGGTGGGCAGCATGCTGGCCACCTCCAGCGGCACACTGGGCCTGGTGGTGGACGGTGGCCAGATCAGCCAGCTGATGATGGAGAAGGTGGGCTTGCATGTGTGGGAAATCGTGGCCCTGAACCTGACGGGCGACCGGCTGGTCAAGCTGCGATGCGCCGTGGCCGACTTTGCAGTCACGCAGGGCAAGATGCAAACCCAGGCGCTGGTTCTGGACACCCAGGTCACCACCGTGCTGGGCACGGGCAGCATTGACCTGGCACAGGAGCAACTGGACTTGACCCTGAGCCCCAAAACCAAGACCACCAGCCCGCTGGCCCTGCGCAGCCCGCTGTATGTGCGCGGCAGTTTTTCGCAGCCCAAGGTGACGGTGGACAAAGGCCGCGTAGCCTTGCGCGCAGCGGGCGCTCTGGCCCTGGGGGTGATCAACCCGCTGCTGGCATTGATTCCGCTGGTCGACGCGGGCCCTGGCAAGGACAGCGACTGCGCACAGCTGGTGCGCGAGGCCAACGCCCAGCAATAGAAGCGAAAGGCATTGGCCATACAAGGCAGATCAGCGCAAGCTAACCGTGCCGCCTTTCCAGGCCGGGTCCTGCCAGCGATAGAAGACGCTCAAGTTTCCGGGTTTGTCAGCCTGCTTTTCCACCTCCAGCGTGCTGGTGCGCAGCACTTCAAAGCTGCTCTTGAAACGGCCATCCACCTTGGCTTCACGGGCCGCCAGCATTTGCGTGTTGCCAGGTACCCAGCCTGCAAACTCTACATACCCCAGGCTGGGGTTGTCCAATCCAGGGGGAACTACGCTGGCGCTCCAGCCAGCAGGGCCTTGCTGAAACACCCACATCTCACGCCAGGTGTCCAGCGGCTGCACCGCCAATGCCACAGCAGTGCCCTGCCGGTTGAAGCTCACCGAGGCGGGCCACACCACCCCGTAGGTGCAGCGCGTCAGCAATGGGGTTTTCATATCGTGCTTGGCATCTACCAAATGCACGCAGGTCTCTCCCGGCTGGCCGGCGCTCAGGCGCACCGATAGCTTGGTTATCGGTTGCTTGGACTGCGCCGCCAGCTCTAGCGCTATGCCCCAACGGGATGCCCCCACGCGAACGGCTGCGTCGCTGTAGGCATAGGCGTCATAGTCGCCCAGCTCGGCTTTGTTGACTCCCGCCAACTCCTGCACCGCACGACTGGCTGCTGCTTGCACAGCCGTTGGCGCAATGTCTGCACGGCGAGCTCGCTGGTAGGCCAGACTGGCCCACACACCGGCCTTGCGCAGATGCAACCGGTTCTTCAGTACCTCAGGCAAATCACGCATCTCCACCCGGTCCAGCACCTCCGCACGCCAGTTGTCCTGTGCAAAGCGCTCCACCGGCGTCAGGCTGGGGGCCACGCAGTCATGCCGGGTCAGAGCCAGCGCTGCGGTGGCCTTCTGCGCATCCGTGGCGGGTAGAGCGAGCACACGCCGAAAGGCATCGCCGTTGTAGCAGAGCTGCACTTGTCCATCGCGCTCAAAACTCTGCATTTCCACCCCGTAGCCTGCGGCTACGTCCAGATGGGCTGCCAGCGCATCCCCACTGGCCTTGCCTTGGCGGGCTGACGCACGGCGCGCCAGTCGCTCAGACAACGTGCCCAATGCATCAAACGCCTCACCGTTGATCGCCTCGGGCGGAGCGGCACGCAGGTAAGCCGCGGCATAGGCGATGCCCAAGGCTTCCGACCCCGGTGTATCGCGCAGAAAGCGCACCACGGACAGCAGCTCTGGCGCAGCTTGGGGTGCAAGCGACTGGCTGCGCACCTGTGTGGCGCGCACATAGCCCGCACGCTCGCGGCGGTGGTCATAGACCTGCAGGTAGTCCCCCTTTTGACCGCGAATTTCCAGGCTGTCGCCCTGCGCCAGCATGACTTGCTGGGGCGCTGACTCGCGCGGTGCGGAACGCAGGGCCGATTGGTCTTGGGTGACGATGGCCACCACCAGCAATGCAGAGGCCAACATGTTATTGCGCTCCTTCGGTGGTGTCTTGTGCAGTGTCAGCGCCGCGCACCAACTGTGTCGAGTCCTGCTTGCCTGTGCCCAACAAACCCGAACCAATAAAGCCACCACTGACCGAGGGGGGCGCAATGATCACCGTGATCTTGTCCGACAGCTTGTCGGCCATGGTCTTCTGGATTAGCAAGGGGTTCTTGGAAATCAGCGCCCCATCGCGCGCCAGCTGTTCGCTGGTGATCTTGCCAATGCGGTCCTGGCGATAGGCTTCGGCATCGGCCAGGTTCTTGCGCGAGTCGGCCTCGCCCGAGGCTTCAATACGGCGGGCCTGCGCAGTGCCTTCTGCAGTCTTGATGCGAGAGACCTTCTCAGCTTCGGCTTCCAGCGCACGCTGCTCAATCTGCTTTTGCTTGAAAGGCAGCACATGCTTCATGGCCTCGGCTTGGGCCTTGGCAGCAATGATCTGCTCCTCGCCCGCGGCCATGGCGGACGTCTCACGGCGCACCTTGTCAGCCTGGGCCTCCAGTTCCGTCTGTTTGACCTGCTTTTCTTTCAACTCCAGCGTGTAGCGCATCTTCTCGGTGGCCAATTCTTCGGCCAGCAGGTGTTCCATGCCCGCCTTGTAGTCGGGGGGAAGGTCTACTTTCCCCATGGTCACGGCTTCGAGCTTGATCCCGTCCTTGGCCAGTCGGGGTTTCAGTTCGGCTTCGATCACTTGCTGAATTTCCTGGCGTTTGCCGGAGAAAATTTCGCGCACGGTGTAGCGCGCCAGGGTCTTGTAGAGGACACCTTGCACCACAGGCTCCACGATTTCGCCATTGATGTTGTCCGGCAGATCGCGCGCCATGGCGGCGATCTTGGCTTCGTCCAGCGCATAGCGCACCGAGATGTCCACCCCAATGGACAGCCCTTCCACCGACTGGAACGGCGCGGCGCCACTGGCACTGGTGTTGGCCGTAGGGCGGTACACCTGGTCACGCAACGAGAAGCGACGCAGCTCATGTAGACCGGGGACGATCAGCACCGCACCATCGCGCACTTCGGTGGACGAACCGGTCAGCTGGTTCAGACGCATGCCCACTTCGCCGCGCCCGATGCTTTGCATGGGAGGGTGGGCATACAGCGCATAACCGCCTGCGGCCAACAGGCCCAATGCAATCACAGCGCCCCGGCCGGGCAGGCAGGCCAGGGTCTTGCGCGACACTGCGCCGGTGCCGGCCGCAACCTTGCGCATGGTGCCCTTGAAACCGTTGATGAGGTGATTGACACGATCCGACATGGTGAATTCCTTGGTTGTTGACTGGGACTCCATGGTCTGCCCAGGGGCCAAGAGCAATCAATGCCGTCGTGGGGCGGGACTGCTCCCGCGGCGTGAAGAAACACTCACACCGGGCCAGCGCCAGCGGATCGCAGACGGGAGATACTTGCGCCATGAAGGAAGCCCCCATGACCAAGGTTGCCGTCATCGAAGATGACCTCCCCACCAGCCAACAGCTCACCGAATGGATACGTGCTGCGCGCCCCGGCATTCAGGTGGACACCTGGTTCACCCGCGACGAGGCAGAGGCCGCCATTGCCCGCGAGGCCTACGACATGGTGGTGCTGGACATTGAGCTGGGGCGCGAGCGCAATGCAGGCATTGCCATCATCAACGCCATCAACAAAGGCCATCAAGGCACGCCCGTGCTGGTGGTGTCGGCCATGCCGGCGGCGATTTACCGCAGCATCATGAAGGCGCTGGACGCGTGGGATTACCTGCAAAAAACCACCTTTGCCGAGAGCGACTTTGTCGATACCTTTCTGGAAATCCTGCGTGCCACCCGCGACCGCGGCGCGGCGGAAGCGCCCACCCCGGCCAGCGATGAGTTGTCCATTGACCCGCTGCGCCAGCGTAGTGCCCTGTGGCGCGGCAAGCGCATCAACCTGCCACTGACGGCGCAGCGCATTCTGGCCACGCTGTACCAGCAACGCGGCCAGGTAGTGTCGTACGACGACCTGTTTGAGGTGGTGAAGAGCGGGCGCAACCGCGACAACATCCGCAAGCACATCAGCACCATCCGTGAAGCCTTTCGCGAACTGGACGAAGGCTTTGACCGCATCGAGAACATCCCCATGCGCGGCTTTCGCTGGTCGGATGCACCCACGGGCAACGCGCCGTGAACGCAGTGCTGCAGAACGGCCTGACCTGGCTCGCGTCGTTCCGGCTGCGCGTTCTGTTTCGCAGCGCATTCCTGCTGTTGGCCCTGGCCACGCTGGTGATGGCGGTGGTAGTGCTGCAGGAAGAAAAGCAGCGCAGCTATGACAGCTACCAGCAAAGCTTTGCCAAGACCAAACAGCAAATTGCCGCGCAGCTGCGCCATCCCACGGGTCAATTGGCTCTGCTCAACCCATCGGATGCACTGGCACCCGTTACCCCGCTGCACCCGGTGCTGCTGCCGTTTTCAGCCATCGACTTTGACGACCAGAGCAAGGTGCGCAACGCGGTGGAAATGACCGGTTGCCTGGTGCAGTACCCGCACTACGGCAGCCTGTGCGTGGCAATAGGCAACAACCCATGGGCGGGCGGCTTCATCTATGCGGCTGGTACCTTTGCCAGCCCCGCGCTGGTACCGCATACCGTGGGCGACAAGATCCTGGACACCGCACACCGCTTGCGGGTGGAGGTGAACCTGCGTGGCCAAACGTACCGCTGGATTGCACCGTTCGAGCCCCTGCCCGCCCCCAGCAACCCGCAGCGCGAAGGAGTACGCGGGCGCTTCACCGGTTATGTGGACATTGGCAGCCGCGACTACACCGGTGCGCGCACGGTACGTGACTTCCGTGGCTGGGTCTGGCAGGGCAGTACTTGCCTGGACAACGCGGCAGTACTCACCGACGACTGTGAGAAGAAGTCATTCTTCTCTTTGCGGCTTCCGGTGGATGTACTGCGTGATGCGTTGTTTCTGAAGGAAAAACCTGTGTGGCCTCCGGCCGACCTGGCGCAGATGCAGGTGCGTGTGGAGGTGCTGGCGCCGGGTGAGGCTGGTGTGGTGTTTGACAGCAACGCAGAAGGCGCAGTGCCACCGTTCTCGCTGGGGGACCTGCGCGCCCAGTTGCTGCAGGGAGAAACACTACGCATCCGCAAAAGTGCCTCATCCAATGGCACGCTTAACGCACCCGACCTCGTGCGCTTGCAAGGCAGCGAGTCATCCGCTGCGGAGTCGTCCCCACTGCTTACCCGCTTGATTCGCCGCCTGCCGGTGGACAGTTACGACGCACCCATTGCGCTGCAGGAGGATGTGGCCACACCCCTGGGCAACTACACGATTGATTTGCACGGCGATGCGCGCAGCGTGAACAAAAGCTTGAGCGCCGTGGCCACCCGGTTGTCGTGGTTTGTGGGGGCCATGCTGCTGGCGATTGGTTTGGCCTGGCTGGTGATTGAGGTGGGCATCATCCGGCGCATCGCTCGGCTGACCAAGCGCTCACGCGAACTGTCCAAAACCGTCAAGACCACAGGCGGGCTGGAGCACTTTGACCTGGCCGATTTGCGCGGCAACGACGAACTGGGCATCTTGGCCAATGGCCTGAACGACCTGCTGCGCCGCGTGAAGGAAGACGCCGAGCGCGAGCGCATTCGGGCCGAGCAGGAGAAAGACATGTGGCACGCCGTGGGCCACGAGATCATGTCACCGCTGCAATCACTCATGGTGCTACACCGCAGCGACACCGACCCCAGCTTGCGCTATGTGAACCGTATGCAGCAGGCGGTGCGAATTTTGTACGGCAGCGCCAGCCCCAGCGAGGCCTTCCAGAGCAGCGCGCTGGCCGTGCAGACCGTGGAACTGCACGCGTTCCTGCAAACCGTGGCCGCCAACTCCGCCAGCGTGAGTATTGCCCATGTCCAATACACGAGCGACCACGGTACCGTGCTGGTGCGCGCCGAGGAATATGCGCTGGAAGACGTGGTGACCCACGTGCTGCACAACGCCAACCGTTGCCGCACCCCGGGTAGCGCCATCTTGCTGGCCCTGCACACTACGGAAACCGAAGCCACGGTAACCATCCACAACACCGGCCCGCAGATTGCACCGGAGTTGCTGGACAAGATTTTTGAATACGGCGTGTCAGACCAGCCAGAATCCGCAGCCAACGGCAATCGCGGCCAAGGCCTGTTTGTAGCCAAAACCTATATGGCGAAGATGGGCGGAACCATTGCTGCACGCAACGAGGACGATGGGGTGACGCTGGTGTTGGGGTTACAGCGATCAGTAGCGACGTGATCGGTTGGTTATATGGATGCTCCTGACCACCCTCCACCGTCTGCCCTGTTGATCCGCACCGCGACCGCCCACGACGCGCCGGCAATCGCAGAGATTCACGTTCAGACCTGGCAGCATGCCTATCGCGGCATTCTTCCTGCCGAATTTCTGTCTAAGCTTTCTGTCGCAAAGCGCACGTCCATGTGGGATGAATCCATTGCCAACGGCCATGCCCATGTCAGCGTCGCCGAAATCGACGGTCAGGTGGTCGGCTTCTCCGCACTGGGACTGCGCCGTGATGGCGATGGAGTTTTGCAAAGCGATGAGCTGTTGGCGCTCTACTTGTCGCCCCTTCACTGGTCTAAAGGCATAGGCCGCCAGCTCTGGCTTACATCCCGTCTCCACTCCATGGAACACGGTGCAAGCAGTGTCAGCCTGTGGGTGCTTGCAAAGAATCAACGGGCCATTGCGTTTTACACATCGGCTGGCTTTGAGGCGGTAGCAAACTCTTCAAAGACGTTGGACGTGGGCGGCGCTCAAGTCGAGGAAATACGCTACACACAGCAGCTCGGCGGCTGACCTACTATGCCAACTCAGAGTCGATGTGGATCTCGCCGCTGAGCAGTTTGTGGATCGGGCATTTGTTGGCGATCTCCAGCAGACGTTGTCGATCCTCCTCGGCAATGTCACCTTCGATGAAGATGCGGCGCTGCATTTGGTAGCGCACACCACCCTGGTCGTTCTTCTCTTCTACCCGGTCGACCGTCACGCGCACATCCGTAACTGGCATCTGGCGGCGGCGAATATAGAGTTCCAGCGTCAAGGTGGTACAGGCCGCCAGGGCCGAGTCCAGCAAGTCATGCGGATCGGGGGCCCGGTCATCAGAACCCAAGGCTTTGTCCACATCGGCGTTCCAGACATGCCGTCCGTTGCTCAGGGTGGTGAGGGCGCCGTTGGCGCGATGGAGTTTGGCTTCTATGGTCACGAAATTTCCTCAGAGCTTCAAGAATATTAGTTCGCTAGCCTCCATGGATATTGCGCCAGCAGCTACTAAAGTAATAGCGGGGTTGATTCAACCTTTCTCCACCTGCTGCTTCGCATACGTCGCTCCTGGGCCACTCGGAGCCAGCTCCAGATACGTGGAGAAGGCCTTCTTTGCCTTGTCCGCATTACCGGCCTTGGCATGTGCATCACCCAGATTCAGGTAAGCCACGGCGCGGGACGGGTCGATCTTGACGGTGTTCTCAAACCAGCGAGCGGCCTCGGCAAATTTGTCCTGCTTGTAGTACACAAAGCCCAGGTTGTTGGCGGCCAGCGCAAAGTCGGGGCGCAGCTTCAGTGCTTCGGTGAACTGGGCTTCGGCCAGCGCGTACTGCTTTTCCTTGTAGAGCTGCAAGCCGCGGTCGTTGGCGCGCTGGGCCAGTTGGCGCGTGGACGACGGCACGGCCACGGGGGTGACAATTTTTTGCTCACCGCCCTGCAGGTCTTTCACCACCACCGTGGTGGTGGCCGGTGCGGCAGCGGGCTTGTCACCGCTGGCCGGCACTGCTGGCGGACGCGTGGCGTCCAGCTTGCTGTTGAGGGCAATGGCGTCGCCCGACAGTTGGGTAGTTTGGCCGCTCAAGAACTCTCCGTCGGCCGGCAGTTCAAACACAAAGTCACCGCCCTCTGACCCAGGCAAACTGCCAAACGCCGGCGTCTGGCGCGACACCGCAGCCACGGCCGGGGCCACATAGGCGGCAAGCTCGGTCGCCGTAATGAGGCCATCGCCATTCAGGTCACCTTTGCCGGCCAGGCCCTGCAACAGGGTCCAGGTGAATACCGAGTGCCCGTTGGGTCCACCGTCGGCCACCAGTTGGTCCGCACCGCCGGCGGTCAGCATCTGGCGGCCCATGCGCTTGGCGTTGTCACGCAGGAAGTTGCCCGAACCACCACCACGGGTGAGCCCCAGGCCGCTGTAGCAGGCGTCCATCACAAACAATGCGTGCTTGGCGGTCAGGCTCTCCGCAATGTTCTGCAACTCGGTCATGGGGATGGCGTCGGTGGCAATCTGGTTGGGGTCCGAGTCCACGGGAATGATGTAACCCAGGTCGCGCCCGGAGCTGAGCTGGCGCGTGGCGCCGTGACCCGCAAAGAACACGAACAAGCGGTCGTTCTTCTTCATGCCGCTGTGCGCCAGCCTGTCATGGAAGGCCGCCAGGATACCGGTGCGCGTGGCCTCCTTGTTGGTGAGCGACACGATGTGCTCGGTGGGAAAGCCGAACTTCTGGATCAGGGTCTCGCGGATGGCCTGCGCGTCCCGCGCGGCGTATTGCAGCTTGGGCCACTTGGCGTAGTCGTCAATGCCGATGACGATGGCCCAGGAATCGCTGTAGCCGGGGTTGACCGCCACCGGTGTGGGCGCAGGTGCAGCGCCTTTGGACACCACAAAGCCTTTGCCATCCCAGCCGGCAAACTGGTAACCCTCGGCCACCAACCGGTCCAGCACGGCGGGCAGAGCTTTGACGGTGCGCTCATGAATGTCATGGAACAGCACGATGCCGCGCCCCTCCTTGGCCACGGTTTGCAGCACGCGGTCGGCAATGGAAGACGGCACCGGGTCGGCCCAGTCCAGCGAATCGATGTTCCACATGATGGAGCGCAGATGCGCAGTGGCCAGCAGGTCCAGCCCCTCCTCATTGCGCGCGCCGTAAGGAAAACGGAACAGGGCCGAGCGGCGTGCGTCGACCGCGGTGAGCAGGGTGTCGGTTCCCAGGATCTCGGTCTTGAGGGCATCGCCGCTGCGCTTGGACAGTTGGGCATGCGTCATGCTGTGGTTCGCCAGGGTGTGCCCCGCGTCCAGCAGCTTGCGGCTCACATCGGCGGTTTTGGCATTGAGCTTGGCCTTGCCATCGGCACCCACCACGCCCAGGTTGCTGCCCACTTGAAAGAAGATGGCCGGTGCGCCGTATTGTTTGAGGATGGCGGCTATTTCAGCGGTGTACACGCCATGCGGGCCGTCGTCGAAAGTGAGCACGATGGTCTTGGGTGGCAGGCTGTTGCCAAATACCTCGCCCTCGTCTTCATTCTTGCTCTTGCGGGCCACTTCCTTGGGTGCCGGGTAAGGCAACACCACACCATAGTCCTTAAGGATTTTTTCGCGGCTGTAGAGCTTCTTCAAGCTGGCCAGGTAGTCTTCCCAACGTTCACGTTTGAGGTCGATGGCGCGCGTGTCAAAGCGGCCAAATACCAGGCGAATTTCCTTCTCGTAGTTGCGCTCGATCTCGGCCATAGCGTCCAGGTCTTCACCCATGCGCTTGTGCAGTTTGATGGCGGGCAACGAGGAATCCTTTGCCACACTGGCCTGCAGGCTGCGCAGCAGTTCGCGGAATGCCAGGCGGTCGGCATCAAACAGCCCGGCGCCGCTCTCCACATAGTCCAGCACGCCAGCAATCGCGTCAAAGCGCTGGGGGTTGCCCGAGCTGGCCCAGGTATCCCAATGGGCTTCCATGTCCACCACGCGCTGGCGGTTTTCATGGAACAGGCCCTGCCCCACCTGGTTGGCCACCGTGCGCTCGGCGGGGCTCAGTGTTTTCTCGTCGGCAAACAGCACGATGATCTTGCGGTAGGCCGCCAGCACGTCCTGCAGATTGGCCATTACCGCCGTGGTGTCTAACGGCGCGGCAGCAGCAGTGGGCGTTGGGGCCATGGGTGCCTCTTTCGGCGCGGAGCGCCACGCCCAGCCCGCCGCCAACACCAACGCAACCAATACCGCGAGGGCGGCAACCCAAATCCGTGGTTTATTCATCGTGCCAACCACCCCACTCAACCGAAGGACGCCACCGGGGTTGGCAGGGCGTCGTCCAGGTACAGCTCGTACTCGTCCCACTCGCCAGCGCCAAAGTTCTCATCGCATTGCAGCGCCGTGTCCTCAAAGGAGGTGAACTCGGTGCAAAACATCAGGGTGCTGAACACGCGGCTAAACGGGCGGCCCGCGTCATCGCGCAGATCGCCATCGGGTCTCATCACGATCTGGCAGCAATGCACCCAGACATACTCGCCCGCCAGCGCAAGTTCCACCTGCCGCGCACTGAGCGCATCTTCGTCCTCTGACGGGTCGGCCATGGGCCGGGTCAGGCGGTAGGTGCGGCCATGGCAAGGATGGTGGGGGTCCAGTTCCAGATCGATGGTCTGCCAGTCCGGAGAGATCTGGTCCGCCACCTCGATGAGTTCCTGCTGGGTGATGTCGCCCTCCCAGTAGACGTCGGTGATGTGGATGGACTTGCCGACGTCTCCAAACCAGAGGCTGGCCTTGTGTTTCATGGTGTCAGGGTGCATGCGTGGGCTCCAAAGTACGTGGGCAGACTGTACCGCTCTTCAGTGAAAGTCTCGGCTGGTGGTGATCAACTCGCCCAACATGGGGGTCAGGTCCACCAGGCGCTTGGCCACCACGTGGCGCACCTGACCACCGCTCTCGTCGTCGCGCTGCCACACGCCATAGACCGCCATGAGCCGCGCGCGGTACACCTCTTGGCGAAACTGCTCGCGCACGCTTTTCCACACAATCACATTCACGCTACCGGTCTCGTCCTCCAGCGTCACAAACACCACGCCCTTGGACGTTTGCGGCTGCTGGCGCGCGGTAACAATGCCGCAGGCCCGCACCAGCCGACCCGTGGGGTAGTCGCGCATCTGCGCGGCCGTCAGCAACTTCTTTTGGAATAGCTGCTCGCGCAGCAGCAGCAAGGGATGAGAGCGTAAGGTGAGTCCCACCGCGGCGTAGTCAAAGGTCACCTCTTCGCCCTCGCCCGCCGCGGGCAGTGCCAGATCGTCTTCGTCAATCGGAACGCCTTGCAGCAGCGCGGGTGCGGGCAAGAGTGCCGAGGCGTCCCACACCTGCTGGCGGCGGTGGCCGCTGAGGGACTGCAGCGCATCGGCACTGGCCAGGGCCTTGAGATCGCCCGCGTCGAGCTGGCAGCGCAGCGCCAAGTCTTGCGTGCTGGTGAAGGGGGACAGCAGGCGTTGCTGGGTGATGCGCTCTGCCACCGGCTTCGTGAAACCACTGACCAGCCGCAGGCCAAGGCGCACCGCGCTTGAACAGATGGGGTCAGAGCACGCACTTTGCTGTGCAAAGCGGTGGTCTGACCCCATGGTTTCAAGTTTGCAATCCCAATCGCTGTGTGCCACATCCACCGCGCGCACCGTCACGCCGTGGCGCTGCGCGTCCTGCACCAACTGGGCTGGACCGTAAAAGCCCAGCGGCTGGCTGTTGAGCAGGGCGGCCAGAAAGCAGGCGGGCTCATGCCATTTGAGGTAACTACTGATGTAGACCAGCAGTGCAAAGCTGGCCGCGTGGCTTTCGGGGAAACCGTATTCGCCAAAGCCTTCCATCTGCTTGAAGATGGCCTCGGCAAACTCCAGCGGGTAGCCACGCTCCACCATGCCGCCCACCAGCCGGTCGTGGTACTGGCTCACATTGCCATTGCGCTTCCACGCCGCCATGGAGCGGCGCAGCGCATCGGCCTCGCCGGGCGTGAACCCGGCAGCCAGCACGGCGATCTGCATGACCTGCTCCTGAAAGATCGGTATGCCGTGTGTACGCTCCAGCGCTTTCTCCAGAGCCGGATACGGTGACTTGGCAGCTTCAGGGTCTTTGCGCGCCTTCAGGTACGGATGCACCATGCCACCCTGAATGGGCCCGGGCCGCACGATGGCCACCTCCACCACCAGGTCGTAGTAGGTGCGCGGCCGCAGCCGCGGCAGCATGCTCATTTGCGCGCGGCTCTCGATCTGGAACACGCCCACGGTGTCGGCCGCGCAGATCATGTCGTAGGTGGCCTCGTCGCCGCGTGGAATGTCCTGCATGCGCAACGGCTGTGCCAGGCCGCGCCGCTGCGTCACCATCTCCAGGCAGCGGCGGATGGCGCTGAGCATGCCCAGGGCCAGCACATCCACCTTCATCAGGCCCACGGCGCTCAGGTCGTCCTTGTCCCACTGGATGATGGAGCGGTTTTTCATGGCCGCGTTCTCCACTGGCACCAGGCGGGTCAGCGGGCCCTGGGTGAGCACAAAGCCGCCCACGTGCTGGCTCAGGTGGCGCGGGAAGCGCTGCAGCATGATGCTCAGCTCCAGCCACAGCTGCAGTCGCCGCTCCGAAGGAAATTCGGCTGCAGCCCCCGTTACATCTGCGCTATCAGCTACTCTTTTCATAGCATCCTGCAATCGCCCGGCCAGCACCTCGCGGCTGTACATGCCGGGGTGCTCCTTGGCCAGCGCGGTGATCAGGTCCTCGGGAATCTCCAGCGCATGGCCCACATCGCGCAGCGCGCTGCGTGGGCGGTAGTGAATCACCGTGGCCGCAATGGCGGCGCGCTCGCGGCCGTATTTGGCGTAGATGTACTGGATCACCTCTTCGCGGCGCTGGTGCTCAAAGTCCACGTCGATATCGGGCGGCTCGTTGCGCTCGCGGCTGATGAAGCGCTCGAACAGCAGCGAGGTCTCATGCGGGTTGGCCTCGGTGATGTGCAGGCAGTAGCAGACCACCGAGTTGGCCGCTGAACCGCGCCCCTGGCACAGGATGTGGACGCTGCGCGCAAAGCGCACGATGTCGTGCACGGTGAGGAAGTACATCTCAAAGCGCAGCTCGACAATCAGCGCCAGCTCCTTCTCCACACGAGCGCGAATGTCCTCGGGCACACCGTTTGGGTAGCGTTCCTGCGCGCCCTCTTCCACGTAGTGGCGCAGGGTCTGTTCCGCCGTCTGCCCCGGCAACACCGCCTCCAGCGGGTAGTGGTAGGCCAGCTCGTCCAGGCTGAAGTGGCAGCGCTGCGCCACGGTCAATGTATTGGCCAGCCAGTCAGGCGGGAACAACGCGGCCAGCCGTGCACGTGACCGCAGGTGTGCCTCCGCATTGGCCAGCAGCGCAAACCCACAGGCCGACACCGGTTGGCCCAGGCGCACGGCGGTCAGCACATCGTGCAGCGGCTTGCGCGAACGCACATGCATGCGCACCCCGCCCGTGGCCAGCACCGGCAGGCCGCTGAGCGCGGCCACCTGCTGCACGCGCATACGCTGCGTGGCGTCCCCCGCCACCAGCCCCACGCTGGCCGCCAGCCACACATGGGTGCCAAACAGGCACCTAGCCCGCATGGATATTGCGCAAGCAGCTTCTGTTTTGATAGCAGAGGGAAAGGCCAGGAGCACCTCGCAGTCCGCCAGCAGGGCCCAGGGCGACTCGGCCCAGGTGGTGCGGTACTGCCCCTTGGGGGCGGCCATGCGGGCCTGGGTGATGAACTCACACAGGTTGCCCCAGCCCAGCAGCGAGTGTGGCAGCGCGACCAGCGTGAAGTGGCCGCCGTCGGCCAGTGCCACGGAAAACTCGGCGCCCGGCAGCAGCTGCAGGCCCAACTCCTTGGCCTTGGCATGCGCACGTACCACGCCGGCCACTGAGCATTCGTCGGTGATGGCCAGCGCGCGGTAGCCCAGCGCGTGGGCGCGCTCCACCAGCTCTTCCGGCTGCGAGGCACCACGCTGGAAGCTGAAGTTGCTGATGCAGTGCAGCTCGGCATACGGCGGCGCACGGCGGTCAGGAGGTGGGGCGGAGGCCATAAATACTGTTTAAATAAACAGTATACAGAACCCTCCGCGTTTTCGCTGGTTTTAGAGCGCCTTGGGGTGGAAGTAGGGGTCGCCCTGCACCGCAGTCAGTGGCAGCACCAGGTTTTTGACGGGCTCCATCGGGGGTGGGCCATCGTGGGGTTCGTCCTCGTCATCTGGGTCGGCCGAGCGCACGCGCGGCTTGCCGGGCAGCAGCACGGGGGACACGCAAACATTGCGGATCTCGTCCACCAGCGCTTTGGGCAACGCATCGCGGCTGCCAAAACGCTGGCCGTCCACCTTCAGCTGGCCGTCCTGAATCTTCGCCACCAAGTTCAGCGGCGGGCGGGCCTGCTGGGTGTTGAAGCCAATGCGCACCATGCCCGCGCCACCCTGGGCGGTAGGCAGCTGGTACTGGGTGACGCGCAGCTGCAGCGGCTTGCCACGGGCGTCCATCTCCACATGGCCGATGTAGAAGTAGCGCGCCGCCGCACGCTCCATGGGCGGGAGCTTATAGCTCTCGGCCCAGCTGTGGTTGTCATCGCCAAACAGGGGGCGCAGTGTGCGCGGGGGCTCGGCCGTGGTGGACACGCCGAACACCGGCGCATTGGCCTCGCCCAGCGTGTAGCCGTGGAAGTCAAACACCACGTCTTTGCCCTCGGTGGGTTTGGAGAACGCGGGGAAGTTCGTCTTCTGCGGCAGCCGCACCTCCTGGATCTGCACGCCAGCGTCCTTGCCCGGCAGGGCCTTCCAGCGGCCGGCCACCATCATGTCTAGCGCGCCGCCCATGAAGCGAAAGCAAAAGGTGTTGTCGTCCAGCAGCATGAGCTGGCTTTGCGTATCCACCGAACTCTGGGTGTAGCCGCCCGGGTAGGGACGCTCGGCCGGAGTGAGCGCGTGGGCCTGCGAGAGCAGCACCAACCCCAGCCCGAGCAGGCAGGCGCCTGCGGGTCGTTTCATCATAGTTGTCTCCCTCTTATTGAGCGCCAACTATAGGCCACGCCATGCCCCTTTTGCCCACGCAGGAAAGGCGTGCGCGCTCGGCGCCGTGGAATAATGCGCCATGCATTTGTTCAAGCTCCCGGCCATTCCCGTGTCCCCCGCGCTGCACGCTGAAATCGAGGCGCTCCTGGGTCCGCGCGAGTCTCTGTCCGGCTTTGTTCAAAGTGCCATAGAAGAAAGCCTGGCGCGCCGCCGCCAGCAACAGGTCATCGACCACGCGCAAGCCGCGCTGGCCGTGGCCGCCCTGCCCCTGAGCGTGCTGGTGGTGGACGATGATGAATTCAGCCACACCCTGCTGCGCGAGGTGCTGGCCAGCCTGGGCGTGCACGCCGTGCACAGCGCCATGGACGGCCGCAGCGGCGCCCAGGTGCTGGACCAGATGCAGCGCGCGCCCGACTTTGTGATTTGCGACATGCTGATGCCAGAGACCGATGGCATCGACTTTTTGGGCCAACTGGCCAAGCGCCAGTACCAGGGTGGGGTCATCCTGCTCAGCGGGGAAGACAGCCTGATGCTGTCCATCGCCGCCGAGGTGGCCGTGTCAGACGGCCTGAAGGTGCTGGGCTCGTTCTCCAAACCCCTGCGCCGCCAGGACCTGGCCGACCTCATGGGCCTGGCCCATGAGGCCTGAGCGCCTGGCCTAGACCGGCGAAGCGCGCCAGCGCTTGACGGCCTGCACGATGGCCGGGCCGTACATGATCATGGCCAGTGCGCCGCCAATCAGCGGCAATGCCAGAAACACCCAGCCGGTCAGCACTTCCTTGCCAATCAGCACGCCCACTACCAGCGCCACGGCGGGGTTCACAAACGAGTAGCTGCCCGCCACGGCGGCCGTGGTGTTTTGCAGCAGCCACAGGTAGGCGTTCAGCGCGATCAGCGTGCCAAACACCAGCAGGTACCACCAGGCCAGCCAGCCCTCATGCGTCACGTTGCTGAGCGCACCCTGCGGTTCGATCAACGATGCCGCCACCACGCCCATCAACCCACCGGCCAACCATTCGGTGGCGGATGCCATGGCCGGGCCCGGCAAGTCCAGCTTGCGGGAGGCATACGAGCCCACGCTCCAGCATAGCGGTGCGCCAAAGGCGGCCAACGCACCCAGCCAGCTGGCCGAGAAATCGCCCTCCAGAGCCAGCAGCAGCGCACCGGCCACGCCCAACACCAAGCCCACCCAACTCGTCATAGGCACACGCTCGCCGCCCAGGCGGGTCCACAGCGCCAGCCACATGGGCATGGTGGTGATGACGGTGGCCATCAGGCCCGAGCCAATGCCCTGCTTTTGCGCAAACACCACCAGGTTCATGGCCATGAAGGCCATCAGTCCGCCCACCAGCGCCGCATTGCGCCACTGGCGCCAAGTGGGCAGCTTCTCGCCACGCCACAGGGCCCAGGCCAGCATGATCACGCCGGCCAGTGTGAAGCGCGTGGCGTTCATCCACAGCGGGGGAAAGCTGTGCACCGCAATGCCGATGGCAAAGTAGGTGGTACCCCAGACGATGTAGACCAGCCACAGCGCCACCATGAGACGCAAAAAAGGAGACAAACGCCAGCCGTGCTGAATATTGAGTGCCGAAATCATGAATAGTCCGTAAAATTTACGGCAACAAGCGCCGATAGGCGTGATATTACTGAAAAATCCGCCCAATGCAAGTAATTATTCAGACAGATGCCATCGACGCCAAAATTCTTACGGCCCTGGGGGAAGATGGCCGTCGTTCTTACGCCGAAGTGGGCGCCGAGGTGGGCCTATCCACCGCCGCTGTGCATGAGCGCGTGAAGAAGATGCTGGAGCGCGGCGTGATCCGCCGCTTTTCCATCAGTGTGGATCCGCTGACCGTGGGCCTGAACTTCACCGCGTTTGTGGCTATTCGCAACGACGGCGGCGCGCACTGCCGCGACATTTCGGCGCGCCTGCGCGAGGTGAGCGCAGTGCAGGAACTGCACAGCGTGGCGGGTGAATACGACTTGCTGGCCAAGGTGCGCACCGCGCATGCGCGTGACCTGGAGGCCGTGCTGCTGCAAATCAAGGCCATTCCTGGCATAACGCGCACCACCAGCACCGTGGTGCTGAACACTGAGTTTGAAGACCAGCCCTTGCGCCTGGGCGAAGGCTAGGCAGTCAAACCAACCACTGCTGCATATCTACCGTGGTGCGCTGGCCGACAGCACCGGCGTGGGCGTCCAGCCACTGTTGCCCGCGCAGCAGGCCCTGGTCGTGCAGCAGGTTCAAAAAAGGTGCGTGCGCCAGCATCTTGGTCTCTCTGCGCTGCAGGCTCTCCAGGTTGCTGGAGTCAATCATGTGAAAGCGCACGCTTTGCAAGCGCTGCTCCAAGGGGCCCTGGTGCTGGGTGACGTGGACCGCGTCCTGGGTGCGGGCAAACATCTGCATCTCGCGCATGAAGTGGGCCTTGAAACCCAGTTCCTCCATGCGCGCCTCGATCTCGTCCTTGGTGTGTGGCGTGCCCTGGTGCTTGAGCGGCGCCAACAACACCAGCAGCACATCGCCCGCAGCGCAGTCGTAAAACAGCGGAAATACTGCAGGGTTGGCCGCAAAGCCGCCGTCCCAGTAGGGTTCGCCGTCGATCTCCACCGTGTGGTGGATCTTGGGCAGGCAGGCCGAGGCCAGCAGCATGTCCACCGTTAGCTCATGTTCGCGAAACAGGCGCAGCTTGCCGGTGTTGACTTGGGTGGCGCCCACAAACAACTTGAACGGGCTCTCGGCGCGCAGGCGTTCGAAGTCGATCTGGCGCTTGAGCAAGCTGCGCAGCGGGTTGATGGCCAGCGGGTTCAACTCGGTGGGAGAAAAGAACCCCGCCCACTGCGCCAGCATCTTGGTGGCGGGCGACAGGCTGATGGCATCGCCCCCGCCCGTGGTCAGCATGCCCCAGGGCAGTTGCTGGCTCACCTCGGTCCAGAACTGGGCCAGGGCTTCACGGGCACCGTCACGGCCACCGGTCATCCAGCCCTGCGCCATCACCACCGCATTCATGGCGCCGGCGCTGCTGCCGCTGATGCCTTCGAAGTGCATGCGTGGGTCTTGCAGCAGCGCGTCCAGCACACCCCAGGTGAAGGCACCGTGCGCACCGCCGCCCTGCAGGGCCAGGTTCAGCCGGGCAGGAGAAGGGGGGCTAAGCCGCGTACGCCACAACCGCTTGAACAGACGGCTGCCGACCGAAGGCAGCAGGCGCCGGGCAGAGGTGGGGAGGTCGATCACAGGAGTCCTTTCGGTGCACAAGAGGACATGCAGTGCGGACCAGTATAGGGTTATCCCTTAGATTGTGCCGCTGGGCCGGGTCTGGCGAAATTTTTGCTCCAGCTCGTGGCGCAGCTGCTTGCGCAACTGGGCGGCCTCAAAGCGGCGCACCTCGTCGGGGGTCTCGGGTTGCAGCGGCGGCACGGGGGCGGCCTTGCCGTGGTCGTCCACCGCCACCATGGTGAAGAAACAGCTGTTCACATGGCGCACTTCCTGGGAGCGGATGTTTTCGGCAATCACCTTGATGCCGATCTCCATGGACGACTTGCCCGTGTAGTTGACGCTGGCCAGAAAGGTGACCAGCTCCCCCACATGGATGGCCTGCAGGAACAGCACCCGGTCCACACTGAGCGTGACCACATAGCGCGACGCATAGCGGCTGGCGCAGGCATAGGCCACTTGGTCCAGCAGCTTGAGAATGGCGCCGCCGTGCACGTTGCCGGAAAAATTGGCCATGTCGGGCGACATGAGCACGGTCATGCTGAGTTGGTGGGTAGGGAGGTTCATGGTGCGGTGCGGCAAAAAATGAGAAAAACAAGTAATTGTTCACACGAACCCCGCGGGGTGATCCGACTGGACTAGTGCAAAGCGGATAGCAAAGCCCGACAATACATTTAGTTACAAACCGAATGCCTACAGACCTGCCATGAAGAAATTCCCCGCTATTTTCGCCGCCTTTGCTCTGGGTCTGTTGTCCTTTGGTGCGCAAGCCGCCAATTCATTGACATTCCAGGGAGTCACTTTTGCGTCCCGCGCCATCGATGCCGACACGCTGGAGTTCTCCATCCTCAATGCCACCCACGCCACCGGCAACTGGGCGGGCGCCAGCTTTCTCAAGGGCTTTGAAATCAAGGAACTGGGCTCGTTCGAAGTCACCGGAGCCACCATCGTGAGTGGCCCCGCTGGTTTTGTCACGGATGTCGCGCATGGCGGCGTGAACGGCAGCAGCCTGGGCTGCAGCAGCAACGGCAATACCAAAGGCGCATGCTTTTCCAGCGGCGCGCCTTTGGCACTGACCGACAGCCTGGTGTGGCGGATTGACTTCACTGCCAATGGTGCGTTGAGCCTGACTGCCCCCCACATCAAAGTCCAGTTCCTGGACAACGTGGGCGACAAGAAAAAAATGGGCGACCTGCTGTCCATGACCCTGCCCGTCACGGCCGTGCCTGAACCCGAAACCTACGCCATGCTGCTGGCTGGCCTGGGGTTGATGGGCTTCATCGCCCGCCGCCGCCGCGCTGCCTGAGCCCTTGAGCGCTCGCAGACCAAAGGCCCCGCTGGGGCCTTTTTACATGGCCGCACCACACGGGTGTACCCTTGTGCCAGCGTGAGGGACTTGCATGAAGACTCGGTGCTATCTGCTACTGGTGAGCGCGGCCTGCGTGCCTTGGGCTGCGTGGGCTGACGCGGGGCCGCCAGACGCGGGCGCACTCTGGGTCAACCTGGGCGGATTCTCCAGCCACGTGAACCGCGACAAGGACTACAACGAAAACAACGTGGGCATGGGCGTGGAGTACCGGCTGCAGCCCGACGTGGCGCTGATGGCCGGCGCCTTCAACAACAGCATTCGCCAAACGACCACCTATGCCGCCGTCAGCTGGCAGCCCCTGTCGCTGGGCGGCTGGAAGCTGGGTGCCGCGCTGGGCGTGATGAACGGCTACCCCGGCATTGCCCACGGTGGCGCCTTTCTGGCCGCGCTGCCCATGGCCAGCTACGAAGGGACGCGCTTCGGCATGAACCTGGGGCTGATTCCCAGCATCAACAACAAGGTGGACGGGGCGTTTGTCATCCAACTCAAGTTCCGGATGCGCTGACGGAACCACGCTCCTCCTCAGGCAAACAGACCGTGCAGGTACCAGGCCTGCGCCCCCATGCGTTCACGAAACACCCACACCAGCCCGGCCTGCGGGCTGCGCGCCACAAAGTAGTCGCGCAGCGCAGGCTCGCCCTCCAGCCAGCCGGTCTCCAGCCGCTGCGGCCCGGCCAGCAGCGTGAGAGGCCCCTGGTACTGCGGGCACTGCTGGCGCACCACCAGGCGCTGCGGCGTGGGCAGCAGCCAGGTGGGGTATAGCGCGGCAGCTTCACCCAGTAACTCAGAGTCATTCAGGCCTTTAGCCCCCGTATTCATTGCGCCAGCAGCTCCTGATTTAGGAGCATTCTTGTTTGCCTGCGGCGCCTGCCACGGCACCCAGCGCTGCATGTGTTCGGGCCGGTGGTCGGCCAGCGGCTGGGCGCACAGCACCTGCTCGGGCCCCAGCCGCGCGCCCAGGCGCTCCAGCGTCTGGTGCAGACTGTCGCCCTTGCGCAGGTCGTCGGGCAGCAGGCTGTGGCTCTCGCCGGCCATCGGCTGCGTTTGCAGGCTGCGCAGGCGCAGGGTGAGCACGGGCGCGGGCAGGGTCACGCGCGCCAACTGCTCGCCCAGCAAGCGCTGCAGGTGGGCCATGTCCTGCGTGGACTGGGCGGTGCGCAGCTCCAGCCGGCCCTGCTGGCCACCGGCGTGGTGGGCGTCCACATGGCGGGTGTTGGCGCGGCGCGCATCCAGCTCCCACAGCAACTCCAATGCCAGCACACCGCGCTGGCGCGCGCGCAGCCACACCAGCAGCTGCGCCAGCAAACGCCGCGCGCCAAACAGCAGCGCGGGGGCGGACTCCACGCTGGCGGCCAGCTCCAGCGGGGCGTCAAATACCTCGGGCAGCGTGCACCAGGGGTAGACCTCGGGCCGCTGGCCATAGGCGCGGTCCAGCGCATCCACCAGCTCCGCGCCAAAGCGGCGCACCAGCCCGCCGCGCGGCAGCGCACGCAGTTGGCCCCAGGTGCGCACGCCCAGGCGCGCCAGCGTGGGCAGGTGTGGTCGCGTGGCGGCCAGGGTGTAGACCGGCAGGGCGTCGGGCGTAGCCTGGGTTTGGCTCCACAGCCGCGCCATTGCTACTAAAGATGTAGCACCTTGCGCGGTTTCCACGGGGGCTAGCAGCTCATTTGGTATCAAAAACTGCTGCACCAGGGCCTGGCGGCCGCCAAACAGCCGCTCGCTGCCGGAGACCTCCAGCACCAGCGTGTCCTCCACCTGCGCCACCAGCGGTGTGAAGCGCAGCGCCCACCAGGCCAGCGCGGTCAGCGGGTCGGCCAGTGCTGACGCGTCGGGATGGGCCGCAGCATCAGGCTGCAACCGCAATGCGATCCAGTGCATGGTCGTGCGCCTCCTGCGTTGCGGCGGGTGGCTGGCCCGGCAGTTGGCTGGCCGCCAGCCACACGGCCAGGCGCGCCGGGCGGGCCTGCAGCACCAGCGGCTCTGCCAGCGGCGGACCGCGGCGTTTGAGGATGTGCACGGCCAAGGTGTCGCTGCCCGCGGCCTGCGCCTGCGTCGGAGCCTGGGGCACCAGCTGCAGGCGCAGGAGCGCAGGCGAGGCATCGGCCTGTGTCTGCTGCGCGCGCATGACGAAGAGCAGCTTGTGGTGATCGGCCGCGGCCATCTGCAGGCGGCGCAGCTGGTCGCCCCGGGCCTGGGGCAGCCAGGCCAGGACCGCGTCCACCTCGGCGCAGCGCAGCGCTTGCTCGGCCGCCCACAGCCGCGCCGTAGCGGCCTGCGCCGTCACCCACACCAGCCGCGCCACGGCCAGCCCCTGCGCCGCCAGCGCGGGCACAAACGGCAGCTGCGGCGCCCCCACCAGCACCACCGGGCCCTGCCCGCTGCGCGCCAGCGCCGGCAGCAGCAGACGCCATTCGCTATGCACACCGGCGGGCTGCAGCAGCTCGATCAGCGCGCCCACGGGCCAGCCGCCGCCGGGCAGTTGGGCGTCCAGCCGCGCGTCGCCCGTGGGCTGCACGGCCTGCGGCGCAGAGGCCAGGGCGTGCGCATGCCAGACATCGGCGTGGATGCCTTGCAGGTCCGAAGAATCGGAAGAGGAAATGCGCGCAACGCTAGCCATGGCAAGGGGTTTAACGGGAAACTGTATTTATAAACAGTATATGGAAAACGCCCCTGCTATCAAAATCGAGAACAGCCCTGTCACAAACCATGCGGCTTCCCCGTCTAATGACTTTATGGAAGACACCCAGCACACTTTCACGCGCCTGCGCCCTCGGCTCAAAGGCATTGCCTACCGCATGCTCGGCTCCACCGCCGAGGCCGAGGAGGTGGTGCAGGACGCCTGGCTGCGCTGGCATGAAGCGGCGCCGGCCACGGTGGACAACGCCGAGGCCTGGCTGGTCACCGTGACCACGCGCATCGCCATTGACCGGCTGCGCGCCGCCAAGGTGGAGCGCGAACACTATGTGGGCACCTGGCTTCCAGAGCCCCTGCTGTCCGAGCCGCCGGCCACGCCCGAACAAATGCTGGAGCGTGCCGACGATGTGTCGATGGCCTTCCTGAGCCTGCTGGAGCGCCTGGCGCCCGAGGCGCGCGCTGCCTACCTGATGCGCGAGGTGTTTGAAGCCGGCTATGACGAAGTGGCGCACATGTGGTGCCGCGCGAAACCCATTTGCGCCTGCTGCGCAACTTTGCCGAGGCGTCGGTACGCGGCGACTTTGTGGCCCTGAAATCGCTGCTGGCCGAACAGGCCGAGCTGATTGGCGACGGTGGTGGCAAGGTGCCCAGCTTTGGGCGCACGCTGCTGGGCGGCACGCGCATTGCACAGCTCTACCTAGCTACCGGCCTGCGCAACGGCAGCGCGCTGCGCGTGGAGCTGGCCAACATCAACGGCGCTTGGGGCCTGCTGCGTTTCATCGATGGTGTGCTGGAGTCGGCACAATCGTTCGAGACCGATGGCGAGCGCATCGTGCGCATCCATGTGCAGCGCAATCCCGACAAGCTGGCGACCACCTGGCAGCAAGGAACATCGCAATCGACACACTGATGGCGATGGGTCTGTCACAAACCGCATGTGGCAGCCGTCTTCAGGGTATGTGCATCTCAATGTCGAGTCACTGAACCCTGAAAGACCACCATGAACCAAGCCCGACTCCCCTGGACCCAACTGGCTCCCAAACCCTACCAGGCCATGGCCGGCGTGAGTGCCGCCACCGCGGCCTCCACACTGGGTCTGCCCCTGATTGAACTGGTGCAGACCCGTGTGTCCCAAATCAACGGCTGCGCCTTTTGCCTGGACATGCATGTGCGTGATTTGCGCAAGTATGGCGAGACCTGGCAGCGCATCAACAGCCTGCCCACCTGGCGCGAAACCAGCTTCTACACCCCGCGTGAACGGGCGGCGCTGCAATGGGCCGAAACCCTGACCCGGTTGGCCGACACCCATGGCGACCACGACAGCGCCTTTGCCGGCCTGAACGGCCATTTCACCGAGCAGGAAATGGTGGAACTCACATGGGCCGTGGCGCAGATCAACGCGTGGAACCGCATGGCCGTGGGCATGCGCCAACCGGCTGCCGAGCAGCCACTGGAATAAGCGCACGGCGGGGCCATCGCGCCCCGTGACCACCCTGCCCGCTTTCTGTACCCCACCGCGGCCTGGTCTCTAGCAACACCAACCCTGGGCCGTCCACACCTGCCTTTTGCAAAATCGCCTATCTACGCATAATCTGGGTTCTGTTCCCATAAAAAAGACATTGGACACCCCATCAAAGGTGCGTTGGAAGGATTCCGTTCATGGACGACATTCGCATTGGTGGCAGCCGCAGATTAGCCCGTTGGCGCAGCACCATTCTGTTTTGCAGCTTGCTTACCCTTGTAGGCCTTTGTGGCGCTCAATCTGTTCTGAGGATTGCCCGTATCGAAAATGTCCCCGACCAGCAGGTCGGTGCCGAGATTCTTACCGTTGTCTACAGCAAGCTGGGCATCCAGCTTCAGTTCGTGGACGGGCCTGCCAAGCGCTCACTGCTGGAGTCGAGTGAAGGCCGCCTCGATGGCGAGATTCAGCGTGTGCTTGATGTGCAGAACGAATACCCCACCCTACTTGCCGTTCCGGTGTCCATCAACTACATCGAACCCACAGCTTTCACCAAACGCGCCAGCTTTGCTGTGACCGGATGGGACTCGCTTCGCCCCTACAAAATCGGCATCGTGCGAGGTGTGGGTTCGTCGGAACGGGGGACCGCTGGAATGCCACAGGTAGAGCCGACGACCAACATGGAACAGATGATGCTTATGCTCAATGCAGACCGCACCGACGTGGCCGTCAATGATCTGTTCAGTGGCATGCTGATCTTGCACAGGCTTGGGCTTCAGGAAGTCATCCATCCCCTGCTACCTGTGCTGCAACGTATCGAGCTTTATCATTTTCTCAACGAACGGCATCGTGCCCTCGTGCCTCGGGTCGAGGCGGTCATTCGACAAATGAAGTCGAGCGGCGAATTGGCCAGTTTGCGCAAAAAAATAACTGACCGTTTGCTCAGTGAAATCTCAAAATAACCCGTAATTTGATCCAATGCGCCACCCGCTGATTTCCACCGAAATCTGAACCTGGCCGAGGCAAAAAGGTTTACTCCAGTCCTCACATTTTTTTGTGATGCACCCTAGTCGCCACCACGGTTGGCGTAGTGCTGCTTCATCTTGCCAACCAGCAGCCCCCCATCGGTATCCAAATTGGTTTGTGCAGTTTCCCCACTCCCGAACAGCAAGCCCAGAATATTGGCGTCACGCACTTCGGCAATATGGGTGAAAAGCAATTCCACGCGTTGGTCTTTGTAGTGTTGGTACGTGTTGTTCTGGTAAGAGTTGCCCAATGGCAGTTGCCAGAGGAAAAATGGCTTGCCTACCGCCAGCGAAACGTCCTTCACCCACGCCAAAAAGGTGGTCATCTTGGCCACATCCCAGTCATGACCAGACTGTCCTTGCACGAGACGGTACCAATCCGCATCGCGGTCACTGGGGTCAGCCACCAGAAAATCGCCCTGCCCCGCCCCTATGGCATTCATGAAGTTCGCCCAGGAAATAGCGTCGCCCGCACTGGTGTAATTCCAGGGAGATACATGCAAACCCACTGTGGCATTGGGCGCATAGACGCGCACCATGTGAATCAGACATTTGACATAACCGGCGGCGTCGTTGGTGTATCCGGCACCGCAGTCCGTGGGATTGCTGAGCGCCACCTTGGCAGGCACTGCACTGGGCAGGCTCGTTGTTTGCGCGGCTTTGGCTTTCAGGTACCCAAACAAGTCCGGCTCAACATGCAGCATGGCTTGATCGGTCCCGATTTTCTGCAACAAGAATCGCCAGTCATCAAAGTAATTGGTCAAAAACGTTTGGTCGTCCAGCGCGGCCGTTTCTGTGATGCCCTCGGCAAGTCCCGACGCCGGTAGCACCATGTAGTAGGTGAAGAACGGAATCTGCGGGCGGGTCACGCCGTTCCAGGTGCGCGCCTTGGCGCTACCAACAAAGCGCCCGGCATACAAACCCCGCGTTGTGCTGTTCTCCTGCCAGGCGACCCATCCTTTGCAATCACTGAAAGGAGACGTGCCGTTCAAACAATTGGCATGGTTATAAGTAGCACCCCAGACACCTGAATTGAAGTACTGGTATTGCATGTCGAAGGGGGCTGCGTTTCCAGCACTTCCGGAGAATCCAATCATCACCTTGGTGTGCCCCAAGAAAGGGGTACTCAACGCAGAGTTGGTTGGTGTGGTGCTCACACTGAAGTCCATGGTGGTAGTGCCGCCTCCCGACGAACCACCACTGCCACCACCGCCTCCGCAACCCACCAGAATCAAGCCCAACCAAAGTACGCCAACACGCATGCCGCCCCCAAAATGCAATGAAAATCCAGACGCCTACACAAGGCCCGTATTCACGCATAAACGGCGAATTTAATATATTCCTATTACATATAGATACGCTGCAAGTGCCAGCGTTGTGCAAGCCAGGTACCGAGTCGCACGCGGGTCATTTCGACACTCAAACATTGACAACATGCTGCCCAATCTCCGGCCACTTCCGCCGGATAAACACCCAGGCTCCCAGCCCCAGGCACATCATCAGCACCGATGATGCGGCCAGTGCCACGGTGGAGTGCATGACCAGCGGCGAGATGACACCGGCCACGAGGCCATTGGCCGTGGACCCCACAAACATCTGCAGGCTGGACGCCATGCCGCGGCGGTCCGGGTGCAGGTCCAGCACCAGCAGGGTCACTACCGGGACCATCATGGCCCAGCCAAACGCGAAGATGGCGATGGGGAACAGGGCCCAGCTCACATGCGCCTTGAAGACCAGGTTGGCCGCCAAATTCAGCAGACCGATGATGAGCATGATGAGGAAGCCGTTGCGGATCTGCCTCTTGGGGCTGATCTTGCCGGCCACGCGGCCGCTGACAAAGGCGCCGCCCATGATGCCGCTGATGGTGAGGATGAAGAACCAGAAGAACTGCTGGGGTTGCAACCCCAGGTGGTCGCCCAGAAACACAGGCGCGCTGAGCACATACAAAAACATGCCGTTGAACGGAATGCCGCTGGCCAGCGCCAGCAGCACAAAGCGCGGGTCCGAGCCCAGCTTCCAGTAGCCCGCCATCAGGTTCTTGATGTGGAAATGCTGGCGCTGCGTGGGGTGCAGGGTCTCGGGCAGCAAGAAGAAATTGGCTAACCACAAGAAGACGCCCACGCCGGTCAGGAACCAGAAGATGCCGTGCCAGCTGGCGTGCACCAGCAGCCAGCCACCCACCATGGGCGCAATGGCGGGGGCCACGCCAAAGAAGATGGTGACCTGGCTCATGACCTTTTGCGCCTGCGAAGGCGGGTACACATCGCGGATGACCGCGCGCGACACCACAATGCCTGCACCGGTGGACAGGCCCTGCATGGCACGGAAGAAGATGAGCTGGCCAATGCTTTGCGCCAGCGCGCAACCGACGGACGCGATGGTGAACGCGGCCAGCCCCCACAGCACCACGGGCCGGCGGCCAAAGCTGTCGGAAAACGAGCCATGGAACAGCGCCATGAAGGCAAAGCCGAACAGGTAGGCCGACAGCGTTTGCTGCATCTGCACCGGCGTGGCGCCCAGCGACTGGCTGATGCCTGCAAACGCAGGAATGTAGGTATCGATGGAGAACGGCCCCAACATACCCAGCAGGGCCAACAGGATGGAGAACGCCCATTGCGGGGCGCGCCAGAGTTTGAGGGCTTCGGGGTTCATGAGGGGGTCGCAGTTGGGGCCAAAAAAGCAGCATACTCCGCAAAGTTGGAAATCCCCGAACCCACCACAATGAAAAGAATGGAATGAAACGATTCATATCCGCCTTGTTGGGCCTGACATGCGCTATGGCAGCGTGGTCCATGGACATCACCGTGTTTGGTGGTGATAGCTCTGCACCCAAGATGTTCCTGCATGAAGGCAAGCCTCGCGGCATCCTGATCGACATTCTCAAATACGCCGACCAGGAGTTGCGTGAGGACAGCTTCAAAGTCGAGCTGTACCCCTGGGCTCGCTCCTACCGCTATGCCAGCGGCGGCGTGGGCGGCATCGTGGGCTTGTCGTGGACACAGGAGCGCGCTGCACTGTTTGATTACTCCGACCCGGTATACGTAGACGATGTGGTAATCGTGGTGCACAAGGGCCGAGAATTCAGCTTCAAGGAGATGGCTGACCTGCGGGGCAAACGTGTGGGCCTGGGGCGCGGCGGCAGCTATGGAGAGGCTTTTGAAAAAGCCGTGGAGGCTGGCGTGTTTACGGTAGATGGTGACGGCGGAGCGGTGGAGCGCCTGAACAAACTGGTGCTCGACCGCATTGACTGTGCATTGTTCAACGCGGGCAAGGCCGGATTTGAGGAAATCCTGCGTGCCAACAAGGGACTGGAGCCCTTGCGCGATGCATTGGTGGTGCTTCCCGTACCGCTGCGCAGCGACCCCAACTTTCTGGCCTTCCCCAAAAACATGCAGATGAAAACCTGGTTGAACGATTTCAACCAAATCATCAAAAAAGGCTACGGACGCGGCGAGATCCAGAAGCTCATCGCGCAGAACCTGGGCTCCTGAACCCGCCACCGTATGCGGATGTTTTTGCAGGAGGGGCAAAGCCGCGGCATCTTCATCGACATCCTCAAATACGCCGACCAGGCCTTGCCGGACAACAACACAGTGAAGGTGGCGCTGCGTAGCGAGCCGAACTTTTTGGCGCTTCCCAAAACCATGCAGATGAAAACCTGGCTGGCTGAGTTCAACCAGGTCATCAAGCGTGGCTATGCCAGTGGAGACATCCAGCGGCTCATTGCGCAGAACCTCAGCGTAGCGCCTGAGGCGACGCGCAGCGCTGCCACACCCGCCGAAAATCCCGCGCCGAGCCAAACCCACAGGCCTGGGCCAAGCGCTCTTGCGACAGCGTGGGGTTGTGCGCCAGCATCTCTTGCGCCCGGGCAATGCGCAGCTGCTGCTGATAGGCCACAACGCTGATACCGGTGTGCAGCGCAAACAGGCGGCTCAGGTGGCGGGCGCTCACACAGGCCACCTCGGCCAGCTCTTCCAGGGTCCAGGCGCGCTCGGGCTCGCGCGCCACGGCGTCTTGCGCGCGGTGCACCGCGGGGTGCATATGGTTGCGGTGCGCCAGCCAGGGCGACATTTGCGGGTCGTGCGCGCCACGGCGCTGGTACATCACCAAGCGGCGTGCCACACGGGCGGCGAGCTCGGGGCCCGCCGCCTGTTCGACGATGTAGAGCGCCAGGTCAATGCCGGTGGTGATGCCGGCACTGGTGAGCACGCGGCCATCGTCGACAAAGATGCGATCTGTCACTACCTGAGCGGTGGGTGCACAGGCCTGCAGATCGGCAATCAGCGTGTGGTGGGTGGTGCAATGCCGCCCGTCCAGGCAACCCGCCTGCGCGAGCAGCAGCGCGCCCGAGCAGATGCTGGCCAAGCGTGTGTCGGCCAGCGGTGCGGTCTTGAGCCACTGCACTACAGTGTGTGCGGCCTCGGTGGCGTAGTCCACCACCTCGTTGCTATTGCCCACGATCAGCACCAGGCTCCGCGGCGGCAGCTGTGCGGGCAAAGGCTCCAGGCCCGACAGACTGGTGCTGAGCGAGGTGGTGATGTGCGCCTGCGGCCCGCAGGTGTGCAGCGCAATGGGGGCGCCCATGTCACGCGCCATGCGCAGCGCCTCGGCCGGGCCTGCGTAGTCCAGCATCAGCACATTGGGCGTGAGCACCAGGTAGATGGAAAGCTTCAGGTCTTCCATGCTATTTCCTTGATGCGGGCGAACAGCGGCGCACCAAACACATTGACCAGCAGTCCCGCCATCAGCAACGCACCGCCCGCAAAGTGGATGGGGCGCAGCGCCTCGCCAAACACCACCCAACCCGTGGTCAACCCCACGATGGGCACCAGCAGTGTGAATGGCGCCACGCGGTTGGTAGGGTAGCGGGACATCAGGTGCGTCCACAACCCATAGCCCAACAGCGTGGCGGCCCAGGCCAGGTAGGCGATGGCCCCCACGGCGGCCAAGTCGATGTGCCGCAGGGCCAGCAGCATGGCGTCCGGCCCTTCCAGCCAGGCAGAGAGCGCCAGAAACGGCAACGGCGGCACCAGGCTGGCCCAGACCACAAAGGCCAGTTGGTTCATCGGGCCGTAGCGCCCTACCGCGCGGGTAACGATATTGCCGCAAGCCCACATGACTGCCGCGGCAATAGTGAGCAAGAAGCCCAGCAGGGGCATGGACACGCCATTCGCCGCACCACTCGCACTGCCAATCAGCAACAACCCCAGGGCGGCCAGCAACAGCCCGGCCATCTGGTTGGCCTGCCAGCGTTCCTTCAACCACCAGGCCGCCAACAACAGCGTGAAGAACGATTGCGACTGCAACACCAGCGAGGCCAGACCCGAGGGCATGCCCACGTGGATGGCGCTGAACAAAAACGCAAACTGCCCCACCGAGATAGTGAGGCCATAGGCCAGGTACAAACGCAGCGGCACTTTGGGTGGTTTGAGGAACAGCAGCGCGGGGAACGCTGCCAGCATGAAGCGCAGCGCCCCCAGCAACAGCGGCGGAATCCCCACCACACCGACCTTGATCACCGCGAAGTTAACGCCCCAGACCAGGATGACCAGCAAGGCCAACCCCAGGTCTTTGGGCCGCATGGGCAAACTGACGCTCATGCGGTCACCGAGGCGGGCTGGGGTGGTGTGACGCATCCTTGGGGCTTGAACACACGCGTGGTGGACGGAGGGTTGTTCGCCAGCTTCCCCGCAGGGCGAATGGGGCGTGGCACAAAACCACCGCCGCAGTTGGGGCACACGCCCAACAGGCGCGTGTCTACACAGTCCGCACAAAACGTGCATTCAAACGAACAGATGCGGGCGTTAGACGCTGCGGGCAGCAGGTCGACATTGCAGCATTCACAGTTGGGGCGCAGTTGCAGCATGGGGCTCTCCTTTAGGTGGCCAGATCGGCCAGGCAAGTATCCACATCAACGATGCGCGCAAAGCGGTCCGCCAGGACCAGCTCGGTACGGGTGGTGATTTCCTCTGCGCTGAAGGTACGGCCGCTTCCTTCGTGCGTCATGGGGAATGTGAGCGTAGCTTCGGACACAAAGTCCACGTCGTAACCCAGGTCCGAGCCCACACGGGCCGTGGTCTCGCAGCACTGCTCGGTGCGGATGCCGCTGATGATGAGTTTGGTGACGCCTTGGCGGCGCAGCCACAGGTCCAGGCCAGTGTCAGTAAACGCGTTGTGCGTGTGTTTGTCAAAACGCACAGAGGGGTTGCCTGGCAACCAAGGCAAGGGTTTAACAAAGCCGGACTCAGGCAAGAACGGGCCTGCACGCCCCACATGGTAGACGTGTACCACCGGCACATCGGCAGCGCGAGCACCTGCATCCAGCTTCAATAGCGCCTGCTGAAATGGCGCATGGATGCCCTGCGACCAGAAGGGCATCTGGGCAAAGGACTCTTGCACGTCGATGATGATGAGAGCAGATTTTGTTTTAACAGAGGAGGACATTTGAGGACACCAGTGAGTTGCGATGTCCTTACTGTAGCCCTCTTGGTGTTGGTGCAAAAGGTCCACCATCGCCAACTTTCGGACAAAAACCGCCAAACATTATTCAACCAGACTAAATCAGGGCGTCCGCCTGCAATTCGCGCTTGGCATAGGCGTAGTACAGCGGTGCAGAGACCAGTCCGGCAACGCCAAAAATCGCCTCGCCTACAAACATCACCGTGAGCAGTTCCCAGGCCGAGGTGCCGGTGCGCTTGCCCACTACCTTGGCGTTGATGAAATATTCAAACTTGTGGATGGCCACCAGAAACAGCAGGCAAGCCAGCCCCACGGTGGGCGAAATGGATACGCCGGCCAGCGTCAACACGCTGTTGCACAGCAGGTTGCCCACTATGGGAATGAGCCCGGCAAAAAAGGTGAGCGCGACCAGCGAGCTGGCATAAGGCATGTTTACGCCAAACTGGGGCAGCGCCACCATCAGGAACACGCCAGTGCACACGGCGTTGAAGGCTGCAATCCAGAACTGCGCGATCACGATTTGGCGGAACGATTCCATGAAATGTGTGGCCCGTTCACGCATCTGCAGACGCAGGGGTGCGTAGCTCACCGCAGACGGCGTGCCCACAATGAGCGCACCAATCACCAGCCCCACGTACACCAGCAGGCCGCCATGCAAACCGGCCGAGCCAATGCCGGTGAGTGCGTGGGCTTGGGACTGCAGGTAGCTGGCCAGCCAGGTTTGCGCGGCCACCAGTTCATCGGGCAGGTGGCTGGCTAGGTCGGGCGGAAGCTTTTGCCGGATTTCGAGCACCGTGCCAGCCAGGTGGCGCAGCAGCGCCTGGTACTGGGTGACCGCACCGAACACCATGCCTTTGGCGTTGGCCATGAAAAAGCCGATGGCCACGATGGGCATGAGGATGACCAGCGCGGCCGCCCAGATGGGCGAGAGGCGCAACCGCCCTACACCGCGCCAGCGGGCCAGACCCGCCGTGGCCAGAAAGCCCACACACACCGCCAGCAGGCCCGGCAACAGCCCATACACCAGCACTGCCAAACACAGCAGTGCGGTCAGTACCTGGCTGGAGACCTTGACGATAGGAACGGAGAGGCTGGGGCGGTAGGCGTTGGCAGTGGGTTTGGGCATGCGTGGCTCAAAGAGGGCAGAAGCTGCGAATCTAACCGACCGCGGACGCTTAGTTGTCCCAGTCGTTCGAACCACCGTCCATAGAGCCACCATCGTCCCATGCGTTGCCGTCGGTTACGCCAAAGTCCTGCCCGCCCATATCGGTATTGCCGGCCATGGGCTGGTAGCCATCGCCCGACAGGCTGTCCGGCGACAGCGTGGAATGGCGTTCGCCCATCAGATTGCGGCCTATGGCCTCGGCCGCCATGACGCCAGCACCCACAGCCAAGCCGGTGGCCACACCGCCCAGAATCTTGCCGCCAAGCCCGCTGCCAGCGGGTTGGCCGTAGGGCGTAGGGCCGTAGGTGGGCGACGTGCCCGCACCGCTGCCAAACAGCTGTGGGCCATTCAAGCCTGAGCTATAGCCTGCGGGTTGCAGGGGTGTGACCGGGGGACGCCGGCGAAACAGGAAGTACCCCACTACCAGCACCAGACCGGCCAGCAACGCCGGCAACAGCCAATTGGCAGACGCGGTTTGTTGGATCGCAGGGGCAACGGCATATTTTTGCGCCGGGTTCGCCACCACAGCAGAGGACAAAGCAAGTTGCGCGCGCAGGGATCGTACGGCCTCAGGCTTGGCAAAGGGCAGGCCCGGGGCCAGCTGCTCAGCTTTGGCCAGCGACTCTTGGGCGCGAGCCCGGTTGCCCTGGCGTGCAAACAGCTCACTCTGCACAAAGTAGGCCTTGGCACTGCCGGGGTGCGACACCAGTACCTGCTGCATCATTACCTGGGCTTGGTCGATCTTGCCGGCTTGCGCCGTGGCATAGACCTCGTTAAGCGTGGGTTCAGCTTGGGCCATGGCCAGGCCGGCGCCCAGGCACAGCGCGATGACCATTCCTCGCAGTGCGCGTTGAACCAGGGACATGTATTGCATAAGCGTTCCTCACAAAGTTGGCTGATTGCATCCAGCTAATTGATGGCCCGCCCTGAAAATTCAAGCCGCGTCGAGGTGAAGCTTGTGTAAAGCCCGCGCACGGGTACCATGCAGGGCCCCACCATGACACGCTCCCGCTTTCTCCCCGACAACTTCACCCTGACCTTGCTCGCCGTCGTCGCTGTTGCCAGCGTGTTGCCAGCGCAAGGCGCGGTGGCCCACGGCTTTGAGATTTTGACCACTGCAGCCATTGCGCTGCTGTTTTTTTTGCACGGTGCCAAGCTGTCGCGGGCTGCCGTGGTGGCGGGTCTGAGCCACTGGCGGCTGCACCTGCTGGTTCTGCTGTGCACATTTGCGATATTCCCCATCCTGGGGCTTCTGTTGCGGCCGGTATTCAACCTGGCACTCACGCCCGACCTGGCAACAGGCATGCTGTTTCTGTGCGCTCTGCCAGCTACGGTGCAGTCCGCCATCGCGTTCACCGCCATGGCACGTGGCAATGTGTCGGCAGCAGTGTGCAGCGCATCCGCGTCCAGCCTGATTGGCGTGTTTGTCACACCGCTGCTGGTGGGCTGGTTGGTCGTGCCCGGTGGTGTGTCAGGCGCCAGTGAGCTGGAGGCGGTCCTCAAAATCATGCTGCAACTGATGCTGCCTTTCGTTGCGGGTCAACTGCTGCAGCCCTGGGTGGGTGGCTTTGTGAAGCGCCACGCTGCAGGCTTGAAATTTGTGGACCAAGGTTCCATCCTGCTGGTGGTCTACACGGCCTTCAGTGCCGCGGTCATTGAGGGGCTGTGGAAGCAGGTACCACTGCCGGTGTTGGCAGGTCTGGTGGTGGCGTGCTGCATCTTGCTAGCCCTGTCGCTGGCCGTCACCACGTGGACTAGTCGTGCTCTTGGCTTTAACAAGGAAGACGAAATCACCATCGTCTTCTGCGGCTCCAAGAAAAGCTTGGCCAGTGGCGTGCCCATGGCCAAGGTGCTGTTTGCCGCGCCCGTTGTGGGCGTGATGTTGCTGCCACTCATGCTGTTCCACCAGATCCAGCTCATGGTGTGCGCCGTGCTGGCGCAACGCTATGCCAAACGGAAAAGCTGAGTAGCAAAACTGCCTGCCCTGCACTTTGTGTCAAAATTTATCCCACCCCTTTATTTTCTGGAGTATTAGATTGAACAAAGCTGGATTGATTGAAGCCCTGGTCAAAGAGACCGACATGTCCAAGGCCGCCGCAGGCCGCACCATTGATGCCCTGGTACAAATCATCACCAAGACCGTGGCCAAAAAAGAAGACGTGCAGCTGATTGGCTTTGGCACCTTCAAGGCCACCAAACGCGCCGCACGCAAGGGCAAAAACCCACGCACCGGCGAAGCACTGAAGATTGCCGCCGCCACTGTGCCAAAATTCAGCGCCGGAGCAGCCTTCAAGGCCGCGGTGAATAAAAAGAAGTAAACCGGTCAGTTTCAAACAGAGGGGCGGCAGTGGTACATCATCACTGCCGCCTTTTCTTTTGATGGCGTTTAATAATGTTTCAGGACTACCATCTTCTGTATGAGCTCATTGATCAATTCCCTCAAGTCTGAAATCGCCCGTGTTGCCCGCAAAGAGCTCAAAGACGAGCTGCTGGCCCTGCGCAAAGCGACGACAATCCATCGTTCGGAAATCGCCGCATTGAAACGCCAGGTCAAGTCCTTGGCCTCGGCGCTCAAGGCCACGGTCAAAGCATCCCGATCCAACGACAGTACGACCTCGGCAGGGAACGCGTCAGCTGCAGCGGCTGGCATCCGCTTCAGCGCCAGCCGCTTGGCTGCCCTGCGCGCCAAGTGGGGAATCACCCAAGCCCAGATGGCGGCTGTACTGGACGTGTCCTACCTGTCGGTACACAAATGGGAAGCGGGTGCAGCCAAGCCGCGCGCTGCACAGCTGCAGAAAATTGCCGCAGTCATGAAGATGGGCAAGCGCGAAGTACAGAAGAAGCTGCTGGGATAACTGTGCTGCAGCGTTACGGGCATTCATGATCTTCAGGGCCATTCACCCCACTTCGAATCAAGCGCATTTTGGGGCACTGCTCGTACTCACGGTCTCCGCGGCACTTGGTGCGCTAGCAGGCTGTTCCACCCCCCCGCAGCAAACGGTTGAAGCGAAGCCACCGACAGTCGTCGCCTCTCGGCTCACGGCAGAGCAGGCCAATGAGGTCACGCTCATGGCCATTGGACTGGTGGGCACGCCGTACCGCTACGGGGGCAACACGCCCGCGGGAGGATTCGACTGCAGCGGCCTCATTGCGTACGTCTACAAACACAGGGGTGGTGTACTCGCCCCGCGCTCCGTCGCTGCCCTTGTGGGCTGGGGGCAGGCGGTGCAGGCGGACGCCATCCGCACCGGCGATCTGGCCATCTTTACGGAGGGTGGCCGTGCCACCCATGCAGGCATCTATGTGGGCGAAGGGCGCTTTGTGCACGCGCCGTCTACAGGCGGCGAAGTGCGGCTGGACCAATTGCAGTCCAAGTACTGGTCCAAACAACAGGTGAGTTTTCGCCGACCTTGACCCTGTTCAGCTCAAGGCTATTGCTGTCACAAAGCCGGCTTTGACAACCAGCCAGGTCAGCAAGACCAACAGCCAAGTCTTCCACTTCACACGCGGGGTGTTGAACTTGTTTTCGCAGACTGTAAAAACCACGGCCGCAACCACGCCAAACAAGATGCCGAGTACCACCTGAATGGCCTTGAGTTCCCAGTACTGGGAGGGGTCTTCTTGCACCGGCTGGAACAAGCCTACGACAATGCCAAACACCAGCCAGCGCACGAGATAGCCCCACCAGCGGGTCCATAGCCCTGTGCCAACCTGTGGCCAGTGTTCCTTGCTTGCGTCTGCATTGTCCATAGGCAGAGTCTACAAAAGCATTCGGCGTCGCTAGGCCTCGCAAGCAAAAAATCTCGATCCTTCGTATAATCGACCCATGTTTTCTATCCAAGATTTGATCCTCACCTAGCCTTACCGCTCTGTCGGCAAGGCTATTTGTCTTGCCGGTCTTTGAACCTCAAACCCCGGCAGTTTTTCTGTGCGGGGTTTTTGTTTTTTGCGAGTATTTCCTATACGTACCTTTGACAAGCTGATTGCCACAATTCATTCACACCAGTGGATGGTGGGCTTGCGCTCGTCCATTGGTGCCCCCGCCTCAGCGCAAGACTTGAGCCCCTAGTTTGGGGTTTTCTCAATGGGCTGATTGCCAGGCAATCGCCCCAGAAAACCCTGGTTCGCACACACAACGACCAGGGTTTTTGTCTTTTAGGAATACGACTATGAACAAGCGACAACTTCGCAACATCGGCATCATTGCGCACGTGGATGCCGGCAAGACCACCGTTAGCGAACGGATTCTTTATGTCACCGGCGCCATCCACCGCACCGGTGAAGTCCATCTGGGCAACACCACGATGGATTACGACCCGCAGGAACGTGCACGCGGCATCACCATTAACAGTGCGGCGACCACGGTGGTTTGGTGCGCGCACCAGATCAACCTGATCGACACCCCTGGCCACATCGACTTCAACATCGAAGTGAACCGCTCTTTGCGGGTGCTGGACGGCGCGGTTGTCGTGTTTGACGGTGTTGCTGGCGTGGAGCCGCAGACGGAAACCAACTGGCGCCTGGCAGACCAATACGGTGTGCCTCGGATCGCCCTGATCAACAAACTGGACCGCACCGGTGCGGACTTTGCGCGGGTCGTGGCGATGATGGCGGAGCGCCTGGGCGCCAAGCCCTTGGTCATGCAACTGCCCTTGGGCCAGGAGGCCGAGTTTGAAGGCGTGATCGACCTGGTCAGCATGCAAGCGCTGCGTTGGCCGCGCAATGGACACGGCCAACCTGAGCTGACGCGCGGGGGCATTCCCGAGCCCATGCTGTTGGCCGCGCAGGCAGCGCACGACGCTTTGGTCGACAGCGCGGTGGAGCAGGACGACACGGTATTGGCCGCCTATTTGGATGGCCAGGACGTGTCGGAAGCACAGCTGCGCGCGTGTATCCGCCTGGGTACCTTGAAGCAGGCCTTTGTGCCGGTGTTTGCAGGCTCCGCGCTGAAGAACAAGGGCGTTGAGCCTCTGCTGGACGCCGTGGTGGACTACCTGCCTGCGCCAGAAGATCGCGCACAGGCGCTTGGCGATGGGGACGGCTTTGCTGCGCTGGTGTTCAAAGTAGTCCATGACGAGCATGGAGCGCTCAGTTACTTGCGCGTGTACCGTGGGCAGGCGCAGGCCGGCAGCATGGTGCTCAACAGCAGCACCGGCCACAAGGAACGCCTGTCGCGCGTGGTGCAAATGCACGCCAACCAGCGTGAGGAGCTGGCCCACGCCATGGCCGGTGACATTGTGGCCGTGGCCGGGCTCAAAGGCAGCAAGACGGGCCACACCTTGTGTGATCCGGAGCAGCCGCTGGTGCTGGAAGAGATTCACGCACCCGAGCCCGTCATCACCATGGCGGTGGAGCCCATGTCGCGAGAAGACCAGGCCAGCTTCTCCAAGGGACTGCACACCTTGGTGGACGAAGACCCCAGTCTGCGACTCAGCCAAGACAACGAGTCTGGGCAAACCTTGCTGTCGGGCGTGGGCGAGCTGCAGCTGGAGGTGACGCTGGAGAAACTGCGCAGCCGCTTTGGGGTAACGGTACACACCGGGCAACCTCAGGTGGCTCTGCGGGAAACCGTAACCCGGGAAGCCTCTGTGCGCTATGTGCACAAGAAGCAGTCCGGTGGGCCTGGGCAGTTTGCCGAAGTGGCGCTGCGTATCGAACCGTTGCCACGGGGTGACGGTCTGCGCTTTGCGAACGAAGTGACCGGTGGAGCGATCCCCCGGGAGTTCATTCCCAGCGTGGAAGACGGCGTTCGACGTGCGGCGCGCGCTGGCGTGCTGGCAGGCTACCCGGTGGTGGACGTGCTGGTGGTTCTGGAAGACGGCAGTTTCCATGACCGGGATTCGTCCACACTGGCCTTCGAATTGGCAGGCAGTGCGGCCTTTGCACAAGCGCAAAGGGATGCGGAATCCGTCATGCTGGAGCCGGTAATGGCGGTGCAGGTGACGACGCCACTGGACTACGTGGGCGACTGTATTGGTGACCTGAACCGCCGGCGCGCCCTGGTGCGCCAGCAAGACCAGGTGGGCAATGCGGCGGTGATCCATGCGATGGTGCCGTTGCAGAACCTGTTTGGCTACATCGGCAGCTTGCGCGCGCTGACTTCGGGGCGGGCCAGCTATTCGATGCAGTTTGACCACTATGCAGAAGCGCCCAGGGCGCTAGCTGCCGCGGCCTAAGGCCGTGGATGAAGGGCGAATCCGTTGGGTTCGCCCTTTTTTCTTGCCTCTCACCCCTGCTGCAACAACGCCGTATTCGCGGCTGCCAGTACTTTGCGCGTCAATCCGTCGAGCAGCGACGATGTCGCGCGGGCCTGCTGCCAATACAAAGGAACATCCATGGCGTTGTTGGGCACCAGTTCAACCAGCGTCCCGTCCTTGAGGTGCTCCTGAATCAAGGCCTCGGGATGCAGGCCCCACCCCATACCGGTAACGGACGCTGCGACGAAGGCATGGGATGACGGCAAGGTGTGCCGCGGCAACTCTACATGTTGGTGACACAGGCGCTGCACCCAACGCGACTGCAACTCGTCCTTGGCGTTGAACAAGAGACTGGGGGCCACCGACAAACTTTGAGCACCCACTCCCGTGGCAAAGTACCTCTCGACGAAAGCTGGGCTTGCTGCGGCCAGATACCGCATGGAGCCCAACGACCGCACATTGCAACCCGAGGACGGGCGTGCAGTGCCCGTGACGGCGGCCAGTACCGTGCCCGTGCGCATCCATTCAGCGGTGTGGTCCTGGTCATCGACTGCGACGTCCATGAGCACAGGCGCATCGGCCGCAAAGGCTGTCAAAACGGGGGCAAACCAGGTCGCGAGGCTGTCAGCGTTCACGGCAATGGGCAAGGGCACGCGCGCGCCGCCCTCTTGCTCCAGTGCGGGCAGTTCACCGTGCAACTCGTGCTCCAGCAAACGTACGCGGTCCACATGCTGGCACAGCCGACGCCCCGTTGCCGTGGCGCGGCAAGGTTGCTCCCGGATGACCAGGGCACAACCGACACGCTCTTCCAACAAGCGGATGCGCTGCGAGACCGCCGAAGGCGTGACATGCAGGGCATGGGCAGCACGCTCAAAGCTGCCTTCGCGCACCACGGCGGCCAGCGCTGACAACGAGGCATAGTCCAGCATAAATTAGGAATTCTTAATTAAACATAGAAAAGATAGTTTGCCTTCATTGCAGGGTGGCGGCAAGCTTGGGGCATGACAAATCTGCCCCACACCTTTACCAACGTTTTGCCTGTATTTATTCAAGGCCTGGGCCTGAGCCTGGGACTCATCGTGGCCATAGGCGCCCAAAATGCCTTTGTGCTCCGGCAAGGTCTCCGCCGCGAGCATGTGGGCGCAGTGGTGTTGTTCTGCGCCTTGGCGGACGCGTTGCTCATCACTGCCGGAGTGATGGGTATGGCGCAGGCACTGGGCGAGCGCCCGGACGTTGCACGTGCATTGGCACTGGCAGGAGCCCTTTTTTTGGCTACCTATGGATGGCAAGCCCTGCTACGTGCGCGGCAAGCCAACCAGTTGCGCGCGGCAGAAACGGGCACCGTTTTGAGCCTAGCTGGTGCCATGGCACAGGCCGCTGCGTTCACGCTGCTCAACCCCCATGTGTACCTGGACACCGTATTGCTGGTGGGCAGCATTGGCGCGCAACAGTCCGCGGCGTTACGCCCCTGGTTTATCGCAGGCTCCAGTGTTGCCAGCCTGTTCTGGTTCGGTCTGCTGGGATTCGGTGCGCGTTGGCTGGCGCCCTGGTTTGCACGGCCCAAAGCCTGGCAAATACTGGATGGCCTGATTGGTTTGACCATGTGGGCCATTGCCTTTTTGCTGGTGCGGCAGGTATGGGCTGGCTTCTAGAACCGGGGGAAGCGCCCACAGCACCGAAGCTTTACAAAAAAACATCCTTTTCCTATCCAGGACATTGAACCAAGCAATTAGCACTCACTCATACAGAGTGCTAATATTTGCGCTACGAACACAAGGAGGTTCTGAATGTCCGCTTTGCTTGCTACCCCCCAAACCGCTCTGGCCACGGCCAATCCGTGGTCGCTGGTACCGCCGCTGGGGAACCTGGACGCCTATATTTCCGCCGCCAACCGCCTGCCCATGCTCACGCTGGAAGAAGAGCAGGAGTTCGCCCGCAAGTTCAAGAATGACAATGACCTTGAAGCCGCCGGTAAGTTAGTGCTCTCTCACTTACGCCTGGTGGTCTCCGTATCGCGCCAATACCTGGGCTACGGCCTGCCCCACGGCGACTTGATCCAGGAAGGCAATGTGGGCCTCATGAAGGCCGTCAAGCGCTTTGACCCCGACCAAGGTGTGCGCCTGGTGAGCTACGCGTTGCACTGGATCAAGGCTGAAATCCACGAATACATTCTGAAGAACTGGCGCATGGTCAAGGTGGCCACCACCAAGGCCCAGCGCAAGCTGTTCTTCAACCTGCGCTCCATGAAGCAGCGCTTCAAGAGCGACGATGCGGCCGCTGACCTGGGCACGCACCGCGATACGCTGAACCCCGAGCAGATCAACGCCATGGCGCGTGAGCTCAACGTCAAGCCCGAAGAAGTCATCGAGATGGAAACCCGGCTGTCGGGCGGCGATGTGCTGCTGGACCCCAGCCCTTCCGACGACGGTGAAGACGCGTTTGGCCCCATCGCCTACCTGACCGACACCAACCACGAACCCGTGGCCATGATCGAAGCGCGCCAGCGCGACGTGCTGGCCACTGACGGCATTGCCACCGCGCTGGCCAGTCTGGACGAGCGCAGCCGCCGCATTGTGGAAGAGCGCTGGCTCAAGGTGAATGACGACAATTCTGGCGGCATGACACTGCATGACCTGGCGGCCGAATACGGCGTGAGCGCCGAGCGCATCCGCCAAATTGAGGTGGCGGCCATGAAGAAAATGAAGGCTGCGCTGGCCGAATACGCCTGAGCACAACGCCGCGGCACCCGGTGTCACGCACTTGGTAGACAATGCCCCCTGCTGGCTTCGGCCTCAGGGGGCATTTTTCCGACTGGAGACTTCTTTCATGCGACGCAACGCTGCCACGATTGCTACACTTTTAGTAGCTGCCTGCGCACTATCTACGGGGGCGATAGCCCAAAAAGACACTGAAACCGCCGCGCCATGGCCGAACCGACCACTGCGCATCATCGTGGGTTTCCCAGGCGGCTCGTCGCCGGACCTGACCGCCCGCGCCTTTGCGGATCCGCTGTCCAAGGCACTGGGCCAGCCGGTGATTGTGGAAAACAAGGTGGGGGCGGCGGGCAACATTGCCGCCGACTACGTGGCCAAGGCCACTGACGATCACACCATCGGTCTGATGATCAACGGCAATATGACGATTGCCAAGCTGCTGAACCCCAAGCTGCCCTACGACCCGCTCAAGGACCTGCAACCCATCAGCCTGATTGGTGTCTCGCCCCTGGTACTGGTGGCGCCCCTGAATGCGCCTGGCAGCAACGCTGCCGAGTTTCTGGCCGCGGCGCGCAAGTCGGGTGACAAATGGAACTACGGCACACCCGGCGTGGGCACGGTTGGCCACCTAGGCATGGAGTTGCTGAAGGCCAAGGCGAAAATGGCCCCCCTACATGTGCCCTATGCGGGCTACCCGCAGGTGGCCACGGCGCTGATTGCGGGCGACCTGCAGCTCAGTCTGCTGCCACCAGCGCTGGCCAATGCACAAATCAAGGCCGGCAAGCTCAAGGCCATTGGCGTCACTGCCAGCGTGCGCAGCCCGCTGGCGCCCGAAATTCCCAGCCTGTCAGAGGCGGGGGTGAAAGACTTCAATTTGGAGATCTGGAACGCGGTCGCCGCGCCCCACAACCTGCCCAAGCGGGAAGCGGTGCGGCTGGCCAGCCTGTTCAGTGAGATTGCCCGCTCACCCGAGATGCGGCAAAAGCTGTTTCAGCAGGGTTGGACCGTACTGGGCACCTCGGCCGAGGGTCTGAGTAACCGCGTGAAGGCCGACACAGCATTGCTGGGTGGCATCATCACCAGTCAGAAAATCACTATCGACTAATGGCACGGCAGCGGGGTACACCCCTGCCGTTTTATGCCGCCAAGGCCATGGGCAAGAGGCGGCGGTATTCTTTCTTGGCGACTGCGTAGCACTCGCAAGTCTGTTTTTCCAAGCGCGGGCGGTCCAGCACCACGATGTGGCCGCGGTGGTAGCGGATCAGCCCGGCCTCTTGCAGCTTGTGCGCGGCAATGGTGATGCCCTCGCGGCGCACCCCCAGCAGATTGGCAGCCAGCTCGTGGGTCATTTCTATTTCATCTGAATACGAGCGGTCCAAGCCCAGCAACAGACGCCGGCATAGTTGCTGCTCGATGGAGTGGTAGCGGTTGCACACCGCGGTTTGGGCCACCTGCCCCAGCACGGCTTGGGCATAACGCAGCATGACCTTGGCGATGGCGCCAGAACGGTCCATCTCGCTTCTCAGGAAGGAAGCACTGAGTCGAAGGGCCAGACCCGAGCTCTGCACGACCGCTTCACTGGGTGCGGATCCGCCGCCCAGCAACAGCGAAACGCCGACCATGCCGTCATTGCCGACAACGGCCACTTCGGCGGATGCCCCCTCTTGCGTGAGGTACACCAAAGACGCAATGCCGGTGATGGGGAAGTACACGTACTCCGGCACGCTGCCAGCGGCACAAAGCACCTGGCTGCGCGTCAGCTCCACCGGCTCCAGCTGACCGCGCCAACGGTCTGCATCAGCTTGGGGCAAGGCGGCGAGCAAGTGGTTTTGCTTGATATCGCCGAAATAACGGTATGCGGTGTTCATGGGCTCTCCCTGTAAGGATGGATGGCCCTATGGTCCCGAATTCGGGTTACTACGGATATCAGCGTTGGCCGCTTGCTGGGGTCGGTCTAGTCCTACAAGCAGCCGCTGCGCTCAGGAGGTTTGCTTGAAGAGCTGCGCGATATCTGCCGCCAGCACCTTGGCGCCGCTGCCGTAGCGGGTGAACAGGCGCAGGCGGCCCTGGGTGTCGTACACATAGCTACCCGCAGAGTGGTCCATGGTGTAGCTGGTGGGGGTCTTGCCGTCCACCTTTTTGTAATAGACCTTGTAGTCCTTGGCCAGTTCGGCCAGCTTGTCGGGCGTGGTGGTCAGTGCCAAAAAGGTAGGGTCGAAGTTGCCCATGTAGCCCTTGAGCACCTCGGGCGTGTCACGCGCGGGGTCTACCGTGACGAATAGGCCCTGCAGGCGGTCGCCATCCTTGCCCAGCAGCTGCTTCACCTCGGCCAACTCCGCCATGGAGGTGGGGCAGACGTCGGGGCATTGCGTATAGCCAAAGAACATGACCACCACCTTGCCCTTGAAATCCGCCAGGTGGCGCAGCTGGCCGTTGTGGTCGGTCAGCGCAAAGTCTTGCGCGTAGGTGGCACCGGTCACGTCGATGGACGCGAACGAGGGCTTTTGCTCAGAACACGCAGAAAAAAGGCCTGCAGCCCCCGCAACCATTGCGCTAGTAGCTATGAATTTAATAGCATTTCGTTTATTCATCACAGGGCTCACAACAGGTAGTGGTCCAGCAGCAGTGCAGCAAACAACACACTGAGGTGGATCAGGGAGAAACGGAAGGTGGCGCGCGACAGCTCGTCGGAATAATTGCGCAGCAGGCGCACGGCGTACCAGCAAAAGCCCAGGCTCAGCACCACGGCCACCACCAAGTACAGCCACGAGCTCATGCCATATACAAACGGCAGCAGACAGGCCGCCAACAGCATGAAGGTGTAGAGCAGGATTTGCAGGCGGGTGAACTCGCTGCCATGGGTCACGGGCAGCATGGGCAGGCCGGACTTGCGGTAGTCCTCCACGCGGTACAACGCCAGCGCCCAGAAGTGTGGCGGCGTCCACAAGAAGATGATGAGGAACAGGATCAGCGCCTCCGGCCCCACATCGCCTGTCATGGCGGCCCAGCCCAGCACCGGCGGCATAGCGCCCGAAGCGCCCCCGATCACGATGTTTTGGGGCGTCAGCGGCTTGAGGATCACGGTGTAAACCACGGCGTAGCCCACGAAGGTGGCAAAAGTCAGCCACATGGTCAGCGGATTGACCCAGACATACAGCAGCACCGAGCCCGCAATGCACAGCGCCGCCGAGAAGATCAGTGTCTGTGTATCACTGAGCTCACCGCGCGCCGTGGGGCGCCAGGCGGTGCGCTTCATCTTGGCGTCGATGCCTTTTTCCACAATGCAGTTGAAGGCCGCCGCCGCACCGGCCACCAGGTAGATGCCCGCACAGGCGATGGCAGCCAGGCCAATCTGCGGGAACGTGGGAACGCCGGGCACGGCCAGCACCATGCCAATCAGTGCGCAAAACACGATGAGCTGGATCACCCGGGGCTTGGTGAGCGCGTGGAACTGGCGCAGCACCGAGGGTGGGGCAAGAGAAACATTCACAGTCATTCAGGAATTCCAGTTGAAGGAGACGTAGCCGCCCGGGTGCCTATCCACACCAAGGTGACCAGCAGGGCACCAGCGCCCCCGGTGTGCATCACGGCAGCCAGCAGCGGCCAGCCGAGCACTACATTGCTCAAACCCGTGGCCAGCTGCAACAGCAGCAAACCACCCAGCCAGCGCGCCGGGCGCCGCAACGCCGCAACGTGGCGCAGCCGCCAGACAAGCCCGCCCAGCACCAGCACCATGGCCCCCGCCAACAGACGGTGCGCCCAGTGGATGGCGGTCAGCGCCTGAAAGCTGATGGGAGTGCCATCCTGCGATAGACCCAGGGGGCGCCACAGCGTAAAGCCGCTTGCAAAGTCCATGGGCGGCCACCAGCTGTTCTGGCATTGGGGAAATTCGGTGCAGGCCAGCACCGCGTAGTTGGTGCTGACCCAGGCGCCCGAGGCGGCCTGCAGCACCAGCATCGCCAGCGCTGCCCAGGCGGCAGGGCCCACCCACGACGGCATTCGCCCCGGCACTGGGGCACCACCACGTGCCACCTGCAGTGTCAGCAATGCCAACAGCACATAAGCGCCTAGCAGGTGCAGGCTCACGATGGCGGGAAACAGTTTCATGGTGACGGTGAGCGCACCAAACGCGCCTTGCACGCAGACCCACACCAGCGTGAGTGTGGGCATCCAGGGCCCCGGCGTGGACCAAAGGGGCCGTGTGCGGCCAAGCCAGGCCGTCAGTGCCAGCACCAGAATCAAACCGCCTACCCCGGTGGCCAGGTAGCGGTGCACCATCTCGATCCAGGCCTTGCTGTGTGTCACCGGACCGGTGGGCATGGCCTGCTGGGCACTGGCAATGTCGGCATGCGCACCCAGCGGGCTCGCACTGCCGTAGCAGCCGGGCCAATCGGGGCAGCCCAGGCCACTGTCGGTCAGGCGGGTAAACGCGCCAAACAGCACCAGGTCAAACGTGAGAAACAGCGTGATGATGGTGAGCGCCTGAAAACGCTCGACCGGACTGCTGCGGCCATGGCGCAGCAGTACCCACAGCAGCGGACCCGAGGCCAGCAAAGCCCCCACCAGCAGCACACGCAGCAGGGGTGAGAGGTCGTACAAAGAAGCTTGCATGCGGGGTTCAGGCGCCGTTCAACGGCCCGCCTTGTCCCACGACGCGGCAGCGCGCAGCAGGCGGTCCATATCGCGCTTGGCCTGGGGCGCGTTCTCCGGCGTCAGGTTAGGCGGAAAACGCATCATCAGGTTGCCGATCGGGTCCACCAAATACAGGTGCTCCTGGAGCTGGGCGCCCTCTTGCGGCGGCAACCACTGCGCCAGCGCGTCCACAGGCAGGCGCACCACGGTGGCACCCTGCAAGGCGGGCCGCAGGGCCTCGGGCACGGGGGCTGCGTCGTTGACCAACCAGACCCAGTCCACCCGGTCTTTTTCCTTGCCCAGGGTTTCACGCAGCTGGCGCTGCAGGTATAGGCGCTGGGCGCAGGCGTCATCGCACGCGGCGCCCGCCACGCTGATGAACAGCCATTGGCCCTTGAGGTCGCGCAGGTTCACGGGTTTGCCGTCCAGGGCGGTGCCCACTAGGTCAGGCAAGGGGCGCTGGGGTTCGATCAGCGCACCAAAGTTGCGGCGGCCTTCGGGACGTACCACGTAGTAGGTGAAATACGAGGCCACCACGGGCGCCGCACACACCAGCATCACCAGCATCATCTTCCAGCGGCCCATGCGCGTGCGCACGACGGCCTGGGTCAACCCCTGGTCGGCCAGCGGCATGGAGTGCACAGTCATCCCCAGTGGGTGGTCGTCTTGGGGGTTGGCGCTAGACATGGGAATCCTTGATCACTTGAAAATACGGTCGAATTTGAAACCAGGCAAACAGCACCACGATCAGCAAAGCCAGCGCAAACCATTGCGCCGCATAGCCGTAGTGCTTGTCCACACCCAGGTTGATGGCAGGCCAGTCGCGCAGCAGCCCTTCGCTGGCCTCGCCGGTTTGCTGCAGCGTGATGTCGGTGCGCAACGGCAGGCCCGTCTCGGTGCGGAACTGGTCCAGGTCGAGATTTTGCCGGATTGCGCCCAGCGCAGGCGCGCCGGGCTCGTAAAGCTTGGAAGGCGGGGGGGCAATACGGCCGTGAACTTCCACAACACCCCCTGGGGTCGACAACGCGGGGAGTTTGGCGCGGTCTTCAAAGTTGCGCGGCAACCAGCCACGCTGCACCATCACCACGGTGTCCGAGCCAGCCAGCCGCAACGGCGTGAGTGCAAAGAAACCCACTCGGGCCTGCATTTGCCGGTTGTCCAGAAACATGGTGTGCTGGGGCACCCAGGTCCCGGTGAGAACGGCAGAGCGATGTACCAAGGCCTGCACCTCCGGGCCGGGGCTGGCTGCCATCAACTGGGCGTTGGGCAATGGCGCCAGCGCTCCCTGCTGCTGGATGGAGGCGGCCAGCGCCTCCTTTTGCGCGACCCGGTCCAACTGCCAGCGGCCCAGCGACACGGTCACGCCCACCCCCAGTAAGGCCGCCAGGCCCACCAGTAGCAAACGTCTGCGCGCACTCATCCGATAATCCTGTTCATGACCTACCTCGTAATCTTGGCGTTCATCGCCATCCTGGGCAGCCTGGCCGCCGCGCTGTACTTCATGCTACGCGGAGGTAAAACCGCCACCGCCAAGTCCCGCGGCATGGCGCGCGCGCTGGCGTTCCGTGTGGGATTTTCCATTCTGCTGTTTGTCTGCATTCTGGTGGCCTGGCAGTTGGGCTACATCCACCCTACCGGCATTCCACCGGGCCGGTGAACGGCAAGCGCCCTACCCGACAAACCTCCATTAAAAAAGGCACCGCATGCGGTGCCTTTTTTTGTTGTGCCGTTGGCAGCTTAGAACCAGTACACCAGGATGTACAGGCCCAACCACACCACGTCCACAAAGTGCCAGTACCAGGCAGCGCCTTCAAAACCAAAATGCTTTTCAGGGGTGAAGTGGCCCTTTTGCAGGCGCAGGGTGATGAACAACAGCATCAGCATGCCCACGAAAACGTGGAAACCGTGGAAACCGGTCAGCATGAAGAACGTGGAGCCGAACACACCGGAGCTCAACTTCAGGTTCATCTCGGTATAGGCTTCGTGGTACTCATAGCCCTGCAGGCACAGGAAGAGAACACCCAACAGCACGGTGACCCACATGAAGCGAATCGTCTTGCTGCGGTTGCCGTCGATCAGCGCGTGGTGGGCAATCGTCAGCGTCACGCCGGACGACAGCAGCAACGCCGTATTGATGGTGGGAATGGGCCAAGGACCCATGGTCGTGAACGACTCCACAATGCCACCAGGCGATGCCGTCGCACCGGCAGCCAAGCTGGGCCACACGGCCTTGAAGTCGGGCCACAGCAACGCGTTGTCCAGGCTACCCAGTGCTGGCACCGAGTGCGAACGGGCCCACCACAGCGCCGTGAAGAAGGCCCCGAAGAACATCACTTCGGAGAAGATGAACCAGCTCATGCTCCAACGGAAGGAGATGTCGATCTTGCGACCGTACTGGCCGCCTTCGCTTTCGCTGATGGCGTCACCAAACCATTGGTACAACACGGCCAGCCACCAGACCAAGCCCAGCGCCAGCGAGTACTTGCCCCAATCGGCACCGTTCACCCATTGGCCTGCGCCCAGAATCACAAAGAACAGTCCGGCCGCCGCCATGACCGGGTGACGCGAAGGACCCGGTACAAAGTAGTACGGCGTGCCACCATGTGTTGTTGAACTCATTTTTGCTCCATTCCTTCTCTAATCCAAATCTCTGAAATCGGACGGGCGCTCGCTTAGGAGGCCACAACCCATTTCGCCAAACTGATCAAAATGACGACCAGCAACAACGCGCCCACGATGCCCACCACCACCACATGCATGGGATTGACCTTGGCCAAATCGTCGCGGTAACCCTTGTTGCTGCGAATACCTAAAAACGACCACGCCACCAGCTTCACACTGTGAAGAAACGAGGCCTTGGCCTTGACTGGCACTTGGGGCTCCATCACGAGCCCGCGCTTTCCACCGCGGGCACCTTCACACTGGCCACGGGGGCAGCGGGCGTTTTACCGCCCACCTCGAAAAAGGTGTACGACAAGGTGATGGTGCTCACGTCCTTGGACAACTTCGGGTCGATCACAAACACCACGGGCCAGGCCTTCTTCTCACCGGGTTCCAGCGTGTACTGGTTAAAGCAGAAGCACTCCAGCTTGTTGAAATGCGCAGAGGCTTGCAGCGGCGCGTAGCTGGGAATAGCCTGGGCCGACATGCGGCGATTCTGAATATTCTGAAACTCGTACATCACCGTGGTGATTTCACCGGGGTGCACCTGCACCGAGCGCTGCGCGGGCTTGAAATCCCAAGGACCGCGCGAGTTCGCATCGAACTCCACCGTGATGGTGCGCGAGGTATCCACCTGCGTATTCACCACATTAGCCTTTTGCCCCGACACCACTTGCTCGCCCAGGGCCAGGATGTTGATGCCGGTCATTTCGCAAATGCTTTTGTAAATCGGTACCAGCGCGTAGCCGAATGCGAACATGCCAACGGTGATCACCGCCAGCTTGCCCACCATCCGGGAATTTTCGCGCTTCAAGCCCATCGCTTATCTGCTCAGCAAAATCATCTTGGCCATGAAGCCAATGAAGAACACCGCTGCCACCGAGGCCAGAATCAGGCCCAGGCGCACATTGGCTTTCTTTTGCTCTGGTGTGGACATCAGCCGATCACCTTGGTCGCGGTTGCGTCCAGCTTGGGCGGGTTTTCAAACGTGTGGAACGGTGCGGGCGACGGCACTTCCCATTCCAGGCCTTCGGCCGCTTCCCAAGGTTTTTGAGGCGCTTTTTCGCCCTTACCCAACATGATGGGCAAGACCACAAACAGGAAGAAGTAAACCTGCGCTAGGCCGAAGGCGAAAGCGCCAACCGAAGCCACGGCGTTGAAGTCGGCAAACTGCATGGGGTAGTCGGCGTAGCGACGGGGCATGCCGGCCAGACCCAAAAAGTGCATGGGGAAGAAGGTCACGTTGAACGCGATCAACGACCACCAGAAGTGGATCTTGCCGCGGGTTTCGTTGTACATCACACCAGTCCACTTGGGCGACCAGTAGTAGAAGCCTGCGAACATGGCGTACAAGGAGCCAGCCACCAGCACGTAGTGGAAGTGGGCCACCACGTAGTAGGTGTCTTGCAGTTGGATGTCGATAGGTGCCATGGCCAGAATCAGGCCGGTGAAACCACCCATGGTGAACACGAAGATGAAGCCGACCGCAAACAGCATGGGGGTTTCAAATGTCATGGAACCTTGCCACATGGTGGCGATCCAGTTGAAGATCTTCACGGCGGTCGGCACGGCAATCAGCATGGTTGCGTACATGAAGAACAGCTGGCCTGTCACCGGCATGCCGGTGGTGAACATGTGGTGGGCCCACACGATGAAAGACAGGATGGCGATCGACGACGTGGCATACACCATGGAGGCGTAACCGAACAGCTTCTTGCGTGCGAACGCGGGAACGATCTGGCTCACGATGCCGAAGGCCGGCAAGATCATGATGTACACCTCGGGGTGACCGAAGAACCAGAAGATGTGCTGGTACATGACGGGGTCACCGCCACCGGCGGGGTTGAAGAAGCTGGTGCCGAAGTGACGATCCGTCAGCGTCATGGTAATTGCGCCAGCCAGAACGGGCATCACAGCAATCAGCAGGTAGGCGGTGATCAGCCAGGTCCAGGCGAACATGGGCATCTTCATCAGCGTCATGCCGGGAGCGCGCATGTTCAGGATGGTCACGATGATGTTGATCGAACCCATGATGGATGACGCACCCAGGATGTGCATGGCAAAAATGCCGGCATCCATGGACGGGCCCATTTGCAGGGTCAGCGGCGCATACAAAGTCCAGCCAGCAGCGGGTGCGCCACCGGGCATGAAGAACGAGCCCACCAGCATCAACGCCGCAGGAATCATCAGCCAGAAGCTGAAGTTGTTCATGCGAGCAAAGGCCATGTCAGATGCGCCGATTTGCAGCGGGATCATCCAGTTCGCAAAGCCCACGAAGCCCGGCATGATGGCGCCGAACACCATGATCAGACCATGCATTGTGGTGAGCGAGTTGAACAACTCTGGGTTCACCAGTTGCAGACCGGGCTGGAACAGCTCGGCGCGAATCAGCAGGGCCAGAATGCCGCCGATGATCAGCATCGTGAAGCTGAACAACAAGTACAAGGTACCGATGTCTTTGTGGTTGGTCGCAAACACCCAGCGCTGCCAGCCCGTGGGGGCGTGGTGGTGGTCGTCATGGGCGTGGTCGTGATGGTCTAGTACGGCGCTCATTCTGCTGTCCTTCTCAATTCTCTTCGTTCAGTCTGGGGAACATTACTTGCGCAATGCCAACACGTCGGCTGGCTGCACCAGTTGACCCGTCTTGTTAGACCAGTTGTTCTTGGTGTAGCTGATAACCGCCGCGATGTCGGTGTCGCTCAAGGCCTTCCAGGAAGGCATGGCACCGTTGTTCTGGCCATTCAGCAGAACCGCGATCTGTTTGTTCTTGTCAGCATCGAGCACCACGGCAGCACCATCCAGGGGCTTGACCGGGCCAGCGCCCTTGCCGTTGGCCTGGTGGCAGGCCGCGCAGTTTTGTGCGTACACTTTTTCGCCGCGCTTGGTGATGTCATCCAGCGTCCAGACCTTGGTGGGGTCATCGGCCTTGGCGGCCATCTTCTTCTGCTCCACAGCCACCCACTTGGAGTAGTCCTCAGCGGACAGCACCTTCACGTGGATGGGCATGTAGGCGTGTTCCTTGCCGCACAGCTCGGCGCACTGACCGTAGTAGTCGCCCACTTTTTCAGCACGGAACCAGGTGTCACGCACGAAGCCGGGGATGGCATCCTGCTTGATACCGAAAGCGGGCACCATGAAAGCATGGATCACGTCATTGGCGGTGGTGATGATGCGGATTTTCTTGTCCACGGGAACCACCAGCGGGAAATCCACCTTCAGTAGGTAGTTGTCGACCGACTCGCCCTTCTTGGGACCGCCGGCGTCGGACATGGCGCGCTGGTCGCTGTCCAGGGTGGAGACAAAGCCGATGCCTTCGCCTTCGCCCTTCAGGTAGTCATAGCCCCACTTCCACTGCATACCGGTGGCCTTGATGGTCAGGTCGGCGTTGGTGGTGTCTTTCATGGCCACCACCACCTTGGTGGCAGGCAGTGCCATCAAGATCACGATGACAAAGGGGACGATGGTCCAGATGATTTCTACAGTCACCGACTCATGGAAAGTGGCGGCCTTGTAACCTTGTGACTTGCGATGCTTCCAGATGGAATAGAACATCACCGAGAACACGGCCACGAAAATGACCGAGCACATGATGAGCATGAACCAGTGCAGCCATTGCTGCTCGCGGGCAATGTTGGTCACCGCGGGCGCCAGGTTCAGCTGGTTCACTGCCGGCCCGCCGGGCAGGTCGTTGACGGCATGCGCCAGGGTGAATGCTGCAGTGCCAGCCCATGCACCTGCTGCCAGCAGCAGTGAAGCCAATTTGTTCAATATGCTCTTCATCGTGTTCACTTTTCTAAGCCCCAAAATTACCAAATGCGCAAAGCGTGCAGGCCCATTCAGGCAGCACGCAGGGCAAGCCGGATTTCACGGGCCAGCAGCGGTCGCAGCTCTGGCCGAATGAAACGCCCTACCTGGATGGTTCTACCCCGTCCGGACAACTCGATCAACGATCCGTCCCCCGCACGCGGCTCCACCCTGACCCAATCCCTCTGAAATTCGGCACGTTCGAGTTTGCCGGCACTCTCCCACTCGACCACAAGCTGCCCCTCCTGCAAGGAGATGCGCTCGCCATCGGTGGCATGCCGGGCATACACCACAAACGCCAACCCCACTGCCATCAGTTCGAGTGATGCAAAGGGCATCACCAGTGTCGCGCCCTGGGACCAGAAAAGCATTCCGATACCCAGAGAAACTACACACAGTGACACATACAGCCAGACCAGTTGAACCGGCGTGACTGAACAGTTACGCCTAAGAAACCACTGAACGTGCCGCCCTTGTACCGTCGCAAAGCGAAAAACCAGATTCGTCATGCGTCTTGCCCGAAATGGCCCAGCCAATCACTGGCCGAGTCGAGACTGCAGGGGAAATGCCGTTACCTCTAATCCACGCATTGTAGTCGAGCCGACCTCTGAATCCGCCCCAAAAAGGCAAAACTGCGCCCCGGGATCGTCGCTCAGGCGCCGGTTTTGGCGCCCGTTGGGCCGTGCTTGAGAACGGATCGCATCTGTTCCAGCGAAACCGTGGTCTCGGGCTGCACCTTCAGCCGCGGCCGCGGTTTGAAGGCATGGCCGTAGACGATTTCGAAGGTGACCTGCAGCCGCCCATCACCCGCGGGCGTGGCCAAGCCTTGCGACAAGGCGGCATGCAAACGCGCCAGCCAGGCGCGCGAACGCAGGCCGGCAAAACGCTGCGGATGCAGATTGCGCCCCAGGCCGCGCAGTTCGGCCAGCAGGCTCTGCGGCGTGGAGTAGGTCAGCGTGATGCGCTCCATATCCATCACCGGCTCGGCAAAGCCGGCGTGGACCAGCATGTCGCCCCAGTCGTGCATGTCGGTGAACTCATGGCCGGGCACGGGCCAGCCCATGCGCGCGTAGACCGCATGCAACTCACGGAGGGTGTCGGGCCCCAGGCAGGAGAACATCGCAAAGCCTTCAACCGACAGCAGGCGGTGCCACTCGCCAATCAGGGCCTCGGGGTCGGCGGCGGTGTGCAGCGCCATGTTCGCCCACAGCATCTGCACCGGCTGTGCGGGCGCGGCAAAGTGCAGCTTGGGGCCACGCCAGCGGGCCGGTTGCCACCAGGGTTTTGCTATCAAATCATGAGCTGCTCGCGCACGTTCTACGGGGGCTTCGAGCACAAAACACTCGGAATCAGGGTAGCGCTGGCTCAGCAGCGCCTGGGCCTGCACACCACCCTGCAACGGGCCCCAGTGCACCCATTGTTTGGGCTTTTGCACGATCCACTGCAGGCGGTCTTCCATGCGGCGGGCTACTTCCTCATGCAGCCAAGGCGACGTCTCACCGGGCACCGGGCGCCGTTGGGCCCAACGCGTGGCGGCAACGGGGTCGATGGTGGGGGGGCGCTGGGTGCTCATGGGGAGGGGACAAAAGGCGGTCGCGAGTATATTGCCTGCATGTTCCGCCAGCTGTTTCAGGGGGTATCGCGGCGGCTGCCCAGCCGGTGCGCTGTGTGCCATGCCTGGCCCGCCCAGGCGGTCTGTGAAGACTGCGTCGCGCAGTTTGCACAACCCGTGCACCGCTGCGCGCACTGTGCCCTGCCGCTGCCTGCGAGCATGCCGCGCTGCGGCGCCTGTATCACCACCCCACCGCCCTGGGATGCGGCCCTGGCCGCAGTGGGCTATACCTACCCGTGGTCCGGTCTGGTGGTGGACTTCAAATTTCAACAATACCCGGCCTGGGCCGGCTCCCTGGCCACGCTGCTGCACAGTGCACCTTGGGTGGAGCCCGCGCTGGACGCGGCCGACCTCGTGTTGCCCCTGCCCTTGTCACGGCAGCGCCTGCAAAGCCGCGGCTTCAACCAATCGCTAGAGCTGGCGCGCCGCCTGGCACCGCACAAGCTGCGCACCGACCTGCTGCTGCGCGTGAAAGACACGCCACCCCAAAGCAGCCTGCCGCGTAAAGAGCGGCTGCACAGCGTGCAGGGTGCGTTTGCGGTGGAGCCGCTGCGCGTGGGCGAATTGCGCGACCGGCGCGTGGTGCTGGTAGACGATGTGATGACCAGCGGCGCCTCACTGCACGCGGCCAGCACAGCCCTGCGCGCTGCGGGCGTAGCGCATATCACCGTGCTGGTCTTTGCGCGGACCGAGTAGCCGGTCCGCGGGGGTCGCTCAGTGCAGGGTTTCGATGGCCAGGCGGTGGTAGCGCTCGGCCAGCACAAAGGACACGTGGTGGATGGCATCCTTCACGCGCTCCGCGCTGGCCTCGTCGGGCGTGGCCAGAATCAGGAAGGTGGCACCGTCGTGGGCCGCGTCCAGAAACGCCTGCAGGGTCGAGAGGCTGGTGCCCAGACTGGCCAAAAAGCCTGCCTCGTGAATGTTTCTTTCCGCAAACTCGGCCATCTGCTGCGGGAGTAGCTCCATGGAGTCGCTCGCCGCCAGCCCCTGCGCGCGCAGCTCTTGCAGCACTTGGTGCGCGTCCTCCAAGTCCTGAAACGCGACCACCGTGTGGCCCGTGGGATAAAACGCACCAAAGTCTTTGTGCAGCTGGTCCAAGGTTTTCATGGCACACCCCGAAGTGATGACACTTCCATAGTAGGCAATATTCTGGAAATTCTCCAGTTCGGGCACGCGACAATACCGGCCATGTTCCATATCGTTCTGGTCGAGCCCGAGATCCCCCCCAACACGGGCAATGTCATCCGCCTGGCAGCCAATACGGGTTGCACACTGCACCTGGTGGAACCGCTGGGGTTCTCCATGGACGATAAACACATGCGCCGCGCTGGGCTGGATTACCACGAGTACGCGGCGCTCAAGCGCCATGCCGACTGGCAAACTTTTCTGGACACCGAACAGCCCATGATTGAGCGCATGTTCACGCTGACCACGCGCGGCACGCGCAGCCCCTACGCAGTGGCGTTTCAGCCTGGCGACTGGCTGGTGTTTGGCTCAGAAACCAAAGGAATCTCGGACACGGTGCGCGCCGCGTTTGATGCCCAGCGCAGCCTGCGCCTGCCCATGCTGGCTGGGCAGCGCAGCCTGAACCTGTCCAACGCGGTCGCTGTGACGGTGTTTGAGGCCTGGCGGCAGCAGGGCTTTGCCGCGGCTACCGCCTAAGGGTACTGGCGCACCAGCGATTCGGCCACGCAGACCGGTTTGGGTGCACCCTCGCACTCCACGGTCACTTCCCAGGTCTGCTGGCGGCCACCGTTGTCGATGGGGTCGCTGGCCAACAGCTTCATGTTCGCGCGCAGCCTGCTGTTCACCGGCACCGGGGCGATGAAGCGCACCTTGTTGAGCCCATAGTTCACGCCCATGCGCGCTTCGGTCACCGTGATGGCGCTTTCGAAGAACTGCGGGATCAGCGACAGCGTCAGAAACCCATGCGCAATGGGTGCGCCAAACGGCCCCGCCTTGGCGCGCTCCACGTCCACGTGAATCCACTGGTGATCGCCCGTGGCCTGGGCAAACAGGTTGATGTGTTCCTGGGTGACAGTGGTCCACTCGCTGGTGGCCACGTGTTGGCCCACCAGGGCGGAGAGTTCGGCAAGGGTGGCAAAGGTTTTCATGCCGCCCACTGTAGCCAGCCGCGCAGCACCGGCGTGTCCGCCGCGTGACAAACAGATCCAAGTGACTACTTGGCGTCCAGCCAGTGACAGATGGGCTGCCACTGCGCCAGGTCGCGCTCTACGCGGCCCGGCGTGACGTCAAACACCGTGAGCCCGCGGGCGGCCAGCTGGATGTAGTTTTGCGTGTCGCGCACAAAGCCCAACACCGGCAGACCCAGGCCCTGCACAAAGGTATGCAGCTGGTCGGCCGCACGGGTGCGCTCGTCCACGCGCATGCCCACGATGCCGATCTGCGTTTTGGCGGCCTGGGCGCTGTCGGCCAGTTCGTCCAAAAAGGCGCGGGTGGCAAAGATATCGAACACGCTGGGCTGCAGGGGCACCACCACCTTGTCGGCCAGCTTCAGCACTTCTTTCAGGCGCTTGCCATGCAGGCCGGCCGGGGTGTCCAACACCACGTGGGTGGTGCCCTTGGGCGGCTTGGCAATCTGGTCGTCGCCCACGTCCCAGCTGGCAATGGGCCGGGCCGCCGTGGGCCGCAGCGTGAGCCAGAGCCGGGAGGACTGTTGCCGGTCGGCATCACCCAGCATGACGGCATGCCCCTGGGAGGCAAAGTAGCCCGCGATCTGGGTGGACAGGGTGGACTTGCCCACCCCGCCTTTGGGATTGGCGACAACAACCACGGGCATACACGACTCCTTGGAGGGTGGAACTGCGCTATGTTATCGGGATGGACACCGAACACCAAGCACCGCCCGCGACAGCGCCCAACCCCGCCCGCCCCATCTATGTGGTGGCGGCCCACCCCAACTGGCGTGAATCCCGGGTCAATCGGCGCCTGCTGCAGGCCGCGCGCGCCGCCGACACAGCCACCGTGTGCGACCTGTACGCGCACTACCCGGACTACCACATCGCTGTACCGACCGAGCAGGCCCGGCTGCAAGACGCCCAACTGGTGGTGCTGCTGCACCCGGTGCAGTGGTACTCCATGCCCGCGCTGCTCAAGCTCTGGTTGGACGATGTGCTGGCCCACGGCTGGGCCTATGGCGGTGGTCATGCGCTGCAGGGCAAGGACCTGTGGCTGGTGGCCACCACCGGCGGGCCTGAGGGCTCGTACCACCCGCAGGGCTACAACCGCTACTTCTTCGACGCCTTCATGCCGCCCTATGAGCAGACGGCCGCGTTGTGCGGCATGCGGTTTTTGCCGCCCATGGTGCTGCACGGCGCGCATAGCGTGGACGCGGCCGAGGTGGACGCCCATGTGGCCATGTTTGCCGAGCGCCTGGCCAACTACCCGCAGTGGCCCGAGCTGGACGAGATGGAAGGTTGCCCCGCCTGCGTGGTGCCCGACACCGACCGGCCCACGCACGAAACCGTGGGAGCCCAACACTGATGGAACACGCACCCACCTGGCTGATCAACAGCTTTATCTACCTAAGCGCGGCGGTGATTGCCGTACCGCTCTCCAAGGCCGTGGGCCTGGGCTCCATCATTGGCTACCTGGCTGCCGGCATTGCCATCGGACCCTGGGGCCTGGGTCTGGTGACCAATGTGGAAGACATCCTGCACTTTGCCGAGTTTGGCGTGGTGCTGATGCTGTTCCTGGTGGGCCTGGAGCTGGAGCCCAAACGGCTGTGGAACCTGCGCCGCTCCATCTTTGGCTGGGGCAGCATGCAGGTGCTGGGCTGTGCGCTGCTGCTCACCGTGGTGGCCATGGCCTGCGGTGCGGGCTGGCGCCTGGCCGTGGTGGCCGCGATGGGCCTGGCCCTGTCCAGCACGGCCATTGCACTGCAGGTGATGGGTGAGCGCAACCTGCTGCCCACCAGCAGCGGGCAGGCGGCGTTTTCCATCCTGCTGTTCCAGGACGTGGCGGCCATTCCCATCCTGGCGCTGCTGCCGCTGCTGGGCGTGGTTTCTGCAACCAATGAGGCTTCAGCCCCCGTAGAATATGCGCAATCAGCTATAAAAATCGTAGCAGTCATTGCTGGCATCGTGCTCGGTGGTCGGCTGCTGCTGCACCCGCTGTTCCGCTGGATAGCGCGCTCCAAGACGCCCGAGATCTTCACCGCCGCGGCGCTGATGCTGGTGGTCGGCATTGCCGGGCTGATGCAGTTTGTGGGCCTGTCGATGGCACTGGGCGCCTTTCTCGCCGGCGTGCTGCTGGCCGAGAGCGAATACAAGCGCGAGCTGGAGACCGACATCGAACCCTTCAAGGGCCTGCTGCTGGGCCTGTTCTTCATCGCCGTGGGCATGAGCATCGACTTTGGCGTGCTGCTCGCTTCGCCCTGGCTGATGGCCGCCGTGGTGGTGGGTTTTCTGGCCATCAAGGCGGCGGTGATCTACGCACTGGCGCGCCATATCCAGCTGCCGTTTCAGGAGCGCCCGGTGTTCACGCTGCTGCTGGCGCAGGGCGGTGAGTTTGCGTTTGTGGTGTTCCAGGCCGCAGCGGGAGCCAACGTGTTACCGGCGCAAACGGCATCGCTGCTGATTGGGGCGGTGGCCGTGTCCATGCTGCTGAGCCCGCTGATTCTGGTGGCGGTGGACCGGCTGGTGCTGCCGCGGTACGCCCACTGCGGTGTGCCGCAGTTGGAGGAAATCTCCGAGCAGCAAGAGGCGCCCATCGTACTTGCCGGTTTCGGCCGCTACGGGCAGATCATTGCGCGCGTGATGCTAGCCGAGGGCATTCCGGCCACCGTGCTGGACCACGACGCCGAGATGATCGAGGTGGCGCGCAACATCGGCTACCGCGTGTTCTACGGCGATGCCACCCGGCTGGACCTGCTGCGCACCGCCGGTGCGGCTACGGCCAAGGTGCTGGTGGTGGCCGTGGACGATGTGGAGCAGTCGCTGGAAATCGTGGACCTGGCACAGGCCCACTTTCCGCAGCTACAGATCGTGGCGCGTGCGCGCGACGTGATCCACTGGAACAAGCTGCGCGACCGCGGCGTGATGCTGGTGGAGCGCGAGCTGTTCGAGTCCAGCCTGCGCAGCGCGCGCAGTGTGCTCGAGCTGCTGGGCCAGGAACCCCACGCCGCGCGCCAGACCACTATGCGCTTTCGCCAGCACAACCTGGAACTGTTTGAAAAAATGCATCCGCATTACAAAGACAGCTCCAAGCTGATTGCGGTGATCAAGCAGGGCCGCCAGCAGTTGGAGGAGCAGATGGCGCAGGAGCGTGCTGAAAATGAAAAGCGGCGCCCCCACGGCTGGGACAACTAGGGCCAAAGTCCTGATTCACTCTTTTGGGGGATGGCCGCAATGCCAGATCCCCGATAGCATCGGAGCGCTTTTTCAAAACAAGGAGACACATTGCGCTTTTCCCCCACCGTCCAGAGCCTCTGCGGCTTCGGCATCACCGTCGTCACATCCCTTTCCACCCCCGCTTTTGCGCAGGTCCCCTACGACAAAATTGAAATCGGAACCACGCTGGATGCAACTGGCATTGCGCTGGGCATGTTCAGCAAACCAATTCCTTTGCCAGAGGGCAAATGGAGCGTGGTTGGCAAGCGAGAAGAATCGTTGCCCCTCAGTGGCGGCCGTTCCGACAGCCCGTCCAGCACCCCCAGGGTTTCACTTACCCTGCACAACACGGACCGTCAGGATTCGCCTCTGTTTGCCATGGTGGTGAGCTTCACCCCCAACTCCATTCCCATCAACTGGGGCAACCGCAAGTGCGTAGCCAATGGCCCTTTGGGCTTGGTCGATGACTTTGGCATGAACCCCGACGCCATGCTGTACGTCTGTGCACGCGCGGAAGCGGGCTACAACTTTCGCCAAACCGTGATCACTGCCAATGAAAGCGTGTCTCCCTGGGTCAGAAATTTCATGCCGGCCTTGGCCCCCTTTGCCAGCGAAATTCCAACCAACGTGGTCATGGTCGATATCTATGGCAACAAATTCCGCGGCAAATCGATGGGCATTACTTACCTATTGCGGGCCGACGCCAATGCAGACGTGAACCAAGCCTACCGCAGCCATCTCACCACCTGGATGAACGCAACCGGCCTGCGCTGGGCCAAGGTTTTGAACAATGACGCCACTCAGTTGGACGGCCCAGCCACCTATTGGGCGTCCAAATAAATCGGAACGTGATGGGCTGGCTCAGGCCAGCCCATCCCACAGCAGCTTGACGCCGGTGAGGAACATGCCTGCGTACAGGAAGCGGTAGAACAGCTGCTGGCTGATGCGCCGGGCTAGACGCACACCGATCCACACGCCAACCGGAGCGATGGGCAACAGCACCAGGCTGGTGGCCATGTTGCGCAGGTCCAGCAAGCCCAACAGGCCGTAGGGAATCCATTTGCTCAGGTTCACCACAAAGAAGAAAAACGCCATGGTGGCGGTGAACTTGACGGGGCTGAGCTTGAGCGGGATCACATAGGCGTTGATGGGTGGGCCGCCCGCGTGCGCGATGAAGCTGGTGAAGCCCGAGGTGGCGGTGAGGATCGCTCCCAGCCAGCGTGGCGGCGGTGCGCTGTCGGGCTTGGGCGGAAACAGCAGGCGCTGCGCCAAAAACAGCAGCGTGAAGCCGCCCACCAGGGCCGCCACCGTGTGCGCATTCAGCACCTTGAACAGCAGCGCCCCAATGCCAATGCCCACCAAGCCACAGGGGATCAGGAATTTCAGCAGCGTGAGGTCAAAGTCCTTGCGAAACGCCGCCATGCCCAGCACATCCATCACAAACAGGATTGGCATCAGAATGGCTGCAGCCTCGGGTACGGTCACGGCCAGCGCCATCATGGGCACGGCCAGCGAGCCAAAGCCCGCGCCAAAGCCGCTTTTGCTGATGCCCAGCAGCAGCACGGCGGGGATGGTGACGGCGTAAAAAAACAGATCGGTGATCAGGGGGAAGGTCATGGACATGAATGCTTTGGGACTATAGCCTTCGCATGCTAACCTTGGCCCCATGTTCAGCCCCTCCCAAGAAGACGTACGTCGATTTTTTTGCGCCACCTACGCCAAGGCCCGCTCAGGCGTTGCGCTGGAAGCTATTGAAACCATAGCAGCCCAATGGATGGACGAGCACCCCGAGTACGCCGCCGATTTTGCCGATGTGGACTTGGCACTGACCACCCTATACGAGGCGACCGAGGGCCGCACCAACCCGTTTCTGCACCTCAGCATGCACCTCTCCATCAGTGAGCAGTGCAGCATCGACCAGCCACGCGGCATCCGCCAGGCGGTGGAGCTGCTCACGCACAAGCGCAACTCGCTGCACCAGGCGCACCACGAGGCCATGGAGTGCCTAGGCACCATGCTGTGGGAAAGCCAGCGCGCCGGCCGGCCGCCCGACGGCGATGCCTACATCGCCTGCGTGCAGCGGCACGCCACCAAAGATTAGCAAGCAACAAAAAAGCCGCTCAAGAGCGGCTTTTTTGGGGACAGGGGGCGCGGCTTAGCGAAAACGGCTTTGCGGCACCACCTTCAACTCGCTAGGCAGGCTGCCCATGTAGTTGGCCAGCTCCTTCAACTCAGCGTTAGAGAACTGCTTGGCCACGCCGCCCATGATGGCGTTGCCGCGGCCGATATTGGCGTTGCCTTCGGTCTTGTAGGCCTTCAGCGCGACAAACAGGTAGTCGCTGTGCTGGCCGGCAATCTTGGGGTAGGTGGGGTCGATGGGCTTGCTGAAAGAGTCACCGTGGCAGGAAGCGCAGTTGCCCTTGGTTAGCAGCGCGTTCACTTTGTCGGAACCGGCAGCGGCCTTTTCAAGGGCGGGGGCGCCTTGCACGGCACCACTGGCTTCGTAGAAGGCAGCCAAGTCGGCGATGTCCTGGTCAGACAGTGAATCGGCAATGCCGCGCATGGTGGGGTGCTTGCGCTCGCCTTTTTTGTAGGCATTCAGGGCGGAGGCAATGTACTTACCGCCTTGGCCCGAGATCTTGGGAACCTTGTGGATTTCAGGGAAGCTGGCTTGGTAACCCACAATGCCGTGGCAGCCAATGCACATGGCGTTCTTCTTTTCGCCAGCCTTGATGTCACCCTGGACGCCCTCGGCGTGGGCAGCGAAAACGGTCACAGAGGCGACAAGCGCAGCGGACAGGGACAAGAGGAATTTGTTCATTTTGCGGGGACAATCAAGACGGTGATTGGTATAAATCAGCTAGCCGATTATATCGACCGCCACCTGCGCCCTTTGCAGCCTTTCTGCATTGTTTGGTCCGACCACCCCTTGCCCTGCCCGCCCACGCCATGAAATTCCACGGAACCAAGAACTACGTCGCTACCCAGGACCTGATGTTGTCGGTCAACGCGGCCATCACGCTGCAGCGCCCGCTGCTGGTGAAGGGTGAGCCCGGTACCGGCAAAACCATGCTGGCCGAGGAAGTGGCGCAGGCGCTGGACATGCCCCTGCTGCAGTGGCATATCAAGTCGACCACCAAGGCGCAGCAAGGCCTGTACGAGTACGACGCCGTGAGTCGTCTGCGCGACTCGCAGCTGTCCGACATCGACGGCGGCGAACGCGTCAAGGACATCCACAACTACATCATCAAGGGCGTGCTGTGGCAGGCCTTTACCGCCGACAAGCCCGTTGCGCTCTTGATCGACGAGATCGACAAGGCCGACATCGAGTTCCCCAACGACCTGCTGCGCGAAATCGACCGCATGGAGTTTTACTGCTACGAAACGCGTGAACTGATCAAGGCCAAGCACCGCCCACTGGTGTTCATCACGTCCAACAACGAGAAAGAACTGCCCGACGCCTTCTTGCGTCGCTGCTTCTTCCACTACATCAAATTCCCCGACGCCACGACCATGCAAAGCATTGTGGAAGTGCACTTCCCTGGCCTGAAGAAAGAGCTGCTGGCCGCGGCCATGAAGACCTTCTTTGAAGTGCGCAACCTGCCCGGCCTGAAGAAAAAGCCCTCCACCAGCGAACTGCTGGACTGGCTGAAACTGCTGCTGGCCGAAGACATTCCGGCCGAAGCCTTGCAGACCAAGGACGACAAGATGGCGGTGCCCCCACTGGTGGGTGCGCTGCTGAAGAACGAACAGGACACCACGCTGTTCGAGAAGCTGATGTTCATGCAACGCAACAACCGCTAAGCCGCGCATGAAAAACAATCCTTTGATCGAAGGCGTGTCCGACGCCGTGGGCTTTGTCGGCGGTGCGCTGCTGGGCTTCTGGATAGGCCGCCTGATCGGCTGGGACATCTTTGCACCGGGCTATGGCAATGCCAGCATTGGCGGCATTGTGCTGGTGGGCTTTGGCGGCGGCCTGGGCCTGCAGTTGGCTCGCCGCTGGCGCAGTCGCCAGAACAGCAACAAGGAGTAGACCCGCATGGCATTTGTAGAACCCGTCACCCTGGCCGCCCGCGGCGTGAAGCTGGTCCCGCTGGGCCTGGAGCATGAAGCCGGCCTGCGCGCCGCCGCTGCCGATGGCGAGCTGTGGACTCTGCGCATCACCTCGGTGCCCGAACCCGAGCAAACCCGCAAGTACATCGAAGACGCGTTGGCTATGCGAGAGGCTGGCAACCGCTTTGCCTTCGCTGTGACCGACGAGGCCACCGGACGCGTGCTGGGCAGCAGCAGTTACCACGACATCCTGCCCGCCGTGAAGCGCGTGGAAATTGGCTACACCTGGTATGGCAAAAGCAGCCAGCGCAGCCATGTCAACACCACCGCCAAGCTGCTGTTGCTGACCCATGCGTTCGAAACGCTGGGCTGCCACGTGGTGGGCTGGCGCACCGACAACTTCAACTTCGCATCCCAAGCCGCCATTGAGCGCCTGGGTGCGAAGAAAGACGGCATCATCCGCGGCCACGCACTGCGCCGCGACGGCACCATCCGCGACACCGTGATGTACAGCATGCGCAGCGGCGAATGGCCCGAGGCCAAGGCGCAGCTGCTGTATTTGCTGGACAAGCCGCGCACCTGACGCGCACAAGGAGCCCGCCATGCTGCTGGACTTTTTCTACACCCTGCGCTCCGCCAAGCTGCCGGTTTCGGTCAAGGAATACCTGACTCTGCTGGAAGCCTTGCAAAAAGGCGTGGTGGGGCCCAACGCCGCGCAGCCTGACGACGACACTGAGCCCAGCGGCTACAAGATTGATGACTTCTACTACCTGAGCCGCACCACGCTGGTGAAGGACGAGAAGCACTACGACAAGTTCGACCGCGCCTTTGCCGCCTACTTCAAGGGCGTGGAGATGATTGCGGATTTCACCAAGGACATTCCGCTGGAATGGCTGCGCAAGAATCTGGAGCTCAACCTCAGCCCAGAAGACAAGGCCAAGATCGAAAAGATGGGCTGGGACGAGCTGATGGAAACGCTCAAAAAGCGCTCTGAAGAGCAGAAGGAACGCCACGAGGGCGGCAGCAAGTGGATAGGCACAGGCGGCACCAGCCCGTTTGGCGCCAACGGCTACAACCCACAGGGCATCCGCATCGGGCAGGACAAAGGCCGTAACAAGAGTGCGGTGAAGGTGTGGGACCAGCGCGCCTACAAGGATTACGACGACACCCAGGAACTGGGCACGCGCAACATCAAGGTGGCACTGCGCCGCCTCCGCAAGTTCGCGCGCGAGGGCCATGAGGACGAGCTGGACCTGGACGAAACCATCAGCAAAACGGCGGCCAATGCGGGCTACCTGGACATCAAGATGCGGCCCGAGCGCCACAACAATGTGAAGGTGCTGCTGCTGATGGATGTGGGCGGCACCATGGACGAACACATCGCGCGCGTGGAAGAACTGTTCAGCGCGGCCAAGACCGAGTTCAAGCACCTGGAGTTTTATTACTTCCACAACTGCGTGTACGACTACATGTGGAAGAACAACCGCCGCCGCTTTGCCGAGAAGTTCGCCACCTGGGACATCCTGCGCAAGTACAACAAAGACTACAAGCTGATCTTTGTGGGCGACGCGACCATGAGCCCCTACGAGATTCTGCAGCCCGGTGGCAGTGTGGAATACAACAACGAAGAGGCCGGCGCCGAATGGCTGCAGCGCCTGACCAGCACCTTCCCCAAGTTCGCCTGGATCAACCCTGAGCCGCAGGGCGTGTGGCAGTACCGCCAGAGCATCAGCGTGATCCAGCAGCTGATGCACAACAAGATGTACCCGCTGACCCTCAAAGGTTTGGAAGAGGCCATGCGGCAGCTGACCAAGTAGCGCGAACCGCGGCCCTTACAATCGCCGCTCGCTGGTCTTCGTAGTTCAATGGATAGAACGGCCCCCTCCTAAGGGGCAGATACAGGTTCGATTCCTGTCGAAGGCACCAGCCTTCTCCCATATTGCTATCTAATTCATAGCTTCCAACGCAATGAATACGGGGGCTCAAGACCAACTTATCCCTCAAACTCTGCTGCGTAGTGTCCGACTGGGCATCATCACTGGGATCAGCCCCACCAGCGCCAGACACGGCAGCGCGGCTTCGCCGAGGCGTTCGTCGCGCGCCAAGTGAAGGCAGCCGACACCGAGGCCGAAGCCGATTCACCCGAAGCACCTCGGAGTATTGGGCAAAGAGCTGGTCGCTTAGGGCGATTGCGGCGTATGAGCCTGACAGGTTAGAAAGTGCAGAAGCTACCTAGGAATCCGGTGCGGGCTGGCCAGCGCCGACGAGCGCTCTTGTATCAGGATCGGCGTCGAACGCTGACTCTGCCAGCACCCAAGCCGGGGCGGTGTCTGCGTCAATCAATAGTTCCACGGCCCGCCTACGACAAGTAGAGCATGGCGAAAGCTCATACACATAAAGCAGGCATTCAAGCGCATCCATGCCCTTGTGTGCTTCGCACAAGTCCAGCAGTTCCCCGACGAGATGGTGGGCTTCGTCCGCGTCGTCGAGCGCTTTCAGATGCCCGGCGCACAACGCGAAGTCGTTCGCTTCAAAGTTGTTCACAAGGAGGGTAATGCCGTTCGCCATGTCGCCATCAGCAATCAGACGCAAGGCGGCTTGCCGCAACTCAATTTGCTTGGTCGGCGCCATGGCTCGCACAGCCGCCCACCGAACCAGCTCGTCGGGATCGGCAATCCATCGGAGCAGACGGTTATCGAATCTCGGGACGCCCGTCTTCGTAAAGCATCTGAACAGACGCTTCACATGCTCGGGCTCGTCCGACGCCAGCAGCGCCGCGAAAACCATTTCGCGCTGGTCGCTAGACGCTTGCGCGCCCCACCGCCGGAACCAATGACACTGATCCTTCGGGTTCTTTTTGACGTGCTCAACGATCTCGGCGCCGGTGTAGGCGGCGGCGCCGAAATGACTAGATGAGCCGCTCTGGCTCTCCAGCGTTCTGCGCATGCCCGCAAGGTAACTAGCGACATCCGGATCGACCTGGGCCTCGCGTTCCAGCGCCGCAAGTCCTCCCTCACTACCATTGGATGCATCGAACTGCGCACTGAGCCAATCATCAACCCAGAAGTCAGGATCGGCCTGCAACCAACGTCCGAGCTGGCGGGCGACGCGCATCAGTCCTTCCATGCCGTCTAGGGCCACAATTTGTTCGGCAGCGATCACGTCCGACGTACCAGACAAGCGCACCAGCGACGAATACAACACGCGTCTCGCTTCGTTTGAGCCAGCGGCGGCAAGCTCTTTCAGGATCGCGCTGCGTTGATACATGTCGCGATGATTCTCGGGTGTCGGCTCCTGGACTGTTGCTTCAATCGCCTGCACCACCTTCGTATTGAGCTTCGCACGTTCGATGATCGAGAACAGCCATGGCGCCCGCTCCGCCTCGCACTGAGGATCGTAGGTCAAGCACGACACGCACGCTGCCACGATATTGGCCGCCAGTCCACCCAATCCATAGCCATAGACTTGCTGCATCGCCCGACCGTGACCCGTCCGCAAGGCAGCCTCGAAGGCAGCAATTGAGAGAGGGAAGATAGGCTGTTCTATTCGCATTGAAAAAGTTTTTTTATCCCGCGTTCATGACGATAACCGCCCAATTCTCACTGCCCTTCACCCTCCTGACCATCCCCTGAACGGGTGAACTTAGCGTGGTAACGCCAACCCCATCACGATTGGCAGCCCCCTTCTCCCTCAAAGCGACACGGTTTCGCCCAGATGGCGGAACACCGCAGACACCCGCCGCAGATGCCGTGATTCGGGATGCGTGAGCAGCCAAAGTTCGGTCTGGCATTCATCGAGCGGTTCGGTCAGCTGTACCAGATCGGACCGAGTCTGCGCCAGAAACAGCGGCAGCACGCCAACGCCCAGGCCCGCGGCCACCAATTCCATCACGGTCAGGATGCTGCCCACGCGGTAGCGCGGCATCACCTTGGGAAAGTGCCGTTTGCGCCAGACCACGGAGGGGTGTTCGGGCAAGCCATCGTCGGGCCCGATCCATGACGCCTTGCCAGCCTCCACATCACCATAGTTGCGCGCCGGGCCCTTCTTGGCGCCATACAGCGCCACGCGGATGGGGCCCACGTGCTTGCCGACCAGGTGCTGGGGCGGGCGCTTGGTCGCCCGCACCGCAATGTCGGCGTCGCGCCGCGTCAGGCTGGTGAGTTCATTGCCCGCGTGCAGCTCATACGTTAGCAGCGGGTGGAGCGTGGCTAGCGTCTTGAGCGCGGGCGCAATCAGGCCGTGCAGCAGCGTATCCGTGGTGGTGATGCGGACCATGCCCGACACCAGCTCCGGCGTAGCCTGCGCCGCGGACCGCGCGCGCTCCAGCTGGGCCTCCACCTGCTCCGCATGCTCGGCCAGCGATTGCGCCAGCTCCGACGGCGCATAGCCAGCGCGGGAGCGCTCAAACAGGCGCTGGCCCAGGCCGCGCTCGATGCGGCGGATGGAGCGGAACACCGTGGACGCATCCACGCCCAGCCGCTCCCCTGCCCCCGCCAGGTTGGCCGCGCGCAGCATGGCCAGGATGACCTCCAGGTCAGCCGCGCTGACACTGTATTGCGTCTTTGCAATCATTGAATGCACTCATGCCTATTTTCATTGCACTTTCACAATACTACAGTCGCGGCCTACCCACTGCATTTGGAGTTGCCATGCAACCGCCCTTCGTCCTGATATCGCACACCCTGTGTCCCTATGTGCAGCGCGCCGCCATCGTGCTGGCCGAGAAGAACCTGGCGTTCGAGCGCCGCGACATCGACTTGGCCAACAAGCCCGACTGGTTCTTGCGCATCTCGCCTCTGGGCAAGACGCCGGTGCTGCTGGTCGACGATGAGGCCATCTTTGAATCAGCCGTGCTCTGCGAGTTTCTGGACGAGACCACGGCTCCACGCCTGCACCCGGAAGCACCCCTCAAGCGTGCCCGGCACCGGGCCTGGATGGAGTTTGGTTCTTCGCTACTCAACACCATTGGCGCGTTCTACAACGCCAAGGACATGGGGGCTTTGGCAATGCAGGTGCAGCAGATTCGCCAGCGCATGCAGCAGCTGGAAGACGCGCTGGGCGTCGGCCCCTATTTCGGGGGCAACCGCTTCAGCCTGGTGGACGCCGTGTTTGGCCCCGTGTTTCGCTACTTCGAGGTGTTTGACGCCATCCAGGACTTTGGCTTCTTCGATGGCCTGCCCAAGGTACAAGCCTGGCGCAACCGGCTGGCAGAGCGCCCCTCAGTACGCCAAGCCGCGCATGCCGAGTACCCGGCGCTGCTGCGGAAGTTCCTGCGGGCCAGGCAGTCGGCCCTGTCCCGACTGATGGACAACGCGGTAGCGGCTTGATGACCCGTCTGCGGCACAGGCGGATTGCTACAAAAACAGGAGCTGCCAGCGCAATAAATACGGGGGATAGAGGCCTATTTACCTCTTAAACCTTGTCGTTCAACGTAATGTCGCCACGCAAATCCACCACCGCTCGGCGCAGGTCAGCGGACCAAGCTCGGCGATCACGTCCGTCCGCCGTCTGCGCGGTACCAAAGCTCACCACGGCCTGCAGGTTCTGCGTCTTGAGCGTGCGCCACAGCGAATCGAGCAGAGTGTCGTCACCGATGTAGCAAGGCGCAAAGCTCACATGGCCTGTGGTCGCGTCCGAGAAATGCAGGGCTACTGGCAGCACTGGGGCGTGGGCCGAAATGGCGGCTTGCAGCATGTTGGCGTGGAATGGCTGCACGGTGCTGCCGTCGCCCGTGGTGCCTTCGGGGAACACGGCCAGCACATCGCCCGCGGTCAGACGCTCGGCCATGTGGTGCACCACGCGCATGGCGTCGCGGCGGGACTCGCGTTCGATGTAGAGTGTGCCCGCGCCATTGGCCAGCGTGCCCACGATGGGCCAGTGCTGCACCGCAGCCTTGGAGATAAAGCGGCAATGGCGCGCGGCGTGCATGACCACGATGTCCAGCCACGAGATGTGGTTGGCCACCAGCAGCAAGGGGCCAGTGGCGGGCGGGGTGCCATTTACTACCAATTTGATAGCTAGTCGCGCAAGCATGGCGCGGGCCCAGGCCTGAACTTCTGCATCACGCTCGGGTTGCGTCAGCTTGGGGAACAGCCAATGGATGCGCCAAGCCCCCACCAACACGTGGACCAATACGCGCAAGAAGCGCCAGCAGGCCAGGACGCGGTACATGCTAGGCCGCAAACGCGATGCGACCGGCCACCAGCGTGGTGTGCACACGGCCCAGCAACTCATAGCCGCTGAACGGGGTGTGGCGGCCCTGGCTGCGCAATGCGGCGGGCTCCACCACCCAAGGGGCTTGCGGGTCAAACACGCACACATCCGCCATGCCACCCACCGCGAGGCGCCCGACCTGGTTGCCCAGCTCTGCGCCCAAAACTTTGGCGGCATCGCTGGTCACCACGGCCAGTGCCCGTGACAGGCCCAGCTGGTGGTCCCCCGCCCACTTGAGCGACAGGCTCAGCAGCAGCTCCAGCCCCGTGGCACCGGGTTCGCTCTCGGCAAATGGCAGGGCCTTGGCGTCTTCGTCCACCGGCGTGTGGTCGGACACCAGGGCATCGATGGTGCCGTCGGCCAATGCGGCGCGCAGGGCGTCGCGGTCGCGCTGCTGGCGCAGTGGCGGGTTCACACGCATGCGGCTGTCAAAGTAGCCCATGTCCACATCGGTCAGGTGCAGCGAGTTGATGCTCACGTCACAGGTGATGGGCAAGCCCTCGGCCTTGGCCTGGCGCACCAGTTCCACGCCAGCGGCGCTGCTGATGCGGCACAGGTGCACGCGCGCCTGGGTGGAGCGCACCAACTCGAAGATGGTGTGCAAAGCAATCGTCTCGGCTGCCACCGGCACGCCGGACAGGCCCATGCGTGTGGCCAGCGGGCCGCTGGCGGCCACGCCTTTGCCCAGGTGGTATTCCTGCGGGCGCAGCCACACGCTGTAGCCAAAGGTGCTGGCGTACTGCAGCGCGCGCTGGGTCACCTGGGTATTGACCAAGGGCACCTCGGCTTGGCCAAAAGCCACACAGCCGGCTTCCGTCAGCGCCACCATTTCAGTGAGCACTTCGCCCTTGAGCCCGCGGGTCAGCGCGCCCATGGGGAACACGCGCGCCTGATTGAGGCGCTCGGCGCGGTAGCGCAGCATTTCCACCAGACCGGCCTCGTCCAGCACGGGGTCGGTATCTGGCGGGCAGACCACGCTGGTGACTCCACCGGCCACTGCAGCCGCCAACTCCGAGGCCAGCATGCCTTCGTGCTCCAGGCCGGGCTCGCGCAGGCGCACGGACAAATCCACCAGGCCGGGGGCGACCACGCAGCCCGTGGCGTCCACGGTTTGTTCGGCCACAAAGCCTGCAGGCACTGCACCAATGGCCAGCACCTTGCCGTCAGCAATCGCCACATCGGCCAGCGTGTCCAGCGACGAAGCCGGGTCAATCACGCGGCCACCTTTGATCAGAATATTCATGGTGTCAGTCTTTCTGTCTGCGGCCATCAGGCGTCATTGCCGGCAACGATGCTCATCACCGCCATGCGCACGGCGATACCAAAGGTCACCTGCGGCAGGATCACGCTTTGTTTGCCATCCACCACCGCAGAGTCAATCTCCACGCCGCGGTTGATGGGACCGGGGTGCATGACGATGGCGTCGGGCTTGGCCAGTTGCAGCTTCTCGGGCGTGAGGCCAAAGCTCTTGAAGAACTCGTGCATCGACGGCAGCAGCGCGCCACTCATGCGTTCGTTCTGCAGGCGCAGCATGATGATGACGTCGCAGTCCTTGATGCCTTCTTCCAGCGTGTGGCAGACGCGCACGCCCATTTGCGCCATGTCGGACGGCACCAGGGTCTTGGGGCCCACCACGCGCACCTCGGCACAGCCCAGTGTGGTCAGCGCATGGATGTCCGAGCGCGCCACACGCGAGTGCAGCACATCGCCCACGATGGCCACGGTGAGGTTGGAAAAATCTTTCTTGTAGTGCCGGATGGTGTACATGTCCAACAGACCCTGCGTGGGGTGGGCATGGCGGCCATCGCCCGCGTTGATCACGTGCACATGGGGCGCCACGTGCTGGGCAATCAGGTAGGGCGCGCCAGACTCGCTGTGGCGCACCACAAACATGTCGGCGGCCATGGCACTCAGGTTGGCAATCGTGTCTAGCAGCGACTCACCCTTGGAGGCGCTGGAGCGCGCGATGTCGAGGTTGATGACGTCGGCACTGAGGCGTGTGGCGGCAATCTCGAAGGTGGTGCGGGTGCGGGTGCTGTTTTCAAAGAACAGGTTGAACACGCTCTTGCCGCGCAGCAGGGGCACCTTCTTCACTTCGCGGTCGTTGACGGAGACGAAGTTGGACGCGGTGTCCAGGATGTGGGTGAGGATGCTTTTGGGCAGGCCTTCGACCGACAGCAGGTGCACCAGCTCGCCGTGCTTGTTGAGTTGGGGGTTGCGTTTGTAGAGCATGTCAGGCTTCCTGTACGTCGAAAGAGAACACGCCCGCGTCGCTGCGCGCCAGCGCCAGCGACTGTGTGGGTGCCACGCTCACGCGCGCCGCGGCGAAGTCGGGTTGTATGGGCAGCTGGCGGCCGCCACGGTCCACCAGCACCGCCAGTTGCACCGAGGCAGGGCGGCCAAAGTCAAACAGCTCGTTGATCACCGCGCGCAGCGTGCGGCCGGTGTAGAGCACATCGTCCAGCAGCAAAATCTGCGCCCCATTCACATCGAACGGCAACTGCGTTTGCCCGCCCGACGACAGGCCACGCTGGGCAAAGTCGTCGCGGTGCATGGCCGACGAAATCGTCCCAGCCTTGCCCGGCAGTTTCAGGTCCGCCTGCAGGCGCTCGGCCAGCCAGGCGCCGCCCGAGGTAATGCCCACCAGTCGGGTATCGGCGTTGCACAACTGCTGCACACCGCGCAGCAGCTCGCGGTACAGCGCCTCCGCATCTAAAGCCAATGTACTCACGTCAAACTCCTCAAAAACTGTTCCAGGATGATGCAGGCCGACGCCGCATCCGCATCCTTCGCGCCCGAGCTGATGGCTTCGGTAGTGCTGTAGCGCTCGTCCACCTCAAACACCGGCAGGCCAAAGCGGCCATTCAGCTGGCGGCCAAATTTCTTGGCCCGTGTGGTGCTCTCGTGCGGCGCGCCATCAGGGTGGTAGGGCACGCCAATCACGATCGCATCAGGCTGCCATTCCTTGAGCTTGGCGGCCACGCCGTCAAACCGGGCGTTGCCTTCGGCGTGAATCGAGCCTTGAGGCTGGGCGGTCTTCAGCAGCCGGTTGCCCACGGCCACGCCGGTGCGCTTGAGCCCAAAATCAAAAGCAATGAAGGTAGTCAGGTTCGCAGGCACGATCGCAGCCGGTGCGTTCATGCGTGCCCCGCTTGGGTGGAGATCATCCAGGCCTGCAGGCCCAGCAAGGCCAGGGCCCTGTCGTAGCGCTGCTCTACGGGCGTGTCAAAAATGATGGCTTGGTCGGCGTCTACGGTCAACCAGCTGTTTTCGCCCAACTCGGTCTCCAGCTGGCCTTCGCCCCAGGCGGAATAGCCCAGCGACACCAACACCTTGCGCGGGCCAGACCCGCTGGAGATGGCTTCCAGCACATCCTTGGAGGTGGTCATTTCCAAACCGCCGGGAATCGTCATGGTGGAGGCGTAGAGCGCTTGCTCAGGCTTGGCATCGAGCGCCCAGATGGCTTCGTGGAGCACAAACCCGCGCTCAGTCTGCACGGGCCCGCCCTGGAACACGGGGTTGCCATTGAGGTCTGCACGCGTCAGTGGCAGGTCAATCTTGTCAAACAGGGCGTCGAGGTTGATATCAGAGGGCTTGTTGATGACCAGCCCCAAGGCCCCACGGGCGGTGTGTTCACACACGTAGACCACGCTTTTGGAGAACATGGCGTCCTCCAAGCCGGGCATCGCAATCAAAAAGTGGTTGGTCAGATTGATGGGTGCAGAATCGCCGGGCATATCTTGATTTTAACGGGTGCCATGCCAACACAATTCGCTACCGGACTGGTCTGGTTACGCCGCGACCTGCGCGTGCACAACAACACCGCCCTGCACACCGCTTTGCAGCAGTGCGAACGCGTGGTTTGTGCCTTTGTTTTTGACCAGGACATCCTGGCACCCCTGCCGCGCGCCGACCGCCGGGTAGAGTTCATCCGCGAATCCTTGGTGGAACTGGACAACAACCTCGCGGGCAAGCTGGTCGTGCTGCAAGGCCGCCCCGAGGCCTGCATTCCGGCGCTGGCGCAAGAGCTGGGCGTGCAAGCGGTGTTCGCCGCGCGCGACTACGAACCCCAAGCTCAGGCGCGGGACGCCAAAGTGCGCGAAAACCTGCGCGCGCTGGATGCCACGCTGGTCCTTGTCAAAGACCATGTGATTTTTGAAGAGCGCGAAGTGCTCACGCAAATGGCCAAGCCCTATGGCGTGTTCACCCCCTACAAGCGGGCGTGGCTTGCACGGCTGGAACAGACACCATTGGTGCAGAACGACAGCACGGCGCTGCTGCACAAGCTGGTGGCCAAGCCACCGGGCCATGCCAAGGCGGTGCCCACACTGGCAGAACTGGGTTTCGAGGCTACCAACCTCCAGCAGCTCAGCATCCCCACGGGAGAGTCAGGCGCCCAGCAGCTACTCGCCAATTTTGTGGACCGCATGGGCCGCTATGACCAGACCCGGGACTTTCCGGCCGTCAAAGGGCCTAGCTACCTGAGCGTACACCTGCGCTTTGGCACGGTGTCGATACGCCAGCTGGTGGCCCTGGCCCAAGAGCACTGTGCACAGGGCAGCCCTGGCGCGGCCACCTGGCTGGGCGAGCTGGTGTGGCGCGATTTTTACTTCCAGATCCTGGCGAATTTTCCACAGGTGGCCACCCAAGCCTTCAAGCCCGAGTACGACCACATCGCCTGGGAACAGGGGGAGCATGCGCAGTTGCTCTACGCCGCCTGGTGTCAGGGCCGAACCGGCTACCCACTGGTGGATGCGGCGATGGCGCAGCTGAACCAGACCGGCTATATGCACAACCGCCTGCGCATGGTGACCGGCAGTTTTCTGGTGAAACACCTGGGCTTGGACTGGCGTTGGGGTGAGCGCTACTTTGCCGAGCAGCTCAACGACTTCGACCTGTCGGCCAACAACGGCGGCTGGCAGTGGGTGAGTTCTAGCGGTTGCGATGCGCAACCCTACTTCCGCATCTTCAACCCCATCACGCAGAGTGAAAAGTTTGATGCCGAGGGTAAGTTCATTCGCCGTTATCTGCCGACCTTGGCAGCCTTGGGCGCCAAAAGTATCCACGCGCCCTGGCTAGCCAAGCCGCTGGAACTGAATGCCGCAGGTATCGCGCTGGGCGAGAACTACCCGCTGCCCATCGTCGACCATGCCACCGCACGTGCACGCACGCTGCAACGCTATGGCATCGTCAAAAAAGCCGACTCAGACGGCTAGCGCAGTGCTGCAGTAGCTGCGCACCAGGCCCAGCAACTCGTCTTCGTTGTAGGGCTTGCCCAGGTAGTGGTCCACACCCAGATCACGTGCGTGCTCACGGTGTTTTTCCGCAATGCGCGAGGTGATCATGATGATGGGCAGGTGCTTGAGCTTGTCATCGCCACGGATGTTGCGAGCCAAGTCAAAACCGTCCATGCGCGGCATTTCAATATCGGACAGCACGACGGCAGGAATTTCTTCCTGCAGACGCTCCAGCGCTTGCAAGCCATCGTTGGCCAGCGCCACACGGTAGCCTTCGCGCTTGAGCAGGCGCTGCGTCACGCGGCGCACGGTGATGGAGTCGTCCACCACCAGCACCAGCGGCAGTTGGTCCGCAGCTTCCATCATGGAAGAGTTGCTGGCTTCCGCAACCGACGTGCCTTCGCCTGCAGCGGCTTCATCGGCTACCGCAGCGCCCAATGCGCGGGCCTGCTCGCCATACACCGCGGCCAAGGCCACGGGGTTGTAGATCAGTACCACGGCGCCAGACGCCAGCACGGACATGCCGGCCAAACCAGGCAAACGCGCCAACTGAGGGCCCAAATTCTTCACCACCACTTCGCGATTGCCCAACACTTCGTCCACGTGGACGGCCAGGCGCTGGCCCGCGCTACGGAAAACCGCCACCGGCATGGTCTTGCTCTTGGGCTCGTGGCTGCGTGCAGACACCTGCAACAAGGCGCCCGCCCAGAAGAATGGCAAGGCCTGCCCTGCCATGTCAAAGGCCTGGTCGGTATAAGCCTGCTCCAGCTTGTCGGCGGGAACACGCAGCACCGTTTCCATGATGTTCGCAGGTACGCCCACCGAGAACTCGCCCATGCGCAGAATCACCACCTGCGTCACGGCGGTAGTCAGCGGCAAAACCAGCTTGAAGGTGGTGCCCTTGTCTGGCTCGGTCTGGGTTTCAATGCGGCCACCCAAGGCATTCACCTCGGAGCGCACCACATCCATCCCGATACCACGGCCCGCCAATTCGGTCACCTGGTCGGCGGTGGAGAAGCCCGGCATGAAGATCAGGTTGGCTGCATCGCTGTCGCTGAGCTCGGCATCCTCCGTGACCACCCCATTGGCGATGGCTTTGGCACGGATACGGTCCAAGTGCAGGCCGCCGCCGTCGTCGCTGAAGGATACGGACACGTCGTTGCTTTCCTGGTGCACCAGAATATTGATGGTGCCTACCGCAGGCTTGCCAGCAGCGGCACGGGCCTCTGCCGTCTCAATGCCATGGGCGACCGCATTGCGCAGCAAGTGCTCAAACGCGGGGGCCATACGGTCCAGCACACCCCGGTCCATCTCAATAGAGCCGCCGGTAATGTCCAGCTTGACCTGTTTGCCTGCATCCTTCGAGGCCTGGCGCACCACGCCATACAGGCGGTCTGAGATACCTTCAAACTCCACCATGCGGGTACGCAGCAAATCGCGCTGCAGCTCGCGGGCCTGACGGCCCTGGGCGATCAAATCGTCTTCGGTGCCTTCCACCGAGCGCTGCAAATTGCGCTGCACGGTCGCCACATCGTTCACCGACTCGGCCATCATGCGGGTCAACTCCTGCACGCGGGTAAAGCGGTCAAACTCCAGCGGGTCGAAGGACTGCGCGGAATCTTTGGTTTGCGCCAAGCGCGATTGCATCTGCGACTCGGCCTGAAGTTCCACGTCGCGCAGCTGTTGGCGCAAACGGTCCAGGTTTCCACCGAGTTCGCCCAGTGATGAACGCAACTGGTTCAAGCGCGCATCCATGCGTGAACGCGTGATCATGACCTCGCCCGCCTGGTTGACCAAGCGGTCCAACAGGTGCGAGCGCACGCGCACCGACTGGTTGCTGCTGGCCTTGGGCAAAGCAGTCAGCGGCGTATGCACCACGGGCTTGATCTTCAAGGGCGCGGGCGCAGCAGTCTCTGCATCGCCACTGGCCTCCACATCGGCATCGTCTGCTTCCGGCACGGAGGCAGGAGCTTCTTCAGCCTCTGCCTCTGGTTTGCCCAGCGCCGCGAACACGGCCTGCAGCGTGTCAAAGCGCGTCAGCAATGGCTCCAACTGCACGGCTTGCAAAGCCTCTGTGCCAACCTGCTCAATAGAAGACTCCATGCGGTGGGCCATTTCCCCCAGACGCATGGCTCCAGCCAAACGGGCGCTGCCCTTGAGCGTATGCAGCAGCCGCAAAATTTCGTTGCGTGCGCCCATGTTGTCAGGGCGCGCTACCCACTGGCGCAGCGCCGTACCCAGCTGGGGCATGAGCTCTGTCGCCTCTTCTTCAAAGATAGGCAGCAGATCCTCGTCCAGGTGATCCTCGGCGTCGATGTCTTCGTCTTCGGCATCGACAATAGTCAGCGGTGCCGCACCCAGGGATGGCACATACACAGGTTCCTGCACAGGCGTAGCTACGGGGGCAGGAGCCGGCGCCTCTTCTTCCAGCAGGGAATCCAGATCGTCCAACACCGAATCGTCCAACGATTGGTTCGATGCACTTTCCAGAGCCGGCGCAGGGAATTCGGTCTCCGTGATCGCATGCAGGGCAGACAGCACCGTAGCATCCGCGTCCTTGAGGAACCCGGCCGCAAATTGGTGCAACAAACGGCGAATGTCTTCTGCCGCGTCATTGAACACGGCGGCCTGTTCGGCAGAACCCTGGCGGTGCAATTGCACATGCTGCAGGGCTTGTTCCAGGGCACGGGCCATGTCAGACAAGGCCACAAAGCCGACCGTGGCGGAACTGCCCAACAAGGAATGCGACAGTGCAATCACAGAGTCTGGCACTGTCTTGGGCAACTCCAGCGCCCATTCGCTAAGCTCAGTCTGCAAGCGGCGCGACCACTCGTCCGCCTCGTTCAGGTAGACGTTGTACAGCGGGATGCTCAGGCGCAATGGCCCAATGATCTTCATGCCATCGTCGGGCTCCATGAGCGGCGACTCGAGCAATGGCTCTTCTTCTGCCAGCTCTGCAGGCAGTTCCACCAGATCAGATATCACGGTGTCTGGGCCAGAATCCGACTCGACTTCTTCCTCGACAGGGACTTCCGCCACCTCGGCGGCAGGCTGCGCCGGTGCGGTCACTGGCGCATCGAAGCTACCAAAGTCGAAGTCGCCCAAATCGACTTCACTGACTTCGGTACCACCATGCGCGTCCATCGCATCCGCCTTCGCGGTGGGTACTTCAAATGCCTGCGTGGTGTCAAAACTGAAGATCTGCGTCGACACAAAATCTGGCGGCGGCGTAGCAGCAACGGGCTCCTGCACATCCAGCCCCGAGAACAACTGGGTCGATGCGAAGTCAGCCTGTCGTGGTTCGGGCTTGGCATCCAGCGACAGACCGTTGGACAACTGGGGGGAGTCAAAGTCTGGCCATGCAGCTTCTGGCTCTGCTTCGGGTGGCAATCCAGCACTTGCGGGTAATACAGGCGCGTCCACCGCTGGCTCAGCGCCGGGTGTTTGCAAGGGCTGCAGCGTGTTGTGCAAGCGCAGCGCTTCCGCAGTTTTGCGAAACTCCGAGGCACTCCAGGGAACGTCGGCCCCGGAGGCAATGTCTTCTACCCAGCGGCCAAACGCCTGCATGGCGTCACCGGATACGGACACCAAGTCATCGCTAGCCGGGCGCTGCTCGGCCAGCGAGGTATTGAGCAATTGCTCAAACGACCAGGCGGCCTCGCCAAACTCATTCAGCCCGACCATGCGCGAGCTGCCCTTGAGCGTGTGGAAAGCACGGCGTAACGTCGTTTGTTCGGCTAGGTTGGTAGGGTCCGCACGCAGTGACTCCACTGCCGCCAAACCGTTTTGCACCACTTCGCGCGCTTCTTCCAGGAAGATGTCGCGCAACTCAGCGTCGTCGTCAGCGTCTTCTGCAGGAACGGGACTTGGAGCGGCAACTGCGACCGGAGCCACCACCGGCACAGCGATGGCGACGGTGGGAGGTGCAACCACTTCAGGCACCGCAGGCGGGGCCGCCGTCAACATTTCGAGCGCAGCCACATCAGAGGCCACATCGGGTTGCGGCACAGGGGCGGCATCTTGCACGGCTGCGCGCTCACGACCCATCAAGGGCTTGAACTCACCGAGCTCTTCGTCGTATACAAACAAGGTCTTGGCCAGCGCGCGCTGGTAGCTCAGCATGTCGATGAGGAAGCCCATTGCCCCCAAGCTGCTACCAATCTTCTCAAAAATTCCGGTACGGGCGGTCGCTTCGTCGATGTCATCCACCAGAAACTGCTCCACACTGGCCCGCATACGGATGGCGGCGATGGAGGGCTGGTCCAGCCCCAGCACCGAGAACACGCCACGCATTTGCGCCAACTGGCTGGGCACTTCACGCAGGGGCGATTTGTCACGAGGGTCGCGGAAGAACTGGTCTAGTGATTTTTCCACTTCGGCCAGATTGGTCCGCAATTCGTCCACCACACTGCCCATGGTTTGGCGGTCGCTGACGCGGCGGTACAGCTCCTCCATCCAGGACTCCAGTGGCTCAGGATCGCCACCAGCGCCGACGTGCTCAAGGCGCTGCGCAAGCCTGGCACTGCGGTCTGCCATCTGGCTGTCCGTGGGGTCCAGATCCTCGTACGCTGCTTCCAGGTACAACACCGAAGTAGCCACTTCCATGGCCACAGCGGGTACAGGAGCAGCACCGGAACGCACCGTAGCCTCAATGGCACGGGACAGCGCCTTGGCCAAATCACCACTTTCCGCGTGCAGCTTCACCACCGCATCGGCCACGGCTGCAAATTGCTCACCCGCCGCCTTCAAACGGTTGGTGTCGCCACCTGCCAAGGCCGACCAAGTCTCCGCCGCGGAGGCAATCCGCTTGCGCGCCAAAACCAACAGCGCAGGATCAAACCGGCCGAACTGCTCGGTGTCGTAATCCACCGGCTTGGTCCGCGTCAGGCCGTAGGCATTGCGCACAGCCAACAAACTTGGCGAAGAGGCTGCGTCCTTGGGCGTTGCCCGCGAGCAGAAAAACACCAAGTCTTGGGCAAGGCGTTCAGAGACCGACGCACCACCCTTGGCCAGGGCCACATACTGCTGCAGGATGCGCGACGCGGCACGCTTGGTGTAAACATCACCAGAGAACAGGCCTTGGGCCATGGCCTCAAAGTAGCCTGCACACACCATCCAGAAGGTTTTGGTTTCAAGTTCGGTCGCCGCAGCGGCAAAACCGTGACTGATATCGCGCAGTTTCTGCGCAGCCCTGAGGTCACCGCTCTTGACCAACCGCAACACTGCTTGGTCCATATCACGGCGCACTTCGGCACCGTAGGCCAGCGGCGCTACACCGGCAGGCGCGGCTATCGCCACCCAGCGCCACTCGGGTGGCCACAGGTCTGCGGGATGAATGCGGTCCGCGCCAGCCAGCTCTTGCAAAGCCCGGTACTGCGGGAATAGCGCCACCGAGGATGCGGTTTTGCCTTTGAGTACGCCTTCCAGATATTCCGTCAGCGCAAAGCTGGCGCGCTCCATACGGTTGGCGGCGTCATCGCTGCACAACTCAGGGCGCTGCACGAACTTTTGCGCAAGCGACTCCATGGAACGCAAAAACTTGGCAGGTGCCACCAGCCCGACCATCTCCAACGCGCCCACCGCTTGGTGCAACTGCTGACGGGCAATACGCAGGTGGCTGGCATCCAGCTCCGTCAGGTCGGAGCCCCGAGCCAATTCGGCATCACGCACGAACCGGCGCATCGCCTTCGTCGCCCCGTCTAGTGACTTGCGCAGCTCATCAAGCACCCAGGCCAAAGGCCCAAGATCATTGACCGCTAGTTCGTTGTCGCCGGGAGCGGCTGTGTTCGATGACATGGGTTCAAGCTCTCCTGGATCTCACGGGGCGGGGTGAATGCGAAGCATGGCCTATCAGGCGATCTTGAATCGGGACACCGATTGGCGCAGTTCTTCCGCCATGCGGGACAGTTCACGCACCTGGTTGGCTGTGGCGCGGGTACCTTCACCGGTTTGCTCAGTCACCGCAAAAATGTGCTGGATGTTGTCGGCCACCACGTTGGCCAGACCGGCCTCGCGGGATGCGGAGTTGGAAATCTGCTCAATCAGATCCGCCACGCGGCGTGACACACGGTCAATTTCGGTCAGCGCCGTACCCGCGTTGTCGGACAGCTTGGCTCCTTCCACCACACCCTGGGTGGAACGTTCCATAGCGCCAATGGCATCCTGTGTGTCGGTCTGAATCGCCTTCACCAGCGCTGCAATCTGGCGCGTCGCATCGGCAGAACGTTCAGCCAGACGCTGCACTTCTTCCGCCACCACCGAGAAGCCGCGACCGGCTTCACCGGCGGACGCGGCCTGAATGGCAGCGTTCAAGGCCAGCACGTTGGTTTGTTCGGTAATGTCCGAGATCAGCTCGGTAATTTCACCAATTTCTTGGGAAGACTCACCCAGGCGTTTGATGCGCTTGGAAGTTTCCTGGATCTGGTCGCGGATGGAGTTCATACCGCCGATGGCGTTTTGCACGGCTTGCAGACCAGACTCGGCAGCTTGCAGCGATTGGCGCGCCACCGCGGCAGACTCTTGCGCCTGGGCGGATACCTCGTTGATTCGACCCGCCATGTCCACTACAGATTTACCGGTTTCACGAATCTCGTGCAGTTGTTCGTTAGAGGCTGCCAGCAGCTCGGTGGACGTGGCATCCACATCGGCCGTCGTCTGCGCAACCCGTGCCGCCGTGTTTTGCACGTTGGATACCAGCGAACGCAGTTCTTCCACCGTGTAGTTCACCGAGTCGGCAATAGCGCCGGTAATGTCTTCGGTCACCGTGGCTTCCTGGGTCAAATCGCCTTCAGCCACAGTTTGCAGTTCGTTCATCAGTCGCAAAATGGCGGCCTGGTTGGCGTCGTTCACGCGCTTGGCTTCCTGCTCCTGATGCTCAGCCTCCACACGCTGACCTTCGGCCATCACCTGGCGTTTTCGGCTGTCCAGCAACTGCACACGGGCTAGACCACCAGCGCACAACAGCGCAAAGGCCGCAGCAGCCACCATGATGGCAAAAGAAGCACCGCCGATACCGGCTTGACCAGACAGCTTGGCCTGCAGCTCTTCCAGGTTACGACGCAGCGGTTCGCTGTCCGCAATGATGGCACCCTGCGCTTCACGCGCAGACACCAGACCCTGCAAGTTGCCCAAAATGGCACCGGCTTGCACACGGGTTTCTTCGTACATCTTGATCAGCGCTTCCAACTGTTCGCGGGTGGCGGGGTCCTTAGTGGCAGTCAGGCGCAACTCGGTGCTGCCAGATAGCAGAGCTTCGGAGATTTCCTTGAAGGTATTCAAATCTTTACCCAGCAAGAACACAGCCTCAGGGCTCACGCCCTCAGCGGTCAAGAACTCGTTGGACGACTTGCCAATGCGCTGGGTCAACATCACCAACTGACCAACAGCAGAAATTTCCACCGCTGGCGCGTTTTGTTGCAGCTTCAGGGAGGCCACGGTTTCGGCAATTTCCAACAAGTCAGACGACTGGCGGTTAATCAAGCGCAGCGCTGACCCAATCTGGGTCAGCATCTTCTGTTGGCCCATCACAGCCTTGGCATTCTTTTCAGCACGCTCAACCAGCGGCGCAACTTTATTCAGCTCAGGCGCGTAATTTTCGTCCAGCGCATTGATGCGCATTTCGTCGTCACCGGCCTGCAAGCCTTTGACCGATTTGCCCAAAATGCCCGCGCTTTCCGACACGTCAGGAAACGCCTGCGCACTCCCCACCACGGCCTGGGAAACCGACTTCGCCAGGCGTTGCGACTGCATCAGCGATTGACCAGTCGCCCCTAGCTGTTGAGCCACGCGCTCAGATTGCCCCAGCACAACGAACACCACCACCCCGAGCACAACCAGCGCGACACCCAGCAAGATGGACAAAGTGCGCTGGTGTTGCCCCACAGTGCGCCGGCCCAATACAGGAATGGATACCAAGTCAGCCTCGTCCACCTGCGGTTCTGCAAGCACGTCTTTCGCAGGCTCAGCCGGCGTGGCTTGCAGTGGCGAGTTTTGCGATGGCGACTCTTGCAAGGTTTCGTTGCCCCCGCTGTCCACTGTGGCGTCCGGCATAGCCAAACTCAGACGCGAATCCAGTTCGGACTCTGGCGGCTTTTTGGAAAACAGGTTTTTTAATTGATCGACAACAGACATGATGGGACCTTACGGGTGAACTAAGCGCTGATGCTCAAAAACTGGGGACTGAGGGACAGAGTACGCAAATTGATTTCTTGCCAATGCTCGCCGGCCGAATCGACAAACTGGTTGCCAAAAAACGGTGGGGCATCAGCTTCGGGCGGTTTGGAAGCCGTGAATGCGTCCGGGCCACGCAGCCCCGCCAACACATCGACCTGCAAGGCGCAATTGACTTCCAGTGCGGCGTTCATCGTGACCACGCTGGGCTCGGCCACCGCTGGCTCCAGGCGCTTGGCAGCACCACAGGCCGTCACAAACGCAGCCAAATCCACCACACCGAACAGGCCGCCACGGATGTTGAGCACCCCGCGAAACCAGTCCAGTGCATAGGGCACCGGTTGCAAATGGCTTACGGGGACGATTTCACCCGATTGACCCAGTGGGAATAGGTAGTTGTTGCCCCCCGCCCGCACCGCAAGCCAGGCCACAGACATGCCCTCGGAACGGGCCGCTTGCAAGCGGCTCGCCAAACGGGCTTGGAGTTCTCGAAGTGCTTCTCTGTTGGCCATGGAGCGAGCGAATCAGTCCAGAGCCTTGATTTTGGCGAACAGCTCAGCGGCATCCACCGGCTTGGTGATGTAGTCCTTGGCGCCCTGGCGCATGCCCCATACCCGGTCTGTCTCCAAGCTCTTGCTGGTGCAGATGATGATGGGGATCTCGGAATATTCGGGTGTACGGTTGATGGCACGGGTGAGCTGGAAGCCGTTTTGGCCCGGCATCACCACATCCATGAGAATCAGGTGGGGCTTGTCTTCGGCCAGGCGCTTGAAGGCCTCATCGGCGTTCTCGGCAGAGCGCACAGTGAAACCGTTTTTCTGCAGCAGTTCGGTCAAAAACATCAACTCGGTTTTCGAGTCGTCCACGATCAGTACTTTAGTTATTGCCATCAAATAGCTCCTTGCAATACGGCCCCAAACTGCTGCACAGCCTGCAGCAATTGGTCTTTGGTAAAGGGTTTTGTCAAATAGTCCTGCGCGCCGACCATGCGACCACGCGCCTTGTCAAACACCCCGTCCTTGGAGGACAGCATCACCACCGGAACCCCAGAAAACTTGGCGTTGCGTTTGATGATGGCGCAGGTCTGGTAACCGTCCAGACGCGGCATCAGGATGTCGCAAAAAATCAAGTGCGGCTGGTAGTCGTTGACTTTGGCCAGCGCGTCAAAACCGTCTTCAGCCAGCATCACTTCGTGTCCACCTTGCTTGAGAAAAATCTCTGCACTGCGCCGAATGGTGTTGCTGTCGTCAATAACCAGAACTTTGAAAGTGGGTGCTGTCGTGCTCAAGGGGCGTTGCTCCAGTACTAGTGCATCAAATCTGCACCATTTCAAAATCTTCCTTGCGCGCGCCGCACTCGGGGCAAGTCCAGTTCATGGGCACATCGGCCCACAGGGTTCCTGCTGCAATTCCGTGGTCGGGCGCGCCGGCGGCCTCGTCATAGATCCAACCGCAAATCAAGCACATCCAAGTTTTAGTATCGGTCACAGCTTATAGGGCCTTCAAATAGAATGCAACGATTGTATAGAGCAGCTATTGTCAAAAAGCACGCCGCCCGCTGAAAGATCGCCATTCTGCATGAAGACAAACCCCAACACAGGCCTCTAGATGTCGGCAACCCCCGCCCCCGCTCCTGAAGAAGAAATCGACGACGACGGCCCGTCCGCCTGCGTCATGGCGTTCAACGCCAACGACCCCAGCGGGGGCAGTGGCACCGCCGCCGACCTGAGCGCGATCGCCTCGGTCGGTGCCCACGGATTGCCGGTGGTGACCGGGGCCTATGCCCGCGATACCTCGGAGATCGTGGACCATTTCCCCTTTGACGACGAGGCCGTGAGCGAGCAGGCGCGCGTCATCCTGGAAGATGTTCCGGCCCAGACGTTCAAGGTCGGTTTTGTCGGTACGCCGGAGAATCTGAGCGCGATCGCCGAACTGGCTTCTGACTACGCCGACGTGCCCTTGGTGGCCTACATGCCCGACCTGTCTTGGTGGCAGGAAGACCAGATTGACCTGTACCAGGATGCCTGTACCGAGCTGCTGCTGCCGCAAACCACGGTGTTGGTTGGAAACCACAGCACCCTGTCCCGCTGGCTGCTGCCGGACTGGAGTTCGGACAAAAGCCCGACCGCACGCGACATCGCCAAGGCCGCCAATGCCTTCGGTGTGCCCTACACCCTGGTGACCGGCATCCCCCTGCCCGACCAGTTCATCGACAACGTGCTGTGCTCGCCCACAGCGGTGCTGTGCAGTGAGAAATTTGAGCGCTTTGAGGCCGTGTTCACCGGCGCGGGCGACACCCTGTCGGCCGCCCTGGCCGCACTGATCGCCAGCGGCACCGAACTGACCGAAGCCGTGACCGAAGCGCTGAGCTACCTGGACCGCTGCCTGGAAAGCGGCTTTCGCCCCGGCATGGGCCAGGTCATCCCCGATCGCCTGTTCTGGGCCCACCCCGACGCCGAGGGCGAAGACGCCCCCGAAGAAACCGACTTTGAAGTTCCTCCCCATGCCACCCGCCACTAATACCGACACCACCGATCGCAACCAGCAACTCTTTGACCGTGCCAAGCGCGTCATTCCCGGTGGCGTGAACTCCCCCGTGCGCGCCTTCAAGGCCGTGGGTGGCACGCCGCGCTTTGTGCAGCGCGCCCAAGGCGCCTACTTCTGGGACGCCAATGGCAAACGCCATATTGATTACATCGGATCCTGGGGCCCCATGATCCTGGGCCACGGCCACCCCGCGGTACTGGAAGCGGTGCAAAAAGCCGCCCTGGACGGCTTTTCCTTCGGCGCCCCCACCGAGCGCGAAGTGGAGTTGGCTGAAGCGATTTTGGAACGCGTACCCAGTATGGACATGGTGCGCCTGGTCAGCAGCGGCACGGAAGCCGGCATGAGCGCCATCCGTCTGGCCCGTGGCGCCACCGGCCGCAGCAAGATTTTGAAGTTTGAAGGCTGCTACCACGGCCATGCCGATGCGCTCTTGGTAAAGGCTGGCTCGGGCCTGGCCACCTTTGGCAACCCCACCAGCGCCGGTGTGCCGCCCGAGGTGGTGCAGCACACGCTGGTGCTGGAGTACAACAACATCCTGCAACTGGAAGAAGCCTTTTCGCTGCACGGCAAGGAACTCGCATGTCTCATGATCGAGCCGATTGCCGGCAACATGAACTTTGTGCGGGCCAGCGTGCCCTTCATGAAGCGCTGCCGCGAGTTGTGCACGCAATACGGTGCGCTGTTTGTGTTTGACGAGGTGATGACCGGCCTGCGTGTGGCCTTTGGCAGCGCCCAAAGCGTGTACGCCCGCAGCATTCCCGGTTTCGAGCCCGACATGACAGTGTTGGGCAAAGTGATTGGCGGCGGCATGCCGCTGGCAGCCTTTGGCGGCAAGCGCGCGGTCATGGAGCAGCTCGCACCGCTGGGCCCGGTCTACCAGGCCGGCACCCTGTCTGGTAACCCCGTGGCCACTGCGTGCGGCTTGGCCACCTTGAAAGAAATCGGTAAACCCGGCTTCTACGAAGACTTGGGCCGCAAGACCCAGCTGTTGATCAGCGGCCTGCAAGCCGAGGCTGACAAGGCCGGCGTGGATTTCTGTGGTGACAGCGAAGGCGGCATGTTCGGCTTCTTCCTGTTCAAGGAGCTGCCGCAGAACTACGCCAAGGTGATGACCACCGACAACGCCCGTTTCAACACCCTGTTCCACGGCCTGCTGGACCGCGGCGTCTACATCGCCCCGGCGCTGTACGAGGCCGGCTTCATGAGCGCGGCGCACACCGACGTCGACATTGCAGAGACCGTGGCTGCGGCCAGCGAGGTGTTCAAATTGCTATCAAAATAGAAGCTGCTGGCGCATGTTTCACGGGGGCTAGAGGCCAATTTGGCATCTAGCCCTTGTTTCTTTGGGCGCCCGCTTCGTCCGCCCGCAAGCCTCACTCGCCGATGTAGTTCTCAGGGAAGAAGTGGCGTTCGATGAGCTCGATCAGGATGTGCAGCACCTTGATGTGCAACTCCTGCACGCGATCGGCGTAGGTACCGCCGGGCGTGCACACATAGACGTCACTCAGGGGCTCCAGCTTTTCGCTGCGTTTGCCGCTGAGGATGATGACCTTCATGCCCAGCGCCTTGGCAGCCTCTGCGGCCTTGATCACATTCTTGCTGGTGCCGCTGGTGCTCAGGGCCACCAGGCAATCGCCAGGCCGGCCATGGCCTTCGATGTAGCGGGCAAACACCTGGTCATAGCCGTGGTCGTTGCCCACACAGGTCAGGTGTCCTGCGTCGCTGATGGCTGTAGCGCCCAAGGCCTTGCGGTCCTTGCGATAGCGGCCAGTCAGCTCTTCGGCAAAGTGCATGGCGTCACACATGGAGCCGCCGTTGCCGCAGGAATACACACGGCCCTTCTTCTCGAAGGTGGCAATCAGCAGCTGCGCGGCCTGCTCCACGGACGCCAACGCAGCCGGGTTGGCCAGCAAAGCCGCCAGTGCGGAGGAAGCCTCTTGCAGGCTCGATTCAATATGGTGTTTCATGCAGCGATTATTCCCGGTCGCGCCGAAACCGTACGGTAACCACGGGTTTGGCCGTCAGACGCGTCAATCCACCCGCGCGCCGGTGGCCTTGACCACCTTCTCGTACTTGGCGCGTTCGGCCTTCATCAAAGCATCAAAGGCTGCGGGTGTGGTGGGCGTGGGTTCGGCCAGCAGGGTGGCGAAACGGGTCTTGGTTTCAGGCGCCTGCAGGGCCGCCACAAAAGCCTGGTTCAGCTGCGCAATGCGCTCCTTGGGCGTGGCGACCGGGGCCACCAGCCCCCACCAGGTGTCGATGCCAAAGCCCTTGAGCGTTTCCGACATTGCGGGCACATCGGGCAAAGCGCTGCTGCGGGTCAGTGACGTCACAGCCAGGGCCTTGAGCTTGCCCGAGCGGATGTTGGGTGCGGCATTGGCCAGGTTGTCGAGGTTGAAGTCCACCTGACCGCTGAGTAACGCCATCTGCGCCGGGTTGCCGCCGTTGTAGGGAATGTGCAGCGCAAAGATGCCTGCTTCCTTCTTGAACATCTCGCCCGCCAAGTGGCCAGCACTGCCATTGCCACCGCTGCCGTAGTTCAGCTTGGCGGGGTTGGCCTTGGCATAGGCAATGAGGTCGGCCAAGGAGTTGATATGCAGGCGCTGTGCCGCCTCCGCGTTCATCACCAGCACATTGGGCACGCGCACCATCTGCGTGATAGCCGCAAAGTCGGTGGCGGCGTTGTAGGGCATCTTGGCGAAGAGCCAGGGGTTCACCGCATGCGTAGCCGTGGCCGCAATGCCAATGGTGTAGCCATCGGGCACGGCCTTGGCAATCGCGTCCGCGCCGATATTGCCACCGGCACCAGGGCGGTTGTCCACCACCACCGTACCCAGGCTGTCTTTCACCCGCTCGGCCAGCACGCGGGCCGTGATGTCCAGCGGGCCGCCAGGCGCATAGGGCACGATCAGGCGGATGGGTTTGTCAGAGGCTTGCGCCCACACGGCAGACACCGCCAGCAGTAGCGAAGCACCGGCCAGAACACGTTGGAACGACAGCATGGATGGCCTTCTGCTTAGTGGCGGAAGTGGCGCACGCCGCTGAACACCATGGACACACCGTGCTCGTTGGCCGCGTCGATGACTTCCTGGTCGCGCATGGAGCCGCCGGGCTGGATGACGCAGGTGGCGCCTTGGTCCACCACCACGTCCAGACCGTCACGGAAGGGGAAGAACGCATCACTGGCCACCACGGTGCCAGCCAAAGACAGATTGGCGTGACCGGCCTTGATGGACGCGATACGTGCCGAGTCCAGGCGGCTCATCTGGCCGGCGCCCACGCCCATGGTCATGCCGCCCTTGCAGAAGACGATGGCGTTGGACTTAACGTATTTGGCTACGGTCCAGGCGAACAGCAGGTCGTTCAGCTCTTCGGCAGTCGGTTGCTTGGTGGTGACTACTTTCAGGTCGCTCAACGCCAGCTCGTGGTTGTCAGCCGTTTGCAGCAGGATGCCGGACCCGATGCGCTTCATGTCCATGAGGTTACGGCCCTGGTCCCATGCAGTACTGCCACCTTTGGGCAAATCAATTTGCAGGATGCGCACGTTCACCTTACTCTTGAAGACTTCTAGCGCGGCAGGTGTGAAGCTGGGCGCCATCAACACTTCCACAAACTGCTTGGAAATCTGCTGCGCACCGGCTTCGTCTAGCTCGCAATTCAAGGCGATGATGCCGCCGAAGGCCGAAGTCGGGTCAGTCTGGAAGGCCTTGCTGTAGGCCTCCAGCGCGTGGGCACCGACGGCCACACCACAGGGGTTGGCATGCTTGACGATCACACAGGCCGGGGTGGTGAAACTCTTCACGCATTCCCAGGCTGCATCGGCATCGGCGATGTTGTTGTAGCTGAGTTCCTTGCCCTGCAATTGCTTGGCGGTGACCAGCGAGCCGGGCGCGGGGTACAGGTCGCGGTACAGCGCGGCTTGCTGGTGGCTGTTTTCGCCATAGCGCAGGTCTTGCACCTTGACGAAGCGGCCGTTGCTCTGGCCGGGGAATAGGTCCAGTGTAGGCGCCTTGTCGCCCGCAGGCACATCGTCACCCATAGCAATCGCCGACAGGTAGTCGCTGATGGCACCGTCGTACTGGCTGATGCGGTTGAACGCAGCGATGGACAGGCCCAGCTTGGTCTTGTCGCTCACCTTGCCGTTGGCCTTCAATTCAGCGATCACGGTGGTGTACTGGGCCGCGTCGGTCAGTACCGCCACGTCCTTCCAGTTTTTGGCGGCGCTGCGCACCATGGCGGGTCCGCCGATGTCGATGTTCTCGATCGCGTCTTCTAGCGTGCAGCCGACCTTGGCCACGGTGGATTCAAACGGGTAGAGATTCACGACCAGGAAGTCGATGGTGTTGATCTGGTGCTCAGCCAGCGCCGCCATGTGCGTCGGGAAATCGCGGCGTGCCAACAGACCGCCGTGCACGCGCGGGTGCAGGGTCTTCACACGCCCGTCCAGCATTTCGGGGAAGCCCGTCATCTCGGCCACCTCGGTCACGGGCAGGCCCTTCTCGGCCAGCAGCTTGGCCGTGCCACCGGTGGACAGCAGCTTGACGCCCTGGGCGTGCAAGGCCTGGGCGAGTTCAACGATGCCGGTTTTGTCCGAGACGGACAGCAGTGCGGTTTGGGGTGCGTTCATAGTGCGGGAGTGAAGTAAAACCAAAAATCAAAAGGCCCGCACCACCGCCCATGGCGGCCATGCCGGGCAGCGGGGTGTCAGGGAACCAGCTTGTGTTCCAGCAGTTTCTTGCGCAGGGTGTTGCGGTTCAGGCCCAGCCACTGGGCAGCTTTGGACTGGTTGTGGTCGGCCTGGGCCATCACCACTTCCAGCAGGGGCCGCTCCACCGCACGCACCAGCATGTCGTACATGCCATCGGGCTCTGTGCCACCCAGGTCTGCGAAATATCCTTCCAGGCTCGCGCGAACGCACTCCTCGATGTGCTTCTTGCTCATGCTGCCATTTCCATCATGTCATGTCCCCTTGCCAGACTGGACACTTGCCCCCGGCTCGGGATGCGGTCCATGTTTTCATTCAAACCATCCAAATACTGTTCCACCGCGGCCACCTGCGCCCCGCTGTCTTCCAGCAAGTTCATCTGGCGGCGGAAATCCTCGCCTCCGGGCAGCTCACGCAGGTACCAACCAATGTGCTTGCGTGCCGAACGCACGCCGATGAACTCGTCGTACAGGCTGTAGTGGTCATGCAGATGCTCCACCAACAGCCGTTTGACTTCGCTCACCAGCGGTGGTGCAAGGTGCGTGCCAGTGGCCAGAAAGTGCGCCACCTCGCGAAAGATCCAGGGGTAGCCTTGGGCCGCGCGGCCAATCATGATGGCGTCGGCGCCCGTGGCTTGCAGCACGTCACGCGCTTTCTCGGGCGTGGTGATGTCGCCATTGGCCACCACAGGAATCTTCAGAGCGGCCTTGACGGCGGCAATCGTGTCGTACTCGGCCGCACCCTTGTAGCCCTGCTCGCGCGTGCGGCCATGCACGGTGACCATCTGCACGCCCACAGCCTCGGCGGCGCGCGCTAGCACCACGGCATTCTTCTCGGCCTGGCACCAGCCGGTGCGCATCTTCAACGTGACCGGCACGTTACGTGGGGCACAGGCATCCACCACGGCCTGCACGATCTCCATGGCCAACTGCTCGTCCTGCATCAGCGCAGAGCCGGCCCACTTGTTGCACACCTTCTTGGCGGGGCAGCCCATGTTGATGTCGATGATCTGCGCGCCGCGGTCGATGTTGTAGCGCGCTGCGTCGGCCATCATCTGCGCCTCGGTACCGGCAATCTGCACTGCAATGGGGCCGGGCTCACCGTCGTGGTTGGCGCGGCGCGAGGTCTTGAGCGTGTCCCACAGATCGCGGCGCGAGGTCACCATTTCGCTCACCGCATAGCCCGCACCCAGCCGCTTGCACAGCTGGCGAAATGGGCGATCTGTCACCCCCGCCATGGGCGCGACAAAGAGGTGATTCGCCAGAGCGAACGGGCCAATGTGCATGGACGACAACTGAAACGGGAGTGGCTATAAAAGACAAGGGCCCCAAGACGTTGGGGCCTGGGCGCAATTCTAACTGCTCAAAATTTCAGCAATTGAAATTTGCCTGCTGCAGCGCAACGAAACCCCACCCTGCCTATACTGCGCTCGCCATGGACACTTGGATACCCACCCTTCTGCACCTGCTTGCACTGCCCGAGTACAGCCTGTCCACAGTGTTTGTGGTGTCCTTTGTGTCCGCCACGCTGTTGCCCATGGGCTCCGAGCCGTTGGTGCTGGGCCTGGTGGAGCTGAACCCCGCGTTGTTCTGGCCTGTGATCGGCGTGGCCACGGTGGGCAACACCCTGGGTGGTGCGGTGAGCTGGTGGATGGGGTTTGGGGCGCACCGCGTGGTAGACAAATACGGCCATTCGGCCCACCACCTGCGGGCACTGGATTGGTTGCGCCGCTTGGGGCCCAAGGCCTGCCTGCTGGCCTGGCTGCCGCTGGTGGGAGACCCACTGTGCGCGGTAGCGGGTTGGCTCAAGCTGCCGTTCTGGCCCTGTGTGGCCTACATGGCCGTGGGCAAGTTGGCCCGCTATGTGCTGATGACCGCCGCACTCACCGGCCTGTTGCGCCTGTGGTGACACCGCAGGGCTAGAGGCTAAAGCTTGGCCACCAGCGCGTCTGCGCGATCCAGCCAGGTTTGCAGGGGTGCCGGGTAAGCGGGCTCGTCTCCCAAGCGCCAGCGCCGCTTGGTTTGCCTTGTCAGGGCACGCAGTTGCCAGAGCGCCTCCTGCGCCAACAGGCTGAGTTCCAGGCGCAGGGCCTCGTCCAGGGTTTCGCCTCCCAGTTGGGTCAGCTGCAGATCGGCCACGCCCACCGTGGCCAGCGTGCGGCGCAACTGGCTGGCCTGCACCAAAACCGCCGCCATGCCCTCACGCCGCGCATCGCTGAGCGGCAACTCTTGCAGCGCCGCGGCGGGCCAGTCCGACACCGTGGCATTGATTTCCTGCAACCGGCCGACCGGATCGTCCAGCAACTCCAGCCCTTCCCCCGTGAGCTCGCTCTGCGGCCGCAGGTGCTGCTGCACCCGCGCCACGAGGGCCGCGTCATAGCGGTGTTTGTTCATGCGCAGTTGTACCCACAGCCGCATCTCGGGCGCATCGCGCCCGGACTCCAGCATGGAGGTCACCAACTCGCCCAGCGACAGGATGCGACCCAGTGGGCCAATCGCGTCGCCCTGCAAATTGCGCGGGTAACCCGAACCATCCAGAAATTCGTGGTGTTCCTTCACCGCCCGCAGCAGCTCGCGCGGGTACTCGTGGTGGCGCTCAATCAACACGGTAGAGACCAGCGGATGCGAATAGAGTTGGCGGCGTTGCAGGCTGGTGATCTCGTCCTCTGGTTGGAGCAAACGGGGATCCAAGTGCAACATGCCAATGTCATGCAACAGCCCTGCGGCAGCGGCCATTCCCAGGTCATAGCGCGACACCACCGGCGTCAGGCTCAGCCAGGCCGCAAACAGCGCCATCTGCACCGAATGGCGAAACAGCGCAGGGCGCACCTCATTGGCCAGCAGCAACTGAAAGGCCATGGGCTCGGGCAGGGTCAACTTGTCCAGGCTGTCCAGCAGCAGGCTGCGGTGCTTGGGGTCCGCGCCGATGCGCTCGAAGAAAGGCACCTCGCGCATGGCCTGCTCGGCATGCTCGCGCAAGACCGGGCCCGTAATCATGGGGACGCTTCTGACGGATTGCTCGATGGGAATGGGCAACTTGTGGGCAATCAGCCGGTCATAGAGCGTGGCGTTGACCGCCACCCCTTTTTCCAGAATCTTGACGCCGCGGTCGTTGAAGATCGCCTCGGTGGTCACCACGGGGCGTTTTTCGCCCAGCTCGGTTACGGCCTTGGTGAAATAGTCAGGGTTGACGTCTGTTGCATTCATACAGTGGGGGACATCAGAGTCTGAGAGCGGCGAGATAGCCGCTCCGTCTCGCATTCTAGTGCGAGGGGTACACGAATTTCGCTATTATTTCAGGAGCAGCTGGCGCAATACTTACGGGGGCTAGCGCACTAAAACGAGTGCAGTCCCGAGGACGGTACAAGCTGCGCCCCACCAGGCACCGCGCGCCGGCGCGCGGCCCAGATGCCACCATAGCAATGGCAGCACCAGCACGGGCGAGACGGACGATAGGATGCCCACCATGCCCACGTCGCCATAGCGCAGCGCCAGCAGGATCAGGCTCATGCCCAGCCCCATACCGATCATGCCGCTCAGCGACACCCAGGCCAGCACACGGGCGGAGAGTGCGTTCTGCGTGCGCGCCACACCCACGCCAGCCCAGAGCAGCACCAGGTGCGCCACGCAAGTCGCGCCCACACGCACCACGGTCGCCGCCACCGGGTCCACGCCCGCTGCCATGATGGGTTTGGCAATCAGCGAGCCCATCGCCTGGCACAGCGCGGCCAGCAGGCCCAGTGCCACACCCAAGGGCCAATGGCCGCGCGTGACTTCCAGCGCATGTGATTCATTTTTGTGCGCGCCCAACGCAACGGCCATCATCACACCGCCCACCACCAGTGCACCACCCAGCAGGGCTTGTGCACCCATGCGTTCGCCCAATACCCCAAACCCCAACAAGGCACTGAAACAGGCGTGGGTGGCAAACAGCACGCCAGTGCGGCGCGGCCCCAGCCGGTTCATGGAGGCGAACAGCGCGGTGTCACCCACAAAAATGCCGATCAGGCCGCTGAACGCCAGCACGCCGAAGGAGGCCCAGGACAGGGTATGCCAGCCTCCGCTGAACACCACCACCGGCAGCAGCATGAGGAACACGAGCCCCATGCGCCAGCGCGTAAATGCAAACGCGCCCAGATGGCGCGCTTGCGGGGCCGAGAGCAGCCCGGTGACGGCCCAGCAGGCCGCGGCCCCCAGGGCCAGCCAGTCGTACGACAGGGTCACGGTGTGGTGAAAAGCAGGGCCTAGGAGCTGAACAGGAAGTTCATCACGTCGCCATCCTTGACGACGTATTCCTTGCCTTCGGCGCGCATCTTGCCCGCGTCCTTGGCGCCCTGCTCGCCCTTGTGGGCGATGAAGTCGTCAAACGCGATGGTCTGGGCGCGGATGTAGCCCTTCTCGAAATCGGTGTGGATCACGCCGGCCGCCTGCGGACCGGTATCGCCCACATGGATGGTCCAGGCGCGCACTTCCTTCACGCCGGCGGTGAAGTAGGTTTGCAGACCCAGCAGCGTATAAGCCGAGCGGATCAGGCGGTTCAGGCCGGGTTCAGATTGGCCCAACTCTTGCAAAAACTCGAGCCGATCGGCATCTTCCATTTCCGACAGCTCGGCTTCGATCTTGGCGCAGATGGCCACCACGGGCGCGTTCTGCTTGGCGGCAAAGGCTTTCAGGCGGTCGAGAAATGGGTTGTTCTCGAAGCCGTCTTCCGACACGTTGGCCACAAACATGGCAGGCTTGGCGGTGATCAGGAAGAATTGCTTCAAGAGCGGCTGCTCTTCCTTGCTGAAGTCCAGCGTGCGCACGGGCTTGGCCTCGTTCAGCGCGGCCTGGCATTTCTCCAGAATCGCCACCAGCTTGATGGATTCCTTGTCACCGGAGCGCGCCAGCTTGGTCACGCGGTGCAGGGCTTTTTCCACCGCGCCCAAGTCGGCCAGACACAGCTCCGTCTGGATCACTTCGATGTCGGCGATCGGATCCACCTTACCGGCCACGTGGATCACGTTGTCGTCTTCAAAGCAACGCACCACGTTGATGGTGGCGTCGGTCTCGCGGATGTGGGCCAGGAACTTGTTGCCCAGGCCTTCGCCGGTGCTGGCACCGGCCACCAGGCCAGCAATGTCCACAAACTCCACGATCGCCGGCACGATGCGCTCGGGCTTGACGATGTCAGAGAGCTGTTGCAGCCGCGGATCGGGTACTTCCACCACCCCCACATTGGGCTCAATGGTGCAAAACGGATAGTTTTCTGCAGCAATGCCCGCCTTGGTCAGGGCGTTGAACAGGGTACTTTTCCCCACATTGGGCAGGCCTACAATGCCACACTTCAAACTCATAACAAACCTCTAAAAACTGGGTGCCAAGTGTATGCCATACCTGCTTTCGCGCCCGTTGCTGGCCCTGGCACTATGGCTTGCCGCCACTCTGACACCGGGTTGGGCCGCCGCTGCAGCTGGCATTGACGCCCTGGTTTTGGGCAATGGCAACACCCAGTTCGAACTCGATGAGCCGGTGCCCACCTGGCTGGACAGCAACGAGCGCACCACGGTGCAAGAGGTCGCCAGCAATCCCAAAAACTTCGTCCCTACGCCTGCGCTGCAGCGCCATGCGCTGACCGCAAACAACCGCCTCTGGATTCACCTGCGCCTGGTGCGCGCGGCGGGCAACACCGAGCGCTGGGTCCTGAACATTCCGCTGCCCTTTGTGGACCAGGTGACGCTGTACCAGCGCCGTACCGATGGCAGTTGGGCAACCCAGTCTGCAGGCGACCAGTTGCCTCAATCCGCCTGGGCCAAGCGCGGTCTGTACCCCGAATTTGAGCTGGATCTGCCCAGCGGCGTGCCGCAAGACCTGTACCTGCAGGTGCGCAACTTCAAGCACCTGAGCATCCCGCTTCGGCTGGCCACCAGCCCGGAGCGCGAAGCCCAGCGCCTGCTGGAGGTCATCAGCCTGGGGCTGGTGCTAGGCACGCTGATCACCCTGGCAGCGCTGTCCATCATTCGCCACCTGGAGTACCGCAATCGCGTTGACATGACGGCCGCGCTGTACGGCCTGCTGATTGCAGCCTCGGTGGCGCAAATCAATGGTGTGCTCAACGCGCTGCTGTGGAGCAACACGACCACCTGGGCCGACTACGCCAACAGCGTGATGCCGGCCCTGGCCGTGGGTGCCTCGCTGCTGTTTGTGCGGCGGCTGTATGCGCTCTCTACCCACTTTCACCATTACGACAAAGCCCTGGGCTTTATCGCCTGGACCACCCTGGGTTCGGTGCTAACCTATGTGGTGCTGGACCGCCCGCTGGCCGACCAACTGGGCGCCGCGGTCCTGTTTGTGGCCACCACCGCCGGGCTGGGCGCCACCGTCCTGAGCTGGCGCAGCGGCTCGCAGATTGGCACCTGGCTGTTGTTGGCCTATGTGCCGCAGTTTCTGGTGCTGCTGCGTCTGGTGGCCGAGGCCTTTGGCCTGGCGCCCACCTTTTGGCAGTTGCGCTACCTGATGTCCATGGGCGTGGCGCTGTCGGTCCCTGCGCTGATCTATGCCCTGAGCCGCGCCACCCACGACCGCAAGGAATTGGCCCTGCGCGCCGAGCAACTACCCACGCAAGATGCGCTGACCGGCCTGCTGACCGAGCAGACCTTCCAGTCCCATCTGGGGGACGCCTACCAGCGGGCCGTGGACAACCGCGAGCCCACGGCGCTGGTGCTGGTGAGCGTGATCAACCTCGAGCACATTCGCGCCAGCAGGGGCAACCCGATTGCCGAACAGTGCCTGCTGCGCGCAGTGATCAAGCTGCACCGCATCCTGCGCGATGTGGACCCCGCCGCACGCATGGGTACCGACCGCTTTGCCATGCTGCTCGAAGGGGTGGCCAGCCGCCAGGCACTGACAGAACGCCTGGTCAAGCTGGTGGCCTCGGGCCTGGTGCCGCTGCAGGGCCTGCAGCCCGAGGTGACGCTGCAATTCCAGGCCGCCTGCGTGCTGCTGCATGACAACCCGGTGCCCGCCGACCGGGTAATGCAGGACCTCTCCAAAGTGTTGGCCAGCATCTCGCCACGCACGCGCCGCCCCATCCGTTTTCTGGAGCCGGTGCCCACACTGGCTGCCCCGCTAGGCGGCACGCCTGAAACCCCATGACCCCGCTCTCCTACGCCGCCCCCGCGCTGCGGGCCTTGCTGTTAACGACCCTGCTGGGGCTGCTGACCGCGGCACCCGCGCTGCACGCTGCGACCAACGCGGGAAGCGAGGGTGCAGTGCTGCTGCTCAACGGCTCCGACCCCACGCCGCAAGTGGGCGGCATGCTGGAAGTGCTGATGGAGGCCGAGCCCAGCGTGGGCATCAACGCTGTGGCCCGCAAGGCGCGCGGCAGCTTCTCGCCCTCCCTGGCGGACACCGTGTTTGCACTGAACGAAGGCAAGACCCTGTGGATACGCCTGCGCCTGCAGCGCGACAGCATAGCCACGCCCGACTGGACGTTGCACATCCCCCTACCCTACCTGGACCACGCCGCCCTGTACCAGCAGGACGGACGCGGCAACTGGGTCGCGCAGATCGCGGGTGACACCAACGCCGTAGAGCGCTGGACCCGTCCCTCGTTGTACCCGGACTTCAGCATCAACCTGAGCGAACCCGGCGTGCAGGAGCTGTTTTTGGAGGTCCGCAATTTCAAGCCCATCGCGCTGCCGCTGCTGCTGGCCACGGCCGCCGCGCGCGACCGCCAGCACGAGGTGGAATACGTGTGGCTGGGCATTCTCATGGGCGCCCTGCTGATGCTAATTGGCGTGTGCGGCATCCACTACCTGCAGGGCCGCAGCCGGGCCGAGGGCTGGTATACCGGCTATGCCACGCTGGTGCTGCTGGTGGTGAGCACCACCACGGGTCTGGCCGGCATGTGGCTGTGGCCCAGCTCCCCCATGTGGGCCAACTACGCACACATGGCACTGCCAATTTTGGGGGTGGGGGCCACGGTGCTGTTTGTGCGCCATATGTCGTCGCTGGACGTGGGCTTTCCGCGGCTGGCGCGCACACTGTATGCGTTTGGACTATCAGGGCTGCCGCTGTCGTTGCTGTGCGCAGCTATCGACCGGCGCGTGGCCGACCACTTGAATGCAGGGTATCTGGCAATTGGTCCCATCCTCGCGGTGACGGCCACTGCGTTGGCTTGGCGGCGTGGCTATGCGGTGGGTAAATGGCTGTTTTTGGCCTACCTGCCACAGGGCCTGTCCGTGCTGTTCATGGCGGCGCAGGTGCTGCACCTGGTACCCGCCTGGTGGGAGACTCGCTACGTGATGGTGATGTGCATTGCGCTGGCCGTGCCGCTGCTGCAACAGGCGCTGCAGACCCGTGCGCGCGAACGCCGCGAAGCACAGGACCGCGCCGAAGCCTTGCCTACCCAGGATGCGCTGACCGGCCTGCTGACCGCACCGCTGTTTTTGCAGCAGGTGGAAACCGCGCTGAACCGCGCCAAGCACGACCGCGAGCCCTCGGCCATCGTGTTGGTGGACGTGGTGAACTTCAAGTATCTGCGCGATTCGTACGGCGACGCGGTGGCTGAGCAGTGCCTGCTGCGCGCCGCCGTCAAGCTGCACCGTGTGCTGCGTGATGTGGACCCCGCGGGCCGTGTGGGCACCTCACGCTTTGGCATGGTGCTGGACGGCACGACCAGCCGCCAGGCGCTGACCGAGCGCATGGTGCGCCTGATTGCCTCGGGGCTGATTCCGCTGCCCGGCCTCAAGCCCGAAGTCACACTGCAGTTCCACGTGGCCTGCGTGTTGCTGACCGAACTGATCCCCGACAGCCAGCGCATCCTGAATGAACTGGGGGCGCTGCTGGAAGGTATTTCACCGCGCACACGCCGGCCCATCCGTTTTCTGGACCCGGCCATGACCTCACCCTCGCCACTGAGCAGCCAGATGGGCCCGGCCACCGAAATACCGACTCAGCCGAACGTGTAGCCGCCCTGCACCGCCTGGCCCACCCGCAGCACGGTGCCAGCACCCTGGGTAACGATGGCGTTCATGCCAAAGGTGATGGCGCCGCCCACCCGCGCGTCCTGGCGGTAGGCCTGCAGCGCATCGCCCACGCCCGGATGGCTTTGGGCTGTCACGGGGTCAATATTCGGGATTGGGCAGCGCGCGCAGGGCTTAACCAACTGCAGCCGGGCAGCCACATCACCATTTGCATCCAGACATTCCAGCGGTCCCCAATGGTCTTCGTCATGCGGGGGCAATCCTGCCAGCACCACATTCGGCCGAAAGCGCAGCATGCCCACGGCGGGATGGTCCATGGCGGCCAGCCGCGTGTTGAGCTCGTCCATGGAGCTGTCGGTGGTGACCAGCACCGGGTAGCCGTCGGCAAATTGCGTGCTGGCAGCCACGCCCTGGGTCCACTTGGTGCTGCAGGCGCGCTGCGCAGCCGGGTCAAAGCGCACCAGACGGTGTGCGGGCGCACCCAGAAACGTCTGCAGCCATTGGCCCACCGCGGGCCCCATGTCCAGTGCATCCACCGTGTCATCCCACACCTGCACACGAGTGGCGGAGCCGTCGGCATGCAGAGGCACGGACACGTCAGGCATGCCGGGCGCGTGCAACACCAGCGCGTCAACGCGCAGCTCGGGGCGTACCAGCGCCATGCGCGCACATTCGCGCTGGGTCACAAACAGGCCCTCTGCATCCACCACCATCCAGTGGCGGTCCCACTGCAGGCCGGTCTCCAGCAGCACAGCCTGGTCCACCGCCACGCCCGCAAAAGACTTCACGGGGTAAATCATCAGCTGGGCAATTTGCCCGCTCACATCGTTGGCGTCGTCGCTCATCGGGTTGTCCTTGTGGTTCAGCGCGCCATTGTGCACGGCCTCCTACAATGGCTGCATGGCCCAAACCTATGACATTTGTATCCGCGGCGCTGGCATTGTGGGGCGCACGCTGGCCCTGCATCTGGCGGCCAAGCGCCTGCGTGTGGCGTTGTGCGCCACTCCCAACTCAGCCAGTCCGTCCGCCTCTGATGTACGCGCCTACGCACTGAACCAGCCCGCCCGCGCCCTGTTGGAAGCCGTGCGCTGCTGGCCCGCCGAGTCCCAGGCCACGCCCGTGCAGCGCATGGAAGTGCATGGCGACGATGGCGCAACCGTGGTGTTTGACGCCGCCGACCAGGACGTGGCCGCACTGAACTGGATTGTCGATGTGCCCGCACTGGAAGCCCAACTGGCCGAGGCCGTGCGCTACCAGCCACTGATTGAGCTGGTAGACACACCAGCCCCCGCCACGCTAACCGTGGTGTGCGAAGGCCGCGCCAGCCGCACGCGCGAGGAACTGGGCGTGGATTTTTCCATCACGCCGTACAACCAAACGGCCATTGCCGCCCGTGTGGAATGTGCCCAGAGCCATGGCCAGGTGGCACGCCAGTGGTTTCACCAGGGCGAAATCCTCGCGTTGTTGCCGCTGAGTGGCCCGGGCGGGAACTTCTGCGCCGTGGTGTGGTCAGTCAGTGCTGAGCGCGCCCACACCTTGCAAGCCCTACCCGACATGGAATTTTCCGACACCCTGCACGCTGCCAGCCATGGCGCCTTGGGCAGCCTCACGTTGACCAGCCCGCGCCACACCTGGCCGCTGCAGCATGCGCTGGCCAGCCGCTGGAGCGGCAGCCATGCGAGTGGACCCTGGGTATTGGCCGGTGACGCCGCCCACAATGTGCACCCCCTGGCTGGCCAGGGCCTGAACCTGGGCCTGGGCGATGTGGCCGAGCTGGTGCGCGTGCTGGACGGCCGCCCCTACTGGCGCAGCGTGGCCGACCCCAAGCTGCTGCGCGCCTACGAGCGTGCCCGCAAGGCCGACTTCGCCCTGGTGGGTGGTGCCGGCGATGCGCTGCAGCAGTTGTTCGCCCACCCCCATGCTGCGGCCCAGGGGCTGCGCAACTGGGGCATGCACCAGTTCAACACCCTGGGGGCCGTCAAACACTGGGTGGCCCAGCGCGCCATGGGCACCCGCCCGCAATGACCCTGCAGCCCCATCACATTTACATTTCTTTTTTTGAGTACTTCTCCATGAAAAAACTCCTCTCCCTCCTCGCGCTGGCTCTGACCCTGGGGGGCCTGGGCAGCAGCGCGCTGGCCCAAGAGGCCGCGATTCGTGAGGCCATTGCCAAGCGCATTCCCCAGCTCAAGGACATTGACGAGGTGCGCAAGACCGATATTCCCGGCATCTACGAAATCCGCGTGAACGGCACCGAGGTCTATTACACCGACGCCAAGGGCGACTACCTGTTCCAGGGCAATCTGTTTGCCACCAAGGGCAAGGACCTGCGCAACCTGACCGAGGAACGCGTCAACAAGCTCACCGCGGTGAAGTTCGACAGCCTGCCGTTCAAGGACGCCTTCACCATCGTGCGCGGCAACGGCTCGCGCAAGATCGCCGTGTTCGAAGACCCCAACTGCGGCTACTGCAAACGCTTTGAGCGTGACCTGCAGAAGGTGGACAACGTAACCATCTACATGTTCCTCTACCCCATCCTGGGTGCGGACTCGGGCGAAAAATCCAAAGCCATCTGGTGCGCCAAGGACAAGGGCCTGGCCTGGCAAGACTGGATGCTGCGCGAACAGGCAGCAGCCCCCGCCGCCGCCATGTGTGACGTGGCCGCGCTGGGCCGCAACGTGGAATTTGGCAAGACCTACAAGATCCAAGGCACGCCCACGCTGATCTTCCAGGACGGTAGCCGCGTGCCCGGCGCCATTGACGCTGCCCAGGTCGAAAAGCACCTCGTCGGCACCAAAGGCTAACGTCGTTCCGGAGCATCGGGGCGGCAGCCCGCCCCTTTTTTCACTCCTGTTTTTATAGCTGCTCGCGCAGTATCCACGAGGGCTAGCGGCCTGTTTGACATGAAAACCACCTCCACCGCCCGAAAACCCGCTGCCCCCATTCACTACCAGGTCGAGGTGCTGGACCCGAGCACCCACCTGTTCCAGGTCACGCTAACCGTGCCCGCCCCTGCGGCCACACAAACCCTGAGCCTGCCGGTATGGATTCCGGGCAGCTACTTGGTGCGCGAATTTGCCAAGCACCTGCAAAGGCTGGAATGCCGCCAGGCCGGCAAGCGCGTCGCCGTGTTGCAGCAGGACAAAGCCACCTGGGACGTCACCTGCACACCCGGCACACCGCTGCACGTGCAGTACGAGGTCTACGCGTTTGACAACTCGGTGCGCACCGCCTGGCTGGATTCCACGCGCGGCTTTTTCAACGGCACCAGCCTGTGCCTGCAGGTGGCCGGGCAGGCCGATGCCCCGCACACGCTGGCCGTGGTGGCCAGCGACACGCTCAAAGGCTGGAGCGTGGCCACCGGGCTGGAGCCAGTGCGCGTGACCAAGGCCGGCTTTGGCCTGTACCGCGCCGACAACTACGACACCCTGGTGGACTGCCCGGTGGAGATGGGCCCCTTCTGGAGCGGCAGCTTTGTGGCCTGCGGCGTTCCCCACCGCTTTGTGGTGGCCGGTGTACCGCCCAGCTTTGACGGCGCCCAACTGCTGGCCGACACGCAGGCCATCTGCGAGGCCGAGTTGCACTTCTGGTACGGCGATGCGGTGGGCACCGATGTCAAAAAAGTGAGCGCCTCGCGCAGGAAGGACGCGGGCCAGAGCCCGATTCCGTTCAAAAACTACGTCTTCATGCTGAACGCCGTGCACGACGGCTACGGCGGCCTGGAACACAAAAACTCCACCGCCCTGATCTGCAACCGCAAGGACCTGCCGCGCCAGCCGCGCACCACGCTGGCTCCGACCACGCACAAGCAGCCCGAGGGCTACACCACGCTGCTGGGCCTGATCAGCCACGAATACTTCCACACCTGGAACGTCAAGCGCCTGCGCCCGGCCGAGCTGGCCACGTATGACTACACGCGGGAGAACTACACGCAGCTGCTGTGGTTCTTTGAGGGCTTTACCAGCTATTACGACGACCTGCTACTGCGCCGCGCCAAGCGCATCGACAACGCCGCCTACCTCAAGCTGCTGACCAAGACCGTCAACCAGGTCAACCAGACACCGGGCCGCCTGGTGCAGAGCGTCGCGCAAAGCAGCTTTGACGCCTGGGTGAAGTACTACCGCCAGGACGAGAACACCGCCAACGCCACGGTGAGCTACTACACCAAGGGCTCGCTGGTCGGCTTGTGCCTGGACCTGACGCTGCGCGCCGAGGGCAAGACCACGCTGGACGCCGTGATGCGCGGCCTGTGGACCCGCTGCGCCGGCGGCCCCATGGCCGAGACCGATTTGCTGGCCGTGCTGCAGGACCTGGGCGGCCGTTCCTTTGCCAAAGAGATCGCCCACTGGGTGCACAGCACCAAGGAACTGCCTGTGGCCGAACTGCTGGAACAGCACGGCGTGCAAGTGAACCGCGAGCCCGACCAGGTGGCGCAGCAGCTGGGCCTGCGCGTCAAGGAAAACGGTGGTCTGTTCATCCAGCAGGTGCTGCGCGGTGGCGCGGCGGAGAAAGCCGGTTTTGCCGCCGGCGACGAGTGGATTGCGGTACAGACCGAGGGCGAGCCCTGGCGCATGCAGGTTCTGGACGATTTGACGCTCTACACCGGCAAAGCCAAGAAAGTCAGCGCGCTGGTGTCACGCGACAAGCGCCTCATGAACCTCACCTTGACCCTGCCGCCCCCAAGCACGGCCGTGCGCTTGTCCGTTCGCGATGCGCCGGCCGTCGCGAAGTGGCTGGATGGAAGCGCCTAACTGCCGATGAATTTGGGCGCCCGTTTCTCGCGGAACGCGCGCACCCCTTCCACATAGTCGTCCGTGCGCCCCACGGCGCTTTGGACATCGCGTTCGGCATCCAGTTGCTGGTGCAGGGTGCGCGCGGTGCATCTCGCGGGTGAAGGCGTTGAGCGCAGCGGGGCGGTTCAGCATCAGCAGGGCGACGGCGCCGTGCTCGGCGTACAAAACAGGCGTTTCTGGTGGGGCAGTCGTGCCGGTGTCAGTCATGTGCAAACCCTCTTCGCTATAGTGCCAAGACGCAAAAATCTGGAGACCCCATCATGAGCTACGAATGCATCACCACCCGTATCGAAGGCGACAAGGTTGCCGTCATCACACTCAACCGCCCCAAGGCGCTGAATGCGCTGAACGACCAGCTCATGGACGAGCTGGGCGCCGCGCTCAAGGGCTTTGACGCCGACCCGGCCATCGGCTGCATCGTGCTGACCGGCAGTGAAAAGGCCTTTGCCGCGGGTGCCGACATCACTGTGATGGCCAAGTTCAGCTTTGCCGACGCCTACAAGGGAGACTTCATCACGCGCAACTGGGAAACCATTCGCTCCATCCGCAAGCCGGTGATTGCCGCCGTCAGCGGTTTTGCCCTGGGCGGCGGTTGCGAGCTCGCCATGATGTGCGACTTCATCATCGCCGCTGACAACGCCAAGTTCGGCCAACCCGAGATCAAGCTGGGCATCATTCCCGGCGCCGGCGGCACGCAGCGCCTGCCGCGCGCCGTGGGCAAGGCCAAGGCGATGGACCTCGCGCTGACTGGCCGCATGATGGACGCCGCAGAGGCCGAACGCGCAGGCTTGGTTAGCCGCGTGGTGCCGCTGGACAAGCTGCAAGACGAAGCCCTGGGCGCCGCGCTACAAATTTGCGCCTTCTCGCAAATCGCCACGATGGCGGCCAAAGAGGCGGTGAACCGCGCGTTTGAGGGCACGTTGGCCGACGGCATTATGTTCGAGCGTCGCCTGTTCCACGCGTTGTTTGCCACCACCGACCAGAAGGAAGGCATGGATGCCTTTGTGAACAAGCGCGCGGCCCACTTTACCCACCAATAATTTTTAGTCTATAATTCTGGGCTCCGGTCGTATAGCTCAGTTGGTTAGAGCGCAGCATTCATAATGCTGATGTCGGTGGTTCAAATCCACCTACGACCACCAAATTGAGAACCCGCAGTGCGCGAGCCCTGCGGGTTTTTCTTCGGCCCCACACGGCCCTGCGCCGCTAAAATCGCGGCTTCTTCACAGCCTCTGGATACACACCATGAACCGCTGCGCTTCTCTCACCGCTTTGGCCCGCGCCTGCTGCATCGCCACCCTCATGGCGACCACCACATGGCCCGCGCTAGCCCAGACCACGGCCGTGGTCGCTATCCGCCAATTCCCGCCCAAAGCTGTGCGCGGCACCTTGAAGGTGGTGGCACCGCCCGAGGTGGTGATGGACGGCAAGGCCGACCGATTGTCACCAGGCTCACGCATCCGCGGGTCCAACAACATCATGGTGATGTCGGGCGCTATCGTGGGCCAGACCGTGGTGGTGAACTACACCCGCGAGCCCACCGGCATGATCCACGACGTCTGGATCCTCAGCGCCGACGAGATCCGCCTGCTGCCCGTGCCGGCACCGGCACCCACCCAGCCCGTCACCACGCAGTAAGTATCAGCGCCACCGCGCTACTTTCAAGCCAAATCAGCCTCCAGCCCTCGCGAACAGTGCGCGAGCAGCTCCTTTATTCATAGCATTTCCCCGGGGTACGCCATGTCCAAAAAAGTCTTTATCAAAACCTTCGGTTGCCAGATGAACGAGTACGACTCGGACAAGATGGCCGACGTGCTGGGCGCCGCCCAGGGCTACGAGCCCACGCAGAACGTGGACGAGGCGGACCTGATCCTCTTCAACACCTGCTCGGTGCGCGAAAAAGCGCAGGAGAAGGTGTTTTCCGACCTGGGCCGCATCAAGCACCTGAAGAAAAAGGGCGTGCAGATTGGCGTGGGCGGTTGCGTGGCCAGTCAGGAAGGTGCTGAAATCATCAAGCGTGCGCCCTATGTGGACGTGGTGTTTGGCCCGCAAACCCTGCACCGCCTACCCGAGCTGCTGAACCAGCGCGCATTGCAGAACAAGCCGCAAGTGGACATCAGCTTCCCTGAGATTGAAAAATTCGACCACCTGCCACCCGCCAAGGTGGATGGCGCATCTGCCTTTGTGAGCATCATGGAAGGTTGCAGCAAATACTGCAGCTACTGCGTGGTGCCCTACACCCGCGGCGAGGAAGTGAACCGCCCGTTTGAAGACGTGCTGGTGGAGATTGCTGGCCTGGCCGACCAGGGGGTGAAAGAGGTGAACCTGCTGGGCCAGAACGTGAACGCCTGGCGCCATACCATGGGTGGTACCAGCGAGATGGCCGACTTCGCCACGCTGCTGGAATACGTGAGCGACATTCCCGGCATCGAGCGCATCCGCTACACCACCAGCCACCCCAACGAGTTCACGCCCAGCCTGATTGCGGCCTACGATAAGTTGCCCAAGCTGGTGAGCCACTTGCATCTGCCGGTGCAGCACGGCAGCGACAAGATCCTCATGGCCATGAAGCGCGGCTACACCGCCATGGAATACAAGAGCACCATCCGCAAGCTGCGCGCCATCCGCCCCGACATGTCGATCAGTTCCGACTTCATCGTCGGCTTCCCCGGTGAGACCGACGATGACTTCGCCAAGATGATGAAGTTGATTGCCGACATCGGCTTTGACAACTCGTTCAGCTTCATCTTCAGCCCCCGTCCCGGCACCCCCGCGGCCAACCTGCATGATGAGACCCCGCACGAAGTGAAGCTGGCGCGCCTGCAGGAACTGCAAGCCGCCATCAACGCCAACATCGCGCGCATCAGCGACCAGCGCCTGGGTACGGTGCAACGCATTCTGGTGGAAGGCGCCAGTAAGCGCGACAACGGCGAGCTGATGGGCCGTACCGAGTGCAACCGCGTGGTGAACTTTGCTGGCCATTCGCGCTTGGTGGGCCAACTGGTGGATGTGCGCATCACCGAGACCCGCAGCTACACGTTGCGCGGCGAGGTGGTGACGCTAGAGTTGGTGGGCGCTTAAAGGGGGTAACAACCCCTTACAAAACAACGGGCTACGAATAGTCCGAAAGAGCCATGGCGCCATGGCACTATTCTGGGCTTTCTTGAAGATACTCAGCTTTCGTTTTAAGGGAGCTTTCGTATGTTCAAAAAAATCGCTGCTGGCGCTCTGCTGGCTGTTACCTTTGCCGCCGCACCAGCCTACGCAGCTGCCGTGCACGATGCCAACCTGTTCACCACCAACACCTTGGCTCGCAATGACGATCTGTCTACGGGTCTCGTATCGCTGGGCTTCAACGTCAACTTCTTTGGCCAGAGCTTCAGCAACCTGTATGTGAACAACAATGGCAACGTGACGTTCAACAGTGCGCTGCCTACGTACACCCCCTTCAACCTGCTTACCACCAACGTGCCCATGTTGGCGCCCTTCTTTGCAGACGTGGACACCCGCCACGCCGACAGCGGCGTCACCCAGTATGGCCAAACCGTGCTGAACGGACACCAGACTTTCGGCGTGAACTGGCTCAACGTGGGTTACTTCAACACCAAGGCTGACAAGACCAACAGCTTCCAGCTCATCGTGACGGATCGCTCGGACACGGGCGCCGGCAACTTTGACTTCCAGTTCAACTATGACAACGTCAGCTGGGAAACGGGCAGCGCCAGCAGTGGTTCAAATGGCTTCGGTGGTGCCTCGGCTCGCGCCGGCTGGTCCAACGGCACCAACACCTCCTTTGAACTGGCTGGCTCCGCCATCAACGGCGCCTTGCTCAACTCCGGCGGCAACGCCTTGATTGACCACCGCCTGAACTCCACCATCGATGGCCAGTACAACTTCCAGGTACGCAACGGCACGGTGATCCCCTCGGTGCCAGAACCCGAAACCTATGCCATGCTGCTGGCCGGCTTGGGCTTGATGGGTGCCGTGGCACGCCGCCGCACGAAGGCCAGCAAGGCCTGATCGCTTTGCCGACCGCAAGCGCACTGCGCTTGTAAAAAAGGGCTCCCTCGGGAGCCCTTTTGCTTGGTGATGTCCGCTGCGCTTACTTCGCGGCTTCGGCCTTCTTTTCCACGACCTTCTTGGCGTGGTGCTTGACCTTCTTCACCTTCTTCTCTGGTGTCGCGGCAGGCGCTTCCTTGGTGTCCTTTTTGGCTTCTACCTTGGCAGGGGCCGTGGCAGCAGCAGGAGCCGCAGCCGGTGCCTGAGCAAAAGCACCCACAGAAATCAAGCCAGCGATCAGGGTTGCGAAAACTTTGTTCATGTCAGTAGCCTTTCAGGTTTTGAGATTCGCTCCAGTGAATCTGGATGCCCTCCCACAACGGCGCCCTCGCACTGGGTGTTGACCGTGCCCGTGTGAAGATAGGTAAAGCCGGACATTCACTCCGCAGGCACATACAGCCCCAGATCCGCCTGCGCGGCAACCACCGCACCGGCTCTGAGCGGAACCCAAAACGCTATGAATTCAGGAGCTGCTTGCGCAATGAATACGGGGGCCAATGGCCTATTTCACTAGGAATCAGTGCTCAGGTGGCTCTGCGGAGGCCCGGCTTTCATGCGCCGTAAGCAAAGCACCCGCAGCACCACACACCGCGATCAGCCCCATGCCCACCAGCGACCAATGGTCTGGCACATGGGCAAACAAGAGCCATCCTCCCAGCATGGCAAAGCCGATCTGCGCATACATATAGGGCATGAGGGTGGCCGCCGGGGCGCGCTTAAAGGCCAGGATGAACAGAAAGTGCCCCACGGTGCCCATCACACCCATCAACAACAAGCCGCCCCACAGCGCGGGTGCCGTGATCTCGGCCCACACCCATGGCAAGGCCAAAGCGGGCAAGATGGCTCCCACCCAGCCAGTGTAGAACTGCATGGTCATGGGGTCTTCAGTACGCGCCATGCGGCTGGTGAGCAGTTGGAAGCCCGCATTCGCCACCACCACGCCCACTGGGAACAGCAGGGCCCACGTGAAATCCTGGCCACCCGGGCGCACGATGGTCAACGTGCCAATGAAGCCGCCAGTCACCAGCAACTTGCGCAGAGGGGACACGGTTTCGCGCAACATGCGCGCCGCCAGCAAGGTCACCACCAGCGGCGTGAGCAGCACAATCGCGGTGAATTCGCCCACGGGCATGTGCTTGAGGCTCAGAAAGGCCAGCAGGCTGGTGGTGAGCAGCAGCACACCTCGCGCCACATGCAACCCCAGGTGCCGGGTGTGCAGCAGCGCTCGCCCGCGCTGAGGGTACACCGCCACGGTGGTGGCGACCGCCTGAAACAGATAGCGAAACCCGATCGCCACCATCAGCGGAACGCCCAATGACACCCACTTAGTGGTCGTGTCCAGCACCGCAAAGCAGGCCATGGCCAGCACGGCCAAGCCAATCCCGGCCAAGGTGCGAGAGCGTTCTGGGCCGCTCAAAACGGCATCTTGGGCATGCCCTTCATGCCGCCCAGGCGTTTCATCATTTTCATCATGCCGCCGCCCTTCATCTTCTTCATCATGTCCTGCATCTGCTCAAACTCCTTGAGCATGCGATTCACTTCCTGCACGTGCACACCGGCGCCAGCCGCAATGCGGCGCTTGCGTGTGGCCTTGATGAGATCGGGCTTGCGGCGCTCCAGCGGCGTCATGCTGTGGATGATGCCTTCCTTGCGCTTGATGTCGCGCTCGGCCTTGTCCATGTCGACCTGACCGGCCTTGGCCGCCATGGCGGCCGGCAGCTTGTCCATGAGGCTGGAAAGGCCACCCATCTGCTTCATCTGCTGGATCTGGGCCAGGAAATCGTTCAAGTCAAAGCCCCCACCGCTTTTGACCTTGTCGGCCAGCTTCTTGGCGGCCTCGATATCCACGCCCGCGGTGACCTGCTCCACCAGGGCCACGATGTCGCCCATGCCCAGGATGCGGCCCGCATGGCGCTCGGCGTCGAATACCTCCAGGCCGTCCAGCTTCTCGCTGGTACCCGCAAACTTGATGGGCGCACCGGTGATCTGCCGCACCGACAGGGCCGCACCGCCGCGCGAGTCACCATCCGTCTTGGTCAGGATGATGCCGGTCAGCGGCAGCGCCTCTTTGAAGGCCTTGGCGGTGTTCACCGCGTCCTGACCCTGCATGGCGTCCACCACGAACAGCGTCTCCACCGGATTCAGCACGGCGTGCAGGTTCTTGATTTCCAGCATCAGCGCTTCGTCAATCGCCAAACGGCCGGCGGTATCAACCAGAAGCACGTCAAAGAAATGTTTTTTGGCGTAATCCAGCGCAGCGCGGCCAATGTCCACCGGATTTTGATCCGGCGTGCTGGGGAACCATTCGGCGCCAGCCTGGGCCGTCACGGTCTTGAGCTGCTCGATGGCGGCGGGGCGGTACACGTCACCGGACACGGTCAGCACCTTCTTTTTGCGCTTCTCGATTAGGTGCTTGGCCAGCTTGGCCGTGGTGGTGGTTTTGCCGGCGCCTTGCAGGCCTGCCATCAGGATGACGGCGGGTGGTTGGGCCGCGAGGTTGATGTCACTCACGCCCTCGCCCATGGTGGCCGCCAGCTCGCGGTTCACGATGCTGACCAAGACCTGGCCCGGCTGCAGGGAGCCCAGCACTTCCTGGCCCAGCGCTTTGTCCTTCACGCGGGCAATGAAGTCGCGCACCACCGGCAAGGCCACATCGGCCTCCAACAATGCCATGCGCACCTCGCGCAGCATGTCGGTCACATTGCTTTCGGTGATGCGGCCTTGGCCACGCAGGTCTTTGACGAGGCGGGAGAGTTTGTCGGTGAGGGCGGAAGCCATAAGACGTATTCCGGCTGGCGGAACCTGTGGTGAGGGCCAGCCGGGGGCTGGCAGGGAGCAAAACGCTAAACTGTACGCATGATTTTAGCCAGTGCGTCCCCCACCAGCCTGACCCTATCGGTTTTGGCAGCCAGCGCCTATGCTTGGCCCGCGCTGCGCGCGCGCATCCTGTCGGCCCAGACCGCCCGTGCCTGGGTGGCCGTAGCCTGGTTGCTGCACGGCGCCGCACTGGCCTGGAGTCTGTTCGGCGAGAGTCCGCACTTTGGATTTGCCCCGGCGCTGTCAGTCACGGCTTGGTTGGTGGCCGCGGTATATGGCGTGGAGAGCCAAGTGTTCCCACAATTGGAAACCCGCTGGGCACTGGCCGCCGTGGGCTCGGCGGCGGTGCTGCTGGCCTGCATATTCCCTGGCGCCAGCCTAGTCGCAACCGCATCGGTGTGGCTGCCGGTGCATCTGGCGTTTGGCGTGGCCTGCTACGGCCTGTTTGGCACCGCCGTAGTCCATGCCTGGTTCATGACGCGGGCCGAAGCCCGCATCCGCCAGGCGGCGGACCCCCACAGCGGGCTGCCGCTGCTGACGCTGGAGCGTCTGACCTACCGCCTGGTCGGCGCAGGCTTTATTTTGCTGACTGTCACACTGGCCGTGGGCTACTGGTTTGGCGATGTGGTGTATGGCCCCACGCACGCATGGCGCTGGGATCACAAGACAGTGTTCTCGCTGCTGTCGTGGATCACCTTTGCCGTGCTGCTGGTGGGGCGTGCGCAGTTCGGATGGCGTGGAAAGCGCGCAGTCGGCGTGCTGTACGCGGGCTCGGTGTTGCTGTTCCTCGCATACGTGGGCTCGCGCTTTGTGATGGAAATCATTTTGGGGCGGGTGGCGTGAAATACCTGCTGGTCTTTCTGGTCGTCTTTCTGGTGGCCTGGCGTTGGCGCAGCGCGCGCGGACTCGAACACCACGCCCGCGCCCAAGACAAGGCGACGCGGTTGGCCGAACCCACCACCATGGTGGCCTGCCGCCGCTGCGGCGTACACCTGCCCGAGCACGATGCGGTGCCAGGCACCCATGGCAGCTACTGCAGCGCGGCCCACCGCGCCGCGGCCGAAAGCTGATGCCTACCGCCCACCCCGAACACTCCTGGTTTGGCCCCGCTGCCCTAGAAGTAGGCCCGCCCCAAGACGGGCACGACGACACCCAGGAATTCGCCCGCCTGTGGCAGGGGTTCATGACGGCACGCCTGACGCTAGGCGTGGTATTGCTGGTGCTGCAAAGCGTGTTGTACGCCAGTGGCAACGCCCACAGCAAGGCCTTGGTGGGGGTCAGCGTTGCCTACTTCATCGGCACGCTGGTGGCACGGGTGTTTGCGCGACCACGCCCCCTGGGCCAGGCTTTCAACCGTGCCTGGGGCGTGCTGATCGGGCTGGACGTGCTCGCTTTTTCTGCCATGCAGCTGTTGCAGGGCAACACTCTCAACTACACCCCCCTGTTCGCGCTGCCGATTCTGTTGGCCTCGGTGTTGGGTTCTTTGCGCCTGGCGCTAGGCACCGCCGCCGGCGTCACCATGCTGCTGTTGGGTGCCACGTTATGGACGTATTTGTCCAGCCCGACCGATGCCACGCCCTACTTGGTGCAAGCCGCACTCAGCGGCGCCGGCTACTTTGTGATTGCGCTGCTGGCCCACCAGCTGTCGTCGCGGCTGGTCAGCGCGGGCAAGCGCGCGCGCCTGAGCCAGCTGGCGGCCAATGTGCAGCGGCAAGTGAACGAGCTAGTGATTGAAGCACTGCCCGATGGCGTGATGATTGTGGACAACGCTGGCAATGTGCGCGCCGCCAACCCCGCCGCCCGCACATTGCTGGGCACGCCCGTGGCCCTGCGCGCCAACACCTTTGACCTCAAGGGCGAACCCGCTTGGCACGCCCTGCTGCAGCTCACGCGCCTGAGCATGGGCACCGGGCGCGGACAGCAGGCCGAAATCACCATTCGCCATGAGGGCGCCGGACCACGCCGCGTGTTGGCACGCACACGGCTGGCAGCGCCCCAGGGCATCGGCCATGAAAGTCTGTGTGTGCTGTTTCTGCAAGACCAGCGCGAGCAGGAGGCCCGCTTGCGCACTGAAAAACTGGCCAGCATGGGCCGCCTGTCTACGGCCGTGGCGCATGAAATTCGCAATCCGCTGGCCGCCATTGCCCAGGCCAACGCACTCTTGGACGAAGACATCACCGACCCGCGGCAGAAGAAACTCACAGCCATGGTGGGCCAAAACGCCAAGCGCTTGGAAAAAATTGTGGATGACATTTTGAATGTTTCACGCGTGCGCGGCGCCAGTCCACTGCTGCAACCCGGAGCCGTCTTGCTCAATGAACTGGTGCACCGCATTGCCACCGACTGGGCGGCCCAGAACGGCCTGGAGACCTTGGTGCAGATCCACTTGGCAGAGCAAGCCGCCTGGGTTCGCTTTGATGCCGACCACCTACGCCAAGTCCTGGTCAACCTGCTGGACAACGCGCGCCGCTATGCCAGCAAGCGCACAGGCAGCATCCAGGTTCTCACTGTGGTGCAGGCGCAAGCAAGCAGTGTGTCGGTGTGGAGCGATGGCGCGCCCATGGACCAATCGGTGCAGCGCCACCTGTTCGAACCCTTCTTTTCCTCCGAGAGCCGCTCCAGCGGCCTGGGCCTGTACATCTGCCGCGAACTCTGTGAGCGCCATGGCGCAACGCTGGGCTATCAGCGTAGCCCGCAGGCCCTGGAGGGTGTAACCACCGAAGGCAATGAATTCGTGATCGCACTGGCCCTTCCCGAGCCCTCGGCGCCGCAGGACAATACCGAGACACCATGGCAAACCACCCTGTACTGAGCGACGCCCGCATTCTGGTCATCGACGACGAGCCGGATTTGCGCACCCTGTATGAACTCACGCTGTTGCGCGAAGGCTACCGGGTGGAAACCGCTGGCACGGTACAGGACGCCAAAGACCAGCTGGCGCAGCAGCGTTTTGATGCAGTGATCACCGACATGCGTCTGCCCGACGGCCTGGGCACCGACATCCTGGGCCAACTGCGCGCCGAGCAGCGCACAGAGCGTTGCATTGTGATTACCGCCTACGGTTCAGCCGAAAACGCGGTGGAATCCCTCAAGGCGGGTGCATTTGACTACCTGACCAAGCCGGTGGATCTGAAGCAGTTTCGCAGTGCGGTCGCCAATGCGCTGCGGGGCGTCTCCTCCAATGCGCCCGCCGCAACGGGCACAAAACCCACGGCCACCAAAACCGCCAACGCAGCGATGCACCCGTCAGGCTTGGCCGTACTGGACCGCCTGGCAGGCTCCTCGGCCACCATGCAAAGTGTGAAAGAACGCATTGTCAAGGTGGCACGCAGCATGGCGCCAGTGCTGGTGCGCGGAGAATCGGGCACCGGCAAGGAACTGGTGGCCAATGCCGTGCACGCCAACAGCCACCGTGCCACGGGCCCGTGGGTCGCCGTCAATTGCAGCGCCATACCTGAGAACCTCATGGAGGCTGAGTTTTTTGGCGCCCGCAAAGGCGCGTACACCGGGGCTATGCAGGACCGCAGCGGTTTTTTCCAGGCGGCACACGGTGGCACCCTGTTTCTGGACGAGATTGGCGACCTACCGCTGGCCATGCAATCCAAGCTGCTGCGCGCCATCCAGGAGCGCAATGTTCGGCCTCTTGGTTCGCACCAGGAGGAGGCCGTGGATGTGCGCATCGTCAGCGCCACCCACAAGGATCTAAGCGCCGAAGTCCAGGCGGGGCGCTTTCGCCAGGATTTGTATTACCGCCTGAATGTGATCGATATTTATATCCCGCCGCTGCGAGAGCGCTGCGAAGATTTGCCCGCCTTGTGTGATGCCTTGTTGTCGCGTATCGCGCAGGAATCGGGCTCGGCTGTGGCACAGCTGTCACCCTATGCCATGAGCCAACTCACCCAATTGTCCTTGCCGGGCAATGTTCGCGAACTTGAAAACCTGTTGCACCGCGCGGTGGCCCTCTCCGACGGTGCCGTGTTGGAGCTCGACACCCATCCGCTGGCCACCAGTCCTGCACCGCTACGCACTGACAACGCAGGTGCAACCGAGACAGCCCCCCTCCCGTTGCAGGCCAACGCACCGCCCACACCTGTCACTGCGCCCATCGAGATTCCCGTAGATTTGCAGCGCTACCTAGACCTGCAGGAGCGCGACATCCTGGTACGCACCCTCCAGGAAACGCGCTACAACCGCACCGTGGCGGCCCAGCGCCTAGGTATCAGCCTGCGCCAGATCCGCTACCGCATGGCCCGACTGCAGATCGACGTGCCCCACGCATCGGACGAAGCGCCCGATGCCTGATCCGCACGACGCGCTCTGGCAAGAAGGCTGGTACCGGTTCGCGCACCGACTGGAGTCGCCCAACTTCGGTCCACGTCCCACTGCGACGCAGGTTGATCTGATCGTGCTGCACTCCATCAGCCTGCCACCGGGCCAGTACGGCACCGGCCAGGTGCAACGCCTGTTCACCAACACGCTGGACTGGAATGCACACCCGTACTTCAAAAGCATTGAAGGGATGCAGGTATCTGCCCACTTTTTTGTGCAGCGCAACGGAGATATCTGGCAGTTTGTGAGCTGCGACGCCCGCGCTTGGCACGCCGGCGTTTCCCACTACCGCGGCAAAGGCAACTGCAACGACGACTCCATTGGCATTGAGCTGGAAGGACTGGAAGGGCACACCTTCGAGTCGGCGCAATACGAGGCCTTGCAGGCCTTGTGCCCTGCCATTGCCCAACACTACCCCATCCAATACATTGCTGGGCACGAACACATCGCACCAGGACGCAAAGCCGACCCGGGGCCGGGCTTTGAATGGACACGGCTGCACAAAAGCCTGGGGCTTCCAACCTCGAGCTTTCCGGCCGACACCAACAGTTTGGTAACAAAATAAAAATATTTCGGTGCTGTTTGGTGTCCCCGCAAAGTACGCGGCCGTACACACCAAAGCGGCGCGCACAGCAGCCATGCGCCTCGTAAGGGCAAATGCCCCCAGGAGGCGCGTCAAATGGTGCTATAGATCCGAAAAAGCCCATCTAGCAAGGGCTTGCGATTGTGGCCCTATAGCCACCCTGCAAACTGCCGTAGCTGCACCACCACACAAGCAGGCGGTACACTACCGGTAGTGGCTTGTCACCACCCCAGACCCCAGATATAGTGTGCGCTGGTGAAGACGCACACTGACGAATTCGACCCCTACAGCGCCAGCCGGCGGGTCACCAGACGCACATAAAAACACTGATTTAGACGAGGAAATCATGCAATCCATTTCTACCGTAACCCCCACCCCCACGGCTACCCTGCTGACCCCGCACAGCACAGCTGCCGCAGAAGGTGGTGCGGTCAACACCTTGGCCCATTACCAGATCATTCGCCGCAATGGCGCCGTGGTTCCGTTCGAACCCAACAAAATCGCCGTTGCTCTGATGAAGGCCTTTCTGGCCGTACACGGCACCCAGGGCGCGGCCTCGGCCAGCGTGCGTGAAACGGTGGACGGTTTGACGCAACAAGTGATCCGCGCGCTGATGCGCTCGCGTCCCGGAGGCGGCACCTTCCCGATTGAAGACGTGCAAGACCAGGTGGAACTGGGCCTGATGCGCGGCGGCCACCACGAAATCGCCCGTGCCTATGTGCTGTACCGCGAACGCCGCACCCAGGAGCGCGCCAAGCAAGTCGCGCAGGCAAAACCTGCCGCACCGGTCATCCATGTACTGGAAGCCGGTCAGCGTGTGGCGCTGGACCTGGACCGCCTCCAATCCCGCATTGAAACCGCCTGCTCGGGTTTGGGCGCAGATGTCAAAGCCGACCCCATCGTGGCCGAAACCATGCGCAACCTGTACGACGGCGTGCCCATGGACGAGGTGTATAAGGCCTCCATCCTGGCAGCCCGTACCCTGATTGAAAAAGACCCGGACTACACCTACGCCACCGCGCGCCTCTTGTTCCACACGATTTCCCGTGAGGTGCTGGGACGCGACGTAGCCCAGGCCGACATGCAAGAGGCCTATGCCGATTACTTCCCAGGTTTTATCAAGCGCGGTGTGGACGCCGAGTTGCTGGACGAGAAGCTGCTGCAGTTTGACCTGAAGCGCCTGGGTGCCGCCGTCAAGGCCAGCCGCGACCTGCAATTTGATTACCTCGGCCTGCAGACGCTGTATGACCGTTACTTCCTGCACGAAGGCAAAACTCGCATCGAACTGCCCCAGGCCTTCTTCATGCGCGTGGCCATGGGCCTGTCGCTCAACGAGATTGACCGCGAAGCCCGTGCCATCCAGTTCTACGAAGTGCTGTCCAGCTTCGACTTCATGTCCAGCACGCCCACGCTGTTCAACAGCGGTACGCTGCGCTCGCAACTCTCCAGCTGCTACCTGACCACCGTGCCAGATGACCTGGACGGCATTTACGAATCCATCAAGGAAAACGCCCTGCTGTCCAAATTCGCGGGCGGCCTGGGCAATGACTGGACGCGCGTGCGCGCCCTGGGTTCTCACATCAAGGGCACCAACGGCGAATCCCAAGGCGTGGTTCCTTTCCTCAAAGTGGTGAACGACACCGCTGTGGCCGTGAACCAGGGTGGCAAGCGCAAGGGCGCGGTCTGCACCTATCTGGAAACCTGGCACCTGGACATCGAAGAGTTTCTGGAGCTGCGCAAGAACACCGGCGATGACCGTCGCCGCACACACGACATGAACACGGCCAACTGGATCCCCGATCTCTTCATGCGCCGTGTGATGGAGAAAGGCAGCTGGACCCTGTTCTCGCCCTCCAACGTACCCGACCTGCACGATCTGTTTGGCGCCGACTTCGAAAAAGCCTATGTGGCCTACGAAGCCAAGGCTGCCCGCGGCGAAATCAAGCCATCGCGCACCGTGGAAGCCAGCGACCTGTGGCGCAAGATGCTCACCATGCTGTTTGAAACCGGCCATCCCTGGATCACCTTCAAGGATGCCTGCAACGTGCGCTCCCCCCAGCAGCATGCCGGCGTGGTGCATTCGTCCAATCTCTGCACCGAGATCACACTCAACACCAGCGACACCGAAACTGCGGTCTGCAACCTCGGTTCGGTCAACCTGCGTCAGCACTTGAAAGATGGCAAGCTGGACCACGACAAGCTCAAGCGCACCATTGGCACCGCCATGCGCATGCTGGACAACGTGATCGACATCAACTACTACGCGGTCAAGAAGGCACGCGATTCGAACATGCGCCACCGCCCCGTGGGCCTGGGCGTGATGGCCTTCCAGGACAGCCTGTACGCCCTGCGCATTCCTTACGCCAGCGACGCTGCTGTGCAGTTTGCCGACGAATCCATGGAAGCCATCAGCTACTACGCCTACTGGGCGTCCACAGAATTGGCCCGTGAACGCGGCCAGTACTCCAGCTTCAAGGGTTCGCTGTGGGACAAGGGCATCCTGCCACCCGACACCCTGGACATGCTGGCCCAAGCCCGTGGCGGCTATGTGGAAGTGGACCGCTCCTCCACCTTGGACTGGGATGCCCTTCGCAAGAAGATCGCTGCCGACGGCATGCGCAACTCCAACTGTGTGGCCATCGCCCCCACCGCCACCATCTCCAACATCATTGGTGTGGACGCGTCCATCGAACCCTGCTTCGGCAACCTGTCGGTGAAGTCCAATCTGTCGGGCGAATTCACCGTCATCAACAGCTACCTGGTGCGCGACCTCAAGGCCTTGGGCCTATGGGACGACGTGATGGTGATGGACCTGAAGCACTTTGATGGTTCGCTGAGTCCCATCGACCGTGTACCCCAAGAAATCAAGCAGCTGTATGCCACAGCATTTGAAGTGGAAACACGATGGCTGGTGGAGGCCGCAGCACGTCGCCAGAAATGGATTGACCAAGCGCAGTCGCTGAACATCTACATGGCCGGCGCGTCGGGCAAGAAACTCGACGAGACCTACAAGCTGGCCTGGTTGCGTGGTCTGAAAACCACCTACTACCTCCGCACCATGTCCGCTACCCACGCGGAGAAATCCACGGTGACGGCAGGCCGCATGAACGCAGTGTCCTCGGGCAACGATGCGCAAGGCTCCACCAAAATGTCCAGCGCCTTGGAGGCGGCTGCCGCTGCAGCACATGCACAGATGGAACTGGCCAGCAATGCGGCGACCGACATCAAGTTCTGCGGTGTGGATGACCCCACATGCGAGTCTTGCCAATAACAAGAGAGGCGCATCGCAACTGACATTGCGATGCTACAGAGCAACACAAATGGGCAGCGAAATGCATGACTACTTTTCATTTCATTTCGCTGCTCTCATAATCCGCTGATTGGAATCATCTATGTTGACCTGGGACGAAGAAGTCAAGCCCACACCGCCGAGCAACTTTGCGCGCAACCCGTCTGAACAGCTGTCGGTTGCGCAGGCACCAGTCACCCCTGCTTCCGTACCTACTCCAGCGGCCGTGGCAGCCGTCATGCAGACCGGGACCCCACGCCGCATCCGCGCCGATGACAAGCGCATAATCAACGGCCAGACCGATGTGAACCAACTGGTTCCCTTCAAATACAAATGGGCCTGGGAAAAATACTTGGCCAGTTGCGCCAACCACTGGATGCCGCAAGAAGTCAACATGACGCGCGACATCGCTCTGTGGAAAGACCCTAACGGCCTGACCGAAGACGAACGCCGTATCGTCAAGCGCAACCTCGGCTTCTTTGTGACCGCCGACTCGCTAGCTGCCAACAACATCGTGCTGGGCACCTACCGCCACATCACAGCACCCGAGTGCCGCCAGTTCCTGCTGCGGCAGGCCTTTGAAGAAGCCATTCATACCCACGCTTACCAGTACATCGTGGAATCACTGGGCCTGGACGAGAGCGAGATCTTCAACGCCTACAACGAAGTCCAGTCCATTCGCGACAAGGACGAGTTCCTGATTCCGTTCATCGCGGCCATCATGGATCCGAACTTCCACACGGGCACGGCCGAGACCGACCAGACGCTGCTCAAGTCGCTCATCGTGTTTGCCTGCCTGATGGAAGGCTTGTTTTTCTACGTGGGCTTCACGCAGATCTTGGCCTTGGGTCGCCAGAACAAAATGACGGGCGCTGCCGAGCAGTACCAGTACATCCTGCGCGACGAGTCCATGCACTGCAACTTTGGCATCGACCTGATCAACCAGCTCAAGCTGGAAAATCCCCACCTGTGGACGCCCGAGTTCAAGGCAGAGATCAAAGGTTTGTTTGAAAAAGCCGTGGAACTGGAATACCGCTACGCCGAGGACACCATGCCACGCGGCGTGCTGGGCATGAATGCCTCGATGTTCAAAGGCTACCTGCGCTACATCGCCAACCGCCGGGCTACCCAGATTGGTTTGGAGCCGCTGTTCCCGAACGAGGAAAACCCGTTCCCCTGGATGAGCGAAATGATTGACTTGAAGAAGGAACGCAACTTCTTCGAGACCCGCGTGATCGAGTACCAATCGGGCGGCGCCCTGTCTTGGGATTGAAACGCTGATTATGTTTTCTAGAACTTCACGCCTCCAGCATCGCAGCACAGACTGCGGACTGGGTGCGTGTCACCGCGTTCATGTTGCTGGGACTGCGCCCAACAACATGAATCGCTTCTTGCACCCAACTGGCAAGAAGTGCTCTTTGTAAATTGATCAAGGAGAAAATCATGGCAACTGCAAAAAAACCGGCCGCAAAAAAGGCCGCTCCCGCGAAAAAAGCTGCACCCGCTAAGAAAGTAGCAGCAAAGAAGGCAGCTCCTGCTAAGAAAGCCGCTCCCGCTAAAAAGGTAGCAGCAAAGAAGGCAGCTCCTGCTAAGAAAGCCGCTCCCGCCAAAAAGGTAGCAGCAAAGAAGGCAGCTCCTGCTAAGAAAGCCGCTCCCGCCAAAAAGGTAGCAGCAAAGAAGGCAGCTCCTGCTAAGAAAGCTGCTCCCGCCAAAAAGGTAGCGGCAAAGAAGGCAGCTCCTGCCAAGAAAGCAGCTGCGAAAAAGGCTCCAGCAAAGAAAGCCGCTGTTGCCAAGAAGCCTGCAGCGAAGAAGCCCGTAGCCAAAAAAGCAGCGAAGAAGCCCGCTGCGAAGAAAGCCGCGAAAGCACCCGCTGCCAAAGCTGCCCCTGCGGCCCCTGCGGCGCAAACTACGCTGAATCCGCAAGCGGCCTGGCCGTTTCCGACTTCCAGCAAGCCCTGAGCGTTTACGCGATAGGCTCCAAAGCCCGATACCGCAAGGTCTCGGGCTTTTTTACGTCTGACCTTCGGCCTAGATCTTCAGGGGTAGAACGCCAGCAGGCGATAACCAGAAATGCGCTCGGTGCTGCCACTGGTTTTCACGCTGATGGGCAATGATGCAGATACTTCAGCTCCCGCCTCCAGCGTGTCCTTTTTGAAACCCAGCTCAGAAGGCTGCAGCACGCGCCTAATCACGGCTTGGTCCTGCATGTCCGTCAAGGTGAGCTCCAGCGAAGGCATGGCCAGCGAGGTGGCTGCGGTGCTCTTGAGCGCAAAGTTCAGGCGGTACACATCCGAACGCACCTTGGTGAACGCCGAGCTGTCGATCACCACCGCGTCGATCTGACGCAACGGCATCACCTGACAAGCCATCCACTCGCACAAGGCCACCAGCGCATCGCGGCTGGCGGGTTCGGTAGCCACAATGCGGTCACGTTCGTGCACCACCACCTGCAGCACCAAGGCCCCCAGCAGCAACAAACTCAATAACGACAGGCCCACGCGCACACTGGTGCGCTGCCAGACATTGGTGCGCCCAGCGTGGCGCATGAATGAAAGTTTGGGAGCGTCGGTGACGTCCACCGTTTTGACACCGGCCTGCACGTAGCGAGGCTCGGATGCGTCTGCATTTTTGGAGGCAGGTTTGACCTCCACGGTTTGCGCCGACGCCTTGTCGTAGGCGAACTCACCGGGACGGTGATCCAGCAGCGAATCAACGGTGGGAGAAACCGCATCAAAATCGATGGACTCCACCTCGCCGTCACGCATCACTTCCGACATCTCGCGCACCACCGAGTCAAATGACTCCACGGTTGTGGGCGAATCTATCGGCTGGGGGGAAGGCTCTTGGGCGGCAAAACGCAGCGACGAGGCCCAGTCTTGGTCAGCCTCTACGGCATCATCGTCGGCTTCAGCCATCGCCGGACTAGCGGCAGGCTCTGCCGGGACAGGAGACTCGACAGCAAGCTCGGGGTCCTTGACCATATTGGCGTTCGCGTCGAACACCTCGTCGCATTGGCCGCAGCGCACCCAACCGTCCGAAATGCGCAACTGGTCTGGCACGACCTTGAACATCGTGGCGCAGGCTGGGCATTGGGTAATCAGGCTCATCGCGTCACATTGTAGGGCCCGCACCCACCCGTTTTAGAGCGTGGCGGTCATCAAAATCCAGCCATCTTCGCGGTCTGCCACAGACAGCTTGCAGTACGGCGCATAGGCAGCCTTCAACTCGTCTTCCTGGCGCGCCAAAATACCGGCCAACACCAGGTGCCCGCCGGGCTGCACATGGGAACACAACAGAGGAGCCAACACTTTCAGCGGCGTGGCCAGGATGTTGGCCAGCACCAGGTCATAGATCCCGGTGGCCAATTCCGGCAAGCCAGCTTGCAAGCGCACGTTATTGGCCTCGGCGTTCAAATCCGTAGACTGCACCGCAGCGTCATCAATGTCCACCGCCACCACCTGTTGCGCGCCAAACTTGGCGGTACCGATGGCCAAAATGCCGGAGCCACACCCGTAGTCCAGTACGCGGGCTTGACCTGGATGGTTGGCAATCCAGCGCAAGCACATACGAGTAGTGGGGTGGGTGCCGGTACCAAAGGCCAGGCCCGGGTCCAGGCGAATTACCTGCTTGGCCTGCTCGGGTGGCTCGTGCCAGGTGGGGACAATCCAGAACTCGGGCGTGATCTCGACGGGTGCGAATTGCGACTGGGTCAATCGCACCCAGTCTTGGTCTGCCACCACAGCCACGCCCAATACCTCGCAGCCCTCAAAAAAGTCTTGTGCTTGCAGCAAGCGCGCGGCATCGTCGGCCAGCGCCTGATCGGCAAACAGCGCGATCACCCGGGAACGCTGCCAACCATCTTTGGGTGGCGGCATGCCGGGCTCGCCAAACAGGGCTTGCTCGGCATCGGTCTGGGCGTCCGCGTCTTCCACGCTCACGCTCAAGGCGTCCAACGCATCCAGCGCATCACTCAGGCTTTCGACTCGATCTTCGGGACACATCAAACGCAATTCAAACATGCAAGCCTTTAGCGTTTGTGCTGTTCCAGCCAGTGTTCCAGGTAGTGGATGTTGGTACCACCGTCCATGAACTTGGCGTCCACCATCAGCTCACGGTGCAACGGAATGTTGGTGTTGATCCCTTCCACCACGGTCTCGGCCAGCGCAGTACGCATGCGGGCCATGGCCTGCTCACGGGTGTCGCCATGCACAATGATTTTCCCGACCATCGAGTCGTAGTTGGGCGGCACGAAGTAGTTGGTATAGATGTGCGAATCCACCCGTACGCCGGGACCACCCGGAGCGTGCCACATGGTCACGCGACCTGGGGAGGGCGTGAACTTGTAGGGATCTTCCGCATTCACGCGGCACTCGATGGCATGCCCGCGCACCTCGATCTGGCGCTGTGTGAAGGGCAGTTTTTCGCCCGCCGCCACCATGATCTGGGTTTTGACAATGTCAATGCCCGTCACCATTTCGGTCACCGGATGCTCCACCTGCACGCGCGTGTTCATCTCAATAAAGTAGAACTCGCCGTCTTCGTAGAGGAACTCAAACGTACCGGCACCGCGGTAGCCAATCTTCTTGCAGGCAGCAACGCAGCGCTCACCAATGCGTTCGATCAGTTTGCGGTTGATACCGGGCGCAGGAGACTCTTCCAGCACCTTTTGGTGGCGGCGTTGCATCGAGCAATCGCGCTCGCCCAGGTAGACCGCATTCTTGTGCTTGTCCGCCAGGATCTGGATTTCAATGTGGCGTGGGTTCTGGAGAAACTTCTCCATGTACACCGCCGGGTTGCCAAACGCAGCCCCGGCTTCTGCCTTGGTCATGGCTACGGCGTTCACCAAGGCGGCCTCGGTGTGGACTACGCGCATACCGCGACCACCGCCACCGCCGGCAGCCTTGATGATCACGGGGTAGCCCACGGCCTTGGCCATGCGGCGGATTTGCACGGGATCGTCAGGCAGTTCACCTTCTGAACCGGGTACGCAGGGCACACCGGCGCGGATCATGGCCTGCTTGGCCGACACCTTGTCACCCATGATACGGATGGACTCGGGTGTGGGGCCGATGAACTGGAAACCGCTTTTTTCGACGCGCTCGGCAAAGTCTGCGTTTTCGCTCAAAAAGCCATAGCCAGGGTGAATGGCTTCGGCATCCGTGACCTCGGCGGCCGAGATGATGGCCGGCATATTGAGGTAACTCTGAGCGGAAGGCGCGGGTCCGATGCAAACAGCCTCTTCGGCCAGCTTGACGTACTTGGCTTCGCGATCCGCCTCGGAATAGACCATGACCGCCTTGATACCCAGCTCGCGGCAAGCGCGCTGGATCCGCAAGGCAATCTCGCCACGGTTGGCGACCAGGATTTTCTTGAACATGGATGCGTGTGCTTATTCGATGATGAACAAAGGCTGGCCGTACTCAACCGCTTGCCCGTTTTCGCACAGGATCTGGGTGACGGTGCCAGACTTGTCGGCTTCGATCTCGTTGAGGATCTTCATCGCCTCAATGATGCAGATGGTATCGCCCTGCTTGATGCTGTCCCCCACTTCCACAAAGGGCTTGGCCCCCGGGGAAGACGAGCGGTAGAACGTGCCCACCATGGGCGATTTGACGGCATGGCCTGCAGGTGCGGCTTCGACCACTGGGGCAGCAACTGCAGCGGCTGGCGCTGCAGGGGCTTGGGTGGGAGGGGCTGCATAGACGGGCGCTGCGGCATAACCTTGCACCATGGCACCACCGCCCTTGACGATACGAACTTTGCCTTCGGCTTCGGTGATTTCCAGTTCCGACACATTGGAATCGGACACCAAGTCGATCAGGGTCTTGAGTTTGCGTAAATCCATGGAATCTCCAACAACCGATATTTGCGAAGCGGCGAATTTACCGCAAAAATACCGGCATTTGCTGATAATTTTTACTATCTCTGCGCAAAAACAGCGATTTTTGCCTACCGAACTGATAGGCCAGGGCATTGAAACAAGCCTGCGAAGGCAGGCCCCAACCTAGGCTGAGCCCTCTATTTTAACCCAGCCCATGCGGCCAGATCTTCGGGCAGCAGGCGACCCATCTTGCGCTGGATGACCGTGCCGTCCGACGCCACGGCCACCGAGAACGGCAGGCCACCGGTCAGGTTGCCCAGCTCGCGCCCCAGCTCCGTACCCGCCAAACCGGCCAGTGCAATGGGAAACTCCAGCGGCATGGTTTGGAGAAATTTTTGCACCGACTCTCTTTTGTCGATGGCCAATCCCAGCACTTGCCAGCCGTTACCCTTGTTTTCGCGGTAGAAGCGATTGATGAGCGGCAGCTCGTCCACGCAGGGTGGGCACCAGGTGGCCCAGAAATTCACCAGCAGCGGCCGCCCCTTGAACGCAGCCAGGGACACCACTTTGCCGTCCGGGGCCTCCCAGTGGTGGGCCCAAAAACCCGGCACCGGCTCTGCCGCGACCACTGCAGGCCCCGCGGATTGCCGCCAAACGGCCACGCCAATACCCGCCAACGCAGCCCCCACCGCCACGCCACCTAGCAGCGTGCGGCGCGAAACCGGTTCGGGCTCGGGAGAAGTGGGCAGTGGCTCAGTCATGGGCTACATCATGCAACAAGCGCTGCAGGGCCGCCGCATCACCTCGCGGACGCCGCCCGCGCGCATCGGGCTGCAACGCGCCCCGCACATCGTCCAGGTCATACACCAGCAAATGCACGCCCACTTGCTCGTTCAGCGGGCGGCACAACGCATGCACACTGAGCGCATCCACCATCTCGCCATGCAGGCCGGGCACGGAGCGAGCCTCAAAACGCACGCCGCCGTCAATCAGGGCAATTTCTGCGGATTTGGGGTCATCGCAAAACAACTGCAGATAAATGTCAGACCGTCGCGTAGCCGTACCATGCCAAACCGCCCCACTGACATGGGGACGGAACGGGGCCAGTCGGTCCATCCATTCCAGCGCCAGCACACGCAGGGCCTGCAGCTCCTGAGGTTGGGTGTCCGCACAGAACAGAGCGATGTACTCCTGCACCGCTGCTTCCAACTGGTCGTTGTCGGGCAAGGCCACACGCGCCGACACGCCCAGTTGCTTGACCGCACGGCGCTTGGCGGCGCCGTATTCCAGGCCTTCTTCCACCACCATGCGGGCGGCGGTGGCGGCGATTTCTTCTTTCAAGTCGTCCATGTCGCCATTGTGCCGCGCGCCTTACGCCCCTGATGCCGCACCGGGATTGCTTCAATTTTGATAGCTACTTGCGCACAGTTGATGGGGGCTAGAGGCTTAAAAGGCTTCAGGAGCGCCCAGCCACAGCCACGTAAAATAAGCCCATGCATATTCATATTCTTGGTATTTGTGGCACTTTCATGGGCGGTTTGGCTGCCCTGGCCCGCGAGGCCGGACACCGCGTCACCGGTTGCGACGCAGGCGTCTACCCCCCCATGAGCGACCAGCTGCGCGCCCTGGGCATCGAGCTGATCGAAGGCTTTGGCGCCGACCAGATGGCGCTCCAACCCGACATGTTCGTCATCGGCAACGTGATAAGCCGCGCCCACCTGGCCGACGGCACGCCCAAATTCCCACTGATGGAAGCGATTCTGGACGCCGGCGCCCCCTACACCAGCGGCCCGCAGTGGCTGGCCGAGCATGTGCTCCAGGGCCGCCATGTGCTGGCCGTGGCCGGTACCCATGGCAAAACCACGACGACTGCCATGCTGAGCTGGATTCTGGAAAGCGCCGGCCTGCAACCCGGCTTCCTGGTCGGCGGCGTGCCCATGAATTTCGGCATCTCGGCGCGCTTGGGAGGCGGGACGGCACCGGATTCTGCTCCGTGTCCCCCGCCCGCTTTGCGGGCTCCTCCTTTACCTACGCACAACCCGGTGCCGTCGCGCCTCCCGGTTTTTGTGATCGAAGCCGACGAATACGACACCGCCTTCTTCGACAAACGCAGCAAGTTTGTGCACTACCGCCCACGCACCGCCGTGCTGAACAACTTGGAATTCGACCACGCCGACATCTTTGACAACCTGGCCGCCATCGAACGCCAATTCCACCACCTGGTGCGTACCGTACCCAGCACCGGGCGCGTGGTGGTGAACGATGTGGAAGAAAGCCTGACCCGCGTGCTGCACCAGGGCTGCTGGAGCGAGGTGCGCAGCTTTGGCGCCGCGGTGAGCGACTTCACCGCCGTCGGTGAACCGCATGACTTTGCGGTGCACTACCAGGGCACACGTGTCGCCCAGGTGCAATGGGCGCTGGGCGGCGTGCACAACCAGCTCAACGCGCTGGCCGCCATCGCCGCGGCTGACCATGTGGGCGTGAGCCCCGCCGTGGCGGCAAAAGCGCTGGCCAGCTTTGAGAACGTGAAGCGCCGCATGGAAGTGCGCGGTGAAGTCACCCTGGCAGCTGGCGGCGCGGCCGTCACCGTGTACGACGACTTTGCCCACCACCCCACCGCCATCCACACCACCGTCAACGGCCTGCGCCGCAAAGTGGGGGCGGCGCGCATCTTGGCGGTGTTTGAGCCACGCTCCAACACCATGAAGCTGGGCGCGATGAAAGCCCAGCTGCCCTGGAGCCTGGAAGAAACCGACCTGGCGTTTTGCCACAGCGGCGGTTTGGGCTGGGACGCGGCGGAGGCACTGGCGCCCATGGGCGCACGCGCCGTGGTGTCGGACTCGATTGATGCGCTGGCCCGCCAGGTGGTGGCGCAAGTCCACCCCGGCGACCACATCCTGTGCATGAGCAATGGAGGCTTTGGCGGCATCCACGCCAAACTGTTGGCACTGCTGCAGGCGGCCTGATCCCGCGCTTATTTCAGTGCGCGGCGGGCCTTTACGGCCGCTGACAGCACATCCAACGATTCGATCGAATCGTCCCAACCCAGGCAGGCATCGGTAATGCTCTTGCCGTACTCCAGCTTCGCAGCATCGTCTTTGCCGGGGGTGAATTTCTGGGCACCGGCGTTCAGGTGGCTTTCCACCATCACGCCAAAAATGCTCTTGGAGCCTGCGCTGATCTGACCCGCGATGTCCTTGGCCACGTCCAGCTGCTTCTCGTGCTGCTTGCTGCTGTTGGCGTGGCTGCAGTCCACCATCAGGGTCTGGGGCAGCTTGGCCTTGGCTAGGTCGGCACAGGCGGCGGCCACATTGGCGGCGTCGTAGTTGGGCGTCTTGCCACCGCGCAGGATCACGTGGCAGTCCGGGTTGCCATTGGTTTGGACAATCGCCACCTGGCCGTTTTTGTGGACGGACAGGAAGTGGTGACCACCGGCTGCGGCCTGAATGGCATCGGTGGCGATCTTGATGTTGCCATCGGTGCCGTTCTTGAAGCCGATGGGAGCGGAGATGCCAGATGCAAGCTCGCGGTGCACCTGGCTCTCGGTGGTGCGCGCACCAATCGCGCCCCAGGAAATCAAGTCGCCCAGGTACTGCGGCGAAATCACGTCCAGAAATTCACTACCGGCGGGCAGGCCCAGGCGGTTGATCTCGATGAGCAGCTGGCGTGCAATGCGCAGGCCTTCATCGATGCGAAAGCTCTCGTCCAGGTAGGGGTCGTTGATCAGGCCCTTCCAGCCCACGGTGGTGCGGGGTTTCTCGAAGTAGACGCGCATCACGATTTCCAGCGTGTCCTTGTACTTTTCGCGCTCGGCCTTGAGGCGGCGGGCGTAGTCCAGCGCGGCGGCGGGGTCGTGGATGGAGCAGGGCCCGATGATGACCAGCAGGCGGTCGTCTTTGCCGGACATGATGTTCTGGATGGCACCGCGGGTGTCGGTGATCAGGGACTCCACCGGCGTGCCGCGGATGGGGAAAAAGCGGATGAGGTGCTCAGGAGGTGGCAACACGGTGATGTCCTTGATGCGTTCGTCGTCGGTCTTGCTGGTGCGGTCGGCGGGGTGGGACTGGCCGTACCAGTCACCGGTAGCCGTGGCTTGTGCGTTCATGGGTCGCTCCTGATGTCAAAGTTAAAGAGAAAAAGGCATAAAAAAACCGCCGGAGGTGCCGGCGGTTTTTTGGAAGATTCAGGACGTTTCTTGTGGGTACGTTCAGATCTCTCGACCGCCGGATGTGCGTGAGAACCAAAAGTAGCTAAAAAAGAAACGTGCGGAATGCATGGGGCTCAATGTAGCACAGGTTTCTGACAAGGCCTTACGCGGTGCCACCCACGGTCAACCCGTCGATGCGCAAGGTGGGCTGACCCACACCCACGGGCACGCTCTGGCCTTCCTTGCCGCAAGTGCCCACACCGCTGTCCAGCTTCATGTCGTTGCCTATCATGGAGACACGCTTGAGGCAGTCCGGACCGCTGCCCACCAGTGTGGCGCCCTTGACGGGATACTGGATCTTGCCGTTCTCCACCCAGTAGGCTTCGGAGGCTGAGAACACGAATTTGCCGCTGGTGATGTCCACCTGGCCGCCCCCGAAGTTGACCGCGTACAGGCCCTTCTTGATGCTCTTGACGATCTCTTCAGGTTCCTTGTCGCCACCCAGCATGTAGGTGTTGGTCATGCGCGGCATGGGCACATGGGCGTAACTCTCGCGCCGGCCGTTACCGGTGGGCGCCACGCCCATCAGGCGCGCGTTCATGCTGTCCTGGATGTAGCCCTTCAAGATGCCGTCTTCGATCAGTACATTGCGTTGGCTGGCGTTGCCCTCGTCGTCCACATTGAGTGAGCCGCGGCGGTCGGCAATGGTGCCGTCGTCCAGCACCGTCACGCCCTTGGCCGCCACGCGTTGGCCAATGCGGCCGCTGAAGGCGCTGCTGCCCTTGCGGTTGAAGTCGCCTTCCAGCCCGTGGCCAATGGCCTCGTGCAGCAGGATGCCGGGCCAGCCCGAACCGAGCACCACGGTCATCTCGCCGGCTGGCGCAGGGCGCGCATCCAGGTTGGTCAGCGCCGCGTGCACGGCCTGGTTCACATACTCTTCAATCTGCGCATCGGTGAAATAGGCCAAGCCAAAGCGGCCACCGCCGCCGCTGGAGCCGACTTCGCGCCGCCCCTTTTGCTCGGCAATCACGGTCACGCTCAGGCGCACCAAGGGGCGCACATCAGCGGCAATGGTGCCGTCGGCGCGCGCCACCATCACCACGTCGTATTCGCTGGCCAGACCGGCCATCACCTGGATGATGCGCGGGTCCTTGGCACGGGCCAGCTTTTCCACCTTGCCGAGCAGCTCCACCTTGGTGGTGCTGTCCAGCGTGGAGATCGGATCCAGCCCGGCGTACAGCTTGCGGCTGCCGGCAATCTTGGTGGTGGCGGTCTTGGTGCGCTTGGACTGGGCCGCGCTGGAGATGGTACGCACGGTGCGCGCCGCGTCCAGCAGGCTGGCTTCGGAAATGTCGTCGGAGTAGGCAAAGGCGGTTTTCTCGCCACTGACGGCACGCACGCCCACGCCCTGGTCGATGCTGAAGGAACCGGTTTTCACAATGCCCTCTTCCAGACTCCAGCCCTCGGAGCGGGTGTACTGGAAGTAGAGGTCCGCCTCATCCACCTGGTGCGCCTTGATTTCGTTCAGCGCCTTGGTGAGATGGCTCTCATCCAGCCCAAACGGGGTCAGCAGCAGGGACTTGGCCGTGGCCAAGCGTTCAATGGTGGGTTCGCGGGTGATCATTCGGCCATTTTAGGCCGCTGCAGAAATGCCAGCAGGGCGCCGTCGTCCAGCCCTTCCAGCCCTGCGGCTACTGCCGCGGCAAACACCGCGCTGGCAGCGTCACCCAGCGGACCCGCAAAGCCTGCTTGGGCCGCGGCTTCTTGCGCCAGGCGTGTGTCCTTGGCCAAGAGCGTCATGTGGGCGCGTGGCGCCAGGTCGCCCGCAATGGCGCGGCGCATGCGGTCGCTGCCAATCCAGCTCTGGCCGCTGGACTGCTCCACCACGTCCAGCGTGCGGTTCAGGTCCAGCCCCAGGCGACCCGCCAAAGCCATCACTTCGGCCGCGCCCACCAAGTTGATACCGGCCAGCAGGTTGTTGACCAGCTTGGTGCGCGCGCCGTCGCCCACGCGCTGGCTGATGTGAAACACCTTGCCCGAGAGCGCATCGAGCAGCGGCTGCACGCGGGCCACCACGGCGTCTTCGCCCGCAACCATGAGGCTCATGCTGCCGTCGCGCGCACGTGCCGGCCCGCCGGACATGGGCGCGTCGACGGTGTGGATGCCGCGCTCGGCCAACTGGGCGGCGATGGCTTCCACGTCTTGCGGGGCGATGGTGGGGCAGAGCAGCACCACATGACCGGCCGGCAGCTGCGGCGCCAAGCCCTGGGGGCCGAACAGTACATCGCGAGTCTGTGCAGCGTCGACCACACAGACGATAGTTGCTATGGATTTGCTAGCTGCTTGCGCACTATCGACGGGGGCTAGAGAACCAAAAGGCACCAAAGCCTGCACCTTGGTGGCATCGATGTCATGCACCCACGGCACCCAGCCCAGGCTGCACAGGCGCTGCGCCATAGCGCCGCCCATATTGCCCACCCCAACAATTCCAACGCTGAAACTCATGTCACGACTGAACCAGCCGTTTGGAATTCGAGATCGACATCAGAATGCCCAGCGCCAGCCCCAGCGTCACCATGGCGGTGCCGCCATAGCTGATGAAGGGCAGCGGCACGCCCACCACGGGCAGGATGCCGCTGACCATGCCCATGTTCACAAAGGCATAGGTGAAGAAGATCATGGTCACGGCCCCGGCCAGCAGGCGCGAGAACAGCGTGGGCGCCTCCAGCGCAATGGCCAGGCCGCGCAGCACCAGGAAGATGAAGGCCGAGATCAGCGCCAGCGTGCCAATGAGGCCAAACTCCTCCGAGAAGGCCGCGAAGATGAAGTCGGTGGTGCGCTCGGGGATGAATTCCAGGTGGGTCTGCGTGCCCTTCATGAAGCCCATGCCGGTGACGCCGCCCGAGCCGATGGCAATCATGCCCTGGATGATGTGAAAGCCCTTGCCCAGCGGGTCGCGTGTGGGGTCCAGCAGCGTGCAGATGCGCTGCTGCTGGTAGTCGTGCAGCACGGGCCAGCGCACGCCGTCGGCGCAAAGCTGGGGCTCGAAGAACACGATGAGCACAATGCCCACCAGCCCAATGGCCACGGGCGGGATCACCAGCTTCCAGCTCATGCCGGCAAAAAAGATGACCGACAGGCCTGCCGCCAGCACCAGCAGCGCGGTGCCCAGGTCGGGCTGTTTCATGATCAGGCCCACGGGCACGGCCAGCAGAATGCCGGCCACACCAAAGTCCAACGGGCGCAGCTGGCCCTCGCGCTTCTGGAACCACCAGGCCAGCATCAGCGGCATGGCGATCTTGAGAATCTCGCTGGGCTGGATGGTCACACCCACATTGAGCCAGCGCCGCGCGCCCTTTTTGGTGATGCCAAAGATGGCCACCGCAATCAGCAGCGCCACGCCCACGGTGTACAGCGGCACGGCCACGGCCATGAGGCGCTGCGGCGGGATCTGCGCCACCACAAACATGATGGTGGCGGCGATCAGCATGTTGCGGCCATGGTCCTCAAAGCGGGTGCCGTGGTCGTAGCCCGAGGAGTACATGGTCAGCATGCCCGCGCAGGCCAGCAGGAACACGGCAAACGCCAGCGGCCCGTCAAAACCCGCAAACCAGGGCGCAATGCGGTGGCGCAGGGGGACTTTTCCGAATTGGTACGACATCCTCGAATTATCCCGCCAACTATCATGGCCTCATGGCCTCTAACCCCACAAACTCCCCGATTACCCACCTGCTTTACTTGCACGGTTTCCGCTCCTCGCCCCAGTCCACGAAGGCGCGCGCGCTGGCCGCTCACATGGCGACCCACCACCCGCAGGTGCACTGGTGGTGCCCGCAGCTGCCACCCTCGCCCCAGGCGGCGATGGACGTGCTGCTGGCCGGCATTGCCACCTGGCCGCAGGAGACCATGGCGGTGGTGGGCTCCAGCCTGGGCGGGTTCTATGCCACCCATGTGGCCGAGCGCACCGGCTGCCGGGCCGTGCTGATCAACCCCGCGGTGGACCCCGCCCGCGACCTGGCCAAGTACATCGGCGAGCAAACCAGTTGGCACGCCCCTGAAGAGCGTTTTTTCTTCCGACCCGAGTACGTGGACGAGTTGCGCGCACTGGCCTGCGGCCCGCTGGCCCACCCCGAGCGGTATTTGGCCTTCATCGCCAAGGGCGACGAGGTGCTGGACTGGCGCGAAATGCATGCGCGCTATGCGGCCGGCTCCATGCGCTTGCTGGAGGGCGGTGACCATGCCCTCAGCGACTTTGACGATCACTTGCCCACCCTCCTGGCCTTTCTGGGCCTGACCTGAATCCGTCCCCAAGGACTGACTCATTTTGCGGGGACAATCAGTCCCCTATGTTTGTACTGTTTGAAGAAGCCGGAAAATTCATGGCCGGTCGGGTGCTGTCGGAGGCGGAAGCCTCTGCACAGGTGGAACTGGATTCCGGCAAGCGCGTCAAGGTCAAGAGCGCCAATGTCCTCATCAAATTCGAGAAACCCGCCCCGGCGGAGTTGATCGCGGCCGCCCAGAGCCAGGCCCAGGCCATTGAGCTGGAAATGGCCTACGAGTTCTCGCCCGACGAGGAATTCGGCTTTGCCGACCTGGCCAAAGACTATTTCTCGGCCCAGGCCACGCTGACCGAGCAGGCTGGGATGCTGTTCAAGCTGTTCGACACCCCCCACTACTTCCGCCGCGCGGGCAAGGGCCGTTTCAAGAAGGCGCCGGCCGACATCATTGCGCAGGCCCTGGCCGCGATTGAGAAAAAGCGTGTGATCGCCGAACAGATCGCCCAGTGGGCGACCGACCTGGGCGCGGGCACCTGCCCCGAGCCGATCAAGGAGCAGCTCTACAAGATCCTCTTCAAGCCCGACAAGAACGCGCCCGAGTACAAGGCCGTGGTCGAGGCCAGCCGCGCCACCCACACCGCGCCGCTGGAACTGCTGCAAAAGGCCGGTGCGATTGCCTCGCCCTACCAGTTCCACTGGAAGCGCTTTTTGCTGGAGAACTTCCCCAAGGGCACGGGCTTCCCCGCCATCACCGCGCCACCCATTGCGGACGAATTGCCACTGGCCCCAGTGCAGGCCTACTCCATCGACGATTCGCAGACCACCGAAATTGACGACGCGCTGAGCCTGCAGGGCCTGGGCAGCGGCACAGTCACCATCGGCATCCACATCGCCGCGCCCGGCCTAGCCGTGCAGCCCGGCAGCCCCATCGATGTGCTGGGCCGTGCCCGCCTGTCCACGGTCTACATGCCCGGCTACAAGGTCACCATGCTGCCCGACGACGTGGTGCAAACCTACACGCTGCAAGAAGGGCGCGACTGCCCAGCCCTGTCGCTGTATGTGACGCTGGACGAAGCGACGCTGGAGATCAAGGGCAGCGAGACCAAGCTGGAGCGCGTGCCGATTGCGCACAACCTGCGCCACGACCAGCTCGACGCCGTGGTCACCGAACCCTGGCTGCTGGACCCCACGTTTGAGCACCAAAACACGCCCCAGCCCTTGCCAGCATTGCGCGAGCAGCTATCATTTTTATACCGCCTGGCACGTGACCTGAAAGCCAAACGCGAGGTGGTGCGCGGCAAACCCGAGACCTTCAACCGGCCGGACTACAACTTCCGCCTGCAAGGCAACAACGGCGCCGAGCCGCAGGGCGACGAGACCGTGCTGATCAGCATTCGCCAGCGCGGTGCGCCGCTGGACCTGATCGTGGCCGAGGCCATGATCCTGGCCAACAGCACCTGGGGCAGCTGGATGGCCGAAATGGGTGTGCCCGCCATCTACCGCAGCCAGGCCAGCCTGGCGCCCGGCGTCAAGGTGCGCATGGGCACCAAGGCGCTGCCGCACGCCGGCATAGGCGTCAAGAGCTACGCCTGGGCCACCTCGCCGCTGCGCCGTTACACCGACCTGGTGAACCAGTGGCAGATCATGGCCTGCGCACGCCACGGCAAGACCGCCGCACTCGTGGCACCCTTCAAACCCAAGGATGCCGAGCTATTCGCCATCATCTCGGCCTTCGACACGGCCTACAGCGCCTACAACGGCTACCAGGGCGCCATGGAGCGCTTCTGGACCCTGCGCTATGTGCAGCAGCACGGCATCACCGAACTGGTGGCCACGGTGTTCAAGGAGAACATGGTGCGCGCCGACGACATTCCGCTGGTGCTGCCCGTGATGGGCGCGCAAGGGCTGCCGCGCAATGCCAAGGTGCGCATCAAGCTGGGCGAGATGGACCTGATCACGCTGGATGTGCACGGCACCGTGACTGAGCGCCTGGACGCACCGGTGGATGCTGCCGCGCCCGAAGAGGACGAAGGCGACGACGAGGAAGTGGCCGGCCCGATTGCGATTGCCGTGGACGTGAACGAAGCGCCCGAGGGCGGCAGCGATAATTCTGCTTCGTGAAGCTGCGCAACATCACCACACTCCAATGGGCCTTGGGTGCATCCATCGCGGTGCACGCGGTGCTGTTGACCGTGCGCTTTGTGGACCCCGAGGCGTTCAACCGCGTCTTTGAGGACAAGCCGCTGGAAGTGATTTTGGTGAATGCCAAGAGCAACGAGAAACCCGACAAGGCCCAGGCCATCGCGCAGACCAGCATGGCCGGCGGCGGCGACGTGGAAAAAGGCCGGGCTACCAGCCCCCTGCCGCCGTCCGCGCTGATGGATGTGGGCGATTCGCTGGAAGAAGAATCCGCCAAGAAACTCCAGACCCTGCAGGAACAGCAAAACCTGCTGCTGGCCCAGGTGAAGAACCAGTTGGCCGCCATGCCCCCGCCCGACCCCAGCCAACAGGCCAACAAGGCCGAGCAGGCCGACCGCGAAGAAAAGCGCAAACAGCTCATCAAGCTGCTGGCCGAGATCGAGCGGCGCATCAACATGGAAAACGCGCGGCCCAAGAAGCGCTATGTGAGCCCCGCGGTGCGCGAAGAGGTGTACGCGGTGTACTACGACGGGCTGCGCCGCGCCATTGAAGACCGGGGCACCGAGAACTTCCCGCAAAAAGGCGGCAAAAAACTCTATGGCGAGCTGACCATGGTGGTCACCGTGAACTTTGACGGCCGCGTGCTGGCCACCGAGGTGGTGCAAAGCTCGGGCAACTCCACGCTGGACAAACAGGCCGAGGCCATTGCCCACACGGCCGGGCCGTTTGGTGCGTTCAGCACGCCCATGCGCCGCCAGGCGGACCAGATTCTGGTGGTCTCGCGCTTCAAGTTCACGCGCGAAGAAACACTGGAAGCCAAGGTGTCGGCCTCGCAATGAAGTACGTGCTGCGTTGGCTGGTGCTGTGCATCGTGGCCCTGGTGGGGCTGCAGCTGTACTTTGTGGCCCGCATCGCCGCCATGGCCGTGGTGGCACCGCAAAGCACGGCGTTTGAGCGCTCGGAGGCCTGGCGCATCACTACCGAAAAAGGCGAACTGCGCTGGCACCAGGAGTGGGTGGACTACGCGCAGATTTCCGATCACCTCAAGCGCGCGGTCATCGCGTCGGAAGACGATGGTTTCAGCCAGCACGACGGTGTGGACTGGGAAGCATTGGAAAAGGCCTGGGCCAAGAACGCCAAGGCCGAGCAGCGTGCCGAGTTGCGTGCCCCCACCGGCAAGGCACCGGCCAAGCCGCCCAAGATTGTGGGCGGCTCCACGATCACGCAGCAGTTGGCCAAGAATCTGTTTCTGTCAGGCGAGCGCACGTTGGTACGCAAGGGCCAGGAATTTGTGCTCACGCTGTTGCTGGAGCATTTGCTGAGCAAGGAGCGTATTCTGGAGATTTACCTGAACAGTGTGGAGTGGGGTGAAGGCGTGTTTGGTGCCGAGGCTGCGGCCCAGCACTATTACCGCAAGCCCGCCAGCAAGCTCAACGCCTACGAGGCGGCGCGCTTGGCCGTGATGTTGCCGCGGCCCAAGTACTTTGAGAAGGTGCCCAACTCGGGCTACCTGGCAAGCCGCGCGGGGACCATCGTGGCGCGGATGTCCGACGCGCAGTTGCCCTAGGTCTTTTTGTTGCTCTCGCCCGCAGCGGACCAGGGGTGAGCCCCGCCGCTCGTGTCCCCCGGGGCGTGAGGGCCCTCCTCCTTGACCTCGCTTTGGTGCCCACCCCTGGTCCGCTGCTCGATCGATTTGCAACGCACGTCCATCACCCGGCTCCGGTGGGTGGGGTGCTCTGCGCAGTGAGGTCAAGGAGGAGGCCCTGGAGGGCCGGGGGACACGAACGGAGCAGAGTACCCCGCCCACCGGAGCCAGCGAGAGAAAACCCGCAGCGAAACACATGAACCCCTCTGTATCATCCCCGCCATGCTAGCCAAGATGATGAGTTACTTCCTGCTCGGCCTGATACGGGTGCTGACCGGTGCGCAAGCGCGCTGGCACGGTTGCCCGCCCAAGGCTGAACAGCGCATTTACTTTGCCAACCACCAAAGCCACGCCGACTTGGTGATGATCTGGGCCGCCCTGCCCCGAGAGCTGCGCCACATCACCCGCGCCATTGCCGCCAAAGACTACTGGACCAAGACACCGTTCAAGAAATGGCTCACCACCGAAGTGTTTCATGTGATCTACGTCTCGCGCGACCGCAGTGCAGTGGAAGACCCGCTGGAGCCGCTGATCGAGGCGCTCACCAATGGCGACTCCATCATCCTGTTTCCTGAGGGCACGCGCGGCCACTTTGAGGAACCCCAGGCCTTCAAGGCCGGGCTGTACAACCTGGCCACCAAGTTTCCCAACGTGGTGCTGGTGCCCGCGTGGATCAACAACGTGCAGCACGTGCTGCCCAAGGGCGAAGTAGTGCCGGTGCCGGTGCTGTGCTCGGTCACCTTTGGGGCGCCCATGCAGGTGGAAGCTGGCGAGGAGCGCCGCGCGTTTTTGGACCGGGCCCGCAGCGCCGTGATGGCCCTGCGTGAGGTATAGCCATGTACTTTTATCTGAAAAACATGACCGCCACGCAGCAGATCGGCGCGCTGTTCTTCATCGTGTTCGGACTGCTGTTTCTCGCTAGCTGCGTGTCCCTGGTGCTGTCCCTGCGCGAGCACGGCGATGACGACGCGGGCGATTTGCGTCGCAAGGAGCTGAAGAACCTGGACGGCGTGATCCGCACCAGCTGGCTCATGATGTTTGTGTTCTGGATCGGCTGGGTGGCGGGCGACTGGGTGGCGCTCACGCTGTTCGGCCTCGTGTCCTTCTTCGCGCTGCGCGAGTTCTTGACGCTGTCCCCCACGCGCCGCGGTGACCACCGCAGCCTGGTGCTGGCGTTCTTTGTGGTGCTGCCCATCCAGTACTGGCTGGTGGGCACCGAACACTTTGACATGTTTGCGGTGTTCATCCCCGTGTTTGTGTTTCTGGCGCTGCCGCTGACCAGCGCGCTGGCCAACGACCCGCTGCGCTTTCTGGAGCGCAATGCCAAGCTGCAATGGGGCATCATGGTCTGCATCTACGGCATGAGCCACGTGCCTGCGCTGCTGATGCTGAACTTCCCCCATTACAACAACAAAAACGCCTTCATGGTCTTCTTTCTGGTGCTGGTGGTGCAGACCTGCATGGCCGTGCAGCACCTGGTCTCGCGCAAGCTGCAGCGTGCGCCCGTGGCGCCCGCCATCAGCCGCAGCTTCAACTGGCCCAGCTGGTGGATTGGCATTGGCGTGGCCAGCGTGTTTGGTGCTGCATTGGCCGGTATCACACCCTGGGTACCGGGCACGGCATTCGCCTTCAGCTTCATTGCCTGCGTGGCAGGCTCCATGGGGCACTTTGTGATGAAGGCACTCAAGCGCGACCGCGGCATTCCGAGTTGGGGCGACGAGGGCACGGGCGTGACCGGTGCCGGCGGCCTGCTGGACCGGGTGGACGCGCTGTGCTTTGCTGCACCGGTCTTCTTCCATTCGGCCAGGTGGTATTTTGACCTCTAGCCCCCGTGGAACCTGCGCGAGCAGCTACTAAAACCATAGCATGCGAATTCTTGGCATAGACCCCGGCCTGCGCACCACCGGATTCGGCATCGTGGACGTGGTGGGCGCCGACGTGCGCTATGTGGCCAGCGGCACCATAGGCACCCAGCATCTGGACACGCGCGCCCTGCCCGAGCGCCTGAAGGTGCTGTTTGACGGCATCCGCGAGGTGGTGGAGCGCTACCAGCCCACCTGCGCATCTATTGAGATTGTGTTCGTCAACGTCAACCCACAGTCCACGCTGTTGCTGGGCCAGGCACGCGGCGCGCTGATCACCGCACTCGTCACCGCCAACCTGCCGGTAGCGGAGTACACCGCGCTGCAAATGAAGCAAGCCGTGGCCGGACATGGCCGCGCGCACAAGGACCAGATCCAGGAGATGGTGAAACGCCTGCTGAGCCTGCCCGGCCTGCCGGGGCCCGATGCGGCCGATGCGCTGGGCCTGGCCATCACCCACGCCCATGCGGGCAAAGCCATGGCCCGGCTGGCCGCAGCCGATGGGCTGGGCGGCAACGGCAAGTCGTCGTACCGCGCGGGACGTAGTCGCTAAACGGAAAGCTGGGGGTTCAGGCCTTGGTGTCCAGCAGGACGCCGGTCATCTTGTTGCTGGTTTTGAACACGGCCAGGTTGGCCATGAAGCTGTGTTTGGCTTGCAACTGCGACACCACGTCGGTCTCCAGCGCATTACCCGCGTTCTCTGCCCGGCGCACAGACGCCTGAACGCCGCCACCCGACTGCTCGGTCTGCACCGTTTCCTGGCGTTTGAAGCCCTCAGTCGCCAGGTTGGCCACGTTGTGGGCGGTGGTATCGAGCTTGGTTTGGGCCGCGTTCATGCTCGAGAGGGCAATCGAAGACAAGGAGTTCATGGGGCAATCCTTTCGCGGCAGGGCCAGAAGTGGCGCGGTCCCTATTATGCAACCCGCTCCAAAATCAGTACCGTGAAAAATCCCCCTGCGGCCAGCAGGGTCCATTTCAGGGTGGTCCAGCCATAGCGCTTGAAGCGTGGGTGACCCGTGCCCACATAGAAGGCAAAGCACACCGCCGCGCCCAGCAGGCACAGCATGATCAGCCAGCGAAATAGCAGCATGTACCTAGCTCACGCGGGCAACTCGCCGCCGGGCCGCCCCAAGGCGAGTTAGCCCCCTTGGGGGGCAGCGACCCGTGCAACGGCGGAGCGTGGGGGCCATATCACCAAGCCCGGGCGGGCTGGGCAAAGCCCACGGGGGCCTGTTTCACGTCTTCGAAGGTCACCACTTCCCAGCATTCGGGGTGGGCTTGCAGTTCGCGCAGCAGCTTGTTGTTCAGCGCATGGCCGGAGCGGCGTGCGCTGTAGGCGGCCAGCAGGGGCTTGCCGATGATGTAGAGGTCGCCCATGGCGTCCAGGATCTTGTGCTTGACGAATTCGTCGTCGTAGCGCAGCCCGTCGGCGTTGAGCACCTTGTAGTCGTCCATCACGATGGCGTTGTCCAGACCACCGCCCAGGGCCAGGCCGTTGGAGCGCATCATTTCCACGTCTTTGGTGAAGCCAAAGGTACGCGCCCGCGCAATGTCGCGCGAATACGAGCCCGTGCTCAGGTCAAACTCCACACGCTGGCCGGTGGAGTCCACCGCCGGGTGGTTGAAGTCGATCTCGAAACTCAACTTGTAGCCGTGGTAGGGCTCCAGGCGCGCCCACTTCTCGGTGGGGCCACTGCCCTCGCGCACTTCCACCGGCTTGGTCAAACGGATGAAGCGGCGCGGCGCGTTCTGCATCTCGATGCCCGCACTCTGCAGCAGGAACACAAAGGACGCCGCCGAGCCGTCGAGAATCGGAATCTCTTCGGCCGTGATGTCCACAAACAGGTTGTCCACGCCCAGGCCGGCGCAGGCCGACATCAGGTGTTCCACCGTGTGCACCTTGGCATTGCCGCAGGACAGCGTGGACGCCAGGCGCGTGTCGGTCACCGACTCGGCCGAGACCACGATGTCCGGCGCATTCGGCAAATCCACCCGGCGAAACACGATGCCCGTATCCGGCGCTGCCGGGCGCAGTGTGATTTCCACACGCTGGCCGCTGTGCAGGCCCACGCCAACGGCGCGGGTCAGGGATTTGAGGGTTCGTTGTTTCAGCACAGGCTGGATTTTACCGGGGCGCCAATTCACCTTCAGTCTGCCTGTTTACGCAGAAAAGCAGGGATTTCGTAGTCATCCATGCCGCCGCTGGACAGCGCGTCCACCTTGGCTGCCGCTTGTGTGCGGTTGGTGCGCCACACGCTGGGGGTGGCCATGCTGCCGTAGTCGGGCTGGGCCGCGCTCGCACCTGTGCCACCCAAGGCCGCTGCCGCGCCGGAAGGCTGGGCAATGGTGTTGAGCGTAGGCACGTGGAAAGGCACGTTGTCGGTACCGGTGCGCAGCACCTGCAGCGGAGGGGCTGTGCGACGGGCACCTTGGCGGCTCAAACCGGTGGCCACTACGGTCACGCGGATTTCCTCGCCCAGCGAGTCGTCGTAGGCCGTGCCGTAGATCACGTGCGCATCGGGCGACGCGTAGGCACGGATGGTGTTCATCGCCAGTTTGGACTCGGACAGCTTCAAGCTGCCCTTGGCGGCGGTGATCAACACCAGTACACCCTTGGCGCCCGACAGGTCGATGCCTTCGAGCAGTGGGCAGGCCACGGCCTGTTCCGCCGCAATGCGTGCACGGTCCGGGCCCTTGGCCACGGCGGTACCCATCATGGCCTTGCCGGGTTCACCCATCACGGTGCGCACGTCTTCAAAGTCGACGTTCACATGGCCGGGCACGTTGATGATTTCGGCAATGCCGCCCACGGCGTTCTTCAGCACATCGTTGGCATGGGCAAAGGCTTCGTCCTGGCTCACGTCGTCGCCCAGCACTTCCAGCAGTTTCTCGTTCAGCACCACGATCAGCGAATCCACATTGGCTTCGAGCTCGGCCAGGCCGCTGTCGGCGTTGGTCATGCGGCGGCCACCTTCGAAGTCGAAGGGCTTGGTTACCACACCCACGGTCAGGATGCCCATTTCCTTGGCCACGCGCGCAATCACGGGGGCCGCACCGGTACCGGTGCCGCCGCCCATGCCGGCGGTGATGAAGAGCATGTGCGCGCCATGGATGGCGGTGCGAATGTCGTCTTCGGCCTGCTGCGCGGCGTCACGGCCCTTGTCGGGCTTGCTACCGGCGCCCAGACCGCTGCCACCCAGCTGGATGGTCTTGTGGGCGCTGCTGCGGGACAGGGCTTGTGCGTCGGTGTTGGCGCAGATGAATTCCACGCCGCCCACGGCGGTCTGGATCATGTGCTCGACCGCGTTGCCGCCGCCGCCGCCCACGCCGATGACCTTGATTTGGGTGCCTTGGTTGAACGCTTCTTCTTCGATCATTTCGATGGCCATGTTGTTACTCCTGAAAAACTATTTGAATGAAAACTGGTGAAAACTGGGTGGGGGGTTTGGAGGTACGTGTTCATTTATGAAGGCGGACTCCCCCGTGCAAGCCAAAGTCTGTGTTTCATGGTTAGAAGTTCCCCACGAACCAGTCCTTGACGGAACCGAATGCTGTTTTCATCGAGCCGGCTTTTTGCGCCACCTTGTAGCCACGCATGCGGGCCAAGCGGGCCTCTTCGAGCAAGCCCATGACGGTGGCCGCACGGGGCTGCGCCACCATGTCGGCCAACGCGCTGTTGTATTTGGGGATGCCGCGGCGCACCGGCTTGAGGAAGATGTCCTCGCCCAACTCCACCATGCCCGGCATGATGCAGCTGCCGCCAGTCAGCACAATGCCGCTGGACAGCACTTCTTCGTAGCCCGACTCACGCATCACCTGGTTCACCAGGCTGAAGATTTCCTCAATGCGTGGCTCGATCACGCCGGCCAGCGCCTGGCGGCTCAGCATGCGGGGTCCGCGGTCGCCCAAACCAGGCACTTCCACCTGCGTCTCGGGATCCACCAGCAGCTGCTTGGCGTGGCCGCTCTCCACCTTGATGTCCTCGGCGTCCTTGGTCGGGGTGCGCAGTGCCATGGCGATGTCGCTGGTGATCAGGTCACCGGCAATCGGGATCACGGCCGTGTGGCGGATCGCGCCGTTGGTAAAGATCGCCACGTCCGTCGTGCCGGCGCCAATGTCTACCAGCGCCACGCCGAGTTCACGTTCGTCTTCGGTCAGCACGCTCAGGCTGCTGGCCAGCGGGTTCAGCATCAGCTGCTCCACTTCCAGGCCGCAGCGGCGCACGCATTTGATGATGTTCTCGGCCGCGCTCTGCGCGCCGGTGACGATGTGCACCTTGGCTTCCAGGCGGATGCCGCTCATGCCGATGGGCTCGCGCACGTCCTGGCCGTCGATGATGAATTCCTGTGGTTCCACCAGCAGCAGACGCTGGTCGGTGCTGATGTTGATGGCCTTGGCGGTTTCCACCACGCGGGCCACGTCAGCCTGCGTCACTTCGCGGTCTTTCACGGCCACCATGCCGCTGCTGTTGATGCCGCGGATGTGGCTACCGGTGATGCCGGTGTAGACCCGCGTGATCTTGCAGTCGGCCATCAACTCGGCTTCTTTGAGGGCCTGCTGGATGCTGGCCACCGTGGCGTCGATGTTGACCACCACCCCGCGCTTGAGGCCGTTGCTGGGCGCCACGCCGAAGCCTGCGAGCTTGAGTTCGCCACCGGGCATGACCTCGGCCACCACAGCCATGACCTTGGCGGTTCCGATGTCCAGCCCGACGACTAGATCCTTGTATTCTTTTGCCATAGTTGCACCTGGTACTTCTGTTATCGCTACTTTTTGGGGGCATCCGCTGCTAGCGTGGTCACGCCGCGCAGCCGGATGGCATACCCGTTCTCATGCCGCAGGTCCGCCGACTCCACGGCCGTCAGCGGCCGTGCGTAGCGGGTGGTGACCTGCGTCAGGGTTTTCAAAAATCGGTCCACGCGCGCGTTCACTTCGTCCGCATGGCCTCGGCCCAGCTCCAGCACCGCACCACTCTCCAGGCGCGCACGCCAGCTGCCACGGCCGGTAAGCTCCAGCTGCTCCAGCGGCAACTCCATCTTGTCGAACTGCGGCGCCAGCACGCGGTACAGCGCCAGCACCTCGGCACTCTGGCCCTCGGGGCCATTCAGGCGCGGCAGCGCTTCCTGCTCCACCTCGCCCACGTTGGCCTCGAACACTTCGCCGTAGTTGTTGATCAGGCGCAGCTCGGGGTCGGCGCCCCAATAGGCCACAGCCTGGTGTTCTTGCAGGTCCACCCGTAGGCGGTTGGGAAACTCGCGCCGCACCACCGCATGGCGCACCCAGGGCACCGCCTCAAACGCCGAGCGCACACGCGCCAGGTCCACGGTGAAGAAGGTGCCGTTCAGGCCCGGCGCCACGTTGGCGCGCAGGGTCAGCGGGTTGTTGTGGTTCATGTCGCCGGTGACGCTGATGCCCTGCAGGTCAAACACCGGCAGACGCGATACCCAGCGCGCCGCGGCCACCATAGCCAGACCGGCAAACGCCATGAACAGCACCACAGCGGTGGTGTTCATGAGTTTGACGTCCAGCGGGGTGGCCACGGAAGAGTTCATGCAGAAACGCCTCCGTCCGTCGCGGTGCTTTGCAGCAGACGCACGCACAGGTCTTCGTAGCTGATGCCGGCCGCGCGGGCCGACATGGGCACCAGCGAGTGGCCGGTCATGCCGGGCGAGGTGTTGATCTCCAGCAGGTAGGGTGTGCGGGTTGTCGCGTCGATCATGACGTCGGCGCGGGCCCAGCCGCGGCAGCCCAGCACTTGGTAGGCCTTGCAGACCATGGCCTGGATCGCTTCTTCTTCCCCCACGGGCAGTTGGGCGGGCACCAGGTACTGCGTCACATCGGTGAAGTACTTGTTCTGGTAGTCGTAGTTGCCCTCGGGCGCCACGATACGAATCACTGGGAAGGCCTCGGGCTGGTCGTTGGGGCCCAGCACCGGGCAGGTCACCTCGTCGCCCGCGATGAACTGCTCGCACAGCACCACAGGGTCGTGTTGCGAGGCCAACGCGTAGGCTGCGTCGCACTGGTCGGCCGACAGCACCTTGGTGAACCCGATGGAGGAGCCTTCGCGCGCGGGCTTGACGATCATGGGCGCGCCCAACGCAGCCAACGCTGCATGGGTTTGCGCTGCGCTGCTGACCTGTTGCCAGGCCGGGGTGGACAGGCCTTCGAAGCGCCAGATGCGCTTGGTCATGACCTTGTCCATGGAAATGGCGGAGGCCATGACACCGGAGCCGGTGTAGGGAATGCCCAGCAATTCGAGTGCGCCCTGCACCGTGCCGTCTTCACCATAGCGGCCATGCAGCGCGATGAAGCAGCGCGCAAAGCCTTCGCGTTTCAGATCGTCCAACGGGCGCTCAGACGGGTCAAACGCGTGTGCGTCCACCCCCTTGGACAGCAGGGCCTTGAGCACACCGCTGCCCGACATGAGGGACACCTCACGCTCCGCCGAAGCACCGCCCATCAGGACAGCCACCTTACCGAGATTCAAGTCATTTTGAGCCATAGCCCTTATCCACGCTGCGCAAGCAGCTCCTGTTTTTGTAGCATGTCAGCAATCTTTCCGGGCACAGCGCCAATCGACCCGGCCCCCATGCACATCAGCACATCGCCATCGCGGGCGTTGTCAATCGCGGCCTGCGGCATGTCGGTAATTTCGTCCACGAAGATGGGCTCCACCTTGCCGCCGATGCGCAGTGCGCGCGCCAGCGAACGGCCGTCAGCCGCCACGATGGGCGCCTCGCCCGCGGCGTACACCTCGGCCAGCAGCACCGAATCTGCGCCTGCGCCAATCACCTTCACAAAGTCTTCAAAGCAATCCCGCGTGCGCGTGTAACGGTGCGGCTGGAACGCCAGCACCAGGCGGCGACCCGGGAAGGCACCGCGCGCCGCGGCCAGCGTGGCTGCCATTTCCACGGGGTGGTGGCCGTAGTCATCAATGACCGTGACCGTGCCGCCCGGCTTGCCATCGATGCTGGGCAGGGCTAGATCGCCATAGCGCTGGAAGCGGCGGCCCACGCCCTTGAACTCGGCCAGCGCCTTGACCACGGCGGCGTCGGCAATGTTGAGTTCTACCGCCACGGCGATGGCCGACAGCGCGTTGAGCACGTTGTGCAAGCCCGGCAGGTTCAGCACCACGTCCAGGTCGGGCAACACCACGCCATTGCGGCGCTGCACGGTGAAATGCATCTGGCCACCCATGGCGCGCACGTTCACGGCGCGCACTTCAGCGTCCTCGTTGAAGCCATAGCTGGTGATGGGGCAGGTGACCTGCTCGCTGATCTCACGCACGGCTGCATCGTCGGTGCAGAGGATGGCGGTGCCGTAGAAGGGCATGCGGTGCAGGAAATCGACAAAGGCTTTCTTCAGCTTGCCGAAGTCGTGCCCATAGGTCTCCATATGGTCCGCGTCGATATTCGTCACCACGGCCATCACCGGCAGCAGGTTCAGAAAGGACGCATCCGACTCGTCGGCCTCCACCACGATGTAGTCGCCGCTGCCCAGACGCGCATTGGCGCCCGCACTGTTCAAGCGGCCGCCAATCACGAAGGTGGGGTCCAGCCCGGCCTCGGCCAGCACGCTGGCCACCAGGCTGGTGGTGGTGGTCTTGCCGTGGGTACCGGCAATGGCCACACCCTGTTTCAGGCGCATCAGCTCCGCCAGCATCAATGCGCGCGGCACCACGGGAATCTTCATCTCCCGGGCGCGGATGACTTCCGGGTTGTCCGCCTGCACGGCAGTCGACGTGACCACCGCATCGGCCCCGGTCACGTTCTCGGCCGCGTGGCCCACATAGGTCTGGATGCCCAAGGCTGCCAACCGCTGGGTGGTTGCGTTGTCCGCCAGGTCAGAGCCCGAAATGGTGTAGCCCAGGTTGCTCAGCACCTCGGCGATGCCCGACATACCGGAGCCGCCCACGCCGACAAAATGGATGTGTTTGACTGCGTGTTTCATGTTGCGAGCTCCTCGCAGGCTGCCACCACCGCTTCGGTGGCATTGAGTTTTTGCATCTTTTTGGCCTCCAGCCCCCTTTGAATCAGCGCGGGGCGCTCTGTTTTTTGCAGCAAAGCGGCCAAGACCGCGGGCGTCATGTCCGCCTGGGGCAGTAGCCAGCCACCGCCCTGGTCGACCAGGAAGCGGGCATTGAAGGTCTGGTGGTCGTCCACCGCGGCCGGGAATGGAACAAACACGGCGGCGGCGCCCACGGCGGCAATCTCGGTCACGGTGCTGGCGCCGGCACGGCAGATCACCAGGTCGGCATCGGCAAAGGCCTGGGCCGTGTTGTCAATGAAAGGCGTCAGGGTGGCTTGGACACCCGCCGCCGCATAGTTGGCACGCAGCTCGTCAATCTGCTTTTCGCCGGCCTGGTGCGTCACCACGGGGCGCTGCGCTTCAGGAATCAGCGCCAGCGCTTGGGGTACCACGGTGTTGAGCGCGCGCGCCCCCAGGCTGCCACCCACCACCAAGACTTTCAGCGGGCCGCTGCGGCCGGCAAAGCGAGCCTCGGGCGCGGGCTGGTTCAGGAATTCGGTGCGCAGCGGGTTGCCCACCCACTCGGCCTTGGCCAGCACCTGGGGGAAGGCCGCAAACACGCGGTCGGCCACACCGGCCAGCACCTTGTTGGCCATGCCGGCCACGGAGTTCTGTTCGTGCAGCACCAGGGGCTTGCCGCACAGCACGCCCATCATGCCGCCGGGGAAAGTGATGTAACCGCCCAGGCCCACCACCACATCGGGCTTCACGCGGCGCACCACCTGCAGGCTTTGCCAGAAGGCGCGCAGCAGTTTGAAGGGCAGCAGCGCCAGCGTGCTCAGGCCCTTGCCGCGCACACCACTAAAGTCCACCAACTCCAGCGGAATGCCACGGGCTGGCACGATGCGGCTTTCCATGCTGCCGGGCGCGCCCAACCAGTGCACGCGCCAGCCGGTGTTCAGCAGGGCCTGCGCCACGGCCAGCCCCGGGAAGATGTGACCGCCGGTACCGCCGGCCATGATGAGAGCGCACTTCTGTGTCATACGCGCCCCCCGTGCATGAGCTGTCTGTTCTCATAGTCCACGCGCAGCACTACGGCGATCGAAATCAGGTTCAGCAGAATGGCCGAACCTCCGTAGCTCATGAGCGGCAATGTCAGGCCCTTGGTAGGCAGCGCGCCCAGGTTCACGCCCATGTTGATGAAGGCCTGAAAGCCCATCCAGATGCCCACACCCTGCGCCACCAAGCCAGCAAACACGCGGTCCAGTGCGATGGCCTGGCGGCCGATGTGCATGATGCGCCGCGTCAGCCACAGGAACAGGCCGATCACGATGACCACGCCGACCAAGCCGAACTCTTCACCGATCACGGCGAGCAAAAAGTCGGTATGCGCCTCGGGCAGCCAGTGCAGCTTTTCCACACTGCCGCCCAGGCCCACACCAAAAATCTCCCCGCGCCCGATGGCAATCAGCGAGTGCGAGAGCTGGTAGCCCTTGCCCAGCGTCAGCTTTTCGTCCCAGGGGTTCAGGTAGGCAAAAATGCGCTCACGCCGCCATTCCGAGGTGGCAATCACCAGCGCAAAGAGCAGCACCAGAATGGTGGCGATCAGGAAGAACATCCGCGCATTCACGCCACCCAAAAACAAAATACCCATGGCGATCACGGCAATCACCATGAAGGCGCCCATGTCAGGCTCCGCCAGCAACAACAGGCCAATGATGGCCACCGCCACGCCCATGGGCAGCACGGCACGGAAGAAGCGCTCCTTCACATCCATCTTGCGCACCATGTAGTCGGCCGCGTACAGCAGCACGGCAAACTTGGCCAACTCGGAGGGCTGGAAGTTCATGATGCCCAGCGAGATCCAGCGGCGCGCACCGTTCACACCACGGCCGATGAAGGGCACCAGCACCGCAATCAACAGCACCAGCGACAGCACGAACAGCCAGGGCGCGTACTTTTCCCAGGTGGCCAGCGGAATCTGGAACGCAATCAGCGCCGCCACAAACGCCACCAACAGGGACACCACGTGACGCGTCAGAAAGTGGGTGTGGGCGTAGAGCGCAAACTTGGGGTTGTCGGGCATGGCGATGGAGGCCGAATACACCATCACCAGGCCCCACAGCAGCAGGGCCACGGTGACCCAGACCAGGGGCTGGTCGAAGCCCTTCACCTGCGCTGGCGTGGGACTGGTGGCGGCAAACGAGCCGCGCCCGCCCAGACGCACCGGCAGCGCGCCCGTGGCGGCTTCGGTCTCGGCGCCGAACCAGCCGGCCAGGCGTTGGCGCAGGGCGTTCATGCGGTGTGCTCCATGTCCACGCCGTTGGCCAGGGCCAGCGCGCGCACCGCGTCGCAGAAGACCTGGGCACGGTGTTCGTAGTTCTTGAACATGTCAAAGCTGGCACAGGCCGGCGACATCAGCACCGCGTCACCCGCATGGGCGCGCGTGTTGGCCAAGGCCACGGCCGACTCCATGGAGTCGGCATCGACCAGCGGTACTTCGGCAGAGGCAATGGCCTCGCGGATCAGCGGGGCATCGCGACCAATCAGCACCACGGCGCGCACATAGCGGGCAATGGGTGCGGCCAGCGGCGTGAAGTCCTGTCCCTTACCCTCGCCCCCCAGAATCACCACCACCTTGCGGTCGGCGCCCAGGCCCTGCAGGGCGGCCACCGTGGCACCCACGTTGGTGCCCTTGCTGTCGTCAAAGAATTCGACTTCGTTGAGGATGCCAATCGGCTCCACGCGGTGCGGCTCGCCGCGGTACTCGCGCAGGCCAAACAAAATAGGCCCCAGCGCGCAGCCCGCTGCGGCGCACAGCGCAAGCGCGGCCAGCGCGTTGCTGGCGTTGTGGCGACCACGGATGCGCAGGGCATCGGCCGGCATCAGGCGCTGGATGTGCAGCTCTTCCTCGTCGTCCTTGCGTTTTTTGCGGGTCTCGTCTGCTTCCAGTGCGCGCACCAGCCACACCATGCCGTTGACCTCTTCCAGGCCAAAATCACCGGGGCGCTGAGGCATGTCGCTGCCAAAGGTGGTGTGGGCGCGCTCCTGTGGGCGCTGCAGCTTGACGCGCAGCGGCGCGGGCAACATGGCCATCACGCCCGCATCGTCGCGGTTCAGCACCATCAGGCCAGTCTGACCGAAGATGCGTGCCTTGGCCGCGGCATAGGCGGGCATGCTGCCGTGCCAGTCCAGGTGGTCTTGCGTCACGTTGAGCACTACGGCCGCCGTGGGCTCAAAGCCCACCACGCCATCGAGCTGAAAACTGGACAGCTCCAACACCCAGACCTCGGGCAGCGTGTCGGCGTCCAGATGGCCGCTCAGCGTGTCCAGCAGCGTGGGGCCAATGTTGCCGGCCACGGCCACGGTCTTGCCTGCGTGGGCGACCAACTGGCCGGTCAGCGAGGTCACGGTGGTCTTGCCATTGGTACCGGTGATGGCCAGCACCGCGGGGGCATAGGCCCGGGCGGTGCGCAGCGCCTGCAGCGCCATCGCATACAAGTCTAATTCGCCTCCAGCCCGCACAGACTCTGCGCCAGCAGCTACCAAAACAGGAGCAACTTCTGCGGGGCTCAGACCGGGGGAGTGGTACACCGCCTGCAGGTTCTGGCCTTCGACCAACGCTGCGTCAAAGGCACCGGGTACAAAACGTACTTGCGGCAGCTCCTGCTGCAGCGTGGCCAACTGGGGTGGGGCTGCGCGCGTGTCCGCCACGGTGATGCTGGCTGCACCCGTACGGGCGCACCAGCGCGCCATGGCCAGGCCGGAGGCGCCCAAACCCAGGATCAGGATGTTCTGGCCCAGCAACGGTTGGAAAGGTGCGTCCACCAGTGGCTCCGGGGCCAAGGCCTCCTCAAGCTCTACCTGCGCATCGTCCACCAGCACCACGGGCTCAGCCTTCTCGGCATGCGTGTCCGCAAAAATCTGCGCCACAAAAGCCGCAGCGTCGCGCGCGGCCGTCAGCGTGGTGGGCAGGCCACGGGCTTCCTTGGCGGATTCCACCGGTTCAGCAAGCTCGACCGTGACAGGTACGGCCTCTACGGCAGGCACGTCTGACACCTCTTCTGGCGCAGCGGGCTGCGCGTCGGGCACAGACGGCTGCGCCCCGCCGTCCGGAGTGGACGCTGCGGGGTGTTCGCCGGGGAGGTGCTCTTCGTGTTCGTTCATCGCAATTTCAGGGTGGACAGGCCCACCAGGCAGAGCAGCATGGTGATGATCCAGAAGCGGACCACCACCTGGGTTTCTTTCCAACCCGACTTTTCAAAGTGGTGGTGCAGCGGCGCCATCTTCAGCAGGCGACGGCCTTCGCCAAATTTCTTCTTGGTGTATTTGAAGTAGGTCACCTGCAGCATCACCGACACGGCTTCGGCGACAAAAACACCGCCCATGATGGCCAGCACAATTTCCTGCCGCACGATGATGGCGATGGTGCCCAGCGCGCCACCGAGAGCCAACGCACCCACATCACCCATAAACACCTGGGCAGGATGGGTGTTGAACCACAAAAACGCCAGACCCGCACCGGCCATGGCCGAACAGAAAATCAGCAGCTCGCCGGAACCCGGGATGTAGGGGAAGAACAGGTACTTGGAATAGACCACGCTACCCGTCACATAGGCAAACACGCCCAGTGCCGAGCCCACCATCACCACGGGCATGATGGCCAGACCGTCCAGGCCGTCAGTCAGGTTCACCGCATTGCTGGAGCCCACGATCACCAAATACGTCAACACCACAAAGCCCAAAACCCCCAAGGGGTAGGTCACTTCCTTGATGAAGGGCAGCAACAGCCCGGCCTTGGGCGGCAGGTTCACATCGAAACCGGAGCGCACCCAGTTAAAGAACAGCTCGATCACGCGCAGGTTGGAGCTTTCGGAAATGCTGAACACCAGGTACAGCGCGGCCAGCAGACCAATCACCGATTGCCAGAAATACTTCTCGCGTGAGCGCATGCCCTCGGGGTCTTTGTGCACCACCTTGCGCCAATCGTCGGCCCAGCCAATGGCGCCGAAACCCAGGGTCACCAGCAGCACGATCCAGACAAAGCGGTTGGACAGGTCGGCCCACAGCAACGTGGAGGTGGCAATGGCCAGCAAGATCAGCACACCACCCATGGTGGGCGTGCCGCTCTTGCTCAGGTGCGATTCCATGCCATAGCCGCGAATCGGCTGGCCAATCTTGAGCTCACGCAGGCGGCGAATCACATAGGGACCTGCCGCCAAACCGATCAGCAAGGCCGTCATGGCCGCCATCACCGCACGGAAAGTGAGGTACTGGAACACGCGAAAAAACCCGAACTCGGGCGACAGGCTTTGCAGCCATTGGGCCAGGCTCAGCAGCATGAAAACTCTCCAAACAGATCAGGCCGCATGGGATGGGGCCTCCGGGGAAACAGGGAGCGCCGAGAGCGCTTCGACGACACGCTCCATACGCATGAAGCGCGAACCCTTGACCAGCACGCTGGCCACCCGGGGCAGCAAAGCCAAGGCGGCGTCGTTGAGCGCGTGCACATCGTTGAAATGGCGGGCCACGGCACAGGTCTGCACCACATGCACGCTCAACACCCCCAGCACCAGCACATGGTCGATGCCGCGCGCCTGGGCATAGGCCCCGGCTTCGGCATGGAACTCGGGGCCTTGCTCGCCCACCTCGCCCATGTCGCCCAGCACCAGCAGGCGCGGGCCCGGCAGGTCGGCCAGCACATCGATGGCGGCACGCACGGAGTCGGGGTTGGCGTTGTAGGTGTCGTCCACCAGCGTGGCGTCCACAGACGCGGCGGACAGCTGCATTGCACGGCAGCGGCCCTTGACCGGGAGGAAGGCGTTGAGCCCCTGCTCCACCGCGACCACGGGCACACCGGCCGCCAGCGCGCACGCAGCGGCGGCCAAAGAATTCTTCACGTTGTGGCGGCCCGCAATGGCCAGCCGGTAACGCAGTGCGCCTTGCGGAGCCGTAGCTTGCACCTGCCAGGCACCAGCCGCCCACTGTGCGTGCTGGCCCACCACCTGGGCCGTCGGTGCATCCACCGCAAACTGGCTGCTCGCGCGCACGCCCGTCAAGCCTTGCCACAGCGGGGTGAAGGCGTCGTCAGCCGGGAACACCGCCGTGCCGTTGGTGGGCAGCGATTGGATCACGGCGCCGTTTTCCCAAGCCACGGCTTCCACGGTTTGCATGAACTCCAGGTGTTCGCGCTGCGCGTTGTTCACCAGGGCCACAGTAGGCTGCACCATGGCGGCCAGCACCGGAATCTCGCCCCGGTGGTTCATGCCCAACTCGACCACGGCGATACGGTGCTCGGCGCGCATGCGCAGCAACGTCAGGGGCACACCAATGTCGTTGTTGAAATTGCCCTTGGTGGCCAGCGCCGCACCATGGGGGGCGTAGGCATCCAGAATGCTGGCCAGCATCTGGGTCACCGTGGTTTTGCCGTTGCTACCAGTCACAGCGATCACCGGCAGGCTGAACTGGGCACGCCACTGGGTGGCGAGTTGGCCCAGCGCAGCCTTGGTGTCGGCCACCTCTACGCGCGGCAAGCCTGCAGGGTAAGACGCAGCATCCAAGCCAGCGTGGCACAGGACTGCCGCTGCGCCTTGGGACTGGGCATCTTGCAAAAAATCGTTCGCGTCAAAGCGTTCACCGCGCAGCGCCACAAACAGGTCGCCGGTTGCAATCGTGCGGGTATCGGTGTGCACCCGCAGGATGCGGGTGCTGGGGTCGCCCACGGCCTGTCCGCCGGTCCACGCAGCCAGTTGGGCCAGTGTCATCATGGGGCTCATGCGCGCGCCTCCAACGCCAGGGCCACGTGGGCCCGGTCAGAAAACACGTGCTTGGTGCCGGCGATGTCCTGCGTGGCTTCGTGGCCCTTGCCGGCCACCAAAATCACGTCCTGGCTCTGTGCACCCAGCACCGCCTGGCGAATCGCCTGGGCGCGGTCCACGTCCACATCCACACCTTTAGCGTCCACCATGCCCAGCAAAATCTGGGCAAGGATGGCTTCGGGTTTTTCGCTGCGCGGGTTGTCGCTGGTCACCACCACACGGTCGGCCTGCTGCACGGCAATGGCGCCCATCAGCGGGCGCTTGGAGGCATCGCGGTCACCACCGCAACCAAACACACACCAGAGCTGTCCGCCACGCTCTTGCGCAATCGGGCGCAGTGCCAGCAGCGCCTGGGCCAGCGCGTCGGGCGTGTGGGCATAGTCCACTGCCACCAGGGGCGCTTGCTCGCCACCCAGGCACTCCATGCGGCCAGGCACGGGCCGCAGTGCGGCGCAAGCCTGCACTGCAGCGTCCAGCGCCACACCGAGGCAGCGCATGGAGGCAATCACACCCAACAAATTCGACACGTTGTACAGGCCCACGGCCTGGGACTGCAACGTATGCACCGCAGTGCCCTCCACCACGTCAAACACCATGCCGTGGGCGTTGTGGCGCACGTTGCGAGCCTGCAGGCGCGCAGGCTGCTGCACCGAGGTGGTCCACACGTCCAGCGCGCTATCGGCCAGCTCATCGGCCAACACCAGGCCCTGCGGGTCATCGATGTTGAGCACCGCATGCGCCAGACCCGGCCAGCCAAACAGCTTGCGCTTGGCCTGCCAGTAGGTCTGCATGCTGCCGTGGTAGTCCAGATGGTCTTGGGTGAAATTGGTGAGCACGGCCACGCGCACGGCCATGCCCTGTAGGCGATGCTCCTCGATACCAATCGACGAAGCTTCGATGGCGCAGGCACGCAGCCCATCGTCCACAAACTGGCGCAGGGTTTTCTGCAGCAGCACAGGGTCGGGCGTCGTTAAGCCGGTGGACTCCACCACGGGCGGGCGGCCCACACCCAGGGTGCCAATCACGCCGCAGGGCAACGCCTGCCCGGCAGGCAGAGCAGACAGGGCCTGGGCCAGCCACCAGGCGGTGCTGGTCTTGCCATTGGTGCCAGTAATCGCCACCATGGCCAGGGACTGCGACGGCTCGCCATAAAACGCGGAGGCAATGGAGCCGGTGTCGGCCTTCAGGCCTGCATAGCTGCCCACGACATCGGTCGGCAGGTCAAACGCCCCGGCACCGTCCTGCTCGACCAAGCACGCCAGCGCGCCTTGGGTCAGCGCTTGCGGCACAAAACGGCGCGCATCTACTGCTGCGCCAGGCCAGGCAATAAAGGCATCGCCTGCGGTCACGGCGCGGCTGTCTGAAGCCAGGGCGGTGCAGCCCTGGCTACGCAACCACTGCACCACGTCAAGAGGCGTGCTGAGCGTGTGCATCAGAAGCTCTCCTCCACGGCATCGGCCTGGATTTGCGGGCGCACCGCCATGTCGGGCTGCACGCCGAGCATGCGCAGGGTCTGCTGCACGGTTTCGCTGAACACCGGGGCCGCCACATCGCCGCCGAAGTACTTGCCGTTGCTGGGCTCGTCCAGCATCACGCCCACAATCACGCGCGGCTGGTCGATGGGCGCCATGCCCACAAACCAGCTGCGGTACTTGCGGTTGCCATCGGTGCCGTATCCCTTGCCCACTTGCTTGTAAGCGGTGCCGGACTTGCCACCCACCGAGTAGCCAATGGTTTGCGCCTTGGGGCCGGTACCGCCAGGGCCAGCGGCCATTTGCAGCATGTGGCGGATCTTGGCCGCGGTCTGCTCCGAGAACACGGGCACGCCCACCGCAGGCTCGCTGGTCTTGAGCAGGGTGGCCGGAATGATGTTGCCGCCGTGCGAAAACACGGTGTAGGAGCGCACCATCTGGAACAGCGAGGCCGACATGCCATAGCCGTACGAAATGGTGGCCTGCTCGATGGGGCGCCACGACTTGTAAGGGCGCAGGCGGCCCGACACAGCCCCCGGGAATTCAATCTGCGGCTTCTGACCAAACCCGGCTTGCGAGAAGGTTTGCCACATCTCGCTGGCAGGCATTTGCATGGCGATCTTGGTGGTGCCCACGTTGCTGGACACCTGGATCACCTGCTCCACCGTCAGCGCGCCATGGGGGTGCGAATCGTGGATAGTCGCCCCCGTGATGGTGACCGAGCCGGGGGCCGTATCGATGATGGTGGACGGCTTGACGCGTCCGGTTTCCAGCGCCAGCCCCACGGTGAAAGGCTTCATCACCGAGCCAGGCTCGAAGGTGTCGGTCAGCGCGCGGTTGCGCAGCTGCGCCCCAGTCAGGTTCTGGCGCTTGTCGGGCGTGTAGCTAGGGTAGTTGGCCAGGGCCAGCACTTCGCCCGTGATGGCGTCCAGCACCACCACGCTGCCAGCCTTGGCCTTGTTGCTCAGCACCGAGTCGCGCAGCTTCTGGTAGGCAAAGAATTGGATCTTGCTGTCGATGCTGAGCTGCAAGTCACGCCCGGCCACGGGCTGCACCACCTCACCCACGTCTTCCACAGCGCGGCCCAGGCGGTCCTTGATCACATGGCGCATGCCGGGGCGGCCCAGCAGCTCCTTGTTGAACATGAGCTCCACGCCTTCCTGGCCGTTGTCCTCCACATTGGTGAAACCCACGATGTGCGCAGCAGACTCCCCCTCGGGGTACTGGCGCTTGTACTCCTTGCGCTGGTAAATGCCCTTGATGTTGAGGTCGCTGATTTTCTTGGCAACGTCCGCGTCCACCTGCCGCTTGATCCAGACAAAGGACTTGTCCTCGTCGTCCAGCTTCTTGGACAGGTCAGCAGCCGGCATCTCCAGCAGCTTGGCCAGTTGGGCCAGTTGGCCTTTTTCCAGCTCCACGTCTTCGGGAATCGCCCAGATGCTGGGCGCAGGCACGCTGGAGCCCAGAATCAGGCCATTGCGGTCCAGAATGCGGCCGCGGTTGGCAGGCAGGTCGATGGTGCGGGCAAACCGCACTTCACCCTGGCGCTGGAAAAAATCATTGGCCACCACCTGGATATAGGCAGCACGCGCCACCAGACCCGTGAAGCCCAGCGCAATCGCACCCACCACAAACTTGCTGCGCCACACCGGCGTGCGACTGGCCAGGAGCGGGCTGGACGTGTATTGAATCCCGCGGCGCGTCATTTGCTGCCCTGCCCCGCAGATGCATTGGTAGCCACACTGGCAGCCGCCTCGGGGGCGCTGTAGGTCACATAGCTGGTGATGGCAGGGGTCACCTGACGCATTTGCAGCTTCTCGCGCGCCAGGCGCTCTACGCGGGCGGAGGTGGCCTGTTCGCGCTTCTCCACTTGCAGGCGGCCGTACTCGGTTTCCAGACGCCGTGCGTCGGCGCGGGACTTGTCCAGCTCAGTGAACACGCGGCGCGACTCGTACTGCACACCCACCAAATACAAAGCGCTGGCCACAACGGCCAGCACCAGCACCAGATTGATGCGCATCATGCTGCCATCCTTTGTGCAACGCGCAAGATGGCGCTGCGCGAGCGGGGGTTGCCCGCCACTTCGGCCGCGCTGGGTTTGATGCGGTCCAGCGCCTTGAGCTTCATGACTTTGGGCACCGCAAAGGGCGCACGGCGGTCGTATTCTTCTTTGGAGTGCTTGGCAATGAACTGCTTGACGATGCGGTCTTCCAGTGAGTGAAAGCTGATCACTGCCAGGCGCCCACCCACCTCCAGCACGTCCAGGCTCGCATCTAACGCTTGTTGCAACTCCTCAAGCTCGGCGTTGATGAAAATCCGAAGAGCCTGAAATGTGCGCGTTGCAGGGTTCTGGCCCTGCTCGCGGGTTTTGACCGTGTCAGCCACGAGTTGGGCCAGCTCGGAGGTGGTTGAAATTGGCCCCCGTTCCTGTCGGCGAGCAGCAATCGCCTTTGCAATTGGCCCAGCAAACCGTTCTTCACCATATTCACGTATCACCTCCGCGATTTGATTGATCTCGGCCGTTGCCAGCCACTGGGCCACACTCTCACCGCGCGTGGTGTCCATGCGCATATCCAGGGGACCTTCAAAGCGGAAGCTGAAGCCCCGCTGTGGGTTGTCAATCTGGGGGGAGCTCACACCCAGATCCATCAGCACACCAGCTAGGCTGGCCGCGGGCAGTTCACCCAGATGGGAGAAACCTTCGTGGCGGATAGAGAAACGGGGGTCGGTGATGCTGGCGGATTGCGCCACGGCGTCGGGATCGCGGTCAAAGGCGACCAAGCGACCAGTGGGACTCAATTGCTCAAGAATGCGGCGCGAATGGCCGCCGCGACCAAAGGTGGCATCGACGTAGGTGCCGTCCGCCGCGCCCGCATAGGCCTGCCCGTCGTTGCTGAACAATGCGTCTACTGCTTCGTTCAACAAGACGGTGGTGTGGGTCCAAGGAGCTTCCACCGTCACACCTTAGAAAGAAAAGTCTTTGAAGACATCGGGCATCTCGCCCTGCATGGCCTTGGCCTCTTGGGCGTCGTAAGTGGCCTTGTCCCAGAGTTCAAAGTGGTTGCCCATGCCCAGCAGCATGGTGTCTTTGGCAATGCCTGCCGCTTCACGCAGCTCGGGGGACACCAGCACACGCCCAGTAGCGTCCATCTCCACGTCCATGGCGTTGCCCAGAAAGATGCGCTTCCACCACTGGGCGGACATCGGCAACGCAGCAATGCGCTCGCGAAATTTTTCCCACTCCGGGCGGGGGAACACCATCAGGCAGCCATGGGGGTGTTTGGTGATCGTGAGTTGGCCGGCGGCCGTCGCGCTCAAGACGTCACGATGCCGAGTCGGTACTGATAACCGACCTTTCGCATCCAGACTGAGAGACGAGGCCCCTTGAAACACGCTAAAACACCCTTTTTCTACTGCGACAGCTTGGAATAGCAATTTCGCGGCACTTTTCACCACTAAATTGCACTTTTTTGCACTGTATCAGCAAAAGCCATGTTCGCAAGAGGGCTTGCGCGAATTTTTTCCAATGAAATCAAGGACTTAGAAGCGATTTTGCAGGCAACGAATGCCTGAAAATCGTTCTAAATTAAGCACTTAGCGCACCTTATGAAAGTGATGCTTGAAGCGCCGGGGCAAATACCGCTCGTCCGACAGGGGTTACAGGATGTAACGCGAAAGATCCTCGTTCTGGCTGAGCTCTCCCAGGCGAGCGTCTACATAGGCAGCATCCACCTGCACGGTTTGGCCAGCCAGGTCCACCGCCCCAAAGCTTACTTCATCCAGCAGGCGCTCCATGACGGTGGACAGGCGCCGGGCGCCGATGTTTTCCGTGCGTTCGTTCACCTCAAAGGCGATTTGCGCCAGACGCGTGATGCCTTCAGGTGTGAAGGTCAGCGTCACCTGCTCGGTGGCCAGCAGCGCCTGGTATTGCTTGACCAGCGAGGCATGGGTTTGCGTGAGGATGGCTTCAAAGTCCTGCACCGAGAGCGACTGCAGCTCCACGCGAATCGGAAAGCGCCCTTGCAACTCGGGGATCAAATCACTGGGCTTGCTGAGATGGAACGCGCCTGAAGCCACAAAGAGAATGTGGTCGGTCTTGACCATGCCGTATTTGGTGGACACCGTGGTGCCCTCCACCAGCGGCAGCAAGTCCCGTTGCACCCCCTGGCGCGAGACTTCGGCGCCACTGCCTTCGCTGCGCGAAGTCACCTTGTCAATCTCGTCAATGAACACAATGCCGCTCTGCTCCAGCAGGTGCAAGGCCTGGCTCTTGATGTCGTCCTCGTTGACGAGCTTGGCAGCCTCTTCGTCTACCAGCAGCTTGTGCGCTTCGCTGATCTTGAGCTTGCGGGTCTGGCGCTTGTTCTGGCCCATCTGGCCGAACATGCCGCGCAGTTGCTCTGTCATTTCTTCCATGCCCGCCGGCCCCATCACTTCCAACTGCGGCGTGGGAGCGGCTACATCGATTTCAACCTCACGGTCCGCCAACTGGCCTTCGCGCAACTTCTTGCGGAAGGTCTGGCGTGCCGTGCTCTCAGGTGCGTCGCCAGCCGCGGCAAAGCCAAACTCCGCGCGTGGTGGCGGAACCAGAATATCCAGAATGCGTTCTTCCGCAGCGTCTTCGGCGCGGGCTCGCACCTTGGCTTTCTCGGCCTCGCGGGTTTGCTTCACTGCGATGTCGGCCAAGTCACGGATGATGGAGTCCACATCCTTGCCCACATAGCCCACCTCGGTGAACTTGGTCGCCTCGACCTTGATGAACGGGGCATCGGCCAGACGCGCCAGACGGCGGGCGATCTCGGTCTTGCCCACGCCCGTGGGACCAATCATCAGGATGTTTTTGGGCGTAATTTCGCTGCGCAGCGCTGCGTCCACCATTTGCCGACGCCAGCGGTTGCGCAAAGCGATGGCTACCGCGCGCTTGGCCTGGGCCTGCCCAACGATGTGTTTGTCGAGTTCGGCAACGATGTCTTGGGGAGAGAGGGATTGCATGGTCTCAGAGCGTTTCGATGGTGTGGTGCATGTTTGTGTAAATGCACAGCTCGCCGGCAATTTCCAGGGAGCGTTTCACGATGTCGGCGGCGGGCAACTCGGTATGGTTGAGCAGCGCGACCGCCGCGGCCTGCGCGTAGGCTCCGCCAGAGCCAATAGTCACGATGCCGTTCTCAGGCTCCAGCACATCGCCATTGCCGGTGATGATGAGAGACGCATCCTTGTCGGCCACGGCCAGCATGGCCTCCAGCCGGCGCAGCACGCGGTCGGTGCGCCAGTCCTTGGTCAACTCAATCGCGGCGCGCACCAAGTGCCCCTGGTGTTTGTCCAGCTTGGCCTCAAAGCGCTCAAAGAGGGTGAAGGCATCGGCGGTGGCGCCAGCAAAACCGGCCAGCACCTTGCCATGGTGCAGCTTGCGCACCTTGCGGGCCGAGCCCTTGACGACGATGTTGCCCAGGGTGACTTGCCCATCGCCACCGATAGCGACCTGGTCGCCCTGCGGGGTTTTGCGGCGAACGCTGATGATGGTGGTGCCGTGAAATTGTTCCATGCTGTCTGACATGCGGGGGTTGGCGCCGAATTCAAGCCGCAGCACCTGCCGCGGCATCTACTCAGATGGCGCGGGGGATGACACGGGCATGCTCATTGATGCCAATGACGTTGAAAAAAGCAGCAACCAGGCGGTGCACATCCTGAAACTGCACCAGGCAGCCTTCGGATTCGCGCATGGCCACCCAGTTGAGAATACTGCCGGCTGCCGAAAAATCCACCCGAATCAGGTGGCGGCACGACACCGCGATGCGGCCGCCCTCCTCGCGGGCCGCATCCAGCCCCGCCAACGCCTGCGTGGCATCACCCAGCACATCACCGCGCAACTCCAAACCGGTGGTCTGGGGAGTGTCCAGCCCCATGGGCACGGTGGCGGCATTTTCAAAACCACGTCCGCCGTCGCGGGCTCCATCCGCACCGGCGGCAGCACCGCTGTGCACCAATTCGAAGGTACACCGGGCTGGCTCCCAAGCGGGCGGCGAGACTTCATAGGTGACGCAGTAGTCCAGCGCAACCAGCTCAAATTCGTCAAGCATTTCCATGGCACGCAGGGCATTCAGGCGCACGCCCCACCAAGAGGAATCCACACCGCGGTCCCCCGATGGCGTGATGCTGCGCAAGGCCTGGACCAGACTGTCGGCGCCGCTGAAGCACAGTGACACCGGTTCATCGCACAGGCTGGCAAACAGGCCGCCCAACAAAGGCATCGCCTGCGCATCAATGCGTGTGAGGTGGGACCAACCAATCACCCAAGGCGGTGGCTGGAAGGACATGGCATCGCGCAGGTCTTCCATGGCTTGCACGGTGAGCTCAGAGGGGCTGTGCCAGACGGCATCTACATGGGCCTCACCGGGCCCAGAAGCCAAGGGTGCGGAAGACGTGGTCCCAGCACTCTGCGCGGCGTTTGGCAACGACTCCCAGCTGGGAATGGCAGCCCCCCACCACTGGGCAAACTCGACCACTGCCCAATCAAAACGCTCCCGGTTGTTGGTTGCGCGGTACAGGTCCAGCAACGCAGCAGCCCACGACAAGGCGACTTCCGGCACCAGTGCACTACCGCACAATGCCATCAACAGGCCACTTTCCGCACCACCGTCATCCCCATTGGCGAAGCGGATGGCGGCCTCCTCCAACTCAGGGTCGGTGGCCATGTCGTCTACCTCGATCGCGAACAGCTTGGAGGTGGAAAACGACAGGTCGGAGTTTTCATCACCCGTCAAACCCTGGCCCACCGGAGGCATGGGCATGGGGGTACGCGTACGCGGCACCGCATGCAAGGGCACGTGGGACGACATGGGGGGCGGCATGCCCACACCCATTTCGGTGGGGGCGTATTCCGAGAGCTGGCCGCTGGGTGGGCTGGAGCCCAGATCAGAGGATTCGGTGGCGTCAAAATGGGACGACAGGGTGGCAGGCACAGTAGGCGCAGAAGAGCCCGGGTGCTGGGGCATGGGCAGCGACAGGTCTGCTGACGGGCCGTCATCCGACGCAGCCGCCCCGCCATTGGCTTGGGCCGCGGCAGCATCCTGCTTACCCTTCCACCACTGCTTGGACATCTGGGCCTCGATCTCGTCGATTTTCTTCAACGTGACCGCACGGCCATCCGGGTCGGTGGGAATGCTGGTCTGGAAAAACGAGGGGCGCGCCAGCCCCGCAGCGGCGGATGGATCGCGGTTGCGCAGTTTGCGCAGCTGGTCGAACTCGCGCTTGCGGACAAAGTCATTTTGCCGCTTGCGCTCGATCATGGCCTTGAGGGCCTGTTTGTCATAACCACTTTCCTGCTCGGGCTCGGCGCGGTCCAGCTCTGACCAGTCTTTGGTCGGATTGCGGACAAACATCGCCACCTTGGACAACAAACCGGGTCGATCGTCTTTGGTCGCCATAGAGTAATGAAACGGGCTGGTTCAGCGCAGAAACAATCAGTCGCCAAACATTTTCTGCTTGAGCTCACGGCGCTGCTGCGCTTCCAGCGACAGCGTGGCCGTGGGACGCGCCAGCAAACGTCCGACACCGATAGGCTCACCGGTTTCGTCGCAGTAGCCGTAGTCGCCTGCATCAATGCGCACGATGGACTGCTCGATTTTCTTCAGCAGCTTGCGCTCCCGGTCGCGGGTGCGCAGCTCCAGCGCGTGTTCTTCTTCAATAGTGGCGCGGTCTGCGGGATCGGGCACCACGGAGGTGTCTTCACGCAGATGCTCGGTGGTTTCACCGGCGCTGTTCAAGATGTCGCGCTTGAGGATGGAGAGCTTGAGGCGGAACGCAGCCAGTTGCACGTCGTTCATGTACTCGGAGTCGGGCATGGCCAGCAACTCGGCATCGGTCAACTCCGCGACGGGCTTGGACTTCCAGTTGTTGGCAAGCTTGGCGTCCTTCTTGGCAATGGACGGAATAACGGGGGCAATCACGGGGGAGGACATGGTAAGGGTGTAGGTGGCTTTGGCGGCTGTGGAGGCCACAGATTGCGCCATGGATGGCACGGTAAGTTGCGCCAACCGGGAAGAAGGGCGCCCTGATTTCGCAGGGACCACGGGCACTGGCGCCACCGCCACCACCGCAGCCGCTTTGGCGGGACTGGGTTTGCTGGCAGCGGGCGTCGGCGCCTTGATTTTAACTGCTGGCTTGGGCGCGGCCTTGGGGGCCACCTTCGCAACAGGTTTGGCAGCGGCTTTGGCCACTGTTTTCGCTGGGGCTTTGGCGACCGCTTTCACGGGGGCCTTGGCCACAGGCTTGCTGGCCTTGACCGCTTTGGCGGCGGGTTTGGCTGCTGGCTTGGCAACGGCTTTGGGCGCGGCCTTGGCTGCGGGTTTGGCCGCAACCTTGGCGGACACCTTCACCGCCGGCTTGGCTGCTGGCTTGGCAGGTGCTTTGGCACTGGGTTTTGCGCTGACCTTGGCTTTGGCGTCCTTAGCGTTGACGGCTTTGGCTTTGGTATCTTTCCCGGAATTCGCTTTCACTTCTTGTCTCCTGGCAGTACTCGCCTGCACATGGTCCCTGGTGGCTGCAGCCCCTTTCGTCGTCTTTGCAGACGGTGAAACGGGGGTTTCTTCGGCGCGCGAGTGTACAGGTTTCCCCATCGGGAAACCCATCAGTTGCAAAAGCGAGACAATCATTTGGCTCCCAGCCGGTTATTGGTAGGTATCTAGAGGGCAGCCGCTGTCAGACCAAGGATTGCTCCATGCCCTGCAGGAATATGTCCTTGGGCAGATCAATGCCAATGAAGACCATTTTGCTGCACTTCTGCTCCCCCTCGGCCCATGCGGGGCCCAGATCGCTGCCCATGAGCTGGTGCACGCCCTGGAAGATGACCTTGCGCTCGGTGCCTTGCATATAGAGCACGCCCTTGTAACGCAGCATGCGCGGGCCATAGATGTTGACGATGGCGCCCAGGAAGTCTTCGAGCTTGGCGGGGTCAAACGGTCGTTCGGACTTGAAGACGAAGCTTTTTACGTCGTCATCGTGGTGATGGTGGTGGCCGTGGCCGCCATGGTCCCCATGTGCGTGGTCATGCTGGTGCGAGGGATGGTCGCAATGTTCGCCGGGCGCATGGTCATGATCGTGGTGGTCATGGTCGTCTTCCTTGAGGAAGTCGGGGTCGATGTCCAGCTTGGCGTTCAGGTTGAAGCCGCGCAGATCAAACACCTCTTTCAGCGACACGTCGCCAAAATGCACCGCCTTTTGGGGCGCGCGCGGGTTCATGTGCTTGATGCGGTGCATCAAGGCGTCCAACTCGTCCTTGGATACCAGGTCGGACTTGCTGATGAATATCTGGTCGGCGAAGCCGATCTGGCGGCGCGCTTCCTGGCGGTCGTTGAGCTGCTGCACCGCATGCTTGGCGTCCACCAACGTCAGGATGGAGTCCAGCAGGTAGGTCTCGGCAATCTCGTCGTCCATGAAGAAGGTTTGCGCCACGGGGCCGGGGTCGGCCACGCCCGTGGTTTCGATCACCACGCGCTCAAAGTCCAATTCGCCCTTGCGCTTCTTCTCGGCCAGATCTTTCAGCGTGGTGCGCAGGTCTTCGCGGATGGTGCAGCAGACGCAGCCGTTGCTCATCTGGATGATTTGCTCATTCGTGTCGCTGACCAGAATGTCGCTGTCAATGTTTTCTTCACCGAATTCGTTTTCGATGACGGCAATTTTCTGGCCATGGGCTTCGGCCAGCACGCGCTTCAGGAGCGTGGTTTTGCCGGAACCCAGAAAGCCGGTCAGGATGGTGGCGGGAATCAAGCTCATCGTTCAATCCAAAAATGGTGCAGTGCAAAAAGAGGACAACTGCGAAGTGTAGTCAGCAATTCAAAGTTTGGCAGCGCCTGCGCCTATAAGGCCCGCCGCATCACCACCAGCCCCTTGAGGTACTCCCCTTCCGGGAAAGCAATCGTCATGGGGTGGTCGGGTGCGCCGCCCATGCGTTCGGTGATATAGCCGTCCACGCCCGCATCGGAACCCGCCCCCGCGATGATTTTGTGGAACAGGTCGGCGCTGATACCACCCGAGCAGCTGTAGGTGAACAGCACGCCACCGGGCTCCAGCAGCTTGAACGCAAGACGGTTGATGTCCTTGTAAGCACGCGCCGCGCGCTCGGCGTGGGCCACGGTGGGGGCAAACTTGGGCGGGTCCAGGATGATGGCGTCAAAGCTGCGGCCTTCGGCCCCAAAGGCGCGCAGACTGGCGTTCACGTCGGCATCCATGAAACTGGCGCGGCTGGCGTCAAAGCCGTTCAGCGCCACATTGGCCGCTGCTTTTTCAATGGCCGGGCCGCTGGAGTCGATGGAGGTGACATGGCCAGCACCGCCCGACAGGGCCGCCACGGTGAAGCCACCTGTGTAGCAGTAGCAGTTGAGCACGCGTTGAAAGCCCAGGCGGCGCGTCGCATCGGCAAAGCGCTTGCGGCTGTCGCGCTGGTCCAGGTAGAAGCCAGTCTTGTGGCCGTCTGCGATGCTGAGCGCCAGCTTCCAGTCGTGCTCCTGCAGCACCAGGTCGGTTGCACCCTCCCCACGCAGCCAGCCCGTCACCTCGGGCAAGCCCTCCAGCCCACGGCTGCTGGCGTCCGAGCGCTCGTACAGCTTGGTCAAGCCCGTGGCGGCCAACAGCGCGTCGGCAATCACGCCCTTCCACTTCTCCACGCCGGCCGAGGTGAACTGGGCCACCAGCGTGTCGCCATAGCGGTCCACAATCAAACCGGGCAAGCCATCGGACTCGCCGTGGACCAGGCGCACGCCATCGCTCTTGACATCAAATCGGGCTCTAGCCCTCACAGACGCTGCGCAAGCAGCTATAAAAAAGCTAGCATCAATGCGCTGCGCCTCATCAAAACTCCAGACCCGCGCACGGATCTTGGACTGTGGGCTGAAGGCCGCCCAGCCGAGGAACTGGCCTTCGGCGGACTCCACCCGCACGGTCTCGCCGCTGTCACCACTGCCCTTGGCAATGGCAGACTCAAAAATCCAGGGATGGCGGCGCAACAGGGAGCGCTCTTTGCCGGCGCGCAGGCGAATGGTTTTCATGGGGGCGATTGTGCGACACGCGAGGGCCGACACTTGTTTACAAGACTTACAGACTTCGCTCAGTCTTTTTTGGGGGTGCGCAGGCGCGCCCGCGGGTGGGCCGCGTCGTAGGCCTTGGCCAGGTGCTGAAAGTCCAGCCGCGTATAGACCTGCGTGGTGGTGATGTTGGCGTGGCCCAACAGTTCCTGCACGGCGCGCAGGTCGCCGCTGCTTTGCAGCACATGGCTGGCAAACGAGTGACGCAGCATGTGTGGGTGCACCGGGGTGTTCAGGCCTGCCAGTTGGCTGCGGCGCTTGAGGCGCTGCCACACGCTTTGGGCCGTCAGCCGCGTGCCATTGCGCCCGGTAAACAGCGCGGCAGCCGCATCGGCCTGGGTGGCGGCCGTAGGTGCCCCGGTGGCGGTGCCCAGCGGCCCGCGCAGCTCCAGCCAGCGCGTCAAGGCCTCCAGCGCAGTCTTGCCTACCGGCACGGTGCGGCGCTTGCTGCCCTTGCCCAGCACATGGGCCTCGGCGGCCTGCAGGTCCACCCAGCCTTTGGCGTCCTTGCCGGCCACCACGTCCAGCCCCACCAGTTCGCCCACACGCAGACCACTACCGTAGAGCAGTTCCACCATGGCCGCGTCGCGCGCTTCCAGCCAGGCGTTGTCGTCGCTCTCGAAGTCGGCAAACTGCACCGCGTCGTCCACGGCCAGGGCCTTGGGCAGGGGTTTGGGAGCTTTGGGAGAACGCACGTCCTGCACCGGGTTGCTGCTCACAAGGCCCTGGCGGCCCAGCCAGGTGTAGAAGCCGCGCCAACCCGAGAGGATGAGCGCAATGCCGCGGCCGCTGCGACCGCCACTGTGCATCTGTGCCACCCAGCGGCGGATGTGGTTATTTTTAACCTCGACCAAGGCCACCGACAGCTTGGCCGCGTTAGCGCTGAGCTTGCCCAGGTCCAGCGCGTACAGCTCCACCGTTCGCGCCGCGAGGCGTTTTTCTACGCGGACGTACTCCAGGTATTTTTCAACCAGCGAGGCGTCGTCCGTGTTCACGGCCAGTGGGGGTTAACGCAGGCGCGACAGCGCCGCGCTGGCCAGGTCGCCGATGCGGGCCAGGAAGTCGGTGCCCATGCCGCTGTTGAAGCGATGCGCGTCGCTGGAGGCCAGCACCAGGATGCCAAACACGCTGCCACCGCCTTCACCGCTGCGCAGGGGAATCAGCGCCAGCGAGCTGACATGGGCCGTATCGTCCAGCCAACCCACGGCTTCAAAGCCGGTGTTCAGGCCACAAAAGGGCTCGGTCAGCGAGGCGGCGAACACCTTGGCGTCGTCGCTCACGCCCTGTGCACAGGGCAGGCCGGCATACGCGGCGGCCACGTCCCAGAGGCGCAGGCCCACCTGGGGCACGGCGAACTGGTCCTGGATCTCTTGCACGATTTGCGCGGGCAGGGCCTGCAGGTCGTTGGTCAGAAACAGGGTACGCGCCCAGCGCAGGATCTTGTCCGACAGCATGACGTTCTCATTGCCGTTGCGGATCATTTCCATGATGCGCTGCTCCAGCAGTTTGATCTTCTCGCGCAACATCTCGGCTTGGCGTTCCTGCAGGCTCACAGCGCGGTGGCTGTGCGGGCTGGTGAACTGCACCGTGGCCAGCAGCTCGGCATGGCGCTGGAAGAAGTCGGGCGTGTTGGCCAGGTAATTGGCGATGTCGTCTTCGGTGATGGGGTGGGCCAAGGCGTGGTTCACGGGTGTAGTCATGGTGCGATCGTTGGGGTTATTCGGGAAGGTCAATTTCGCCGTGGAACACGGTGGTGGCGGGGCCGGTCATGAACACAGGGGCGTCGCCACCCGCCCATTCGATGGTGAGTACGCCGCCATGGGTTTGCACCTCCACGCGGGCGTCCAGCAGGCCCAAGCGGACGCCGGAAACGACCGCCGCGCAAGCGCCGGTGCCACAAGCCAGGGTTTCACCCACGCCGCGCTCGAACACGCGCAGCCGCACATGGCTGCGGTCCACCACCTGCAGAAAGCCCACGTTCACGCCCTGCGGAAAGCGCGGGTTGGCCTGCACGGCCGGGCCCAGCGTGGCCACGGCGGCGGTGTCCACGTTGTCCACCAGCGTCACCGCATGGGGGTTGCCCATGGACACGGTTGCTATCAAAAGAGGAGCTGCTGGCGCAATATCCACGATGGCTAGAGGCCAATTTCCCCATGCACCCATGGGCTGCAGCGTGAGGCCACTGGCGTCAAACGGAATGTCGGCCAGCGCGAACACCGGCGCCCCCATGTCCACCGTCACCCGGCCATCGGCGTTCAGGCGTGGTTCGATCACGCCCTTCATGGTCTGCACGCGGATGCGGTCTTTGGTGGTCAGGCCCTTGTCGTGCACAAAGCGGGCGAAGCAGCGTGAGCCGTTGCCGCACTGCTCCACCTCATTGCCATCGGCGTTGTGGATGACGTATTCGAAATCAATGCCCTCGGCTGGCGAGGGGCGCACCGTGAGAATCTGGTCGGCGCCCACGCCAAAGTGGCGGTCGCCCAGAAAGCGGTAGTGCGCCTCGGTCAGGCCCAGGCGGCCGCGCGTTTCGTCGAGCACGACAAAGTCATTGCCCGCGCCCTGCATTTTGGTGAACGGAATTCGCATGGCCGAATTATCCGCGTTTGGCCGTACCATCCAGCGCATGGTTAGACCCACCCACATCCTGCCTGCGGATACTTCACCCGCAGCCGCCTCGCTGATCGACGCCTGGCAAACCGACCGCCCCACCCCGCTGCTGCGCAACGTGCTGCGCCTGACCGCCCCGAACCCGGGCGTGATGACCGGCCCCGGCACCAACAGCTACCTGGTAGGCGAGCCCGCCACCGGCTTCACCGTGATCGACCCCGGCCCGGCGGACGCCGACCATGTGCAACGCCTGTGGCAAGCAGCCGCCTTTGAAGACGGCAGCGGCGGCAACATCTTGCGCATCGTCTGCACCCACTCCCACCCCGACCACTCGCCGGGCGCAGCCCCCCTGCAGGCCTTGTGCCAGGGTGGCCCGCCGATTCTGGGCCTGCCATCCGCCCCCACGGCCCGAGCTGCCAGCGATTTCACACCCGATCGGCCGCTATTAAATCAGGAGCTGCTCGCGCATATGCTGCCTGGGCTGGACGTCGAAAGTGCTTTGAAACCCGTGCACACCCTGCAGGTGATTTACACACCGGGCCACGCGGCCAACCATGTCTGCCTGCTATTGGAGGAAGACGGCCTGCTGTTCAGCGGTGACCACATCCTCAATGGCAGCACCACGGTGATAGACCCGCCTGACGGCAATATGCGCGACTACCTGGATTCGCTGGACGCGTTGACCGCGGCCTGTACCGAACTGGGCGTGCAGTACATCCTGCCGGCGCATGGCCATGTGATCGACGGCGCGCTGGAGGCGATTGCCAAGCTGAAAGCCCACCGCTTGGCGCGTGAGGCCAAGATTGCCGCCGTGATGAAAGCTAATCCGCTGGGCAGCCTGGACGATTGGCTGCCGCTGGCCTATGACGATGTGGACCCGCGCATCTGGCCCGTGGCCAAGCGCTCGTTGCTGGCGCATGTGGAGCGCATTTACGCCCTGGACAATCCGGGTGCCCCCCAAAAACAAGAAGGCCAGCCATGAGCACTCCGGACTCCAAGCCCCCACGCCCCACGCTGCGCAAACCAGTCAAACCGCCGCGCGCCCTGGTGGCGCCTGCACCGGTAGTGCCCAGGCCCAGCCCGGTCACCCCTGCGGCCACCCCAGCCCCCTCCACCAAAAAGCCCCGTTTCCGCAAGCCACGCAAAGAGCCCGTTGCCGTGGCACCGGTGGCGGCGGAGACGGGCGAGCGCCTGTCCAAGCGCGTAATGGCCCTCAAAGACTGCTCGCGCAAAGAGGCCGAGCAGTACATCGCCGGCGGCTGGGTGCGCGTAAATGACGTGGTGGTGGAAGAGCCTGCGCACCGCGTGGACAAACAGACCGTCACGCTGGACGCCGATGCCACCCTGCTGAGCCTCAGCGACGTGACCTTGCTGCTGAACAAGCCTGCGGGGTATTCCGATGGCACCGAGGAACTGGAGCCCGTGCGCGGGCGCAAGGCCGCACCCGACGCGCGCAGTCTCCTGACCGCGCAAACCCATTGGGAACACGACCCCACGGACACGCCGGTGCTCAAGCGCCATTTCAGCAACCTGGAAGCCGACATCGAACTCGAAAATGGCGCCACCGGTCTGGTGGTGTTCACCCAAGACTGGCGCACCACGCGCAAGCTCACCGAAGACATGGGCACCATGGAGCACGAGTTTTTGGTGGAGGTGAAGGGCGAGGTGGCGCCCGAAGCGCTCAAGCCGATTGGCTATGCACTCAAAGATGAGCGCAACGACCTGCCGCCCGTGAAGTTCAGCGTGAGCAGTAGCACGCCCGAGATGAGCCGCGTGCGCTTTGCCATCAAGGGCTCACACCCGGGCCTAGTGGCCTACCTGTGCGCGCAAGCGAATTTGGAAATTCTGGCGATGCGCCGCATCCGCCTGGGACGGGTCACGATTGCCGACCTGCCGGTGGGGCAGTGGCGCTTCTTGGCGGGCTACGAGAAGTTCTAGAGTTCAGGAAGAAATGTAATTCTGCAGCTGGGTAATGGTGAGTTCGCGGTCCTTGATGATGTTGTCCATCAGGTCACGGATCGAGATCATGCCCAGCACCTTGCTGCCCTCCACTACCGGCAAGTGGCGGATCTTCTTCTGGCTCATGAGAGCCATGCAGTCGTCAGTCGAAGTTCTGGGAGTGACCGTCAGCACCTGGGCGGTCATGATCTCACTGACCTTGGTGTCTTTGGATGAGCGCCCCGCCAAGGCAATTTTGCGGGTGTAATCGCGCTCGGAAAACACGCCGACCAGCTTGTCGCCATCCATCACCATGAGGGCACCCACGTTCCAGTCCGCCAGCATTTCGAGCGCGTTGTACACGCTGTCATCGGGGCTCAAGCTCCAGATGGCGCCACCTTGCTTTTCCAACAGTTCAAGAATCGGTCGCATGGTCCCATCTCCCAATAACTGTGAAGACTCGACCATACAACAAAAAAAGTGTGAAGCCCACCGATAAGCCGGATTCTGTGCATGGGGGTTTCCCCCCATGTGACCACCATTACTCTGGGCCGCTGGTCACCCAAACGGCTCGATGCTACCTACCCGCCAACTCCGGGGGCCCCGTCAACGTTGGCCTACTTGGTATTGCTGCGCGTAGAGATTGCCCGTTTCACCCGCACTAAAGCGGCTCGTCTCTGTTGCTCTAATCCTCACCTTAGGGCCATGCACTTGCGTACACAGCTTGTCAGTGGACAGTCGTTAACTGCTACGCTGCCCTATGCAGTCCGGACGTTCCTCCAGTGCCTGGTTTCCCAGATTGCACCAGCGATGGTCTGGCGGGCTTCACCGCCCCATTATCGGTCCTGCGGGGGCTGGTATATCGATATGCCCAAACTGTCGCTCGCCAGTCATGCATTTGGCAGAGAATGGTTGCGTTCTTTTCCAACACGGAGACTCCCCATGGCCTTTGACAACGTCCTGCAAACCATTGGTAACACGCCCCATATCCGCATCAACAAGCTGTTTGGCAGCACCCACAAGGTGTACGTGAAGAGTGAACGCAGCAACCCGGGCGGTTCGATCAAGGACCGCATTGCGCTGGCGATGGTGGAAGACGCCGAGAAACGTGGCGTACTGAAACCCGGCGCCACCATCATTGAGCCCACATCGGGCAACACCGGCGTGGGCCTGGCCCTGGTGGCCGCGGTCAAAGGCTACAAGCTGATTTTGGTCATGCCCGACAGCATGTCGATCGAACGCCGCCGCCTCATGCTGGCCTACGGCGCTACGTTTGACCTGACCCCGCGCGAGAAAGGCATGAAAGGCGCCATCGCCCGCGCCCAGGAGCTGGCCGAGCAGACGCCGGGGGCGTGGATTCCCCAGCAGTTCGAGAACCCCGCCAACATCGACGTGCATGCACGCACTACGGCGCAGGAAATCCTCAAAGACTTCCCGAATGGGGTGGACGTCCTCATCACCGGCGTGGGCACAGGCGGCCACATCAGTGGCGTGGCGCAAGTGCTCAAGGCCCAATGGCCCAAGCTCAAAGTGTTCGCGGTGGAGCCCACCGCATCACCCGTAATCAGCGGCGGTGCACCCGCGCCCCACCCCATCCAGGGCATTGGCGCAGGTTTTATCCCCAAAAACCTGAAGACCGAATTGCTGGACGGCGTGATCCAGGTGGACGCCGAACCGGCCCGCGAATACGCACGCCGCAGCGCACGCGAAGAAGGCCTGCTGGTGGGCATTTCCAGCGGCGCCACGCTGGCCGCCATCGCGCAAAAACTGCCCGAGATTCCAGTCGGGGCCACTGTGCTGGGGTTCAATTACGACACGGGTGAACGCTATTTGTCGGTGGACGGCTTCCTGCCCACCTGATAGTCCATTCCATCAGCCCTTCACACACGCCACCGTTTCCGCGGTTGAAGAAGGTGGCGGCTCCTGGGGCGGGAAGGCGACAAACACGTAGTCATCACGCCCCTTGGCTTGGTTGATCCGACTGTAAGAGTTGAGAACCAAGTGGCTGCCCTGCAGCACTCCATCGAATTCCACGGCGCCGTAGGTGCTGTTGGCAACAAAAGACAACGCGTTGCCGCGCAACACCACTTTTCCGCTCAGTAGCTGCGGGTTGTCTTTGTGGAACCACCTCAGAATTTCCGCCACTTGCCCCGTTGAGCTAACCGTCACCGCGGTGCTGTCGGCATAGAACCGAAAATATTGCCAGTAGGGTCGGCCATCGGACGCCTTTTGCTCATTACGGTACAGGCCGTCATAACGCAAACACGGCGTGTTAGCCGCACCACTTTCCAATCCGGCCTGCGCAAAGCAGGACAGGCCAAAGGCCACGGCATAGACGGTGAGCACCGCTTTGAAAATTCTCGCCACAAGTTGCATAGGAGGTACCCGCCGTAAAAAAGGAACCGGCTGCATCGTAGCCGCACGGTGCGGGGATTCCACTACGATGCGGGGCAAACGTCACCTTTTCTGTAGAAGGATTCCCCTCACATGACCACCTTCATCACCCGCTGGATGGTGGCTGCCGTTCTTGGTCTGGCGTCCCTGGTACCGGTGTACGCGCTGGAGGCTGGCGATGCCGCCAACCTGAAGGCGGGCACTGTATTGAGTCTTCCTTCAGCCAACAACAGTGGGGCACGCACGCTCACCATTGCCCATGTCCACCCCGTGCGCAGCGACGATGGCGTCTGGTACCAAATCCTCGGCAGTTCTGCCGATGGGCAAGAACAGTTGGTCTACGCCGACCTTTCGGCCAAACCGCCCAAAGTGGAGGTCATGGTCAAGCGGGTCAACCTGCGCAAGCTCGTGGACCGCCCCCGCAAGTTTCTGGACGCCGTGGAAGACGATGAAAAAGGCGAACTGACCCTGGACGGCGTGGTGTACCGCTACAACGACAAAGAGTCCGACGACGGCTCCCTGGAACCCGATGGCAATGCCGCGCAGGCGCAGGCCTTCAACTACTTGGTGTTCACCTCCACCCAGGACCCTAGCCTCAGCATCCAGGTGATGCGCTGGACGGATGAGAAGTTTGACGCCTACCTGATCCAGCAGGTGTCCGCCGCCGACGCAAAACTTCAATAGCCAAGCGGACCTAGCGCAACAGAAAGTTGCCCTGCTCCACCCCCTGCAGCCGTACGCTGCCCTCAGTCTCGTCCTTGAGCTCCACGCCCGAGAGTTGGCGCTCGCGCGCCTCGGTCAGCAGGTAATGCAGCTTAAAGGCCGCGTCCTCATACACCAGCCCCGCGGGGCGCACGTTGGAGATGCAGTTGCGGCTGGCATCGGTCAGCCCCAGACGGGGCATCCAGGTCAGGTACAGGCCCATGCTGTCGGGCGAGCTAAGGCCCGGGCGCTCGCCAATCAACACCACCACCGCTTTGGCGCCCAGCGCCTGCCCGATCTCATCGCCAATGGCCACACGGGACTGCTGGGCCATGCACAGAGGCGCCACACGCCAGCCCTCCCCGCCCATGCGGTGGTACAGCGCCCGCAGGAACGGGGCGGCATTCTGCTCCACCGCCAGAGCCGACAGGCCATCGGCCACGACAAAGGCCACGTCGTACGGACGGTCCGGCGACGTGGCATCGACCGATGCCGGCAGGTACAGCTGCGACAGCACCTCCAGTGATGCGGCATCCAGTCGCCGCCCCAGGTCGGGGCGCTGCAGGTAGTGGTTGCGGTCGATGGCAGCGCTGTGCAGCAGCACACAGGGCGGCGGCGCATCGGGCCAGGCCGCGGCCAGCGCATCGGCCAGACGGGGCACATCCAGACTGCGGTGCACGGCGTCACGCGCCCGGGCGTGCGCCAGTTGGAAGGCCAGGTGTGCGGTTGTGGGCAGGCTCACGCCCGAGCGTCCTAGCGCAATGCGCGCGTCGGTGAACTGGCGCAGCACCGACCAGGGGTTGGCGGTGACGGGGGACAGGGGTTCGCTCATGGGGCTCAGGTCAGTTGCAGCAGGGCTTTGTGGAACGCCGGGGGCAGCGTGGGGTGCAGGGCAAAGGCGGGGCCCGCCTCGCTGAAGATCTGCATGCGCTGCAGCCAGGCCTCGAACTCGGGCGCGGGGCGCAGGCCCAACACCCGGCGGGCGTACAGCGCGTCGTGGAACGAGGTGGTCTGGTAGTTCAGCATGATGTCGTCCGAGCCCGGAATACCCATCACAAAGTTACAGCCCGCGGCGCCCAGCAGCGTGAGCAGCACGTCCATGTCGTTCTGGTCTGCCTCGGCGTGGTTGGTGTAGCAGACGTCACAGCCCATGGGCAGGCCCAGCAGCTTGGCGCAGAAGTGGTCTTCCAGCCCAGCGCGGATGATCTGCTTGCCGTCAAACAGGTACTCGGGGCCAATGAAGCCCACCACGGTGTTGACCAGCAGCGGCTTGTAGTGGCGCGCCACCGCGTAGGCGCGCGCCTCGCAGGTCTGCTGGTCCATGCCATGGTGCGCGTTGGCCGACAGGGCGCTGCCCTGCCCGGTCTCGAAATACATCACGTTGTCGCCCACCGTGCCGCGCTGCAGCGACAAGGCCGCACTGCGCGCCTCGGCCAGCAGCGCCAGGTTCAGGCCAAAGCTGCTGTTGGTCGCCTCGGTCCCGCCGATGGACTGGAACACCAGATCCACCGGCGCGCCGCGTTCGATGGCCTGCATGGAGTTGGTCACATGCGTCAGCACGCAGGACTGGGTGGGGATGCCGTACTGGCTGATGATGTCGTCCATCATGTGCACCAGCTTGACCACCTGGGCCACGTTGTCGGTGGCCGGGTTGATGCCAATCACCGCATCGCCGCTGCCGTACAACAGCCCGTCCAGCAGGCTGGCGGCGATGCCGGTGGTGTCGTCGGTCGGGTGGTTGGGCTGCAGGCGCGTGGCCATGCGCCCGGCCAGGCCGATGGTGTTGCGGAATGCGGTGACCACACGGCATTTTTTGGCCACCAGAATCAAATCCTGGTTGCGCATGAGCTTGCTGACCGCAGCCGCCATCTCGGGTGTGATTCCGGGTGCCAGGGCCGTCAAGGTGGCGCTGTCCACTGCATCGCTGAGCAGCCAGTTGCGAAAGTCCCCCACCGTCAGGTGGCTCACGGGCGCAAAGGCCGCAGCGTCGTGGCTATCTAGGATCAGGCGTGTGACCTCGTCCGTCTCGTACGGCACCAGCGCTTCGCTCAAAAACGTGCGCAGCGGCACCTCGGCCAGCGCCATTTGCGCCACAGCACGTTCCTCGGCGCTGTGGGCCGCTACGCCCGCCAGCAGGTCGCCCGAACGCAGCGGTGTGGCCTTGGCCATCAGGTCTTTGAGATCGCGAAAGCCGTAGGTACGGGGACCCAGGGTGTAGGAGTAGGTATGACTTGGCACATGAAGACCCAAGCAATCAACGTGCCTGCGCGCACTGCAACGCTCGTCCCTTTAAAATCGCGGCCTTGCTTGATAACCACGAGCCCTCCCCATGATCCGCCTCACAGAACTCAAACTCCCCCTGTCCGCCTTGCCCGTGGAGGCCCGCCGTGCCGCGGACGCCCCCACCGAGACCGACGCCGACCGCGCCCCCGTGGCGCACCCGATTGACGCGCTGAAACGCCTGTGCGCCCAGGCGCTGGGCATTGACCCGGCGGCCATTGCCGACCTGCACGTCTTCAAACGCAGCTTTGATGCGCGAAAAGCGGACCTACTTGCCGTCTACATCACCGACATCACGCTGGCCAACCCTGCGTTGGAAGCCGCGCTGTTGGCCCAGTTCCTCAACCACCCGCACATCAGCGCTACGCCTGACATGGCCTACCGTTTTGTCGCGCAAGCGCCGGCCGACCTGGCGGAACGCCCCGTGGTGGTGGGCTTTGGGCCCTGCGGCATGTTTGCGGCGCTGGTGCTGGCGCAGATGGGGTTCAAGCCCATCGTGCTGGAGCGCGGCAAACCGGTGCGCGAACGTACCAAGGACACCTGGGGCCTGTGGCGCAAGAAAACCCTGAACCCCGAGAGCAATGTCCAGTTTGGCGAGGGCGGTGCTGGTACGTTTTCGGACGGCAAGCTGTACAGCCAGATCAAGGACCCGCGCTTTCTGGGCCGCAAGGTCATGCACGAGTTTGTGCAGCACGGCGCCCCGGCCGAGATACTTTACGAGGCACACCCGCACATCGGCACCTTCAAGCTGGTGAAGGTGGTGGAGGGCATCCGCGAGCAGATCATCGCGCTGGGTGGTGAGATCCGGTTTGAACAGCGCGTGACGGACGTGCTATTGAATCAGGAGCTGCCCGCGCAATGTCTACGCGGGCTAGAGGTCGAAAACCTTCAAAATGGCAGCCGCTACGAGCTGCCCGCCCGTCATGTGGTGATGGCGCTGGGCCACAGCTCGCGCGACACCTTTGCCATGCTCTATGAGCGCGGCGTGGCCATGCACGCCAAACCGTTCTCCGTGGGCTTTCGCATTGAGCACCCGCAGGGCGTGATCGACCGCGCACGCTGGGGCCGCCATGCAGGCCACCCGCTTTTGGGCGCAGCCGACTACAAGCTAGTGCACCACGCCGCCAATGGGCGTGCGGTCTACAGCTTCTGCATGTGCCCCGGCGGCACCGTGGTGGCCGCCACCAGCGAGCCAGGCCGCGTGGTTACCAACGGCATGAGCCAGTATTCGCGCAACGAGCGCAATGCCAATGCTGGCATGGTGGTGGGCATCGACCCGCCGGACTACCCGGATGACGCGACCACCTTTGTGCACGCCTTTGGTGAAGAGAAAGGCCAGCGCTACGCGGCCGAGGCGGCGGCGATGAAAGCCCAGAACCCCAACGCCGCGCATCCCATGTCCGGCATTGCCTTCCAGCGCCAGCTGGAGAGCGGCGCCTACACCCTGGGCGGCGGCACTTACGAGGCACCGGGTCAACTGGTGGGCGACTTCATCGCGGCCAAACCTTCTACAGAATTTGGCAGCGTCACGCCGTCGTACAAACCCGGCGTGAAGCTGGGCGACCTGGCCCCCAGCCTGCCCAACTACGCGATTGCTGCGCTGCGCGAGGCGCTGCCCGCGTTTGGCAAGAAGATCAAGGGCTTTGACATGGCCGATGCCGTGCTGACCGGCGTAGAAACCCGCACCTCCAGCCCCATCAAGATGCCGCGCGGGGACGACCTGCAAAGTACCAATGTGCGGGGCCTGTACCCGGCGGGAGAAGGTGCCTCGTATGCGGGCGGCATTCTGTCGGCGGGGGTGGATGGCATCAAGGTGGCGGAGGCCCTGGCCCTAGCCATGTGCCAACCGGCCTAGCCGCCGTTCAAAATCTCCAATACCGGCAAGCCCTTGGCGGCCTTCATTTCCCGCAGGGAGATGCTGGAGCGGATGCTCAACACGCCGGGCAATTGGCGCAAGAAACGTTCAACGAACCGGCTGTAGTCGTCCAGGTCCTTGGCGACGACCTTCAGCAGAAAATCGGCTTCGCCGGTGATGTTGTGGCAGTCCAGCACGTTGGGGCAGGCCCGTACTTGGCGCTCAAAATTCGCTGTGATCTCTTCGCCGTGCTGTGTGCAGACGATTTGGACAAAGGCCATCACACCGATGCCCAGCTTGCGGCGATTCAGGGTGGCTTGGTAACCCTCTATCACCCCGGCCTCCTCCAGCCGCTTTTGCCTGCGCCAGCATGAGGCCTCACTCAGGGAAAACGCCTCGGCCAGCTTCGCATTGGGCAGTCGGCCATCCTGCTGAAGCTTGGCCAATATGGCGAGATCAATTTTGTCCAGACCATCCATTGTGAAAGACTCCTTCATCCAGGCGCACCGCGGCGAAACCGTTTATCAAAAACACCCACTTTCTACCTCAAAACAGAAGAATATCTTCATTGGTAATTTTTATACTGATGGAATCATTCAACGCCAAGGATTTTCATGAAAGCAGTGGTTTACGAAGCCTTTTCCGCACCACCCCAACTCCAGCAGGTGCCCGACCCTTCGCCGCACAACCATGGGGTGGTCATCCAGGTGATGGCCACGGGCGTCTGCCGCAGCGACTGGCATGGCTGGGTGGGCCATGACTCAGACATTCACCTTCCCCACATTCCGGGCCATGAGTTCGCGGGCATCGTCCAAGCGGTGGGCAAGGACGTGAAGCATTGGAAGCGGGGCGATCGCGTAACGGTGCCGTTCGTCGCGGCTTGCGGCCATTGCCCCGAATGCCACGCGGGGCATCACCAGGTGTGCGACCACCAGTTTCAGCCAGGCTTTACCCATTGGGGTTCGTTTGCCGAGTACGTGGCCATCGACCAGGCCGACATCAACCTGGTGGCACTGCCCGACACGCTGGACTTTGCCACTGCAGCCAGCCTGGGCTGCCGTTTCGCCACCTCATTTCGCGCGGTCGTCGACCAGGGCAAAACCTCTGCCGGACAGTGGGTGGCCGTGCATGGCTGCGGCGGCGTGGGCTTGTCGGCCATCATGATTGCCAACGCCGTGGGCGCCAACGTCATTGCCATCGACATTTCCGACGACAAACTGCAACTGGCCCGCGCGCTGGGGGCCGTTGCCACGGTGAACGCCACGCAGGTGGCCAACGTGGTCGAAGCCGTACGCGACATCAGTCAAGGCGGCGCACACGTGTCGCTGGACGCCTTGGGGCACCCCACCACCTGCTTCAACTCCATCAGCAACCTGCGCAAGCGGGGCAAGCACATCCAGGTGGGGCTCATGCTGGGTGAACACACCACGCCAGCCATTCCCATGGCCAAGGTCATTGCCCACGAGCTGGAAATCCTGGGCAGCCATGGCATGCAGGCCCACCGCTACGACGCCATGCTGGCCATGATCAACTCGGGCAAGCTGGCGCCCGAGAAACTGGTGGGGCAAAAAATCAGCCTTGCCCAGTCGATTGATGCGCTCATGAACATGGACAAGTTCGAGGTGGCTGGCGCCACCGTTGTGACGGAGTTTTAAGTCGCGTTTTGCAGCGCTGCGATGCGCTCTTCAATCGGCGGGTGGGTCGAGAACAGCTGGCCAATGCCGCCTGTAATGCCGAAGGCGGCCACGCTCTTGGGCAACTCGCCGGGCGTCATGCCGCCCAGGCGGGCCAGCGCGTTCATCATGGGCTGCTTGCGGCCCATGAGTTGCGCCGCACCGGCGTCCGCGCGGAATTCACGCTGGCGGCTGAACCAGGCCACCACGATGGCGGCAGCAAAGCCGAGCACGATGTCCAGCACGATGGTGCTGATGTAGTAGCCGATGCCGGGGCCGCTGTCGCGGTCATCGCCCTTGCGCAGGAAGCTGTCCACCGCGTAGCCGATCACGCGGCTCAAAAACACCACAAAGGTGTTCATCACGCCCTGAATCAGCGTCATGGTGACCATGTCGCCGTTGGCGATGTGGGCGACTTCGTGGCCAATCACGGCCTCGATCTCTTCGCGCGTCATGCCTTGCAACAGGCCCGTGCTCACGGCCACCAGGGCCGAGTTCTTGAACGCGCCGGTAGCAAAGGCGTTGGGTGCGCCTTCAAAGATGCCGACTTCGGGCATGCCAATGCCAGCCTTGTCGGCAAACTTGCGCACGGTCTCCACAATCCAGGCTTCGTCGGCGTTTTGCGGCTGCGCGATCACCTGCACACCCGAGGTCCACTTGGCCATGGGCTTGCTGATCAGCAGGGAGATGATGGCACCCCCAAAGCCCATCACCAGCGCGAAACCCAGCAGCGAGCTCAGGTTCAGGCCGTTGGGTGTGAGGTAGCGGTTCACGCCCAGCAGGCTGGCCACAATGCCCAACACGACCACAACAGCCAGGTTGGTCAGGACAAACAAAATAATGCGTTTCATGATTTCTTTCGGAATGCGACCGTGTACCAGTCGTTGCCCCGGATGGTAGGGGCGATGGCCGTGTTTTCAAGCTTTTCAGGGCTTGAGCCCACGAAGTTTATGGGCATTTGCGCGGTGCACGGAACACGCTGCTGTCGGCATAAAACGCCGCTTCTTCATTCTGCGCCCACCAGCCTGGCACGCCCAGCACCGGCAAGTGCGCAAACGGCTTGGCCGCCAGCATGGGCGCCGAAAGGGTGTGCGCCAGCCAGGCATCCAGATCCGCTATCGAATTGCTAGCTGCTTGCGCACGAAATACGTGGGCTGTGATGGGTTTTCTTGGTGCAACCAGCTTTTCCAGCAGTGCGTGGCCAAACAGCAGCAAGGTGGACTCCGCCCAGAGCGGACGCAACGTACCGAACACCGCCTGCCAGTCCTTGGCCGCCAGCGCCTGCCACAGCGCGTCGGGCGCCAGCAGCAGTGCGGCGTTTTCGTCAAACACGGTGAGCGCGTCGCGTGCCGGGCCGCGCACCGGCTGGATGCCGGTTTGCGCAATCTGCTCGGCCTGCAGCTGGTTGAGCTTTTTTTTCGCCAGCGGAAAGTGCAGCCAGCACAGGCCGTTAAAGAAGTCGTGCAGGCCATCGCGCGTGGGCACGCTGCCGGTGTCGAAGATGTACTGCTCGTAGGCGGTGCCAGTCGGCAGCTCGGCTTGCGGCACAAACTGCACCGGGGCGCGTTGCGCGGCATTGAGTGCCTGCGCCACGGTCAGGCCACCATTTACCTCAGCCGCCAGCCCCTCCCCCACTGCACGCCAAGGCGCGAGCCAGGGCGCGCGCCAGTCAATCGCCTCTAGACCATGCGCCACTGCAATGCTTCGCCCGCGGCCAGGGGTTTGAGGGAGGTTTCGCCAAAGGCAAAGCTCTCGGGCGGCGTCCAGCTCTCGCGCTTGAGCGTGATGGTTCCGGTATTGCGCGGCAAGCCGTAGAAGTCCGCACCGTGGAAGCTGGCAAAGCCTTCCAGCTTGTCCAGCGCGCCGGCCGTGTCGAACGCCTGGGCATACAGCTCCATGGCGGCATGCGCGGTGTAGCAGCCCGCGCAGCCCGATGCGTGTTCTTTGAGATGCGTGGGGTGTGGCGCGCTGTCGGTACCCAGGAAGAACTTGTGGCTACCACCCGTGGCCGCCTGCACCAAGGCCTGGCGATGCGTTTCGCGCTTGAGCACGGGCAGGCAGTAGTAGTGCGGACGGATACCACCCGTGAAGATAGCGTTGCGGTTGTAGAGCAGGTGGTGGGCGGTGATGCTGGCCGCGGTGAAGCGGTCGCTGTCCGCCACGTACTGCGCGGCTTCCTTCGTCGTGATGTGCTCGAAGACGATCTTCAGTTCAGGGAAGTCGCGGCGCAAGGGGATCAGCTGCGTGTCAATGAACACAGCTTCGCGGTCAAACAGGTCGATGTCACTGCTGGTCACCTCGCCGTGCACCAGCAGCAGCAGGCCGGCCTTTTGCATGGCTTCCAGCGTCCTGTAGGTCTTGCGCAGGTCGGTCACACCCGCGTCGCTGTTGGTGGTGGCGCCTGCGGGGTAGAGCTTGGCGGCGACCACACCGGCATCCTTGGCCCGTGCAATCTCGTCGGCGGGCAGGTTGTCGGTCAGGTACAGCGTCATCAGCGGCTCAAAATTCACATCTGCGGGCACGGCGGCCTGGATGCGCGCCTTGTAGGCCAGGGCCTGCTCCGCGGTGGTCACTGGTGGCTTCAGGTTGGGCATGATGATGGCGCGGCCAAACTGGGCGGCAGTGTGCGGCACCACGGTGTGCAGGGCGGCGCCGTCGCGCACATGCAGGTGCCAGTCGTCCGGGCGGGTGAGGGTGAGGGTGTTGGTAGGGGGCGTCGCTTGCGTCATGGGCGCTATTGTCCCAAAACCGCCGGTCACCCCATTTCAGGCCAACAAACGCAGCCCAGAGGCGCTGGGGGTGCCGGTTTCAAAGGCGCTCACAATGCGCGTGAGCTGTTCGGCCTGGTCTTTCAGACTTTCGGCCGCAGCAGCGCTCTGCTCCACCAGGGCCGAGTTTTGCTGCGTCATCTGGTCCAACGCTGTAATCGCGGTGTTCACCGTGGCAATGCCCTCGCTCTGCTCGGATACCGTGGCGCTGATGTCGCCGATGGTGTGCGTTACGCGCTGCACCGACCCCACGATTTCACTCATGGTCTGGCCCGCAGCCGCCACCAGCTGGGTGCCGCGCTCCACACGCTCTACGCTGGTACTGATGAGACTCTTGATTTCCTTGGCCGCCTCGGCACTGCGACCGGCCAGGCTGCGCACCTCAGAGGCCACCACGGCAAAGCCGCGGCCCTGCTCGCCGGCGCGCGCAGCTTCCACGGCCGCATTGAGCGCCAGGATATTGGTCTGGAAGGCAATACCGTCAATCACCGAAATGATGTCCGCGATCTTGGACGAGCTGGTGTTGATTTCCTGCATAGTGGCCACGACCTCGGACACTACCGTGCCACCGCGCTGTGCCACCTCGGCAGAAGTACCGGCCAGTTGACTGGCCTGCCGCGCCGCGTTGGCGCTGTTCTGCACGGTGTCGGTGAGCTGGCCCATGGAGTGCGCGGTTTGCTGCAAATTGGCCGCGGTCTGCTCGGTGCGATTGCTCAAGTCCAGGTTGCCTGCGGCTACCTCCTGGCTGGAGCGGTGGATGGAGCCCGCCGCCTCGCGGATGCTTTCCACCACGCCGCGCAGATTGGTCTGCATGGCCGTGACGGCCTGCAGCAGGCGGCCGATCTCGTCATTTGCCCCTTCGGGCACTTGGGTGGTGAGGTCTCCGGCGGCAATGCGCTCTGTCATGCGCATGGCCAGTTTGACCGGATGGGTGACACCCACGGTGATGCGCCAGGCAATGAGACCGCCGGCAACGAGCGCCACCGCAACCAAGCCGCCCAGCAGCACCAGCATCTTGCGCTGCAGGGCCTCAGAGCCGGTACTGGCCTCGTGCGTCTGGGCCAGCTGCAGCGCGATGAGGCTGGCCGCGTCCTTGCGCAGAGCCTCTTCGGCGGGGCGTACCCGGTTCATGAGCGTAAGCACAGCGGCCACGGTATCGCCGTCATTGGCCTGCTTCAAGGCATCGGCCACCTCGGGCAGCACCTTCTTGGTCTGCTCGGAAATGCGCCCCATCAAGGCTCGCTCGTCGGCACTGGCGTTGTCCGCCGTCAGCAGCGCGCTCAGGGCCGCCTCGGCCTCACTGAGGCGCGCAATGGCAGACTCCGCGGCCTTGAACTCCACCTGTAGCTGCTTGGGGTCCAGCTCGGTGAACAGCGCCACCGACCGGCTGTGGATGGTGACGCGGTTGATACTGTCCATCAACGCGTTGGTCAGCTCCGTCTGTCGGTTGTTGACCCGCACGATGTGCTCCAGCGAGTTACCGATCTGGCCCACCGAGTAAACGCCCGTCGCGGCCACGGCCAGCAACAACAAGAGGATGGCCACAAAGCCCAGGGTCAGTTTGCGCGCCAACGACGGCTGCCGGATAAAGGAAGTGGACATAGATGCCTCTTGTTGCCTGTATGCCGCCGCGGCGGGCCTGAACGACTCAGTGCTGGAGAATCTTGTTGAGGAAGTCCTTGGTGCGTGGCTGGCGCCCATCAGGGTTGCCGAAGAACTCGTCCTTGCTGCAATCTTCCAGAATGCGACCGCCCACGTCAATGAAGATCACGCGGCTGGCCACCTTGCGGGCAAAGCCCATTTCGTGGGTGACCACCATCATCGTCATACCTTCCTTGGCCAGGGAGACCATGACGTCCAGCACCTCGCCCACCATTTCGGGGTCCAGAGCCGAGGTAGGTTCATCGAACAGCATCACCACAGGGTCCATGCTCAGGGCACGGGCAATCGCCACGCGCTGCTGCTGGCCACCGGAGAGCTGGCCGGGAAACTTGTCCTTGTGCGCCATCAGGCCCACGCGGTCCAGCATCTTCAGGCCACGCACCTTGGCGTCGTCGGCGCTGCGGCCCAGCACCTTGATTTGCGCAATGGTCAGGTTCTCGGTGACGCTGAGGTGGGGAAACAGCTCGAAATGCTGGAACACCATGCCCACGCGGCTGCGCAGTTTGGGCAGGTCGGTGCTGGGGTCGTGCAGGGGCACACCGTCCACTGTGATATTGCCCTTCTGAATAGGCTCCAGCCCATTGACCGTCTTGATCAGGGTGGACTTGCCAGAACCCGAAGGCCCACACACCACCACCACATCACCCTTGTTGATGTTGACGGAGCAGTCATTGAGCACCTGAACCGGGCCGTACCACTTGGACACATTCTTGATTTCAATCATGTTCTATCTCTTCTTGTTCAACGGATGATGGCAATGCGGGCCTGCAGACGTTTGACAGCCCAGGACAACGCAAAACAGATCACAAAGTAAACGACGGCGGCCAGCAGGTACGCCTCTTCGGGGCGGCCATACAGCTTGCCGGCCAGCGTGAAGCCCTTCAGCAGGTCATAGGCACCGATGGCGTACACCAGCGACGTATCCTGAAACAGGATGATGGTCTGGGTGAACAGCACCGGGAGCATGTTGCGAAAGGCCTGCGGCAGCACCACTAGCACCATGTTCTGGCGGTAGGTCATGCCCAGTGCCTGGCCGGCAAACACCTGGCCACGCGGAATGGACTGGATGCCAGCACGCATGATCTCGCTGAAGTACGCGGCCTCAAAAGCAATGAAGGTGATCGAGGCCGAGAGCTCCGCACCGATGGGCTTGCCCACCAGGAAAGGAATCAGCAGGTAGAACCACAGAATCACCATTACCAGTGGGACAGAGCGCATGCCATTGACGTAAAACGCCGCCGCCCCACCCATCGCCTTGTTGCCCGAGAGACGCATCAACGCCAGCAGCGTGCCAAACACCACGCCACCCAGGGTGGCCACGATGGTCAGCAGCACACTGAAGCGCAGACCACTGAGTACGAATTTGTTGACGACGTCCCAGCTCAGGAAAGAAATATCCAATCCCAACATGTCAGTGCCCCCCGCCGGTGCCACCAGCGACGATGAAGCCGGGGATTTGCAAGGAGCGCTCGACCAAGGCCAGCACACGATTCACGGCAAATGCAGAAATCGCATACAGCGCGGTCACGCCCAGGTAGATTTCCACACCGCGCGAGGTTTCTTCCTGGGCCTGCATGGCAAACATGGTGAGCTCGGAAATGGAGACCGCAAAGGCTACCGATGAGTTCTTCAGCAGGTTCATGGACTCGCTGGTCAACGGCGGCAGGATGATGCGAAACGCCATGGGCAGGATCACATAGCGGTAGGTCTGAGCTGTGGTGAAACCCATGGCCATGCCAGCGTAGCGCTGGCCCTTGGGTAGCGCCTGGATACCGGCGCGCACCTGCTCGGCAATCCGCGCCGAGGTGAAGAAGCCCAAGCCAAACACCACCAGCACGAAGCCGGGAACGGCCTGGAAGGAGGGAAACATCTTCGGCACCACAAAGTACCAAAGAAATATCTGCACCAACAGCGGAATGTTGCGAAAGAACTCCACCCATACGTTGGCCAAACGCACCAGCCAAGGGCTGTTGGGCAAGGTCCGCAGGGTGCCTACCAAGGCCCCCACACCCACCGCCACCAGCCAGGAACAGCCAGCCACCGCCAGCGTCCACCGCCAGGCTTCCATCATCCATTGCCAGTACGTCCGGCCACTGCCGTCGTCACTGAAAAAAATCTGCCAATCCCAATGCATACCACCTCCACTGCAAATTGCGCGCCATCCTAAAAACAAAACCCGCTGGCATGCGGTCCAGCGGGTTCACATCAGACCAGAGGGTCCGAATTACTTCTTGGCGTAGTCTTCAGCAGGCTTGTCGTTGGGTGTAGCCCAGGCGGCCTTGGTGCTGTCGCTGGCGGACAGACCGACGCGCGTGTTCTTCGGAGGAATGGGTTGCATGAACCACTTGTCGTAGATCTTGGCCAGCTCGCCCGACTTGGCGAGGGCAATGACAGTGTCATCCGCCAGCTTCTTGAAAGCGGGGTCGTCCTTGCGGATCATGATTGCAATGGGCTCGACCGACAGCACTTCACCCACGATCTTGTAATCGCCGGGGGTCTTGGAACTAGCAATGTTGCCCGCCAGGATTTGACCGTCCATCACAAAAGCGTCTGCACGGCCGGACTCCAGCAGCAAGAAGCTGTCGGCGTGGTCCTTGCCGAACACTTCCTTGAAGTCCACGCCGGTGGCGCGTTCGTGCTTGCGAAGCAGCTGCACGGAGGTGGTTCCGGTCGTGGTTGCCACGTTGCGCCCATTGAGCTGGGCAATCGATGTGATGCCGGAGCTGCCCTTGGTGGCAATGCGCACTTCTTCCACATAGGTGGTCACCACAAATGCCACGTCTTTTTGGCGGGTTGCATTGTTGGTGGTGGAACCGCATTCGATGTCTACGGTACCGTTCTGGATCAAGGGAATTCGGTTTTGCGACGTGACCGATTGGTACTTGGTTTCAATCTTCTTGCCCACGGCCTTTTCCACGTTGGCGACGATGCGCTGGCACACCTCCACATGGAACCCCCCGTACTTGCCATCACCCAAGGCATACGACAGGGCACCCGATGAGTCGCGCACGCCCATGGTGATGGCGCCATCGGCTTTCACCTTGGCCAGGGTGTCGTTGCTCTGCGCGTAGGCACCGAAGATGCTGGCAGACAACAGGCCCAGAATGAGAACGTTCTTTTTCATGTTTTTCCTTCAATAAAAATCACTGTGATGAAACCCGAAACCTGGCAAGCATGGTGGGCTGACGGTCAACTGTACTGCCACCGCCCTGAATCCCGGACACCTGCTTACCCCTAGAAACCATGCAAATGGTAAATAACTTTATTCCTCTTTAGAACGGCACGAAATCCGTGGGGTACTTCCAGAAGTCCTTGAGCAGGTAGCTGACTGGCAGGTTCAGCGGCTTCTCGTTGGGCGGAATGGCCTTGAGGAACCAGCGATCGTAAATCGGCTGGATTTCCTTGCTCACGATCAGCCGGCGCATTTCCTCGTCGATCAGCTTCTTGAACTCGGGATCATTCTTGGGCAGCATGATGGCCAGCGGCTCGGTGGTCAGGAACTTGCCCACCACCTTCAGCGCCTCGGGGTGGGGCCGGTTGGCGGCCAGGCCGTACAGCAACACATCGTCCATGACGAAGGCATCGGCCTCGCCGCTCTCCACCATCTCCACGGCCTTGGCGTGGTCGGGGGCCTCCAGAATGGTGAGGTGCAGCAGACGCTCCCGGTTGGCCTGCTCGACCGCCTTGAGTGGCGTGGTGCCCTTGGTGGACACCAGCCTTTTGCCGTACAGGTCTTCAATGCGGTCAACCTTGCTATCGGCGCGCACCAGCATGCGCGCACCCGTGATGAAGTGGGGAATGGTGAAGGCCACCTTTTGGCGCCGCTCAGCGTTGTTGGTGGTAGAGCCGCACTCCAGGTCGGCCTTGCCTTCCTCGATCGTGGCAATGCGGTTAGCCGGGCTGACCTGCACAAACTCCACCTGCATGCCCTTGGCGCCGGTCTTTTTGCGCACGGCCTCGGCCAGTTTCAGGCACAGGTCTACCGCATAACCCACGGGCCTTTTCTCCGTGTCCAGGTACGAGAAAGGGATGGACGACTCACGGTGCGCCACCACCAGCTTGCCGCCAGCGGCCACGCGCTCTAGCACGGTGCCAGCCTGCGCCACGGCGCCGACAAGAGCACAGGCGACCAACGCCCCACCACGAACCCATAGTTTGGTTTGCATACCCACTCCAACGACACGTTTTCCGCCCTGGGCGCGACTCTAGCCTCGCCGGGTACCGACCGCCAATGCTGATTCATTCGCGCGGCATGCAAAAAGAGAATGCAAATTCTATGCCGCGGTTCCCTGGGTCAGCAGATAGTCCCAGAGTGCCTGGGCCGAGCCCTTGGGCGTGCGGGTCTGGGCGCGTTGGGCCGCCGTCAGGCCACGGGCGGCCTCTTTGCCCGAAAGGCGTTCGCGGTAGGCGCGCACCTCCATGGTGATCTGCAAGCCCTTCATCTGCGGCGGCAAGGCGCTCACCAGTTTTTTGGCACGCAGGTCTTTCTTCACCGCGCTGAAGGGCAAAAATGCCACGCCGTGGCCTTCCAGCGCCATGGCCTTCAGGCCCTCGGCCATGTCGGTCTCATAGACACGGTCAAAGTGGATGGCCACATCGGCCTGCTTCAAGATCAGTTCCACCATCTGCCCCAGGTAGGCGCCTGGCGCATAGCCCAGGTAGGGCAAGGGCTGTCCGGCCTTGCCCGGCAGCATGAACATCGGGCGGCCATCGGCATCGGGTTTCACATAGGGCGCCACCACCTCTTCGCCCAGGCTGACCATCTCATAGCGGTCGGCATCCAGTTGGTAGGGCTGCGAGGGGTGGTGGTAGGCGATCAACAAGTCGCAGCTGCCCTCCACCAGACGCAACACAGCATCGTGCACATTCAGCGCGATCAGCCGGCTTTTGAGCGGGCCAAATTTTTCCCGCAGGCCCGACACCCAGGCCGGGAAGAAGGTGAACGCCAGCGTGTGCGGCACGGCAAACTCCACCACGTCCTGCGCGGCGGTGGTATGCCCGCGCAGCATGGCGCGTGTGCTTTGCAGGGCCTGCAGCACTTCCAGCGACTGGTCGTACAGGGTTTCGCCCGCCGGGGTCAGGCGCGTGGGGTAGCTGCTGCGGTCCACCAGATCGGTGCCTGCCCAGGCCTCCAGCGACTGGATGCGCCGCGAGAACGCGGGCTGGGTGACGTGGCGCAACTGCGCGGAGCGGCTGAAACTGCGGGTCTCAGCCAGAGACACAAAGTCTTCAAGCCATTTGGTTTCCATGGGCCGCGATTATGCGCGGATTGCATGGGTTACACAGTGGGTGGAACCCGTACGCCACGCCGCGCCATCATGTCTTGGGCCATGGCCTGCAGCGCAGGCACCGACAGCACCGCCTGCGCAGCCGGGTACACCAGACCGTCCTCGTGCACCATGTGCTGGCCATACAAAGCGGCAAATTGGTCCAGTGCTGCAGTCTGTGCTGGAGTGAGGGCCAAGGGGCCGGCGTTGTGTCCGGCAATCGCCAGCAGCACCTGCCGGGCGGCGGCCCAAGCCGCTTCCATGTCTCGGTGGTCCTGCATGAGCTGGCGCACCTGGGCGCGCAGCGCAACGTCCGCGCCCAGCAGCAGCGGGGGAAACACATGCAACTCTTCGTCTTGGTGGTGCAACGGGGCAGCGATATCAAAGTAGCGCAGCACATCGCGTGCAGCCTGGCGGGCGTTATCGTCGCAGCCCATGTCCACCAGATGCTGCTGCAAGCGCTGCAACAGCGCCAGGCTGCGGTGCACACGTTCGTGGCAGGCGGCCAGCATCTCAAACGGCGCCTCAAACCCCGCTTGGGGCGCAGGGTGGGCGATGAGCGGTAGCGGAGAACGGGCCATGGCGGCATTATCCGGCGCACCGCACAATACGGCCCCATGCGTGTATTGACCTGGCTCCGCACTTCGGCCCTGCTGGCCACCCTTGCCACCGCCTTGCTTTGTGGCAGCACCCGGGCACAGACGCGCGTGGACGAAACCCTGCTACACCTCAGCGAAACTGAACTGCAGGCCCGCTTGCCTGAGCTGCGCCGTGCCGCCAAACCGGTGGTGGGACCACGTGGTCTGCGCGGCACCTGGACGGCACCGGGCGCACGCCTGCAAGGGCTGGCGCTGGACACCACGTTTTACCTGCGTGCCAAAAGCGTGCAGCGGATTGAGCAGCGATGGGCATCGACCTCGGCGCGGGATTGCACGCCGCAGCTGGAGCAGGCACTGGCCGCAGATCTGGAAACCCGTTGGGGGGCCAGTGTATCCACCACGGAAGACACGGGTACGCCTGAGTGGCAACGCGCCACGCTGTGGACGCAGGGGGATGCCGAGGCGCGGCTGTTGTTCTCGCAGACCGGCGGGCAATGTGCGGTGATGTTGGTGTACGCGCCCTATCTGCCCAAGGACGCCGCCACGCTGTGAGTGCGTGACACGGTGCGGGCCTAGGCCACGCCGCTGACCAGTGCGGTGTAGGCCGCGCGCGTGGCGGGCGAGACCGAGGCCAGCACCTGCGCATACGGTGTTTTGTGGCGCGCCAACAGGCGGGCCGAGGCCACGCTCTTGGAGCGGCAAAACCAGTGGCAGCTGTGTTGCATCAAAAACAGCTCGGCCGATAGCGTGAAGGCCTTGCGCTTGGGGCTGAGCTGTTGCGCGTTCTCCACCACCTGGGCCAGGCCCTGGGCATGGATGGCAAACGCACGGCGCAAATCAAACGTAGCCGCAGGCAGCCACACCGTCGCATACGGAATGGCCATGGGCAGCTTGCTCACCCGCGTGCGCAGCGGGTCTTCGTTGGCGAATTCAGTGGCGAAGGCCTGGAACTGCTCCAGCAGCCTGAGCTCCTGCGCGGCCAGGAAATTCCACACCTGGGCCTGGCGCTCGGCGTTGTCCTCGCCTAGCGCGCGCAGGTAACCGTCGGTCAGCCCCTCCATGAGGCGTTCAATGTCATAGCGCGACAGCGCATGCCCCAACAACACGATGCGCTGGCGCTGGTCGCGTTTTTTAAGGAACAGAATGCCGCCGGCAACCAGGGCAATGAGAATGAGGTCCATGGGGAAGAAGTGGGGCGTGACAGCAGCGCGGCAGTGTACGCGGCCCGAAATTGCCCCTACGCTTTGGACTTGATTGCTATGGTTTCAGGAGCTGCTTGCGCAGACTCCACGGGGGCTAGAGACCCAAAATTGCCTTCAATTACTCCGCACTCTGCTGCAGCGCCCACATGGACGCGTAGCGACCATTGGCGGCCAGCAGCTGGGCGTGGTTGCCGCGTTCGATGATGCGGCCAGCGTCCATCACCAGGATCTCGTGCGCGTCTACCACGGTGGACAGGCGGTGGGCGATAACCAGCGTTGTCTTGTTTTGCGCCACGCTTTGCAGCTCGGCCTGGATGGCACGCTCGTTGGCGCTGTCCAGTGCGCTGGTGGCCTCGTCGAAGATCATCACGGGCGGGTTCTTCAGCAGGGTGCGGGCGATGGCCACGCGCTGCTTCTCGCCGCCACTCAGCTTGAGTCCGCGCTCGCCCACCATGGTGTCGTAGGCCTTGGGCGCCGCGGCAATGAAGGCGTGGATGTGGGCAGCTTTGGCGGCCGCCTCCACTTCGGTGCGTGTGGCGCCGGGGCGGCCGTAGGCGATGTTGTATTCCACCGTGTCGTTGAACAGCACAGTGTCTTGCGGCACGATGCCCAGGCTCGAGCGCACGCTGCTTTGCGTGACCTGTTTGATGTCTTGTCCCGCCACAGTGATGCGACCCTGCTGTACGTCATAGAAGCGGAACAACAGGCGCGCGAGTGTGGACTTGCCCGAACCGCTGGGGCCAACCACAGCCACGGTCTTGCCGGCCGGAATTTCGAAGCTGATACCGTGCAGGATGGTGCGGGCCGGGTCGTACGCAAAGGTCACATCTTCAAAGCGCACGGTGGCATCAGCGCCATCCGCAGCCAGTTGCAGTGGCTGCGCACCGGGCACGTCGGCAATCTCGCGTTCGCGCTCCATCAGCGTGAACATCTTTTCCAGGTCGGTCAGACTCTGTTTGATCTCGCGGTAGATCACGCCCAGAAAGTTCAGCGGGATGTAGAGCTGGATCATGAAGGCGTTGACCATGACCAGGTCCCCCAGCGTCATGCGCCCGTCCACCACGCCCTGCGTGGCACGCCACAGCATGGTGACCAAGGCGCTGGCGATGATGAGCTGCTGGCCGGTGTTGAGCAGGGAGAGCGTGGTTTGACTCTTGACGGCCGCGCGGCGGTAGCGCTCCAGGTTTTCGTCGTAACGCTGGGCCTCAAACTCTTCGTTGTTGAAGTACTTCACCGTTTCGTAATTCAAGAGCGAATCGATGGCGCGGCTGTGGGCCGTGCTGTCCATCTCGTTCATCTTCTTGCGGAACTGGGTGCGCCACTCGGTCACGGTGATGGTGAAGCCGATATAGACCACCAGCGCCACAATGGTGATCCAGGCAAACCACACATCGAACTTGACGGCCAGCAGCGTGAGCACCAGCGTCACCTCGATCAGCGTGGGGATGATGCTGTACAGCGAATAGCTGATGAGCGAATGCACGCCGCGCGTGCCGCGTTCGATGTCGCGCGTCATGCCACCGGTCTGGCGCTCCAGGTGAAAACGCAGGCTCATGGCGTGCAGGTGGCGGAAGACCTCCAGGCTGATGCTGCGCGCCGCGCCCTCGGTAGCCTTGGCAAACACCAGTTCGCGCAGTTCGGTGAACAGCGAGGTGGACAGGCGCAACGCACCATAGCCCAGCAGCAGCGCGGCGGGCACCACCAGCAGCGCGGCGGGGTCGCCAGGCTGCAGCGTCATGGCGTCCACCAGGTTTTTCAACAGCAGCGGCACGCCCACGTTGGCCATCTTGGCGCCCACCATGAAAGCCAACGCGGCGATCACGCGCCACTTGTAGATCCACAGGTAGGGGAACAGGCGGCGCAGGGTCTCCCAATCGGACTTGGGCGGGGTGCCGGAGACCGGGGCGGCAGTAACGGCAAGGGGAGCATGGGCGGGGATGCCGGAGGGGCGCATGGGGGACAATCCAGAGAAGAACCAAACAAGGATTGTGCCCATGTCTACCAATTCAAGCCCCGTGCTTGTGCAATTACCCTCCGACGAGGAACTGGTGCTCAAAGTCATCCCCATGCCGGGCGACTGCAATGCCAATGGCGATATCTTTGGCGGCTGGGTCATGGCCCAGGTGGACCTGGCCGGATCGGTGGTGCCCGCGCGCTACACCCAGGGTCGTATGGCCACCGTGGCGGTGAACGAATTCGTCTTCAAGCAGCCAGTGCGCGTCGGCGACATCCTGAGCTTCTTCAGCAAGGTCAGCCGCATTGGCCGCACCTCCATCACCGTGAAGGTGGAGGTGTACGCCGAACGCTTTGGCAGCCAGGGCCAGTACATCAAAGTCACCGAGGCGTCACTCACCTACGTGGCCATCGACGACAAGGGCCAGCCTCGCGAGATCCCCAAACGCGACTTGTAAATAACACGCCCGTCTAGGGGTCTACGAGAATAGTGACAACCCTATCGGTGAATCAGGGGCGCACAGCTATAACCGAACTGCACAACACAGGGGGGCAAGGTGCAGTTCCTTCAATTGCTGATCAGCGGCGTGGCACAGGGGTGCATTTACGGCCTGATCGCACTGGGCTTCGTGCTCATCTACAAGGCCACAGAGACGGTCAGCTTCGCCCAGGGTGAACTGATGATGCTGGGCGCCTTCGGCGGCCTGGTGGGCATGACGCTCTTGGGCATGCCCTACTGGGCGGCCATGCTGGTGGCAGTGCTGGGCATGGCCGTGTTTGGCATGCTGCTGGAGCGCCTGGTGATCCGCCCCATTCTGGGCCAGCCGGCCTTTTCCATCGTGATGCTAACCATCGGCATTGGCTACGTGGCGCGCGGGCTGATCACCATGGTCCCCGGCATGGGCACCGACACCCAGGCCCTGCCCGTGCCCTACAAGGACGAAATCATCAAGATCGGCGGTAACGCCATGGGCATAGGCGCGCTGGTGCTCAACATCGAGCACATGGTGGTGATTGGCGCCACCGGCGTACTGTGCGTGTTGCTGTTCGCACTGTTTCGCTACAGCAAGCTGGGCATTGCCATGCAAGCCGCCTCGCAAAACCAGCTGGCCGCGTACTACATGGGCATTCCCGTGCAGCGCCTGAACGGCCTGGCCTGGGGCCTGGCCGCGGCGGTGGCCGCCATTGCGGGTTTGCTGTTGGCCCCCATCACCTTTGTGCACGCCAACATGGGCTTCATCGGGCTCAAGGCCTTCCCCGCCGCGGTGGTGGGCGGCTTCGGCAGCTTGCCAGGCGCCATTGTGGGCGGGCTGGTGATCGGGCTGGTGGAGTCGTTCTCCGGCTTCTATTTGCCGGACGGCTTCAAGGACACGGCGGCATACATCGTGGTGCTGGTCATGCTGATGGTCAAACCCAACGGCCTGTTTGGCGACACGCTGCGCAAAAAAGTATGAGATTTATCTTCAAGACGGACTACGCGCAGGACATCCGCCTGGCCAAGCACGGTGGGCATTTGTTCTGGTACAGCGCGCTGATGCTGTTGCTAGTGGCCGCGCCCTGGTTGTTTGCCGAGTACTGGCTGGCGCAACTGACCTTTGTGCTGATCTATTCCATTGCCGGGTTGGGCATCATGCTGCTGGCCGGGTTCACCGGATTGTTCTCATTGGGCCATGCAGCGTTTCTCGGCGTGGGGGCCTATGCGCAGGCGGTGCTCACGCACCATGGCATGCCGTTCCCGCTGGCGCTGGCCTGTGCGGCGGGGCTGTCGGCCGCGGTGGGCCTGGTGGTGGGGCTGCCGGCGCTGCGCGTCAAAGGCATTTACCTGGGCATGGCCACGCTGTCATTCGGCTTCATTGTGGAAGAAGTGCTGGCGCGCTGGGAGTCGGTCACCGGTGGCAACGCCGGCATCCACATCGACAAACCCACGCTGTTTGGCTGGGTGCTGGAGACTGGCGAGCAGTTTTACTTTCTCTGTCTCATCGTCACCGTCATTGCCACACTGGGCATTCTGAACTTGCTGCGCTCGCCCACGGGGCGCGCGTTTGTGGCCATCCGCGATTCCGAAATTTCCGCACAGAGCATGGGCATCCACCTGGCGTACTACAAGACGCTATCGTTCTCGCTGTCGGCTGCGCTGGCGGGTGTGGCCGGTGCACTGTACGCGCACAAGCTGCAGTTCATCTCGCCCGACCAGTTCAACATCATGCAGAGCATTGACCTGCTGCTGATGATCGTGATTGGTGGTGTGGGCTCGGTGCATGGGGCGTTTCTGGGCGCCATCTTCCTCATCACCATGCCGCAGGCCATTGCGCTGGTGAAGGACTATCTGCCCGAGGCCGTGGGCCAGGCGCCCGGCCTGCAAGGCGTGGTGTATGGCACGGTGCTGATTGCCTTTGTGCTGTTTGAGCCCATGGGGCTGTATGGCCGTTGGCTGAAGGTGCGCACCTACCTGCAGATGTTTCCGTTCTACCGCAAAGGCATGTTCAAGCGGCAGAAGTCCTTCCAGAAATCGGACCGGCTGAAATGAGCGAAGCCCTTCTATCCGCCCAGAATTTGAGCGTGCGCTTTGGCGGCGTCTTGGCCGTCAACAACGTGAGCTTTGATGTGAAGCAGGGCGAGGTGTTCACGCTGATCGGCCCCAACGGTGCAGGCAAGACCACGGTGTTCAACCTCATCAGCCGTATCTACACGCCCACCACGGGCACCATTGACTATGCGGGCCCTAAAGGCATGCTGAAGCTGACCGAGCAGCCCCCACAAGCCGTGGCCTCGCTGGGCATTGCGCGCACCTTCCAGAACATCGAGCTGTTTGAGCACGCCAGCGTGTTGCACAACCTGCTGATTGGTCGCCACACGCACCGCAAAACCGGGCTGTGGCAAGACCTGTTCTTCACCCCCAAGGTGCGCGAAGCTGAACTGCTGGCGCGCGAGAAGGCAGAAGAAGTGATCGAGTTTCTGGACCTGCAGCACCACCGCGACTCGCTGGTGGCCGGCCTGCCCTACGGCGTGCGCAAGGTGGTGGAGATGGCACGCGCGCTGTGCACCGAACCCAAACTGCTGTTGCTGGACGAGCCATCGAGCGGCCTGAATGTGGAAGAGACCGACGACATGGCGTTCTGGATCCAGGACATCAAAAATGAGCTGGGCATCACGGTGCTGATGGTGGAGCATGACATGAGCCTGGTTTCCAAAGTGAGCGACCGCGTGCTGGCCATGAACCAGGGCGAAGTGCTGGCCCTGGGCACACCGCGGGAGGTGCAGGCCGACCCCGGCGTCGTGGAAGCCTATCTGGGCTCCATTGGCGATGTGTCGTCGCTGCGCCGCCAGACCACGCAGGAGCCCGCATGAGCACGCAGCCGCCGCCCATCAGCGACCAACCGGTGCTCAAGCTGCTCAATGTGGAGAGCGCCTACGGCCCGATCAAGGCCATCCGCGGCGTGAGCCTGCAAGTGCGCCGCGGCGAGATTGCCACCGTGCTGGGCAGCAATGGCGCGGGCAAGACCACCATCCTCAAGACCATCTCCGGCATCATCGACCCACGCAAGGGGTCGGTGGAGTTCAAGGGTGAAGACATCACAGCGCAAGACCCCTCCTACATCGTGCAGGAGGGGTTGAGCCATGTGCCCGAGGGGCGCGAGGTGTTCCCGCTGCTGAGCGTGCGCGACAACCTACAGATGGGTGCCTTCACGCGCTCAGACCGCGATGGTGTGGCCAGGGACATGGAGTCCGTCTTCACCTACTTCCCTATCCTGCGGGAGCGTGCCACGCAAGACGCCGGCCTGCTCTCGGGTGGGCAGCAGCAGATGCTGGCGATCAGTCGCGCACTGATGGCCGACCCGGACCTCATTCTGCTGGACGAACCCAGCCTGGGTCTGAGCCCGAAGCTGACCAAGGAGATCTTCGAGATCGTGGTGCGCATCAACCGCGAACGCGGCACCACCATCCTGCTGGTGGAGCAAAACGCAAACATGGCACTCAACGCGTCGGACTACGGCTATGTGCTGGAGAACGGCCGCATTGTCATGGAGGACACCTGCGCCCACCTGCGTGAGAAGGACGACATCAAGGAGTTCTATCTGGGCATGAAGAAAGACGGTGTGAGAGGCGAACGGCGCTGGAAAAAGAAGAAGACATGGCGGTGACAACATGAGCGGACTTTGGGACACCTCCTCCATCCAACCGCGTCATGACATCGTCATGGCCGGCGACACCATTCCCGCGATGTTCTGGAACGCGGTGGAACAGCGCGGCCCGAACGTCTGGATGCGGCAGAAGCACCTGGGCCTGTGGCGCAGCTGGACCTGGAACCAGACCGCCGACGCAGTGCGCGAGATTGCAGGGGGACTGATCAGCCTGGGCTTCGAGAAAGGCGATACAGCCTCCATCCTGGCCAATACCGTGGTGGAGTGGGTGTGGGCCGACTTGGGCGTGCTATCCGCCGGAGGCGTGTCCAATGGCATCTACTCCACCGATGCGCCTAGCCAGGTTCAATACTTGTGCGAAGACTCCCGCACCCGCGTGCTCTTTGTGGAAGACGATGAACAACTGGACAAAGCACTGGAAGTGCGCGGCCAGTTGCCAGGCTTGCGCAAGATTGTGGTGTTGGACATGGAAGGCCTGCGTGGCCTGGATGACCCAGGCGTCATCAGCCTGGAAGCGCTGCGCGTGCTGGGCCGCGCCTACAACGCCGCGCACCCACAGGCCGTGCTGCAACGCGTGGCGGCCTGCCAACCGCAGGATTTGGCCATTCTGGTTTACACATCGGGCACCACAGGCAAACCCAAGGGCGCCATGCACCTGCACCAGGGCCTGGTCTACACGGTGCGGGGCTTCAACACGCTGATTGCGCAAACCGAGCTTGACGAGCGCATGTGTTTTCTACCGCTGTGCCACATTGCCGAGCGCATGGGCGGCGAGTACTTTGCGCTGTACACCGGTGCCAAACTCAACTTTGTAGAGAACCCCGAAACCATTCCTGAGAACGTACGCGAGATTGCGCCCACGGTATTTACCGCCGTGCCGCGCGTATGGGAGAAGTTTTACTCGGGCGTGATGATCGCGCTCAAGGAAGCGGGCTGGGTGCAACAGGCCGTTTATGCCTGGGGCATTGGGGTGGGCACGGCAATTGCCGATCGCGTGCTGGCGGGTGACCCTGTGGGAGGTTGGCTCAAGTTCAAGTTCAAGGTGGCACAAGTGCTGGCACTGAACAATGTGCGCAAGCTCATCGGTATCCACCGTGCGCGCTACCTGGTGACCGGGGCCGCCCCCATCTCGCCCGACCTGGTGCGCTGGTACCTGGCCCTGGGCGTGCCCATGCTGGAGGTGTGGGGCATGACGGAAACCGGTGGTGCCGCCACAGGCGTGCCAGCTCACAAGATCAAACCGGGGTCGATTGGCCCGGCTGCAGGCTTCAACGAAGTGAAGCTGGACCCGGCCACGGGTGAATTTTTGGTGCGTGGCCAAAACGTGTTTGCGGGTTACCTGAACCAACCCGAGAAGACCGCAGAGACCCTCACCACCGATGGCTGGCTGCACACGGGCGATGTGGGCGTGGTGGACGCGGATGGTTACTTCCGCATCACCGACCGCATGAAGGACATCATCATCACCGCGGGCGGCAAAAACATCACGCCCAGCGAGCTGGAGAACGACCTGAAGTTCTCGCCCTACATTACCGACGCGGTGGTGATTGGCGACAGGCGCGCCTACCTCACAGTGATCGTGATGATTGACCAGGAGAACGTGGAGAAGTTTGCCCAAGACGCGGATGTACCGTTCAGCAACTACACGTCGCTCACCCGCGCGCCCGAGGTGCAGGCGCTGATCCAGGCCGAGCTGGACCGGGTGAACCAGAAGTTTGCCCGCGTGGAGCAGATCAAAAAATTCTTCTTGCTGGAAAACCAGCTGACGGCGGAAGACGAAGAACTCACGCCCACCATGAAGCTCAAACGCAAGCTGGTGGAAAAGAAATACGAAGCCCAGATAGAGGCCATGTACCACTGAGCGGCCCACTGCCGCCCAGCTCTTTCACCACCGAGGAGACTTTCACCATGATGACACTGCGCACCGCCGCCGCTCTGGGCGCCCTGGCCCTGACGGCATCGCTGGCTTCGGCCCAGCAAGGCATCAGCAAGGACGAGATTTTGCTGGGCTCCATCCAGGACTTGTCCGGCCCTATCGCCGGCTTTGGCAAGCAGGCCCGCCTGGGCATGCTGCTGGCCGTGGACGAGATCAACGAGCAAGGCGGCATCAACGGCCGCAAGGTCAAGCTACTGGTCGAAGACTCGGCCTATGACCCCAAGAAGGCCGTGCTGGCCGCGCAGAAGCTAGTGAATCAGGACAAGATTTTCATGATGGTGGGCCACATTGGCACCGCGCAGAACATGGCGGCCATGCCGGTGCAGTTTGAGAAGAACGTGATCAACTTCTTCCCCATCACCGCGGCGCGCGAGATGTACGAGCCCTTCCACAAACTCAAGTATTCGTATGCCGCCCCCTACTACGACCAGATGCGTCTGGCGGTCCCCAAGCTGGTGAAAGAAAAAGGCGCCAAGAAGGTTTGCACCCTGTACCAAGACGATGACTTTGGGCTGGAAGTGCTCAAGGGCGGCGAGGATGGCCTGAAGACCATCGGCATGGAGTTTGCCGAGAAGACCTCGTACAAACGCGGCGCCACCGATTTCTCGTCGCAGGTGTCCAAGATGCAAGCTAGCGGCTGCGACTTCATCGTGCTGGGCACCATCATCCGCGAAACCATTGGCGCCATCGGCACCGCCCGCAAGCTGGGTTACAGCCCCACCTTCATCGGGTCCAGCGCGGCCTATACCGACTTGATCCACAAGCTGGGCGGCCCTGCCATGAATGGCCTGTACGCCACCATGACGGTGCAAAACCCCTACACCGACGAACAAGCACCGGCTATCCGCTTCTGGGCCAACAAGTACAAGACCAAGTTCAACGAAGACCCCACCGTGTTCTCGGTCTACGGCTACAGCATCGTCAACACCTTTGCCACCGTGGCCGGCAAAGCAGGCAAGAGCCTGAGCACCGACAGCTTCATCAAGGTCATGGATTCGCTGAACATCCCCAGCGACATCTTCGGCAGTGCGCCCCAGTCCTTCAGCGCCACCAAGCGCCTGGGCAGCAGCGCTTCCCGTATCTCGCAGATCACCGATGGCAAATGGAAGGTGGTATCGGAGTACGTGGGCGACCCAGCGTTAAAGAAATAAAGGGCGCGGCCCCGATGGGTGCCCCTCGCTACTCAAGCGGGCTGGGGGCCGTCGTAACCCTCGATCACAAGGAGCTCAATCGTGCACACGCCATCACGCAAAGACTTGGCGTGTTGGTAGCCGGGGGACTTCCAACAATCCAGCGCCGCTTGGTAGCTGGGGAATTCGATCACCGCGTTGCGCGACCGGCTTGCGCCCTCCAAGGCTTCAAAGGGGCCACCACGGACCAGGAATTTTCCGCCGTAGTGCGCCAGCGGTTCGGCGTTGGCAGCGATGTAGTGCTTGTACTGGTCGAGGTCGCTGATATCCACGCGAACCATCCAATAACCTTTTGGCATGTCGAATCCCTTTGCGTTGAAAAATCTACCGTGTTCATGCCTTGCGCATGGCGTGTGCGATGGCATTGCTTCCCCGTGCATCCAAAACATCCGCGGCGCCCAGCCGGTCGCGCGCCTCCCTGTTTTGGCTGAACTTGACCTTCCCCACCAGCGATGTGATGGCGATCTCAAAACCCACAATGTTGCGCAACATCGCGTCGATGAATTCTGGTTCGGAATCCCCCATCCTCCAGGGCTTGGGCTCGGCGGCCTCATGGCGTCGCGTCAACTTGGCCACGACGCCCCGAACAAATCGCTCGTCATCATGCAGGGTGATGGTGCCTTGCACGTGCACCACTTCATAGTTCCAGGTGGGGACCTGGCGATGGGCCTCCTGTTTGCTAGGGTACCAACTCGGCGAAACGTAGGCGTCGGCACCGCGAAACACCACCATCACCGGAGTGCCGCTGGGGCAACGCTGCCACAGCGTGTTGGCGCGGGCGACATGCCCGATGAGGGTGCCATGTGGCCCTGCGCTCGCGTCCAATTCCATGGGGATATGGTCAGCATCCAACCCGTCGGCTCCGTGGGTTACCAGCACGCCCAGGGGGTACGCGCGAATGATGCGGTGCAGTTCTTCCGTTCGGGTTTCGGCAAAGTGGGCAGGAATGTACATGGTCGGCCTTCGAAGGCAAAAGCTGTGCAATGAGCGCTACTGTGACTGAAAACCGGCGCCATGAGAAATCTTTGCCGCAGGGAGTGCATACCGGCGGTCTGCCGCAGGACAAGACACTTCACATAAAAATACCGCCCAGCCCCCGTAAACACTGCGCAAGCAGCTACCAAAACAATAGCAAATCAGGCAACAATGTAAGCCGCGGCCCCGGTGGACAGCAGCTTGCCGTCGGCGCCCAAAAACTCCATGCGCGTGGAGGCCACGCGGGAGCCCAGGCGCATGACTTCGGCGCGCAGCTCAAAGTGCTCACCAATGCCGGGGCGCAGGTAGTCCACCCGCAGGTCGATGGTGCCCAGCTTGGCAAAGCGGTGCAGACGCTGCAGCGGTGCTTCGTCCATGTGGCGCGCACCGATGGCAGCCATCACGGCCAAACCGCCCATGGCGTCGAGCCCCGCGCTGATGACGCCACCGTGGATGCGGTTGAAGCTGTAGTGCCCCACCAACTCGGGCTTCATGGCGATGTGTGCCACCACGCGCTGCGGCGTGATGCTGGCAATCTTCAGCCCCAACACCTGGTTAAAGGCGATGCTGTGCTCAAAGATATGTCGCAGACCCTCGATGAACTCGGCTTCAAACACCACCGGGGCGTCTGGGCTGTCAACGGAAGTAGCTGGCACAGGTGTTTTGGGCATGGGGCATTCTCACAGGCCGAGCTGACGGCTGGCCAACTCTTTCATGATCTCTTCGGTACCGCCACCGATCATCATGACCTTGACCTCGCGGTAGAGGCGCTCGCACGCAGTGCCGCGCATAAAGCCCATGCCACCCAGAATCTGCACACCCTGGTCGGCGCAAAACTGCATGGTCTGCGTGGCATGGTTTTTCAGCAGACAGAGCTGCGCCACCCACTCAGCTCCCTTGGCCGACTTGTCGCCGCGTTCCCCCGCATCGGCTCGCGCCGCCACCGCGTGCAGCCAGGCGCGCGTGGACTCGATGCGCATCTTCATGTCCATCAACTTGTGGCGAATCACCTGGTGGTCCACCAACGCCGTGCCAAAGGTTTTGCGCTGCTGCGCCCAAGCCAAGGCCTCGTCGTAACAGCACTCGGCAAAACCCAGCGCCATGGCGGCCATGGACAGGCGCTCGCCATTGAAGTTGGTGAGGATCATCTTGAAGCCCGCACCCTCCTCGCCCACCAGATTGGCGGCCGGCACGCGCACGCCGTCAAAGCGCAGATGTGCGGTGTCGGAACACAACCAACCCATCTTCTTCAGGGGGCTACGCGACAAGCCCGCGGCGTCACCCGGGACCATGAGCATGGAGATTCCCATCGGGCCTTTGTTCTTCAGGTCCGTGCGCACGGCCACCGTGATCCAGTCGGCGCGCATGCCGGAGGTGATGAAAACTTTCTCACCATCCACCACGTAGGCGTCGCCATCCAGCCGTGCCGTGGTGTTGAGGGCCGACACATCGGTGCCGCCCCCGGGTTCAGTGATGGCCAGTGCGGCAATCTTCTTGCCGGCCAGCACGTCGGGAACCACCTGTTGTTGTAGCGCATCGGAGCCATGGCGCAGCACGGGTGGCAGGCCGATGTTGTGACTAAACAGGCTGGCCATCAAACCACCGCTGCCACCCGTGCGGGCCAGAACTATCGTCAAGGCATTGCGCAGCGCCCACGGTGCGGGCGTGCCTCCCAACGCCTCGGGGTAGCCCAAGCCTAACCAGCCCAGATCAGCTGCACGCCGGTAGAGGGCGCGAGGAAATTCGCCTGCTTCTTCCCAGTCTTCCAGGTGCGGCACCACCTCAGTGCGGATGAAACGGCGCGCGGCGTCTTCGACGGCAGCGATGTCTTCCGCGGCAATGCCGTCTGGCGAATGGCTGACCGTCTGCATGGCGTCAGCTACCGGCGAACACTTTGGGTGTGCTTGCCCGGTGAAAGCCATTGAAGGGTTTGATGGCATCACGCGCCTGAGCCTTTTCGTCCGCCACACGCATGGGCCAGCCCATGCGCACCTGGGGCCGCGCACCGTCGATGCGCAACGTGCTCCCGCTGATAAAGGCCGCTGCAGGGCTCAGTAAAAACACAATGCCGGCGGCGGTTTCGGCCTCGGTGCCAAAGCGGCCCAGCGGTACGGTCTTGGCCATCTCGCGCAGCATGGGGCCCATCTCCGCGGGATAGTGGTCCATGCCGCTGGAGGCGATGTAGCCCGGCGCCACCGCATTCACGCGCACGCCACGGCCCGCCCATTCGGTGGCCGCGGTTTCGGTGAAGCTGACCATGCCCGCGCGCGCCGCACCGCTGTGGCCCATGCCGGGCATGGAGCCCCACATGTCGGCCACGATGTTGACGATGGCGCCGCCGTGCCGGGTCATGCTCTGGCTGAAGCACTCGCGCGCCATCAGGAAGCCGCCCGTCAGGTTGGTGTTGATTACAGCCTCCCAGCCCTTGGCGCTGATGGCCTCCAGCGGCGTCATGTACTGACCGCCTGCGTTGTTCACCAGGCCGTCGATCTGGCCATGCTGCGCCACGATAGCGGCCACGGTCTGCTGCACTGCCTCCTCCTGGCGGATGTCGCACACATGCTGGCTGGTCTGACCGCCGTCCTCCGCAATCTCGGCGGCCACTTTCTCCAGCTTCTCGGGCTTGCGGCCAATCAGTGCCACGGTAGCGCCAAGCGCAGCCAACTCATGCGCCACACAGCGGCCAATGCCGGAGCCACCGCCCGTCACCACCACTACCTTGCCCGCGAACAAACCGGGCGCGAACACGGAACCGTACGACATCAGGACTCCTTCAAAAACAAGGCCATGGCGGCGTCACCCAGTTCTTCGACGGACGCGCCCTTCTTGGCATCAAACCACTGCACCGACCAGTTCAGTGCCCCCAGCATCAACAGGCGCGCAAGCTTGACCGGCGCTTTGAGCTGTCCTTGGGTGTGCAGGGCTTCCAGCACCGGCATCCACAGGGCTTCGTAGTCGGCAATCAGCTGGGCCAGCAGCTTGCGCTGGCGGCTGTTGAGCGAGCGCCATTCGTACAGCATCACCGGCACAAAGTCATTGCCAGGCCCTAACAGCCCGGCAAAGTGCGTATGCACCAGCGCGGCCAGCTGCGCGGCCGGTGGCTGCTCGGCATAGCCAGGTTGGCTGAGGGCCGCGTGCTGGTTGGCCAGCGCGGTGTGCATGCCCTCCTCCATCACGGCGAACAGCAACGCGTCTTTGCTTTTGAAGTGGTAGAAGGGCGAACCGCTTTGCATACCGGCAGCAGCGGCAATGTCACGCGTGGTGGTGGCCGCAAAGCCCTTGCGGCGAAACAGCTGGGCCGCGACCTTGAGCAGTTCGTGGCGGCGGTTGCCGTCGTCGCGCTCGTCCACGGTCTTGCGTGGGCGGCCACGCGGGCGCTTGGGAACATCGATATCGGTGACAACAAGATCGGGAGGCGTCATGCCCCCGACCTTACCAAGCCTCCCTATTTTTAGCAATCGATTGCTTGGTAAAAATAAGCTGTGTCAGTCCACGCGCTGGTTTTCAGACGTGTTCCGTAGTGTCATTTCAGACACCTCGGGATTGCTTATGCTCTTCTTTTGATAGCTACTGGCGCAATATCGACGGCGGCTAGAGGCCCCTTTGACTCACAACCCTCACACTTTGCTGAAATCGGGCTTGCGCTTTTCCATGAAGGCGGAGAAAGCTTCCTTGGCGGCGGGGGCCTGCAGCAAGCGGCCAAAGCTTTCAGCCTCTTCATCGATGCGCTCCAGCACCTGGGCCATCTGGCCCTTCTTCAGCAGACGCTTGGTCTCCACCAACGAGGTCAGGGGTTTGGCGGCCAGCTTGCGCGCTTGCGCCTGGGCGATGCCATTGGCCTCGGTGGGCGGCACCACGCGGTTGGCCAGCCCCACTTCGAGGGCGGCCTCGGCCATAAAGGGTTCACCCATCAGCAGCGCTTCGGCCGCGCGGTGGTAGCCCATCATCTGCGGCACCAGCAGGCTGGAGGCCGCTTCGGGGCAAAGGCCCAGATTCACAAATGGCATGGAGAAGGCGGCGTTGTCCCCCGCGTACACCAGGTCGCAGTGGAACAGCATGGTGGTGCCAATGCCCACCGCCGGGCCACACACGGCCGCCACGATGGGCTTGGGGAAAGCCGCCAGCGCACGCAGAAAACGGAACACCGGCGCGTCGTTGGACTTTGGGGCTGCGCTCAGGAAATCGGCAATGTCATTGCCCGCGCTGAACACCGTCACATCACCCTGGAACACCACCACGCGCACAGCAACATCGTCACGTGCGGCGTCCAGCGCATCGGCGCAGGTGGCGTACATGGCCTGGGTGAAAGAGTTTTTCTTTTCCACCCGGTTCAGGGTGATGGTGGTGATGCCGTCGGCGGTGTCGATCAGGATGTCTTGCATGGTCGGTCTCTAGAGAAAGGAATTGGCGATTGGATCACTGTTTGTAGTAGACGATCTGGTGCGTCGTCACCAGCAGCACACCGGCCTGGTTCCACAGCTGGCTGCTCTGGTCAAAGAAGCCGTTGCGAAACGCCTGAGCCCGCGCCTGGCCCAGCAGGTAGCCACTGCCGGTTTGCGCCAACTGCTCGGCGCTGGCATGGAAGTACACGGTCATGGACACCGTGCCCACTGGCACGTGGGTGGAGCGGCGGATGAATACACGCGGAAAGAAGATGTCGGAAATCGATGCCAGCGAGGCGAAGTCCAGCGGGCGCGGTGGCTGGTCGCGCACCCAGAGCTGCGACAGGCTGCTGTCACCTTTCCCATCCCACACCTCGGGCAGGCCGCCGCTAATGGGGCGTGACTCGAAACGCCGCACAAACTCCATGGGGGCCCGCACCGCGGGTAGCGGCACATCCTCCGGCGGCGGGCAAATGGGCATGGGCTCCTCGTCCAGGCTCCAGGTCTCGCGCCGCACGGCGGTCACGGCAGTAGCCGTGAGTACGGCCTGGCCATTCTGCTGCAGCTCGATCACCCAGTGCTGGGTGGAGCGGTTGGTGCGTACCGCGCGTGCCTGCACGACAAAGTGGCCATCGGCCACCGCCGCGCAAAAGTTCACGGTGAGCGAGACCGGGTCGCCCAGGCGGTCCGGGTGGCGCAGCACGGCGCTGAGCGCCTGGGCTGCCGTGATGCCGCCAAACGGGCCCACCATGTTGGCGTAAGCCGGGTGGGTATGGCCCAGCCAGCTGCCATCGGGCTGGCGCTGCAGCGCCACCGCTTCATCAAACGGGTGGGAATTCATGCGGATGCAACATTGGGTGCTGGGATGGAAGCAAAGCCGTTCAGCCACTGCTCCAAGCGCGGCCACAGCAGCGACTGATGCTCGGCGCGGAACGGGCCAAAGTGGCCCAGACGGCGCACGGACAGATCGGCCGGCGCAATGCTGTGCACTTCTCGCGGCGCGTTGGCATACAGCTTGATCAGGCTGTGGGTGCCACGCAGGGTCATGAGTTCGTCATCGGTGATAGACAGCGCAACCACGGGGAACTGCACCTGGGCATAGCTCTGCTGCACTGCCGCGCCCTCGGCGCCCACGCTGTAGCGCGGATTCAGGCACCACTTGCGCCATTGCAGGATCACGCCCTTGGGCAGGTCGCCCACTTTGCGCAGGCGCTTGCCGGGGAAGTAGCCAAACAGCTGGGTTGCCAGCGGCACCAAGATGAACCAGAAGTACGGCACGATGCGCTTGAGCTGGGGCGCGTTCTCACGCCAGTAGCCGCTGCCCGCGGCCACGCTGAGCAAGCCACTCACCTGGTGCGCGTTGCGCAGCAGGCCCGGTAACTGGGCGCCCAGGCTGTGCCCCAGCAGGTACAAGGGCAACCTGGGTACAGCGGCCTTGGCGTGATCGATGACCGCTTCATAGTCGCGCGCCCAGTCATACAGGTCGGCCTGAAAACCCTTGAGCCCACCGGGAGGGAGCGAATCCCCCATACCGCGGTAGTCAAAGCTGGTGACTTGCCAACCCTGGGCCGCCAGCCACTGGGCAAAGGGGGCGTAATAGTCTTGCCGCACGCCCATGGCGCCGCCAATGACCACACTGCCACGCGCGGCGCCCTGGGCCGAGTAGGTGCGCAGGGACAGCGGCGTGCCATCGGCTGCCAATAGGGTTTGCGTTACAGAAGAAGTCGTGGCCATCGTGGTCTCCTGACAGATTAAAAAAGGCCACCCACGGTGGCCTTTTGGTGCGGCGTATCAGACGCGTTCAAAAATCCCGGCGGCCCCTTGCCCTGTGCCCACGCACATGGTCACCATGCCGTACTTCAGGTTGTGGCGGCGCAGCGCGTGGATGACGGTAGCCGCACGGATGGCACCGGTGGCGCCCAGTGGGTGGCCCAGCGCGATGGCGCCACCCATGGGGTTGACCTTGGACGCATCCAGGCCCAGCGTGTTGATGACCGCAAGAGACTGGGCCGCAAAGGCCTCGTTCAACTCGAACCAGTCGATGTCCTCATGCTTCAAGCCGGCGTAGCGCAGCGCGGCAGGAATCGCCTCAATGGGGCCAATGCCCATGATCTCGGGTGGCACACCGCGTGCGGCAAAGCTCACAAAGCGCGCCAGGGGTGTCAGGCCAAATTGCTTGACGGCCTTTTCGCTGGCCAGAATCAGCGCGCCCGCGCCGTCACTGGTTTGCGAGCTATTGCCGGCGGTGACGCTGCCACGAGCGGCGAACACGGGCTTGAGCTTGGCCAAGCCTTCGATCGAAGTGTCAGGGCGGGGGCCTTCGTCCAGGCTCACGGTGCGGGTCTTGGTGGAGACCTCGCCAGTGGCCAGATTGGGCGTACGCTCGATCACGTCGATGGGTGTGATTTCGTTGGTGAATTCACCGGCCTGTTGGGCCTTGATGGCACGCAGGTGGGATTCCAGCGCAAACGCGTCCTGCATCTCACGGCTCACCTTCCACTGCTGGGCGACCTTCTCGGCAGTCAGGCCCATGCCGTAGGCGATGCCGACGTTCTCGTCGCGCTCGAAAATCGCGGGGTTGAAAGAAGGCTTGTTGCCCCCCATGGGCACCATGCTCATGGACTCGGCGCCGCCAGCAATCAGCACATCGGCCTCGCCCACGCGGATGCGGTCAGCCGCCATCTGGATGGCCGAGATACCGGAGGCGCAGAAACGGTTGACGGTGATGCCGCCCACGGGGTGGTCAAAGGCCAGGCCCACGGCCACGCGGGCCATGTTCATGCCCTGCTCGCCTTCGGGGAAGGAGCAGCCAATGATGGCGTCTTCAATCGCCTTGGGGTCCAGCGTGGGCACTTGCAGCATGGCACTGCGCAGGGCGGCCACCAGCAGTTCGTCGGGGCGGGTGTTGCGGAAGTAGCCGCGGCCAGAGCGCCCGATGGGCGTGCGCGTGGCGGCAACGATGTAGGCGTCTTGGACTTGTTTCATAGGATTAATCCTTAGGTTTTGGGGTGGGTATCCACGCCCAGATGAATTCACATTGGATGGGCTGTTCGCCCGATTCGTCGCTGACCTGCACGGGCACGCTAACTTCGCCCTTGTCGCTTTGCTGCATCTGCAGGCGCTGCGCGTCGGACAACGTGGCCACGGCGCGCATGGCGCCCTGGGCACGGCGTTTGAAGTCGATGCGCATGGTCTTGGCCAGGGGCAGGCAGTCGTCACGCACATTCATGCCCACCACCATGCCGGTGGCCGTTTCGGCCAGCAGCGCCATGGCCGCAGCATGCACGCCCTGGATGTGGTTCTGCACGCGGCGCACATTCGCCACGGCAATCTCCACCCGCTCGGGCGCCATGTGCGCAAAGTCCAGCCCGGCCGTGCCTGTGAACGGCACGGCGCGACCCATGACCTTGTTGCGCAGCCAGGGGCGCAGCGCGGCGGGCACGCGGTCGAGCTTGGCAACCGAACGGGCAAGGCGGTTGGGCTGAGCCATCTTAGTTACGCACCGGCTTGCCGGTGGACATCATGCCCATGATGCGTTCTTGCGTCTTGGGGTGCGTCAGCAGACCGCAGAAGGCTTTGCGCTCCATAGCCATCAGGTATTCCTCGGTCACCAAGGTGCCGGCATCGACCTGGCCACCGCACACCACTTCGGCAATCAAGAGACCGATGTGGAAGTCGTGCGCGCTGATGAAGCCACCGTCGCGCATGTTAACCAGCTGGGCGCGGATGGTGGCGATGCCACTGCGGCCGGCCACCGGGAAGCTGCGCTTGTGCGGCGCGCGGTAGCCGCCCGTGAACAGCGCCTTAGCCTCGTTGATGGCGACGAACAGCAGTTCGTCCTTGTGCGGCACCACGATGTCGCTGTCCAGCAGGTAGCCCAGCTTGCGGCTTTCCAGCGCGCTGGTGCCCACCTTGGCCATGGCCGCGGCGGTGAAGCCTTCGGTGAGGAAGGGCAACACATCCTTGGAGGTGGACAGCGCCATGTTCTCGGCAGCACGGCGCGCGATGTATGTCAGGCCGCCAGCACCAGGCACCAGGCCCACGCCGACTTCGACCAGACCGATGTAGCTTTCCATCGCGGCCACGCGTTTGCTGGAATACACCGCCAGCTCGCATCCACCGCCCAATGCCAGACCACGGATAGCGGAGACCACGGGCACGTTGGAGTAGCGCAGCTTGAGCATAGCGTTTTGCAGCTCGGCCTCTGCGCCTTCAATCGCCTTGGCACCGCCCATGATGAAGGCGGGCATCATGCCTTGCAGGTCAGCGCCCGCAGAGAACATGTCGTCGGGCGACCAGATCACCAGACCCTTGTAGCCCTTCTCGGCCAGTTCCTGCGCCTGCAGCAGGCCTTCGATGACACCGCCACCGATGGCGTGCATCTTGGTCTTGATGCTGGCGATGAGCACTTCGTCATCCAGCGTCCACAGGCGAATGGATTCGTCTTCGAACACGGTCTTGCCCGCGGTCTCGGCCTTGGGTGCGTTGGCACCCAGCACGCTCTCGGGGAAGTGCTGGCGTTCGTACACAGGCAGCAGGCGCACCGGTGCAAAGGTACCAGTGCTGGGGTTCCAGGAACCGGCGGGCGTGTGCACGCCACCGGCCTCGGCCACGGGACCCTTGAAGACCCAGTCAGGCAGCGGTGCCTTGCACAAAGCGCGGCCCGCATCAATGTCTTCCTGGATCATCTTGGCGACTTCGAGCCAGCCGGCTTCCTGCCAGAGCTCGAACGGGCCCTGCTTCATGCCAAAGCCCCAGCGCATGCAGAAGTCCACATCGCGGGCGTTGTCGGCTATGGCGGCCAGGTGGATAGCGGCGTAGTGGAAGCTGTTGCGCAGGATGGCCCAGAGGAACTGGCCTTCCTTGCCTTCGGCATTGCGCAGCAGTTTCAGACGCTCGGCGGCCGGCTTCTTGAGCATGCGGCCATAGACCTCGTCTGCCTTCTGGCCAGCGGGCACGTACTCTTTGCTGGCCAGGTCGAAGCGCGACACATCGCGGCCCACCTTCTTGAAGAAGCCGGCCTTGGTCTTCTGGCCCAGGTTGCCCATCTCCAGCAGGGTCTTGAGCACGGTGGGGGTGGCAAAGCTTTCGTAGAAGGGGTCGGTCTCGATGGATAGCGTGTCCTGCAGCGTCTTGATGACGTGGGCCATGGTGTCCAGGCCCACGACGTCGGCGGTGCGGAAGGTACCCGACGATGCGCGGCCCAGCTTCTTGCCGGTCAGGTCATCGACCACGTCGAAGGTGAGGCCGAAGTTTTCCACTTCCTTCATGGTCGTCAGCATGCCGGCGATGCCGACGCGGTTGGCGATGAAGTTCGGGGAATCCTTGGCACGCACCACGCCCTTGCCCAGGTTGCTGGTGACAAAGCCTTCCAACGCGTCCAGGTACGACGCTTGGGTGGTGGGGGTGTTGATCAGCTCCACCAGCGCCATGTAGCGTGGGGGGTTGAAGAAGTGGATGCCACAGAAACGGGGCTTGATTTCTTCGGGCAGTGCTTCGGACAGCTTGGTGATGGACAAGCCCGAGGTGTTGGACGCCACGATGGTATTGGGGCCAATGAAGGGAGCGATCTTCTTGTACAGGTCCAGCTTCCAGTCCATGCGCTCGGCAATGGCCTCAATGATGAGGTCGCACTCGCGCAGCTGCTCCAGATGCTCTTCGTAGTTGGCCTGGCCGATGAGTGCCGCATCGTCTGCCACGCCCAGCGGCGCGGGCTTGAGCTTCTTGAGGTTGTCGATGGCCTTGGTGACGATGCCGTTCTTGGGACCTTCCTTGGCAGGCAGATCGAACAGCACCACGGGCACCTTGACGTTGACGAGGTGGGCTGCAATTTGCGCGCCCATCACGCCTGCGCCGAGCACGGCGACTTTTTTCACTTGGAAGCGGGACATAAAAATTCCTGAAAGGGGTTACTGGACACGAACCCAGGTTTGGGTGCGGTAGAAGAAACCGATGTAGCCGCGCATCTCGATCTTCTTGCCGCCTTCGATGGGGGTCATGGTCATCTTGTAGACCTTGCCGGTGGAGGGCTCGACGATGGTGCCGCCTTCCCACACGTCTTTGCCCTCAGCCTTCTTCAACCCACGGATCAACTCCAGCCCCAACATGGGCTGGTCCTTGCGATCGTCTTTGCATTCAACGCACAGTTCATCTGACTTGGCTTTGGGGTCCATCACTTTTTCAATGCGCCCAGAGACCACGCCGTTGTTCTCGACGATGCGGATCTCTGACTTGGCCGATCCGTCCTTGTCGTCAATCGTTCTCCACAACCCCACGGGGGTCATCTGGGCCATCACCGAAAAAGCACTGAGGGCCAGGGTGGCCACCAAAGTATTGCGAATCATGGTTGTCTCCTTTTGTAATAAGCAGGACTTGCGGAACACGGTTGAAGCATCAGGCGAACACGGCGTCGGTGTCCATCAGCACCTTGCTGCCGGAGCGCGCGGTGCGCATCAGCGTTGCAGTCTCGGGGAACAGCTTGGCGAAGTAGAAGCGGGCGGTTTGCAACTTGGCCACGTAGAAGGGATCAGTATTGCCGGCCGCGATTTCGCGCAGCGCAACTTGCGCCATACGGGCGAAGAAGTAGCCGAATACCAGGTGACCGGCTACACGCAGGTAATCCACGGCGGCGGCGCCCACTTCGTCGGGGTTCTGGAAGCCCTTGAAGCCGATCTCGGTGGTGAACTTGGTCATCTGGTCACCCAGGATGGCAACGGGGGTGATGAACTCGGACATCTTTTCGTTCGTGCCTTCTTCTTCCACCAACTTGCCCACCAGCTTGCCGAACTTCTTCAGCGTAGCGCCGTTGTTGCCCAAGATCTTGCGGCCCAGCAGGTCCAGCGATTGGATGGTGTTGGTACCTTCGTAGATCATGTTGATGCGGTTGTCGCGCACGTATTGCTCCATGCCCCATTCCTTGATGAAGCCGTGGCCGCCGAACACCTGCATGCAGGCATTGGTAGAGATGTGGCCGTTGTCGGTCAGGAAGGCCTTGGCGATGGGGGTGAGCATGGCCAGCAGTTCGCCGGAATCCTTGCGCACTTTCTCGTCGGGGTGGCCATGCTCTTTTTCCAGCAACATGCCGCAATAGGCCTGCAGCATGCGGCCACCTTCGGCGTAGGCCTTGGCAGTCAACAGCATCTTGCGCACGTCGGGGTGCACGATGATGGGGTCCGCGGGCTTGTCCTTGGCCTTGGGGCCGGTCAACGAGCGCATCTGGATACGGTCTTTGGCGTAGGCCAGGGCGTTCTGGAACGCCACTTCGGTCAGGCCCAGGGACTGGTTACCCACGCCCAGGCGGGCGGAATTCATCATGACGAACATGCCTTGCATGCCCTTGTTGGGCTGGCCGATCATGGTGCCGACGGCATCTTCCATCACGATCTGAGCCGTGGCGTTGGACTTGATGCCCATCTTGTGCTCCAAACCGCCGCAGTAAATGCCGTTGCGCGAGCCCAAAGAGCCATCCTTGTTCACATTGAACTTGGGCACCACAAACAGGCTCACGCCCTTGATGCCGGGAGGCGCATCGGGCAGGCGGGCCAGCACCAGGTGGATGATGTTGTCAGCCATGTCGTGTTCACCGGCACTGATGAAGATCTTGTTGCCGGTGATCTTGTAGGTGCCGTCGGCTTGAGGTTCGGCCTTGGTACGCATGAGGCCCAGGTCGGTGCCGCAATGGGGTTCGGTCAGGCACATGGTGCCGGTCCACTCGCCGCTGGTCATCTTGTGCAGGTAGGTCTGCTTTTGCTCGTCCGTGCCGTAGGTGTGCAGGGCGTGGTAGGCACCGTGTGTCAGGCCGGGGTACATGGTCCAGGCCTGGTTGGCACTGTTGAGCATTTCGTAAAACATGCCATTGACCACCAGGGGCAGGCCCTGGCCGCCGAACTCGGGGTCGCAACCCAGAGCCGCCCAGCCGCCGTCGATGTAGGTGCGGTAGGCCTCCTTGAAGCCCTTGGGCGTGGTAACCGCATGGGTCTTGCCGTCTAGCGTGCAGCCTTCGGAGTCGCCAGAGATGTTCAACGGAAAAATGACTTCAGAGGCGAACTTTCCGCCTTCTTCCAACACCGCATTGATGGTGTCAGCGTCCATGTCCGCGTGCTTGGGGATTTGCTTCAGCTCATCCACGACGTTGAGCACTTCGTGCATCACAAATTGCATGTCGCGCAGCGGGGGGGTGTAAGTTGGCATGGTGCGTTCTCCTGGGTAACTGAAAGAAAAGTGTGGGTTAAACGGCGGACGCGCCGTAGCGCGCGAGGATGTTGGCGAAGCCCTGATTGGCGCGCTCTATGGAGCCGGGGTTTTTCAGAAAACGGGCTTCGTAGTGCAGGGCCAAAATCAGGCCGTGGATTTCGAAGGCCATCTGGTGTTCGTCGGCATTGGCATGCAAGTGGCCGCACTGTTTGGCCAACACCACAGCGCGATACAGGGCGCTGAGCCAGGTTTGCACCGAGGTGGCCAGCGCGTCGCGCACGGGGCCGGGCCGGTCATCAAACTCGACCGCACCACTGATAAAGATGCAGCCTGACTGGATTTCTACGGCCACGCGCTTCATCCAGTTGTGGAACAGCGCCTCCACCCGGGGCAGACCGCGTTCGGCATGCAGCGCGGGATAGAACACTTCCTGCTCAAATCGGCCAAAGTATTCGCGGATCACGGAAATCTGGAGTTCTTCACGCGAGCCAAAGTGGGCGAACACACCGGACTTGCTCATCTGCGTGACCTCGGCCAACACACCGATGCTCAGGCCTTCGAGGCCAATTTGGGTAGACAGGCCAAGCGCCGCCTCGACGATAGCGGCTTTGGTTTGCTGCCCTTTTTGCATGGCACGCTTGGAAGGCGCGCGCTTGGCCGTCGCGTCAGAGACACTGCGGGGCTTGCTAGGAACCGACACGGAAGACATGGATAGGCAGACCACAAAATAGAACGATCGTGCTATTTTGCAGCATTTCCACCACCTACCCCATTAACCCCCGTGTTCTAGAGGGCTACTTCTAGCAAGACTACGGGTTTACCCCAGCATGACTTGCAGCGCGGGCTCGAGGTGCTCGGAGGGCAGGCGCTTGAAACCTGAGCGCGCATAGCGCTGCAGGCGGCCCGCCACAAAGGCGGTGACGGCGGCGGCGCGCACCTGCGCGTCCACCGTGGGGGTGGCCGAGGCCTGGGCGGTGGCGCTGTCGCGCAGGCACTGCTTGAGCGCAGCCTCCACCTTGTCAAACAGCTGGTTCATGCGCTGCTGCAAGCGTTCGTTCTCCAGCACCAGCGCATCGCCCACCATGACGCGAGCCATACCGGGGTTTTTCTCGGCAAATTGCACCAGCATGGTCGCAATGCGGGTGGCTTGGCGCCCCCCCGGATGGCTGCCGTCGGCGGCTTGGGGTTCGCGCTCCACGATCTGGGTGATCAGCGAGAACACCGTGCCTTCGATGAAATCAATGAGGCCCTCAAACATCTGCGCCTTGCTGGCGAAGTGGCGGTACAGCGCGGCTTCGCTCACTTCTAACCGGGCGGCCAGCGCGGCGGTGGTGATGCGTTCGCCACCGGGTTGCTCCAGCATGCTGGCCAGGGTTTGCAAAATTTGCACCCGGCGTTCGCCCGGTTTGGGGCGTTTGCGGCCCGCGCTCTGGTGCTCGGAATCGGCAGCGTCGGCAGAGGGGGCGAATGCGTCGGGCATGGTGGGTCAGGCGGTTGGGTCGAATGATTCTCGCACAGGGCAGGCGGTGCAAGCGGCTAGGCCGGCAAGCTGAGCCAGACCCGCAAGCCCCGGCCAGCGGCCCCACTACCCAGCTGCAGCGGGCTGCGGTGCACGCGGGCAATTTCATCGGCAATGGCCAGGCCCAGGCCATTGCCCTCTACCGCGGTACCGGGCACGCGGTAGAAGCGCTCCAGTACACGGCGCTGCTCGGCCTGCGGGATGCCGGGGCCGTCGTCCTCCACCTCCAGAAACGGCTGGGACGTGGCACCGGGCTGCGGTGCACGCACGCCGCAGCGCAGCGTGACGCGGCCACCTTGGGGCGTGTACTTCAAGGCGTTGTCCACGAGGTTGACCAGTAGTTCGCGCAGTAACCATTCCTGGCCTGTCACGTGGGCAGGGGCCACGTCCAGACCAAAGTCGATGTCCTTGCGCATGGCGACCTCCAGCTGGGCTTCCAGCACCACCTCACACAGCTGCTTCAGGTCCACACGCTGCATGGGCTGGCCTTGGGCGCTGCGCGAGTCGGCGCGCGAGAGGGCCAGCAATTGGTTCGCCAGCTGCGAGGTGCGGCGTGCGGCTTGGCGCAAGCGCAGCACCTGGTCCGCTCCTAAAGTGATAGTGGCTGGCGCAGCGTTTACGGGGGCTAGCGGGCTATTTTGTGCATTTCTCCCGCCACTGACGGCCTGCGCCCATGCTTCCACCTGCGCCTGCAGCCCGGCCAGTGGCGTGCGCAACTGGTGGGCTGCGTCAGCCACAAAGCGGGCCTGGCTCTCGGCCTGGGCGTTGACCAAACCGAACAGGCGGTTCAGCGAAAGCACCAGGGGCCGAACCTCGTCGGGCGAGGCATCGGGGTCCAGTGCCGAGAGGTCGCGCGGCGAACGTCGCTCCACCGCATCCTTCAGTTCCAGCAGCGGCCGCAGCGCAGTACGCACCGCCCAGTTGACAGCGAAGAACCCCGCCACGGCCAACACCAGGTTGGGCAACAGCACCTTGAGCGCCAGCAGGCGCAGCCACTGCTGGCGCGGGTCGGAGCCATCGGCCAGACGCACGACCAGCTCGCCGGCCACCGTTTTGACACGCTGGCTGACGATGCGGTAGGTGACGCCCTCGTACTCTTCACTAGAGAATTCAGCTTCTTTGGTGGTGGGGGGTAGGCCGGTGAGCCAGTCGTCGCCCACCTTCACGCGGCCGTCCAGACCGACGACGGCGAAGGCCGACATGCCTGGCCGCGCACTCAGAAACTCGTCTACTGGCGGGGCGGTTAGCAATACAGGCGGGGCTGTCTCGGTCTCGCCGCGCGCAACCACCGAGTCGGCCAGCAGCGGAACCAGGTTGAGCAACTGCCGGTCCTGCTGCAACGCGGCGCTGTCGGCCGAACGAAAGTCAAACCAGGTATTGAGCGCCGCCAGCAGCAGCAAGGGCAAGAGCAGCAAGAGCAGCAGGCGCCGCTGCAGGCCGGAGGACATACCGCTGACCATGGGGCGCTAGGTCAAGCCGCCAGCAATTCCAGCCGGTAGCCAAAGCCGCGGATGGAGCGCAGCGCGATGCCATGCGGCTCCAGCTTGCCGCGCAGGCGGGAGATATAGACCTCCACCGCGTTGGGTGTGATCTCCTTGTCCCAGCCGGTCAGGGCCTGCAGCAGCTTGTCCTTGTTGGCTGGTTTGGGGGCTTGTAGCAACAGGTACTCCATCACCGTCCATTCACGGGGGCCCAGCTCAATGGGCTGGGCCGCGCCCGCCGCACTGCGGATGCAGGCCTGGCGCTGGGCGGTGTCCAGCTCCAGCGGACCAAAGCTCAGCGTGGCGGAGGTGGCGGCCTGCGAGCGGCGCAACAGGGCGCGCAGTCGGGCCAGCAGCTCGGGCAACTCAAAGGGCTTGACCATGTAGTCATCAGCCCCCATGTCCAACCCCTGCACGCGGTCTTGCAGCGCATCGCGCGCGGTGAGGATGAGCACGGGCATGCTGTGGCCGTTCTTGCGCAGTGCCTGGGTCAGCGCCAGGCCGTCCATCAACGGCAAGCCGATGTCGACCACCGCCACATCAAACGACTCGGCCTGGGTGACTTCCAGCGCGCGCTCGGCGCTGCCCACCCAGTCCACCGCATAGCCGGCGTCCGACAGGCCCAGTTTGATGCCACTGGCCACCATCACATCATCTTCCACCAGCAGCAGTCTCATAGCGATTTTGGCCTCTAGCCCCCGTAGATATTGCGCAAGCAGCTATTGATTCAATAGCAATCAGTGCGAACGAATCATGGTGCCGAAGGCCTGGTCAGTCAGGATTTCGAGCAACAGCACGTGCGGCACGCGCCCATCGATGATGTGCACCGAGTTGACGCCGCTCTTGGCTGCATCCAGCGCGCCGGCGATCTTGGGCAGCATGCCGCCGCTGATGGTGCCGTCGGCAAACAGCTCGTCGATGCGCTTGGCGGTCAGGTCCGTCATAAGCTGGCCGGCCTTGTCGAGCACGCCACTGATGTTGGTCAGCATCATGAGCTTTTCGGCCTGTAACACCGTGGCCAGCTTGGCGGCCACGACGTCAGCGTTGATGTTGTAGCTTTCGTTGTGCTCGCCAAAGCCGATGGGGCTGATGACGGGGATGAAGGCATCATCTTGCAACGCCTTGACCACGCTGGGGTCCACGCTGACGATGTCGCCGACCTGGCCCACATCGTGTTCCTTGTTCGGGTCGGTGTTGTCCAGCATCTTGAGCTTGCGCGCGCGGATCATGGCGCCATCGCGCCCAGTCAGGCCCACGGCCTTGCCGCCGGCCTGGTTGATCAGACCCACGATGTCCTGCTGCACTTCACCCCCCAGCACCCACTCCACCACTTCCATGGTCGGCGCATCGGTGACACGCATGCCCTGGATAAACTGGCCCTGCATGCCCAGGCGTTTGAGCGCGCTCTCAATCTGCGGGCCACCGCCGTGCACCACCACCGGGTTGATGCCCACCAGCTTCAGCAGCACCACGTCTTCGGCAAAGGCTTTTTGCAAGGCCGGGTCGGTCATGGCGTTGCCACCGTACTTGATGACCATGGTCTTGCCATGGAACTTGCGGATGTAGGGCAAGGCCTGGGCCAGGATCTGGGCTTTGTCAAAAGGGGCGATGGAAGACGGTGCGCTGGTGTCAGACATGGTCAGGGTCCGTAGTGAATCGGGGAGTGAAGCGCAAATTGTGCCGCATTGCCGGGACAGATCCTTGCGGCATCCCTACGGCAGAGCGATTAGGCTGGCTGGTAGCCCTGCACGTGCTGGGACATGAAGGCTTTGATGGCGGCCACATCATTGGCATTCGCCGCGTCCTCCAGCACCTGCAGCTCTTGCTGCAGCGCCGCCCAGAGCATGAATGGCTCATGCGCTTTCATGATGCGCGGGTGGGCTGTGAGCTGGGGGTTGTCGCCAATCAGCAATTCTTCGTACAGCTTCTCGCCCACGCGCAGGCCGGTGACGGCGATCTCGATATCTCCGGTGGGGTGTGCGGCATCGCGTACCGACAGGCCAGAGAGCTGCACCATGCGCCGGGCCAGGTCCATGATCTTGACCGGCTGGCCCATGTCCAGCACAAACACATCGCCCCCTTGCCCCATGGCGCCGGCCTGCAGCACCAGCTGCGCGGCTTCGGGAATGGTCATGAAATAGCGTGTGACTTCTTCATGGGTCACCGTCAATGGGCCGCCCGTAGCGAGCTGCTTTCGGAACAGAGGCACTACGCTGCCGCTGGAACCCAGCACATTGCCGAAGCGGACCATGGAAAAACAGGTTCCCGTATTCGCATCGGCCAACGCCTGCAGCACCAGTTCGGCCACACGCTTGGTGGCGCCCATCACATTGGTGGGGCGGACCGCCTTGTCCGTGCTAATTAACACGAAGCGTTTGGTGCCACTGGCCGCTGCAGCCTGCGCCATGTTCAGTGTGCCAAATACGTTGTTGCGAACGCCCTCGCCCGGGTTGTCCTCCACCATGGGGACGTGCTTGTAGGCGGCTGCGTGGTAGACGGTGGCCGGACGGTAGGTTTCGCAAATCGCGCGCAGGCGCTCTGGATTCGTCACGCTGCCCAGCAACGGGATCAGCTCAACTTGTAATTGCTGGGCAGCGCAAATGGCTTCCAGCTCTTGGTGGATGGCATAGAGGCCGAATTCGTTATGGTCCAGCAACAGGAGCTGACGCGGTTGCTGCAAGGCGATCTGGCGGGTCAACTCGCCACCGATGCTGCCACCGGCGCCGGAGACCAGAACCACTTGGCCTGCCAGGTCTTTGGCCAGCAGAGCCACATTGGGCTGCACAGGCTCACGCCCCAGAAGATCTTCAATATCCAATTCGTGGATGTCTTGGACCGTGACCTTCCCGCTGGCGAGATCCGCCATGCTAGGTAGCGTGCGCACATGTACCGGCAACCCTTGCAAGGACTCAATGATCTGGTTGCGCCGCTCGCGGGTAGCGTTGGGCATGGCGAGGAGGATGTCGGTGATGCCCTCGCCATGCACCAACTGCAGCAGTTTGTCTGCGGAATGTACGGCGACGCCATTGATGCTGCGTCCGTTTTTACTACTGTCGTCGTCGACGAAGCCAACCAGAATGTAGTGACGGGCCAAGCCCAGCGCCGCTGCGGTTTGGGCCCCCGCAGACCCAGCACCAAATATCAAGAGGCGCCCGGCTTTGCCCAGGGATTGCCCCGCCAAACCCGCCAACCAAAACCGGGCACATGCCCGGCTGGCACCGACTAATAGTAAAAATACAATGGGCTGCAATAAACCCAAACTGCGAGGCACACCAAGCCATTGCTGCCACAGCAGTACAAACGTCAGCAACAAGGCATACAGGGCGACAGCTTTACCCGTTGCAACCAATGCAGCTTGCCCGGTGTAACGGAAGATCGCCCGATACAAACCGAAGCGCACAAAAATGGGAATCGCCAACATTGGGGCAATGCCATACACCCACCATTGTTGCCCAACAGGGTAATAAGTATTGTCCAGGCGCAGGGCGTAGGCGATCCAAGTGGCTACTACCGCCAAGACCACATCCAGCGCCATGACCGCCAGGCGCTTGGCCGTGCGAGGCCAAGCCAAAACCCAACGGCTATTGAGCATTAATAGCGAAAGATTCCTTGGTTTGCCCCTGTGCAATCAGAGTGGACAACCATTTGGGGGTCAACCCACGGCCAGACCAGGTTTCACCATTGGGACCACGGTATTTGGGAGCGACAGCAACACCCGCAGTTTTACTGGCTTTTGGAGATTTGGCAGTTGCGGCCTTCTTGCCACGCACACCCTTCACGGCCTTGGCAGGCTTTGCACCTTGCAAATCCTTAACAGTAATGCCAAACGCCTGCATCTTGGCCAAGATATCTTGCACAGTACTATGAAATTCCTTGGCCTTGATTTCACTGGCCTGCTTTTGCAGTTTTTCGATTTGGCTTTGGATATCGATCAGATTATTCACAAATTTCTCCTGTTATGAAATGAAGTCAATGAATGACACTTTCTCGCTTTAGAACTTTGCCAATGGTAAGGGCAATTATCTTCAAATCCAAACTCAACGAATGCCGCTTTAAATACTCTTCATCCAACGCAACTTTTTGAGGAATAGGTAATTCATCACGCCCATTGATTTGTGCCCAGCCCGTCAAACCGGGTACCAGGACATGGACGCCTTTGGTAGTTCGGAGGTTTATCAAATCGTCCTGGTTAAATAGCGCGGGGCGGGGGCCCACAAAACTCATGTCGCCGTGCAAAATACACCATAGCTGAGGGAGCTCATCTAAACTGCTCTTTCGTAGAAAAGAACCTATGGGTGTCAGCCACCGATCTGGTTCTTCCAACAAATGAGTGGCCACCGCAGGCGTGTCAACACGCATGCTACGGAATTTTGGCATTTTAAATAATTGATTATTTCTTCCGACCCTATTCGACCAATACCAAATTGGCCCTCGAGAACTGAACCGCACTGCGAGAGCGATTACAAGCATCGGCAGCAATAAAAGAAATAAGCTGGTGGTTGCAGCGATGACATCAAATAGCCTCTTCATGTGCGATCCATCCCTTGAAACGCACGACACAAACCTTCGTTTAGAGAAACGGGTGGCGTCCACCCCAGCACATCACGTGCTTTCGAAATATCTACTTGCAAATCTGCGACCAGACGACTCACCACATCTTGCCTTCCAGAAAAAGTGGCAAAGGACTTTAAAATCCAAACAGGTACCGGCAAGAGATAGGCAGGCCTACCACAAGCTCGAGCCAGACTCCTTATCAGTTCAGCGACTGACACATCCTGCGCATCACTTATAAGGAATGTTTGGTTTGCTGCCTTTGGATGGTGCAAGCAAACTAGTAAAAAATCTACCAAATTATCCAAACCGATCAAACTGCGTTGATTTTCGATGCAGCCAAGAGGCAATGGTAATCCGCGTTGAACTGCGCTCATTAACGTTGCAAAGTTAGCCTTTACTCCGGGGCCATACACCAAAGGAGGCCGAACAATCGTGACCTCCATGCCAGAATCAATTGCAAGCTGACGTAAGGCCATTTCCGCTTCATATTTGCTTTGCCCATAGGCATCTTGTGGAGCGGGCCGATCGGTCTCGGTAAAAGCATGCCCAGGGGATGTACTCTCACCATTAACTTTCACCGAACTCACAAATACAAACCGCCTGACACCCGCTGCGGCGGCTTGATGTGCCAAGCGCATGGTTCCATCCACATTTGCCGCACGAAAGGCAGTAAGAGGCTCAGACTGATCTTCGCGCATAACATGCACACGAGCGGCGAGATGCACGACCCCGCGGATATCATTCATGGCTACTGCACCCGACATCCACTCTCCGCGGGTGGCTGTTTCCGGCGCCCATGGGCCCATCTTCTGCATTAACGCACGCCCTACAAAACCAGTACTCCCAGTTATCAACACTCGACCGGGCTGCGACATCGAATTCATTGAGATGGCCACAGAAATTCAAGGACCTTCAAAGGATAACGTGACAGCAACCTTACCCAGTTGCTGTAAATACGGTTGGACCTGCAAGCCCGCAGCATCTCACGATTCATCTGCATGGTTGCCTTTGCACCGCTAGTACTCACGCCACCGCTCTGCATTCGAACAAGCACCTCGGGTAGATGAAGGTAGCGCAAACTTTGTCCGTAAAAGGCCCGCACAATGAATTCAAAGTCGCCGGCAATGTGATAGTCAATCTTGAAACGCCCAACGCGCTCCACCACCGCGCGACTCAGAAACAATGCTGGATGTGCTGGCATCCAACCCCAAGCCAAACGATCTGGGGTGAAGCGCCCGGAGCTATAGCGGCGCACCAAACGCGACGGATTTACCTCATGAAAAAACCCCACGTCGCCCATTAGAGCATCCAACTTATGCTCACGCATCTGCGCGATCACATGTGAAAATACAGCGTGGGAGGCATAGTGATCATCGGCATTCAGGAAACAGACAATATCTCCATTAGCGCGATCTAGGCCCTTGTTCATCGCGTCATAGATTCCCTTATCGGGTTCGCTGACGAATTGAGCGACATGTGGAAAGCCCTCAACGATTTCTCTAGTTTCATCAACAGACGCACCATCGATAACAATATGCTCGACTTTGACCCAATCTTGATCTGCGACTGACTGCAGCGCCCGCGCCAAGGTTGGTGCACTGTTGAAGCAGACGGTAATAACGGAGATTAACGGTTCGGAGCCCATGAATCAGTAGCGCAGGAAGCGACGCGCGATTTCCTTGGCCCACATGGGCACAAACTGCTGGATAAAGCGGCGACCGCGCACGCTGGATACGGGTTTTAAGCCGCCCTTGAAATCCGGCACCACAGTTCGCACATCGGCGAGACACTTCTTTAGTTCCGCTTCATAGACCTGATACACCGCAGCCGGTTCGGCCAACTCGGACGTGTAGAAGGTGGACAGTCGATCAAACTTGCCGTTGTCCAGCAATTGGAATTGATGAAAGTGATAAAAAATAAGCGGGGCCCCCTCCACTGTAATATCGCCCATCTCATTCTTACCAAACTGATATTGCGCATAGTTCCAGGGCGCAATGCCTGCACCTGAATGCAGGAGAATATGACAGGAAGAATAGCGGCTAGGCCACTCATCCAGATACTTCTGATCCCCCATCTTGCCATCTTCAAGACGGTAATAGCACCACTCGATGCACTGCTCGCGCCAACGCGAAAGGCAAGCTAGGCCCTGTTCGTCGCGGCGAAAACTGTCCCACTCCACGCAGAAGCGGCCATTGACTTCGCGGTCCTTGAGGCGCTCGGTGAAACGGTGCTCGATGATGGCTATGGAGGCATCGCCGATTTCGTCAAACAGTGGCTGTACATTCGAATAGAACAGCAAGTCAGCGTCCACGTAGGTAAGGAAATCAATTTCCGGATAGCTCTGCATGACATGCCAAGTGAAGCAGGACGACAAAGTCCAGCAGTACTCGGCCACACCGCGGTCGGCCTTTGCCTTCAGCAACTCTTCATTCTCGACTTCAGCCAACACGACGCAATTTACAAAAGGCAGATCGAGATGCTCGAGGATCTGTTTGGTTTGCGCGTCCATGCACAGCACATAGATTTTCATGCTAGGGCAAAAGCGCGCCAGACTGCGTATCATCGCTAGCCCCTTGACTAGATACCCGCTGTCAAACAGCGTACAGAAATAGCGTGTGCTCATTGGTCTTTCTTCTTGCACACATAAGTGCGAATTGCCTGACCCTGAGCGCAGTCGGTATCCGACTTTTCCTCATGCAGCGTGTAGGTAGCGATGAGCTCTAACTCATTCTCGGCAAGCAATACGAGAAACTCAGATTCATTAAAATGGATCTCCACGGTCTCAACACCATATGCCTGCTTCCGATACCACTGCTCAGGCCGTCCCCATACGACGGGGGTACGGTGAAAAATGGCATAACGCCCCGCGACGCGCGCAGTTTCTTCGACCGCCTTGGTATATTCCGGAATATGCAGCAGACAGCATCCAGAGACTGCAACATCAAAACTCTTGTCAGAGTACCGCAAGGCGGTGGCGTCTTCAACCGAAAAATTAATGAATGGATACTTTTCGCGTGCCAAACGGATAAAAGCATCGGAATAATCGCAGCCGGCGTATTTCACCGGAAGCTCGGCAAGCTCTATCACTTCGGAATAAAAACCGCTGGAACAACCGATCTCAAGCAGAGACATGCCTTGCGACAACTCCGGGAGTGCACGTACGGAATCCGCAAATACGTCAAATACATCGATGCGTGCGCCGTTACGGTATTGAAGCAACTGCTGTTCCACTAGCTCACGCTGTCTTTGTGGCAAGGCATTGTCTTGCCAAGCGGCGCGTAGACGCTGGCCTTCGGTATCGGCCTCAGCGCCCTTTAGCGAAACATAGTGCGCTGAAACCGCAGCATTGGGGAACAGAAGGTCACGTACGCTTTTGAGCCCACGTTTGAGCGAAGGAAAACAATTCAACAGGAAAATGACCGTAGTCTTCATTTTCATCCCAGATAACGCCTGAGCAGAGGCACCAGCTCTTGCATGCGCTGCGCATAGGTATGCTCACGTCGAGTCCTCGCCTGACCGGCCTGAGCGATCTGCGCGGCTTCTCCTGGATGGTCCAGATAGTGTCGCACCAGTTCAACTGCCTCTTCCTTGCTGGAATAGGACACGACTTCCCGGTCGATATCGAAGAGCACGTGGAGGTTGTCTTTGCGGTCGGTTAGCAGCATGGCGCCCACACCGGTGGCCTCGTAGAGGCGCATATTATTGGCGTTGTTCTCAGCAACATTGATATGGCGGTTCAGGGTGATGCGGCTGCGAGCCAAAGCGCGGTACATATCTAGGCCCCAGACCTCTCCGCCATGACACTGACGCAAGGGCGATGAAGCAGGCAGGCTGTCGGCCCCATAGCCGAATACACGCATGTCGGTTTGATCCGTCAGATATTCAAGCAGCGGAATCGCGCCACCGTGATGGCGGCTGATGCCGCCGACAAAACTAAAATCGATGTCCTTTTTCACTTCACCCAACAGCGACAACACGCGTTCGTCGAAACCAATGCGAAAATACTCGGAACTCACTCCAAGCGCGCGCAAGCGATCCACGAAGTGGGGGAAAGACGTCAGAATCAGATCGTAGCCTTTGAGAAATGACTCAGGTGGCAGTGGGCAAGCAATCTGCCCGACGATCAGGCGTACATGCTGCTTCAATTCGCGCAGCACCTCGCCAGGGAAGAATGACAGATCTTGGCAATACAGCACGTCGGGTTTGGCCTGCTTAATCTGGGCGACTGCCACGTCCATGAGTCCCGGTAGACCGGCGAGGAACTTTCCGAGCACAGGCACACGGAACAGACGGTGCGGCACCTTGAGCGCCAACTGCGACAGCGGCACCTTGTTGTCGCTTGCCCAGCGCTGCTGCAGCGGCACGGAATTGACGACCAGATCCGAGGCCTCACACCCCAGCGCATTCAAGTGACGGCTATAGAAGTCTGAAGTGCCGAAGCAGGCATTCAGCAAGATCTGCAGCTGACTCTGATAGTCCGCGGCGGCGAGACCGTCTTGCCGGGCATAGAAACGCGCCAGAAAAGCCGCATAGTAGGTATCGACAATAAGGAGCTTCATGTCTGGGGTTTGCGCAGACGCGGAAAAAGTAGGAACAGAGGCAGACGCAAGGGCAACGTGAGGCGCTGCAGCCAATTGCTAGCCTCCCACCAGAACACCAGCAGGGCGGGCAGATACAGCGGCGAGCGTACCAAAAAGAGTTGGTCGCGCAAGGACGGCTGGCGACGCGTGTTGCCGTAATCCTCACTGGAATAGACAGCGGCGGCTGTCGATACCAGCAGACGCCAACCGCGTTTGCGCACCCGCAAAGACACTTCGTAATCGGCCAGATAGTGTGGCAGCACACGCGGCCGCATGCCACCGGCGGCATTCAAGCCGGCGAAGGGAAATAACACGCCTCGCCCGGACAGGGCATCGACCTCCATCACCACGTCGGACACCGGCACAATTTTCGCCTTGTCGAGAAAATCACGCGTCAGCAGCCGCCAGGCGCTCACTTGGGCTCCTATGGATAGCAAACGCGCATGATCGGCCTCATCGCGGATCACGCTGCCCACGGCAGCCGGTGCATTAGCCAACGCAGTGTCGAGCAGGCGCTGAATGAAATCCTCGGTCACAGTGGTATCGTTGTTGATCAGCAGAACCCAATCGTTCTCGGTCGCCTTGGCTTGCAGATGGCGCAGCGCCAGATCCACCGCCCCGCCCCAGAACAACGAGCCATCCCCATTCAGGACCTCGACATCATGCTGTTCCGCCAACCATTCAGCCGTGCCGTCGCTGGAGCCATCATTCACCACCAGCATGCGCAAGGGCTGATTCAATATCTGCTTGTGCAAACAGACTACCAGCGATTGCGTCATCGCCAGCCGATTGAACACAGGAACCACGGCATAAACAGTCACTGCTCGCTCCTACGCAACTCGACCAACAGGCTGTCGCCCATGCCGAACAAATCGACTATGCGATTAAAGACAGCGAAAAGACTCAGTGCACCCACGCGTATCAGACCGCGCAGGGGGCCGAACTTGCGAGCGGTGACAGGCGCTGACTCTGAGCGGTTCGCCACCATCCAGATCGGACTGGGCTGGCCTCGCTGCGGCTGATAGCGGTTGGCGCGCAACTGCAGCAGCGTCCACACGTTCGGAGTGATGGTGCGGGAACGAACGACTTCGAGTCCGCAATGCTTGGCCATACGCGTAAAGCTCTTGCGATCAAAATGATGCAGATGATAGGGAATGTGCCAATTGATCCAACGGCTACCGGACAAACGTCGCCAGAGCGAAGCTGTGTTCGGAAACACCAGCACCATGCGACCATTGGGCATCAGTCTCTCGCGCAGAGTCTGCAAAGTCAGATCGGGATCGGGTAGATGTTCGATAACTTGATTCATGACTATGAGATCAAAAGACTGATCTGGGAAAGGCTTATCCTGCAGACTGCCAAAGTGAATTTTGAGACCCAAGGCGGCGGCAATCGGCTTCACATTCGGGTCCGCTTCTATGCCAAAGGCCGTTGCGCCCAATGCCTTCGCTTCGAGCAGAGAAACACCGCTGCCACAGCCTACGTCAAGCATGATCTCGCCGGAGCGAACAGTGTACTGGCCTTGATTATTGGTCCCATTCCACCAGCGTTTAAGGCTGGCGAAGGAAGACCTCACTTCGGCCGCTTGAGCGGTGACATCAAACGCTCTTATTTTTTTGCGCGGGTAGTAAGTCCCATAAAGTCTCGGCAGATCGGCTTCATGAAACCGAGGCTCGGTAGCTACATGTCCACAGGAATTGCAACACGCCAACTGGTATCGGTTCGGCTCACCGTAGCGATCATCAAAGACTTCTGCACCTAGAGCAAAAACACTGCCACCACAAACGGGGCAGGACATGGGCAAAGACATCAGTCTTGCTCCCGCACAAAGAACGTAGTGTTGTAGGCCTTACCCACGGGTTTATATCCAACGGTACTCAGGAATTGAACGACAGAGCAGTCGCCCAATACCAGCATATCGGCTCGCAACGTTTCGGCCAAGATGAAGCGAGGTCTGTAGCATGACCAGTCATTGGAGCGAAGAACCTCTTCATCCTTACCCTCCACATCAACTGACAAGAAATCAATTTGCTGACTAGGCGGCACGTACCTACGCAACAAAACATCCAAGCGCTCCACCTCAACCTGCACAATGTCGAGCAACCGATAGGGCGGTTTGTTCTTCCGCTCAGCCTCTGCAGCATCAAACGTATTTAATGCAGGCTCGTTAAAACGGTAATAGTTGAGTTTTCCTGCTCGGCCAGCGACGCCACACTCGATATTGGTATCGCGAGGACGTATTTGATTGAATTTTTTCATTGAGCCGGGCATAGCATCTATATTGATGCCAAACCAACCTCGCTTATAAAAAAGGTAAGTGTTAGAAAAGCGCGCCGGATGATGAGCGCCGACATCCACGTAAAAGCCCAGTGCCTTACCTTCCAACAATCGATTCAGAATCAGATCCTCCCCATCTTGGCCGTAGCAGGAGTTTGGCTGCATACTGGGATCTCGGCGAAATAGTTGATGCAATATAGATCGGAGCTTCATGAAGCTAAAAGATAATTTATGTAAAAAAGGACAATTTGCCGTTCACGATCTGATACACGTGATCAGCTTGAACGACGCTCATGTCATGCGACACGATCAAAATCGAAGTCTGGCCTCGCAATTCAAGCAATTCTTGCATTACCGCTCGAGCAGTTTTTTCATCTAACGCACTGGTCACTTCATCGAGAATCAACAGTGAGGGCTCGCGATAAAGTGCGCGGGCGATACCAATCCGCTGACGTTGCCCTCCCGACAAGCCCACCCCACCTTCACCTATGACCGTATGAATACCATGTGACAAGGATTGAAGCAGGCCTTCCAGATGAGCTTTCTTAATCGCATCTTGCAATCGAACCGGATGAGGATTTTCTTCCAAACAAATGTTGAATTGTAATGTGGCATCCATGAGGGCAATGCTTTGAGGCACGTAGCCGATTCTCCGACTAAAATCCGCACTTAAAAAAGGAACGAAATCCTTACCATCCAAGGTAAACGTTCCAGAAGATGGCTTCTGCAGTCCTGCCAGTAAATCCAGTAGCGTCGACTTCCCTGAGCCGGACGGACCAACGATGGCAACGACACGTCCAAATGGAATATCAAGAGAAATATCACAAAGTGTCACTTTTTCTTTGTAAGAGAAGTGCAGGTTGCGAGCACAATAATCTCTACTAAAAATGACAGTGTGCTCTGTTTTATTTTGCGTGTAACGCGCCACAGTGTCATACATGTCCAACAAAGCCTCAACAATAGGCAATGAGAAGCGGAAACTGTTGTAGTTTCCGGCAAGGCGGGCTAAGGCTGGCGCCGAACGCATTACGACCAGTCCAATGATTGCCAGCACAGGCGCCAATTCCGACAGATTACCTGCGGAAAAAGCAAACCAGATGCAAGCCAAAATTACCGCACACATCATCATTCCCTCCACTAAAACGCGCAGTGCGGAAGAAATAGTTTGATATTGGGTAAACAGACTTACATGTTGCTGCACAATTTCAGTATTCCTACGAGAAAAAGCCTGTTCCAAACCCATGATTTTAATATCTCGTACAGCACTAGCCATTGCATATACAAAACGATGACGTGCCACATCTAAATCTCTGGTGGCATGACCGAGACGAGCGACTTTTTTGGCAGTTGGAGAGAATACGCCGGCAACTAGAAAAAAGCCGGCAACTAACAGCCCCAGCACCAACCAAGGGGCAATAAGAAGTATTGAGAGAAAAATAAATAATAAAAAAACTATTTCATTCAGAGCCGCAATCAAGCATTGAAATAGTAAAGCAGCATGCACCGTATTTGAATAGCCAATACCGGCAATCTTGACAGCACCTTCATCCAAAAATAGCTGGTACCGGGAGTTTAAAGCTGCATCGATCAAGCGGTTAGTGGAACGGACGTTTACATCTGAAGCCACGCCTGCCTGGTACCGGATAAGCGCCGAATAAATGATGGCCTTCCCAATGAAGTACACAATTAGCCCTCCACCAGCAATTAGAATAATTGATGAATGATCATGAATCGCTGGCAAAAAGGGAATTTTTGCAAAATTAGCTGACATCTTCGCTGAGGATTCCGGGCTCGTCACCAACTGTATGAAAGGGAACAGAAGGGCAACCCCCCCTAGTTCCAATATGGACAGAGCCAAAGAAGAAGCCAGCATCGCTACCGTACGACGAAGACCAATCAACTCACGAAAGAAGGAAGATAGTCGCTTGAGACGTGGAAGCAGGTTGTGCGCCAGAAAATGCATGAAAAACGCTTTACTACTTATGTGAAGAGCTCTACCAACGGAAGTCCGTGCAACAACCCACTGAAGCACGCATGTGTAAGCCTGTATTATTGGGAAAATTCCAATTAAAAATGAGCGGCCTGAACGTGCTCCAACTGCCCCAACTAGCCTGATGAACACATCAGGCTAGTGCACTTTTGGTAGCCTGCCCAATCAATCTGCAAACAGAAAGTCAAGATGCGCCTTCATCGAATCATTCCCGTGCTACTTTATCGCAATGGAAGTATTGTCCGTAGTCAGCAGTTCGAGCGACACTTCAAAATTGGCGACGAGATGCAACAAATGCAGCGGTACATGGACTGGGACGCTGATGAAGTAGTTTATCTGGATATCAGCCAGCCTAACACAACGACGCCCAATCTCCTCTCCCAGCTGCCAAAAATCTCGCAGAACTGCTTTGCTCCTTTATCAGTTGGTGGCAACATTCACACATTGGAAGACATAGAAGATTACCTGCACGCGGGTGCAGACCGTGTCATACTCGGTAGCGTCGCCGTTGATCGACCCAACTTCATTGATCAGGCGGCCCATCGCTTCGGCTCACAGGCCATTATCGTCTCCGTCGACTATCGAGCCTTATCTCAAACCGGTTATTCAGTATTCACAAAGAATGGCTCTATTCTCAGCGAAAAGAACATCATTTCATGGGTTGATGAACTGCATCAGAGAGGCGTTGGAGAAATATTATTACATTCAATCGACCGTGATGGTATGGGTGGGGGGTACGACCTCGAATTGATTTCAGTTCTTAATCAAGAAACTTCTGTCCCCATCATCGCCTGCGGTGGTGCCAGCAGCTACCACCATTTCATTGAAGCTATCAACCATGGTGCTTCTGCGGTGGCGGCTTCGAATATTTTTGGCTTCAAAGAATTGGCTTACGCGAATACAAAAGCAGCCCTAGCTGGTGCAGAGCTTCCAATACGATTCTAATTTCCATTGCGAATCAAAGACCTTACGACGACGCACAACATCTGCTAAAGACATTGATACCTATAAGATTGCGTTGACAATTTTTCCAGAATCAAAGTCATTTTTTCATTTGGTATTGGATTCCAATATCGAGCAACAGACTCATCTTGAGGCTGCATAGCAGCTGGACTAAGGTGATCTCTCTGGATTTTCGCCAAAACCCTCCCCGCCATCCGACATCCCTCACGATATACGTGAATACGAATTTTTGAATAGTTTACCTGTCGAGGAAAATCATATGTCTCAAATTCAATGACAGGTCCGGCATCATACTCTTCACTCATGAAATGAGCAGTATTCCCTATGCGTTCATCGTTATACAGTGCCCATTCGACGGCGGAACATCCTCGATACAGAGGCAATACTCCAGGATGAATGTTCACCACACCATGCCGCACACTCTCCAATAGGCTTTTGGACAATCGCCTCGGAGTACCAACATTGATTAGGCAATTTATATTCTTTTTCTTTATTAATTCCAAAGTGCTTGAATCGTTGTGATTTTTAACAAAAAAGAAAGGCACGCCGGAAAGGCTTGATGAAATATCATCAGAGCACTCTTGCCATAAAAAATCCAATTCTCCCGCAGTGCGTTCTTGCCAAATTTGAGAATCCTTTTCTATTCTCAATTTCGCATCACAAATTACAGAAATATTGGAGACGCCGTGCACTATTGCCTCCTTCAAAAAAAGTGGCAATAAAGGAGAATCGATAGTGGATAAAAAGCCAATATTTACTTCTTTTTTTTCAAAATTTTTCATGGCATCAAATGACCATTTAAATTGATTCGGCCTGTTGATATACTTTTCGTACTGCCTCGATCAGCATCGCAACCTGATCTTCATCTACGTCCCACGAAACCGGTTGAAATTGAAGTAGTTCTTTTTTATGCATTTTCTCAGTCACCAGACATAGTCCTTCGGAATATGTTTTCCCCACAAGATTGAAAGGGAATCCATTTTTACCAATCGCAATTTGCCGTTGAAACATAGGAATTTGATAAATTGGTCGAACATAACCACCCGCATTAGGGAATCCTTCTTTCTCAAGCGCCTGCGAGAATTTCTCACGCGTCGTTCCTATTATCGCCGCATCAAACCTAGCGCTCCACATGTAATAGTTGTGGCGACAACCCGTCCTGACTTTCGGAGGAGTCAATCCAGGCAAATCGGATAGACCTGCAGTAAGCGCGTGACAAACACGCTCGACACGCTCGACCAAAACATCAACCTTCTTTAACTGTGCACGCGCCATCGCTGCAGTAATTTCAGTCATCCGATAGTTGAAACCAACTAGATTGCTCAGCTCCTTCACGTCAAGCCAGTCAATGACATTTTCACCGTGATTGCGGATCAGTTGCAGACGCAGCGCCAAATCGTCGCTTGCAGTCACACAGACGCCACCTTCGCCGACCTGGATATGTTTGTGAACATTCAGGCTGTAGATCCCGATGTGGCCAATGGTACCGGCCAGCTTACCGTCTTCTTCTGCGATCACAGCCTGGGCGTTGTCCTCGATCAGATATAAGCCTTTGGCGTCAGCCAAGGCACGCAGACGCGTCAATTCCGCCGGATGCCCGAACAGGTTCACCGCAATGATGGCCTTAGTGGCCGGGGTGATCGCCTTCTCCACCAGCACCGGATCGAGACAGAAATAATCCGGATCAATATCGACAAAAACCGGAATGCCACCATAGATCAACGGCGCCACCGCGGTGGCTGTCATGGTGTAGGGAGGCACGATGACTTCGTCGCCGGGGCCGATGCCGATGGCTCCCATCGCGGCCATCAGACCGGAAGTAGCTGAATTCACCGAGATGCTGTGCTTGGTCTTGAAGCGCGCGCTCCAGGCCGCTTCGAAGGCCTGCACCTGTTCACCGCCGAAGAAAGACGGACGCGCACTACCGTGAAATCCGGAGAGCACTGTGCCCTTGTCGAGAAAGTCGACGACGGCAGCCTTCTCTTCCGGACCAATTGCATTGAAAACGCCCAGCGGACGCTTGACGGCGGGCTCTCCGCCCAAAATTGCCAGTTTGGAATTCATGACGCTCCGGTCCTTAGATCAAGTAGGGTTCGAGATAGTGGTTGGACGCGGCCTTGCCCTTTTCATTGCGGCCGCCCTGCATGCTTTTGATGATCTTGCCTGCTTTGAGCGCGGCCACCAGCGCAATTGTCGTCATGCCCCAGACTTCGTCAACAGCTGCGATCAATTCCTCGGTGTCCAGATCGACGAGCTTCAGTCGCCCAGGCAAGCCCAGTCCATCGACGAAATGCTGGACTTCTTCCGGTTTCTGCCGAGGGTGAGGTTTGATATTGAAAGTGACTGCCGGCATTGCTTGAGCCCGTTGCCCGACCTCCTGCAGCACACCGCGCCAGTCATACCCCAACTCATCTGAAACTTCGGTTGGATCGAGCAGCACGACAATATTGCCGGGCAAACGCATCTTGTGCGCCAGAATCCTCTCCACCGCGGCGTCTATTCCCAAATGCGGCAACACACTGATGCGGCCGGCATGTTCCATGCCGATAGCAAGCTGCAAAAACACCTTTCCCATTTCGTCCGGCACCACAATCTGGTCCGGCAATGCATCGGCCTGAAAATGCTCAGCGTAATTCTTCCAATGATCGAACACGAAAATGCTGCGGGCACCCGAGATTTTTGCCAAACGTGTGAAATGATGGGTTCGCGCAAAATTGGTTTGCGAACCCAACAACAAAGTCGAACCGGGGACCAGACTCAAGGGTAGCTCATCTATCGGCAGGCATTTCGGTCGGCGGTTCGAGGACCAGCCTTCGGCGTACCACCCTTGCAAATGGCCAGCGGACTGCAGAAGCTGCGACAACTCCATACCCAATGCATATGCGCCCGGATCGACCGTGTAAAGCAACACGTTCTTGTGCGCTTCCAGGAAAATGCTCCAGAGCGTGTGTGTTTCGGGACTCATAGCGGCAAATCGATTATTTCCGCTGATACGCGGCGGACAGCTGTTCCGCGATCTTCAGGGAAGCGATAGCGTCCTCGCCGCTGCAGAGCGGCGTACTACCCTGGCACAGCTCGCGCACATGTCGCATCAGATTGGCCATCGCCTGCGCCGCGCCGCTGTCCTGTTCCGAAGTCTGTACCAGCCTGCGCCCCGGAGGAACGCCGGCATCGAGTTGCAGCGAGAAGCGGCGAATGCGACGCCCATCTTGGTCGACGATGACACGATAGTCGGTGCCGACGACATCAACCTCGAACAGCGTGAAACTGCGCTCGTCTAAACCCTGCAGCAAGACCTCCGGGCAGCGCTCGAATCGCAGAAAGGCGGTAACCGTAGGATCATGGTCCCAATGATCGTTCTTGCCGCTCAAAGGCACGGCTTCCAGACATTCGCCAAACAACATGCGGCATAGGTCGATGGCATGCGTGCCATTGTGCTTGATCCCCTTGGCGTATTTGATGGTGGCGGAAATCGCCCTGCTGCCGACCAGCAATCGCCAAGCGAATACAAAGCGTCGGCTGTAATTGACCACTAGTGGAATGTTGCGCTTCTTGTAGGCAGCTATCACTGCGGCGGCTTCCTCTATTGACTCGGCCAAAGGTTTCTCGGCGACCACCGCCTTGACGCAATCGTAGCTCAGGGCCTGGAGCATCAAATCGGCGCGCACGGAAGCCGGCACGGCGAAACTGATCACTTCAGGGCGGGCTTCTCGCATCATGGCATCGAAGTCGCGGTAAGCCGCTGCGCCCCACTTGCTCGCCTGCGCATCAAGGTCGGCAGACGTATCGAACAAAGCGGCAAGCGTGAAGCCCGTCGCCGCATAGCCCCCGGCATGCGTCAATGGCGTGTCGGAAATACCGGCATCGAGCATTGATCCGATCGCGCCCGCACCGACCACCGCAGCTCTCAAGGGTGAGCTCATCAACCTTCACTGGCCTGTTTCTGTTGCACGGCGGCGTTGATCATGGCCCACGCCGGGTTACGATGAATCAAAGCAATGATGTCTTCGACAGCAAAGGCCTCGTTGCTCTGGTGCAGCGTTTCATAGATTTTGTGCACCAGGGCATAGTCGGAAGGCTCGTCCACGGTCAGGCGCAAGCCGGGATAGCGCAAATGGTCCGGGGCCTCCCAACCGACATGCTTGAACAGATCGGGCCGCCGCGCGATGAAGTAGCTGCCATGCACGCGATCGATAGGATCGTCGCTGAGTTCCATGCTCTTGCGCAAGGCCGCGCTGGTGAAAGCGCGCACATCGAAGCCGATCGGATAGGTGCACTCATGCAGACTGTTGCTCACGTAGTCAGCCTTTTCCGCCACCAGCAAAGCGACCGCATGGTCGATGAGCGCCGGATCAACCAGCGGACAATCGCCGGTGATTTGCACAATGATGTCCGCGTCGCCGGCGGCACCCAGAATGCGTTCGCTGATATCTTCCACCGAACCTTGATGCACCTTGCAGCCGATGCGATGGCATAGATCCACTACGACTTGATCGGCAGCGTTGACCGTGGTCGCCACCAGCACCTCATGCACACGCTCGGCGCGCTTGGCGCGCCGCACGATCTGTTCGATCATCGGCCTGCCCGCCAGGGGATACAGAATTTTGCCGGGCAGTCGCGTGGAGGCGATACGCCCCTCGACGGAGATAACGACGCGGGGATCACTCACACAAATAACCTCGCGTCAGTAGCTGCTCGGCACTTTCGGGGCCGTTGAAATCATCCGGCACATGGCTAGCGAAGACACAGTTCTTGCCGGCATCGGCGATTGGCTTGACGTCACCAGCAAGCCGCTGCGCATACGAGGAGGTTTCCTTGCCCAAGCGCTGGTCGCGGAAACGGTCGGCGCATTTCAGGATGTCATCGGTACTCATCTCGATAAATTGCGACAGTTCCGTCGTATTTATGGGCACGGCTTGCTCGTGCGCCGCTACCAAGGCAATGCCCTCATCGCGGCTCAATCGGCCATAACGAATTTCGCGACAGGCATCATCGACGATCTTGCCGTAACCCACCTTGCGCACCTTGAGTATGTCATGCATGCCGGTGTAGTGCATATCGTCGATATCGTTGTAATGGTCGAATGTCCGTGCCAGCTTGCCTTGATACTGTCCATAGAGTTGGACCATGTTCTCGTGCTGGGTCTTACTGTCCCAGCGATGAAAGTTGCCGAGATATATCCCGCGCACGCCATGCTTGTAAATCTGCTGATCGCTGGGGTAGAAGAACGGCATCAGATCACGTTCCTTCATACCCTGCCTACCTACCAAGTCTTCCGCCTCGAGACCCATGAGGTCGTGCTCCTTGCGGTAACGCCGCGTCATTTCGACTTCGTCAAGATGCGAATACATGCCGACTTGCTCGAGACCCTGCTGCGCGCCCCAGATGACCAACGGGATATGCATGCGCACCGCCGTCTGCACCGGAAAAGCAGTGGCACCGGCAAGCGCATGCCAGTGGAAACTGCCGCGCTCGGCAAGGCTGGCGCGCATGACGCGCTTGATCAAGCGAGGATCCAACGTCATCGTCGCGATATCGCAACCCAACGCCGTGCGCAGACGCGCGACGTTATAGATGCCGGCCCTAGTGTTGTAATGGCGGTTATACATCACCAGTAGCGGATTTAGGCCGTAAACCTTCTTGACCAAATGCACGATGAAGAAGGAATCGCGTCCGCCACTTATAGGCACTACGCAATCGTGACGGCTGTAGTTCCGGCCACGATACTTAGTCAGAATGACGGCCAGCTTGGCCTCCCGCGCCTGCCAGTCGAGGCCGTCCTTTTCTTCATGGACCTGACAGCCCGAACAGATGCCCTGTGCATTGAACGTAATGCCAAGCGGGTGGTTTTCTGGATACAGGCAACGTTTGCAGTATTGCATCATCTCTTCTCCAGCTTCAGTCGCGGGTCTATCAATGCGATCAGCTCTTCGAGAGACGCCTTTTCTTCATAGGGGTATTGTTCCCAGATCGGGTTATCCAACACCCATTGTCCCTGGACATTCTTTTTCCACATGGGACCGCGGAATTGCTCTGCCACACGCCAAAAATCATCGGTACTGATTTCGATCCAGTCGCAGAAGTCCTTGACCAGACGCGGATGGCAGCGGCCATCCAGTTCCTTGACCAATCGAATCGCCTGCGGTCGCGTCAGACGACCAGCACGCACGTCATAGCTGGTGAACTCGCTGGTGTGGCCGAAGCCGAGTTTTGTGCACTTGAGCATGGCGTTCACAAAACCGGCGTGGAAGCTGTCGATCGAATTGTGCTGGTAGGGAATACCGATATCACGGTAGTCGAAGTCCACGCATTCGAAGTTGTTTTCTAGCGCAAATACCGCGTTTTCCCAGCCAGACCAGTCGAGGAAGTAACCCATGAAGATGCCACGACCACCCCAGCTGGCCATCTCTTCGTCGCTAGGGAAAGCGTACGGAAGCAGATCGCGCTCGACAATGCCGTCGCCCAACCAGATATCGATGCCCTGGCCGCCCAGCGTATTGTTGAATTTGATACCTGTCGCATCCCAGCCCGGGCGGTCGGTATTGCGATCACCGACCTCTAGCGCCGGGTTCTCGCCGAAAAACACCAGTGGAATATTGTAGTCAATACCCACGCGAAATGGCGCCGTGTACAAGGCATGTTCAGAATACTTGACAATATTACCATAGGTGAAGAAGGACTTTTTGCAGAGCTGGCGTGCGATGCGCGGGTTGGGCTGCACGCTCACCAGCGAGAAACCCATCTTTACTAGGTTCTCAAGATTGACGCGACCGACTTCGGTTCCGTCCGAGCCAGCAAACTGAACCAGCAGAGGGTTGAGACCCAGTTGATCGCGCACATAAACGGCCTGCCAAGTACTGTCTTTGCCACCGCTAACGCCGACAACGCAATCCCAGGGACCACGCGACGCGGCCTTGGCTTCGTCCGCAATCTTCTGAAGCTCGTGACGACGCCCACCCCAATCTATGACTGTCTTCTTCTTTTCGTACCAGCGGCACGCATTGCATACCCCTTCTTCGTCGAGGACGAGACCGGGGCGCGTGGGTGGCATTACGCAGCTTTTGCAGTATTTCACTTTGTGAACGCTTCCTGAAAGGTGTCAGTTACTTGGCCGGCATGTAGCGGGAGAATACCTTGGGCGCATCGTGAACGGCAGTGGCCAGATCCGGTTCGACACGGCTCATGATTGGATCAACCGGCCCGTGCGCGCCACTGAAGGCAGGATGGGAGAAGGTCAGTTGAGCCATGAGGCGATGTCCATCCGACAACACCTTGCCCTTATGGAAGCCACGAGTGTCGACCGCCATGATTGTGCCGCGCTTGCCCTGGATCTCGATCACATTGTCCGCGCCAAAGGCAGTGGCGATGTCGTCATCGGAGATGCGCACGTAGCCGCGTTGCAACAGTTCCTTTGACGCCTTGAGGCCGGCCTTGTGCGACCCCCTGACAAATACGTGCGGGCCATTATCGGGACCGACGTCGGTGAGATAGACAAAGAAGAGCAGCCACTTCGGCGGTGGATCGTAATCAAAGTGGAAAGCCTGGGCAGCGGCATCGCCAGGCTCGCGGCCGAAATTTGCCGACCACCACAGATTGAGCATGGACAGAAAGGGCGTGAAGCCCACATAGCGCTCGGCAACAGCGAGAATGGACCGGTCCGCCATCAGATGTTGAATCGCCGGATGCTCGGCGATTGCGTGCTCATCCAGGCGATAGGTCTTGGACTTGGGGTTACTCGGATCGAAAACTTCCAGATCTTCCGGCCTCGTGCCCTTGCCTTCCAGAGCGGCGGGGGTTTTCTTGGCGAACTGTTCGATTGCGTCGCACAACTCCGGCGGCAGGCGTTGCTCGAACACATAGAAACCGTCACGATCCAGCGCACCGGCAATCTCGTTCTGACGCTCAACGGACAGATCACCAAGAAGTCCGGACGCGGCGGTGGGCTTGCGTACGCTGGAGAATTTCTTCAGCAGCGAGGTGATTGTGTCGGATGTGCGCGCATTGGTGTCGCAATGCAGCCGCATCAAGGACAGACGCGCGCTGGTCGAGGCGTTCTTCCCCCACAGGTAATAGCGTGCGCAGGCAGTGCCTACATTGCATACATCGATGCCCATGCGGGCGGCTTTCTTAAAGGGACGTAACACCGCAGAAGCCCTCTCTCCAAAATTATTGAACGTACATTTCCACAAAGGCCGACATGACCTTGGCGACAGCGGCGCGCGACACATGGCGTTGGTCCGGCGCCCAGGGGTTCTCAGTCGATACCGTCACGATTTCATAACTCGGGAAATAATAGGTTTCCGGGCAGCGGCACACAAACTCCTCAGCAGCCACTCTGAGCACGGCCTTGGAGTGCGTATTGGCCGCTACGATATGGTGTTCGTCGGCACGGAAGGTGGCATGCAAGGGCACCGGAGAAACCGTGCAGATGATCTTGACCTTGGGGTTGAAGCGACGAAGGATCTCGGCCATATGAAGCAGGTCGTTGACGTTTTCTTCAACAGTAAGCACGTTGGTTCGAATCAAGGACGGCGCGGCCTTCCATGGCGAACGCGAAAACACGGATCCGTCGGCAGCAAAGCTCCATACCTCGTTCAAGCCCAGTGTAATGATGAAGACGTCCATCTCCTCCAAAGCTCGCCGCGCCGCAGCGACATGCTGAGGATAGTTGGCTTCGTAGTCCGCGATGCTGCGAAAGGCCACGTTCTCGCGGAACGGGTCGAAGAAAAGATTTTCGCCCTTATGCGGTTGCGACCAGAGGATGTGTGGGAGCTCGCGTTGTCCAAAGGCTTTTTCAACCAGTTGGCGGAAACTCGGTGTGTTGAAGATGATTCCCCAAGCAGCGGATGCGTTGGGACGACCTTCCATGCCCAGCATTTCATAGTTGTCGTCGCGACTGCCGTTGCCTTCGGTGACCAGATAGTTATATCCGTTGTCCATGAGGTAGTACGCGATTTCGGTGGCGAAGCAACTGCCGGCGGAAACAATCCTGCTGTTTTGGTCGATGATGGGCGTACGCTTGGCAACGGGCAACTCGGTATACAGAGAGCGGCCGTTGCCGGCTTCGGTCGGATCCGGCCAGAACACGGCATTCGGATTGAAGCGGCCAGAGGGAACGTAAGCGCGCTTGTTCTCAAGCACCGCCTGCTTGTGGCGCAGGTACTTTGCATACAAGCCCAGATGAAAGGCGCTCTCGTCCTTGGCAAGCGCGCGCTGCAGCGAGCTTGCAAGCTTGTCGGCCAGTTCCCAGGATGTCAGCTCCGGGCCAAGTGTCAACAGCGTGCTCAATATGTATTCGGTTTCGCTGGCGTCATACCCCATGCCGCGCAGACTGAACACCACGATCTCGGCATTCAGATCGGAACCGTCGCTGTTGAGTAAAACTGCCCGATGTATACCGACTTTGGCGCCGCTTGTCCGGCTTGCCGGCGATAGTGCCTGGCCGGTGCCAGCGGACACACTTGCACCGCCGCTACCCTGATACTCGGGATTCAGGATGCGCAGCAGCCTGTATGTGACGGCGCGGGTCCGCACAAACAGGAGGACTCTGAATCGCTTTATCAATTCGATCATGGTTGTTTGCCGCTAGACGCGCCCGATCAGGCGCCAAAGAACCTGCGTTTAAGAACGGATTCCCGCAACTTTAATCTCGACAGCACATAAAAGGGTAGGAAAGTCAGGGTGTAGAACAGCCGCCTCCAGCCCTCGCCCATACCGGCCGAGAATCCGGCGCGCAGCCAGCTCAGCTTTGGCCACTCGCCTTCAAAAGGTCCGCTCAAGGTACGGTCCAACACTTCCTTCGGCGAGCGCCTGGGGTCGTGGTGCAGGATCTCATAGCCATATCGCTTGAGATCGTCGAAAAACAGGAATTCAATCAGCTCGATTTCGCGCGGATTCAGCCGTGTGCGCCAGCGTCGAGTCACATACTCATTCGGACCGGTCACGTTTCTCGAAACTTCTTCAGGATCATTCGCCAGAAGTCCGGTGGTGGCACGCTGATAGCGGCTGTTGTATGCGCCGGCCCCGTGCCAAGGCACGCCGATCACCGTAGGCACGAAATCAGAGGTACGCCAGCTGTCCAGGTGCCGCACACCCAGCCATTCGCCGATCGCGATCATGGCCTCGGGGAAATGCAGATTGAGATCCTCGTTCTTGGCGATCATGAAATTGTCGGGGTATTGTGCTTCCTTGGCGCAGATGGCGCGTTCAGTCTGCCGCAGGTAGAACAGCCAGTAGAGGTACACACAGCCGTTGTCCGGCGTGAGCCGCATGGAGTTCAGGGTTGCCAAGCGCGACCAGTAGTTCCCCGGTCGGATCGCATACATATTGCCGAGAGAATTGACGAACTGGTGGCGCGGCGAGGCAAAGGTCGCGCGCGGGTCGCGCACCAGACGGAAGATTTTTGCTTGCGGAAAGTCGCGCAGGATTTCGTCGACGATAGCGCCGCTAAAACCATCCACCACCTCCTCGGCACGACGACTGACCGCGTCGCCGATCAGTAGATAACGCAATGAATTCATGTCGGTACCACGCACCAACGCATAGGCAAGCAGCGGGATAGCAATGATCTCGCGGCGCGACACCTTTTCGCGTGCAGCGAAATAGTCGTCGATCAGGTTACGCAAGCGTGCTCGATCTAGCTGCGCTTCAGGCGTCCCCCCCATGCGAGAGAACAGGACCTCGTTGGCGTCGTTGAGATCGTTGTATACAAGGCGAAAATAGCTCTTCTCGGCAACAAAGCGACGGGCGACTTCGGCATCGATGCTGTGCTGTCCGTCACCAAACTCTGCCAGAACGTAAGAGTAGGTGTACTGGACTATGGGACAGCAGGCAACCTCGGGATGGAGATCAAACAGTGTCAGAAAAAACAAATTTCCACCGCGACCGGAAGAATCCAGTGCCGCGATCAGATTGATCCGCTCGACGGTTGAACGCAGTGCTTCGATATCAGACATTGGTCAACTTTCTGCAATCAGGGGGGCAAGGCGGGAGATCGCCCGCGAACGCTTCTTAATGATGTGGCCGCGCTGCGAAATTTCGACCATTGCACCGCGGATATCGACAACGACCTCATCCGGAGACGCATCGCTGATACTGCCCACGCGCAGACGATAGTCTTCCGGCAACTGGGTACCGCTCGCCAGGAACCATAGGACACGACGCAGCGCCCGTTTCAGCGCCGACAGCTCGGCCCGTGCCGCTGCCGGGCCCTGCGTGCCGACCAGTTCGTCATAGCGCATTTCCTGCAAAGAGGCGCCATCGCGCACCACTCTCTCGATCAACGTAGCCGCCGCCGGACGTTGATAGGGCGGCAGGCCGTCGTAATCGTGGCAGGTGACCAGATCGCCGACGTCGACATAACAGGACAGGAAGGCGCTGTGTGACCAGCGATAGGCATACAGCACGTGATCCAGCGAGTCGGGCGACTTCAAGGTCTTTTCGAGGAGCTCGAAATAGCTTTCGGGTGTGGGCGCCCAGCCCACCATGTCGTCCACCGGGAAAGGATTGACGCGTTTGAATGCTATCAGCGTCGGCACGCCAAGGCGTGTGGTTTCGGACGTGATGTTGGTCCAGCTCGTCAGTGCTATGTCGGCGATCTCGGCCAGGTCATAGCTCGATATGGGTTCTTCAGGCCATACGATGCGCACGTGTTGGTATTGGCCGGAGAAGCGCTGCACCAACATTTCGCGATGTTCCGACGCCACGTTCTCGCGCGCGGTCTTGCCTTCGCGCGGATGAATGCGCACCACCAGCTGCAGGTGGCTGCTTTTCTCAACGTAACCGATCAGAGCCGCGATCCATTCGATCTGGTCGGCAAATGGTTGTTCTTTCTGGAACAAGTCTATGCCGATCGACGACATCAAATGGATGTTCGAGAAATACTCGTCCAGACTGCTGGTGTAGACCACCAGAACGGCGCGATCCTCGGCCAACTTCAGTTTCGAGAAAACATCCGAACTGCCGGCAGTGAATTTCGGCGAGTACACCGAGAAACCGCTTGCGCCCATACGTGACAGCTGATTGTCGGTAATGAGATCAACGGTCTTCGGCGGCAAGGACAGGCTGCGCCAATGCGGCCAGTTGTCGAGACAGCGATGGTAGTTGATGATGGCCAAGGGATCGGCCATCAGAATGATCTTGCTGCGATCGATGTTGCGGTGGATGGCGTGACTCATGCGCACCACTGGCACATCATGCTTTTGTGCAGCGGCAACGGCGCCCATCAGAATGCTGTACTCATTGAAGAACAGTACGCTCTTGACCTGGTAACGTTCGATCAGTTGCTGCGTCGCACGATAGGAAGTAATCGCGGCTTCGACGTACGCTTCGAGCAAGGCCCGATCAGCGCCGGTGACGGTGAGCTGATCGAGCTTCTTGGTATTCAACGCCAGATCCATGCCGCACAAAGTGCCGAAGCGTATGCCATCGACCTCGAACTCGCCTGCGTCCGCTGGCATGGCCCGGGTCTGCGCCTTGATCTCGGCGAGTTCGTCCGGCGACAGCAGATCGGTCAGGGTAATGGTCGGCAAATCGTAACTGTCGGTCATGCGCTTGCCGGATTCGGCGCAACTGATGCATGCGTTGGCGCGCATAGTGCGCGAACGATCCAGCGGGATGCCGCGTGATTCCAGTGTCAGGCAGTGATGATAGGAATCGAAGCAGCGCACCATCAGCACCTGATGGCCCAGGTCCTGCATGGTGCGTGCAATCATGCAATCCGCGACAAAGTGCGAGGGTACGCCGCCCTCTGGAGCGAAGAAAACATATACCGGTCGTTGCGGGTCAATACGGTCGAGGCCGGTCGAGGCCTCCAGTGTCTTGCGCTTAAAGGGCAAGGCAATCAGACGGCCGGTGCTGCGGGCGCTGCGGGCGACGTCCCTAAGACTGCTGTTCAAACTCATCTGTTCTTCCAGTTGGGGGACTTTTCTTCGAAGCCCGCGAGAATCTTTTTCACAAATGGCGAAAAGTCGCTGAGGGATTCCGAGTTCTTGAGGACGAGATCGGGAAACTCGGGGGGTGGAAATGGCATGTCCACGCCGACCACGTTCGTAATCTTGCCGGCCAGCGCGCCGCTATACAGGCCTTTCTGGTCGCGGCGAATCAACTCTTCCATCTCCACATCCACGAAGACTTCGTAATAGCTGTTCAGGTGCTCGCGATTCCAGGCTTGCTGTTCGTGGAACTGCGACAAAGTTGCGCAAACCACATTGATGCCCTGGTCGTCGAGGTACTTGCACATGCGGCAGATGCGCCAGCCATTCTTGCGGCGATCCTCCAGGGTGAAGCCCAGATCGCCGCCCATGATTTCGCGAATGGCGTCGCCGTCCAGCAGCACGGTGGACGGGTGTTTCGCCTTCAATTCCGCGTACACGGCCTTGGCGATGGTGGTCTTGCCAGCGCCAGCCAGACCTATGATCCAGAAAACCACGTCAGACCTTCTTCAGTGTGGCCAGAAACGCGCTGGCGATAAAATGGCCGATCCAGTGCCGTGCCAGAACGCCTTCCTTTTCGATCGCGACCTTCTCCAGAGCCGGATCGGTTTCGAACAGCAGCGGCGGCACAGCATGCAGACGAAAGAAACGATTGTCGTCGAGCGCGAAACCGTGGCCTTTCATCCGCTCAGCAACGGTCAGCGGATTCTCGGTACGTTTGCGTATGTGATCGCGACGCGTCGAGTATAGGCCGGTCACATCAGGCTTGTTCGGATAGGTGACCAGCTTGGCAATCCGCTGTTCAAGTTCTGCGGCCTTTTCCTTGGGGAAGAACAGACTCAACACTTCGTCAGCGGCAAACTTGACGGTGAACTTGTTGAAGGTGGTCAGATCAAACAACGAGTTGACGAAGTCAATGAGCACGATGCCATTCGGCTTGAGGATGCGATGAATGCCCGACCAGATCGCCTCATCGTCCTCTTCCATCAGATACTGCGAAACGCCCAGCAGCAACACCACATCGAAACTGTTTGATGCATAGTGCGATAGATCACTCATCAAACCCTGACGCACTCGCTCCGGGTCGTAGCCGTGGTCAGCAAGCTCCTTCTTGCCCAACTCGACCATGGCTTCGGCAAAATCAAAACCGTAACCGTCCCAGTCATCGCTCAGGCACTCGGCCAGAACGTGAGCGGCGCCGCAACCAGCGTCGAGAATCTTACCCTTGGGCATGGCGTTGAGCGTCTCGAAGACCAGATTGCGACGGACTTCGTACATCGGATAACGCACTTCAGGGTTCTTGCCGTACTGATAGGCAAAGCCCATGTGGCCTGCGGCGTCTTTTTCCCAAAATGCCTTGGTATTCGCTTCCATTCGTCAGCCCAGCCTTCCTTCAGTCAATAATTTTTCAGCAAGGGTCAGATCGGAAACACTATCCACCTCGACCCAGCCGCCATCAATGGGTAATGCGTGCAGCGGCACGCCGTTCTTGATCATGCCTTGCAGCAGATCTGTCATGTACAACATGTCCAGATTGCGCTTACCGCCAAAGGGGTTCTTGCCGACAGCATCTTCCGCCAGCACGTTTGCATAGGTGGCGTTCAACTGCTTTACCCCGGCTTCACGGAAGGCCACCAGCCCAATGTACTGCGCCTGAACGTCGGCATAACTCTGCGGTTTCTGCCCGACTTCGAACAGATTGCCCTGTACGTCGATCTTGAGCGTCTCGGCATCAGACAGCGGATCTTCAAGACGACGCTCCCAATAGCTGCGCCACTGCTTGTCGACGGTCACGGCGATCGCATGTTCATCAGCAAGCACGTGCTTCAACACCGCGGGCGAATAGACAATGTCGCCGTAGGACATGATGAAACCGCCCTCGAACAGGTTTTGTGCGCAAAACAAGGTGCGCACCATATTCGTGGTGGCGAACTTCGGATTCTCGATGATTTTTACATCATATTTTTTCAGGTGGTCGATCTTGTAACCACCGATGACGACAATGTCGTCGATCCCCGCTTCACGTGCGGTGGCTATCTGCCATTCCAGCAGCGGGCGACCACCCAGCTCGACCAGGCACTTGGGTCTGTCATCGGTCAGCGGCCGCAAACGCGTACCCTGCCCTGCCGCCAATACAATCAGGCGCATTCCTTCATCCATTTCTTGATCAAAAGTTCATCGTAGGCAGCGGAGGGGCTGCTTCTTTCCAGGTGCCACTGAATAGCCACGATCGGCAGGCTCTCGTGCCGTACCCCTTCGACAATGCCGTCCTCGGTCTCGGCGAAAACGCGCAGCGGCTTGGCCAAGCCTTGCAGCGTGACGGCCTGATCATGGAAGCTGTTCACGTCCATGCGACTGCCGTCCTCCAGCTTCACCACGTGCTTACCGACGTGTCCCGTCACATCGATGCTGTCGCCGCCGAAATAGCGATTAAGCATTTGCAGGCCGCGACACACACCGAGAATCGGTAAGCCCTTCTCGATTGCGCCCTGTATCAATTGTGCTTCCGCCTTGTCGCGCTCCGTCGGTGCGGCCTTGCTGCCAAGACTGTCGCCGCCGGTGAGCAGAAGTCCTTTGGCGCCGAGCTGCAGATACGGGGTTGTGTCCCACAGGCTGTTGGGAATCAATATCGGCGTCAGGCCAAATCGATCGAAGAGGTGGCCCCAGTCGTGGCTCAGGACGTCGCGTCGTTCGGGGTAGGTGTGGTTCTCGGCAATGCGGGTGCTTACGAGTATCAGCATGCGACGGCCCTTACTTTCTCGGCGGCGCAATCCAGTTCCACACTGACGGCGCCCCGCAGCAATTCAATGACGACCGAGCCGCAGCCGATAGCAGCGGGCAGGCCGAACTCGGCAGCGCGTATCGACATATGCGAAGCGACACCGCCAAACTCGGTCACCAAACCGGCGATCGGATGTGCAAATATCCAGTCATAGCCCGGATCGGCGGCGCGGATGATGACGATGGCGCCATCGATATCGCTTTGCGGCGTCTCATCTATCCAGACCGGACGGCCGACCACACGCTTTCCGGTGATGAAGTTGGCGCGCCACGGCTCGAGCGTGAAAGCCTCGACATCGGCCGGCGTCACCACGACATCGGGTAGATGCATGACGCGCGTCACCATCCAGCGCTTTTCGTTATAGGCGGCGCGACGGCGCAGTTGTATTTTGTCGGCGGGGACGATGCTGTCGGTGCCCAGGCGCATCAGATCGCCAATCGAGAGACACGAAATCTGGTCCCGCGTCAGGCCGAGCTCGTCACCTAGCGACGCAGCGATCTCGAGCACCGCATTCAGGTTCTTCATAAACTCGAACTTCGCCTGCTCGCGTCCGGCAATACTTCTGGCGACGAACTCAAGCAATGCGTCGACGCTGATATCCAGCTCCAACGAGGCGATTTCAGCCGCAATTTGCTTGCGGTTTTTCAGCAACACACTTTCGGCGCCGTGCTTGGCTTGTGGTTGTGCTGCGCCCTTTTGCGAACGCAAATACCAATCCGGTTCAGACGCGTAATTCCCCGATGTAATCTCGTAGGAATTGGGTCGCAGATGTCCGTAGCGTTGCACCAGGACTTCAAGCGGCAGATCCTGGTGCAGGTCTGCCGTGATCTGGCTCGCCACCGTCGGCAATGACTGCAGATATTCGTCGTACTGCGCTGTGCTGATTGCACCGGTTTGCTGAAAGCCCCTAAGGAAACTCATGCTGATGAAAGCGTAACGCGCCAGAATCGAGAAACTGACCAAGCCCAGCTGACGGCAGTCATCCAGCAGATAAGACAACTGTCGGCCCTTTTCGTGAAATCCTGGCTGTCTGGCAGCCAGGATTTTTTCACGACGCGCCGCCATGGTCTGCAGACGGTCGAACTGCACGGCGATCGGCTCACATTCTTCGCGCAGAATGCTTTGGGTCAGGTCACGCAAATGCTTGCGGAAGCTCTCGACGTTAACACCGGCAGCTTTCAGACGCTTGCTGGCCTGGGACCAATCCGGCGCAAGACAGGTAATGGCCAGTTCGAACTCGATTTTGTCGTGCAGGGTCTGGTCCTGCTTCAGTCTGTCGAGACAGAAGTTGACCCATTGCGTGCCGGCCTTTGCGTCGAGTGTGGCTGGCAGGAAGGAATTGAGGCTGGTGCGCACATCAACATAAGGACGGCCGCCCAACGAGATGATCAGGGACTCGGGCCAGACATTCTTGTAGCCCACGCGGCTGCGGGCCTCGGCCCATGCAGATTCGCCAATCAGCTTCTGATAGAGCGAAAGCGCCAGCGGGCGCGGCGACAGGCCGATCATTTCGGCTGGATTCCAGTCCGGCATCACGCCCAGTATGGTCGTGTCACCCAGCAGGCCGGACAGTGGGCGCATGCGCGATGCCGCAAATTCTTTGGCGCCGGCAATCATGGTCAACACATCGCTGTCCACCGCTTCGGAGCGCTTACGGGCCGCCGCTAGTGGGCGCACTTGCAGGATATAGATGCGATCTTGAAGGTCGATGATGTACTCGATATCGAGCGCGTCCAGGCAGGAGAGGCGCACAAGTTCGCGCGCCAGAGCAAGCAGGCGCTCGGTGTCCGGTTCCAGTCCCTCAGTCGCAGACCAAGCGATAAAACGCTGCACGATGGCATTGGTGTCGCCGGCGGTCACGCTGTCGGAGCGGCCACTGGTTCTGTCTTCGTTCAAGACGAAATAAGGTCCGCCGGAACGCGTATCACGTGTCAGCAGCACGCCACTGGCCTTCACCGCCTGCACTTGAGGTTGGACCAGGACCTCATCGTCGGCCTGTACCTGCTCGCCATAGCTGGCGATCACTTCCTCTACTGCCCGCTCCAGCGCCGGTTGTTCGCCGGACGGCACGCCCAGCACGCTGAGATACTTGCCGGCAAAGGATTTGTTAAGACCATCTTCGCCAACAACGCTGCTGCGCACCACGACAGTCTGCGGTGCAAAGGATTGCTGAATCCTGACAATGACGCCTGACTTGTCGTGCTGCCAGTCGGCGATGCGTACGCGTTCGCGCGGCAGGAATACGGCATCCTTGAGCAGCGGCGCCAGATTGTCCAGCGTCTGCGCCTTGCCGCGGAATATGCTGCCGGCAACGGCTTCCTGGTCGGTGACCGACGCCGCCAGCCCCTCCAGGCACAAAGGCTCGGCAGCGATGACATCGCTGAAGAAGTGGTGAATCGACACACCGCTCTGCGCTGGGTATTGCTTGCGCAGTGCGGCCAGACCATTGCCTGCAAGGGCTTCGCACAGATAGTAGGCACCCAGCGCGCCATCTCTGGCGTCTACCGCAAACGCTGCCTTGCTGTCGCAAAGCTTTTCCAGTGCGCCCGGCAGGATGATGGTGCTGGCATTGATCAACAGCAGCGGCGACTTGCCTGCATGCAGGTCTTCGATCAGATCAATATCCTGTGCGCCGCCAACTGAGGGGACGTAACGTACCTTCAGTTCGGGGAAGCGCGAGATCACTTTTTCGATGTGGTAATCGCCGACATAAATGGTGTCGGTAACGCCGTACTGACGCAAGGTTTCCAGCGTCCAGTCAAGCGCAGGGCGGTTTTCCTCGCCGAGTACGCCCAGCGAATGCGGATGGCTTTCGCTTGCATCGATATGGCGGGCGTGCTGCTGAAAATCAAAAATGATGGCGGCCAGACTCATTGCACCACCCGCCCGTCAATCTCGAGTTGGGACCTTGCATCTGCATCAATATCCACCAGACCGGAGGACAGGGCGAATGCGTTGATGGGCCATACCACCGCGCACCGCTTGCCGGCGGCTTGAATATTCATGCTGAACGCGGAACCGTCATCTGCAATATCAATCAAGGCCTCTATGTCTCCCGTACCAAGCAGTCGATAACGGTCGCACTCGCTGAGCCACGGTTCGAGTGTGTGGCCATTGAGCACCACCTTCTCGACATCAGGCTCGAAGCACAATAGCCAAGGCAACTCGGGCACCGTCACGTCGGCCTTGCCGGCCGCGAGCGAAACCGTCAGCGTACCCGGCACGCGGCCCAGGAAAATGCTGGCCAGCTGTTCGGCCTCCATAGGCAGATTGGCATATAAGCCGATCTCGAAACTGCCATTGGCGGGGATTTCGATCTTCACGGGGCGCGCCAAGTCGCTCAGGAAATAGGGGGCGTCGAAACCCAGGGCCTCGGTGCTGGCGCGGAACTCGGCCTTCCACGGGAAGTCCGTCGCATAGATATCCAGGTCGCCGCAATGTTTCTCGCGCGCCTGTTTGAAATAGTCGCTGACTGTCTGTATCGATTGTTCGCGCTGATACATGTATTGCTTGCGGGAGTCATCGTAAAAATCAAAATAGTCGCGGCTCATGCGGGAAAACAGCCGCTCCCGTTTGGCGGGTGATATCGCCAGAAACACCTGATAGGCTGACACACCGAGCTGCTGGAACAGATAGCCGAAGACGGCCGAGTCGTCGAGCTCGGTGAGCGGCACCCAGGTCTTCTGGTCCGGATCGACAAAGTTGCCGTTCCAGGAGGCAAACACATGCGTGAGCTCGCGCTTGGATGTGTGCGAATAATGCAGCGCCACATCCTCGTTGCGCAGATTTTTGGCCAGCGCCTGGAACATCGAACCCAGCAACAGGCAGGTGCCTGCGCCGTCGAAAAGCACGTAGCGCGGACCGGTGTAGCTGGCGGAGAAAAAGTCGCTGTGCTTTCTGAAGTCACCGAACAGATGGGTGTGGCCGGTGCAGCGCACGAAGTTAGCGAACAATTGCTGCATGTCGGCAGCGCCGCGTTCGATGTGCACCTGCATGGTCAGCGTCACGCCGCTCGGCCCGGCATTGCGATAACGCACGCTTTTCAAGACCGAAAAATCCGGCTTGGCAGCAAAGCGCTGTACTTCTGCAGGCCCGTCGCTCAAATACGGGTTATCGAGCATGTCGCCGAAACCGGAGCGCTCGAACCAGGCAGTGAAGTCCGCCAGGGCACCTTCGCGGTAATGCCTGGCGTGTTCCAGCTTGAGACGGTCCAGCGGAAGCATCATCCCTTGATTCCGACAAAGCGTGACAGGATGGCCAAGCCGGCCTTCTGACTTTTTTCCGGATGGAACTGGAAGCCGAAAATATTTTCGTGCTCGATGATAGCCACGGATTTGCCAGCGTAATCGAAGGTGGCTGAAACATAACTCGCCTCGGGATCCTCATAGGCGTAGCTGTGCATGAAATAGTACGTCGAGAACTCTCCCATTCCTTCGGCAATGCGCGAAGACGGCGAGAAGTAAACACGGTTCCAACCCACCTGCGGAACCGGCAGACCCGGATCGGAAGGTTGTAGTTTCGTAACACGGCCCGGAATCAGGTTCAGACCGGTATGCAATCCGAATTCCGCGCCCTCTTTCGCCAGCAACTGCATGCCAAGACATATACCTAGGATGGGCTTGCCCTTGGCGGCTTCGGCACGCAGGCCTTCCGCGAGCCCGCGTTGCGTCAGGCTTTGCATGCCGGCGGAGAATGTGCCATCACCGGGAAGAATCAGGTGGCTGCATTTCTGCAGGTCGGCAGGACCGCTCACATGCATGTGCTCGGTGCAGAGCGCACTCAGGGCGTTGCCTACCGAACGGATGTTACTGATACCGCAATCAACGATGCCGACTAAGACCATATATCACCGCAACAGAAGTTCTTTGACACTGAAATCCGCGCCCTTGAAAGACGCGACCAAGTCCTGGGCCAGTTCGTAATCAGCCTGGGTGTCCACCGTGAACACCTTGCTCGAAGCAGCCCAATCCGCGGGCGGCGAGATGCGCGCCACCCTGTAATTGTTGTTGTACAGATGCAGCGTCAGATGCTCGCGATCGTCCGCCGACAAGGGCGCGGAGTCGTTCAAGCTTTGCATCAATCCAGCTAGGTAGATTTCCGCATCCAGTCCGACCGGGAACTGCCCCTTGGTGGTGGCCACATCCCATTCCGGCAAAGCAGCGGCTTGCTGCAGACACCACTCGATCAATGCGGCATCGACGAAAGGACAATCTGCGGTGATGCGCACCACGGTATCGAAACCGAAATGGCGAGCTGCGTCGCAATAACGTTGCACTAGATCTGTGGGGCTGCCGCGAAAAACCGGTACGCCGAAACTGCTGACCATGTCGGCCAGGATGTCATCCGATTCGAGCGTAGTGGTCGCCAATACCAACACGGCATTGCGCAGTGGTTGCAGCCTGCGCAGCAGAAACAGCACCATGGGCAGGTCGCCCAGCGGCAACAAAGCCTTGCCCGGCAGACGCGTGGAGCCGGTACGCGATGCGACGATAACGCCGACCTTGCCCAGATTCAACTGGCGCCTCCGGCGACGACACGCGCAATCTGCAGTTTCTGCTCAGTGTCGATATTCAAGCACTCTGCCGGCGGCATCACATAGCTAACAATGGAGCGACCTGTAAGCGAACCGCTGCGAAAGTTTCGGTTGTAGGTGGCGACACAGCTGAGCAGATCGCGATAGAGAAGATCAAAGTCCGAACGGAACTCACCTTGAGGATTGACAGGCTCCATGCCGTAACGGGTTCTGCGGAAGACTTGGCTGACGATCTCTTCCACCGCAGTGGACGAATCGGCCCCGCTCATCACCATCGTGGCGACGGACTCTTCAATCGAGCCCACCGTTACAAAGGGGGATTGCAGATAGCGGATGACCGTGATGCCGTTGAGATCTGGATCAAACTTTTTGGCAATCGACTCCAGCGTCGGCACGATACTGGCCGAGCGTATGGTGCTCTGCGAGTCACGCAAGGCGAAGCTCAGACGTTTATCGGAAAACTTCTTGACGGTTTCTTCCGTCAGAGGATTGTCGCTGGCGACAACCACGTAGTTAAACAAGTCAGAGGACAAGCACACCTCGATCTCGCGCTCGAGCAGGGTCTTGCCGCCCATCTTCTCGTTCCACAAATCCGTGACGAAATCGAAATTCCTGCGGCAAGGGATCACGGCGATGACGGGGAGCAGATCCTTGAGCTTGTCTCGGACAAAGTCCTTCTTGATCTGGCGACGCGCATTGAAAATGCGCTGCGAATTGGTGGTCAGATTGTTGCCGTGCTGGCGATAGTAGAACAGCGGCAGATTGACGTTGGTCGACTTGTAACGCTCGAAAATCTTGGACCATAGATCGAAACCGTCCTGTGCCTTCAAGTCTTCGCGATAACCGCCCACCTCCTTAAGCACCGACACGCGGATCATGGTGCAGGCGCCATGCGGCGGTGTGTCGAAGGTATGGTTGTCGGTATAGAGCTTCTTGCGGCGTTCGGTCGAATAGACTTCGCCGAACGGGTCAACCATGTAGTAGTCAGGAAAGACTAGGGCCATTTCCGGGTTGCTCTCAAGGACATGACCCAGCACGAGCAGAATGTTTTCATCAAAGACGTCGTCGCCGTCGAGGCGCACGATGTAGTCGCCCTGGGCATGCGACAGCGCCAGATTGCACACTGCCGTGAGGCCGATGCCGCCGGTCGAGAACAGCCGGATCGTCGGATGCGCTTCATACAGCTTCATCACCGCCGCCGTATCGTCCGTGGAGCCGTCGTCGATGACGAACAGCTCCCAGTCGGTGACGGACTGCCGCAGCACGCTTTCGATCGCTTCACTGAGGAAGCGGCCGTAGTTGTGCGAAGGAATGTAGACCGTAATGCGCGGTTTGCTCATTTCAGAGTGCCTCGCTGATTTCCGCAGCGTAGGCAGACAGGGCCTTCAGTTCGTCCGGCGTCATGCTGCCGGAGTGGTCGGGGCCGTAGAGGGTCTTGTCCAGGGTGAAGTGCTTTTCGATGATGCGGGCGCCGAGCGAGATGGCCGCCAGCGATCCACTGATGCCGATCGAATGGTCGCTGAAGCCGGCGTGCTTCTTGAAGTCGACTTCGCTCAGCTTCAGATCGCTGAACGGTGTCGGATACTTAGAGATGCAGTAGAGGAAGTCCACCGGCGCCTTGCTCTTGATAACGGGAAATTCCTTCTCGCCCCACATACCAAGAGAAACGATCAGCGGCTTTCCGGTCGCTACCAAGCGTTCGATCAAGGCTGTCTCGCGCACCGAGCGAGAAGCGATCTTATAACGCTTCACACCCACAGCTTCGAGCCAGTCGACGCGCTCGACGTCGAAGACAGAGGCCATGAATTCGATACCCAGCTTGGCGCATTCGTTGGCCAGCTCATCAATCCGGGCACGCGACAGTTCTGTCGTGCAGTTGTAGTCGTACCAGGGATTGTTTTCCTTGGGGAAGAGCGCCCGTGAGTCATACAACTGGAACTTGGCCACATCTGCACCGCAATCCTTGGAGGCGCGGATCAGGTCCTTCGCCAGCTTCATGTCGCCATTGTGATTCTGGCCGATCTCGGAAATTATTTCAGCGCGCATGATTTTCAAGCCACCTATTCATCATGATTAAGGAAAATATCGCATGCCCGCTGAGGCGGGACTGATTGTTGATCATTTCAAGCGCAACAGCGTGCGACTTCGCGCCAACGAAGCCGTGCTTGCGCAAAGCGGATCCTTCGGCGAACGTCTCGTCGACCAGATGAGCCCAGTCGTTTCTGAGCCAGTGATCGATGGGCACGTTGAAACCGTGCTTGGGTCGCGCCAGCACGTGCGCGGGCAGCACATCGGAGAAGGCCTGACGCAACGCCCATTTCAACACACCTGTCTTCGATACCATCTGATCCAGATTCAGGCGCGCTGCGAGAGACAACACCTCTGGCGCAGCGAAAGGCACACGGCCCTCGACGCAATAGGCCATCGTCATGCGGTCCACCTTGGGCAGCATTTCGTTCGGAAAATAGAAATTGCGGTCTTGTGCGATATAGTCGATGGTGCGCCACTGTTTTCCGTCTGCATTGAAATGCCGCAGCGACGTTTGCAGACCGCTCTGGAAATCGCTGGCAAACAGGCGGGCCTTTTCGGATTCGTGCGCATAGAAATGCCAGCCCCAGGCGCGTTCCGCTGTGTTGCCTGCCTTGATTTCGCCCAGCCTCGTTTCCAGACTCTGGCCGACGTTCTGCATGGAACCGAAGCCTGCACGACCAGTCGCATTGGCGCGCTCCATGGCTTCGAGATGCGCGTACCAAGAATAGCCGCCGAAACACTCGTCAGCGCCATCGCCCGAGAGCAATACCTTGATGCCGGCAGCACGTGCCGCTTTGGCAATCGCAAGGATGCCAAGCCCGGATGACACTGCATACGGCTGACCTGCGTGCGCGATAAAGGTATCGAGTTCGTCAAGAAAGTCTTTGCCCGTGACATGGATGGCGTGATGCGTGCTCTTGATCAGGCGTGCGGTCTCGGCGGCCTGCTCCGATTCGTCGGCCATGCCGTGATACGGATCGGCCAGTGCTTCGAAGCCGATGCTGAAGGTGTCAATGTGCCCCTTCTCGCGCGCGGCGATAGTCGCGACGATGGAGCTGTCCAGTCCGCCGCTGAGGAAGCTACCCACCGGTACATCCGACAGCAGGCGCGACTTGATCGACTTCTCTACCACACGCCGCACTTCGGCAACCAAGGCCTCTGGTGTGTCCAGTGTTTCAGCGATATCGGTGAAACGATTTGCATAGGGATGGACGGAAACACTGCCTTTCTCGACCACCATATAGTGCGAACGTGGCAGGGTCCGCACCTTTTCATAAACGGTGGCCGGCTCTGGCACCCACAGGAAGGTGGGCATGTCCCACAAGGCCTGACGACTGAGACTGAGGTCGATGCCAGGGAAGTGCCTCAATGCCGGTAGCTCGGAGGCAAAAGCAAGATCGCCGCCTGTCCCCTCGTAGTAATACAACGGCTTCTCACCCGGAATGTCGCGCGCCAGAATCAGCTTGTCGCTACGCCTATCCAGCAGGGCAATGGCGAACATACCGTCGAGACGCTCGAACAACTTCTCGCCATGAATGTCGTAGAGATGGCCGATAACTTCGCCATCGCAATGGGTGCGGAACTGTACGCCGCTCGCTTCGAGCTCGCGACGCAATTCGCGATAGTTGTAGATCTCACCATTGTAAAAAACGGCGACAGACCCGGACTTATTATAGAGCGGCTGCGTGCCGCCCTCAAGGTCGTTGATCGACAGACGGCACATGCCAACCGCCAGATCACCGTGCTCAAGAAAGGTACGGCCATCGGGGCCCCGATGCTTGATCGCGGCCACCATGCGCTCCGCGACTTCGCGTGGGGCCTGCCCATGGCTCTTGATCAGCGCTCCAGCTATACCGCACATAGTGAAATACCTTGCATATTTTTTCTAATTGGTTGTTTCAGCCTCAACCTATCGACGGCACAAATCGCCATTTTTCCAGACGCCTTGTAAATCTTGAGAGTTTCATTCACCCCATAACTGACGAAAGTTGGCAAAAATAACTCTGCCGAAGAAGCCTCGCGACAACAAGCGACTGAGTAACATCCATTGTCACAAACGCCAGACACGCAATCCTTTTTCAGAAAGGATTCGCTGCGAAAAATTTGATTTGACGTCAACAAATACACCAGTGGGTTTCAACTTCTCGAGAAGGTCATCAAGATCCATTTGCAGATATTGGCGATGCGATACGGCGACAACGAGAGCGTCACCTATCGGCAAAGATTCCCAAGGAGTTAGCGTAATGCCGTACTCATGCTGAGCCTCCGCAGGAATAGCAATGGGGTCATGCACAATGACCTCGCAACCGTAATCCTCAAGTTCTCGCACAAGATCTGCGACCTTGGAGTTCCGAATATCCAAACAATTTTCTTTAAATGCGAGCCCCAATACGATGACCTTTGCACCCTTGATAGAGCCCCCCGCAGCACTCATCTGCTTGACTGTTTGCTGCGCTACATAGGCAGCCATACCATCGTTGATGCGCCGACCCGCGAGAATAACCTGTGGGTTATAGCCAAGCATCTCGGCTTTGTGCGTAAGGTAGTAAGGGTCGACACCAATACAATGGCCACCAACTAGTCCCGGGCGAAAGGGCAGAAAATTCCATTTTGTGCCAGCCGCGCTTAGAACCTCAAGAGTGTCGATGTTGAGCTTGTCAAAGATGATTGACAACTCGTTCATCAAGGCAATGTTTAAATCACGTTGAGTATTTTCAATAACTTTAGCCGCTTCTGCCACCTTGATGGAACTGGCGCGGTGCACACCAGCAGTAATGATCGATTCGTAAAGGTCCCCAACACGCTGGAGGGTAGCCTCGTCGTCGCCAGCGACCACCTTGACGATCTTTGTAATCGTCCTATCCTTATCGCCAGGGTTGACGCGCTCGGGGCTGTAGCCGACATGAAAATCCTTCAACCATTTGAAACCCGACTCTTTTTCGAGTACGGGGATGCACACCTCTTCGGTAGCCCCCGGGAAGACGGTTGACTCATATACAACAGTAACACCCGCCCTAATGTGCCGACCAATTACTGTACTCGCACCCACAAGGGGGGAAAAGTCTGGAATGTGTGCGGCGTCGACCGGTGTCGGCACCGCGACAATCACAAAGTCAGCCTCGGCCAGACGGTGCGGGTCGGCAGTCACCTCGAGCAGCGTCGCGGCTCGAAGATCCGCGGCACTCAATTCTCCACTTGGATCTCTGTGCTCACGACAAGCGAGAACCTTCCCCTCGGACGAATCGTATCCAATAGTCTTATATTTTTTACCGAATTCAACAGCCAATGGCAAACCAACATAGCCAAGACCTACGATCGCAACGGTAGTCTCCCGGCTCAACATTGGAAATATTCCCGATACCAATCAACGAATTTAGTGATCCCGTGCTCGATAGACGTAACGGGCTTGTAGTGGAATTGCTCGACGAGATCTGTCACATCGGCACTAGTGTCAGGTACGTCGCCTGGTTGTAGTGGGAGCAACTCCATTTCCGCCTTCTTGCCCAAGGCTTTTTCCAATTCTTCAATATAGTGCAACAGCTCTATCGGATTGTTATTGCCGATGTTATAGATACGCCACGGTGCACTGCTGCTACCGGGATCAGGTTGCGCGCCACTCCACGCCAGATTCGAAAACGCGGGACGATCCAGAACGCGCATGATTCCTTCCACGATATCGTCGACATAAGTAAAATCCCGCCTGTGCTTCCCGTGATTGAACACCGAGATTTTCTCTCCCGCGAGAATTGCTTTAGTGAACTTGAATAGCGCCATGTCCGGCCGCCCCCATGGACCGTATACGGTAAAAAAGCGCAAGCCAGTAGTCGGCAATCCGTACAAATGGCTATAGGCATGCGCCATCAACTCGTTACTCTTTTTGCTGGCGGCATAGAGTGAAAGCGGATGATCTACGTTGTGATGCACCGAGAAAGGCATCGTCGTGTTAGCGCCATAGACACTCGAACTGCTTGCGTACACAAGGTGTTCCACGCCATGCCGGCGACAACCTTCAAGGATATGCGTAAAGCCGACTATGTTGCTATCGATATAGGCGAGCGGATTCTCAATCGAGTAGCGCACACCCGCTTGAGCAGCGAGATTTACCACTCGTTGTGGCTTATGTTTAGCAAAGATATTCTCTATCGCTTGACGGTCGGCTAGGTCAATGCGTAGATGTATGTAATTCGAATGACTTGCATACCGTGAGAGTCGCGCCTCTTTGAGGGCTGGATCATAGTAGTCATTGTGATTATCAATACCTATGACCACGTCTCCACGCTCCAACAAGCGCGCAACGAGGCTAGATCCGATAAATCCCGCAGAGCCAGTGACTAATACCTTCATCAATACCTTCCGAAATGGATGAGCGTAGAAGCGCCGCCAATCACATCAATATTATCGATTTGTACGGACACAAAATGCCTGTATCGCCCTACACACACGGCGAACTTCGCCGAACGTAGTTCCCACGGAAATCGGCAAACTAAGCTCCGTTTTATGCAACTCATCCGCTATCGGGTACTCGCCAGAAATTATATTTTTCAGTGCATCCTGCTTGTGCGGTGGAATAGGGTAGTGCACCTCGGTCTTGATCCCGTTTACGAGCAAATGCTGCCTCAAGTCATCCCGCTGTTCGTGCTGAATACCAAAAATATGAAACACGTCGAACTCGTCCGGACGGACAACTGGCCGCTTTACCCAACTAGGCAATTCAGTGAAGTATGCCTCGGCGAGTGCACGCTTGTGCACTGTTATACCATCCAAGTGCCGAAGCTTGACTCTCAACATGGCGGCCTGTATTTCGTCCAGACGGGAATTTATCCCTGCATATCGGTTGACGTATTTTTGTTTGGAACCATAGTTGCGGATATGGTGCAGCCTGTCGGCAAGTCCATCATCGTTGGTGACTACTGCACCCGCATCGCCAATGGCTCCTAGATTTTTGGTGGGATAAAAGCTGAAACAACCAGCATCACCAAAGGTGCCTGTCATCTGATCGCCCAATTTTGCACCGTGCGATTGCGCGCAATCCTCTATCAGTCGAAGTCCATGCTCTTTCGCAAACGCACCAATGGCATCCATGCGACAGGGCTTTCCAAACATATGGGTGACACAGATCGCACGGGTATTAGACGTCATGACATCAGATAGCCGCGCGGGGTCCATGTTGAATGTAGCCAGCTCCGGCTCCACCAGAACCGGCTTGTGCCGCGCACGCACAATAGCAATAATGGTTGCAATGTAGGTATTAGACGCGACCAGAATGTCACTGCCTTTGGGCAAATCCAGCGCTTCGATGGACAGAATAAGTGCATCAAGCCCATTGGCAACACCAATGCAGTGCTTGGCACCTACGTATTGCGCAAACTCAGCCTCAAAGGCGCTGACCTCTTGCCCCAACACATACCAACCGCTGCGAATGACCCGCGAGGCTGCGGCCTCCAACTCATCCACGAACTGTGCGTTGGAACGCCCCAGGCTCTCGTATTCAATGACTTGCAGTTCACTCATACGGGGTGTCTATGTATTCGCTACGGTCATAGGGGTGGGACGACATGACCAATAGCACCGATCCCTCTTCAAATTTCATAGTGTGCCAATCCTTGGGCTCCACCAGCAAACACTGACTGGGTTGATTCAGCACGACATCTTCGTTGGTTATGCCATCGTTCATGTGTATGGTGACTTTCCCGTTCAAGGCCACCAATGCCTGTCGCGTGTACCGGTGCCGGTGCCCTCCACGGGTCTGTCCATCCGCTCCATAAATCCAGTAAGTTCGCACCACTGCGAATGGCAACGCGCTCTCTAGCACGGTCAAGGAGCCACGGGGTTCCGAGAAAGTGGGCAGATTAAGTACAGTGAAGTGGGTCATGTCAGATTGCCTGGTGATTCTTCAATCCAGAATAGCCTTGGTCTGCTCCTGCAGCATTTCAATTTCTTTGCGAAGCAGCTCGTATTCTTTGATTTTGCGCGCAAGGAACAGGCCCGTTAATGCGGCCTTTTTCTTGATACCTGCAGGTGTCAGGACATACAAATACGCCAGCTTTTGTTTGCTGTTCTGAAAACTTTGCATCTTGAGCAAGCCCTTGTCCAAAAGGGCACGCACACAATAATTGGTTTTACCCAGACTAACACCAAGTGCCAACGCCAACTCCCGCTGACTCAACTCGGGGTTGGTTTCCAGCAGGCAAAGCACTTTCCAGTGCGCATCCTCTTCGGCTAACGGCGTGTTCATCAGTTGAACGCATCGTACCATGGCAAAGCCAATGCGCTCAAACCTCGCCGCCTAAAAAGGATGCCTAGAAATGTATCCCCCGCATCATCTGCTGCATGGCAATCGCCTCCGGCGACAACTTCTGCTTCTCCCCGGGCTTGGCCCCCTTGGCAGCTGATGAATCAGGGAACATGCGGAAGCTCGTGTTCATCGCAATCTGGGCGATGCGGGGCACCAGGGCATGCAACACCTGGCCGGTGATACCCAGGCGCGTAGCGATGCGTACAGGCTTGCTGATGCAGGCGTCGGCCACCATGTCTGCGGCTTGCTCGGGTGACAGCGTGGGCACATTGTTGTAGATGCCAGTGGGGGCAATCATGGGCGTACGCACCAACGGCATGTTGATGGTGGTAAAGCTGATGCCCTGGTCCGCAAATTCGCTGGACGCGCAGCGCGTCCAGGCGTCCAGAGCAGCTTTAGACGCCACATAGGCGCTGAAGCGCGGGGCATTGGTCAGCACGCCAATGGAGCTGATGTTGACCACATGACCCTTCTTCTTTGCCACCATGCCGGGCAACAAGCCCATCGTCACGCGCAGGCAGCCAAAGTAATTCAACTGCATGGTGCGCTCGTAGTCGTGGAAGCGGTCGTAGCTGGACTCGATGGCACGGCGGATCGAGCGGCCAGCGTTGTTGATCAGGAAGTCCACACCACCGTGGTTATCGATCAGCACCTGCACGAAGCGGTCGCAATCGGCCATGTCAGCGATGTCAGCCGGGTAGGCAACAAAGTTATAGCCTTTGGCCTTCGCTTCCTTGCAGGCTTCTTCCAGCTTGTCGACATCGCGGCCGCAAATGATGGTGGTGGCACCCGCCTCGGCAAACTTGTGCGCCGCAGCCAAACCAATGCCTGAAGAGCCGCCGGTGATCAACACCACCTTGCCGCCCACGGTACCGCGCAGGCTGCGGTCGATGTGCAGATCGGGATCGAGGTGGCGTTCCCAGTAATCCCACAGGCGCCATGCGTAGTCTTTGAGGTTGGGGCATTCCACGCCACTGCCCTTGAGCATGGCCAAGGTGTCCCGGCAATCAAAGCGCGTGGGATAGTTCACAAAGGTAAACATGTCCTCAGGCAGGCCCAGGTCCTTCATGACCGCGTTGCGCACGCGGCGCACCGGCGCCAGCGCCATCAGGCTCTTGGTCACGCTGCGCGGAATGAAGCCCAGCAGCGCCGCATTCACAAACACATTCATCTTGGGCGCATGCGCTGCCTTGCTGAAAATGTCCAGCACGTCGCCCACACGGTAGCCCACCGGATCCACCAAGTGGTAGCACTTCTTGGTGATGTCGGCCTTGTGGCTGATGACATCCAGCGCATCCACCACAAAATCCACCGGCACGATGTTGATGCGTCCGCCTTCCAGGCCGATGGCCGGCATCCAGGGCGGTAGCAGTTGGCGCATGCGCTGGATCAGCTTGAAAAAGTAGTACGGGCCGTCGATCTTGTCCATCTCGCCGGTCTGGCTGTCGCCCACCACCATGGCAGGGCGGTACACCGACCAGGGCACCTTGCAGTCCTTGCGCACGATCTTTTCGCTCTCGTGCTTGGTCATGAAGTAGGGGTGGTCGTAGTTCTCGGCCTCTTCAAACATGTCCTCACGAAACACGCCTTCGTACAAGCCGGCTGCAGCAATCGACGACACATGGTGGAAATGCCCGGCGTCAATCGCCTTGGCAAAATCGATGGTGTTGCGCGTGCCCTCAATGTTGACGGCGATCTGGCTTTCCTCGTCGGCGCCCAGGTCGTACACCGCGGCCAGGTGATAGAAATGGTCGACTTGGCCCTTCAGTGCCTTGACCGCATCCCCGGCCACACCCAGCTTCTTGGAGGTCAGGTCGCCAAAGACCGGCACGGCACGGGCTGCGCTCTTGGCGTCTTTCAGGCCCCAAAACTGTCGCAGATCATCTACCTTGCCTGCACTCTCTTTGCGAATCAGAAAGTGCACCACCGCGCCTTTGCGCTCCAGCAGTTTCTTGACAAGGCGCTTGCCGATAAAGCCCGTGGCTCCGGTAACAAAGTACTGCATACACACTCCAAAGAATCAAGGCATTCTGACCGACTTTGCGGGGCGTTCCATTCATCGTAAACCCGCAACAAAATCTGCGAATGGCGATTGTGATTGCAGCCCGTGTACGCCGTTAGTGGTGCCCATCTACAAACCAAGGCCAACAGGCCTTAGAGTCGGGCCTGCACGGCTTGCTCCACTTATCGGAGCAAACGCCCCGCCCACCATTCCCTCAGGAGCCCATCATGGTCAAAAAACTGCAAAAGAAACAACCCACCAAAGCCGCAGGCATCCACCTGTCGGGTTCGGTCAAAGACTCTGCCCAGCAGATCTGGCAAGCCGGCCTGGGTGCTTTCACCCGCGCACAAGCTGAAGGCAGCAAGGCATTTGAATCCCTGGTCAAGGAAGGCGTGAGCATCCAGCGCAAGACCCAGGCCGCTGCCGAAGAGAAGATTTCCGAAGCCACTGCCAAGATGTCCACCATGGCCACCGACATTTCCAGCAAGGCCTCTGGCCAGTGGGACAAGCTGGAAAACATCTTTGAAGAACGCGTGGCCAAGGCCCTGAACAAGCTGGGTGTGCCGTCTGCCAAAGACGTGAGCGCCCTGATTACCCGCATCGACGACCTGAACAAGGCCGTGCAAAAGCTATCGACCAAGGCACCCGCTGCAGCCAAGGCCCCTGTTGCCAAGGCCGTCAAAAAACCAGTCACCAAGAAAGCGGCACCCGCGCCCGCGAAGAAGGCTGTGAAGACCCCAGCCAAGAAAACCGCTGCCCCTGCCAAAAAGGCCTCCGTCAAGCGCGATGCCCCTGCCAGCAAAGCGACAGAACTCCCCGTGGTGGACGCACCCGCAGCCTAAGCTGGATGCGGCTTCTCCACTCTTGGAAAAGGGCGCCCCGGCGCCCTTTTTTGCGCCCGCGACACCCTGCTGCATTGCAACAAAAAGCGGGCACCCCGGCATCTACACTTTGAGACTATGACCGTTCGAAAAAAGACCCCTCCCAAAATTGCGCTGGCATTGGCGGGCGGGGGCCCACTGGGGGCCATTTACGAAGTGGGCGCCATGTGCGCGCTGGAAGAATCGCTGGACGGTCTGGACTTCAACCAGCTTGACCACTATGTGGGTGTTTCGGCCGGTGGCTTCATCGTGGCCGCCCTGGCCAACGGCATGACTCCACGCGAGATGTGCGCATCGTTTATCGAAAACGACGGCACGCCCTCCGAGACTTTCGACCCCTCTTGGCTCATGGAGCCCGCGTACAGTGAGTTTGCGCGCCGTGGCATCACCCTGCCGGGCTTGGCGCTGCGGGCGGCTTGGCGCGTGCTCAGCGGTAGGACATCGTTGTTGCGGGCGCTGGAAGACATGGGCCCCGGCCTGCCTACCGGTATCTTCTCCAACCAGCAGGTAGACACGCAGTTGGCCCGCCTGTTCAGCCAACCCGGCCGCACCAACGACTTTCGCGAACTCAAAACCAAGCTCACGCTGGTCGCCACCAACCTGGACAGCGCCGAAGCCGCCCCGTTTGGCCGCCCGGGCTTTGACCACGTCCCCATCTCGCGCGCCGTGCAGGCCAGCTCAGCACTGCCGGGCCTGTTCCCACCCGTTGAGATCGACGACCAGTACTACGTGGACGGTGCGCTGAAGAAAACCATGCACGCCTCGGTGGCGCTGGACGATGGTGTGGACCTGATGATTTGCCTGAACCCCCTGGTGCCCTTCAACGCCACAGCGCCGCAGTTCGACAGGCTCATGCAACGCGGCATGCCGCAAGAAAAGCGCAAGATCCCACGCATCGTGGACGGCGGCCTGCCCGCCGTGCTGAGCCAAACCTTCCGCTCCATGATCCACTCGCGCATGGAACTGGGCATGAAGCACTACGCGCACGCCTACCCCAACACCGACATTGTGTGGATAGAGCCCGACCACCGCGACCCCGAGCTGTATCTGGCCAACACCTTCAGCTACGCGCAGCGTCGGCATCTGGCCGAACACGCCTACCAGCAGACCCGGCAAATGCTTCGCTCGCGCAAGACCGGCCTATCGACCAAGCTGGCGCGCCACGGCATCACGCTGAAGCATGATGTGCTGGACGACCCCAAGCGCCACCTGTGCCTCCCGCAAAAACCACCCACCGAGCTGGGCCGGGCCATTGCCAGCCTGCAGGAAATCATGAATGACCTGGGCGCCCTCGTGGCCCAACCCGCCACCCAAGCCCTGCACTGAAGGCACCCGATGGTCAAAAAAGCCCCCCGCCGCACCGCCGAACGCATTCTGGAAGTCACGCTGGAGCTATTCAACCGGTTTGGCGAACCCAATGTCTCCACCACGTTGATCTCGGCCGAACTCGGCATCAGCCCCGGCAACCTGTACTACCACTACCCGGCCAAGGACGAACTGATCAACTCGCTGTTTGACCGCTACGAGCGCTCGCTCAATGAGGTGCTCAATGCCAGCGACAACGCCCGTGATGTGGAGGACGCCTGGTTCTTCATGCACACGCTGTTCGAGCTGATCTGGCAGTACCGTTTTTTGTACCGCGACCTGAACGACCTACTGAGTAAAAACCGCCGCCTGGAAACCCATTTCCAGAGCGTGCTGAAGAACAAGACCCGCTCCATCCGCGCCCTGCTGGAAAGCATGGCGCGCTCCGGCGCGCTGCGCATGGACTCGCGTGAGATGGAGCCCACCGCCACCAGCATGGTGGTGGTGCTAACTTACTGGCTGAGCTTTGAATACGTGCGTGACCCACGCAACGCGCTGGAGCCCGCCAGTGCTCAGGCGGCGCTGATGCGCGGTGCCCATCATGTGCTCAACCTGCTGGTGCCCTACCTGGAAACCCAGCAGCGCACCCACCTGCTCCACCTGGCCGGTGCCTACACCAGCCCCTGAAGGCCCCACCATGCCCGCCTGGACGCCCTTTCCCCACACCGCCAGCTACCCGTTTGACGCTGCCACCGTGGCGGCGCAGTGGAACCGCCTGCACGCGGGGAACCGGGAACCCCTGCCGGAAGACCCGCGTGTGCTGGCCGCCTGGGTGCTGTTTCACCGGGGCGAGTTCGAGGCGGCGGCTGAAGCGGGCGAGCAGTTGGGCCCCGAGGGCCTGACCGTGGCCAACAAAGCCCGCCTCATCCACGCCGACTACCTGGAGCCCCGCGAGAAAGTGCGACAAGAGCTGTTCTGGGACATTGCCCAACGCACTGCCGCCCATGCGGCCGCGCAACCTCAGCACGCCAATGCCCACTACTTGCATGGCTACGCACTGGGCCGCTACACCCAGGGCGTCAGCGTGGCCAAAGCGCTGGCCCAGGGCCTGGGCGGCAAGGTCAAGGCCTCGCTGGAAGCCGCCATTGCCCTGCAGCCCGCACACGCCGATGCCTGCATTGCGCTGGGCACTTTCCATGCGGAAGTCATTGACAAGGTGGGGCCGTTGATTGGCAGCATGACCTACGGTGCCAAGAAAGACACCAGCCTGGCCCTGTTTGCCCAGGGTCTGGAGCGCTTGCCGCATTCGGCCATTGCACTAACGGAATACGCCAAGGCCCTGGTCATGCTGGAGGGCGATGCCAAGCAAGCAGAAGCCCACCGGCTCTACGAAAAGGCTGCCGCCATCGCCCCGCTGGACGCCATGGGCCACTTGGGCGTGGAACTGGTCAAAGCCGAACTCACCGCCTGAGCGGCAGTCGGCTTCGGCCTGGGCTTACTCGCCCCAGGGCAGCATCAGGGTGAGCATCGACAGCTTGGCAAACTCGGGTTCAAACTGGTCGATGATTTTTTGCGGGTCCGGGCACAGCGTGGAATCCGACACCACCCCAAACTGCACACCACCGCCATAGCTCAGGATGGACACGCCCAGCCCCACGGAACCACTCTGGGGCACCCAGAACAGCGTTTCCTCAATGGTGGAGCCGCAGATCTTGAGCTTCTCGCGCGGGCCCGGCACATTGGTCATCACGGCCGTGGTCTTTTTGGAAAACAGGTTCAGCAGTGCGTCCTGCGCGGGCTTGATCAGCAAGCCCGCTACGGCCAGCAAGCCGAACGCCAAGAGCGGCTGCATGCTGCCCTTGAGCCCGCGCATGCGGCTGCGTACCTCGTAGACGCGTTCCACCGGGTTGTCCATGCCCACCGGCAGCACCAACGGCGCCAGGCCAAACTGGTTGCCTAGCTTGTAGGCGTTTTCCATGGGCCGCAGGTTCACCGGCACCATGGCGCGTATTTCCTTGCCGGCCACCGCATCACCATGTTCCTTGAGGTACTCGCCCAAGGCGCCTGCCACGCAGCTCAACAGCACATCGTTGATGGAACAGTTCAGCGCCTTGCCCACCGCCTTCACCTCTTCCAGCGGGATCGGCGGGCACCAGGCCACGCGCTTGGAACTGCCGGGTGTGCCCTTGAGGCGGGTGGGCGAGTCATCGGGCATCAGCGCCAGCGAGGCCAGGTCGGTCACCACCTGGTAGGCCATCTTGGCCGCGTCTACCGACGAGTGCATGCCCTGCTCCATGCCTTTCTGCGGCTCCATCAGCAGCCCCATGGAGCGTGCAGCACCCTCGCCAGCTGCGCCCAGCGCCTTCACCGTCATATTGGTCAGCGGCTTGAGCAGTGCGTCGGCAATCCAGGCCTCAGCACCTTCCATGCCGTCGGCATGGGCCTCGCGCGGCTTGCGCACGGGCGGGGGTGCACCACCGTCCACCAACGACTGAGTGACGGAGATCAGCGCAATGCCGTCGGCAATGCAGTGATGGATGCGCACCATCAGCGCCGAGCCACCCTTGTAATCCTCCACCAGATGGAACTGCCACAGCGGGCGGTGCCGGCTCAATGGCTCCATGGTCAGCTGCGCCAGACGGTCCTGCAGGGCTTCCTGCTCGCGGCCCTTGGGCTTCTTGGGCAGGGTCTCGCGCACCAGATGGTTGCGCAGATCAAACGCGGTGTCCTTCACCCAGGTGGCGCCGGCAGCGTCTTCCACCGCGCACTGCACAAAGCGCGGGTACTTCAACAGGCGCTCTTCAATGCGCTGGGCCAGGTCTTCGTACTTCAGCTTGGGGTGGATCACCCACACGCCCAGGATCATCATCAGGTTGGAGGCCGAATCCATGCGCAGCCAGGCGGTGTCCACCTTGCTCATGCGCTCGCCCTGCAGGCCCAGCGTGCCGATCACGGCATCGGTCACATTCTTTTGCACCACGCGCGCAGCCTTTTGGGTCTGGCGTTTGGCCTTTTGGGCAACATCTTTGGCAAGAACTCTGGTGACCATGAAATCTCCGGGCTAAACGGGGTTGGGGGTGCTTGCCTATTCTGCAGTGAAAACGCACCGTAAGATACGCGGGTAACCATCAATGGAGAACACCATGGCCGACCTGCAAGCCACTTTCGAAGCCGCTGTAGCCAATTCCAAAAACCTGAGCGAGCGCCCTGACAACGGCACCCTGCTGAAGATCTACGCGCTCTACAAGCAAGCCACCACTGGCGACAACACCGAGAAGAAGCCCGGCTTTGCCGACATGGTGGGCCGCGCCAAGTGGGATGCCTGGAACGGCTTCAAGGGCACGGCCAATGCCGACGCGATGCAGCAGTACATCGACCTCATCGAGTCTTTGAGCTAAATCAGCCTCCAGCCTCCGTGAACGCTGCGCGAGCAGCTATCAAAAAAGTAGCGTTTTACGCTACTTTTTTTTCGCCGGGGCTTTGGCCTTGGCAGCTGTGGGGGCCAGCAGCTGGTCCAGGTTCTTGACGATCTCGGCCTCGATCTTGTCCTTGAACGCGCCCAGCAAAAAGCCTAGCTTGGCGTTCAACTCAAAGCGGTCGGCGGTCACCTGCAGCGTGCCGTTCACGCCCGAACGCTTGAAGCCCACCTCGTCCTCGGTCTTGCCTTCGGCATAAGTGCAATCCATTCCGAACTCCTCTTCCACCTGCTCCGCCCAGGTGAAGGCAATCTTGCGTGCTGCGGCCAGGCCCAGTGCGTGTTCACGAACGATATGAAGGTCTGCCACGGTGGTACTCCTCGGGGTCGGTATGCTGTTGGGGTTCGCTGTTCATTGCATCATAAAACCACGGTACCCACACCATGCTCTACAAGTTCAAATCCAAAGCCACCAGCGACGTGATCATGCTGGAACCCAATGGCCGCCAGATTCTGCAGATCTGGGGCAAGTTCGAGGAAGGCGCACCGGCCAAGGGCATCTTGCTGCCCGAGGACATGCCCGCCGCCAAAGCCGCGCTGGAGGCCGCCATCGCCACCGAAGAAGCCCAACGCGCCCAAACCGCGCTGGAGGCCCAGGACCGTGGCGAAGACACCCACGCCCCGGCCGGCGTATCGCTGCGCCAGCGCGCCACGCCGCTGCTGGACATGCTGCAGCGCAGCCAGAAGGCCCAAAAAGAAATCGTCTGGGGAACCTGAGTCCGCCAGACGATTCGAGGTGGCCTAGAAAGCGGAATCAGTCCGCGTAGACGCCCGCAGCCTTGATGATGGGGCTCCACTTGGCGATTTCTGCGGCCACAAACTTCTTGTGTTCGGCCGGTTCCACGCGCTTGTCAGTCACCACCACAGCGCCCAACCCCTCTTCCTTCTTCAAAAAGTCGGCATCCTTCAGCGCCACCTTCAGGGCCGCATTCACCTTGGTCAGCACATCGGCGGGCGTACCAGCGGGCGCGTACAGGCCGTGCCAGATGGTGACCTCAAAGCCCTTCAAGCCAGACTCCTGCAACGTGGGGAGGTCCTTCAGCGCAGGAGTGGTCAAGCGCTTGGGCGTGGTCACCGCGTAGGCAACAACCTTCTTGCCTTCAATCTGCTGCGTGGTGTTGGTAGTCTGATCACACATCAGGTCGATCTGGCCGCCAATCAAATCGGTCATGGCCGGCGCGGTGCCTTTGTAGGGCACCGTGGTCATGTCGGTGGCCACCGCATTCTGGAACAACAGGCCGCACAGGTGCGAGGCGGAGCCAATGCCTGCGTTGCCCAGGTTGATTTTGCCCTTGTTCTGAGCAATCCAGCCGGTCAGATCCTTGAAGTTCTTGGCTGGGTGGTCAGGCCGGCCAATCAGGGTCATGGGCACTTCGTTGATCAGGCCCAGGTATTCAAAATCGCTGTCCACTTTGAACGGCATGTTGCGCACCAGCGTGGGCATGGTGGCCATGGCAATGTGGTTGAGCAGCAGGGTGTAACCGTCTGGAGCGGCCTTGGCCACCTTGTTGGAGCCAATCGAGCTACCAGCACCGGCCGAGTTGTCCACAATGATGCTCACGCCGCCCAAGGGCTTGCGCAGCGCCTCGGCCAGGTCACGGGCCACGCGGTCGGTGGGGCCACCAGCGGCAAACGGCACCACGATGGTGATGGGCTTGGAGGGGTAGGTCTGTGCATGGGCGCACACAGCCAAGGCGGCCGCAGCAACGACAAGTAGTTTTTTCATGGTCAAGCTCCAGTTAAAGATTACAAAGTCTAGCCCGGCTTTGGGGACCAAGCATGAAGGAAACTACTTAGCCCCCAGATTTTTAACGGTAGCTGCGCGCGTCCTCAATCACCTTGCCATCGTTGGGCAGTGCGCCCGGCACCACCAGCTGCACGTCGCCGCGCAGCTTGGTGACATCGCGGATGGCCTCGCCCACGCGACCGGCCAAACCGTCGGGCTGGCCCGCCACCTCCACCAGCAGCGTCATGGCGTCGTTGGCCATCTCGCCACTCACCACCAAACGCACGCGGCCCACCTCGGGGAAGCGCTTGGCAATCGCGTCCACTTGCTTGGGGTGCACAAACATGCCGCGCACCTTGGTGGTCTGGTCGGCTCGCCCCATCCAGCCCTTGATGCGCGTATTGGTGCGGCCTGTAGGGCAAGGCCCCGCCAGCACGGCGGACAGATCCCCCGTGCCAAAGCGCACCAGCGGGTAGCCGGCGCTCAGCGTGGTCACTACCACCTCTCCCACCTCACCCTCGGCCACCGGGTCGCCCGTACCGGGGCGCACGATTTCGACAACCACGCCCTCGTCCAACACCAGGCCCTCACGGGCCGTGGTCTCGTAGGCAATCAGCCCCAGATCGGCTGTGGCGTAGCACTGGTAGCCGTCCACACCACGGTCAGAGAACCAGTCGCGCAAAGATGGCGGAAACGCCTCGCCACCAAACATGGCCTTGGTCACGCTGGGAATGGTCACGCCCATCTCAGCAGCCTTTTCCAGAATGATCTTGAGAAAACTGGGCGTGCCGATGTAGCCCGCGGGCTGCAGCTCGCGCATGGCCTGCACCTGTTGCTCGGTCTGGCCCGTGCCACCGGGAAACACCGTGCAGCCCAGCGCATGGGCACCGGTTTCCATCATCGAGCCCGCCGGCACAAAGTGGTAGCTGAAGCTGTTATGGATCAGTTCACCGGGCCGAAAGCCCGCCGCAAAAATGGCGCGCGCCATGCGCCAGTAGTCCCGGCCGGTGCCCTCGGGCTCGTAGATGGGGCCCGGACTGGCAAACACGCGCGGCATAGCCGCACCAAACCCCAGCGCGCTAAAGCCACCAAACACGCTGCCGCCCTCGGCACGCGCAGCCTGCTGCAGCGCCTGCAACTCGGACTTGCGCGTGACTGGCAGCTTGGCCAGCGCGGCGCGGTCCACCACCTGGGTGGCGTCCACGCCGTCCAGAATCCGGGCAAAGGCCGGCGCCTGGCGCTGGGCATAGGCCACCTGCCCCGGCAAGGCCGCCATGAGCGCGGCCTCGCGGGCGTCGGGAGAACGGGTTTCCAGGATGTCGTAGGTCGTGGTCATGGCAGTCCTCCTCAAGCCAACCAGCGCTTGCGGCGCTTGTAGCTCTTCACGTCCTTGAAGCTCTTGCGCTCGCCGCCGCCCACGCCCAGGTAGAACTCCTTCACGTCCTCATTGGTACGCAGGTCTTCGGCGGCGCCGTCCATCACCACGCGGCCGCTCTCCATGATGTAGCCGTAGTCTGCGTACTTGAGCGCCATGTTGGTGTTTTGCTCGGCCAGTAAAAAGGTCACGCGCTCCTTCGTGTTGAGGTCCTTCACGATCTCGAACACTTCCTCAACGATTTGCGGCGCCAGGCCCATGGACGGTTCGTCCAACAACACCATGCTGGGGTTGGCCATGAGTGCGCGGCCGATGGCGCACATCTGCTGCTCGCCGCCCGAGGTGTACGCCGCCTGCGAAGTGCGTCGGGTCTTAAGACGCGGGAAGTAGGCGTAAACCTTCTCCAGGTTCGCCGCCACCTCGGCCTTGCTCTTGCGCGTGTAGCCACCGGTAAGCAGGTTTTCTTCAATCGTCAAGTGGGCAAAGCAGTGCCGCCCCTCCATCACCTGCACCACGCCGCGCTGCACCAGGTCGGCAGGGCTCAGGTTCTCGATGCGCTCGCCACGCAATTCGATACTGCCCTTGGTCACCGCACCGCGCTCACCGGCCAACAGGTTGGACACGGCCCGCAAAGTGGTGGTCTTGCCCGCGCCGTTGCCCCCCAGGATGGCCACGATACCACCCTCCGGGACCTGCAGTGACACGCCCTTGAGCACCAGAATGACGTGGTTGTAAATGACCTCGATGCCATTCACGTTGAGAACAATGTTTTTGGGTTCCATAGGTTTGCCTTTACCAATCGACAGGCCTGCAGCACAAGCCTGTCGATTGGCAGCCCTTGCGGGCCGCCAATCTATTTAGCTCTGGCAATCTGCGGGAGTGCGCGGTGTCAGTTTTTTCTCGGTGGCGTACTTGGCAGCCGTGGTCTTCACCAGCGGTTTCAAGATTTGCTCATCGGCCTGCAGCCAATCCGAGGTGAACTGCCACTTACTGCCATCCCAGGTGTGGATGCGGGCCCACGAGGCGCCCATATGGTCCGCACAGGAAGTGCTGATGGGTCGCATCACGCCAGCGAAGCCCAGGGCATCCAGCTTGGGCTGGGTGAGGTTCAGGTTTTCCAGACCCCAGCGCACTTGTTCGCCGGTCATGACCTTGCCCTTGCCATAGCGCTCTTGGGCCGCGCGGATGCCTTCCACGCCCAGCATGGCGCTCATGGCACCGCGCATGTACAGCACCTGGCCCACTTCTTCTTTGGGTCCAGTGCCCTGGCCCTTGTCATGCACCATGGCCATCACGTCCTTGACCAGCTTGGACTGCGGCTCGGCGCCGTGCTGCATGGTCACTGCGTTGTAGCCCTTGGCACCTTCAGCCACGTCTTTCACGTCCGGCTCAGCACCGGCCCACCACACGCCGTACATCTTTTCGCGCGGGTAGCCGGTGGCTTGCGCTTCCTTGATGGCGGTGCTGTTCATAATGCCCCAGCCCCACAACACCACGTAATCAGGCCGGTTCTGGCGCACCTGCAGCCAGGTGGCCTTTTGCTCCACACCAGGTGCCGTCACGGGCAGCAGCGTGAGCGTGAAGCCGTGCATGGCCGCGCGCTCTTGCAGCAGCGGAATAGGCTCTTTACCAAACGGGCTGTCGTGGTAGACCAGCGAGATCTTCTTGCCCTTGAGCTTGTCAAAGCCGCCTTCCTTTTTGGCGATGGCCTGCATGATGGCGTCGGCAGCCACCCAGTAGGTACCCGCGATGGGGAAGTTCCACTTGAACACCGAACCGTCCGCGCTCTCGCTGCGGCCGTAGCCCACAGTCACCACCGAGATCTTGTCGGCGGGGGCTTTCTCGGTAATGGCAAAGGTGGCGCCGGTGGACAAAGGCTGCACAAAAGAGGCACCCTTGCTCTTCAGACGTTCGTAGCACTCCACGCTACGCGCCGTGTCGTAACCGGTTTCGCATTCTTCAAAGGACAGCTTCACGCCGTTGACGCCGCCGCGGGCGTTCACCAGCTTCAGGTAGTCCACATAACCGTTGGCCCATGGCACACCGTTGGGGGCGTAGGGCCCGGTGCGGTACGACAGCACGGGGATGAACTGCTCTTTGGACTGGGCCTGGGCGTTGCCCGCCAGCAAGACAGAGGCACCGGCGGCCACCATGGCGCTTGCAAGTACAAGTTTAGAAAGCTTCATTTGTCTCTCCTGTAATTAAGTTGTTGAAGCACGGGGAAAACACGGAACCTGACCCACCCCACTCAATGGGGGAAGGGCCACAAACGCAATTTTTGTTTACCGATGGACCAGAGCTTGGCCAGGCCATGCGGCTCCACGATGAGGAACCAGACAATGAGCCCGCCAAACACCATGAGCTCGGCATGCGAGACACCGGCAGTGGAAATATTGATGCCCACGCTACCTGCCAGCGCAGGCAGGAATTGGCTCAGGAAGATGGGCAGCACCACGATAAAGGCCGCGCCAAAGAAGCTGCCCATGATGGAACCCATGCCGCCGATGATGACCATGAACAGCAGCTTGAACGACTGGTCTACCGAGAAGGCCGCAGGCTCCCAGGCACCCAGGTAAATAAAGCCCCACAAGGCACCGGCCACGCCCACGATGAAGGAGCTGACCGCAAACGCGCTCAGCTTGGCGTACATGGGGCGGATGCCAATGACGGCCGCCGCGACGTCCATGTCACGAATCGCCATCCACTCCCGGCCCACGGCGCCGCGCACCAGGTTTTTGGCCAACAACGCGATGACGGCCAAGAGCGAGAGACAAAACAGGTACTTGGCCACCGGGCTTTCCAGCGAAAGGCCAAACACCTGCAAGTTGGACACCGACACCGAGCCCGAGGGCGAGTTGTTGGTAAACCACTGGACGCGCAAAAACATCCAGTCCGCAAAAAACTGCGCTGCCAGCGTGGCCACCGCCAGGTACAGACCCTTGACCCGCAAGCTGGGCAGGCCAAACACCATACCAAACAGCATGGAACTCACACCGCCCAGCAGCAGCGCCACCAGCAGCGGCATGCCCTCAATGCGCACAAAGAAGTTGTAGGCCGCGTAGGCCCCCACCGCCATGAAGGCGCCCGAGCCCAGTGAAATTTGCCCGCAGAAGCCCACCAAAATGTTCACACCCACCGCCGCCAGCGAGAAGATCAAGAAGGGAATCAGGATGGCGCGGAATAGGTAGTCGCTGGCCCCCATGGGCACTGCCACAAACGCCACCAGCAGCAGCGCCAGCATGAACCGGCGGTCTTGCGCGATGGGCAGGATCTGCTGGTCCGCGCGGTAGGTGGTTTTGAATTGGCCGTTTTCTCTGTAGAACATGGTTGTCTCTTATCGTTGTGATGGGCTCAAACGCGGTCGATGATTTTTTCGCCGAAGAGGCCCTGCGGCCGGATCAGCAAGAAGCCCAGCGCCAATACATAGGCAAACCAGATCTCGATGCCGCCACCCACAAACGGGCCCAGGTAGACCTCGGACAGCTTCTCGCCCACCCCAATAATCAGCCCGCCCACAATGGCGCCGGGCACGGAAGTGAGGCCACCCAGGATGACGACCGGCAGCGCGCGCAGCGCCACCGTGGTCAGCGAAAACTGCACACCCAGCTTGCTGCCCCAGATCATCCCGGCCACCAGCGCCACCACGCCGGCCACGCACCAGACGATGACCCAGATGCGGTTCAGCGGAATGCCGATGGATTGCGCGGCCTGGTGGTCGTCGGCCACGGCGCGCAGCGCACGGCCGGTGGCGGTTTTCTGGAAGAACACGCTCAGCAGCGCCACCAGGGCGGCGGCGATCAGCGCGGCGTAAAGGTCTTCTTTGTTGATCAGGATGCCGCCTTCAAACGTGCTCTCCAGAATCATCACCGGGTCTTTGGGCATGCCGATGTCGATCTTGTAGATGCTGCTGCCGAACAAGGTCTGGCCCAGGCCTTCCATGAAGTAGGTGATGCCCAGGGTGGCCATCAAGAGCGTGGTGCCCTCCTGGTTCACCAGGTGGCGCAGCACCAGGCGCTCGATGATCCAGGCCACCACAAACATGACTACGCCCGCACCACCAAAGGCCAGCACATTCGCAACAATGGGGTTGGCAATGCCGAGGTACAGCGGAATCCATTCCGCAAAGCGCGCCATGGCCAGCGCCGCAAACAGCACCATGGCGCCCTGCGCAAAGTTGAACACGCCCGACGCCTTGAAGATCAGCACAAAGCCCAGCGCCACCAGGGAATACAGCATGCCCGCCATGAGGCCGCCGAGTAAGGTTTCGAGAAAGAAAGCCATGGTGAAAAATCCTTAGTGACTCGTGCCAAGGTAGGCGCTGATGACGTCGGGGTTGTTGCGCACCTCGTCGGGCGTACCGTCGCCAATCTTCTTGCCGTAGTCCAGCACCACCACGCGGTCGCTGATGTCCATCACCACGCCCATGTCATGCTCGATCAACACCACCGTGGTGCCAAACTCGTCGTTGACGTCCAGCACAAAGCGGCACATGTCCTGCTTCTCTTCCACGTTCATGCCGGCCATGGGTTCGTCCAGCAGCAGCACCTGCGGCTCCATGGCCAGGGCGCGGCCCAGATCTACGCGCTTTTGCAGTCCGTAGGGCAGCTGGCCCACGGGCGTCTTGCGGTAAGCCTGGATCTCCAGGAAGTCGATGATGCGTTCCACCGCCTCGCGGTGCTGAATCTCTTCACGCTCCGCCGGGCCCATGCGCAGCGCCTGCAGCAGGATGTTGCTTTTGATCTTGAGGTTGCGCCCGGACATGATGTTGTCCAGCACGCTCATGCCCTTGAACAGCGCTAGGTTCTGGAAGGTGCGGCCTATGCCCATGGTCGCCACCTGGTGGCTGTTCATGTACTTGAAGGCCTGGCCACGGAAGGTGATGGCGCCGTCTTGCGGTGCATACACGCCGTTGATGCAGTTCAGCATGGAGCTCTTGCCTGCCCCGTTGGGACCAATGATGGCGCGAATCTCATGCTCGCGCACATTGAAGCTGATGTCGGTCAGCGCCTTCACGCCGCCAAAACGCAGAGAGATGTTGTTCACGTCCAGAATGACGTCGCCTATTTTTTTGCTCATGCCGCTGCCTTCACGGGTGCGAATGTCTTTGCGTCGTCAATGCGCAGCGTGGCGCTCACGCTGCCGGTGCGCCCGTCTTCAAACTTCACCTGGGTTTCAATGAACTGGCTGGTCTTGCCGCTGTAGAGCGCGTCCACCAGCACGTCGTATTTGTCGGCAATGAAGCCGCGGCGCACCTTGTTGGTCCGTGTGAGTTCGCCGTCGTCGGCGTCCAGCTCTTTGTGCAGCACCAGAAAGCGGCTCACCTGGCTGCCGGCCAAGAGCGCGTCGGCGCTCAGGTCGGCGTTCACCTTCTCCACGCACTCCTTGATGAGCTGGTAGACCTCGGGCTTTTGCGCCAGGTCGGTGTAGCCCGCATAGGGCAGGTTGCGGCGCTCGGCCCAGTTGCCCACGGCGTCAAAGTCGATGTTGATGAGCACGCACACCTGGTCGCGGCCATCGCCATAGGCCACCACCTCTTTGATGTGCTGGAAGAACTTCAGCTTGTTCTCCACATACTTGGGCGCAAACATGGCCGCGTCAAACGCCCCGCCTTTGATGCGGCCCACGTCTTTCACGCGATCGATGATCTTCAGGTGGCCCTGCGCGTCGATAAAGCCCGCATCGCTGGAGTGGTACCAGCCGTCAGCCGTCAGCACCTCGGCCGTGGCGGCGGGGTTTTTGTAGTACGCGGTGAACAGGCCGGGCGACTTGATCAGGATTTCGCCGTTGTCGGCCACCTTGATCTCTACGCCCTCGCAGGGCACGCCCACGGTGTCGGCGCGCGCCTGGTTGTCGGGCTGCAGGCACACGAACACCGCGGTCTCGGTAGAGCCGTACAGCTGCTTGAGGTTGATGCCGATGGAACGGTAGAACGTGAACAGGTCCGGGCCAATGGCCTCACCCGCGGTGTAGGCCACGCGCACGCGGCTAAAGCCCAGCGTGTTGCGCAGCGGGCCATAGACCAGCACATTGCCCAACGCATACAGCGCGCGGTCGGCGGCCGACACGGGTAATCCATCCATCAGCGCGGGGCCCACTTTTTTGGCCACACCCATGAAGTAATGGAACATATGGCGCTTGATGGCGCCCGCATCTTCCATGCGGATCATCACGCTGGTCAATAGGCCTTCAAAGATGCGCGGCGGCGCAAAGTAGTAGGTGGGGCCAATCTCTTTCAGGTCAATGGTGGCGGTGGCGCTGCTTTCGGGGCAGTTCACCACATAGCCGCACGACAGCCACTGCGCGTAGCTGAAGATGTTTTGCCCAATCCAGGCCGGTGGCAAATAGGCCAGCACCTCTTCGTCGCCCGTCAATTTGTCGAACTCGGCACCGGCGCGGGCGCGGTTCAACAGCGAATCATGCGTATGCACCACGCCCTTGGGGTTGCCCGTGGTGCCAGAGGTGAAGAACATGGCCGCCACGTCGGTGTGTGCGATCTTGGCAATCTCGCTCTTGAAGAAATTGGGCTGCGCGGCGGCAAAGGCGCGGCCGCTGGCCTGCAGTGCGTCCAGCGCCGCCAGTCCCGGCTCGTCGTAGTGGCGCAGGCCACGCGGGTCGTCAAAGTAGATGTGGGCTAGCTGCGGGCACTGGGCGCGCACCTCCAGTAGCTTGTCCACCTGCTCCTGGTCCTCTGCAAAGGCAAAGCGCACGTCGGCGTTGTTGATGGGGAACACGCATTCGGGCGCAGCCGCGTCCTGGTACAGCGGAATAGGCACGGCGCCCAGGCTTTGCGCGGCCAGCATGGTGGCGTACAGCCGGGGGCGGTTGGCGCCCACCACCACCATGTGGTCGTCGCGCCGCAGCCCGGCCTGGTGCAGGCCCGCAGCAATCTGTTCCACCATCTGCGCCAAGCCCGACCAGGTCAGCGCCTGCCAGATGCCGTATTCCTTTTCACGCATGGCTGGCGCCTGCGGGCGCTGGCTGGCATGCTGCAGCAGCAGTTGCGGAAATGTCGTGTGCGTACCCATTGCGTGTCACCTCGTTATGGCCGGTCACCTGTGCGACGCGGACTTTGGTATGGGCCGAATGGTAGGACTGCATTTGACGCCAAGTTGTCGTTTGGACGACAATTTGTGCATTTCTCGGTAGGTGTTTTCCCTTCACTTATTGGCAACTTACAAGGCCCTGCCCATGACCACCGACACCACCCTGCACCAGCGCCGCCGCCCCCTCACCGAGGGCGAGCTGGCCGCCATTCCGTGGCTGCAAGTGCTGCTGCCCGACGAGCGCCAGCGCGCCGTGGACGACCTGCGCATTGCCGAGGCCGCGCCGGGCGAGTACCTGTGTCGCATGGGCCGCCCGGTGACGTATTGGTTTGGTGTGGTGGACGGCCTGCTGAAGATGAGCACCGACAACGCCGAGGGCCAGACCATGACCTTCACGGGCGTGCCGCCGGGCGGCTGGTTTGGCGAAGGCACGGCCCTTAAGCGCGAGACCTACCGCTACAACATCCAGGCGCTGCGCAAGAGCTTGGTGGCGGGCCTGCATGTGGATACCTTCCACTGGCTGCTGGACCACTCCATCGGCTTCAACCGCTTTGTGATGAACCAGCTCAACGAACGCCTGGGCCAGTTCATCGCCGCGCGCGAGATCGACCGCATGACCAACCCCGACATCCGCGTGGCGCGCAGCCTGGCATCCCTCTTCAACCCCGTGCTGTACCCCGGCGTGGGCGAGGTGCTGCGCATCACCCAGCAGGAGCTGGCCTACCTGGTGGGCCTGTCACGCCAGCGCGTGAACGAAGCGCTGAACGCGCTGGAGGCGCAAAACTTCATTCGCGTGGAATATGGTGGGCTGCGGGTGCTGGACTTGCAGGCGCTGCGGTCGCGGGTGTTTACGCGTCAAATCACTGCCTAGCCCTCGTAGACATTGCGCTGGCAGCTATTGTTTTTGTAGTGGCTTGGTTAGGTGGCGGTGGGTTTCGCGCTGCCGGGTTGGCGGGGCAGGCGGCCCGGGCATCCGTTCTCCGGCCTTGCTCGCGGGCGGCTGTTTCTGGTTTGCTTGCTTTGTGCCGTAAAGGGGTTGGTTGGTGCGCTGGCTCTGTGGCAACCGCGAATGGGGGCCTGCGAACGGACACCCGGACCACCTCCTCTTACACCACCAGCACCCAAGTAAATGAACCCAATTTGCTGAACTATAGTGAAGACCACTCACACCACACTCACATCGCATGCAACGCTCAAATCCAGAAAACCGACGCTACGTAGATGCGCTCGTGCAATTGCAACACAGCACTATCGAGATCGTGGCTCTTGCCATAGCACTCGCACTCGGAATCAATCTGTTTTCATCAGGACTGGCGCAGTGGATCAATCTTTCAGGGGCAGCAACTACTTTATTTGGGGTGGCTCTGATCGCTGTTGGTTTTTCATATCTTTTTCTCAAGGCAAAACCTGCCCTGAGTCGCTCGATAAAGATGAAAGGTGTCTTGCCGATTAGTAGAGGCGGTGAAGTTGTCGAACTATCTCGGTATAGATTTAGCGAGGAAATGCGTAGCTACGTTCGAGCCGTAGCGGCTGAAAACAAAGCCATGGAGAGAACTTGGCAGCGGGCTAGATTCGGCGTTTTTGGCGAGCAAGGGACGAATGCAAACGAACGCGCGGAAGAGGAGGGAAACAGAATGGTCCGCGAAGCAGTCGAATACTTCGTCCTTAGCAAGCTGTCATTGCACCTCAGCGCATACTTCACCACGGATCGGGCAATTCACAGCGATGCTGTTACTACTGTTCTGCGTCGCAATATCCCCCAACTTCTTCTCGACAACAGATTCTTGGAGCTTTTCTCTAAACCAATGCATGAGCGCGCAGCTTTTCAAAGCGAAGAGGACGACGAGCGTGAAGGCACGGTTGTATTTGCTACAGGCGAAGATGGTGAGCTATTTGACCAATTTGAACTGATCCTGCCTCTTGGAACGGTATTGGACCGCACCGAGGATGGAGCCCTGAGCATAAAGACTGATCGATTCACTATTCAATTGAACCCCGTATTCGATCGTTTTTCGACAGTTTTTCCGCGCGACTTTGAAAAATCTTATTTAGGGATGAATTTCTCAGAGGTACATGCACATGCGGTGTATCTCAAAATTGACATCGCATTCAACTGGCGATCAATCACAACACGGAAGGGTTGGGATTACTACCATTGGTTGGATTCGTTTATTGAAGATCTTGATCGAAGTTTTTCTTTCGATGAGTTCATCGAGGAGATCGGCTGGCATACCGCACATACCGTCGCAATAACGATGAAAAACTCCAGTCGTACGAAAAATAAATTTTGACGTACGCATATTCGTTGCGTCAGTTAGCAGCGAACCGTGTGCTTCTCTGATTTCGCAAAACCAGCTCAAGGCAGGTGGTGGGGCCCGCGGGCGCAGGCTCGATTCGCGGTTGCCACAGAGCAGGCTCGCCCACCACGTCGTTAACGCAGCACCGCTAGCGAACCCAAAAAACCATCCCGCGAGCTGAGCCGGAGAACGCGGGCCACGCCGACTGCCTTGCGCGCGGTGGTCGCCTGAAACTGGAGTTTCAGCATCAAATCAGCCCCTAGCCCGCATAAACAATGCGCCAGCAGCTATTTTTTTCATAGTGAATACCATGTGCTCGCCCGGCTTGTACAAAACCCGCAGCGTCAGGAATATGCACAATTCTCGGAGCCGATTTATCGCGACAAGCCGTTAGTGGGCTTGGGCAATGCCGACTTACCGGTCAAGCAGGACATCACTGCCAAGGAGTTGTTTGCGCGCCCGCAAACCCGCTTGCTGGTGAAACAGAACTTTTCACAGGGAGCGTGCATGAACAAGCTCAACCAGGCGATTGGCTCCAAGCCTCTTGAGGCGTTCAGTCTATCGCCTTACCTCTTGGCCTGAGGGGCTGCTAGCGCCGGAACAACCCGTAGGCGCCTGCCAGCATAAGTGTCGAAAATGCGCCCAAGCGGCCGACCCGGGGAAGCACTGCACTGACGTCCGCGCCACGCAACAGCACGTCAAGCAATGCTTCCAGGCCCCAGTTCATGGGCGAGTAGGCGGCGATCTGCTGCATCACTTCGGGCATGACAAACAGCGGCACCATGATGCCGCCCAGCGCGGCCATCAGCACGTTCAGGATAGGCCCCAGGGTGGAAGCCTGAGCATGGGTACGCACCAGACAGGCAATGGCCAGTGCCAAACTCACTGCGGCGGCGCTGATAGACATCAGTACCAGCACCAGTGCCACCCAACTGATGCCTTGCAACGACAGTCCATCGCCACCCAGCACGGGCATCAGCCAGACGCCCACCGACAGCATCAGCACCGCCTGTATCCCGTTAACCAGCATATAGGGAGCCACTTTGGCGGCCAATAGCGAGACAGGCGAAGCTCCCAGGCTGCGCAGGCGCGCCAGTGCACCGCAACTGCGTTCATCGACAAACAAGCCAGCGATGGAGGCGACTACAAAGAACATGCCAAACACCAGCCAACCCGGCACACTTTGCTGAACCGAGCTGGGGCGGGCGTTCTTGCCGGTGCGCTCCGCCGTCACCAGCGTATTAGTGAACAGAAGCTCACTAGCCTGTGCGAGGTCGCCTTCGACCTTGAGTTGCGCCAGCATGCTTTCGGTGCGTAGCTGCGCCACATGCATCATCAGGCTGGCACGGGTGCTCTCAAACAGCCCTTGGTCCAGGCCCGGTTCTGCAAGGAAATGCACCTTCTTCCCGTCTTCGCCTTCCGGCGCGTCTTCCAGCGCATGGGCAAACCCGGCGTCCACTTGCAACACATATTTCAGATCGCCGGCGCGCAGCGCATCCTGCCAGCCCTCCGGCCCCGGCACAACCGGTGCGCCGTGTTCTTTGCTCCACGCCGTGAGCAGGCTTTCGGCCTTGGGGCCTTGATCCAGGTTGACTACGGCGTAACGCAGTGCCTGAACTCTGGGCGAGTACACATCCTTGAGCGCCATCGACATGACAACGATGAACACCATGGGCATCAGGAACAAGGCCGCCAGACCGTGAAGATCGCGCGACAGCGCCAGCAACTCTTTTTTGGCAAGGGCAAAAAACATGGTCAGTCCCGCAATGATCGGTGGGTCAGCGACATGAACAACTGTTCCAGATCGGTCTGTCCATAGCGGGCTTGGCGCAGTCGCAGCCCGGTGCCAGCGATACTGCGCAGCACTTCCGGCAGCTGCTCCGGATCAGCTATTGCAAGCAACGCACCGCGACCTTGCACATTGGTCGGACCAAAGCCGGACAGCAATGGCACCAGACGCTCTTGGGCGGTGTCGTCGTCGACTTCCACATACAAGGTGGCGGCTCCGACCAGCAAATCCTGCAGCGTGCCTTGGCACAGCACACGCCCTTGGTCTAGCACGACGATGCGGTCGGCAATCGCCTGTACCTCTTCCATGTAATGCGAGGTGTAGATGACTGCGCTTCCCTCGCGGGCCAGCTGTTTGACCGCCTCAAGCAGAAAAGCGCGTGATTGTGGATCAACGCCCACCGTTGGTTCATCAAACAAAACCAGTTCAGGCCGGTGAAGCATCGCTATCGCCATATTGAGTCGGCGCTTGAGCCCCCCCGAAAGCCGCTGTCCCTGCACCTTACGGTAGTTCTGCAACTGAGCGAGGGCGATGCATGCGTCGATGCGTTCTGCTTTTTCAGAGCCGCGCAGCCCACCTACGCCAGCGAAACAGTCCAGGTTTTCCAATACGCTCAGGGTCGGGTAAAACGCATATTCTTGGGGCGCAATGGCGATACACGTAGGACGTGTCAGGCGCAATTGCTCTAACGGCTGGCCATCGATCTCAATCTCACCCCGCTGCATTGCCAGCATGCCGACAAGCTGGGCGATCAGCGTGGTCTTACCCGCGCCGTTAGGGCCAAGCAGGCCCAGCACTTCACCGCGTGCGGCGCTCAGACTCACCTGCTCCAGGGCGTCAGCACTGGCGCCGGGATAGCGAAAATTCAGATCGCGTATGGACAGCATCATTGAACTGCTTTGCGCAATGCCCGGAAGAACCCGTCTTCCTGGTCCGCCAACGCCTGTAACGACGCAGCTAGCGCGGCAAAGTCCACTGCATCGCGGCCCTTGATCATGCGCACTGCCTGCAGTGCGAAGTTGCGCCAGTCGTCGCCAATGGTGTTGAGGCGTCCGGCCAACAGGTCCAATTCCGGCAATGCACACAGGGCTGCGGCTTCCTGCAGGAAGCTGGCGTAGAGAAAACGAAAGCCGGCGCCACCGGTGCCGATTTCTTCCTGCATGCGCACAATGTGTCCGACGTAGTTTAGACCGTACTCATCGGCTTGCAGGCGCCCAATTCGCTTGGCCAGCATACGCATGCCCCGCACACCAGTGACAGGAATCGGCCCCAACATGATGCGTGTGGTCTTGATGATGGCCTGGCGCACCGCGGCAGCAGGGACTTCAGTACGGCCCAGTGGGCCCGGGTAATACAGCAAGCCCTTAGGTGCCAGCACACCTTTGGCAAAGCGTGCGCGCTGCAAGTCGGCACTGGCACAGCGCTGTGGGTCTTCCGCCACCGGGTCACTTATCAGGTATTCGTCTCCGTCCTTACCGTACACCAACAGATTGTGGGCGTTGAAGTGAAACCGCATGTCCTGTGGGAAGTACGGCAACCAATACACCGAGGTCTGCAAGCCGACCACCCTGCCCTGCATAAGCAGTTCGTCTAGCCGGCGCTGGCCTTGCTCGGCACGACTGAAAGTCTCAAAATGCATCCGTACATCAAAGGGCTTGCGCAGCCCTTTGATGATGAATTTGGGCGGCATGCGGTAGGCAATCAGCGGAAAGCCCGTCAGCTTGACAAACGGTAGGTAGGCAAATGACAGCGCCGACGACAGTCCAAACGCCATGGCCTCCGACAAGTTCGCCCCGTAGTGATTAAGCAGGTTGGAGGCCACCCCGCTCTCGCAGTGCGCAGCATGGCGATGCTGGAAATGGGTGGCGGGTGCATTCATGGCAATTGTTGTAGTTGTTCGACGCTCAGGCCCAGCGCCAGGGCATAGCACTGCAGCTGCGTGGGCGTGAGGTTGGCAAAGACAGAGGGACGCAAATGGCGCCGTATGCGCCATTGCCAAATGCCGGTCACTTGGGACAGCAGAGCCAAGTCCATACGCTGAGTCCACATCCAGACTTCTAGCGGTGCGGTCTGTCCAGCCAGGCAGCGTTTGCGCGCATCCTCGGCAAAGGCGTGCAGGCGTTCGACCGCCTGCAAGGTTACGGTTTCATCGACTTCGGAGCCTTTGGATGCGACCAGCACCATGCGCCCGCTGGTGTCTTTGGCATACAGCGCCTTGCGATGGTGGCCCAGCGTGCGGTTGCCTTCTTGCGGCACATCCGAGACGTTCATCAGACGGCTTCCATGAAAACGAAACCACTAGAAAAACGCCCGCTCTCCGGCGCAAACACCAGCACCGTATCGCCGCGCTTCAGGCGTCCACTGCGAAACAACTCGTCGAGCATGATGAACGGCGAGGCCGAGCCGGTGTTGCCCTTTTCAGTCAGGTTGGTAAACCAGCGCTCGCGCGGAATATCGAATGCGAGCTCTGCCAGGCTGAGCTCCATCGGGCGGACAAAATATTGGGACGACAAATGTGGCAAAAACCAATCGATTCGGCGTTGGCGCAGTCCTCGTTTATCGATGATGGCACGCAACGGCTCCGTCAGCGTACTGCGTGCTACGTGTTCATTGAGCAGCCGCACATCTTGCTTGATCGAAAACACCGAGCGTGCGGCTCGATCCTGGTGATTGAACTGCTGCCAGCCGACCAAACTACCGTCTTCATTCTTGTCCGCGCCGCAATACATGCAGGTCGGCAATTCGTGCGCCGCTGAGGACAACTCGATCCAGTCCACACGCAAGCTCAGCGTGTCTCTGGGCGCGCTTTCTAGCATCACCGCGCCGGCACCGTCTGACAACATCCAGCGAAGAAAATCTTTTTCAAAGGCCAACTCGGGGCGACCTTCCAATTCCTGAGAATTTTTTTCGTATTCAGCATCGAAGTTGCGTGCGTGCAAGCCCAGAGAAGCCAGCTCTGAGGCCACTGCCACGCTGCGTTGCGCGTCGCCAGCCCGCACCGACAGCCAGGCGTGCTTAAAAGCGGCGATGCCGGAGACGCAGATGCCAGCCAGCGACACCACCTCCAAGCGCGGCCAACCCAGCTCGCCATGCACCATGACACCGTGCCCGGGCATCAATTGATCAGGGCAGGAGGTGGCTGCGGCCAAAACATCGATCGGACCTATCGGCCCCAGGTCTGCGACGGCGCGTGCCGCCATCTGGGCATTGGTCATGATGGCCTGGCCGGTTAAGCGGTCCAGGGCATAGTGGCGCTTGCGGATACCGTTGTTGCGCAATACCAGACGACGTGATTTGGAGGGTTTGCCGCCAACCATACCCAGCACCTGTTCTATCTCATCGTTACTAACCGGCTCCAGTGGCAAATACGAACCCGTTGCCGTTACATAGACCTCAACAGTCATACATACCCATTCGCTCCTGCCCAGACCCGGAAGGCATTTCAAACCGCAACTTCACTGCTACCGATTGCCGCGTCAACAGGGGTCGGAGCGTTGCCTGCACTAGCAGACTTAGCGGAATCACGCTGAGTATCAGCAGTACTAGAAAGACTGCATACAGCACAAGCAGGGGCTTGCGCCCGAGTGACTGGGGCTTGCCTGCTGCGCGCAACAGCAAGCCCCATAGATAGAAGCTACGCGTGCCTGCACGCTCGCTCAGATACAAACGTGGATCAACCACGCAGGCTTTCAATCCATGCAGCATCGGACCTGGCTCGCGTTCCGCGTTGCGATGCAAACCGTCACGCAAGGCACGGCCAAAGCGTTCCGCCTGGGCCACGCTGCGGTCATCAATACCCGCCGCGGGAAGTCCCAGCAGGCGCTTGCGTCCCGTGAACAACCAATAAGGCGTGGTAACCAGTGTCAGTAGAGTCGGACTGGGATCAGTGAGCACCACGTTGTCGATCAGACGGGCGCCACAGTCGGCCAGCATCTGTTTCATTTTTTCCTGCGCCAACATCCACATATTGCGGCAGGCAATGACCGTGACCACAGGCGTTCCCTTGAGAACGCGTTGCACCCGTGGATCTTTCAAAAATGCAGTCACGGGCAGCGACGGCGCCAAAAACCAGACCTGGTAGGGCAGGATCACCAGATCAAAAACCTCGTCACCGCGCAGTGTCAGTGGCTCCAGTGCGGGTGCCACCATGTGCGCTGATTCGGGAAAGGCATCGAAAAAGCTAAATACGGTCCAGGGAAATGGGTAGGGCTGCCGTGGGCACAGGATTTCTACCTGCACTTCAACATCCCCTGATTCACGCAGCGGCGCCAGGATGCGCTCTGCAATCCGCGTCAACTGACCACTTTGTGAATAGCAAACGACCAATACTCGCTTAACTCTGGGAGCGGCATTGGCGTTGTATTCTTCGTGGTGCTTATGAGTATTTGAATCCACTGATTTCACTTCTTCTGAGCGACATTCCCTAACTGAGGATCAATGATAACCGTGAGTTCGGACGACCCCAGTCTCACATGGCTGGCGCATTGCACCAGCATCGCAAAGTCGCCTGCCCTGCACCAGTCGCCGCCGGGATCGGCGACCGCCCGAAGGCGCAACCAAACACTACTTTCAACATCAATTTCGTCGACCCACCCCACCAGGAGGCCATCGGCATGGCTGAGGGCTGTCGCCAAGGCAAGTACGGCAAACGGATCCGGATGGGTAATGAAGCGTGCATCGCCGCTCCAGCCCAGGTATGCTGAAAGCGTGGCGAGCAACTGGCTGGGCTGGGTTTGCAAAAATGTCAGTGGCAGCGGCAAATCTTCATGAACCTGCGCCAGCGCGCTGCGCATTGCCAAAGCCGGGCCATGCTGGCTGCTCAGCACCAGTGCAGCGTGCTCTGCCAATGTGCTCTCTCCATCAGCGGCCAGGCATTCCAATGCACCGTACAAGCCCAGTTCAGCCCAACGCCCCAGGCGCCGGGGTCGACTGCCTAGGTGGCTTGCGAGCCGTTCACGCCAATCTGCTGCAACAGGCTGCGCGACATAGCGTGCACAAACTTGGTACACGGTCATGATGGGCTGCGCTCCAACACCGCAGCGGTGTGGATGCCGCCGAAACCAAGAATCGCTGCAAGCACGTAGCGAAGTTGCCTCGGGGCCTGTGTGGCCAACTGCACCCTCAAAGCCGGATCAACAGCATCGGAATAGCGCGGCCAATAGTCCCGTTCAATGCATTCCAACAACAATGCTATTTCCGCGGCGCCACTGGCCCCCATGCAATGGCCGATCAAGGGCTTGAGCGACACCAGCGCAGGCACGCCGGCAAAGGCCGCACGTATCCCTTGCGCCTCTACAGCATCATTGCCAGGACTGCCCGCAGCCTGCACTTTGATCAGATCCACATCGAGGGTTGACAGGCCGCTGGCAGCTAGCGCGCGCTGGTACATCTGCACCACGGCGCTGACAGATGCGCTCGTGGGCTGGGTGCCGTCCACCACATTGGCGCCACCTCGCAACTGCCAGGGCGCAACTTGCTCAGTGGACAAGCGCAACGCGGCCACTGCCTCGCCCAACACCAAACCGTCGCGCCGCAAGGCGAACGGCTTGCTGCCGCCAGAACTGAGCAATTGCAATGCCGCGAAGCCGGGCAACGTAAGCTGATTGTCCAACTCCAGCCCCAGGACCAGGGCTTGCGTTGCATGGCCCGCTCGCAACCACTCGGCGGCGCTCAGCAACGCCTGCATGCTGGAAGTGCAGGCACTGCTGACCAGAAACACCGGGCCGCACCAGTCCAACCAATCGCCAATGCGACGGGAAAGTGCATGGAAATCCATATCGCATTGGGCATGCTCGGCAGCGCCACCATCCTGACAGGAGGTGGCAATGAACAAGGCCCCGTCCCTGGCCTGCGCCACGCCGGCATCGGCGACGACCTGGGTGATCAAGGCGCGCGCACGGACATTCCACGCGGCAGTAGGGCCGGGAATGCGTAAATAAGGCAAGTCACCATGACCGTTCAGCGCGTAGGCAGTTGCAGCCGGCATCGTCCCACTGCACAGGCTTGCAAAGGCCTGATTCAGATTCAGGCCATGCACAGAAGCCAACGCACGACCGGCCAGATACACAGGCCTCATTTTCGATGGGTCGCGATGTAGCTAGCCAATATCTCCAGCGAACCCAATGCGCGGCGCAAGTCCTTGCTATCTGCCATGCGAATGCCGTAACGCTTCTGAATCGCGACGGACAATTGCAAACCGTCGAGAGAGTCCAGATCCAGACGTGAATCCGGTCCAAACAAGGGTTCATCCGGGAGCAAGCCGCCAGGCGGCTCCATAGCGTCGACTGCATTCAGCAGTAGCTCCTGGACCTCCTCCAGAAACGCCTGGTCGAGTGCTGCAGTGGGTGCGGTCATCCGAAAAATGGCCTCAGACGCTACGGGTGAAAATTGCGCTACCGGCATCCATCACTTCGGCTACTTCATGTGACATGCGGCCACCTCCTTGAAAATTAACTGCACCACTTCCTGGGTGCTAAGGGGCAATTTTAGGCCACGGTATTCGGTGCATCCGAAGCTAGTCCACCACGCACGCTGTCATAGCGAAGAAAGCCACCACCCAGAAGGACGAAAATCTCTTCCACAACGCAGACACGATTTGTAACCCGGCGTAACCCGCATGGGCTTCGTAGCGGGGTCGGTCTGAGGTGCTGTACCGGGGGGCAACAGATGGACTCAACGGCACCCGATAGGCAGAAAGCTGTACCGAAACAATACCCAGGCCCACCGCCCAAAGTGGTTCTTCTTGCGCGATAGCTGCGTACCATTGGCAGAAACCATGAAAACGACTAGGGACCATGTCCGCGCAAAACGCATCATTGGGCCGCCTTGCTGTGAACGCGTTGGGACACTCCTGATATTGCAGGAAGAAATACCTCCGTTACCAACAAGCTTGAGCCGTGCCGCGTAAACAGGGATCGCCTGGCATGCAAACCCGGTGTTTCCTGCCCCACCAAATTCATGCGAAGAATTCGCTGCATTAAGGGGTGGGTCGTACGTAATCGGGCAAACTGCAAAGTGCCACGCGTCACTAAAGGGTCGTTAAATAAAGTGGTGCCGAGCGACCTATTTCCCAATGCAGCAAATAGTGGCCATTGACTCGCTGTTGCCGACAATGGCAAAGCTGTATGCGCATAGACGACGGCAACGTTATAGCAGCGCAGCAACACGTCACGCTCGATGACCTTGGCGCGCCTTGATAGGCCGAGGGATTCAAATTCATCAGGCAAACATTGCGCGTCTCTCTGCTGCAATCGCTCTACCCGAAACGCCTCGCATCGCCCCACTAAACGCGAAGTCAATGACTGTCGATCAGTTTGCCATTCCCGCATGTTTACGGAGGCAGCGTACCTGTTGATATGTGCATGCCAGTGCGCGGGGGCGACGAAATGCGTGCGATTCATGTTCTTCAAAGAATTAGCTGGCGGGTCGACAATTGTTTGCAATCAAACCATCTGGAGAAAACTGCGAACACAATTCCCAGCACGATGCCGGCCAGCGCATCCAGCGATACGTGCTGCTTGGTGGCCATCGTCGAATAAACAATCGCCACACCCCACAGTATTTGCAGCGCCTGGCTGTGCCAGCCCTGTCTCAGCTCCCGCATCAACCAGTAGAGCCAAAAGCTGGAATACACCGCCGTCGCCACATGCAGCGAAGGGCAAGCATTGCCCGCTGCATCGACACCTTTTAAAAAAGCCATGCCGGGATACAGCGCCCAATCAATATGGGATGGCGGCACAGCGTTGGGTAGCCAATAAAAGATGGCGAGCGCCAGCAAACACATGGCCCCAACCCAGGCGCCGAAATTCAGCAACCGGCGCCGGCTCGGCATCAGCATTACCGGCAGCGAGCAATACAACCACAGTGACAAATAGGGAATAAGTGCGAGCGGAGCAAAACCTATCCAGTCGTCCACCACCGTCAGCGGCACGATAAATACCGGGAACGCCGGGTTCTTCAGCAAATGGATATAGGCGCAAAAGAAAAGCGTGATAAACGCGCTGGTTCCCAGGAATTTGAACCAGAAATCATGGCGGAAGATTGCGCCCCAACGCACGCTCAAGGGACCGGAAGCATCAGCGGGCAAGGCGGCGTGGAAGTTCAGAGGATTTTTTGATTGCATTAAAATGCCCAGACTCACACATTGCGGCCCTGGCGCCAGCAAGTATCCTTCATGTGCAACCTTGGCCCCCATTGACCAGTGCATGGTTTACCGGGCCGCAAGTCGATCACTGCACTTATCTTTTATATCATGACCAATTTATCCGGCGCCCCCGCCAACAGTGCAGAACTCGAACGCGAAGTTGCGCAGCTGATTGTTTCTGCGCTGAACCTTGAAGTCGCGCCGGAAAGCATAGAAGCCGAGGCCGATTTGTATGGTGACGGTCTGGGGCTGGATTCCATCGATATCCTGGAAATTGCACTGGTTGTATCCAAGCAATATGGCATACAGATGAAGGCAGAAGGCGACGACAACTTCAGTGTCTTCAAATCACTGCGCAGCCTGTCCGCCCACATCGCGGAAAAGCGCACCAAGTGAACCGCATCGCCCGGCTGCTGGCCATTGCGGGTATCGCCGTGGTCGGCGCCGCGTACTTGGCTTTCAGCCACTTCCTGACGATAGATGAACACCCCAACCTGCTGATGCTGGCCGTCGGCGTGGCGCCGCTGACGGTGATGGCGTTGCTGGCCGCCTGGCATTCCAGGATGCGCTGGCCGGCGCTGCTGGCACTGGCTATGCTGGCGTTCCTGGTGCGGCTGTACCTGGACGAGCTGCGCAACCACGTCAACTGGTTGTACTTCATGCAACACGTCGGCGCGATGTCCTTGCTGGCGATCACGTTTGGCGCAACGCTGGGGCGTGGCGACGCAAATGCGCTGTGCTCGCAGGTAACCCGCATGCTGCTGCCAAGCCCGGCCGACCCGGTTTACATGCGCTACACCTGGAAGGTCACGCTGGTCTGGACCGCGTACTTCATCATCAGCGGGGTACTCTCAGTCGGTTTGTTTTTTTGGGCGCCACTGGCCGTCTGGTCGTTCTTCGCCAACCTGTTGACCCCAGTGACCGTGGGACTGATGTTTGTCGTGGAGTATCTGGTGCGAGTGCGGGTGCTTCCCGACCGTGAGCACTACAGCATCGCCCAGATTGTCCAGGCCTACCGATCGTATGAACGCCGCTGATATGTCCAAACCCAACTCCCTGCGCTGGTCGCGCCGCGTTGCCCTGCTATGGGTCGGCCTGTTGCTGTCTGTCAGCAGCCATGCGGCCGACTGGGCGATGCCCGAGCTGATGAACCTGCTGGCCCAGCAAAAATCCGGCAAGGCCAGCTTCGTCGAGAAGAAATACATAGGCTTCCTGGACAAGCCACTGGAGTCTTCCGGCGAGTTGTCTTTCGAAGCCCCAGGCCGGCTGGAAAAACGCACGCTAAAGCCACGCGCCGAAGCCATATTGTTGGATGGTGACAAGCTGACCGTCAGCATGTTTGAAAAGAAGCCGCTGCAATTGCGGCTGCAGGACCACCCGGCCGTGGCCGCAATGGTCGAGAGCATTCGCGGCACACTCAGCGGCGACCAGGCCGCGCTGGAAAAGAACTATGCGGTCGAGTTCAGTGGCGTCCCGGCCAAGTGGCAGTTGACGCTGATTCCGGTGAACCGGGCCGTAGCTAAGATCGTGCGCCAGATCCAGATCGGCGGCGCCGAGGCAAACATCAAGACCATCCGCTTTGAACAAACCGATGGAGACCGCATGGAGATGACGGTCTCCAACATCGCCACCCCGTGACAACCCAGCCAGCCACACGAGGCGCATGGCGCCCTGGAACCTTTCTATGGGTTCAGTTGCTAGTGCATGGCGCAGCGCTGGGTTTGCTGGTGCAGTGGCCGCAGCAATGGCGCTGGGCCGTGGCAACGCTGCTGGCCAGTCACCTGACGCTGATGGTGGTCGGCCTGTGGCCGCGCAGCACCTGGATGGGCGCCAACCTGGTGCGGTTGCCAGCGCCAGCGGTGCAACGACGCGAAGTCGCCATCACCATCGATGATGGCCCCGACCCCGAAGTCACACCGCAGGTACTGGAGATTCTTGCGCAGCATGGCGTTCAGGCCACCTTCTTTTGCATAGGCGCGCGCGCGCAAGCGCAGCCCGAGCTGTGTCAGCGCATGCTGGCCGCCGGCCACCGCATTGAAAACCACGGCGCGCACCACCCGAATCTGGTATCGCTATCCGGGCCGGCTGGCTGGCGCCGTGAAATCCTGGGCGGTCAAAAAATTCTGCAAAGCATCACCGGTCAGACACCACAGTTCTACCGCGCGGTGGCCGGACTGCGCAATGTGTTCCTGGCCCCGGTGCTGCACGCCGCTGGCCTGCAACTGGCGACCTGGACCCGGCGTGGCTTCGACACCCGTGAGCGCGATCCGAACAAGGTACTGGCGCGGCTGACCCGCCAACTGTGCGCCGGCGACATTCTGCTGATGCACGACGGCCATGCGGCGCGCACCGCCAGCGGCGAGGCACTGATCGTCGCCGTGCTGCCGCCGCTATTGGCGGCGATCCAGGCGCAAGGGCTGAGGCCGGTCACGCTGGCCGACGCATGCAGGCCGCGCTAAAGCTACAGCTGCTGGACGCGGCCAACCAGCCGTACCAGATTGTTGGCAATTTCCAGTACCGGATGGCGCGGGGCAAGCTCGGCGGTGATCGGCTGTTTACCTATTTGCTGGAACACGGCGTATTGCGCCAGAGTCGCCGGGTGATGGACCTGGGCTGTGGCCGCGGGCTGCTGCTGCGAATCGGCAACGCCGACGGCGGCTGGCGTTTCCGGTTCAGCCAGTGGATCGATTTGATAGTGGCCCACGCCCATGGGGTCCACCTACGCCGGCTCTACTGCCGCACGCACGCCGACTGGGTGCAGGCGCTGCAAGCGCGCAGTTCTACGGTGACGGCGCAGCCGAATGAGCGAGGGCGCGTCGTTTGCCAACGTGCTGCTGAGCGCCAGGGTGCCCGGCCCCATTTCCGTCAAGTAGAATTTCTGCGTTCGATCACGTGAGTTTGCCGTGCAACCACTACTAATAAATACATTCACAGTCACCACCGCATTGGGACGCGGAACGGCAGACACACTGGACGCGTTGCGTGCCGGGCGCACCGGCCTGCAGGCCAGGCGTTGGGATACCGTAGACCTGCCAACCTGGCTGGGCGAGGTCGACGGCCTAAACGCCGTGACGTTGCGCGCTGATCTCCAAGAGTTTGACTGTCGCAACAACCGGCTGGCCCAGCTGGCGCTGGAACAAGACGGCTTCATGCACAGCGTGCAGGTTGCGGCCCAGCGCTACGGCAAGAAGCGTGTCGGCGTGTTTCTGGGCAGCAGCACCTCAGGCATTCTGAGTTCTGAATTGGCCTACCGCGAGCGCGACCCGGTCAGCGGCGCGCTGCCAGAGAGCCACAACTACCGCCATACCCACAACATGTTTTCGGTGGCCGATTTTGTACGCCGGTACGCCGACCTGCAGGGACCGACCAGCGTGGTCTCGACCGCCTGCTCGTCCAGCGCAAAAGTGTTCGGCATCGCCCAGCGGATGATCCACTGCGGTCTGATTGATGCGGCTGTGGTCGGCGGCGTCGATTCGCTGTGCCTGACCACGCTGTACGGCTTCAATTCGCTACAGCTGTTGTCCAGCCGCCCGTGCACGCCGTTTGACGCCCGGCGCGACGGAATCTCGATCGGCGAGGGTGCCGCCTTCATGCTGCTGGAGCGTGCCGACACGGCCCGCGCTGGCGACATTTTGCTCAGCGGCATCGGCGAATCCAGTGACGCACACCACATGTCGGCGCCGCACCCGGAGGGCCTGGGTGCACGCCTGGCGATGCAGGCCGCGCTGGACATGGCGGGCCTGACACCCGATGCGGTCGGCTATATCAACCTGCACGGCACCGCCACCCCCAGCAACGATGCCGCCGAAGACAAGGGCGTGACCGCGCTGTTTGGCAGCACGCCCCCCTGCAGCTCAACCAAGGGCCACACCGGCCACACGCTGGGCGCCGCGGGAGGGGTCGAAGCCGTGGTCTGCATGCTGGCGCTGCGCGAAAGCTTTTTGCCCGGCGGCGTCGGCACCACTGCGCAGGACCCCAACCTGCACTGCAATTACATGCTGGAAAACCGCGACCAGCCAATTGCCCACGCGCTGAGCAATTCGTTCGGCTTTGGCGGCAGCAATTGCAGTCTGCTGTTCTCGCGCAAAGCCGCATGATGGCCGCACAACGTCCTCGGCTTGCCCTTGCATCGCGGCCATGAAGATTGACCGGAGCTGGATTCAGGCCCACATTCCGCACCAAGGCAATATGTGTTTGCTGCACGCGGCAGAGCGCTGGGACAGCGCAGAAATCGTCTGTAGCGCTGTCAGCCATTTGGCGCCGGACAACCCGCTGCGCAACGCGCTGGGCCTGCCCATCACGGCAGGCATCGAATATGCGGCGCAGGCGATGGCGGTGCACGGTGCGCTGCTGGCGCCTCCCAACCAGACCCCTGACATCGGTTATCTGACTAGTGTTCGCAACGTACTGTGGACGACGGCGCGGCTGGACGACGCCGCTGCGCCGCTGCGGATTCAAGCCACCCGCGTTTCTGGCAACGAAATCAGCTTGCTGTACGACTTCAGCATCCACTGCGAAGATCGCCTGCTGCTGAGCGGGCGCGCCGGCGTGATGATCAAACCCCCGACGCCCCTGACCACACCATGACGACGCTGCCACTCCTGCCCGGCTATGACACCTGCAAGACCCTGGCCTGGCGCAACGGACGCGGCGTCAGCCAGGCCGAGTTTCTGGCCGACGCACTGGCGCTGGCCTCCCGCCTGCCGGACACCGGCCATGTGTTCAACCTGTGCAAGGACCGCTACTGGTTTTCGGTCGCACTGTTTGCGGCGATCAGCCGCGGCATCGTCAGCCTGCTGCAAAACTCCACCGCGCCGAAAAACATGGCGGCGCTGTATGCCGATTTTCCGGACGCCATCTGTGTCGGCGAACCGGACACAGCGGTGCCGGAGCACATGCCCCATGTGCCGGTGTCGCAAGCGGGTCGACCTGACTTTACGGCACCGTTGGTAGTGCCGCAGATTCCGCACAGGCAGGTGATCGCCCGCATCTTCACGTCCGGCTCGACCGGCACGCCGCAGGCGCACACGATGCGCTTTGGCCGCATGGTGCACTGCGCGATCGCTGAGGCGCAGCGCATGTGGGAGACAGTGGGCCAGCCCTGTGCAGTGCTGGGCACGGTACCGCCGCAGCACATGTTCGGGCTGGAGGCGACCGTGCTGCTGCCCATCTTTGGCGGTGGCCAGCTCAGCGCGGGCCAGCCGTTTTTTGCAGCCGACGTTGCCAGCGCGCTGGCCGAACTGCCCAAGCCGCGCCTGCTGGTCACCACACCGTTCCACTTGCGAAAGCTGATGGACGCCAACATCAAACTGCCGCGCGTGAGCGCAGTGCTGTCGGCGACCGCCCCGCTGTCGCTGGAGCTGGCGCAAGAGGTAGAAGCCCAGCTGCAGGCGCCTATGGTCGAAATTTACGGCTCCACCGAAACCGGTGCGCTGGCGACCCGACGCCCAACCCGGGGCACCGACTGGCTGACCTATAGCGGCATCACTCTGCAGACCGACGACCAGCAGACTCGCGCCTTCGCCGAACACTTCGATGTACCCCAGCTGCTCAACGATGTGGTCGAGCTAATCAGCCCATCGCAGTTTCGGCTACTGGGACGCAACTCGGACATGATCAACATCGTCGGCAAGCGCAACTCGCTGGCGTTTTTGAATCAGCTGCTGCAAAGCCTGCCGGGTGTCGAAGACGGCGTGTTCTACATGCATGAAGGCACGTCCCACCAAGAGTCGGAATCGCCACGGCTGCTGGCGCTGGTGGTCGCGCCCAAGCTGCAACACAAGAGCGCCGACATTTTGGCCGCGTTGCGTCAGCATGTGGACGCAGTGTTTTTGCCGCGCCCGCTGCTGTTTGTCGATACGCTGCCGCGCGACGCCAACGGCAAGCTGTCGGCCGTTGCACTGGCCGAGCTGATAGCCAGCCACCTGAACGCAAGGCATTGAGATGCTGGTCGCATTGCCATTTGACGCCCACCACCCAGTATTTGCCGGTCACTTTCCGGGCCGCCCCATCGTCCCTGGCGTGTTGCTGCTGGACTGGGCTCACGCCGCGATCGAGGCTGCGTTGGGCCAGCCGCTGCAGGCGCTGACCGAAGCCAAATTTCACAGCCCGGCAACCCCGGCCGACGCGGCTGCACTGGAAGTGGAGTTCGACATCGGCTCCGTCAGCGTGCGCTTTGAAATTCGCGGCTTTGGAGCGCGCAAGATCGCCAGCGGCCGCTTTGGCCTGCCCACCGCGGCCGCGCCATGAACGAGCCTGGTACCGAGGCACCGGTCATCCCTCAGCCGGCCTGGCTGCAGCACAAAGAACGCGGCAGCTTTTTGCTGCTCCAGCTGATGCGCGGCATTTCGCTGCTCTTTGGCCGGCGCCTGTCGCGCATCGTGGTCTACGGCATTGCGCTGTATTTCCTGCTGGCCGTGTCCAGCGCGCGCAAGGCGTCTGGCGACTACCTGGCGCGGGTGCTAGGGCGCCCTGTGACCTGGAGCGACCGCTACCGCCACATCCTGGCATTTGCAAGCACCATCCACGACCGCTTTTTTCTGCTGAACGGCCAGTCCCGGTTGTTTGACATCCAGGTGTTTGGCGCCGAACCCGTCATCGCGCGCCAGGCCCACCAGCAGGGTGTGCTGCTGTTCGGCGCCCATATGGGTAGTTTCGAAGTCTTGCTGGACCACAGCCGGCGCAATGGCTTTCAGACCTGCGTTGCGATGTACCCGGAAAATGCGCAGCAACTCAACCGCACGCTGGCCGCGATCAACCCCGAGGCGATTACCGGCATCGTTGCGCTGGGCCAGCGGGGCTCCATGCTGCGCATCCACGACAAGCTGCAGACCGGCGGCCTGGTCGGTGTGCTGGCCGATCGCGCGTCCGGTCCGGACCAGTACCTCACGCTGCCTTTTTTGGGCGCACCAGCGCGCTTTCCGACCGGCCCGTTCCGGCTGGCGGCGATGCTGGGCCACCCGGTGTACTTTATGACCGGGCTGTACGGCGGAGCCAACCGCTACACACTGCACTTTGAGCCGCTGGCCGACTTCGCTGCGGTGCCGCGCGACCAGCGCGATGCGGTGGTCCGGGCTACGCTGGAGAAATACGTCGCGACACTGGAGCGGCATTGCCGGGCAATGCCCTATAACTGGTTCAACTTCTTTGACTTCTGGGAATCGGCACCATGAAAAACAAGCGCGCGCTTTTGCCCCCGGCCCTTTGGCTGAGCGCGATGCTGGTGTGCCTGCTGCTGATCGCGCAAACGCGCTTTGTCACTGACTTGTCGGCCTTCATGCCCAAGACGCCCAACGCCCGTCAGCAGCTGCTGATCGAACAACTGCGCGACGGCGCCGTGGCGCGGCTCATCATGATAGGCATCGACGGCGGCGACGCGCCTGAGCGGGCCCGGCTGTCGCGGGAACTCAACCAGGCGCTGCAAAAGACCGACCTGTTTGTTGCGGTACAAAACGGCCAGGAAGAAACCCTGGAGCACGACCGGGCCTACTTCTTTGACAACCGCTACCTGCTGAGCCCGGCGGTGACGCCTGCGCGCTTTGAGGCCGACGGACTGCACGGCGCAATCAGCGGCTCGATTGAGGCGCTGTCCGGAGACGCCGGCATGAGCCTGAAACGCTTGTTTGGGCGCGACCCGACCGGCGAGACACTACAGCTGGTCGAACAGCTACAAGGCCCTGGTCAGCCGCAAAACGTCGAGGGCGTCTGGGCCTCGCGCGACGGCCAGCGCGCGCTGTTGCTGGCGCTGACCCGCGCCGCAGGCTCCGACACCGAGGCCCAGTCGCTGGCGGTGGAAACAGTTCGCAACGTATTCGCTGCACTGCCAGGGCGCAGCAATGATGCCCGCCTAGTGATGAGCGGCGCCGGCGTGTCCTCGGCGGCCTCTCGCAACACGATAGAGAAAGAAGTCTCGCGACTGGCAACCGCCAGTTTCGTGTTGGTGGTGTGTCTGCTCTTGGTGGTGTACCGCTCAGCGCTGCTGCTGCTGCTGGGCAGCCTGCCGGTGCTCTCTGGCGTGGCCGCCGGCATTGCCGCGGTCAGCCTGGGCTTTGGCCAGGTGCATGGCCTGACGCTGGGCTTTGGCACCACGCTGATCGGCGAGGCTGTCGACTACTCCATTTACTTCTTCGTGCAGCGCACCTCGAACCAAGATTCCGCCAATCACGCGCGCAACTTCTGGCGCACCATCTGGCTGGGTATGTTGACCTCCATCGTCGGCTTTGCAGCGCTGCTGAGTTCCAGCTTTCCTGGCCTGGCACAGCTCGGGCTTTACTCCATCGTCGGCCTGGTCGCCGCGGTGCTGGTAACCCGCTACGTGCTGCCGGTGCTGACCCCCAAGACATTGGCGCTGCGCGACCTGCGCCAGGTCGGCGCCCAACTGGACCGCGGCATTGAACGCGCCGCGGTGCTGCGCTGGCCGCTAGCCGGCCTAGCGGTTGCGGCCTGCGTCACCATTTACGCGCACCAGGGCAGCATCTGGAACCGCGCGCTGTCTGGTCTGAATCCGATTCCCAAATCAGAGCAACGCGTTGACGAACAGCTGCGCGGCGATCTGGGCGGCACCGACTCCCGCTACATCATGGCGCTGACGGCCAAAGACCAGGAGACTGCGCTGCAGCAGGCCGAGAAGGTTGGCGCGGTGTTCCAGAAACTGACCCAGGACCAGGTGATGGCTGGCTTTACTTCGCCAGCCTCGGTGTTGCCCAGCATCGCACTGCAGCGACAACGGCAGGCCGCGTTACCCAATGCCGAACAGGCCGATCAACGATTGCAGCAGGCGCTACAGGGCCTGCCGGTGAAGGCCGAGCGGCTTGGCGCATTTCTCGCCGACTTGCAGGCCGCGCGGGAGCACCCGCCGCTGGTACGCAAGGATCTGGACGGCACTGCCGTGGCGATGATGGTCGACACCATGCTGATCCAGCGCGCTAACGACTATCTGGTGCTGATGCCGCTGCGCGCGATGACTGAAGGCCCATCGGCCGACAGCATTGCGCTGGACGTGGTGAACGACGCGCTGCGGGCCCAGGGCCTGGACAATGCGACCGTGATCGATATGGTGGATGAGTCCAGCAGCCTGTTTGACGGCTACCGCCACGAGGTCTTGTGGCTGGCTGGCCTGGGCTGCGTGTTCATCCTGGTGCTGCTGCTGGCATCGCTGCGCTCGTGGGTCAGAACCCTGCGGGTCGCCGCGCCGCTGGCCTGCTCCGTGGTCTGCGTCACCGCGGCGCTGCTGCTGCACGGCACCTCATTGACCATCCTTCATCTGGTCGGCCTGCTGCTGGTGGTGGCGATTGGCACCAACTACGCGCTGTTTTTCGACCGCGGAGCCCAGACCGCAGACCCGCACGACCGGCACCAGACCCAAGTCTCGCTGCTGGTCGCCAATTTGACGGCGGTAGGCAGCTTTGGTGTGTTGGGCCTATCCGATGTACCGGTGCTGGCGGCGATCGGCAGCACCGTGGCACCGGGCACCTTTTTCGCACTGGTCTTCGCCGCGATTCTGACCCGGGAGCGCAGCGGTGCGCCTGCGCACTGAGCTTTTTGCCGGGCCCGCGCGCAGAGACACGCTGCTGGTGCTGCTGCCGCCCGCGCTGGCCAGCATCGACGACTTTTACAGCCAAGGCTTTGTCGACGCGCTGCGCCAGCGCAAGGTGCCTGTGGACCTGCTGCTGGCCGACACCAGCGGGCAGCATGTGCTGGACAAAACGGTTGTCGAGCACCTGCACAGGCAGGTGGTGCAACCCGCGTGGGACTGCGGCTACCGCGCGATCTGGTTGGCTGGCATTTCGCTGGGCGCCTTCAGCGCACTGCACTATGCGGCCCACCATGCGGATCTGCTGGCCGGCCTCTATTTGCTCAGCCCCTATCCCGGCACCGGAGATGTGCTGGACGAAATCCGCACCGCTGGCGGCGCCGGGCCCTGGAGCCAACTGCAGCCCGCTGGCATCGAGGCGCGAACCGATGAACGCGCCTGGTGGCATTGGCTGGCGCAGCAGTCCGCGCAAGGCACTTGGCCCACCGCTGTGTACTTCGGCACTGGCACCAACGACCGCTTCCAACGCGGACAGGCGCTGATTTCGGATTTGCTGCCCCCAGAGCGTGTCTGCAGACTGCCCGGCATGCACCAGTGGGCGACCTGGAAAACCCTGTGGGAGGATTGGCTGGACCACGGCCCGATCCGGTCGCCACCAAGGTAGGTGGCACATACAATAGCCGCTCCATAAAACAAACAGCGGGGGACAGAAGTGCACATCGTAAAAAGGCAAAAACACAAACGAATCGGACGGTTGTCCGCGTTGGCCGTGATTGCCTGCGAATGCCGATGACCCGAATTTACGTGGACGGCATTGGCCTGCTGGGGCCTGGCTTGTCCGGCTGGGAGCAGGCCCGTGAAGTGCTGGCTGAACGGGCGCCTTATGCGGCGAGCGCCACTGTCTTGCCGCCGGTAGAAAAACTGCCGCCCGCCGAACGCCGCCGAGTCGGGGTACCGGTCAAGCTGTCGATGGCGATTGGCCTGGAGGCCGCGCGTCATGCTGGTGCCGATTTGACTAACCTGGCCACGGTGTTCTCCTCGACCGAAGCCGACTGCGACAACACCCACGCGATCCTCGAAGCACTGGCCTCCAGTGAGCGCGCGATGTCGCCAACCCGTTTTCACAATTCGGTGCACAACGCGCCATCCGGCTACTGGAGCATCGCCACCGGCAGCATGCAGCCCAGCACCAGTCTGAACACCTACGACGCAACCTTCGCCGCCGGTCTGCTGGAAGCCGCTACGCAAATCCAGAGCAACGGCAAACCCTGCATGCTGCTGGCCTTTGATACCGCGTTTCCTGAGCCGATCCGGCGCCTGCGCGCGATCTCGGATGCGATGGGCGTGGCCCTTGTACTGAGCCCGCAGCAGACACCCGCCAGCCGCGCCAGTCTGACGCTGACCCTGGGCGACGACGCCGCAACGCCCATGCCAGACAGCGCGCTGGAGCAAATGCGTCTGGACATTCCGGCAGCGCGCAGCCTGCCCATGCTGGCACTGCTGGCGCAACAGCGCAGCGGCACGGTGGTAGTCGATTATTTGGAGTCGCTGAGCCTGGCCATCGAGGTCAGCAACATCGCCTGACATATGGAAATTGCTTTGAAGCGCGCATTGGTGACCGGTGGCAGCGGTGCGATTGGCGCGGCGATCTGCCGCCGGCTGGCTGCCGATGGTCTGCACGTGATCGTCCACGCCAACAGCAATCTAACCAGCGCGCAAAACTTGTGCGCTGAGTTGCAGACCGCCGGCGGCTCGGCACAGGCGGTTCAGTTTGACGTGACCGACGGCCCCGCCACACAGGCGGCGCTGGAGGCGCTGCTGGAGGACGGCGCGATCCAGGTGCTGGTCAACAACGCCGGAATCCATGACGACGCGGTGTTCCCCGGCATGCAACGGCACCAGTGGAACAGCGTCATTGATGTCTCGCTGAACGGCTTTTTCAACGTCACCCAGCCGCTGTCCATGCCCATGATTCGCAGCCGTTGGGGCCGCATTATCAACATCTCTTCGATTGCGGGCATCACGGGCAACCGCGGCCAGACCAACTATGCCGCCGCCAAAGGCGCGCTGCATGCGGCCAGCAAATCGCTGGCGCTGGAGCTGGCGACCCGCAGCATCACCGTTAATGCGGTGGCCCCCGGCATCATCAGCTCGGACATGACCAAAGATGTATTTGATAGCGCCGCTATTGCCAGCCTGGTGCCTATGAAGCGCGCCGGCAAGCCCGAAGAAGTGGCAGCGCTAGTCGGCTTTCTGGCATCGGAGGCAGCGGCCTACATCACTGGTCAGGTGATCTCGGTCAATGGCGGCATGGTCTGATGCACAGCCTGGCAAACCGGTCCACGCATTGAACTCCGCAGGCCAACGCACGCTGGACAGCCCGGCCGAATTCGCCGCCTGTCGCGACCGCTTTCTGGCCAGCCCGCTGGCCGACACGGTGCTGCGCTGGAACTTTCCCAACGTCAGCCGCGGGACCATCGAGCAGCAGGCACAGGGCCTGCACAGCACCGAAGAATTCCAGACCACTTATGTCAACCCGGCGCTGCAGCGGATTCTGGGCCAGACCTCACAGGGTCTGAGCATTTCCGGATTGAACCAGTTGCCGGTCGACCGCAAATTCCTGTTCGTATCCAACCACCGCTGCATCATCACCGATGCCGCGCTGGTCGCGCTGAACCTGCTGGCCAGCGGCCGGGGCACCTGCAAGGTCTGCGTTGGCGACAACCTGATGACCGTGCCCGGCGTCACCGAACTGATGCTGCTGCTCAACGGCGTAAGCATCAAGCGCAGCGGTTCGCGCCGCGACGTCTACTCCAGCGCCCAAAAAGTGGCGGCCTATCTGGCACGCCAAATTACCGAGCAGCGCTACTCGGTCTGGCTGTCGCAAAGCCCGGGACGCACCAAGGACGGCAACGACCACACCGACCCGGCCATCATCAAGATGCTGAGTCTGCATGCGGCCCGTTCGCCCGCCAATTTTGACAAGCTGCACATCGTGCCAGTCGCGATCTCCTACGAGTTCGAACCCTGCGCCGTGCAAAAGGTTCACGAAACGCTGCTGCGCCGCCAGCACGGAAGCTACCAAAAACAGGCTGGCGAAGACATCGCGCAGATCCGCGACAGCCTGGTTGCCGACAAGGGCCATATTCACCTGGCGTTTGGCCAGCAACTGCGCCTGGACGGCGCTGCGGGCGATGATGTGGTGCAAGAAGTGGTGGACAAGATCGATGCGCAAATCTGGCGCAACTACCACGTCTGGAACAGCAACCAGATCGCCCACGCGCTACTGACCCAAGGTCAACCTGACCTTGCTACACCCTATGCGCAAGGTTTTATTCGCAAGCTGGAGCAGCAGATTGCTGAGCTCACTTCAATCGGCCTGAACCGCGCGGTTGTGCGCGAAGCGCTGCTGCGCTTGTACGCGCAGCCCGTATTCAACGCGCACAAAACTGAAGTGGCTGAGGCCGTGGCGCCTTAGCCCTTCAGCACGCAGCACAGCGGGTAGCCCCCCATCCGGAACCAGTTGGCCAGATTGTGAAAGTTATGCTGCTGCGGGGCCGACAAATAGGCCAACCCCGCCTTGGCCCGCTGCAGTGTGGCGGCATCCAGCGGGCGCTGGAAAGCACTGCGCAACACCACCATGAAGGGCGCCAACACCGTCGCATAGGGCCGCATGCCAGGCTCCAGCTTGGCCGCCGCCGCAGACAATTCCTGCACGCTGAACGCGGCTCGCAGGGAGTTGAAATAGTCCTCGGTGAATTGCACCGATTCATGCAGGTCGTCGGCGAAGAAGCGCTGCGTACTGCGCAGCTTGAAGCGGCCAAAGTCCACCAGGTAGAAACGCCCCTCTGGCTTCAGCACCCGGCGGATCTCATGCATCGTTGCATGCAACGCTGTCACATCCGGAAGATGGTGCAGCGACATGGTGCAAGTCACGCAATCGAAGCTAGCATCCGCCAGACCACTCAAAAGCGTGATGTCACCCAACTGCAATTCGACATTGCGGGTGTTAGTCCGCTGCAGTCCGCTTTGCGCGTGCTGCAGCATGCTGGGTGACGCATCAATGCCGACGAACTGCATGTCGGGGTTCAGTCGCGCCATCTGGATCAGCTGATTGGCCGGCCCACAGGCCAGGTCCAGCACCCGGTCGCCGGGCTGCAGCACGCTGCTGATCTGCAGCGCGTTGTACAGGTACAAAAAAGCCAACACCCCGTCCTGTTCGCCGGCCAGCGCAAAGGCCTGGGTCTGGGCTTCACTTTCCATGACCAAGTCTGGCTCCGGCTCGCGCGGCTGGCTGCCCCAATAGAACCGCTCCCGCAACAGGTGCATCATGACGACGGCGGACATGGATCTCTATGCTCCTCTAGCGTTGCTGCGACCCAGTTTTCCGGCGATCAACACCGGCAGGCGCAAGACGAAACCGACCATCAGGCGAAAGTGCATCCAGCTCAGCAGCAGGTTGTCACGCCGGTAGTTGAAGTGGGACACACCCCCCTCGTGGGCCTGCAGGTACTTTACCGGCGCGGGCAGGTTGATGGGCGGCACGCCGCGCCAGCACAGCCGCACCGCGGCCTCGGGGTCGAAATCAAAACGCCGCATCCAGCGCTGGCTCTGCATCACCGCGCGCAGTGGCTCCACCGGATAGACCCGAAAGCCATACAGCGAATCGCCAATACCAGCCCACAGGGTTTCCAGATTGGCCCACCAGTTGGATATCTTGCGGCCCTTGACACGCAGCGCTGGCGCGCTGGCATCGAACACCGGCACGCCCAGCACCATCGCCGCCGGCGTCGCCTGCGAACACTGCATAAAGCTGGGGATCAGGTGTGCCGGATGCTGGCCGTCGGAGTCCATGCACAGCGCATGCGTGAAGCCCTGTTGCGCGGCCCGGTCCAGCCCATGCAGCACCGCCGCACCCTTGCCCTGGTTGTGTGGGAGCGCTATCACCCGCAGGCCGGCGTCTTGCGCAGCCATGTCCTGCAACACCGCGGTGGTGCCGTCAGTGCTGCCGTCGACCACGACCCAAACCGGATTCCATTGGGCGCGGGCTTGGGTCACGGTTTCGTAGACCTTGGCCCCGGAGTTGTAGCTGGGGATCAGCACCAAGTGGCTGGAGGAAGGTAGTGGCGTGGACATGGCTTATTGGTTGCTGGAGAGCGGCTTGATTTCACTCTGAAAATAGGCCTGCAGCGTCTGCGTCAAGACCTTGGGGTTGGTCGGTGGATCAAAGCGCTGGCCGAGCCGGATGCGAAACTGCATTGGCATCTCGGGGCGTTTGAGCCAGGGCCAATTTTTTCCCAAAAAATAACTGTCCTGTTCGATGATGATGGTCTGGATCGCAATCCCGGAGCGATACGACACATAGGCAGCACCGATCTGCAATTCGCCCAGCGGCATCGGGTCGCTGCGCGTACCCTCGGGAAACAGCAGCAACTGGCTACCGCGCTGCAGTTCACCGACCGCCAAGTTGACAGACTCAAGAAACTGGTCGTTGCGGATGTAGCCAGCCAGCCGGGCGCCGGCGCCCCACAGCGGATTGCGCATCAGCGAGGCCTTGAAAATGCAAGTCATATTTGGTAGCCGCGATAAGACCATCAGCGCGTCCAGCAAGCCCGGGTGGTTCACCGCCAGGATCAACGGTCCGGTGCCGCGCAGCGCGTCCAGCGCGGTGATGTCAAAGCGGCCCAGGCCGATCACGCGCAGCAGCCAGATGTAGGCGCGAAAACCCAGCGTCGCCATCCAGCGGCCCAGCCACATTCCGCGCCGCTTGGGGAGCACCAGGCCCAGCGGAAACGCCAGCGCGGTCCACAACAAACAGCCCACGCCCAGCACTAGCAGTGCAAAGCGCAGGCGGATGGCACAAGACAGGTGATAAAGGGTTTGCATCACAGGCTTTAGGCGGCGACCTTGAACGCCAACACGGCATTGCTGCCACCAAACGCAAACGAGTTGCTCAGCGCCGCCTGCAGCGGCATACCGCGCAGCGCGCCGCCAGTCACGTGGTGCACCCCGGTGCAATCATCGGCTACCTGGTTCAAGTGGGCAGTGGGCGGGATTGCTTGCCGAACCAGCGCCAGCACGGTGATCACCGCTTCCATCGCGCCGACTGCGCCCAGCGAGTGGCCATGCATGGACTTGGTGGCGCTGACCGGCAAGTGCTCTGCGTAGTTGCCAAACACCTGCTTCAATGCACTGATTTCAATCGTATCGCCTTCTGGCGTGGCGGTGCCGTGGGCATTCACATAGCCCACCTCTGCTGGCGTCAGTTCGGCCTCGCGCAGCGCCGCTGCCATTGCGCGGGCCTGGCCTTGCGCATCGGGCCGCACCAGGTGCGTGTGGTCGCAGCTTTGGCCAAAACCGGCCAACTCGCAGTAAATGCGGGCACCACGTTGTTCTGCATGGGCCCAGTCCTCCAGCACCAGCGCTGCCGCACCTTCGCCCAGCACCAGGCCGCTGCGGCCTTGCTGAAACGGCTGGCAAGCGCGATACGCAGTCTGTTCGTCGGCGCTGGCCACCACGCGCAGCGCTTCCCAGGCGCGCATGATGGTGAACGCCAGCGGCGCCTCGGAGCCACCAGCCACGACCAGCGAAGACTCACCGCGCTGAATCCGGCGGTACGCCTCGCCAATCGAAATCGTGGAAGATGCGCAGGCCACGGAATAGGTCGTGCAGGCGCCGCCCAGGTTGAGCGCCATTGCGATGTGGGAGGCAGCGGCATTGTTCATTGCCATGGGCACCGACAGCGGTGAGACCCTTTTCTTACCGCGCAGCAAGATGTCGCCATAGCCCTTTTCGTAGGTCAACATGCCGCCTACGCCGGTACCCCAGGAAACACCATAGTCGTCAGCGCCGCCGCCGTCGCGGGCCAGATTCGCATCGTCCCAGGCCGACAACGCCGCCGCAACACCGAGCTGGCTGTAACGGTCCGCCACATGGCTCATGGCCCGACCTATGCTTTTCTCGGCATCGAATTGTGTGCACACCACGGCCGGTTGCGCCAGTGCAAACGGGGAAGTGGGGTGGTGGTAGAGCCGGACCGCCGATTCGCCCGCCAGAATCCGGGTGAAGAAATCCTCGGTATCGCCGCCAAAGGGGCTCACCATTCCAATGCCGGTGACAGCGACTCTTCGACCAGGCACCTTGCTCATGAATTGCTGCGGACTCAATCTAATAATTACGAACTCCGGCGCGGCACTAAACAAGCCGGTTACGGCCCTGCGGACAAGCGACGGGGGCGTTGGATTCTAATCCACGCAAATGCGCTACAGCCCAGCCGCCAGGCCTTGCCAACACTGGGTTCCGATACAATCCGGCTCCACTGTCACACTGGCAAAAAGCATGTTAATCGATCAAATCAAAAAGTATTTAGTGGAGACTGCGGGCACCGATCCGCAGAAATTTGAAAACCCGGATTTGAAAGTTTCTGATCTGGATCTGGACTCGTTGGGTTTGGTCGAAATGCTGTTTGAAGTCGAAGATAAATACGGCTTCCAGATTCCGGACCCCATGATTTTTCTGCCCATGTCCTTTTCCGAAATGGTGGCGGCCATCGAAGCCATGGTGCAAGAACAAACGCAAACCCCGTCCCCGACGCCCACGAACTAATCCACTTCCTGTGAATACGGTTGTTGTCACTGGCTCCGGGATCATTTGTGCGCTGGGGGCCGACAAGGCCAGCAGCTTTGCGGCCGCCCTGCAGGCGCGCAGTGGAATAGGCGCCCGCCCGGCAGATATCGCCGCCTGGTTGCCACAAATTGTGGTCGCCCAGGCCAGCGTGGAGCCGCAAACACTGCTGGGTCCTGCTGACCAGGGACTGGACCGCGCTACCCAATTTGCCATCGTGGCCACCGCACAGGCTGTGGCCGAGGCCGGATTTAGCACCGAAGGCAGCGACTCGCGGCGCATTGGCGTGTTCGTCGGCATCGGCTTTGGCGGCGCCCAAACCACCGACAGCCTGTACACGCGTTTTTACAAGACGCTGTCCGACCCCAGCCTGAAGCACAAAGACCCCACGGTGATGCACCCACTGACCGTGCCACGCATCATGGCCAATGCGGCAGCCGCCGCGATCACCATGCGCTACGGCCTGCATGGCCCCAGCAACACCTACGCAGTGGCCTGCGCCTCGTCGGCCATTGCCATCGGCGAGGCGTACCGCGCAATACGCCATGGCTATCTGGACGCGGCTCTGGTGGTCGGCGCCGAGGCCATGCTCAACCCCGGCGTGATGATGGGCTGGAACGCATTGCGCGTGATGGCCAAGCCGGACGCCAACGACCCAAGCCGCAGTTGCCGCCCGTTTTCCAGTGATCGCAATGGCTTTGTGATTGGCGAAGGGGCCGCAGCCTTGGTGCTGGAAAGCGCTGCCCGCAGCAACCAGCGCGGCGCGAAAGTGCTGGCCGAGTTGGCCGGCTACGGCTGCAGCAGCGACGCCCAGCATCTGACCGCGCCCAGTGCCAGCGGCCAGGCCTATGCGATGCAGCAGGCGCTGCACGAGGCCAATCTGGCGCCCGAACAAATCCAATACGTCAATGCCCACGGCACAGCAACCGATGCAGGAGACGTGACAGAAACACAGTCCATCCAGATGGCTTTTGGCAGCGCCGCGAAGCAAGTCGCCATCAGCTCCACCAAGTCCATGCACGGGCATCTGATTGGTGCGGCCGGGGCACTTGAACTGGCACTGAGCATAGAGGCGATGAACAGTGGCTCGTTGCCACCGACGGCGCACTTGGAGAAGCCCGATCCGCGTTGTGATCTGGACTACATTCCGCTGCAGGCGCGCCACGGCTGCCATATTGAGGCGGTGATGTCGAATTCATTTGCGTTCGGCGGCAGCAATGTGTCCTTGATCGCGCGCCGGTTTGTTGCTGCATGAGGCTGCCCATTCCTGAATTTCCGTTCACCCTGGATCGCCAGGCGATTGAAAGCTTGCTGCCCCATCGAGGGCCCATATTTGCCTGCAGGCAGTTGATTGCACGCGGCCCGCGTACCTATTCGGCCACAGCGCACTGGGCGCTGGACAATGCCCTGATACAGGGGCATTTTCCTGGCTACCCGCTGGTGCCCGGAGTGATGCTGATTGAATCGGTGACTCAACTTGCCGGTGCCGGGCTATTGAGCGCCGACGCCTACGTGCAATCCCTGTCCGGCGATCGCATCGGCATATTGGCGTCAGTGCGACGGTGCTCGTTCAAACGCCCGGTGCTGCCTGAACAGGACGTCAACTTCGAAATTACCTGCCGTCAGATCGGTGATGCCGCAGTGCAGATCAATGCCCAGGCCTTGGTAGAAGGCCTTGAAGTGGCCCAACTGGAAACACTCATGGTCTACGCTGACCGCTCCCAATTTTCCGTATCCATGAGATAGGCCAGAACCGTGCTGGCGCACTGCGACCACTCCAACGGGAGTGAAACAATGGTCGTCTAGGGGTTTCACTGGGATTTAGAGCTGCAGCCCTTATGTGGATTGCGCCAGCAGCTGCCAATTCAATAGCATTACACCGACTTGGCCCCATGCGCCAAAGACTTGGCCTCCATCAGCCGGATGACCGTAGGCCAGCCACTGGCGATGAAGTCGGCCAGGGCCTGGGCGCTGGGGAAGCGCTGGGTGGGATCCTTGTGCATCATCTTGTCCAGCAGCAGCTGGAACTCGGCAAACTTGGGTTCGAAGCGCGGGATGGGGGCGTGCACATGCTTGTACAGCAGCGCCTCCATGTGGTCGGCCACATAGGGGCGCTTGCCGGTCACCATCTCGAAGAAGATGGCACCCAGGCTATAGATGTCGCTGGTCGGGCTGACCGGGCGGCCGCTGGCCTGCTCGGGGCTCAGGTAATAGGGCGAGCCGACGATGTCGCCCTGCTGCGTTTTCTCCAGCTCATCGCCCATGTGCTTGGCCACGCCAAAGTCGATCAGCGCCACGCTGCCGTCGGCGCGAAGCATCAGGTTGTCGGGCTTCACGTCGCGGTGCACGATGCCCAGCGCGTGGATTTGCGACAGCGCAAACGCCACCTGCAGCGCGATGGATAGCGCCTCAAACGGCGACAGCCCGGCGGCAATGCGGCGCTTGATGTCGCCATGGGCAAAGTACTCCATGGTGATGAAGGCGTGCTCGTCGGTAAAGCCGTGGTCAAAAATGCGCGCCACGTTGGGGTGGTTGATCTGCTCCAGCAGCGCGTATTCCTGAATGAAGCGCTGCAGCAGCATGGCGTCCTGGTGCTGGCGCGTGTCCAGCAGCTTCAGCGCCACCTCCAGGCCATCGGCCTCGCGCACGGCCAGCAACACCTCCGACATGCCGCCAGCCCCCAGCGTGCGCAGCACCTTGTAGCCCTTGATGGGCGCTGGCCCCGCCGAATGGGTGGGGTCGGGCGCATTGGGGTTGGTTTTTTCCAGCGCCTGCACGCGCTTGATGCGGGCGTGCACAGCCTCCAGCACTTCGTCGCGCGTGAAGGGCTTGCCCAGGTAGTCGTCAGCGCCCAGGTTCATGCCGCGGCGGCGGTCGGCGCGGTCAGAGCGTGCGGTCAAAAAGATAAAGGGAATGGCCGCGGTTTGCGGGTCGGCGCGCAGGGCTTCCAGAAAGCCGTAGCCGTCCAACTCGGGCATCATCACATCAGACAGGATCAGGTCGGGCATCTCCTGGCGCGCCAGGGCCAGGCCCATTTCGCCATTGGCGGCTTCAATCAGCTCAAAGCCTTCCATGCGCAGCAGCATGACCAGATTGCCGCGGATGCCGACCTCGTCTTCCACCACAAGGATCTTCAAACCTGCACCTCACAAAGGGGGAATGGGTTAACTATATCGCTTGCACATGCCATCCGCATGTCCAGATGCGGCCAAACTGGTGACCACCGGTTTGCGAAAGACAACGTGAACTTAGAATCCAAAAGCTTCAAGACCAGACCGGAGAGGCACCGCATGCGATCTACCAAGCTGAGACTCGCCGCCTGGTATGGCGCTGGTCTGGTGGCGGTCATGCTGCCGATCGCGGTCGCCATCTTGCTGGCTGAGTACAAGAGCCTGGAGCATCAGCGGGAGCGGGCAAGCTCAATTGCGACCGAGATTCTTAGCCATGCCCACAAGGTCACCGACCAGCTCCAAGTGGTGTTCAAGGAGCTGAGCGCAGCCCCGACAGGCGACCCGTGCTCCGAGCGCAACCTGAATCTGATGCGCAAGCTGGTGATTCAGTCGAATCTGCTGATCGATGTGGGCTACATCGAGAACGAGCATATGGTTTGCTCCTCGTTTGGGCGCAACGGGTATGCCATCGGGCCGCCAAGCTACGTCAGTACGGGCGGCTACAACATGTGGACCCAGGTGGAGCACCCGCTGCTAGCGGGGTCACACCTGCTCATCACCTCGGACCCAAAAACGGGATTTTTCGCGCTGATTCACGAAGGGACCGTGCTGGACGTCGCCCCCGACGATGGCAAGCTGAGCTACGGCGTGCTCGCAGTGGGGCGCAAGAAAGAGCTTTTTCAAAAAGGCCTGTTCGACCAAGCTTGGCTCAAGACCATCGGGAAAGCCTACGAGACCAGCTTCTTCGATGGCTCCCGCGTGGTCGCTTGGAAACGTTCTGATCGGTTCGACTATGCCGCGTATGTGGCGATTCCCGGCAGCGAGATTGACGACGACTGGAAGCGCGTGCTTTGGTTCATGCTGCCTATTGCCATTGGCACCGCAATCGTTCTGGCCTTTGTGGTCACCCAACTGGTGCGTTTGCAGGGGGCGATACCCGCGGCCCTCCGCTACGCCTTGAAGCACAAAGAGTTGTTCCTCGTATACCAGCCCGTGGTAGACCTGCGCTCCGGCACCTGGGTGGGGGTAGAAGCGCTGCTGCGCTGGCAAAAATCCAGCGGAGAATTCGTCAGCCCAGATATCTTCATCCCCGTGGCAGAGCGCTACCACCTGATCGAGCAAGTAACCGAGCAGGTGATTGCGCTGGTGGAAGCCGACGCGGCCGAGTTGCTACGCGCCTACCCGGATTTTCATGTGGCGCTGAATTTGTCGGCCCAGGATTTTTGCAATCCTGCCATCAGCGAGCGCCTGCGTGCGGCGGCGGCCAAAATGCGGGTGCATCCGCGCTGCCTGCATGTGGAGGCCACAGAACGCGTTTTTCTGCATGCGGAGCAAACGCGCAAGGCCGTGGAAACCTTGCGCATGCAAGGGCACTCGGTGTCTATCGACGACTTCGGTACGGGCTACTCCAGCCTGTCCTACCTGACCGAGCTGGAACTGGATTGCCTGAAGATCGATAAGTGCTTTGTGGGCACCATTGGCCAGCAGGCGGTCACCAGCCATGTGATCGCACACATCATCGAAATGGCCAAGTCACTCGGGTTGCAGATGATTGCAGAGGGCATTGAGACCCAGGAGCAGGCCGACTATCTGCGGGCCCATGGGGTGCAGTTTGGCCAGGGCTGGCTGTATGCCAAGCCCATGGGCATGGCACAACTGGCCCAAGAACTCGCGCGCCAAAGGCAGCCTGAGGCAGGCTAGCGCCCTGGCGGATCAGCCCTTGGCAGACACGGCCATGTGGTCCACGCGCTGGTCCAGGATGGCTTCTGGGTCTTGGGCTTCTTGCGCGGTGGGGTGGTTCAGGCCCGCATGTAGGCGCCGCATGTCCAGGTCGCCCGTCCACTTGGCCACCACCAAGGTGGCCACGCCGTTGCCCACCAGGTTGGTCAGCGCACGCGCTTCGGACATGAAGCGGTCAATGCCCAGAATCAGCGCCAGGCCTGCCACGGGCACGCCCCCCACAGCCGACAGGGTGGCCGCCAAGACAATGAAGCCACTGCCGGTGATACCTGCCGCGCCCTTGGAGGTGAGCAGCAGCACCGCCAGCAGGGTGATCTGCTGGGTCAGCGTCATGGGCGTGTCGGTGGCCTGGGCGATGAACATGGCCGCCATGGTGAGGTAGATCGAGGTGCCATCCAGATTGAACGAATAGCCGGTGGGAATGACCAGGCCCACCACCGATTTGCGGGCGCCCAGGTTCTCCAGCTTTTCCATCATGCGGGGCAGCACCGATTCGCTGGACGAGGTGCCCAGCACGATGAGCAGCTCTTCCTTGATGTAGCGCACAAACTTGAACACGCTGAAGCCGTGCAGCTTGGCCACGATGCCCAGCACGCCAAAGATGAAGAACAGGCAGGTCAGGTAGAAAGCGCCCATGAGCTTGCCCAGCGAGAACAGCGAGTCCACACCGTACTTGCCGATGGTGAAGGCCATGGCACCAAAGGCACCGATGGGCGCTACCTTCATGATGATGCCCACGATGTCGAACAGCACGTGCGAGGTCTTCTCGATGAAGTCAAACACCATGGTGCCGCGGCCACCAAACCGGTGCAGCGCAAAGCCAAACAACACCGAGAACAGCAGCACCTGCAGGATCTCGCCCTTGGCAAACGCGTCGATCACGGAGGTAGGAATCACGTTCAGTAAAAAGTCCACCGTGCCCTGCATCTTGCCGGGGCCGGTGTAGGCGGCGATGCCTTTGGTGTCCAGCGTGGTCGGGTCCACATGCATGCCCGCGCCGGGCTGCAACAGGTTCACCACCACCAGGCCAATGATGAGCGCCAGCGTGGATACCACCTCAAAATACAGCAGGGCCAGGCCACCGGTCTTGCCGACCTTCTTCATGTCTTCCATGCCGGCAATGCCGATCACCACGGTGCAGAAGATGATGGGCGCGATGATCATCTTGATCAGCTTGATAAAGCCGTCGCCCAGCGGCTTCATGTCAGCCCCGATCTGGGGATAGAAATGGCCCAACAGCACGCCCACGGTGACCGCAAACAGCACCTGGGCGTAGAGGGATTTGTAGAGGGGTTTGCGCGCAGCAGTCTTGGACATGGCCGGGGCCTTTGGAAGGGGGTGGAGGAGTCGATCAGGGAAGGCCCGAACGATACGGTTTGGGGGCTGCGCAGCCAACTGTGGCGTTCATCAGTAGGGTTAACCCTAGGCGCCCTGGGCTTGCGCTACATTTTGCGTATCCGCCTTTTCCAGAAAGCAGCTGCCCCATGCACCCTCTGTTGACCTCTTTGAACAGCACCCAGCGCGTACGCAACGGCCTGCTGGCCCTGGCCTGTGCGGCGCTGCTGTCGGGTTGCTCGATCTGGCCCAAATCGTGGACGCTCTTTTCCGACCCCGAACCGGCACAAGCCAGCACCCCGGCCGAGACTGATGCCAGCAAGACCCAAGTGGCACCGCCCCAGTTTGTGGAGACCGCGCCGCAGGAGGCGCGCCAAGAGGTGGTGGTGAACCCCGTGGTGGTGCCCGCGCAAACCGAGACAACCCCGGTGGCGGCCATGGCCCCGGCATCGCCGCCGCCTGCGCCCACTGCCGCTGCGGCAGCGCCTGCCAAGGCCACCAAAGGTGTAAAAGGGGCCAAGGGCGCCAAGGCCGTCAAAACCGCCCCCGCGGGTGGTCTGGAGCATGCCTTCTATATCAATGTGGGCCTGTTTGCCGTACCCAGCAACGCCAGCAACGCATCGCAAAAGCTGGCGGACGCGCAGTTGCCCGTGTTCACCCAAGACCTGCAAACCAAAAAGGGCAAGCTGACCCGCGTGCGCGTGGGCCCATTCAGCAACCGCGCCCTGGCCGAGACTGCGGCCACCAAAATCCACGCCATGCAGCTGGACGCCATCGTCTTCGAACACTGAGCCACACTGATTAGCTCATAAGCTGGGCAACACTTCGTCAGCCCAGACGGTGAAGCGCTGCAGCGTGTTGGGGCCAAAGGTGTTGGCCAGTGCCACATCGCAGGCATCGCGGCCACGCGCCATGAGCACGCGCCCGACGCGGGGCGTGTTGTTGCGCGCATCGAAGGTGTACCAATCTCCGCCCAGATAGGCTTCAAACCAGGCGGCAAAGTCCATCGGCCCGGGAACGACCGGGCTGCGGATGTCACCCAAATACCCGGTGCAGTAGCGCGCGGGAATGTTCATGCAGCGGCACAGCGCAATGGCCAGGTGGGCGTAGTCGCGGCACACGCCCTGGCCTTCGCGGTAGGCCTCCAGCGCGGTGCGGGTGCGCCGCGCGTGGTGGTAACCAAACTCGATGTGCTGGTGGACAAAGTCGCAAATGGCCTGCACGCGCGCCCAGCCCGTGGGGCCATTGCCAAACTGCAGCCAGGCCATGTCGGACAGCTGGTCGGTCTCGCAATAGCGGCTGCCCAGCAAGTACATCAGCACCGCCTCGGGCAACTGCTCCACCGGCAGCTGCTGAACCGCAGGTAGCACGACGTCAGGCAGGCCGGTGTCGTGCACCAGGGCGTCGGTGCGCAGCACCAGCCGCCCCTGCGGCGCGATGATGCGGCTGCACCAGTTGCCAAACGCGTCGCGGTAGGTGTCCACCGCCACGGGGGGCTCGGTCTGCAGCAGGTCGGGAATGAGCAAGTCATTGGCACGCGTGTAGTGGATGCTGAGGGCCAGCAGCATGGGCGTGGGCGCGGGGCAGAGGTACTCGATCTCGAAGCCCACGCGAACTTGCAGCCCCCCGCCCCTGAGGCCTGGCAGTGGCGGCGGGATGGGCAAGGCGGCCAGCGCATCGCGCGCCGGGGAATAGGTGTCAATGTCCAGAGAGAGCAGCATGGGGAACCTCCTGCGGCGGTTGAAGATGGCTATGCGTTGGCGGCTTGATCGCCGGCTTGTTTCTTCACCCACGCAACGTAGCGGTCCATCCAGTCCTGCATGAACTCCAGGCTGGTGTGGCCGATCTTGCCGTCCGCATCAAAGAAGTCGTCCTTGGCGTGCAGAAAAGCCTCGGGCTGGCCCATGGTGGGCACATCCAGGTAGGCCAGGATATTGCGCAGGTGCTGCTGGGCCAGCGCCGTGCCGATGGCCCCAACGGACACCCCCAAGATGCCAGCGGGCTTGCCCTCCCACGCGCTGTGGCCGTAGGGGCGCGAGGCATGGTCAATCGCGTTTTTCAGCACGCCGGGGATGGAGCGGTTGTACTCGGGCGTGACAAACAGCAGTGCGCTGGCGCTTTTGATGTCGTCCTTGAGCCGCTTGACGGAAGCGGCCTGGTTGCCATCGTCGTCCTGGTTGTAGAGCGGCAAGTCGTCCAGGGCCAGCTGCTGGAACGTAAATTCAGGGGGCGCCAGCAGGGCCACGGCGCTGGCCAGCTTGCGGTTGAAAGAGTCACGGCGAAGACTGCCCACCAACACTGCGATCCGATAGAGGCTCATGCGTTTTCTCCCAAAAGAGCCCATGCTGCCTGCCCCACCACCAATCCACCGTTCGCAAGCGCACACAGCCGCAACGAAGACCGCCCAGCTGCCGGGCCGGCAATTTGTGCAACAAACTGGCACCCAGCCCCGTAAAATATGCGCAAGCAGCTCCTAAAAACATAGCACCCATGACCGACTCTAAACCGCCCGTCCCCACCTTCCGCCGCGCCGCGCCACCCCCTGCGCGCGCCGCTATTCCCGCTGGGCAGGCCAACACCGCCGCCCAGGGCGCCAATGGCACGGTGCGCCTGAACAAGCGCATGGCCGAGCTGGGCATGGCCTCACGCCGCGAGGCCGACGAATGGATTGGCAAAGGCTGGGTGAAGGTAAACGGCAAGGTGGCCGAGATGGGCATGCAGGTGCTGCCCAATGTGCGCATCGAAATCGACAAACAGGCCCAGGGCCAGCAGGCCAACCAGGTCACCATCCTCCTGAACAAGCCCATCGGCGTGGTCAGCGGCCAGGCCGAAGACGGGCACGAGCCCGCCATCACGCTCATCCAGCCGCAAAACCGCTGGGCCGACGACAATGCCCGCTTTTTCTTCCACGGCAGCCAGCTCAAGAGCTTGGTGCCCGCCGGGCGCCTGGACATCGATTCCACCGGCCTCTTGGTGCTGACGCAGGACGGCCGCGTGGCGCGCCAGCTGATTGGCGAAGACTCGGTGATGGAGAAGGAATATTTGGTGCGTGTGGTCTACACCGGCGTGGCCAACAGCGCGGCGGCCAACTCGCCCGCCGCCACGTACGGCGGCAAGGTGCAGCAGCTCAGCCGCATTGACGATGACGACCCGGTGAGCGCCGATGTGCAGAGCGTGTTTCCGCCCGAAAAACTCAAGCTGCTGCGCCACGGCCTGCGCCTGGACGACCAGGCCCTGAAGCCGGCCAAGGTGGAGTGGCAAAACCCCGAGCAGCTGCGCTTTGTCCTGACCGAAGGCAAGAAGCGCCAGATCCGCCGCATGTGCGAGCTGGTGGGCCTGCGCGTGGTCGGCCTCAAACGCGTGCGTGTGGGCAAGGTCATGCTGGGCAACCTGCCCGTGGGCCAGTGGCGCTACCTGCAGCCGCACGAAAAGTTCTAACGTCTTTCAATAAGGCCTCCATGCCCCTGCCCCCGCGGCCCAAGGCCCTGCAGCACTTTCGCGCATCCGACCTGCGTGGCGTGGTGCAACTGGCCACCCAGGCCACCCGTGGCGTGGCCCGCATGGCCGAGGGGGTGCACCAGTCGGTCTGGGGCAGCATGGGCGTGCCCGGCGGCAAGACCACCGGCACCACACGCGGCCTGACCGGCCTGGTCTACCAAACCGTGCAGGGCGTGACCCAGCTGGTGGGCAGCGGCGCCGAAGCCATCCTGGGCCGGCTGCAGCCGCTGCTGGACGCAGCCGATGCCGAGGCACCAGACACTCCGCAGCGTGAAGCCGTGCTGGCCGCCCTGAACGGCGTGCTGGGTGACCGCCTGGCCGCCAGCGGCAACCCGCTGGCCACCCGCCTGCAGCTGCGCCACGCGGGCCAGCGCCTGGACTGGACCAAGCTGTCTACCCAGCCCGCAGCCGCCACCGTAGGCGGCAAGCTGCTCATCATCCTCCACGGCCTGTGCATGAACGACCTGCAGTGGACCCACACCACTGCCACCGGCGAGGTGCGCAACCACGCCGCCGCCCTGGCCGCGCTGGGCTACACCCCGGTCTACGTGCGCTACAACTCCGGCCTGCACACCTCGGACAACGGCGCGGCGCTGGCGACGGAGCTGGACCAACTGGTCGCCCGCTGGCCCGTGCCCGTGACCGAGATCACCGTGCTGGCGCACAGCATGGGCGGGCTGCTCACGCGCAGCGCGGTGCAGCAGACGGGACCCTCAACGCCCTGGCGTAAAGTCTTGAAGAACATCGTCTTTCTGGGCACGCCGCACCACGGCGCACCGCTGGAACGGGCGGGCAACTGGGTGGATGTGATTCTGGGCGCCACGCCCTACTCGCGCCCCTTTGCCAAGCTAGGCCAACTACGCAGCGCCGGCATCACCGACCTGCGCTATGGCTTTGTCAGCCCGCAGGACTGGCAGGGCCGCAACCGGTTTCAAAAGGGGCCGGACCGCCGGGCGCCCGTGCCGCTGCCCGAAGGCGTGGCCAGCTACACGGTGGCCGCCACCACCGCCACCAAGCGCGGCGCCCTGGCCGACCGGCTGCTGGGCGATGGCCTGGTACCGCTGCGCAGCGCGCTGGGCCTGCATGACGAGGCGAAACGCACGCTGGTGTTTGCCAAGTCCAACCAGTGCATTGCCCACCAAATGAACCACATGGAACTGCTGCACCGACCCGAGGTGACCGCGCAGCTGATGGCCTGGCTGGCGCCGGGCACGTCTATTTAGCGCTTGTCGGGTAGCGGTTCGCCGTCCAGGCCCGCGGGCTGGGTGGGTTCGTAGCCATGGGGCGGGGGCGTTCCCGCAGCCTGCCCCTCTTCCAGCAAGCCCCCCACACTAGCCTCCCACAGACCCCAGGCGGTGTCGGTGTCGCTCTCGGTTACGTCGGGCACGGGCAAGGGGTCCAGCAAGCCGTCAAAGGGCTTGGGGGCCGCGGAGGGGGTGGCCGCCCGCTTGTCAGGGGGCGGCGTGGTCTGGTCCGGTTTCATGGTCTTTGTTTCTTCCCTGCATGCTTTTTTTGGCAATGTAGCGCTAACGCCCGCGCGGGGGAAGGGGCCTGGCTTGAAAAAGTGCGGCCTCGCCCATAATTGCGGGTTGCCCGCGCCACAGGCACCGCCTGACAGGCGCGCGAACCGTTTTATTGAGACTCAGAGACCTATCTATGACCAAGCAAACCATGAATTTCCAGGCCGAAGTGGCGCAGTTGCTGCACCTGGTGACCCACTCGCTGTACTCCAACAAAGAGATTTTCCTGCGCGAGCTGATCTCCAACGCGTCCGACGCCTGCGACAAGCTGCGCTTTGAGGCCATCAACAACAGTGGCCTGTACGAGAACGACTCCGAGCTGAAGGTCAAGGTCACCTTCGACAAGGACGCCAAGACGCTGACCATTACCGACAACGGCATTGGCCTCTCCCAACAGGAAGCCATCGACAACCTGGGAACCATTGCCAAGAGCGGTACCAAGGACTTTGTGAGCAAGTTGACCGGCGATCAGAAGGCCGACAGCAACCTCATCGGCCAGTTTGGCGTGGGCTTTTACTCCGGCTTTATCGTGGCCGACAAGATCACGGTCGAATCGCGCCGTGCAGGTTTGCCCGCCGACCAGGCGGTGCGCTGGGTCAGCGACGGCGGCGCCAGCGGTGGCGGCGCGTTTGAGGTTGAAAGCATCACCCGTGAAGCGCGCGGCACCAGCGTGATCCTGCACCTGCGCGACGACGCGCAGGATTACGCCCAGGCCTGGAAGGTCAAGGGCATCATCAACAAGTACTCCGACCACATCAGCCTGCCCATCCAGATGGAAAAGGAAGAGTGGAAAGACGGCGAGCTGATCAACCCGTCCGACGAAAACGGCGGCCGCCAGCCCGGCGCCATGGTCAAGACCGGCGAGTGGGAAACCGTCAACAAGGCCAACGCCATCTGGTCGCGCGCCAAGAAGGACATCACCCAAGAGCAATACGACGACTTCTACAAGCAGATCAGCCACGACTTTGAGGCACCCCTGGCCCACACCCACAACCGCGTGGAAGGCAGCACCGAGTACACGCAGCTGCTGTACATCCCCGGCAAGGCGCCTGTGGACCTGTACAACCGCGACCACAAGGCCGGCCTCAAGCTGTATGTGAAACGTGTGTTCATCATGGACGACGCCGAAGCCCTGCTGCCGAGCTATCTGCGCTTTGTGAAGGGGGTGGTTGACTCTGCCGACCTGCCCCTGAACGTGAGCCGCGAACTGCTGCAGGAAAGCCGCGACGTGAAAGCCATTCGCGACGGCAACACCAAGCGCGTGCTGTCCATGCTCGAAACACTGGCCAAGAACGACAAGCTGCCCGAGGCGGGCGCTGATGGTGTCACCGACGTGGTCAGCGCCGAAGAGAAGGCAGAACAGGAAGCCAACGTCGGCAAGTACAGCAAGTTCTACGCAGAGTTCGGCGCCGTGCTGAAAGAAGGCCTGGGCGAAGACTTTGCCAACAAGGACCGCCTGTCCAAGCTGTTGCGCTTTGCCTCCAGCACCACCGACAGCGTGAGCGTGTCGCTGGCCGACTACAAGGCGCGCATGAAAGAAGGCCAGGAGGCCATTTACTACATCACTGCCGACACCCTGGCCGCCGCCAAGAACAGCCCGCAGCTCGAAGTGTTCAAGAAAAAGGGCATCGAAGTGCTCTTGATGACGGACCGCGTGGACGAGTGGGCGCTGAACTACCTGCATGACTTTGATGGCACGCCCCTGCAGTCCGTCGCCAAGGGCGCGGTCGATCTGGGCAAGCTGCAGGATGAAGCCGAGAAGAAAGCGGCTGAAGAGGCCGCCGAAGCCTTCAAGCCCCTGCTGGCCAAGCTGAAGGAAGCGCTGAAGGACAAGGCCGACGACGTGCGCGTGACCACCCGCCTGGTCGACAGCCCCGCCTGCCTGGTGGTGCAAGACCACGGCATGAGCACCCAGTTGGCCCGCATGCTCAAGCAAGCCGGTCAGCAAGCGCCCGAAGTGAAGCCCGTGCTGGAAGTGAACGCCGAACACGCGCTGGTGAAAAAGCTGGACGGCTCGGTCCACTTCAACGACCTGGCCCACATCCTGTTTGACCAGGCCCTGCTGGCCGAAGGCGGACTGCCTGCCGACCCGGCTGCGTATGTGAAACGGGTGAATGCCTTGTTGGTGTGATGCAAGAGGGGGTTAGAAGCCAAATTGGCCTCTAGCCCCCGTGAAATATGCGCGAGTAGCTACTGAATTGGTAGCATCTGACGCAAAAAAAGCCCCGCCGTTGCAAAACAGGCGGGGCTTTTGCATGATGTAGCCCGACATACCCATCCCCCTCCCAATGGCTAGTAGCAACAAGCTCACTGACTGGATTCATCGCGCACCGCACGCCAGCAAGGTGGAGCGCATTGAGGCGTTCATCGCGGGCCACGGCTACGACCTGCATCGCCACGACACCTACGCCATAGGAAGCACGCTCTCGGGCGTCCAGAGCTTCCAGTACCGGGGGGAAGAACGCCACAGCCTGCCAGGTGGAACCATGGTGTTGCACCCCGACGAGCCCCACGACGGGCAGGCTGGCACGGCCGATGGTTTTCGCTATCGCATGGTGTATGTGGAACCTGCGTTGATCCAACAGATTCTGGGCGGCAAGCCATTGCCGTTTGTCAAAAATGGAATCTCCTCCGACCCCAGGCTTTACGCGGCGACGCGCACCCTGCTGCAGGGTATGGACGGTCCGATGGACAGCCTGGAAGAGCAAGATGCGATGTTCGATCTGGCCCACGCGTTGAACGCAGTGTCTGGCACCACGGATAACCATCAGACATTCGACTACCAGGCGGCAGAGAAGGCCAGAGAGTTCATGCACGCAGGACTGGACCAAGCCATCACCCTGGACGCATTGGCAGAGCAGAGCGGGCGGGATCGCTGGAGTCTGTCACGCGACTTCCGGCTGCTTTTTGGAACCAGCCCCTACCGCTATCTGACCATGCGCCGTCTGGATCTGGTACGGGCCTTGCTGCTCCAAGGCCAATCGTTGGTCGGCGCGGCACTCAACGCCGGATTTACCGACCAAAGCCATATGACCCGGCACTTCAGCAAAACCTATGGCCTGTCTCCGTCGCGTTGGCTGAAATTGCAACGCATCGGCCCGGCCATCGCAGCTTGACGTCCGCACAAACGTACAAGAATTTTGCGTCCCTGCTAGGTATGTTTGGTGGTCTCCAACAACCAGCACGACCACACCATGCACACGCAGCAAACGCCAACAGCCCCCGCCCAAAAGACCTACCAAAGCATTAACTTTGCGGAAAAATTCGGTCTATTCAACGAGCATTGGCTGCCTAAAGTCATCGCCGAGATGAACGACTACCAGTTCAAACTGGCAAAACTCCAGGGCGACTTTATTTGGCACAGCCACGTGGATACCGATGAAACGTTTGTGATCCTGGAGGGACGCCTTCGTCTGGATTTCCGTGACGGCCACGTCTATGTGTCGCAGGGCGAAATGTATGTGGTTCCCAAGGGCGTCGAACACAAACCCTTTGCGGAGACCGAAGTCAAGCTTCTGCAGATTGAACCCCGAGGCGTGGTGAATACAGGGCAAGAGGGCGGGGAGCGCACCGCACTCAACGATGTATGGATTTGAACTAGTCAAAGCGCATAGGCCATTTGGCGTGCCGTTATCGCCCGCCTGTGTGCGGCAACACACCCAAAAAAGTAGCGGCCTCGCATACCGTGAAGGCCATGCGGGTGATGCAGCGTGGCCGCATTGTCCTGGGATCTTTTTCTGCACGGACTGCGACGCACACCACCTATGGCCAAACGATGGATGAAGAGCTTTTTTACCAAGGCCATGCAGCGCCAAGTGGGGGCGTTGACGCGCAATGCGCTGCGGGCAGGCAAGAAAGCGAGCCAGCTGGCCACCAAGGTACCGACCAGAAAAAGAAAGCGAAAATCCGCAGTCCCAGCAACAAACCACTGGCGCACCGGGATTGCGGCAAGCCCTGGCGGGCTGCGGCGCTACCACCTCTTTCACCCCACAGGAAAGCTGCCGTCCAGCCGAATCCCTTTGGTGGTGATGCTGCATGGCTGCGGGCAGGACGCCCGCAGCTTTGCCACCAGCACCCACATGAACCGCCTGGCTGCCTCGGCGGGCTTTATGGTTCTGTACCCCGAGCAAGACCGGGTTGCCAATGTCCAGGGCTGCTGGAATTGGTTTGACACCCGCTCTGGCCGCGCGTTACGAGAAGCCACCAGCATCTTGTCGGTGGTCGATCACATCTGCGCCACCTACCCAGTCGATGCACGTCGCGTTGTGGTCGCCGGCATGTCGGCGGGGGCCAGCATGGCCGCGCTGATAGCGTTGCACCACCCCGAGCGCTTTCTTGCAGTGGCCATGCACTCTGGCATAGGGCCGGGCATGGCAGAGTCCACCGCAACGGCACTGACAGCAATGCGCGGCCGGATTCCCAAAAGCGCCACTTCACTGCACGCCCCTGCAACGCCATTGCCCGCGCTCCTGGTGATTCAGGGCAACCGCGACACTGTGGTCGCACCGTCCAATGGAGCTCTGGCAGCGCAGCGCTGGGCGGCAACTGTGGGTGCGAAAGCTGTAGCGCCAAGAACGGTGCAGCGTGGCACGCGCTATGCGGTGACGCTGTATGAATGGAAAGTGGGCCGACGCGCGTTTGCCACCTTGGCAGAGGTGGCGGGCTTGGGCCACGCGTGGAGCGGGGGTGCCGCAACGCAAGCCTTCTCTGACCCTGCAGGGCCCGATGCCTCGCGCATGGTGTGGGCGTTTGCGCAGCGTGAACACACGCTGCGCGGTGCAGCACGCACAATGCAGGCTGGATGAACTTTTCAACACTGCCTGACATGAACACCTTTTTGCGACACACCGGCCTGGCTTTGGTCCTGGCCACCAGCACCCTCACCTGGGCCCAAAACGCCACCACGGCTGCCGCCGCCAAAGAAGACGGCGCCGTGGTCAGCAGCACCGGGCTGGTGTACCGCTCGCTGAAGGACGGCAGCGGTGCCAGCCCCAGCGCCACCGACAAGGTGAAAGTGCACTACCGCGGCACCTTCCCCGATGGTCGCGAGTTCGACAGCTCGTACAAGCGTGGCGAGCCGATCGAGTTTCCGCTGAACGGCGTGATCAAGTGCTGGACCGAAGGCGTGCAGCGCATGAAGGTGGGCGGCAAGGCCAAGCTGACCTGCCCACCGCAAATCGCCTACGGCGAGCGCGGTGCGGGCGGCGTAGTGCCTCCCAATGCGACGCTGGTGTTTGAGGTGGAACTGCTGGGCATCAACGGCAAGTAAGCCGCACGCACCCTGCGTGGTGCGGCGCACCGACACGGCGCCTCCCACCCTTCCAGAATGGGTCGGACTCCACGGGCAAGTGCCTGCCGGGGCCGGCCCATTTTTTGATTGGAGTGCCCCCATGAACACAACTGCCCACCCTGGCGCGGACCACCGGGTGTCCGCCCTCTACACCACCCGGGAAGAAGCGATGCGCGTGCAGGCCCGCCTGGTCGGCCTGGGGTTTTCTGCAGACCGCATCGAGATACTGCAAGACATGCCCACGCCGTCCGCAACGGAGGGCAGCGACGAAATTCTCAAACACATGGTGGTGGACGGCGCCATTGGCACGGCCGTGGGAACCGGCGTGGGTGCCGTGGGAACCGCTCTGCTGTGGGCCGCCAACATCACCCTGTTTATAGCCAGCCCGCTGATTGCACCGCTGGCCATGCTGGGCTGGTTTGCCAGCGTGGGCGGCATTGTGGGTGCGGTGGCCGGCGCCGCCAGCAAGGAGGGGCGTTTTTCAGAACTGGTGATGGATGCCATCAAGTCCGGCAGCGTAGTGCTGGTGGTGCATACCCAGGGCGAGGCAGAACGGGCCAAGGCCGCGGACGAAATCAGCCAATCGCTGGTGGGCCAAGGCCAGGCCGCTCTGTCGCAGCCCGCATAAGCCGCGCGCTCAGTGGGGCCCTGCGGCCCGGCTGACGCGCCACACCACGTTGCCCACATCGTCAGCCACCAGGAGCGCACCACGAGTATCCAGTGCCACGCCCACCGGGCGCCCGCGCGCATGGCCGTCGTCGGTCAGAAAGCCCGTCAGCACATCTTGCGGCGGGCCGGATGGCACGCCCTTGTCAAAGGGCACAAAGATCACCTTGTAGCCGCTGTGCGGGCGGCGGTTCCAGGAGCCGTGCTGGCCAATGAACATGCCCTGCACAAACCCCGCTGCCAACTGGTTGCCCTGGGCCGATGCCAAGCCCAGGGACGCGGTGTGGGGGCCCAGCGCGTAGTCTGGCAGGCGGGCACTGGCCACCAGGTCCGGGCGCGGTGGCCTGACCCGGCTGTCCACACGGCCGTAGTAGCTGTAGGGCCAGCCATAAAAGGCACCGTCGTCCACCTGCGTCAGGTAGTCGGGTACCAGGTCGCTGCCAATTTCATCGCGCTCATTCACCACCGTCCACAGCGCACCAGATGTCGGCTCCCAGGCCATGCCATTGGGGTTGCGTAGCCCGGAGGCAAACACGCGGTGCGCACCGCCCGGCAGATCCACTATCCAAATGGCAGCGCGCCCGGTCTCCACCTCCATGCCGCTCTCGGCCACATTGCTGTTGGAACCCACCGTCACGAACAGACGCTGGCCGTTGGCGCTGGGGATAAGGTTCTTGGTCCAGTGGTGGTTGATGGGGCCTGCGGGCAGATCCACCAGTTTTTCTCCAGGCACGGTGATCTGCAGGTCGCCAGGCGCATAGGGAAAGCGCAGCACCGCATCGGTGTTGGCCACGTACAGGGTGTTGCCCACCAGCGCCATGCCAAACGGCGAGTGCAACGCGTCTATAAAGACGGTACGGGTATCGGCCACGCCATCGCCGTCGGTGTCGCGCAGCAGGGTGATGCGGTTGGCGCTGGGCACTCCAGCCCCGGCACGGCGCATCACCAGCCCCATGATCTTCTCGCGCAGCGTGGGGCTGGCATCGGGCTTGGCGGGTGCATTGCTCTCGGCCACCAGCACATCACCGTTGGGCAGCACATACAGCCAGCGCGGATGGTCCAGCCCGCTGGCAAACGCCTGCACCTGGGTGCCCGCTACAGGCTCGGGCATTTGCCCCGGCGCCCAGCCCACTGCCAGTGCGGTGTTCACGGTGGGTATTAGCGTAGGGGTGGGTGGCGGCAGTGTGGGGTGGGGCCCGGTTCCGGCAGACACCGGCAACGTGGCGGTCTCTCCGCACGCGACCAAGGCAGCACCCACAACACACGCCAAGGCGACCAGGGCGCAGCGCATGGCGGCAGGTCTGGTGTGGACTAAATGATGGCGTGCAGGCCGAGCGTCTGCTGTACCGGAGGGGGGACAGTCGGCACATGCTGCAACAGGTCCGACAGGTCATCGGCGTGTTCTTCTTCCACCGCCAAAATCGCTTCCAGCAGACGCCGCGTGGTGGGGTCTTGGTCGCCCAGGTAGCCAATGAAATGGCGGTAGCTGTCGATGGCGATGCGCTCGGCCACCAGGTTCTCGCGGATCATGTCCGCCAGTGTGGCACCCTCCAGGTACTCGGCGTGGCTGCGCTCCAGCAGCGTGTCGGGGGAAAAGTCGGGCTCACCGCCCAGCTGCACAATGCGCTCGGCCAGTTGGTCTGCATGGCTCAACTCTTCGTTGGCGTGGGCCAAAAACTCGGTCGCCACGGCCTGCGAATGAATGCCGCGCGCCATGAAGTGGTGGCGCCGGTAGCGCAGTACGCACACCAGCTCGGTAGCCAGCGCGCTGTTGAGCATTTTCAGTACCGCGAGGCGGTCGGCGGTGTAGCCCTCGGTCACCGCACCTTGCTCCATGTGAAGGCGCGCGCGCTCACGCAGTGCACCTACATCGATCTCGTCAGACTTTCTCATTGCAGCACCTCCAAGACATGGCCCTAGCGTTCCTAGGAAAGTCTTCAGCATGGGGTCTGCACCCCATTTGGACTGTGCGGTGCCGCACACGCGGCGCTAGAAACCCACCTGCAACAGCGGTTGCAGCACGCTGGCGCCGAGCTTGCGGGAGCGCTCACCGCTCCAGCCGTTCAGCACGTCGGGCAGGTTGGCGTTGTCTTTGAAGGGCATCTCGATGGTCAATGCCAGGCAGCCAAACTGCTGGGCGATCCAGTTGGTGGCCAGCGTCATATTGGCCTGGCCTGGCGCCACTTTGCCGTAGTTCACCGTGTCCTGAAAATCCGGGCAGCTGGCCAGCCAAACAGCCTTGAAGGCGTCTTCCAGCTCGGCCACGCGTGGGCTGTAACCGGGCGTGCCCTCGGACCCCACCACAAAGTTATAGGGCAGGCCTTCGTCGCCATGCACGTCCAGGCACAGGTCTACCCCCGTGTCCAGCATAGCCTGGCGCACCAGCAGCACTTCGGGCGATTTGTCGGCGCTGGGGGCAGCCCACTCGCGGTTCAGGTTGGCGCCGGCAGCGTTGGTGCGCAGGTTGCCCAGGACCGCGCCGTCGGGGTTCATATTGGGCACCACGTAGAACACACAGCGGTCCAGCAGCACGCGGGCTACCGCGTCGTCACCGTCCAGCAGGCGCTCCAGCATGCCTTCCACAAACCACTCGGCCATGGTTTCGCCGGGGTGCTGGCGGGCGATCACCCAGACCTTCTTTTTGTCTTCCAGCGGCGTGGTGCCGGCTTCGTCGGTGACGCGCAAGAGCATCATGTCGCGCCCCTGAACGGTGCTGCCCAGGCGCTGCAATTGCACCCAGGGCGAAGAGCCAACCGAGCCCAGCAGGTCCAGGTGCTGCTCATACGAATAGGGCTCGAAGTAGGCGAAATACACCGCCTGTGCCATGGGCGTCAGGCGTGCGGTCATCTCGGTGCCATCGTACTGGGTGTCGATGCGGCTCCAGTGCTGGCGGTCGTGGCTGGCCAGCACCTGGTAGCCCTCCCAGCCCTTGGGATAGGCGCATTCCGATGCGTTCAGAAACCGCAGCGTGACCGACTGGTAGGCCGCGCCATGCAGGCAGAAGTGGAACCACTGGGCAAAATCGGATGCGCTGTCCTTGCGGATGCGCAGCTGGATGTCCTGCGGGCTGTCCAGGCGCACCACGTCGATGGCGCCGGAGTCAAACTGGGTGGAGATGTGGAGGGAGGGCATGGGGCAGTGCGGTTGGGGTCCAGGGGGCCGTTCGATTGTAGAAGCCGCCCCTGGCCACCAGCGGCAGCGTGGGCACCAAGCTCAACACCTTCGCCTGAGCCTTCTTACTGGCTGTCCACCACCTTCACCAGCTGCCCCACAGCGGGCTCACCGCCGCCATAGAAGCCATTGATCAGGCGCAGCTGCTGCTCCGGTCGGGCAATGGGGGATGTTTTGGCCAGCTCCGCAAAACCGCCCTTCGGATAAGGCACCGTCTTGAGCCCCCAGGGGCGGGCCGCGGCGCGGTCTTGCACCGTAAGGGCCCGAAAGCTGCCTTCCACCTCGCGCACCTGGGCACGGGCGCGCTGCAGGGCATTGGCGTCTTTGGCGCTGGTTTGCAGCAGGTAAATCTTGTCGCCCGGGCCGGTGACCAGCGTGGCCTCCAGCCCCTGGGACTGGCCGTTGCTGGCGGTGCGGGCGCCAGCAAAGCGGGTGGCGGGCAGGCCGTTGAGGGTGGTGGTTTCCACCTTGCCCTGGGTGGGCTTGAGCACGTTGCGGATCACCTCGGTGTGCGTCTTGCCCGCCTGCGGTGGCACCAGGCGCACGATCACTGCGGCATCGCGCGCGGTGTTCAGCAGAGCCAGCTGCTCGTTGTCGTTCTGGATGTACCAGCCCACGGGCGCGGTGATCGCAAAGTTCAGGGGCTCGTGGTAGAAATTGCGCCCCCGCGTCAGGCCCTGGGCGGCGCTGTCGCCAAAAGTCACCCCCGACATCACCTTGAGGTAGCGCGTGCGGCCCTCGTCGCCATAGGCGCCCTGGGCCTTGTACTGGGCAGCCAGCGCAGTGATGGCTTGCAGGCGCTGGTCGTTGCTGGGGTGGGAGGCCAGCCAGTCGCTGCCACTGGGCACCGGGCGGCCTTCGGCCTTGGCCTGGTCGGCAGCAAAGCGTTCCTGGTTTTTCAGCACCGTGATCACGTCCACCATGTTGTGGGGGTCGTAGTGGGTGCGCGACAGGTATTCGGCGCCCAAGCCGTCTGCCTGCAGTTCCTGGTCGCGCCCGTAGGACGCGATGTAACCCGCCGCCACGGTTTGCGAGGCCTGGCTGGCCAGTTGCCCAGCGCCGCCAAAGCCTTGCCCCTCCAACACCGCACCCAGCACCGTGGCCGCAAACACGCCCAGCCCCGCCGTCTGCTGGCGCGTGGCGCGCTGCGCGCCGTGGCGTGCGGTCACGTGGCCAATCTCATGGCCCATCACACCGGCCAGGTCGGCCTCGCTGTCCAAGTAGGCCATGATGCCGCGCGTCACATACACATAGCCGCCGGGCAGCGCAAAGGCGTTGATCTCGGGGCTGTCCAGCACCGTGAAGTGCCATTGCAGCTGGCTGCGGTGGCTTTGCGCGGCCAGCTTCTGGCCCAGCGCGTTCACATAGCTTTGCAGCGCCGGGTTGGCATAGGCGCCATATTCCTTCATCACTTCTGCATGGCCCTTGGCGCCTTCGGCAATTTCGTCCTCTTCGCTCATGACCGAGCGCTCGGTCTGGCCGGTGACGGGGTTGACGGTGGCGGTGCCGCAGCTGGTCAACATAAACGCCGCAAGCACGGCGCTGGAGATTTTTTGTTTCATGGCATTCCCTTTCGGACAAGGGGAGATCTTAGAGGCCTGACAGGACTGATCCGTGCGATGCAATACGGTGGGCCGTGCCTTTAGGGCGCCAGCCCTTTCAAGTCCTGCTGGATGAAATCGATGAAGGCCCGTGTGCGAGCCGGCAGCAGCCGGGCATGCGGGTACACCACATGGATCGGGCGGGGCGGCGGCTCAAAATCTTCCAGCACCAACTGCAGCGTGCCTTGCGCCAGATGCGGGGCCACCTGGTACGAGATGAACATGCCAAAGCCCATGCCGGCCAGGCAGGCATCGAGCACCGGGGTGTTGTGGTTGAAGGTCAGGTTGCCGGTGACCGGCACGGTGAAGGCCTTGCCCTGCGCATGGAAGGTCCACCACGGGCCGCTGGCCCCCAGAAAGCGTATGCAGTTGGCCTGTAGCAGGTGGCGCGGGTGTGTTGGCACGCCGTGGCGCGCCAGATAGTCCGGGCTGGCCACCACCACGCGGCGCAAGCTGCCCAGCGGCTGCGCCACCAGCGTGGAGTCGTCCAGCGCGCCAATGCGGATGCCCAGGTCCAGCCCTTCTTCCGGCAAGTTGACCACCCGATCGGCCAGCATCACGCTGCACTGCACGCGTTCGTAGCGCTGCACAAAGCGCATCACGGCGGGGGTGATATGCATCTGCCCAAACATCACCGGCGCGGTGATGTGGAGCTGGCCCGTGGGCTCGCTGGCGTCGGCACTGAGTGCGGCCTCGGCCTCGCCCACGGCGCTGAGCACCTGGCGGCAGCTCTCCAGGTAGTGCTTGCCTTCTTCGGTGAGCGACAAACGCCGCGTGGTGCGGTGCATCAGGCGCACGCCCAGGTGCGCCTCCAGCGCTGCCAGCGTGCGCACCACCGCTGGCAGCGATGAATCCATGGCGCGGGCCGCCGCCGTCAGGCTGCCCTGGTCGGCAATGTGGGTGAACGCCTGCATGGCCTTGAGTTTGTCCATGCGGCATATTAGTCCGATAAATGGATGAGTTAAATGCGTCTCGCACCATTTATCAAATTCAAAGCAATAAACACAATGGGCACATCGTCACTTTGCCGGAAAACCCGCCATGAGCACCTTGCATCCCACCACTCCCATCCGCCTGCACCGCATGCCCCTCTCGGGCCACTGCCACCGGGTGGAGTTGTTTCTTTCGCTGCTGGGCCTGCCGGTGGAGCTGGTAGAAGTGAACATGGCAGCCGGCGCCCACAAGGCCCCCGCGTTTTTGCAGCTGAACCCGTTTGGACAGGTGCCCGTCATTCAGGACGGCGACGTGACGCTGGCCGATTCCAACGCCATCCTGGTCTACCTGGCCAGCCGTTACGCGCCCGATGCGGACGCCTGGTTGCCCCGCGACCCACTGCAGGCCGCGGCAGTACAGCGCTGGCTGTCGGTGGCCGCCGGGCCACTGGCGTTTGGTGCTGCGGTGGCGCGGGCCATCGTGGTCTTCAAGCGCGCCACGCAGCCCGAGGAGGCTATCCAGCGTGCCCACAGCCTGTTAGCGGTGATGGAAGCCACACTGCAACACACCAACTATCTGACCGGCGACCGCCCCACACTGGCCGACATTGCCAACTACAGCTACACCGCCCACGCCCCTGAGGGCCGCGTGACGCTCGACGCCTCCCCCCACGTGCGCGCCTGGCTAGCGCGTATCGAAGCGCTGCCCGGCTTTGTGCCCATGGTGAAGACGCCCCTGCCACAGGCAGCCTGAGATGGACCGCCCCACACCGACCCCAGAGCGGGCCTTCCATGCAGGCGAACAAGCCCTGCAAGCCCGCGTGGGCGTACGCGAGCGCATGGCCGAAGTGGGCAACATCGTCATGCGCGACCATATGCCCGACCAGCACCGCAGCTTCTTCGCGCAGCTGCCGTTCATCGTGGTGGGCTCGGTGGATGCCGACGGCCAGCCTTGGGCCTCTGTGCTGGCCGCGCCACCGGGGTTTGTGGCTTCGCCCGACGACCAGACCCTGACCGTACAAGCCCTGCCTCTGGCGGCCGACCCGCTGCATGCCAACCTGCGCCCGGGCGCGCTCATCGGCCTGCTGGGTATAGAACCCCACACGCGCCGGCGCAACCGCATGAACGGCGTGGTGAGCGAGCTGAACGACCAGCGCTTTGCGGTGCAGGTGCAGCAAAGCTTCGGCAACTGCCCCAAGTACATCCAGGCCCGCAAGCCGGTGTACCTGGCGCCCGACGCCAACACGCCACTCGTGGTGCACCGCACCTCAGGGCTGGACGCGGCCGCACGCCAGATGCTGGCGCAGACCGACACCTTCTTCATTGCCACCGCCTATACCGGCACTGATTTTGAGCAACGCGGCCCCGCCCACGGCGTGGACGTCTCGCACCGCGGTGGCAAACCCGGCTTTGTGCGGGTGGAGGGCAATGCGCTAACGGTGCCCGATTTCATCGGCAATTTCTTCTTCAACACCCTGGGCAATCTGGCCGTGAACCCGCGCGCCGGCCTGCTGGTGGTGGACTACGCCACGGGTGATTTGCTCTACCTGGCGGCGGACGCCGAGATCATCTGGGACGGCGCGCTGCTGGACAGTTTTGTGGGGGCCCAGCGGCTACTGCGGCTGGAGGTGCGCAGCGTGGTGCGTATTGATGCGGCGTTGCCACTGCGTTGGGGTGCGGCGCAGTTGTCGCCAGTGTTGGAGGCTACGGGGAGTTGGGACTGAGGCTGGCAGAATTGGCTGCGATTCTTTCGTTGACGTCAAAGCGACGTTGAAACTACGACTTCCGCTTACGCGGTGGTTAGTGTGTTGCATCGACGGGTTGAATCCGCCGGCGGAAGCGGTCATCCCGGGGCAAGGCTCAGTTGGATACTGATTCCCATGAATTTTCCATACATTATTCGTTAGCCGTAAAGGGAGTGCTGATGGTCGACGAAGTTGAATGCACAAGCCGGAACATTCCGCTACCCATCCAGCGGCAGATCCGTCAACGCTGCGGGTTTGGCTGCGTGGTTTGTGGGCTGCCTCTTTATGAGTACGAGCACATGGAGGAATGGGCGCAAGTGAAGCGCCATGTTGCGGAGGAAATCACGCTTCTGTGTGATCAGCACCATCGTGAGAAGACTGGTGGACTTTTGCCAAAGGAAGCAGTTCGCCAATCCAATTCAAGCCCCTTCAACCTGCGAGAGGGTGTGTCGAAGCCATATAACCTTCACTTCGCCGGCAAGCACGCGGAGGTAATTATTGGAGGGAATAGCTTTACTTGCGAGGATCAAGGTTACGGTACTGTCATGGTGCCAATAAGTATTGATGGAGTCGCCTTGGTCGAGCTCATACTCGGTGACGGGCATTTACTTCTAAACTTCGTTGCATTCGACGAGTGCAATCAACCTGTTCTTCAAATTAAGAACAATCAGTTGCTCTATTCGATGAGTCCGTGGGATGTGCAACTAGTCGGTACTACGCTCACCTTGCGCGAAGCACACCGAAAAATTCTTCTTGAGATTGAGTTTGCTCCGCCAAACAAGATAGTCGTGACACGAGGCAGATTCCTCAGAAACGGCGTTGAGGTTCTCGTACGACCGGACAATGTACTTGTGACAAACAACAGTATGTATATCAGCGGCTGCCATGCTCACAACTGCTACGGTGGTCTTGTCCTAGGACACTACGACAGACCAATGGAAGGGCTTATGGCGATTCAAGCAATTCCGCGCTACTTTGGTGACAGAAAAGAGGCACTAAAGTTCGAGAGGGAGTGCCAAGGGCGTGCGCTTTGATGTACGAACAAAACCTTGCATTTATCTCGCGCGCGCTAAGCGAGTCAAGGGCTTAACGACTGCTTGGAAGCGAAAAAATGTCTGCATTCAGTCTGGAGACGCCTCGGCTCTGCGGCGTAAGCGCCCGTTGTCGTCGTCACAGGCTGAGGTGCCTCAATTACCATGCGCTAACAGGAGAAAACCCCGATGATCAAAGTCAGTGTCATGTACCCGTACGTCGCAGGCGCGCGATTCGATCATGCTTACTACCGAGAGAGGCATATGCCAATGGTGAAACAGCGGCTCGGCGCTGCATGTCTGTACTACACGGTGGACAAGGGCATCGCAGGTGGTGCTCCGGGCACTGACCCTGTTTACGTGGCCAAGTGCGACTTCATCTGCACTTCTGTCGAAGCTTTCCAGGCAGCCCGCAGCCCGCACGCGCAGGAGATCAGGGGCGACATAGCCAATTACACGGATATACAACCTGTGCTGCAGTTCAGTGAGGTGGTAGTAGAGCGTTCGGAAGGCTGACCAAGATTGGGAAACCGTACAGCGTCGATATGAAAAAGATCATCGCAACATGAGCCTTAGGATTCTTGACAGGCCTTGCCCACGCGTCTCCAACGCCTGCGCCAATTCGATCGCAATGGGTCGTGGTACAGCGCCTCTGATGCCAAAGACCACATCCTGCGCAAACTCTAGTCAGCAATGGCGCAGCAAGCAGCTCATGCTTATTCGAGCTTCGCATGCAGCGGGCAAACCATAAAGGCCGACGCTATTCCACCTCAGCAAGGCTGTTTACACACAATACAGGCCCATAGCCCTTGTGGAATATGCGCAACCAGCTATCAAAACAATAGCATCCAGAATCACCCACCAACCGATTGCGCACCCCAGCCCCGATAATCGGGAGATGACCGCTTTCTCCTCTCTCCCCCTCTCCCCCACCACCCTCGCCAACCTGCAGCAGCTGGGCTACGAGTCCATGACGCCCATCCAGGCTGCCAGCCTGCCCGTAGCACTGGCTGGGCAGGATCTGATTGCCCAGGCCAAGACCGGCAGCGGCAAGACGGCGGCCTTTGCGCTGGCGCTGCTGGCCAAGCTGAACCCGCGCTGGTTTGCCGTGCAAGCTATGGTGCTGTGCCCCACGCGCGAACTGGCGGACCAGGTGACGGTGGAAATTCGCCGCCTGGCGCGGGCCGAAGAGAACATCAAGGTGGTGACGCTGTGCGGTGGCGTGGCCACACGCGGCCAGCGTGCCAGCCTGGAAAACGGCGCCCACATCGTGGTCGGCACGCCGGGCCGCATCATGGACCTGCTGGAGCGTGAATATCTCTCGCTGGAAAATCTGAACACCCTGGTGCTGGACGAGGCCGACCGCATGTTGGACATGGGCTTCTTCGAGGACATTGCCACCGTGGTCAAGCAAACCCCCAAGGAACGCCAGACCCTGCTGTTCTCGGCCACCTACCCAGAGGGCATTGCCAAGTTGGCGCAGCAATTCATGCGCGACCCGCAACAGATCACTGTGAAGGCCCCCGCGGCTGAAAACACCATCGAGCAGCGCTTTTACGAGGTGGAACGCAGCAACCGGCTGGACACCGTGGGCCTGCTGCTCAACCACTTCCGCCCCGTCAGCACCATTGCCTTTTGCAACACGCGCCAGCAGTGCAATGAACTGGTGACGCTGCTGCAGGGCCAGGGCTTTGTGGCGCAGGCCTTGCATGGCGACCTGGAGCAGCGCGAGCGCGACCAGGTGCTGGCGCAGTTTGCCAACCGCAGCTGCTCGGTGCTGGTGGCGACCGATGTGGCCTCACGCGGGCTGGACGTGAAAGAGCTGGACCTGGTCATCAACGTGGACATCACGCCCGACGCGGAGGTGCATGTGCACCGCGTGGGCCGCACCGGCCGCGCAGGCCAGTCCGGCCTGGCGGTGAGCCTGGTGTCCATGAATGAGATGGGCTCGGTCGGCAAGATCGAGCAGTACCAGAACGCGCCGTCGGTCTGGTTCAAGCGCGACGAGCTCACACCCACGGGCAAGGGCCGCCTGCTGCCCCCCATGGTGACGGTGCAGATTGCGGGTGGCCGCAAAGAGAAGATTCGTCCTGGCGACGTGCTGGGCGCGTTGACCAGCATGGACGGCGGCCCGGCCTACACCCGCGAGCAGATCGGCAAAATTGCTGTGACTGAGTACTGCACTTTTGTGGCCGTGGAACGCAGCATTGCCACTGAAGCCTGCGCCAAACTCAACGCCGGCAAGGTCAAGGGCAAGAGCGTGCGGGCGAGACTCTTGTAGGAAAAAGCCTTACAAGGTTTACAGCCGTTGTCGGACTCCAGTTCCAAGGGACTGTGACTACAGTTCATCCAAGCGCCAGTGTCATTGCACAGCGCAAGGAACCCACCGGAGAACTGCCATGAACGACACCACCACCGCCCTCAACCCCTTCAGCCTGATGATGGAGCCTGAACTGGTTTTGCAGACCATGGAACGCTCCCAGCAGCTACGTGGCCTGCGCCGCCACAAGCTGCGCCCGCTGGACAAGCCCCTGATCCCCTACACCAAGGAAGCGCTGGCCAACCGCGCTGCCTATGACGCCGCCATCGACGCCGAAGACCTGGAAGCCCAGGCCGACGCCTACCTGCTGAACTGAAACTGCATTGGCGCGGCTACCATGGGGCTTATTTCCATCCCTAAGCCCCATGCCCAAGCTCTACCGCGACTTTGACACCCAGGCGCAAATCGACGCGCAGTACAACCCCTCCATCGCGCTGGCCGACGCCTCCGCACCGGGCAAACACTTCGTGGCGCAGGCCACCAAGGCGCGTGCCACGCTGAAGAACCACCTGGACATCCCCTTTGGCCCCACGGTGCACGAGACGCTGGACATCTTTCCGGCCGACACCCCCAACGCGCCCGTGTTCGTCTTCATCCACGGTGGCTACTGGCGCGCCATGTCATCCAAAGATTTCAGCGGTGTGGCGCTGGGCCTGCAGCCGCTGGGCATCACCACCGTAGTGGTGAACTACGCGCTGTGCCCCGTTGTCACCATTGCCGAGATCACCCGCCAGTGCCGCGCGGCCGTGGCCTGGACGCTGCGCAACATCGCCCAGTACGGCGGCGACCCCGCGCGCGTGGCCGTGGGCGGCCACTCGGCCGGCGGCCACCTGAGCGCCATGTGCCTGGAAACCGCGTGGGACACCGACTACGGCCTGCCGCGCGACCCGCTCAAGGCGGCGGTGCTGATCAGCGGCCTGCACGACCTGCAACCGCTGCGCTACAGCTACCTGCAGCCCATGATCCAGCTGGACGAGCACACGGTGCGCCACTACTCCCCCGCCGCGAATGTGCGCACCTGCCCCACGCCCACCTGGGTAACCTGGGGCGGGGCCGAGAGCAGCGAATTTGCACGCCAGTCCGCGCTGTACCACGCGGCCGCGCAAGCGTTGGGCAACCCGACAGAGCTGCGCGCCGTGCCGGGTGCCGACCACTTCACCATCGTGCATGAGCTGGAGCGCAGCGACAGCCCCATGGCGCAATGGCTGCACCAACACCTACAGGCCTGATACATACAAAATAGGGCGGAAGCCCCGTGGAATATGCGCAAGCAGCTCCTGAAACAGGAGCACTTCAAATAATGCGTCGTGGAAATTGGTCAAGGGATTGACACAAAACTTTCACAATCGATGGCTAGCATCGGCCGCTTCTTTACCTAGGAGTAGTGCATGCCTTCGATCCCGTTTCGCCTTCACCCCGCCGCCAGCGCAGCGCTGCTCTTGGCCCTGGGTCTGTCCGCCTGTGGCACCGTGCCCGGCCAACGCAGTGGTCTGCCCACGCTGGATGGCCAGCTGCCCTTGGTGATTGCGCACCGTGGTGCGTCCGGCTACTTGCCCGAAGAAACGCTGGAGGCCTACACCCGCGCCATTGAGCTGGGTGCCGACGTGATCGAGATGGACATTGTGGTGACCAAAGACCGCCAACTGATCACCCGCCACGACCCCAACCTGGCCATCAGCACCGATGTGGCCAAGCACCCCGAATTTGCATCGCGCAAGAAGACCATCCAGGTGGATGGCGAAACGCAAACCGGCTGGTTCAGCGACGACTTCACGCTGGCCGAGATCAAGACCCTGGGCGCCATCTCCACCGACGTGGAGCGCCCCCAGCAGTTCAACGGCCAGTTCAAGGTGCCCACGCTGCAAGAGGTGATCGACCTGGCCAAGGCCCAGTCCGCCAAGACCGGTCGCACTATCGCCATCTACCCCGAAACCAAAAACCCCAGCTACTTTGCCGCCCTGGGCCTGCCCATGGAAGACCAGCTCATCGCGCTGATCACCAAGGCCGGCTGGAACAGCAAGAGCGCACCCATCTTTGTGCAGTCGTTTGAGCCCAGCAGCCTGAAGTACATGAAGAGCAAGGGCCTGCAGACCAAGCTGGTGCAGCTGATTGACGGTGACGGTGTGGACCTGCGCACCGGCCAGATCACCTTTGCCGTGCCCAGCGACCGCCCCTACGACTGGACCATCATGGGTGACAAGCGCAACTTTGATGTGATGGTGACACCTGAAGGCCTGGCCGAGATCAAGACCTATGCCGACGGCATTGGCCCGTGGAAGCGCTACATCATCAGCACCAAGGGCACCATCGGCGCCGACGGTAAGCCCGTGGACGTGAACGGCGATGGCAAGGTCAACGACGCCGACGCCACCAGCCAGCCAGCCACCCGCCTGGTGGCCGATGCGCACAAGGCCGGGCTGTTTGTCCACCCCTTCACCTTCCGCAACGAGTCGCGCCGCCTGGCGGCCGACTACCAGAAGAACCCGGCTGCCGAATACACCGCGTTCTACAAAACCGGTGTGGACGGCGTGTTCACCGACTTCACCGACACGGCCCTGGCTGCGCGCAAGGCGCTGGCCCAATAAGCCCGCGCGGGCTTAGCAGCCCTAACGACCGCGCCGGCGGTTGGGTGGGTCGTCCTGGCCTTGCAGCCAGGCGACAAACTCCTCGATCGGCTGCGGCCGGCTGAAGCAGTAGCCCTGCAGCTCGTCGCAGCCCAGCGCGGTCAGTGTCTGGGCTGTGGGTAGGTTCTCCACGCCTTCGGCCACCACCTTCAGGCCCAGGGTGTGGCCCAGCGCAATGACCGCATGCACGATGGCTGCATCGGCGCTGTCGTCCAGCATGCTCTGCACAAACGACTGGTCCACCTTGAGCTTGTCGATCTCAAAGCGCTTGAGGTAGGCCAGGCTCGAATACCCCGTGCCAAAGTCATCAATGGCGATTTGCACGCCCAAGGCTTTGAGCGCCGATACCTGGGCCTGCGCGGCGCCAGGGTTGTCCATCAACTGCGACTCGGTTAGCTCCAGCTCCAGCTGGTGCGGTGGTATGCCGCTGGCACGCAGCACCGATTCCAGCTGCCCCACGAGTTCTGGGTCCGACAGCTGCGCCACCGAAAGGTTGACCGACAATTCCAGCCCCTTGCACACACCCTGCGCCTCCAGCGCCATCCACTGGGCGCAGGCCTCGCGCAGCACCCACAGGCCAATCGGCTTGATGAGCCCGGTCTCTTCGGCTAGGTGGATGAAGTGCCCGGGCGCCACCTGGCCCAGCATGGGGTTGTTCCAACGCAGCAAGGCCTCCGCGCCCTGCACACGGCGGGTGCGCGCGTTCAGCCGCGGTTGAAAGTGCAGGCTGAACTCGTCATTCGCCAGCGCCTGGCGCAGCTGGCCTTCCATGGTCTGGCGGGCCAGCACGCGCTGGTCGGTCTCGGGCGAGAAGAAGCGTGCGGTGTCGCGCCCGGCAGACTTGGCCTCGTACATGGCCGCATCGGCACGGCGCATCAGTTCGTCCTGGTCGGTCGCATCGCCCGGGTACAGCGCCACGCCTACGCTGCAGGACACGGTCAGCTCATTGCCGTCCACCAGCGCGCTCTGGCGAATGGCAGGAATCAACCGCTGGTTCACCATGGCAGTCAGTTCCTCGCGGCTCACCACGTGGCGCAAGATCACCACAAACTCATCGCCGCCCAGGCGGCTCACGGTGTCATCGGCACGCACCGCGTTCATCAAACGCCGCGCCACGGTGCGCAGCAGGCCATCGCCAATGTGGTGGCCCAGCGTGTCGTTGATGAGCTTGAAGCGGTCCAGGTCGATGAACAGCACGGCCACCTGCTCACCCGTCACCCGCGCCTGGGCCAGCGCCTCGCCCAGGCGCTGCTGGCACAGCGAGCGGTTGGGCAGTTCGGTCAGCACATCGTGCTGGGCCAGGAAGCGAATGCGCTCCTCCTTGGCCTTGCGGTCGGTGATGTCGATGGAGATGCCGATGTAGTTCACCACCTCGCCGCTGGTGGCGTTCTTGTGCACGGCCGACACCATGAGCCACGCCGGGTAGGTGTCGCCCGACTGCTTGCGGATGTGCACCTCGCCCTGCCAGGCGTCCTTGTCTTCCAGGTCGGACCACAGCATGTCCTGGGGGCTGTCCATCACCAGCGAGAGGTCGTGGCCGATCACCTCGTAGAAGTCGAACGCTGTGCTGCGGCAAAAGGCCCGGTTCACGCTGATGATCTTGCGCGACTCGTCCATGATGATGATGCTCTCGCTGGACGCCTCAAACACCTTGGCCCACAACTCCAGCCGCTGCTCCATCACCTTGAGCTTGTTGATAGGCGCAAACGCGGTGAGGATGGCATCACGCCCCTGGAACTTGAGCCGCCGCGCGGACAGCACGGCCCACGATGGCGTGGTGCCGCCCAGCCAGCGCACCTCGAATTCGTCGACCACACCAAAGTCGGCCAGGCGCTGAAAGAAACGGCCACGCACCGCCGCATCCAGCCCCGTGCGCCAGGGGTCCACACCGCTACTGCCCAGCCAGGGCTGGGCCGGTGCATTGGCGTGCAGCACCTCGTGATCGGGCACCGAAGTCACCACCATGGGCATCGGGAAAGCCTCCACCAGCTCCAGCTGCGCTTCGGCCGCGCGAGCGCTGGCCGCCAGTTCCTGCTGGGCCAGGCGATCGCGGTCCAGCCGGGCCAGCATGCCGTTGAAGGCGGTGAACAGCTGGCCAATCTCGTCGCGGCTGTGCCACTGGGCCCGGTGGGTGTAGTCGGCCGTGCGCCGCACCTTGTCGGCCACGCCGGCCAGTGCCTGCAGCGGACGCGCAATCTGGCTGGCCACCAAGTACACCAGGCTCAAGATGCAGCCCAGCAGCAAGAAGGCGGTGCCCAGGTGCAGCCACATGCGGTGAAACAGCCCGTCCACGCGCGCATCCAGCAGCACCTGCAGCTGCTCCACGCCCACGCGCCAAGCATCGTTCAGGGCCGACAGCGCCTGCTGGTAGGCCTGGTCCAGCTCGGCCACCTGGGCCGCCGTGGGCTTTTCTTGTGCCGTGGCCTGCACCGTGACGGCAAAGGCCCGTCCGGCCTGCAGCAGGCTTTGCCGGGTTTCCAGTAGCGCGCCTTTCAGCTGGGGCGAGCCCGCCAGCCAAGCCTGCGCGTAGTCCGACTCCATACCCTGCAGCACCGCATCCAAGCGGCCCACCAGGGTCAGCAGCTGCGCCGTGGGATTGGCGCCGCGCTGGTTCTGGCCCCAGTTGCGCATGAAATCGCGCGTGTCAAACAGAACCTGCAGCAGCTCGGGAAAGCGCAGCACGGTGAGCGACATGACGTAATAGCTGTCCAGGTCCGGGTCCAGAATCAGGTTGGACTGGTTGCCCACAATGGTGAGCAGGTCGCGGCCCTGGGCCAGCAGCTGGGTTTTCTCGCGCGTGCTGGTGTTGCCAGCGAGCAGGGCTTGCAGGCGCTGCGAAGGCTCGGCGGTGTTCAGCTCGGCGTCGTGCAGCGCGCGGATGGATTCAAAATCTTGCAGGGCCTGGGGAGGCGCCGGCACGATGAACACCCCCATCAGGTTGCGGCGCACCACCTCGGTATAGCTGGCACCCACAATTTCCTTGCGCGCAAAGTCGATGGCCAGGTACTTCTCGTGGATCAGGATGCCCGAGACATAAATCACTGCGGTCAGGTCCAGCAGGTAGATGAGGGTGAGCTTGCGCCCCACGCTCAAACGACCCAGCCACAACGGAATTTTTGACAACATGGTGCGCGTCCCGTAGCCACGCAGCCCCGCGCCGTTGCGGGGTTTCAGGGCTCAACCCAGGGCTAGCAATAAGCGCACCAACTTGGCGCAAGTCCGTCGCCTGTGGGGCTTCAAAACCTCTGCCTCGGATAATCCCGGCAATGACACAGCACATCGGCACGCCCCCAACCCAGGACGACACACAGCCCCACCCGGCGAAACCGGCCCAGCTCACCGTGTTCCAGGGGCGCGTGGCCGACCGCAACCCCTTGGGCATGGCGGGGGCGCAGCGCATGGGCCAGGCGTTGGCCCAGCGGCTTGGCCTGAGCCCCCAGGTGGTGGGTACGCCCCGCACACCCCTGGCCGCCCCGTGGGATGTAGAACTGAACGCCGCCCGCCAGGAACTGGAAGAACTCGCGCGCGCGATGGAGCGCACCTTGCAGCGTGGCCAGGTTCCCATCACCACGCTGGGCCGCTGCGCCGCGGCCATTGCCACCTTGCCCATGGTGGCACGCCACCACCCCGATGCCGCCATCGTCTGGTTCGATGCCCATGCGGACAGCAACCTGCCGGCCAACTCCGCGTCGGGCTACCTGGGTGGCCTGGTGCTGACCGGCGCGGCCGGGCTGTGGGACACCGGCTTGTCCGGCGATCTGCGACTGGCCCAAGTCGTTTTAGTGGGTGCGCGGGACATCGACCCCGCGGAACAAGCCCTGATCGACAGTGGCACCTTGCGGCTGGTGCCACCGGGCAAAGACCTGGCGCAGCGACTGGCGACCGCCATTGGGCAACGACCCGTGTACATCCATCTGGACTGCGACGTGTTGGAGCCGGGCACCGTGCCCACCGAATACCTGGTACCCGGTGGGTTGACGCTGGCCGACCTGGGTGAAGCGATGACCGCGCTGGCAAAGAATGCGGTCGTGGGTCTGGAGATCGCGGAGTTTCAGAGCCGCTGGCCAGAGGCGAACACCGAGGCTTCGCCCGACGCCCTCATTGACGCGCTGCTCCCACTGCTCTCAAAAATCTGCCCCGGCGTGTAACGGCAGGGGCCTGGCGCCCTTACATATTGCGTCGGTACTGCCCACCCACCTCGAACAGCGCGTTGGTGATCTGGCCCAGCGAGCAGACGCGCACGGCGTCCATCAGCACATTGAAGACGTTCTGGTTGTCGATGACAGCTTGCTGCAGTTGCTTGAGCATGGCGGGCGCCGTATCGGCATGGCGGATGTGGAAGTCGGCCAGGCGTTTGAGCTGGTTTTGTTTTTCCTCGTCCGTGCTGCGTGCCAGCTCCAGCTTCTCCATCACCTGGTCACCATGCGGGTTGCGGAAGGTGTTGACGCCGATGATGGGCAGCTCGCCCGTGTGCTTGAGCATCTCGTAGTGCATGCTCTCGTCCTGGATCTTGCCGCGCTGGTAGCCGGTTTCCATGGCGCCCAGCACACCGCCGCGCTCGGCAATGCTTTCAAACTCCTTGAGCACGGCCTCTTCCACCAGCTCGGTCAGCTCTTCGATGATGAAGGCGCCCTGGCTTGGGTTCTCGTTCTTGGCCAGGCCCCATTCGCGGTTGATGATGAGCTGGATGGCCATGGCGCGACGCACGCTGTCTTCGGTGGGCGTGGTGATGGCCTCGTCGAACGCATTGGTGTGCAGGCTGTTGCAGTTGTCGTAAATCGCAATCAGGGCTTGCAGCGTGGTGCGGATGTCGTTGAACTGGATCTCTTGCGCGTGCAGGCTGCGGCCGCTGGTTTGGATGTGGTATTTCAGCTTCTGGCTGCGCTCGTTGGCGCCGTACTTTTCTTTCATCGCCACCGCCCAGATGCGGCGCGCCACGCGGCCCATCACGGTGTACTCGGGGTCCATGCCGTTGCTGAAGAAGAAGCTCAGGTTGGGCGCAAAGTCGTCAATGTGCATGCCGCGGGCCAGGTAGGCCTCCACAAAGGTGAAACCGTTGGACAGCGTGAACGCGAGCTGGCTGATGGGGTTGGCGCCGGCTTCGGCGATGTGGTAGCCGCTGATGCTCACGCTGTAGAAGTTGCGCACGTCATGGTGCACGAAGTACTCGGCAATGTCGCCCATCACCTTCAGTGAAAACTCGGTGCTGAAGATGCAGGTGTTCTGGCCCTGGTCTTCTTTCAGGATGTCGGCTTGCACGGTGCCGCGCACATTGGCCAGAACCCACTCGCGGATTTTTGCGACCTCGGTGTCGGTGGGCTCGCGGCCGTTGTCGGCCTGGAACTTCTCGATGTTCTGGTCGATGGCCGTGTTCATGAACATGGCCAGGATGGAGGGCGCCGGCCCGTTGATGGTCATGGACACGCTGGTGGACGGGCTGCACAGATCGAAGCCGCCATACAGCACCTTCATGTCGTCCAGCGTGGCGATGCTCACCCCGCTGTTGCCCACCTTGCCGTAGATGTCGGGCCGCGGGTCGGGGTCGTTGCCGTAGAGCGTGACCGAATCAAAGGCGGTGCTCAGCCGCTTGGCCGCCATGCCGCTGGAGAGCAGCTTGAAGCGCGTGTTGGTGCGAAAGGCATCGCCTTCGCCCGCGAACATGCGGGTGGGGTCTTCGCCCTCGCGCTTGAAGGCAAAGGTGCCGGCCGTGTAGGGGTAGCTGCCAGGCACGTTGTCCAGCATCAGCCACTTCAAAATTTCGCCATGGTCCTCGTACTGCGGCAGCGCCACCTTGCGGATGGTGGTGCCACTCAGGCTCTTGGTGGTGAGCGCGGTGCGGATTTCCTTGTCGCGGATCTTCACCACGTACTCGTCGCCCGCGTAGGCCTTTTGCATCTCGGGCCACTGCTGCAGCAGTTGCCGCGCATCGCGGTCCTGGCGCGCCTTGCGCTGGCCGGCCAGGTCCAGCGCCGCCTCGGCGGCGGGCGCACGGTCGGGCTTGTCCACCTTGAGCATGACGGCAGCCGCCTGCAGCTGCTGGATTTCGCGTGCCAGCGTAGCCTGCGCCCGTGCGCGCTTTTTGTAGCCCCGCACCGTGTCGCTGATCTCAGCCAGGTAGCGCGTGCGCGCCGCGGGCACCACCGGCGTCTGGTTGCTGCTGTAGCGCACCGCTACTTTGGGCAGGATGCCGTCTTTCAGCGGCACACCCAAGGCCTGCAGGCGCGGCAGCAGCGCTTGGTAGAGCGCAGTGACACCATCGTCGTTGAAGCGCGCGGCCATGGTGCCGAACACGGGCATCTGGTCAGCGGGCGTGGTCCAGGCTTCCTTGTTGCGCTGCACTTGCTTGGACACATCGCGCTGCGCATCGCTGGCACCCTTGCGGTCAAACTTGTTGATGGCCACAAACTCGGCAAAGTCCAACATGTCGATTTTTTCGAGCTGGCTGGCCGCGCCGAACTCCGGTGTCATCACGTAGACCGGCACATCCACCAGCGGCGCGATGGCCGCATCGCCCTGGCCAATGCCTGAGGTCTCCACCACCACCAGATCGAACCCCGCCACCTTGCAGGCAGCAATCACATCGGGCAGGGCCGCGCTGATTTCGGAGCCAAAGTCGCGCGTGGCAAGCGAACGCATGAATACGCGATTGCCTTGCTGCCAGGGGCTGATGGCATTCATGCGAATGCGGTCGCCCAGCAACGCGCCACCGCTCTTGCGACGGCTGGGGTCGATGGAAATCACCGCCACGCGCAAACTGTCGTTTTGGTCCAGCCGCAGGCGGCGGATCAGCTCGTCGGTCAGGCTGGACTTGCCAGCGCCGCCGGTGCCGGTGATACCCACAACTGCTATCTTTTTGGTAGCTGCCTGCGCACGTACCTCGCGGGCCAGGGCCTCATGAACCTTGGAAGCTTCAATGGCGGTGAGCAACTGGGACAGTGCACGCCAGCTAGCCTCGGTATGGCCCTGGATGGCGGAGAGATCGGTGGGGGCTAAGCCCGTGATGTCCTTGTCACAACGCATCACCATCTCGCCAATCATGCCGGCCAGGCCCATGCGCTGGCCGTCTTCGGGGCTGTAGATGCGGGCCACGCCATAGGCATGCAGCTCGCGGATTTCGGCCGGCACGATCACGCCACCGCCACCGCCAAACACCTGGATATGCGCACCGCCACGGCTTTTAAGCAAGTCCACCATGTACTTGAAGTACTCCACGTGGCCGCCCTGGTAGGAGCTGATGGCAATGCCTTGCACGTCTTCTTGCAGCGCAGCGGTGACCACCTCGTCCACGCTGCGGTTGTGGCCCAGGTGGATGACTTCAGCACCCATGCCCTGCAGGATGCGCCGCATGATGTTGATGGCCGCGTCGTGCCCGTCAAACAGGCTGGCCGCGGTGACAAAGCGCACCTTGTGCGTGGGGCGGTAGTTGGCCAGGGCCTTGAAGTCAGCGGACAGATCGGTCATGGGGCGCTCGCAAAAAAGGGCAGAAAAACGGCAAAAGGTGGCGAATTGACGTTTACGTAAACGTCAACTGTAAACCACTTCCCCCAACCCAGGCTTACGCATTTACCCGGTCCGAATGCGCGTGACTTCGGCCTGAATTTGGTCTAAGTTCGATCTTGTCTGGCTGAAGCACCCCCCCTACGATTCGCCACCACCCCGAGCCAGACGATGGGTGGAACGAAAAAATACAGGAGACAGACTTTGGCACCCTGGGACGATTTGTCTTTGGACGAGACCGCATTGCTGCAGGCCATTTTTTGGTCCGAGGGCAGTTCGCGCTTCGCCCTGTCCGACCGCTTGGAGTTTTCCAAGAGCAAGACCAACAACCTGATAGCCGGCCTGCTGGACGTGGGCCTGCTGGAAGAGAGCGGCCTGCGCGGCTCCACGGGCGGGCGCCGGCCCGAAACCATCAAGCTCAGCGCCGACCTGGGTGTGCTGGTGGGTGTGGACCTGGGCGCCACCAGCCTGGACGTGGCCGTGCTGCGCCCGGACCTGACCGTGCTGGCCCGCCACACCGAAACCACCGATGTGCGCACCGGCCCCGGCGTGGTGCTGGCGCGCCTGCGCGTGCTGATGCGCCAGTTGCTGGCCCAGTGCGGTATGACCGCCAAACAGGTCATCGCCATTGGCATGGGCGTGCCCGGCCCGGTGGACTTTGAAAGCGCCCAGTTGGTAAACCCGCCGCTGATGCCCGAATGGGACAGCTTCTCCATCCGCGACTACCTGCGCGAGGAGTACAGCGCCCCGGTGTTTGTGGACAACGACGTGAACCTGATGGCGCTCGGCGAGCTGTGGCGCCTGCAGGGCGGGCTGCAAAACTTCCTGGTCATCAAGGTGGGCACCGGCATTGGCTGCGGCATCGTCTGCCATGGCGAGGTCTACCGCGGCGCCAACGGCTCGGCCGGTGACGTGGGCCACATCTGTGTGGATGTGGACGGCCCGCGCTGCCACTGCGGCAAGCTGGGCTGTGTGGAGGTGATGGCCGCGGCCCCGGCCATCGTGCGCTCGGCCACAGAGGCTGCTACCTCGGGTGAGAGCCCCTTGTTGGCGGCCTCGCTGGAAGCCAACGGCGTGATCACGCCGGAACTCGTGGGCCAGGCCAGCCGCAATGGCGATGCCGCGGCCAACCGCATCATCCAGGAATCGGGCAACCGCATCGGGCAGATGCTGGCCTCGGTGGTGAACTTCTTCAACCCCTCCCATGTGTTCATAGGCGGCGGACTCACGCGCACGGGGCCGCAGCTGCTGGCCTCGGTGCGGCAAAGCGTGTACCAGCGCTCGCTGGCCCTGTCCACACGGCACCTGGAGATCCAGTACACGCCCTTGGCCGAACGCGCCGGTGTGGTGGGTGCCGGCGTGCTGGCCATGCAAGAAACCTTGAAACACCGAAAGGCCAGCGCATGAGTTTGCAGATCGAATTCCGCGGCACCACCAAGTCCTTTGGCCCGGTGCAGGTGCTGCATGGGGTGGACTTCACCCTGCCCACGGGCCAGGTGCTGGGCCTCTTGGGCGAGAACGGCGCGGGCAAGTCCACGCTGATGAAGATCCTGGCCGGGTTCGAGGCCGCCACGGGCGGCAGCCTGCTGATCAATGGCACGCCACATACCTTCGCCAGCTCCCGCGACGCTGAAGCCCAGGGCATTGTGCTGATCCACCAGGAATTCAGCCTGGCCGAAGACCTGACCATTGCGCAAAACCTGTTCCTGGGCCACGAGAAAAAACGCGGTTGGGGTGGCCTGCTGCTGGACGAGGAGACCATGCGCACGGAGGCGCAGGCGGCCATTGCCCAGGTAGGACTCACTGCCGATGTGAACACGCGGGTGAAAGACCTGATCGTGGCGGAGAAGCAGCTCGTGGAGATTGCCCGCGCGCTGTTGCGCAAGGCGCGCCTGCTGATCATGGACGAGCCCACCGCCACCCTCACGCCGACCGAAACCGAACGCCTGTTTGGCCTGATGCGCCAGCTCAAAAGCGAGGGCGTGACCTTGGTCTACATCTCGCACAAGCTGGACGAGGTGGAGCGCATGACCGACCAGGTGGTGGTGATGCGCGACGGCCGCTGTGTGGCCCAGCAACCCACGGCCAGCCTCTCGCGCCAGCAAATGGCCAACCTCATGGTGGGCCGCGAACTGGCGGATCTATACCCGCCCAAAGCCACGCCGCCCGCCACCACCACACCCGCATTGCGCGTGCAGGGCATGTCGGTGCCCGGCTGGGCACACGACGTGAGCTTTGAAGTGCGCCCCGGCGAGATTCTGGGCTTTGCGGGCCTGGTGGGCGCGGGCCGCACCGAACTGTTTGAAGGCATCATGGGCCTGCGCGCCTGCACTGCAGGCACGGTGGAGCTGCAAGGCCGCCTGCAGACCATCCGCAGCCCGCGCGACGCCGTGCGCCTGGGCCTGACGTACCTGAGCGAAGACCGCAAGGGCAAGGGCCTGCACGTGAACTTTGGCCTGCGCGAGAACCTGACCCTGATGGCGCTGGAGCGCTACGCCACACCGTTGCTGCAGCCCGCGCTGGAGCACCAGGCGCTGGCCGGTGCGGTGGACGAATTTGGCATTCGCACCGGCAGCCTGCACATCAAGGCCTCCAGCCTGTCGGGCGGCAACCAGCAGAAGGTGGCGCTGGCCAAGGTGCTGCACCCCGGCCCCAAGGTCGTGGTGCTGGACGAACCCACGCGCGGCGTGGACGTGGGCGCCAAACGCGACATCTATTTACTCATCCAGAAACTGGCCAGCCAGGGCCTGGCCGTCGTCATTATTTCCAGCGAACTCATGGAGCTCATTGGCCTGTGCCACCGCGTGGCGGTGATGCGTGCGGGCCGGCTGCAAACGGTTCTGGAATCCCAACAACTCACCGAAGAGGAGCTCATCGCCCATGCCACAGGAACCCACTAAAACCACCACCGCGGCGCAAGCCGGCCAGTGGCTTGCCAAACTGCAGGGCATGGGCCCGGTCATTGGCCTGGTGCTGCTGTGCGTGCTGGGCACCCTGCTCAACAGCAATTTCGCCACGCTGGACAACATCACGAATGTGCTGACCCGCACGGCCTTTATCGGCATCATTGCCGTGGGCATGTGCTTTGTCATCGTGTCCGGCGGCATTGACCTGTCAGTGGGCTCCATGGCCGCGCTGATTGCGGGCAGTGTGATCCTGGCAATGAATTACCTCGGGCCCAAGCTGGGTTCGCCTGTGGGCACGGTGGTGCTGGGCATGGCCCTGGCCCTGGTGCTGGGTGCGGCATTTGGCCTGGCGCACGGCCTGCTGATTACCAAGGGGCGCATCGAGCCCTTCATCGTGACGCTGGGCACGCTGGGCATCTTCCGCGCCTACCTTACCTACTTCTCCAACGGCGGCGCCATCACGCTGGACAACGACCTGACCGACATCTACAGCCCGGTGTACTACGGCAGCCTGGCGGGCATTCCCATTCCCGTGTGGGTGTTTCTGGCGGTGGCGCTGTTGGGCAGCGTGATCCTCAACCGCACCACATTTGGCCGCTATGTGCAGGCCATAGGTTCCAACGAACAGGTGGCGCGCTACGCCGCCGTGGATGTGGACCGCGTGAAGGTGCTGACTTATGTGCTGCTGGGTGTGTGCGTGGGCATTGCCACGCTGCTCTATGTGCCGCGCCTGGGCTCGGCCTCGCCCACCACGGGCCTGCTGTGGGAGCTGGAGGCCATTGCCGCTGTCATCGTGGGCGGCACTGCGCTCAAGGGTGGTGCGGGCACCATCACCGGCACGGTCGTGGGGGCCGTTCTGCTCTCCGTCATCAGCAACCTCTTGAATCTCACCAGCATCATCAGCGTCTACCTGAACGCCGCGGTGCAAGGCATCGTGATCATCGCGGTCGCTTTCATGCAGCGAACAAAGAGATGAGCCCCCACGCTCTCAAAAATTTTCCCCAACCACAGCAACCGCTGTTTTTTAACCTGCACCTTAGGAGACAACTGAAATGAAAAAAATTACACGCAGACTCGCACTGACCGCCGTGGCCCTGGCCGCGCTGGGCAGCAACGCCAGCTTCGCGGCCGACAAGGTCGTGCTGGGCGTGTCCATCCCGGCCGCCACGCACAGCTTCATGGCAGGCGTGGTGTTCTGGGCCAACCAGGCCAAAGCCGAACTCGAGAAAGCCAACCCTGGCCTGGAAGTGATTGTGAAGACGGCCAGCGGCTCGCCCGAACAGGCCAACCAGCTGCAAGATTTGCTGACCGTGAACAAGATCAACGCCCTAGTGGTGTTGCCTTTTGAATCTGCCGCTTTGACCAAACCCGTGGCCCAGCTCAAGGGCAAGGGCGTGTACGTGACCGTGGTGGACCGCGGCCTGACCGACACCAGCGCACAAGATGCCTACGTGGCCCCCAACAACACCACGTTTGGTGAAGTGCCGGCTGCCTACATCGGCAAGGCACTGGGCGGCAAAGGCAACGTGGTGGTGCTGCGCGGCATTGCCTCCAACGTGGACAACGAACGCAACGACGCCTTCAACGGCGGCCTGAAGGCCTTCCCCGGCATCAAGGTGCTGGACGCCAAGTACGGCAACTGGAACCGCGACGATGCGTTCAAGGTCATGCAGGATTACCTGACACGCTTCCCGCACATCGACGCGGTGTGGGCGGCTGACGACGACATGTCGGTGGGCGTGCTCAAGGCCATCGACCAAGCCAAGCGCACCGACATCAAGCTGGTGTTCGGCGGCGCCGGCGCCAAGGGTTCGATCAAGACCCTGATGGACGGCAGCGATGCCCGCATCCAGGCCAACGTGTCCTACTCGCCCAAGTTCATCTACGACGCCGTGAAGATGACCGCAGAGGCCCGCCTGAAGGGTGCCAAGCTGCCTGCGACCACCATCATTCCGTCGGTGCTGATCACCAAAGACACCGCCAAGAACTTCTACTTCCCTGACTCTCCGTTCTAAGCATTTCGGCGTTTTATTGAAGAAAAAGGCCTGTAGCCCTCGCTAACATTGCGCAAGCAGCTATTAAAAGCATAGCGGTCGGCCGCAGGCCCTCTCTCCCTTTTTCCCTCCTTCTGGAGCATCTCCATGGCAAGACCTGTCACCTTGTTCACCGGCCAATGGGCCGACCTGCCCCTGGCCGAACTGGCTCCGCTGGCCCAGCGCATGGGCTACGACGGCCTGGAGCTCGCCTGCTGGGGCGACCATTTCAATGTGCAGGAGGCCCTGGCCTCCTCCACTTACGTGCAAGACAAGCGCGAGCTGCTGGCGCGCCATGGCCTGCAGTGTCTGGCCATTGGCAACCACCTGGTGGGCCAGGCGGTTTGTGACCGCATTGACGAGCGCCACCAGTCCATCCTGCCCGCCCATGTGTGGGGCGATGGCGATCCCGAAGGCGTGCGTCGCCGGGCGGCCGCCGAGCTGCAGGACACGGCGCGCGCGGCCAAGAAGTTTGGCGTGAAGACCGTGACCGGCTTCACCGGCTCGTCCATCTGGCATTCCATCTACGCCTTCCCGCCCACCACCCAGGCCTACTGGGACCAGGGCTTTGCCGATTTCGGCGCGCGCTTCACGCCCATCCTCGATGTGTTCGAGTCGGTGGACGTGAACTTTGCACTGGAGGTGCATCCCACCGAAATCGCGTTTGACATTGCCACCAGCGAACGCGCGCTGGCCGCGGTGAACCAGCACCGCCGCTTCGGCTTCAACTTCGACCCCAGCCACCTGGCCTACCAGGGGGTGGACTACATCCGCTTCATCCGCACGTTTGGTCCGCGCATCTTCAATGCGCACATGAAAGACGCCTGGTGGGGCAAGGGCGACGGCACCGTGGGCACCTTCGGCGGCCACACCAGCTTTGGCGATGCACGCCGCACCTGGGACTTCCGCAGCGTGGGCCGCGGCATGATCGATTTCGAATCCATCATCGTTGCCCTCAACGACGTGGGCTACGCCGGCCCGCTGAGCGTGGAGTGGGAAGACAGCCGCATGGACCGCGAGCATGGCGCCACCGAGAGCGCGGCCTTCTGCAAGCGCCTGGATTTCAAACCGGCCGCCGGTGCGTTTGACGCCGTGTTTGCCAAGGACCAACAAGCCCCATGACCCCACCCCACACTCCACGCCGCCTGCGCTACGCCATGGTGGGCGGTGGCCGCGACGCCTTCATCGGCGCCGTGCACCGCAAGGCCGCCGCGCTGGATGGCCAGATCGAACTGGTGGCCGGCGCCCTCTCCAGCAGCCCGGAGAAGGCACGCGCCTCGGGCCGCGACCTGTTTCTGGACGATGACCGCAACCACGGCAGCTGGCAGGAGCTGCTGGCCGACGAGCTGCGCCGCGCCCCCGAAGACCGCATCGATTTCGTTTCCATCGTCACGCCCAACCACCTGCATTACCCCGTGGCCCAGGCCTTTGTGGAGGCGGGTTTTCACGTGGTCTGCGACAAGCCTCTGGTGCACACCGGCGCGCAGGCGCGCGACCTGGTGGCCGCTGTGAAGAAGCAGGGCACGGTGTTTGGCGTGACCTACAACTACACCGGCTACCCGCTGGTGCGCCAGATGCGCCACATGGTGCAGAGCGGCGCCGTCGGCACGGTGCGCAAGGTGGTGGTGGAGTACCACCAGGGCTGGCTGGCCACCGCGGTAGAAGACAGCGGCAGCAAGCAGGCCGCCTGGCGCGTGGACCCGGCGCTGAGCGGTGCCGCGGGCGCCATCGGCGACATTGGCTCGCACGCCGAGAACCTGCTGAGCACCGTGACCGGGCTGGAAATTGAATCCCTCTGCGCCGACCTCAGCGCCATGGGCGCGGGCCGCACGCTGGACGACGACGGCAACATGCTGCTGCGCCTCTCCGGCGGCGCACGGGGTGTGCTGATTGCCTCGCAAATTTGCACCGGCAGCGAGAACGACCTGCGCCTGCGCATCAGCGGCACCACCGGCAGCCTGCTCTGGTGCCAGGAGAACCCCAACCAGCTGCTGCACATGCCAGTGAACGGCGCACCACGCACACTCACGCGGGCCTCCGTCGGGCTGTGCGAATCCGCCCAGCGCGCCTCGCGCCTGCCCTCGGGCCATCCCGAAGGCTTTATCGAGGCTTTTGCCAACGTCTACCTCGGTGTGGCTGCGGACATCCGCGCGCGCCTGCAGGGTGTGGCGGCGGATCCGCTCGCAGCCGATTACCCGGATGTGGAAGACGGCGCGCGCGGTGTGCACTTCATCGAGAAGGTGCTGGAGTCGTCGCGCAGCACGGCCAAGTGGACGAACTTGTAAGGCGCTCAGTATGAAAACCTCAAACCCCAAGCGTTGGGGCCTTGCACTGGCCCTGGTGGTTGGCCTTGGCCTAGCCTATGCGGCCGGCCTGCTGTCATCGACGAGCGGAATCTCTGCCGCCCGTATCAGCAAGCTGTGGAGCCACGCGCCCGTGACCAGCCCAACGGCGGCCATCGCGCTCAAAAGGGCCTGGCGGGGTTTGACTTCACACGCATAGGCCACAGCGGCGCGGTCCTCACGCGCCAGGACGCCGTGTGGCGCAGTGCGGGGACCGAGGCCGAAGGCACGCAGTGGGATTGCCTGCGGGACAACGTCAGCGGCCTGTGGTGGGAGGCCAAGACCAACGAAGCGACAGCAGGGGCCCCTGGCGCCAAACACCTGCGCCATGTGAGTTTTACCGCCAATGCCCTCGGGCCTGCCCACGGCTACCGAACTCAAACCCTTGACCAGCATCAACAAGGGCGGCGCCACGATTGATCTGGAGCAGTTCCCCAACACCGCGCCGACGGGGTACTGGACCGCCTCGGCCTACCCGCACCGCGACTACTACGTGTGGTACGTGTACTTTGCCGGTGATGCATTTGGCGACGCGACCTCTGCCAACTACGCGATCCGCTTGGTGCGAAACGACCCATAAACCCATGGGTGCATAGCCCGGGGCCGGTTGGGGCCAAATCCAGTACAGTGGCGCGAAACAGGTAGCACCTTCCCGACCTGTCCACCGACCTGACCCGCCATGCAACCCATCCAGCTCTTCGACCCGGCGTCCAGCACCTACACCTACATCCTGTTTGACGAGGCCAGCCGCGAGGCGCTGATCGTGGATCCGGTGGACGAGCAGCTGGAGCGTGACCTGGCCACACTGCGCCAGTACGGCCTCAAGCTGCAATGGGCCGTCGAGACCCATGCCCACGCCGACCACATCACCAGCGCCGCGCTGCTGGCCGAGCACACCGGCGCCAAGACCGCGGCACCGGCTGGCTGCGGCATTGGCACCGCGGCCGTGCAGCTGGCCCATGGCGACACACTGGCCTTTGGCGCCGAATCTATCCGTGCGCTGCACACACCGGGCCACACCAGCGGCAGCATGAGCTTCACCTGGCGCGACCATGTGTTCACCGGCGACACGCTGCTGATTGGCGGTTGCGGCCGCACCGATTTCCAGTCCGGCAGCGCCGAAGACCTGTACCGCAGCCTCACACAGGTGCTGTTTGCCCTGCCCGATGCCACCACGGTCTGGCCCGCACACGACTACCAGGGCCGCACCCGCACCACCATAGGCACCGAGAAAACCAGCAACGCCCGCGTGGCCGGCAAAACGCTGGCCGAGTTCGTGGCCACCATGGACGGCCTGAACCTGCCGCGCCCACGCCGCATTGACGAGGCCGTACCCGCCAACTTGAGTTCGGGCGTGCACCATGACGCGGGCAGTGCAGGTGCCACCGCAGCCCAGGCCGCAGCAGGGTACGCGGGCGATGTGAGTGCCGAGCTGGCCTTTGCCTGGTGGCAGGCTGGCGAGGCCGTGCTGGTGGATGTGCGCACCGATGCCGAGCGCGAGTGGGTGGGCTTTGTGCCCGGCGCCGTGGCGCTGGCCTGGAAGCAGTGGCCCGGCATGGCGATGAATCCGCAGTTTGACGCTGATCTGAAGGCCGCAGTGCCTGCCGGAAAGAAAGTGGTGCTGCTGTGTCGCAGCGGCGTGCGCTCGGTTGCGGCGGCCAAACGCGCCACCGAGCTGGGCCTGGAGGCCTACAACATCCTCGAAGGTTTTGAGGGCGACCCCGATGCCAACGCCCAGCGTGGCCACCGCGGAGGCTGGCGATTGCGCGGCCTGCCCTGGCGACAGGGCTAAAGCCCGCACAATACCGTCCAGAGACATCTTCACTAGAACAACGCCATGACATTTCTTGCGCTGGATATCGGCAACACCCGCCTCAAGTGGGCCCAGTACGCCAGCCCGCAGCCCGGCGCGGCCCTGTTGGCCCAGGGCGCCGAGTTTTTGGAGAACATTGACAAGCTGGGCGATGGCGCCTGGCGCGGCCTGCGCCCACCCCGCCATGTACTGGGCTGCGTGGTGGCGGGCGACGCTGTCAAACGCCGTGTGCAGGAGCAGATGGACGCTTGGGATGTCGTGCCACAGTGGGTGGTGTCCAGCGAGGATGAGGCTGGCCTGCGCAACGGCTACGACCACCCCACCCGCCTGGGTGCTGACCGCTGGGTGGCCATGATTGGCGCCTACCACCGCATGCTGGCGCAGGGCGCCCCGCGCCCCATGGTGGTGGTGATGGTGGGCACCGCAGTGACGGTGGAAGCGATTGACGCTGAGGGCAAGTTCCTCGGCGGGCTGATCTTGCCGGGCCACGGCATCATGCTGCGTGCGCTCGAATCCGGCACCGCCGGCCTGCACGTACCCACGGGCGAGGTGCGAGAGTTCCCCACCAACACCAGCGATGCGCTGACCAGCGGCGGCACTTACGCCATTGCTGGCGCGGTGGAGCGCATGGTGCAGCATGTGAGCGCCCACTGCGGCGCAGAGCCCAAGTGCGTGATGACCGGCGGTGCGGGCTGGAAGATGGCGCCCAGCATGACACGGCCGTTCGAGCTGGTGGACAACCTGATTTTTGACGGCCTGCTGCAGATGGCCCAAGGGCGCTACCTGCCTGCGGGGCAGGCCTAGCGTTCAAGGTGAGCCGCCGACTACAGCTTGCTGCAGGCGGTTGGCTCGACTAAGGGGCTAGAGTGCATCCGCGTCGGGGTCAAAGCTTTCATCAAGAGCGAAGTCGCCCCGGTTATAAGCCGCGATGATCTCAAGTGCCTCGGTCTCGTAGGCACTGGGTACTCGAACCCGAGCACCACCGACCGCTATAGAAAGTAGTGAGTAAGCTTGAACTGTATTGGTGTCACCGGCATCAGCGGGAATGCCAGCCGCGTTGAGGCACGAGCAAAGCATGTGAGCTTCGGTAGGTGTGAGGTACTTGGCAACGATGGTCATATCGCCCTCGTACTCTCGCTCAACCTGTTCCCTTTCTTCAGGTCGATCTGGGAGGGCAATACCCCGAGAGGCCAGCTCTTGTTCGGCGAGGCGTTGCACGCTTTCCGTAAGTCCGCCCCCCGATGCACGCAGTAGCAACTCTGAGTCACTAAGACTCTGCAGATGAGCTGTGAGTTCGTTCGCGGCCATGTGATTCTCTAACGTTGAGCTAACCGGCGCTGCGCGGCTTTATCGCGCAGCGCCCGTGTGGACTGCCGGGTTGGGCGTTTGGGATTCACGGCAGTGTTGGTAGATATGTCTGTAAGGCAGTAGTGACTGCCTGCCGCTTTGGACCTTTCATAAGCCTCACCAAAAGCTTCTTGTACTCACCATTCGCCAATCCAAGTATTCCTGAAATCCGTGCCGGGAGGCTCTTCCTGTTATATACGCGGAGGAGCTCATCTAGGTTGTTGGAAGCAATTGCTGCGTCGAATTCACTTTTGCATTCGCCATAGATCACATCGACGTCAATCCTGCCCAGAGTTACTCCGAGTCCGCCTGTTAATCCTTGCTTGTCATTGGATGACTTTGAGAATGCGCCAAGTAAATATTGAATGCGCCTTTCAGCCATCGACGATATTTGCAGTTCAAGTTCACTTATTAACGCGGAGAGTATGTATTGCGTGACCTTCTCAACGACTTGATTGGGGTCTTGCGTAAGGTGTTCCGCGACAACCCTTACAGCCGACTCAACGCAAAATATGTTCTCGATTTCCGCGACAGCAATGGTTTTGATTCCATGAGCCAATAGGGCCGCAACTTCCTCTGATTCCCTATAGTCGCTATCGATGATCCCGACCGCATCCAAGTGGTGAAGCGCAACGTTATTTCGTAGAGCCTTCGTGGATTCAATGACTTTGTCGCAGCCTCCTCTAGGTATGACGTGATAGTTTGGATAGGCGATCTGATAGATCGTTACATCAAGGCTTCCTGCGTCACCCTCGCAAAACAGGATCTTTTTCCTGCTGCCAATGACTTCAAGAATCATGTTCTCAGGCAGAGTCTCTTCGTCCGGAACTTCGTCCCAAGTCCAAACGTTGTTGCCGTTGTAACTCTTGATCCAAATCTTGTTTGCATCAGTCCGCGATGCGGCGAAGTCTAGGTCGTGTGTGATGTAAACAATCGTCTTCGTTTGGGAAAGCTCTTCGACTTTATTCCAAAGCTTGTCCACCAGAGACTTGTGAAGGTGAATCTCGGGTTCATCCACAATAACTATGGAGTTGTCTGGTGCGCATAGGCATTGGCCTATTAGATACAGAGCGACCCGCTCGCCATCACTCATTTCCTTGCCGTGATATTCGGGCTCGTCGGTTTTCTTGACGAGAACCTTTCCGTCAAAGAACTTAATTTCCCGATGGGGCATGATGTCCCCCCATATCTTGACAATGGTATCGATTGGTGCGTCGGCGACCAGGATGTAACTTTGTGATTGCCTAGTATTTTCAGTGTGCTTTCGATCTCGCTCCGACGACTTGGCAAACAGCAGTGACAACAATTTGTCGTAGTCGCTAAGGAGAAATGTGGCAGGCGTTCCGCCCCATCGATCATGGATTTTTCTGCCGACGGTGGCGTGCTGATCTGAACGACCAAAGATCAAATCCTTTTCGGCCTGCTCTAGGTTCTTGAGTTGTGCGAACTCAGGAATGGTAAGTGCCTTCTGAGCACTCATTCTGTGAACGGTGTATTTGTTTTGATGACGTTCCTCTATCCAGATACCTAGACGAGTTTTACCGGCGCCATTCGCTCCGATCAGAACAACGTGACCCGAAGAGTCGATTTTCTCTGGATCACCAACTCCGGTTCGATTGGGAAGTTCAATTGAGAATGTCATTTACTCCCCCCTGAAAGGCCCAACGTCAAAGCTGCCCGGAACGCGGGAATTGCCGCGATGCGGCATTCTGATCCTGCGTGTCCGTGTTGAGCGAAATGCTAGAAGTTGAACGAGACATACGATTAACGATGGCCTCTGCACCAATGCCTATCAGTGTCATGATCGCTACTACTGACCACGAATACACAGGATAGAGTGCAAGCAAATACTGCAGCCCTTCACCATCCACTCGGTTGATCAAAAGCGTCAAGGGCAAGTAGCCCAGCAATACAGCGAAACACACCCCTACCATTAAGCGTACCAAACGCCCATGCTGTGCACCCTGCATAGTCATGTGAAACGCAAAGCCAAAGGGCCCCAAATGAAGAACTGCGGCCAAAGCTAAGCCAATAGGTACCTCGAAGGGCAATGACTCCCACAAAAGAATTGCAACTGCGCATGCGCCCATCAGCGGCATCGCAAGTAGTGTGTGCGCGATCTTCATGGCGACTTTTAACGTGATATAGCCGATAGCCTATCTTGGCATTCCCAATGCTAGACGACGAAACAAACTGGGCAAGGGGGTATCTCCATGCAGACCACAGACACCACAACGCCTCTTGTAGCCTTGATCTGAAGGCCGAAAACTGCATAAAACACAGCGGTGGTGTCGCTCATAAAACCCGCCTCCCATATTCCCCAACCGCTCCGGTTGCTGGATCAACTGCGGGAGGTCTTGCGCTACAAATTCAATAGCTGTTGGCGCTTGATGAATAAGGGCCAGGGGCCGATTTTTCATATAGAACGTCTCGACGCAGTCACAAGCGTTCGTTGAACTCAGAGATCCAGCAGCTGGGAAAAATCGGTATGGGTGGAGCTGGGGCCACTGTCGGCTGACAGGACCGCGCTGCCTTCGAACGCATGCTCTACCACCCGCACATCGGGCTCGCCAGGCGAAGCGCCCGCCAACACGGCACGGTCCACCATGCGCATCAACAAGGCACGCGCCGCCTCGGGCGACTCACCTTGCAGATCCACGGTAGCGACCAGCGTTAAACGGACGGTCGCTAGATCGGGGGCGCGCTGCGGCGCCAGCGATGCCGAGCCGCTGTCTTGCAGCAAAGTGCCATCACGGGCCACAAACAACACCCTTGAGGGGCCGCGCGGCGACAGCACATGGGACTGGCCATCTGCATTGACCACCAGCATGGTGCCGTTGGCAAAGTCCCGCGCCCATGCGGTCTTGCCGCCCTGAAAGCCGCGGATGCTGAAGCCGTACTCGCGCGGTGACACAAAGTGCCGACCGCTGATGTCCAGCGAGGGATCGTCAATCTCCAGATCGTCGTGGACAAAGGTGTAGCGGGTCACGCCCGGTTGCAACTGTCGTTGGGTCGCACGGGGCAGGCCAGGCGGATGCTCGCGGGGACTGAGTTCACTCCAATTGGTCATACTGACCTCCCGTTACGGTTTGTCTTAATCATACGTATTTCAGGGCTGCGGCGCGAGCCATTGTTCGGCCAGCCGCACCCAGTAGGTAGCGCCCAGGGGCAGCAGTTCATCATTGAAATCGTAGCTCGGGTTGTGCAACATGCAAGGCCCGCCGCCATGGCCCATGTCGCGGTGGGCACCATCACCATTGGCAATGAAGCTGTAGCAACCCGGTTTGGCCTGCAGCATGTAGGCAAAGTCTTCGGCGCCCATGGTGGGCTCTTGCACCAGCACATTCTCTTCACCCACGATGCTGGCCATCACTTTGCGGGCGAATTCGGCTTCCTTGGGCGCGTTGATGGTGGGCGGGTAATTGCGCACAAACTCAAACGCGCAGGTGGTGCCAAAGGCCGCGCTGGTGTGCCGGGCCAGGTCACGCATGCGCTGCTCGATCATGTCCAGCACCTCGATGGTGAACGTGCGCACCGTGCCCTGGATCTCGCAGTGGTCGGGGATCACATTGGTGGCTTCGCCCGTGTGAATCATGGTGACCGAGATCACGCCCGCATCAATCGGCTTTTTGTTGCGGCTGATGATGGTCTGGAAGCCCTGCACCATCTGGCAGGCCACCACCACGGGGTCGATAGCGTTGTGTGGCATGGCGGCATGGCCGCCCTTGCCGGTGATGACGATCTTGAATTCGTTGCTGGACGCCATGACCGGCCCTGGGCTGGCGGCAAAAGTGCCGGCCCGCATGCCAGGCCAGTTGTGCATGCCAAACACGGCCTCCACGGGGAACTGCTCAAACAGGCCGTCCTTGATCATTTCGCGCGCACCGCCACCACCCTCTTCGGCCGGCTGGAACACCAGGTACACCGTGCCATCAAAGTTACGGTGCTGGGCCAGGTACTGGGCTGCGCCTAGCAGCATGGCGGTGTGGCCGTCGTGGCCGCAGGCGTGCATCTTGCCGGGGTGCTGGCTGGTGTGGGCAAAGGTGTTGAACTCCTGCATGGGCAGCGCGTCCATGTCGGCCCGCAACGCCAGCGCGCGGCTGGAGGTGCCAGCCTTGACGATACCGACCACGCCCGTGGTGCCCAGGCCGCGGTGGATGGGGATGCCCCACTCGGTCAGTTTGGCGGCCACCAGGTCGGCGGTGCGAATCTCTTCAAAACACAGCTCGGGGTGGGCATGCAAATCACGGCGCAAGGCGGCAATTTGGGGGGTATTGGCAACAATGGGGTCTAGTAGCTTCATAGGGAGAACTCCAGCAAGGAGATGAATTGTGCACCCCTCTTCTGACGCGGTCAGGCAGGACTCGCTAAAGTAGAGCCATGCACCCAGAGATTTCCACTTCCGCCCCTGAGCACAAAGTCTTGGGCGCCTGCCCGCACGACTGCCCCGACACCTGTTCCATGGTGGTCACCGTGCGCGACGGCATCGCCATCAAGGTGCAAGGCAACGCCGACCATCCGGCCACCAACGGCGCGCTGTGCACCAAGGTGTCGCGCTACACCGAACGCACCTACCACCCCGAACGCCTGCTGCAACCGCTGCGCCGCGTAGGACCCAAAGGCAGCGGCCAGTTTGAGCCCGTGAGCTGGGAGGCCGCATTGGCCGACATTGCGCAACGCCTGGGCCAGATTGCCAACCGCGGTGGCCGCAGTGCCGAAGCCATCCTGCCCTACAGCTATGCCGGCACCATGGGCCGCGTGCAGGGCGAAGGCATGGCGGCGCGCGTCTTCAACAAACTGGGCGCCTCACGCCTGGACCGCACCATCTGCGCATCGGCCGGGACCGAGGCCCTGAACCAGACCCTGGGCAACAAGGTCGGCACACGCGTCGAATTCTTTGCCGAGTCGCAACTGATCCTCATCTGGGGCAGCAACTCCATTGGCAGCAATGTGCACTTCTGGCGCCATGTACAAACCGCCAAGCGCAATGGCGCCAAGGTGATCTGCATCGACCCGCGCCGCACCGAGACTGCCGAGAAATGCCACGAGCACATTGCCCTGCTACCCGGCACCGATGCCGCGCTGGCACTGGGCCTGATGCACCAGCTCATCACCCACGACTGGCTGGACCACGACTACATTGCCCGCTACACCCTGGGCTGGGACGCCCTGCGCGCGCGCGCGCTGGAATGGCCGCCCGAACGTGTGGCCGCCGTCTGCGGCATCACCACGGAACAAGTGGTGTCACTGGCACGTGATTATGGGGAAGCCGGCAAGCAGGGCAAACCTGCGGCCATTCGCATGAACTACGGGCTGCAACGCACCCGCGGCGGCGGCAATGCGGTGCGTGCCATTGCCTGTCTGCCCGCGCTCATCGGCGCCTGGCGCCTCCGCGCCGGCGGCGTCCTGCTCTCCAGCTCGGGCTATGTGCCGGTGCAGGCGGCCGCGCTGGAGCGCCCCGAACTGCTGGCTGGTCGCAACCCGCGCACCATCAACATGAGCACCATTGGTGACGACCTGCTGCGCCCCGCCAGCGAGGCCTTCGGGCCGGCGATTGAGGCGGTCATCGTCTACAACAGCAACCCGGTGGCCGTGGCGCCTAATTCCACCAAGGTGGTGCAGGGCTTTGCGCGCGAGGACCTGTTCACCGTGGTGCTGGAGCACTTCCAGACCGACACGGCCGACTATGCCGACTATGTGCTGCCTGCCACCACGCAGCTGGAGCATTGGGATGTGCACAGCAGCTACGGCCACACCGACATCCTGCTGAACCGCCCCTCCATCGCGCCACTGGGCGAGGCCCGCACCAACACCCAGTTCTTCCGCGACCTGGCACGCCACATGGGCTATACCGAAGCCGTGTTTGCGGAGACGGATGAGAGCCTGTGCCGCACCGCCTTTGGTGACAAGGTGGACTTTGAAATGCTGCTGACCCAAGGCTTTGCACCCCTGCCCGTGCCCGAGGCCCCGTTTGCTGAAGGTGGTTTCCCCACCCCCAGTGGCAAGTGCGAGTTTTTCAGCGAGCGCTTGGCCCGCCAAGGGCAAGATGGCCTGCCCGACTTTGTGCCCAACTACGAACCCGCGGGGGCCGACGCGCGCTACCCGCTGGCGATGATTTCACCGCCCGCGCGCAACTTCCTCAACTCCACCTTTGTGAACGTGAAAAGCCTGCGCGACATCGAAGGAGAGCCGCTGGTGGAAATCCACGCCAGTGACGCCGCCGCACGCCAGATTGCAGACGGTGCAGTGGTGCGCGTGTTCAACGCGCGCGGTGCCTACGAATGCGTGGCCCGCGTGTCGGACCGGGCGCGGCCCGGCGTGGTGAATGGGCTGGGGGTATGGTGGCGCAAGCTGGGACGCGACGGCACCAATGTGAACGAGTTGACCAGCCAGCGCCTGACCGACATGGGCCGGGCGCCCACCTTCTACGACTGCGCGGTGGAAGTGCAGCGCATCTAGCCCACGGTCATGGGCGCTGTTGCGGCAGCGCGCCCTTCTTCCCAAAGTTCAGCAGGCGAGTGGCGATCAGCGTTTCAGCCATGAAGCACAGCAGCGCCAGCAAGAAGCAGCCCACACCACCCAAAAACGTGAAGATGGAAATGCGCAGGCCGGGGAAGTCAATCGTCTCGCCCAGGAACAGCACCATGATGGTGACCCCAATCAGGATGCCGCAGAGCGTGAGCAAGGCGATGCAGGCATTGGCCAGCAGACCCCGGGTGCGCAGCTCGGCCAACTCGGCGTAGTTGGCATCGGTTTCCTCGGGGTGGGTCTGGTGCTTGATGTGCTGCTCCACCGTGCGTGCACGGTCAATGATGCGTGCCAGCCGGCCCGCCACCGCGCCGATCATGCCGGACACCGCGGTGAGCAAAAACACCGGAGCTACCGAGAGCTGGATGCCGTGGGAAACCGTGTCAGGGTCCAGGGGGAAAGCCATGTATGCACACCTCAATGAAAAACGCCATACGGGCAGGCACCCGCATGGCGTTGCATTGTAGGTGGCAGATCAGGCTTGGGCGGCCAGTTGCTGTTCCAGCTGGTGCAGCACGCGGTAGCAGTCCAGCACGCGGCCCACGCTGGAGTTGGGCTCGCGGCCTTCCTTGATGGCGGCAAAGAATTCGCGGTCTTGCAGCTCGATGCCGTTCATGCTCACCGCCACCTGGCTTACGTCGATCTTCTCTTCCTTACCGTTGAAGAGATCGTCATAGCGCGCGAGGTAGGTGGCCGTGTCACCGATGTAGCGGAAGTAGGTGCCCAAGGGGCCGTCGTTGTTGAAGCTCAGGGACAGCGTGCAGATGGCGCCATTGGCCGCGCGCAGCTGGATGCTCATGTCCATGGCAATGCCCAGCACCGGGTGGATGGGGCCCTGGATGGCGTTGGCCTGCACGATGGGGCTGTTGGCCTGGTAGGCGAACAGGTCCACGGTGTGGGCCGCGTGGTGCCACAGCAGGTGGTCCGTCCAGCTGCGGGCCTGGCCCAGCGCATTGGTGTTGGTGCGGCGGAAGAAGTAGGTCTGCACATCCATTTGCTGGATGTTGAACTTGCCAGCCGTGATCTGCTGGTTCACGTACTGGTGGCTGGGGTTGAAGCGGCGCGTGTGGCCGCACATGGCGACCAGGCCGGTCTTCTTCTGCTCGGCTACCACGGCGTCGGCACCGGCCCAGCTGTCGGCCAGGGGGATCTCCACCTGCACGTGCTTGCCGGCCTTCAGGCAGGCCAGGGTTTGCTCGGCATGCATTTGCGTGGGCGTGCACAGAATCACCGCGTCCAGTCCGGGCAGGGCCAGGCTATCGGACAGCTCGGTGGTCACATGGCCAATGCCGTACTTGGCGGCGACTTCCTTGGTTTTTTCCAGGTCGCGGCTGATCAGCGAGACGACTTCCACGCCCTCGATGTTCTTGATGCCGTCCAGGTGCTTGATGCCGAAGGCGCCCGCGCCAGCCAGCGCGACTTTGATGGTTTTAGACATTAGTTGTTCTCCAGGATCAAATGGCCCACGGCGGTGTTGCTGGCAGGCACATGGTAAAAACGGTGTGCAACCCGCACAGAATGTGCTCGGGCTGCTTCCAAATCTGTAGCATCGTAGGAAACATCGGACATGGCGCCACGGGCGATCAGCCACATCACCAGTTCAATGCCTTCGCTGCCAGCTTCGCGCACATAGTCGATGTGGGGCGTGGCGGCGCAGGCAACAGGATCAGCAATCATCTGGTCCAGCCAGGCGTTGTCCCACTCGCGGTTGATGAGGCCAGCGCGCGCACCCTGAAGCTGGTGGCTCATGCCGCCGGTGCCCCAGATGTGCACATTCAAGTCTTCATCAAAACTCTCCACCGCCTTGCGGATCGCCTTGCCAAGGTTGAAGCAGCGCTGGCCGCTGGGCACGGGGTACTGCACCACGTTCACCGCAAACGGGATCACGGGGCAGGGCCAGCTGTCCTTCACCGGGTCTTTCTCGCCGCACATCAACGACAAGGGAACAGTCAGACCGTGGTCCACGTCCATCTTGTTGACGATGGTGAGATCGAAGTCCTGCTGGATGACCGAGTGGGCGATGTGTGAGGCCAGGTCCGGGTGGCCCATGACCTTGGGCACGGGGCGGGGGCCAAAGCCTTCGTCGGCCGGGGTGTACTCAGCCGCGGTGCCAATGGCAAAGGTGGGAATCATGTCCAGGCTGAAGGCCGTGGCGTGGTCGTTGAAGACCAGGATGATCACGTCAGGCTTGTTGTCCTTCATCCACTGCTTGGAATACTCATAGCCCGTGAACAGCGGCTTCCAGTAATCTTCCTGGGTCTTGCCCAGATCCATGGCCGCGCCGATGGCGGGCACGTGCGAGGTGAATACTGAGGCGGTAATTTTGGCCATAGGGGTCAGTCTTTCTTGCCAGCTTGGCCTTGTGGTTGGCGGTGCGGCTGGGCCGTACCGTCCTCACCGAGTTTGCGATTGCCTTCGACCGAGCGGCCACCAGAAATCATCATGGCGCGGTATTCCTCTTCGGTCATGCCGGTCATGCTGCCGGCCATCTGCTGGAAGCTGCGGCCGTGCGTGGCACCAATTTTGGCCAGGAAGTAGATGTTGCCGCCCAGGCTAATGGCGCGGTTCAGGTCCATGTCCAGCACAGCCTGCTTCTGCTCTTCGCTCATGGCCCACTCGTCCAGATAAGCGCGCTGGTTGGCCTTGAAGCGTTCGCGATTCTCGGCCTTCATGAGCGACATGCAGAACTGGTTGAGCCAATAGCCCTTGCGGCTTTGCTCGGCATCAAAAATGGTGGTTCCAGGAATGTCCTGGTAGGGTTTGTCTAGGGACATATCAGTCTTTCCAGTACAGGCGGTTGGGGTTGTCCACCAGCAGCTTGCGTTGTAGTTCGGCGGTTGGCGCAATGTGGGGAATGAAGTCCACCAGCAGACCGTCGTCGGGCATGTGGTCTTTCAGGTTGGGATGCGGCCAGTCGGTGCCCCAGAGCACGCGGTCAGGAAACTGCTCGACGATGCGCTTGGCAAACGGGATCACATCGCGGTAGGCATTCTGCTCACCGTTCAGGGCCTTGGGGCCGCTCACGCTCAGGCGTTCAGGGCAACTCACCTTGCTCCACACATTCTGGTGCTCGCGCATGAATTTCTCAAACAGTGCGAACTGCGGGCCATCCACGGGCAGCGACACGTCCGGACGGCCCATGTGGTCCACCACCACGGTGGTGGGCAGCGCGGTGAAGAAGTCCCATAGCTCGGGCAGGTCTACCGCCTCGAAGTAGATGACCACGTGCCAGCCCCACTTGGCAATGCGGCTGGCAATTTCCATCAGCTCATCCTTGGGCGTGAAGTCCACCAGGCGCTTTACGAAGTTGAAACGCACACCACGCACACCGGCATCGTGCATAGCTTGCAGCTCTTCGTCGGTCACGCTGCGCTTGACCGTGGCCACGCCGCGCGCTTTGCCATCACTGGCCAGCAGCGCATCCACCATGGCGCGGTTGTCCGCACCGTGGCAGGTGGCTTGCACGATGACGTTTCTTTCAAAACCCAGGTGGTCGCGCAGCGCGAACAGCTGGTGCTTGGACGCATCGCATGGCGTGTACTTGCGCTCGGGCGCGAAGGGGAATTCGGCACCGGGTCCGAACACGTGGCAGTGCGCATCCACGGCACCCGCAGGCAGTTTGAACGTGGGCTTGGCAGGCCCGGTGTACCAGTCCAGCCAACCGGGGGTTTTTTCAAATTTCATAGGCGTCATTTGGTTTTGATAATGGGATGGGCCGACACCGGTGCTGATGCCGCACCCGGCAGAGTTGCAGCAACGGTACGGCGGAACTCCGCAGAGTTCATGGCGATCTGGCTGTGGTTGGGCAGTTCGACCTGCCCGCCTTCGATGGAGCGCATCGTGGCCAGCACACGCGGTCGGCCCTCGCGGATCACCACAAAGTAGCTTTCGCGATTCAACTCTCCAAAAAAATCGTAGCCCGTAGAGCTCAGTAATTCAGGGTATTTGCGCACATCAAAACGCGTGTCCTTTACGGTCTTGAGGAATTGGGTCTGATCAACCCTGCCTGACAGCTCCAGTCCCGCCTTGATGAGTTGCACCGCAAAGAAACCTTTGATGGCGTTGTGGTCGGGCCGAGCACCGTAGCGTGCGATATAGCGGGCCGTAAACGACTGCACCTGCGGCGTGGGTGCATCAACCGAGGCCGTCATATGCGCCAGCACGCCTTCCGCCGCACCCTGGGCTCCGTCGATCACAGTCTGCGCTGCCACCAAACCATCAGAGAACACCGGTTTGCTGAAGCCCTGCTTGCGCAACTCCTTGAGCAGTCCGATGGCCTCGGTCTCGGTGGTGTAAAACAACAACGCGTCGGTCTGCGCGTTGATCAAGTCGGTCACGTCCTTGCTGAAATCGGTCTGACCGGGTTTGATGGCCCGCTCGAAGCTTACGTTGGTATTGCGCCGCTTGAATACCTCGCTCAGTGCCGCCTTTCCGTCGCGCCCCAGGTCATTGTCAATGAACATGAGCGCGAGGCCTCTAGGTTCCAGTCCATAAGCCACAAACGAGGCCAGGCGCGGCGCTGAGGCTGTTTGCGACAGCGAGCTGCGCAACAGAGTGGGATGGAACTTGCGGGTGAGCGACGCGGCTTCGCCCCCCGTGAAATGTGGAATGCCTGTAGCTGTCGTGACGGGCATGGTTGCCAACGTAAGCCCGGAAAACACCGGCCCCAAAATGGCAAAGGGCTTGCCCGCTACGGCCTGAACCATCGCCTCTTTGGCTGCATCGGGTTTGGTGTCTATGTCGAACTGGGTCAGCACCAGTTTTTGCCCCAGCACGCCACCGCTGCCATTGACCTCATCAATAGCCATGCGGTAGCCGTTCTTGAAACCGGTCCCTGCCAGAGCACCGGGCCCCGTGGCCTCGGTGACGCCGGCCAGCGGAATTTGCGCGTGGCAGGCCAATGCAGCAGCACCGGCCAGGCAGCACAAGGTGCGAAGCAAGGTACGAGGCGTCATGGCGTGGGCGCGGTGCACGTCAATCGATGTACTTCAAACCTGCGGCGGCCAAGGGCTCGCGCATCTTGTACATGTCCAGCCCCAACACGCCGGCGGCCAGCTTGGCGCGCTTCTCGCCCTCGAAGCTCTCGCGCTTCTGCGCCGCTTCCAGGGTGGCGGCGGCGCGCGCAGCAGGCACGCAGACCACGCCGTCGTCGTCGGCCACGATCACGTCGCCCGGCGTGACCAGCATGCCGGCGCAGACGATGGGAATGTTCACCGAGCCCAGCGTCGCCTTGATGGTGCCCTTGCTGCTGATGGCCTTGCTCCACACGGGAAAGCCCATGCGCTGCAGCTCCTTCACATCGCGCACACCGCCATCGATGATGAGAGCGCGTGCGCCGCGGGCCTGGAAGGAGGTGGCCAGCAGATCGCCAAAGAAGCCATCGGTGCACTCGGCGGTGACGGTGGCCACGACGACATCGCCAGGCTGAATCTGCTCAGCCGCCACATGCATCATCCAGTTGTCGCCGGGCTGCAGTAGCACGGTGACGGCGGTGCCGGACACCTGTTGGCCGCTGTAGATGGGGCGCATATAGGGCTTGAGCAGGCCCACGCGACCCATGGCTTCATGCACCGTGGCAGAGCCCAGGGCGGCCAGGCCGTCGGCGGCTGCGCGATCAGCGCGGGTGATGTTTTTGTAGACAACGCCTAGTTCGTACATTTCTGTTTCTCCTAAATATTTGCTCTGAGCCCGCGGCGGAATAGGGGTGGCCGGGCGTTTTGCGGAGGTAAAGGAGGAGCTCGCGCAGCGGGCGGGGGACACGTAGCAAAACGGTCGGCCGCCCCGCTCCCACCAACTACTTACCCTTGGCTTTCAAAGCTTTATCCAACCGCGGAAACACGCGACGCGCATTCCCCTCATAAATCTCAAACCGGTCTTCATTGCTCAAAATCTTCGACGCTTCGATATAGCGCTTGGTATCGTCGTAATAGTTGCCCGTCTGCGGATCAATGCCCCGCACCGCACCGATCATCTCGGACGCAAACAACACGTTCTTCACCGGGATCACGGTATTAAGCAAATCAATGCCGGGCTGGTGATACACACACGTGTCGAAGTAAATGTTGTTGAGCAGATGCTCTTCAAGCAATGGCTTTTTCAGCTCCTGCGCCAGACCGCGGAAACGGCCCCAGTGGTAGGGCACGGCGCCGCCACCATGGGGAATCAGGAACTTGAGTGTGGGGAACTGCTTGAACAGATCACTGGTCAGACACTGCATGAAGGCCGTCGTGTCTGCGTTCAGGTAATGGGCACCCGTGGTGTGGAAGCAGGCGTTGCAGCTGGTGCTGACGTGGATCATCGCGGGGATGTCGTACTCCACCATCTTCTCGTAGATGGGGAACCAATGCTTGTCGGACAGCGGGGGCGAAGTCCAATGGCCGCCGCTGGGGTCCGGGTTCAGGTTGATGCCCACATTGCCATACTGCTCCACACACTTCACCAGCTCGGGGATGCAGGTGGCGGGGTCCACACCCGGGCTTTGCGGCAGCATGGCCGCAGGGATGAAGTGGTCAGGGAACAGCTCGCTCACGCGGAAGCACAGCTCATTGCAGATGGCAGCCCAGGTGCTGGAGACATTGAAGTCACCAATGTGGTGGGCCATGAAGCTGGCGCGCGGGCTGAAGATGGTGAGGTCGGAGCCACGCTCCTTCATCAGGCGCAGCTGGTTGGACTCGATGGTCTCACGCAGCTCGTCGTCGCTGATCTTGAGGTCGGCTACCTTGGGGCCCAGCTCGGGCGTGTTGAGGTTGGCAATCTGAGCGTTGCGCCAGTTTTCCAGCGCCTTGGGCGCGGTGGTGTAGTGGCCGTGGCAGTCGATGATCATGGGGTGTCTCCTTGAATCTTGTGTGTGGTGCTCAGGCAGGTTCCATACCCTGGCGCTGTTTGGCCTCTGCCGCGTCTGCCGAGGCCATGAAGGCCAGCAGATCGCGCACCGCATCTGCATGTGTGGAACTGCTGCAAACACCGGCTGAAAATGTGGTGGTGATCTGGATGGCGGCGGGCAGCGCGCCGACGATGGCAATGCCGTCCACATGGATCAGTTCGCTGAGTTGTTGAAAGCCCAAGGCCACTTCGCCGTGGGCCACCAGCGTGCCCACGGGCACGCCGGGCGGTGCTTGCACGATGCGGCTCTGGATCGCATCGGCAATGCCCCAGCGCTCGAACAGCTTGGCCAAGGCCACGCCGCTGGGGCCCGTGGAATAGCTGAGGCTGGGGGCAGCCAGCACGGCTTGGCGCACTGCGTCTTCAGACGCGATGTTGGGCAACGCTGTGCCGGCACGCACGGCCACAGCCACGCCGGAGTGCACCAAGTCCACCTTGCTACCGGGCAGCACGCGGCCTGCGGCAACTAGCTTGTCGATAGCATCTGACGCCAAAAACACCACGTCGAATGGCTCACCCGCCTGCACGCGTTTGGCTGCATCCACACCGCCCACTGACTCGATCGCTATGGCGATGCCAGTGCGATCGGTATAGGCCGCAGCCAGCTCGGCCAGCAGCTGACGCGTGGCCATGGACGAGATGCCGCGCAAGGAGACGGGCAGGGAAGACGTAGGGCTTGGCATGGTGGCTATTCTGGTCTGCGGCTGGAGGTTTGATAAGGCAAACACCCCACTAGCAGCTATCTCAAATTGGCATAATCGACGAGCAGCTATTCGCTGATGCCACATTCCCATTTGGAGACCGCCATGGACCTGAAACAGCTGGAGTACTTTGTGCGGGTGGCCGAGCTGGGCAGCTTCACGCGCGCCTCCATCTCGCTGGACGTGGCCCAGCCCGCGCTGAGCCGACAGATCCGCCTGCTGGAGGTGGAGCTGCGACAAAACCTGCTGACGCGCAACGGCCGCGGTGCCGTGCCCACCGAAGCGGGCAAGCTGCTGCTGGAGCACGGGCGCGGCATCCTGCACCAGGTGCAGCTCACACGCGAAGAGCTGGGTGCAGCCCGCGGTGCGCTGGCCGGGCGCGTCTCCATCGGCCTGCCGCCCAGCCTGTCCAAGCTGATCACCGTGCCACTGGTGCTGGCGTTTCGCGAGCATTTGCCGCAGGCCCAGCTGACGCTGACCGAGGGCTTTTCGGTGCAGATGCACGAAGGCCTGCGCCTGGGCAATCTGGACATGGCCGTGCTCTACAACCCCGGCCAGAGCACCGAGCTGGAAATGAGCACGCTGGACGAAGACGAGCTGTCACTGATCTCGCACAACCCGCAGCCCGGCGCCGGTGGTAAGAAAAACAAGGCGGCACCAGCCATCAGCCTCAAGGAAGTGGCCGACCTGCCGCTGATCCTGCCCAGCCGGCCCAACGCGTTTCGCATTCTCATCGAGGGCGAGATGATGGCCATTGGCCGCCGCCCCGATGTGCTGCTGGAGGTGGATGGCCTGAACGCCATCCTGAACCTGGTGAAGGAAGGCATGGGCCACGCCGTGCTGCCCAGCTACACGCTGAGCAACTTCGACAACCCCGAGACCTTTACCGTGCAGGCCATCCACAGCCCGCGCATCATGAGCCAGCTGATGCTGGTGTGGTCGGCCCGCCGCCCCACCACGCAAACGCAGCGCAAGGCCATGGACGTGGTGAGCCAGGTCGTGCTGAAAGCGATCCACCGCTAGTCGGCCACGCCTTTTTTTGGCATAGCTGCTATGGCCGGCGCGGACTTGCCCGCGCTGGCACTGCCCCGCACACTGGCCCCAAACACACCGACAACGGGGACTGGGGCATGGTTAAGAGTACTCACAAATTGATAGCTGCTTGCGCACTGTTCATGGGGGCTAGCGGCCTCTTTTATGCAGAAAGTGCCGACGCGCAAAGTGCCGCCAGCTACCCCGGCAAGCCTATCCGCCTGGTGGTCCCCTTCACACCAGGCGGTTCCACTGACATCCTGGCCCGTGCCATCGGGCAGAAGCTCAACGAGGCCTGGGGCCAGCCCGTGGTGATTGACAACGTGCCCGGTGCGGGCGGCTCCATCGGGGCCGACAAGGTGGCCAAGGCGCCTGCCGATGGGTACACCCTGCTGATGGGCCACATCGGCACGCTGGCGGTCAACCCCTCGCTCTACCCCAACCTGCCCTACGACCCGGTCAAGAGCTTTGCCCCCGTGGCCTGGGTGGCGCGCGTACCCAATGTGCTGGTGGTGCACCCCAGCGTGCCTGCCAAAAACGTGCAGGAACTGGTGGCCCTGGCCAAGGCCAAGCCCGGGCAGCTGAACTACGGCTCTGGCGGCAACGGCAGCGCGGCGAATCTGGCCACCGAATACTTCAAACTGCAGACCAACACCTCGCTGCTGCACATCCCTTACCGCGGCACGGCACCGGCCGTGACCGATCTGGTGGGCGGCCAAATCCAGGTGCTGTTCACGGGCGCACCCGCCGTCATCAACCAGGTCAAGACCGGGCAGATGCGGGCACTGGCGGTCTCCAGCCCCAAGCGCATGGACGCGCTGCCCGACGTCCCCACCGTAGCCGAGTCCGGCTTCCCCGGGTTTGAGGCCGACCAGTGGTACGGCGTGGTGGCCCCGGTAGGCACACCGGCCGACATCGTGGCCAAACTCAACACCCAGATCAACCTAGCGCTCAACAGCCCGGAGTTGAAGACACGGCTGAACACCGAAGGCGCGATCGCCACACCCGACACCCCTGCCAACTTTGGCAAGCTGATCGTGCGGGAAATCGCGCGCTGGAAACCCGTGCTGAGCAATGGGCGCGTGAAGGCGGACTAGAACCGTCTACGCGTCCACACCGGCCCCGGCGCCACCGCATTCTCACGGATCCCCTTGGGCAGCAAGTTGCTGGTAGGCCGTGTTGTTGACCAGAATGTCAAGCCTTCCATAGGTGTCAACGGTCTGGGTGACGGTGGACTTCCCGACCCGTGATGCGCTGGCAGGCTCCTCTTTCACGATGGCGGCGGGCCGCTTGTCCGTACACAGCCATTCGGTCGGCCCTCCACACCCTCCGCCTGGTGCAGCGCCCCAGCTTGGTGGTCCAGTCATTGCCATTGCGGGTGAACAACTGGATGCGATCCCCCTGCACGCGTGTCAGCACGCGGTAGCCATCAAACTTGATCTCGAACACCCAATCCTTCGGATCACTGGTGGGACCGCCCACCAGTGTGGCCAGCTGCGGCGCCAGCGTGGCGGGCAAGGCGGCTTTCACGCCTGCGGTAGCCTTGGTGCGGGCCACCTATCGGGTGCCAGGTGCCGCCGTCCCAGATGATGCGCTTGTCGCGCGGGTCGTAGCTGGGGGCTGCCGTGCTCTTTTGGCCCCCACCCGCGGGCTCGGAGGTCACCGCAAAGTCGCGTCTGGATTTGTAGGCGCGCAGCTTGTCCACGGAGGCTATGGGCGAGACCTCAACCGCTGAGATAAATCGCGTTCATGGGAAAAGCGCACGGCTTTCCCTCGTTCCATTGTGTGCCCTGAACACACACGTGCCATGCGCCGCACTAGGGACAACCCTTGCTAGGGTTTTACCGCTTCCACGTTATCAGCGTCTTCCTGGAAAATTTCGCAAATAAAAGCACGGTCGTTCTATTTAACTTGAAAGACAAAATCATGTTGCGTGGCCTTTTCTCTTTGCAGTTCTGGAAATTTCAACCTCGGAGCTGGATGGCCTTCATCGCCATGGCGACCTTGGTCGCCGGCGGTGTCTCCGCTACGAACTACTCCTTATGGATCAACGGCCGCAATGGTGGAGGAGCCGTTGGGAACTATGCTGACTTCACCTACTGGGGCTCTTCCAGCACTGCGGCCGGGGTCAATAAAAAGGCCGTCAACTGGGACGGTACCAGCCGCATTTCCACCTCCAACGGCATCATTCGCAACGCGCTGGACTGCTATTGCACAGGTCAAAACTGGTGCTACATCGCCGTGCACAGCGCTGGCAATTTGCAAATCGGATATGCCATGTCGCTGTTTGGCGGCACTACCCGCAACATAAAAACTCCATCGCCTGGATCTGACGGAACTTGCGGAGATGCGGGTGGTACACAGACCGGCTGGAATATCAAATGGGTGGACGTTGCGGGCGGGGCCGCAGGCGGCAGCGAATTGGCAGACTTGGGAAGCTGGGCTGTCTCTGATGCGCTGACGCAGGATCTGCGCACCGCGACCGCTCGCGCCATGTACGACCACAACCAAACACGCAGCAAGTGGTTCTATATGTACGCTGGGGCCAATGGCACCGCCTATTCGGCCTTGCTTCCCGGTCAGGACGATGAGGCCGTGGCCTATCACTCATCCGGCGGCACCTCCGGCAGCAGTGGCCGCAGTCTCTGCAACCCCTCCGATTGGCTTTGCAATGATTTGAAGCTGGGCGTCGCCACCAACGAAGGCAGCTCGACCAAATGGAGCTACCACTCTGTGACGTTTCGGGACGACTCTGAATCGTTCAACCACTACACCAATGGAAGTTGGGGCGGTATCGTGTCCAAAGTGCGCACGGATATGGTGACCAACGCGCAATGATGAAACACGCCCGGTGGCTCGCCGCCACCGCAATAGCCGGCCTCGTGGTCGGCTATTTTTTCTGGGATGCTTCCGAAAACCCGGCAACCGCCGCATCCACACAACCTCTGGCACAGGCCCCTACGGCAGGAGCGCTGACCCCTGCGAGTGACGCAAGCGCCCCTCCAGCCCCTCCATCGTCTCGCCACCAGGAACAACGCAACCTCTGGCAAGCGCGGTACAACCGCGCGGCCCAAACTTTCAACAGCTACCGTGACGCCACGCGCTATCCACCAACATCGAGGCCACTCAGCGAACACGCCGACCAGGAACTCCCCTTTTCTCCCATCCTGGATGACCGCGTACTCCTGACAGGACCTGGAAAGGTGGCCAAAGGCGTACGGCTTCGAACCAGTCAAGAACGCGTTTTCTTGAGCGGAGAAGAGTCGGTGGAATTCAGACTCCAGGCTCTGGATGACAATGGCGCCGCCTTGCCCATGACCATTCGACGCTCCACCGCCTTCAACATTGCAGAAACAAAGGTCGGCACTTCCCTCATACAGAGTGAAGTACCCTTTTCAGACGACGGCGCAGGGGTAGACACCAAAGCGAACGATGGCATATACGTCGCTCGCTTGGTCCCCTTTACGCAAGGGTTTGCAGCCTACTCCGGCACCATCCGACTGGCGACCCAGGTGAATGTGAACGGGGAAGATGGCGAAGTAAGTTTTGATGTGGTGTACACCGCAGGTGTACCCGCTACCTGGCTGGGCGTGCGCGAGGCGCTGGAAAATGGATCCCTGAATTTTTACCTCAAAGCCCAAGTGCTGACCGCAGGACGTTACGTGGTGAGCGCCCGTGTGTACGACGCAAAAGGCAGGGCATTTGCGCTACTGCAATACAACGAGGAAGTCGCTGCAGGTGCCAGGGAATTCAAACTGCAACTGTTCGGTGCACTGGTAAGAGACTTGAATCCGGTATTTCCTCTGCGGCTGGCGGATGTGGAGGGTTTTTTGCTCAAACCCGATGTCTTCCCGGACCGGGCCATGATGGCACGCATCAAAGGCACGGCCCACACCACAGCCATCTACAAACTGGACCAATTTTCCAGCGCGGAATGGACCAGTGAAGAGCGGACGCGCTACCTCAACGAATACCGCTCAGACATGGAGAAAGCAAGCGACGCATTGAATGCGTTGCAGTAGGAGTTGGGGCGGTCTCGCCGTCCTGCGACAAGCCTATGCCCTAGCTGATCGTGGGCTTGGCGATCGTACTGACTTGGTTGGAGTTCTGCGACCACCCGACGCAACTTCAGCAGCCGCTGGTGTTGATGCTGTAGGTGTAATCATGTGGCGCGGCGGTGGCCCAAGCATTGCCGTAGGTAACGGAGCATGTTGCAGGATTTTTTGCTGAATTGAGCTTGAAGATGGTGTTTGGGTTGGCGATGGATACGGTAAATCCGCTGTACGCGATGGCCGTGTCGATCAAGTTGGTGTTGATGCTGGTGCCTGCACCTATCCACCCATAATTCATTCCATAAGTCTTACCTTGGTAAGTCAGCGTACCCATTTGGGCAGAGATGTCGCAGCCCGAAGTGAGGGCACATGCCATACGAAAATTGTTAGCGGTGGTGTGAATAGTGCCCATCAGCGCGTTGACGGCGGCCACCCGGGCAGAGGTTCCGAGGTCCACGAATTTCGGCAAGGCCACTGCACCCAGAACGCCCAGGACCACCACCACCATCACCAACTCAATGAGTGTGAAGCCAGTTTGATGCTGTAGTTTTTTTTGATGGTCTTGCATGGTCAATGCTTGTCTGTGCCTAGCGGGTACAAACTTCCGCGACAAACAGTATGAAATATATCTTGACGTGTGCGGCGATATTTGGTGTCGCTGTCGGTCATGCCCTCCTGCCGGACGCTGCCAATAGGCCATCCGCTCCACACCACATCGTCCACTCTGAAGAGTTCTACTGGTGGTTCCCCTTGTCCACGCGCTGGATATTGCGCAAGGGGATGGTTGGGGCTTTGGAGACGGGCATGGCGAAGGGAATGACCGCTATGGATTTACTAGCTGATTGCTCAATGGATACGTGGCCAGGGCCCCATTCTATGGTCAATCATTTCTAGAATTTCTCCGCAAAACTTTGTGGGTGGCAGTATGTGTGCGCTGGCTGTCGTGGTGGGAAAAAGATGAAGTGACTCACCTTGTTAGGCCAATGGATAGTGCTTCAACACCCACAGCAACAGATTCAGCGTGAAGAACGATGCGACGGTGGTGGCCAACAGGGCGGCGGCACTCACGTCTTCATGGCCATGCCGTTGCGCCAGGATGGGGTAGATGCCCAGCATGGGCATGGCGGCAAACAGCAGTGCCGCGGTGCGCAGCTGGGGGTCGCTGATGGGCACCACCCACATGAGTGCGATGAACACGCACAGCGGGTGCAGCAGCAGTTTGCCGATCACGATCTTGCCCACCGTACGGCGCTTGCCCTGCATGCGCAAGCCCACCAACGCACCGCCAATGACAAACAGCGCTACGGCGGTGGTGGCCTGTGAAAACAGCGTGACCGTGCGCCCAAACGGGCCGGGCAAATGCCACCCCAGCATTGAGCAGACAAAGCCTGCCAGGATAGCCACCAGCATGGGCGTGCGCAGCAGGCCCAGTAGCGTATCCCCCAGCACACGCCAGACGCTGCGACGGTGACCCTCGGAACTGGCTTCACTGGCGTCGGCCAGCGACATGAGGATGGGCAACTTCACCAAGTTCTCCACCACCATGTTCAGCGCCAGCGCTACGGGTGCGATGGCCCCCAGCGTGAGCGAGACCACGGGGTAGCCCACGTAGCCGCTGTTGGAGCAGCACATGCCCATGGCGAAGTAGGCGCGGTAGGTTTTCTCACCCTTGTCTATCCAGCGCGCCCAAGCGTAGCCGCCCAGCAGCATGGTGCACGAACCCAAGCCATAGGCCAGCAGGTAGTCGGTGTGCATGACCTCGCGCAGCGGGCGCTGTGACACGGCGCTGAACAGCAGCGCGGGCAACGCAAAGTTCAGCACAAACTTGCCCAGCACCCGCATATCGGCCTTGCTGAACACACCGAAACGCGTGGCAAGGAAACCTGCGGCAATGCACAGGTAGATGGGGCCGGTGATGGCCAGGATATCAAGCATCGGAACCTAAAGAAGGATTGGAAAGAAGGAGTGTGCCTGTCAGTCTTTGCGCGTGGCCAGCAGGGCGTCAGCATAGTCTTGCCAAGCCGCGCCCTTGGCCACGTCGGAAAACACGCCCGCACGGGCCTGATCGGCCACCCACTGGTGTTTCTCGGCAATGGCGCTGGCCATGGTGGGGGCGAAACCAGCCTCCTGCACCGTGCGGGCAGATTCGCGCATTTCTTCGGCGCGGCGCTGGCCGTGCTGCACCACGCGGCTGAAAAAGTAGGCACCCTGCTTCTCCCAGTCAATGCTGGGGAAAGTCTCGGCCAGCGTGGGCAGCACATGGTCTTCCACACCGTAGGCACGCGCGGTGGTGTAGCTCTCGATCACCAGCGCCTCCAGGCCCTTGATCATCACGCTGCGGCACATCTTGATGGCCGAGGCCACGCCAATCTCGGGCGCCACCGCGGTGGTGTCCATGCCCATGGCGTTGAGCGCATCTGCCAGTTCCGCCGCCAGCGCACCACCCAGCAACATGGGCACACGGATGCCATAGGGCGGCACCGAAGTCATCACGCCCGCCTCCACATAGTGGCCACCAGCAGCCTCGATGGCCTGCGCCGCCTGCTGCTTGGTGCCGGGGGATGCGGAATTGAGGTCCAGAAACACCGTGCCCGGTCGCAGATGGGGCGCCGCGGCTTGCGCCACGGCCAACGTGTTGGAGGCGGTGACCGTGGACATGAGCACATCGCTCTGCGCGCACACCGCCTGCAATGAATCTACCGGGTTGAGTTGCGCCGCCAGTGCCTGCGCATGCAGGGCGTCGCGCGTGGGCGTACCGGGGGCCAACTTCAGGTCCCACACCTGGGTGGACTGAAAATGCGGGCGCAACCCGGCGGCGAAGGTGTGCCCCACTTCACCATAGCCCACCAGCCCCAGATGCTGCAACGACAAGGCCATGGCGTGCTTCCCGCGCTCAGAGTTTGGGCACGTTGGCCTTGGCGATCACATCGCTCCAGCGCTTGATTTCGCTGGCCAGTAGCTCGCCCAGCTTCTCGGGCGTGGAGCCGCGTGCTTCCACATTCAGCTCATACAGTTTCTTCTTCACGTCGGGCGAGTTCACTGCGGCCTGCACTTCCTTGTTCAGGCGGGCGATCACGTCCTTGGGCGTCTTGGCCGGGGCGGCCAGCGCGTTCCAAGAGGAAACGTCGAAGTCCTTCACGCCGCTTTGCATCAGCGTGGGCACATCCGGCAGCTGGCTGGCGCGCGTGTCGCTCAGCACGGCCAGCGCGCGGATGGCTTTGGACTGCACCTGGCCCATCATGGGGCCCAGAATTTCCACCGCTACATCGATCTGCCCGCCGCGCAGCGCGGTGGTCAATGCGGGGGTGCCGTTGAAGGGGACGACCAAAAAGTCCACGCCCGCGCGGGTCTTGAGCAGTTCTGCCGCCAGGTTTTGTGTGCTGCCAATATTCACGGTGCCCACATTCAGTTTGCCGGGATTGGCCTTGGCATAGGCCAGCAGGTCGGCCATGGTCTTGTAGGGAGCATTGGGCGAGGCCAGCACCGCCAGGTCAAAGTAGCCCATGGTGGAGATGGGCGCAAAGTCGCGCACGGCATCAAACGGCAGGCTCTTGAACAGGCCCGCGCTCACCGCGGTGCCGTTGGACATCAGCAGCAGCGTGTAGCCATCGGGCTCGGCCTTGGCCACGGCGTCACCCGCCACCACGCCACCGGCGCCTGGCTTGTTGTCCACCACGATGGGCTGGCCCAGCGACTCGGACATCTTCTGCGCCACGGTGCGCGCGGTCAGGTCGGCCACGCCACCGGCCCCAAACGGAACCACCAAGCGGATGGGCTTGGACGGAAAGGTGTCGGCCAGCACGGGGGTCGCACCCAGCACGCCAGCCAGCACCGCTGCCAGTACAGAGGAAAGTAGTTGGTTCATGGTTTTCATAAGTTTTAGGCCTGTAGCCCCCGTGAATATTGCGCCATCAGCTATCAAATTCATAGTGCTACCGAGCGACGCCCAGCAGCTTGTCCAAGAGCGCAGGCTGTTCCTGCAGCCCCTTGGCCGTGCCGCTGTGCACCACTGTGCCCCGGTCCAGCACCGCCGCCGTATCGCTGATCGCCAGGATGGCCTGCGGGTGCTGTTCCACGATGATGGCGCTGAGGCCCTCTTCGCGCGTGATGCGACGAATGGCACGCAGCAGCTCCTGCACGATGATGGGCGCCAGTCCTTCGCAGGGCTCGTCCAGCAGCAGCAGCGTGGGGTTGAGCACCAGCGCGCGGCCCACGGCCAGCATCTGCTGCTCTCCACCCGATAGCTGCGTGCCCAGGTTGGTCTTGCGCTCGGCCAGGCGCGGAAACAGCTCATACACGCGGGCAGGCGTCCACATGGCCGCCTTACGCCCCGCACGGGCAGGCCGGGCCACCGCTGTCAGGTTCTCGTCCACGGTCAGGGACTTGAAGATATTGCGCTCCTGCGGCACCCAGCCAATGCCGGCCGCCGCACGCTCGTGTTGGGGCAGCTTGTGCAGGGTTGTGCCACCCAGGGCAATGGTGCCACCGTGCTGGCGCGTGGCGCCGGCCAGGGTGTTCATGAAGGTGGTCTTGCCAGTGCCGTTGCGTCCCAGCAGCGCCAGGGTTTCGCCTTCGTTGATGCTGACGGACACACCATGCAGCACCACGGCTTCGCCATAGCCAGCCGACAGGTTCTCGACTTTGAGCAGCTCAGCCATGGTGGGCCTCCTCGCCTTCGGCATGGCCCAGGTAGACGGCCTTGACCTGCGGATCGTTGGCAATCTGCTCGGGGTCGCCCTCGGTCAGCAAGGTTCCGTTGACCAGCACCGTCATGCGGTTGGCAAAGCTAAACACCAGATCCATGTCATGTTCAATCAAAAGGATGGACACATCGGCCGGCAGGGCCGCCACGGTTTGCAGCAGTTCTTCGCGCTCACCCGCGGGCACACCGGCCACGGGCTCGTCCAGCAGCAGCACACGCGGCTCGCAGGCCAGCGCAATCGCAATCTCCAGCAGGCGGCGCTTGCCGTAGGCCAGCACCCGGGTTTCCTGCGCCATTACGCTGGTCAGGTGAAACTGCTCCAGCAGTTGCTCGCAGCGCTCGGTCACGCGCCGGTTGCTGCCCAGCGCCTGCCACCACTTGCCGCCCAGGCCCTGGTGCTGGCTGACCACCATGGCCAGGGTTTCCATGGGCGACAGTGTGTCAAACAGCTGGTTGATCTGAAAGGTGCGCACCATGCCGCGGCGCACGCGCTGATGCGGCGCAAGGTTGGTGATGTCCTGGCCTTCCAGGATGATCTTGCCCTCGGTGGGTTGCAGCACGCCGGTCAGCAAGTTGATCAGCGTGGTCTTGCCGGCACCGTTGGGGCCAATCAGCGCGTGGCGGGCACCTTGCTTTAGGTCCAGGCTGACGTTGTTGGTGGCAGTGATACCACCAAACTTCATCACTAGGCCCTGGGCGCTGAGGACGGTTGCTGCAGCGTTGCTTGTGGGGTTGCTCATGCGGCACCTCCGGTCTTGTTCTTCTTGGCGGAGCCGAACCAGGTCCAGGGCCGCACCAGGCGCTCACGCCCGACCAGCACCAGCACTACGAGGAACAGGCCAATCCAGAAGGTCCAGTACTGCGGGGTGATGTTGGAGAGGAAGTCCTGCATGAGTTTGAAAACCAGCGCACCGGCCACACCGCCATACAGCCAGCCCACGCCGCCGATCACCAGCACCAACATCACGTCTGCCGAGCGGTGGAACTCGAACACGTCCAGCGAGGCAAAGCCCGAGGTCTGCGCCAGCAGGGCACCGGCCGCACCGGCTGCACCGGCTGCCACCGTGTAGGCCACGGCCAGGCGCTGCGACACGGGAATGCCAATGGCCATGGCGCGCAGGCGGTTGTCATGGATGGCCTTGAGCGTGGCGCCAAACGGCGAACCCACAAAGCGGCGTGCCAGCACAAACAGAATGAGCAGCACGGTGAGCGAATACCAGGCCGCAGTCTGGCCGGCCAGGTCAAACTCGAAGCGACCCAGCAACGGCCCCATGACCACGCCCTGCAGGCCGTCGGCACCGCCAGTCAGCCAATCCAACTTGTTGGCCAGCTCCATGAGGATCAGGCCCACACCCAGGGTGACCATCAGGCGGGTCAGGTCGGTGCCGCGCAGGATGGTGACGCTGCAAACAGCGCCCAGCACGGTGGCGGTGGCGACGCCCACGGCCAGCCCGACCAGCGGGTCCGGCATGACCAGCTTGGCAAACAGCGCGGCCGAGTAGGCGCCCATGCCAAAGAAGGCGGCGTGGCCCAGTGAGACGATGCCGGTGTAGCCCAGGATGATGTCCAGCGAGAGCGCAAACAGCGCGACGATGGCGATCTCGTTGATGATGAGCGCGTGGCTGGACAGCAGCCAGGGCGAGGTCAGAGCCAGCGCCCACAGCACGATTTCCCACCAGCGCCAGCGGCGCGCGGCCAAGAGGATGTTGGGCTTGGAGGTTGCGGTGGTCATGCCTTGCCCCCTTTGCGCACAAACAGGCCCTGCGGGCGCCACACCAGAATCAGGATCATCAGGCTGTAGACGATGAAGGCGCCCAGCTTGGGGATGTAGTACTTGCCGGCGACGTCGGCAATACCCAGCAGCAGGGCCGCAAGCAGCGGGCCGGTGATGCTGGAGGTGCCGCCCACGGCGACCACGATCAAAAAGTAAATCATGAACTTGAGGGGAAAGGTGGGGTCCATGCCCAGCACATCGGCACCCAACGCACCACCCAGGCCGGCCAGGCCCGAGCCGACGGCAAAGGTGGAGAGAAAGACCACGTTCACATTGATGCCCAGACCTGCGGCCACGCGCTGGTCGTCCACCGACGCGCGCAGGCGGCTGCCAAAGCGGGTCTTGGTCAGGATGTATTGCAGGGCGATGGTGAGCGCGGCACACACAGCGATGATGAACAGGCGGTAGTGGCCCATGCCCAGCATCCAGGCGCCTTCGCCCAGTTCGGTGCGGCCTTTGAGCCATTCAGGCAGTTGCAGGATTTGTTGGGTGGAGCCCACAAAGTAGTCCACCGCGGCCACGGCCATGAAGGTCAGACCGATGGAGAACAGCACCTGGTCCAGATGGGGCTTGTGGTACAGCGGGCGGTACAGCGTGCGCTCCAACACGGCGCCCAGCAGGGCGGCCCCGATGAAGGCGGCCGGCAGGCACAGCAGGAAGGGCACATCGAGCCGCTGCATAAGTAGCACGGTGATGTAGCCCCCCACCATGGCAAACGCACCGTGGGCCAGGTTGATGAAGTTCATCAGGCCCATGGTCACCGCCAAGCCTACGGCCAGGATGAACAGCAGCATGCCGTAGGCAATGCCGTCGAAAAGCAGGGTCAACATAATTTACCTATCCATATCTCGCAAAGCAGGCCCTGCGCTAGTGCGGGCAACAAAAAAGCGAAGGGAGTGCCATCGCTTTTTTGCCTGGGTGTGCGTGCCGGGTTATTTGTTTTTACCCGGATCCTTCACGTCCTTGATCACATCGAACTCGATGTTGTAGAGCTGGCCATCCTTCTTCTCGACCTTGCGCAGGTAGATGTTTTGCACCACGTCGCGGGTTTGCGCATCGATGAACATGGGGCCGCGGGGGCTCTCGAAAATCTGGCCCTTCATGGCGGCCAACAGGGCGTCGCCGCCACCGGCACCCTTGGTGACCTTGAGCGCCTCGTAAATCACGCGCATGCCGTCATAGCCACCGACGGCCATGAAGTTGGGGCGCAGGTTGTTGTTGGCCTTTTGGAAGGCTTCAACAAACTTCTTGTTCACGGCCGAGGGGTGGGCCGTGGAATAGTGGTGCGAGGTGACCACGCCCAGGGCGCCGTCGCCCATGTCGTTCAACTGGTCGTCATCGGTCACGTCGCCGGTACCAATGAGCTTGATGCCAGCCTTGTCCATACCGCGCTCCAGAAACTGCTTCATCACCGCAGCGCCCGCGCCGGAGGGCACAAACACAAACAGCGCATCGGGCTTCAGGTCACGCACCTTCTGCAGGAAGGGGGCGAAGTCCGGGTTGCGCAACGGCACGCGCAGGCTCTCGGTGATCTGACCACCGTTGAACAGCATGCGCTCCTTGAAGTACTTCTCCGCGTCGATGCCGGGGCCGTAGTCGGACACCAGGGTCACGACCTTCTTGATGCCGTTCTTGGGCGCCCAGTCGGCCAGCGCCACAGAGGCCTGGGGCAGCGTGAAGCTGGTGCGCACCACATACGGCGAGGCTTCGGTGATGCTGGAGGTTGCCGCAGCCATCACCACCAACGGGGTCTTGGACTGGGTGGCGATCGCGGCAGTGGCCAGCGCAGAAGGCGTGATGCCCATGCCGGCGAGCACATTGACCTTGTCGTTCACCACCAGCTCCTGCGCCAGGCGCTTGGTCACGTCGGGGATGCTGGTGTCGTCCTTGATGATGAGCTGAACTTTTTTGCCACCAATCATGTCGCCGTTTTGCGCCATGTAGAGCTTGGCCGCGGCTTCGATCTGGCGGCCGGTGGTGGCTTGTTGGCCGGTCATGGGCAGGATCAGGCCGATCTTGAAAGTGTTGTCCTGCGCGAGGGCCACGGTGCCCACCAGGGCCAGGCTGGCCAGTGCGGTGGCACGGAGGAAGTGACGCTTGTTCATGTGCTGTCTCCTATTGGGTTTTGTAATCTCACACTTGCAGAAATATCGCCGTTAAACGGGACTTGTGCAATCGAGAATCCAGACTCTTTGATATAGCATTCTGCAATATCCCAAAGAAAAAGCTATGCCGGTATTGCAATTTTCTTGAGGCGATCGGCATTGTCCAGCGCGATGCTATCCCCCCCGCGAGAGGTGCGGAGCGCGACTATACCGACACGTGTCAGGCGGTCTGCAGCACCGCCAGTTGCCGGCGCAGGTCTGCGTTTTCGGCTTCTAGTGTGGCCACACGCCGCTGCAACACGGACACCGAGTCATCGGCCTTGACATCGACATCAATTGACAAATCCTCGCGCGCGACACGCTTGGCATCACGCACGCGCTTGGCCGCTTGCTTGAGTTGGTCTTTGCCGGCCGCGGCGGCAGCGACCTGCTCCTCTGCGGGTAGGGTGGCCACGGCGGCTGCGGCATTGATAGAGATGGTTCCCGACTTCACCGCGGCCACCAGCTCGGGCGCGGCCTGTTTCTGAATCTTCTCGATCATCACCACTTGATTGCTGCTCAGGCGGGCAGCCTTGGCAATGTCTTCGCGGCTTTGGCGCGGCTCTGGCGCAGGTACGGTTGCGCTCAAAGCACCCTGATCTACCTCGGTACCAACGTCCGATACTGCTGCCTGTACGCGAGCACGACGCTCCAGCATGATTTCGCGTTTGCGCAAGGCCAACACGCCCCGCTGAAAATCCGACACACTGCGCCGGCCCAGGTGCTGGTCGATCATCCAGAGGTGCACATCGTCTATGGAATGAAACAGGTTGCTTTGCAAGGTCTGGAAGGGCAACCCGTGTTTTTGGCAAATGCCGTAGCGGTTGTGCCCATCCACCAGCACGTCGCCCCATAGCACTAGCGCATCGCGGCAGCCCTCCGCCAGGAGGCTACGCTCTAGCGCCGCATACTCTTCCGGTGTCAGCGGATCGATATAGGCTTTCAGAGCTTCGTTGACAACGATGTGCATGGCGTATTCAGGAGAAGGGGGACATAAAGAAAGTGCGCGCAACAACAGGTAGCCCGCAAAAGGCGTCGCACAAAGCGAAACGCCCACATCAGTGGGCGTTTGCTGCAAACATTAACTGCTTGCTGTATTGGTTGCGGAGGCTAGATTTGAACTAACGACCTTTGGGTTATGAGCCCAACGAGCTACCAGGCTGCTCCACTCCGCGTCAAGACTTAGATTATAACCTATTAAGCTTGGGCTGCGTCAGAAGTTTCAACAACTTCTTCAGCACGGTCCACCAATTCGACCAGGGCCATAGGCGCATTGTCGCCCACGCGGTAACCCATCTTCAGAATGCGGGTATAGCCGCCTGGACGGGCTTTGAAACGGGGGCCAAGCACGTCGAACAGCTTGGTCACGCTGTCGCGGTCACGCAAACGGTCAAATGCCAGACGGCGATTGGCTACAGTGGCTTCTTTGGCCAAAGTGATCATGGGTTCCACAACACGGCGCAATTCCTTGGCCTTGGGGACCGTAGTTTTGATGACTTCGTGTTCGATCAACGAATTCATCATGTTGCGCAGCATTGCCAAGCGGTGAGAGCTTGTGCGGTTGAGTTTACGTAGTCCGTGTCCGTGACGCATGGTAGTTTTCCTTCAGTTTTTAGACAGGCAGCCGGATCAGGTACTGCCCGTGGCACGGAACCCCTGCGGGGTTCAATTCAAATTAACGCTTTTCCAGGGAGGCAGGAGGCCAGCTTTCCAGCTTCATACCCAGTGTCAGACCGCGAGAGGCCAACACTTCCTTGATTTCGTTGAGCGACTTACGACCCAGGTTAGGGGTCTTCAGCAGCTCGTTCTCGGTGCGCTGAATCAGGTCACCGATGTAATAGATGTTTTCTGCTTTCAGGCAGTTGGCGGAACGCACGGTCAATTCCAGCTCGTCCACCGGACGCAGCAAGATAGGATCGAACTGCGTGTTACCACGTGGTGCAGGAGAATCGAACGCAGCCAATTCGCTGCCTTCCAACTGTGCAAACACAGCCAACTGCTCCACCAAGATCTTGGCCGACGCGCGCACTGCGTCTTCTGCAGACACGGCACCATTGGTTTCGATCTCGACGACCAACTTGTCCAGGTCAGTACGCTGCTCAACGCGAGCGCTTTCCACGGTGTAACTCACGCGCTTCACCGGCGAAAAAGAGGCGTCCAGAACAATACGGCCAATAGACTTGTTGGGTTCATCGGCGTAACGGCGCATGCTGCCGGGCACATAGCCGCGGCCTTTTTCAACCTTGATTTGCATGTCCAGCTTGCCGCCGTGCGACAAATTGGCAATCACGTGGTCAGGGTTGATGATTTCCACATCGTGGGGCGTTTGAATGTCGGCGGCCGTCACCAGACCTTCAACGTCCTTGCGCAGGCTCAACGTCACTTCTTCACGGTTGTGCAGTTTGAAAACCACACCCTTCAGATTCAGCAGAATGTTGACCACATCTTCTTGCACACCGTCAATCGACGAGTACTCATGCAGAACGCCCGCAATCGTCACCTCGGTGGCTGCAAATCCAGGCATGGACGACAACAACACGCGACGCAAAGCGTTGCCCAGAGTGTGCCCGTAGCCACGCTCAAAGGGCTCGAGAGCGACTTTGGCGCGGTTTACACCGATCTGTTCAACACTGATGGACTTGGGCTTCAGCAAATTATTTTGCATGCAACTTCCTCTCAATACCCCCGACTCGTTACGTCAGTAAGGCTGGTGAAGCACCTATATCGCGGTGCCCCGCGATATAGGAACGATTTCAACGACAGTTGTAATTAGCGTGAATACAGTTCGACGATCAACGACTCGTTGATGTCAGCACCGAATTGGTCGCGGTCAGGAACCGACTTAAAGGTACCTTCAGCTTTGTCAATGCTCACGTCCACCCAAGCTGGCATGCCAACTTGTTGTGCCAATTGCAGAGCTTCGACAATGCGGTTCTGCTTCTTGGACTTGTCGCGCACACCAACCACGTCACCGGCCTTGACCATGTACGAGGGAATGTTCACGGGGGCGCCATTCACAGTGATCGCTTTGTGGGACACCAGCTGACGTGCTTCAGCACGTGTGGAGCCAAAACCCATGCGGTACACCACGTTGTCCAGGCGGGATTCCAGCAAGAACATCAGGTTCGCACCGGTGTTGCCCTTGCGGCGGTCGGCTTCTGCGAAGTAGCGGCGGAACTGACGTTCGAGTACGCCGTACATGCGCTTGACCTTCTGCTTTTCACGCAGTTGCAGACCGTAATCGGATGTGCGCGCGCCAGAAGTGCGGCCATGTTGACCGGGTTTGGAATCAAATTTGGCCTTGTCAGCGATAGAACGACGAGCGCTCTTCAGGAACAGGTCCGTGCCTTCGCGGCGGGAGAGTTTGGCCTTGGGGCCTAGATAGCGTGCCACTTGAACTTCCTTTTATGTCATCTGCCGCACAGAAATGCGGGAGCCGTCAACGAAAGTTGACGGCGGTGGGCTTGTTAAGAACTTAGATACGGCGACGCTTTTGAGGGCGGCAACCGTTGTGCGGCACGGGAGTCACATCAGCAATCATGTTGATGCGGATGCCCAGTGCTGCCAAGGCACGAACCGAAGATTCGCGACCAGGACCGGGGCCCTTGATCTCGACGTCGAGGTTCTTGATACCTTGTTCCAGAGCTGCGCGGCCGGCCACTTCGGATGCTACCTGAGCAGCAAACGGAGTGGATTTACGCGAACCCTTGAAACCTTGACCACCGGAAGAAGCCCAAGACAATGCATTGCCTTGGCGATCGGTGATGGTAATGATGGTGTTGTTGAACGACGCATGCACGTGTGCAATACCGTCCGCAACATTTTTGCGGACTTTCTTGCGCACACGTTGTGCGGCGTTATTGGCGGGAGCTTTTGCCATAGTGGTATCTCAATCCCTATTATTTCTTCAAGGACGCAGCAGCCTTACGTGGGCCTTTGCGAGTGCGGGCGTTGGTGCGTGTGCGCTGACCGCGCATAGGCAAACCGCGGCGATGACGGAAGCCACGGTAGCAACCAATGTCCATCAAACGCTTGATGTTCATGGTTGTCTCGCGACGCAAATCACCTTCGATTGTAAATTGCGCGATTTGGTCGCGAATTTTTTCCAGGTCTCCATCAGTCAAGTCTTTGACCTTCTTGGAGTAAGCGATGCCACAAGCTTCGCAAATTTTGCGTGCGCGGGTGCGACCGATACCAAAAATAGCTGTCAAGCCAATTTCGGAATGCTGATGCGGCGGAATGTTGATGCCAGCGATACGTGCCATTTTCGTCCTCTAAAACTCTTGCAATTAACCCTGACGCTGCTTGTGACGTGGATCTGTACAGATCACACGCACAACGCCCTTGCGACGGATAATTTTGCAGTTACGGCAAATTTTCTTGACCGAAGCCGAAACTTTCATATTTCTCTCCTAAAACTCTTCGCCCCGTTCCGACTTTGAATCGCGCGGAACATGCGCTGTTACTTTCGTTCTAAACACCATGTACGTACGACATTAATCGTACGACTTCATCTCTCTTCAAGAAGCCTTGAAGTTTGCCTTCTTCAGCAGTGACTCGTATTGCTGCGACATCATGTAGTTCTGAACTTGTGCCATGAAATCCATGGTCACCACCACAATAATCAACAGCGACGTGCCACCGAAGTAAAACGGGACGTTGTACTTCAAGATCAAAAACTCAGGCAAGAGACATACAAACGTGATGTAAATCGCACCAGCCAACGTCAGGCGGAGCAGTATTTTATCGATGTATTTGGCCGTCTGGTCACCAGGACGAATCCCGGGGATGAAAGCACCACTCTTTTTCAAGTTGTCTGCGGTCTCGCGGCTGTTGAATACCAGTGCCGTGTAGAAGAAGCAGAAGAACACAATCGCAGCGGCATACAGCATGACATACACAGGCTGCCCAGGACTCAAGGTGCTGGCGATATCTTTCAACCAGCGCATCGACTCACCAGAGCTGAACCAATTTGCAACCGTTGCAGGCAACAGAATGATCGACGAAGCAAAGATGGGAGGAATCACACCTGCCATGTTCAACTTCAGCGGCAAATGCGAAGACTGACCACCATAAACCTTGTTACCGACTTGGCGCCTAGCGTAATTCACCAGAATCTTGCGCTGACCGCGTTCGACAAATACTACAAAGTAGGTGACCAATGCAATCAAGACCACCACCAGCAACGCCACGATGATGCTCATGGATCCGGTACGCACCAACTCCAGCAAGCCACCAACCGCATTGGGCAATCCAGCGGCGATACCGCCGAAGATCAGAATCGAAATCCCGTTGCCCAAGCCACGCTCGGTAATTTGTTCGCCCAACCACATCAGGAACATGGTTCCTGCTGTCAACGTAACCACGGTGGTCATGCGAAAGCCAAATCCAGGCGCAATCACCAAACCAGCGGATGCTTCCAGCGCCATAGCAATGCCAAGCGATTGAAACAGCGCCAGACCCAGTGTGCCGTAGCGGGTGTATTGGGTAATCTTGCGACGCCCAGCTTCACCTTCTTTTTTCAGCTGTTCAAATGCAGGCAGCACGTACCCGAGCAACTGCATAATGATCGATGCCGAGATGTACGGCATGATTCCCAGCGCAAAAATCGTGAAGCGCGAGAGTGCACCGCCCGAGAACATATTGAATAAACTCAATATGCCGCCTTGCTGACCTTTGAACAGCTGTTGCAGCTGAGCAGGATCAATGCCAGGCACCGGGATGTGCGCACCCAAACGGTACACCACCAAAGCGAGCAGCAAGAAGACGAGTCGGCGACGCAGATCGCCGAACTTACCTGTCTTTGCTGTTTGAGCCGCGTTTGTTGCCACGTGCTAACTTTCGCTTCGCAGAACTTAAGCTACGCTACCACCAGCAGCTTCAATAGCTGCCTTGGCACCGGCTGTTGCGCCAATACCGGTGAGCTTGACTGCCTTGGCAATAGCTCCGGTATTGATAACCTTCACCACTTTGGCAATTTCGCCCACGGCACCAGCTTGCTTCAAAGCCAGCAGATCGACTTCTGCCAAACCCAGAGCTTCCAGCGCTGTCAAAGTGATCTCAGCATTGAACTTCAGCAAGTGCGATTTGAAACCGCGCTTGGGCAAACGGCGATGCATAGGCATCTGTCCGCCTTCAAAACCGACTTTGTGGTAGCCGCCCGAACGGGATTTTTGACCTTTGTGTCCACGGCCGGCAGTCTTGCCCAGGCCAGAACCGATACCACGACCCACGCGACGCTTGGCGTGCTTGGCACCGTCAGCGGGCTTGATGTTATTGAGTTCCATCATCAACCTCTTACAGCACTTTGATCAGGTAGCTGATCTTATTGATCATTCCGCGCACAGCGGGTGTGTCTTGCAACTCACTGGTGCTGTTGAGCTTGCGCAGACCCAGACCACGCACGGTGGCGCGATGCGATTCTTTGGTTCCAATGGGGCTACGCACCAATTGGATTTTCACGGTTTGTTGTGTTGTCATTTTGAAATCCTCGATTAAGCGAAGAGTTCTTCAACGGTTTTGCCGCGCTTGGCTGCAACCTGAGACGGTGTCGTAGACACAGACAGGGCATCCAACGTGGCACGAACCATGTTGTAAGGATTGCTGGATCCGTGGCTCTTGGCCACGATATCGGTGATACCAATCACTTCAAAAACTGCGCGCATAGGGCCGCCAGCAATGATGCCGGTACCCTTGGGAGCTGGCGCCATCATGACGCTGGCTGCACCGTGGTGGCCCATCACCTTGTGGTGGATGGTTCCGTTTTTCAATGAAACCTTGAGCATATTGCGACGGGCTTCTTCCATCGCCTTTTGAACTGCTGCAGGCACTTCTTTGGACTTTCCTTTGCCCATGCCGATGCGACCATCGCCATCGCCAACCACGGTCAAAGCGGCGAAACCGAGAATACGGCCACCCTTAACAACCTTGGTCACGCGATTGATCGCGATCATTTTCTCGCGCAGACCGTCCTCAGGACCCTCGGCCTTACCTTGCATTTTTGCTTGAACTTTAGCCATCTTTATTTCCGATCTGCTTAGAACTGCAAGCCAGCTTCACGCGCGGCATCAGCCAACGCCTTGACGCGTCCGTGGTAGGCAAAACCTGCGCGATCAAACGCAACTTTTTCCACACCAGCGGCTTTGGCTTTTTCAGCCACACGCTTGCCAATGATTTGGGCCGCGGCGACGTTGCCGCCCTTGCCACTAGCACCCAAGGACTTGCGCACTTCTGCTTCTGCAGTGGAGGCGCTTGCCAAAACCTTGCCGCCGTCGCCAGAGATAACACTGGCGTAGATGTGAAGGTTGGTGCGTGTCACAGTCAAACGTGCAACGCCTTGCGTAGCAATGCGAATGCGAGTCTGACGGGCTCTGCGAAGACGCTGCTCTTTTTTGGTCAACATGTTGCAGCTCCTTATTTCTTCTTGGTTTCTTTGATCGTGATCTTCTCATCCGCATAACGGATGCCCTTGCCCTTGTAGGGCTCTGGGGGGCGAATCGCACGAATCTCAGCGGCGATCTGGCCAACACGTTGGCGATCAGCCCCTTTGATCAAGATTTCAGTGGGGGTGGGAGTGGCCACGGTAATGCCAGCAGGCATATCCACGTTCACAGGATGGGAGTAACCCACCGCCAAGTTCAACTTGGCACCAGTGGCTTGCGCCTTGTAACCCACACCAACCAGGCTCAGCTTGCGCTCAAAGCCTTTGGTCACACCAACCACCATGTTGTTGACCAACTGGCGAATCGTGCCAGTCATTGCGTCAGCTTCACGGGATTCGTTAGCAGGCTGAAAGCTCAGCTTGCCAGCGTCGTTAGCGATTTTCACCAGGCTGTTTTGAGCCAAGTGCAAGGAGCCGCCAGTACCCTTCACGCTGATTTGATCAGCCTTGATGGATACCTCGACACCTGCAGGAATGGTGACAGGAAGTTTGCCTACACGGGACATTGTTTATTACTCCTCAATGCAGCGTTAAGCGACGTAGCACAGCACTTCGCCACCGACACCGGAGGCACGCGCTTTGCGATCAGTCATAACACCCTTGGGGGTGGTCACGATGGCAACGCCCAAGCCGTTTTGGACTTGAGGAATTGCTTCGCTACCACGGTATACACGCAGGCCAGGGCGGCTAACGCGCTCGATACGCTCAATCACGGGGCGACCGGCGTAATATTTCAAGGCGATTTGGAGTTCAGACTTTCCACTTTCAGTAGAAACTTTGAAACCGTCAATATAGCCTTCGTCTTTCAACACTTGGGCAATAGCAATCTTCACTTTGGAAGAAGGTACCGAGACAGTCGTCTTGGCAACCATTTGCGCATTGCGGATGCGTGTCAACAGGTCGGCGATGGGATCACTCATGCTCATGTTTTGTTCTCCTATCGCTTACCAGCTGGCTTTGACAATGCCGGGGATCTCACCAGCAAAAGCCATTTCACGAATCTTTGCACGGGCCAGACCGAAGTGCTGGAACGTTCCACGGGGACGGCCCGTGATCGCACAACGGTTACGTTGGCGTGTGGGGTTTGCGTTGCGAGGCAACTTTTGCAGACCCAAACGGGCTGCAGCGCGCTCTTCATCAGTGCGCTTCACATCACCAGCGATAGCCTTGAATTCCGCGTATTTCTTCGCGTACTTGGCTGCCAACTTGTCACGCTTGTTTTCGCGTTCGATTAATGCCATCTTAGCCACAGGTCACCTCAATTCTTGAAAGGGAAACGGAAGCCAGCGAGCAGTGCCTTGCACTCTTCGTCGGTCTTGGCCGTTGTGGTGATGCTGATATTGAGGCCGCGCAAGGCATCAACCTTGTCATATTCAATCTCAGGGAAAATGATCTGTTCTTTCACGCCGATGTTGTAGTTGCCACGACCATCGAACGCGCGACCAGAAATACCGCGGAAGTCACGTACACGAGGCAGAGCCACGGTTACAAAACGATCCAGGAATTCATACATCTGAACGCCACGCAGAGTCACCATGCAACCAATTGCTTGGCCTTCACGGATCTTGAAGCCGGCAATCGCCTTCTTGGACTTGGTCACCACAGGCTTTTGGCCTGCAATCTTCGTCAAGTCGCTCACAGCGTTGTCCATGACCTTCTTGTCGGCAACGGCTTCGCTCACACCCATGTTCAGGGTGATTTTGGTAAGACGAGGCACTTGCATAGGCGAGGTGTAACCAAACTTGGTTGTCAGCTCAGCCGCCACTTTTTCGCGGTAGTGTTGTTGGAGACGTGCCATGGTTATGCCACCTTGATTTCTTCGCCGCTGGACTTGTAAACGCGAACGCGTTTGCCGTCAGCCAGCACCTTGATACCAACACGGTCAGCCTTGCCAGTTGCGGCATTGAAAATAGCCACGTTGGATTGGTGAATAGGCATGGTTTTTTCAACGATGCCACCGGTTGTGCCCTTCATGGGGTTTGGCTTGGTGTGCTTCTTCACCAAGTTAATACCATCGACAACTACGTGAGAGTCGTCTTTGCGCAGGGAGATAACTCCGCGCTTGCCCTTATCGCGACCTGCGATAACGATGACTTGGTCGCCTTTGCGAATCTTGTTCATGGCGGGTCCTTACAAAACTTCAGGAGCCAAGGACACGATCTTCATGAACTTTTCAGTACGCAGTTCGCGCGTCACTGGTCCAAAGATGCGGGTGCCAATGGGCTCCAGCTTGGCGTTAAGCAACACTGCTGCGTTGCCGTCGAATTTCACCAAAGAACCGTCGCCACGGCGGATGCCCTTGGCAGTACGAACGACCACAGCACTGTAAACCTCGCCTTTTTTGACGCGGCCACGGGGAGCGGCTTCTTTGATGCTAACTTTGATGATGTCGCCAACACTTGCATAACGACGCTTAGAACCACCCAGCACCTTGATGCAAAGGACGGACTTAGCGCCGGTGTTGTCGGCAACTTCCAATCGAGATTCAGTTTGGATCATTTCAATATTCCCAACTTGCACCAGAGATTGCATTCACCACTACGGCAAACACCCTCGTCCAGTCAGTCTTGGGCCCGCTGTTTGCAGCACAAACCACTCATGCTGCATTCATTTGGGCAGAACCTTCATACTTTTTCAAGCGAAGCCCACGATTGTGCCCCCTGTTCTATGGGCTGTCAACACCTTTTAAGGCGCAATCAACAAATATTGTTGTGCCAACACCTTAAATTCTGCCTCCTGAGGTGGCAAGCCGGTCTCTTCCGCAAGGATTTCGGCAACCCGCGGCGCCAGAGAGCTTGCCAGAGCTGCATCAAGGAACAGCAGGCGCGAGCGGCGGGCCAGCACATCTTCTACGGTCACCGCATATTCATAACGGGCGGCAAAGCGCACCATGCCCTCGGTCAACCCCGGCGCCAGCTCGACGCTGGCACCAGGCATGTGGGCCACTACGCTTTGCTCGTCACCGTAGCTGGGCAGCCCAGGGGGCAAACAAATGGACTGTACGGCCGAACCGCCCTTCGTGGCCCCTACCAGCTTCAGATGCACCGTAGCACCCTGCGGACGCTGGGGTAGCAGCTGCTTTTCTGCACATTTTTCGAGCACATCTTCGGCCATGGCCCGGTAGGTTGTCCATTTACCGCCGGTCACCGTGACCAGCCCACTGCGACTCACCAGCACTGTGTGCTCCCGGCTGATGCCCTTGGTATTGTTGCCTTCGTCATCTTGGGGTTTAACCAAAGGCCGCAGCCCCACCCAGATGCTTTTGACATCCGCCCGTGTGGGCGCCCGGCGCAGGTAGCGTGCCGATTCGGTCAGGATGAACTCAATTTCTTCCTCAAAGGCCAGCGGCTCGCGCGCCAGGTCATGGCGTGGCGTGTCTGTCGTCCCCAGGATGACCTTGCCCAGCCATGGCACCGCAAACAGCACCCGGCCGTCGGCTGTTTTGGGCACCATGAGCGCCGTATCGCCGCCCAGAAACTCGCGGTCCACCACAATATGCACGCCTTGACTGGGTGCCACCATGGGTTTGGTCGGCCTGCGACCGTCTCCTGCATTGGCATCCCCGTCTTTTTGCCGTAGCTCATCGACCCACACGCCCGTGGCATTGACCACGCAGCGCGCTTTCACCGGATATTGCTTGCCAGTCAGCGTGTCTTCGCACAGGACACCCTGCACCTTGTGATCTATATAGATAAGGTCTGCCGCCCGGCAGTAGTTCACCAGCAGCGCACCTTTGGTGGCCGCGGTGCGCGCCAGGGCCAGGGCCAAACGGGCGTCGTTGAACTGTCCGTCCCAGTACTTCACCCCACCCTTAAGCCCCTGGGGCTGGGCCGTAGGCAACAGCTTGAGGGTGGCATCACGCCCGAGAAACTGGGTCTTGCCCAAACCGGCCTTGCCCGCCAGGGCGTCGTACGCCACCAATCCGGCGCCATAGAACGGGGTTTCCCACCATTGGTAGGACGGCATCACAAACGGCAGCGGTTGCGCCAGATGCGGGGCATTGTTCAGCAAGGTGGTGCGCTCGTGCAGCGCCTCGCGCACCAGAGAAATATTGCCTTGGGCTAGATAGCGGACGCCGCCATGGACGAGCTTGGTGGCCCGCGATGAGGTGCCCTTGGCAAAGTCATGCGAGTCGACCAGCACCACACTAAAACCGCGCGCAGCGGCATCCAGCGCCACGCCCAGACCCGTGGCACCGCCGCCCACGATGGCAATGTCGTACGTGCGGTCTTGCGCCAAGCGCGCAATCAGGTCTTCACGCAGGGTGGGGAGAGGGGGCGCGTCAATGGCCATAAGTATTTTCTAAATGGACGGCGGGCGGGCACAGCGCCCAGAACCCGCTGAAAGAACCTTGTGAACAACGGCCACGCAGGAAGTTCCTGCACGGCCGTTGTTCTACTGCTCGCGAATTAGCGAACCTTGCCGTTTTTCCATGCGTTCAACAAAGTGTCGTACGCAATGGTCTCACCCTTAGGCTTCTCGTTGGCCAGCTTCTTCCATGGCGCACCCTTGTCGCTCAGCCACTTGTCGGGGCTGCTCTTGGGGTTGAGCTTGGGTGGGCACACGGCCATGCCGGAGCGCTCCAGGCGGCCCATCACACCGTCCATCTCTTCGGCCAGGTTGTCCATGGCAGCTTGCGGGGTTTTCTCACCCGTCACGGCCACAGCCACGTTCTTCCACCACAGCTGGGCCAGCTTGGGGTAGTCAGGCACGTTGGTACCAGTGGGTGTCCAGGCCACACGGGCCGGGCTGCGGTAGAACTCCACCAGGCCACCCAGCTTGGGCGCCATGTCGGTCATGGCCTTGGACTGGATGTCAGACTCACGGATAGGCGTCAGGCCCACGGTGGTCTTCTTCAGCGAGGTGGTCTTGGCGGTCACGAACTGGGCGTACAACCAGGCGGCAGCCACCTTGTTGGCGTCATGGTCCTTGAAGAAGGTCCAGGAACCCACGTCCTGGTAGCCGTTCTGCATGCCTTGCTTCCAGTACGGGCCATTGGGGCCAGGGGCCATGCGCCACTTGGGCGTGCCGTCGGCATTCACCACAGGCAGACCGGGCTTGATCATGTCTGCGGTAAAGGCGGTGTACCAGAAGATTTGCTGGGCGATCTGGCCTTGTGCAGGCACCGGGCCGGCTTCGCCGAAGGTCATGCCAATGGCTTCCTTGGGCGAGTACTTCTTCATCCAGTCGATGTACTTGGTCAGTGCATATACGGCTGCTGGCGAGTTGGTCGCACCGCCGCGGGACACAGAAGCGCCTTGTGGCGTGCAACCGTCGGCGGAGGCACGAATGCCCCACTCGTCCACGGGCTTGCCGTTGGGGATGCCCACATCAGCCGTACCGGCCATGGACAACCATGCGTCGGTGAAGCGCCAGCCCAGGGAAGGATCTTTCTTGCCGTAATCCATGTGACCGTAGATCGGCTTGCCATCAATGGTCTTCACGTCTTCGCTGAAGAAAGCGGCGATGTCTTCGTAGGCGCTCCAGTTCAGGGGCACGCCCAGGTCATAGCCATATTTGGCCTTGAACTTGGCTTTCAGCTCAGGCTTTTCAAACAAATCAGCACGGAACCAGTACAGGTTGGCAAATTGCTGGTCGGGCAGCTGGTACAGCTTCTTGTCGGGACCAGTGGTGAAACTGGTGCCGATGAAATCCTTGATGTCCAGACCGGGGTTGGTCCACTCTTTGCCAGAACCCGCCATGTAGTCGGTCAGATTCATGATCTTGCCGTAGCGGTAGTGGGTACCGATCAGGTCGGAGTCGGTGATCCAGCCGTCATAAATGGACTTGCCGGATTGCATGGAGGTTTGCAGCTTCTCCACCACATCGCCTTCACCGATCAAGTCGTGCTTGACCTTGATACCAGTGATTTCTTCAAAGGCCTTGGCCAATGTCTTGGATTCGTATTCGTGGGTGGAGATGGTCTCGGACACCACGGAAATTTCCTTCACGCCCTTGGCCTGCAGCTTCTTGGCCGTTTCGATGAACCACTTCAGCTCCGCAGCCTGCTGGTCCTTGCTCAAGGTGGAAGGCTGGAACTCGCTGTCGATCCATTTCTTGGCAGCCGCTTCATCCGCCCACCCTTGGGTTCCCACGGCGCACGCCATGGCGACGGCCAATACGGAATATCTCAATTTCATTGTCAATCTCCTCGGTCTGATTAACCCCTGTTTGAAAGAATGGCGCGGCCCCAGGGGAGATAAGCCGAACCTTTGAAAAGAGAGGTCAGCCCTTGCGCATCACCAGACCCAACAAGGCCACGGAGAGCACAAAGCTGATCCAGATCGAGGGCTCGGACTCCAGGCCCATCCACTCGACCAGACGTCCGCTGATGCCCACAAACGCCAGATTCACATAGGCCGCACTCAGCAGCCCGACAAACAGACGGTCGCCGCGCGTGGTCTCCATGGGCAAGAAACCCTTGCGCGAAATGGTGGGCGATTTGATTTCCCACACGGTCATGCCCACCAGCATCAATGCGATGCAGCAGAAAAATACGGCCACCGGCGTGGTCCAAGCCATCCAATCAAACATCGTGCAGTCCTCTCAAACACGGCCCATCGCGAAACCCTTCGCGATGTAGTTGCGAACAAACCAGATGACGATGGCACCTGGCACGATGGTCAGTACGCCGGCCGCCGCCAGCGTGGCCCAGTCCATGCCCGAGGCCGAGACGGTACGGGTCATGGTGGCGGCAATCGGCTTGGCGTTCACGCTAGTCAAGGTGCGTGCCAATAGCAGCTCCACCCAGCTGAACATGAAGCAGAAGAACGCCGCCACGCCCACACCGGCCTTGATCAGCGGGATGTAAATGCGGATGAAGAAGCGCGGGAACGAATAGCCGTCGATGTAGGCGGTCTCGTCAATTTCGCGCGGGATGCCACTCATAAAACCTTCCAGAATCCACACCGCCAACGGCACGTTGAACAACAGGTGCACCAGCGCCACCGCGATATGCGTGTCCATCAGGCCCACTGAGGTGTACAGCTGAAAGAACGGCAACAGGAACACCGCAGGTGGCGTCATGCGGTTGGTCAACAACCAGAAGAACACATGCTTGTCACCGAGAAAGCTGTAGCGCGAAAACGCATAGGCCGCAGGCAGGGCAACGATCAGTGAGATGACAGTGTTGATGCCCACGTAGATCAGGCTGTTGATGTAGCCCGAGTACCAGGCCGAATCCGTCAGGATGGTCTTGTAGTTGTCCCAGGTGAAGTGGTCCGGGAATAGCGTGAAGCCCGCCAGGATTTCGTTGTTCGTCTTGAACGACATGTTGACCATCCAGTAGATGGGCAACAGCGCAAACACGATGTACGCCAGCATGAACAGCGAGCGCTTTTGAAACTTGGGCTTATTCATGGCCACCCTCCTTAGCCTGGGTGCCGACGCGCTGCATCCAGTTGTACAAAATAAAGCACATCAACAAGATGATCAGGAAATAGATCAGCGAGAACGCGGCGGCAGGTCCCAGGTCAAACTGGCCTACGGCTTTTTGCGTGAGGAATTGCGACAGGAAGGTGGTGGAGTTGCCCGGGCCACCACCGGTCAGCACAAAGGGCTCGGTGTAGATCATGAAGCTGTCCATGAAGCGCAACAGCACCGCGATCATCAGCACGCCGCGCATCTTGGGCAGCTGCACGTAGCGGAACACATCGAGCTTGCTGGCACCGTCAATGCTGGCAGCCTGGTAATAAGCGTCGGGAATGGAGCGCAGCCCCGCGTAGCCCAGTAGCGCCACCAGCGGCGTCCAGTGCCACACGTCCATCAGCAACACGGTCAGCCACGCGTGGGCCGCATTGCCGGTGTAGCTGTATTCAATACCCAGGCCCTGTAGTGCCGCGCCCATGAGGCCAATGTCAGTACGACCAAAGATTTGCCAGATGGTGCCCACCACGTTCCAGGGGATCAGCAGCGAGAGCGACACAATCACCAGCACGGCAGACGATTTCCAGCCCTGGGCCGGCATCGCCAGCGCCAGCAGGATGCCCAATGGCAGCTCTACGGCCAGCACCGCAAACGAATAACTGATCTGGCGCAAGAGCGCGCCGTGCAACTCTTCGTCACGCATGATGGCCGCGAACCACTCGGTGCCCACAAACACGCGGCGTTCGGGCGAGATGATGTCCTGCACCGAATAGTTCACCACCACCATGAGCGGCAGGATGGCCGAAAAGGCCACGCAAATCAGCATGGGCAGAATCAAAAACCAGGCCCGCTGGTTGACCGGTTTGGTCGTCGTACTCATGCCACGATCTCCTCGTTTTGGTAGAAGCAGGTGTGTTCACCCATCACCTGCAACCACACGTTGTCACCTGCCGTGAGCTGCGCAGCATCGACAGCCAGACGGGCCTTGATGGTGTGGCCTTCGCGGGCTGCACTCACAATCACATGGGTCCCCACGTCCTGCACCTGGGTCACGGTCATCGGCAGGGCACCCGGGGCATTCGCACCGGCCACACTGACGTACTCGGGGCGCACGCCCAGCTTGAAATCACCATTGGCCAGTGGCCGCGTGTGCGGCAAGGTCACCACAGCGCCTGCCGTATGGAAGTCGCCATCGGCATTGCGACCCGGCAGAAAGTTCATACCCGGCGAGCCGATGAAATGGCCCACAAAGGTGTGGCTGGGACGCTCGAACAGATCCGCCGCCGACCCCACCTGCACGGCACGGCCGCGCGTCATCACCACCACCTGCTCGGCAAAGGTCAGAGCCTCCACCTGGTCGTGGGTCACGTAGATGAGCGTGAGCTTGAGCTCGTGGTGGATCTGCTTGAGCTTGCGGCGCAGCTGCCACTTCAGATGTGGGTCGATCACCGTCAGCGGCTCATCAAAGAGCACGGCCGACACATCGGGCCGCACCAGACCGCGACCCAGCGAGATCTTCTGCTTGGCGTCGGCGGCCAGGCCCGCGGCACGCTGGTTGAGCTGACCACTCATTTCCAGCATCTCTGCGATCACGCCCACGCGCTTCTTGATCTGGTCGGCCGGCATCTTGCGGTTGCGCAGCGGAAAGGCCAGGTTCTCGGCCACCGTCATGGTGTCGTAGATCACCGGGAACTGGAACACCTGCGCGATGTTGCGCTGCTGCGGCGTGGCATGCGTGACGTCCTTACCGTCGAACAGCACCGTGCCTTGCGAGGGTGTGACCAGGCCCGACATGATGTTGAGCAGGGTGGTCTTGCCGCAGCCCGAAGGGCCGAGCAACGCATAAGCTCCGCCGTCGTCAAAGGTCATTTTGAGTGGCAACAGCGCGTAGTCGCTGTCCTGCTGCGGGTTGGGCCGGTAGGCGTGGGCCAGGTCAAGTTCTATGCGTGCCATATCAGCGTCCTTTGCCGCGCACGGGGGCCAGCAGCAACATGCCCTGCGCGTCAAACACATAGACCTGCGCAGGGTTGAAGAAGAAAGTGCAGGGTTGGCCCAAATCAAAGTGGTGCACACCGGTCAGCTGTGCCACCAGTTCGCCCAGCGGGGTCTCGAAGTGCACAAAGGTGTCGGTGCCCGAAATTTCGGCCAGCTCCACCGTGCCCACCAGAGACACATCGCCCTCCTGGGCGCGCACGCGCAGCGCACTGGCCCGCATGCCCACGGTCAGTGTGGACGACTTGGTGGGTGGCAAAGCCAGCGCAATCTGTGGCCCCTGGGCCAACTGCACGCCTGTGGACGCCACCGACGCGGCCAGCAGGTTCATGGGGGGGTCGCTGAACGCACGTGCTACGCGGATCGACTGGGGCGCGTGGAACACCTCGGCCGTGGGGCCGTACTGCAGCAGCTCGCCCGCATCCAGCACCGCGGTGTAGCCACCCAGCAGCAGGGCTTCACCCGGTTCGGTGGTGGCGTAGATCACCGTGGAGTCGCCCGCTGCAAACAGGGCGGTCAACTCGTCGCGCAGCTCTTCGCGCAACTTGTAGTCCAGGTTCACCAGCGGCTCGTCCAGCAGCATCAGCGGCGCGCCCTTGGCCAGTGCACGGGCCAGGGCCACGCGTTGCTGTTGGCCGCCCGACAGCTCTGCAGGGTAGCGGTCCAGAAACATCTCGATGTGCAGCTTGGCAGCCAGCTCACGCACGCGCTGCTCCACGTTCTTTTCGCCACGTAGCTTCAGCGGCGAGGCAATGTTGTCGCGGACCTTGAGCGAGGGGTAGTTGATGAACTGCTGGTAGACCATGGCCACATTGCGTTCACGCACGGGCATGCCGGTGACATCCACTCCATCCACCCGCACCTGGCCGGCGCTGGGCGCATCCAGCCCCGCCATGATGCGCATCAGGCTGGTCTTGCCAGCCTGGGTCGCACCCAACAGCACGGTCACCGCACCACTGCGCGGCGCCAGGCTCATGTCGTACAGCCAAGTCTGCGGCCCTACTTTTTTGCTGATGCCTTCCAGAGTCAACTGCATCACGCCACCTTTTCTTGTTGCATAGAGAACCGAGATGATTTTCGAATCGGCGAATTATTGTTCGTTTCGATTCGTTTTGTCTTGGTATTAACCCTATGAATGTTCCTTTTGATTCGTTTTACAGTCTGGCCGTCCCGGCGATTCGGGGTAAAAACACACCATGCACCCAAACCCCCGACAACTAACCCTGCTATCGGTCGTCCAGGCCCAAGGCTCCGTCACCGTAGAGCAACTGGCAGAGACCCTGGGCGTCACCCTGCAGACCGTGCGGCGCGATGTGCAACGCCTGGCCGACGAGGGCATGCTGGCGCGCTTCCACGGTGGGGTGCGGGTGCCCAGCTCCACCACCGAGAACATTGCCCACCAACAGCGAGAAAGCCTGAATGCCGAAGGCAAATCGCGCATTGCGCGCGCCGTGGCGGCCGTGGTACCCAACGACTGCTCGCTGATCCTCAACATCGGCACCACCACCGAGGCCATTGCCCGCGCCCTGCTGCACCACACCGGCCTGCGCGTGATCACCAACAACCTGAACGTGGCCAGCATCCTCAGCACCAACCCGAAGTGCGAAGTCATCGTGGTGGGCGGTGTGGTGCGCGGGCGCGACCAGGGCATCGTGGGCGAAGCTGCGGTGGACTTCATCCGCCAGTTCAAGGTCGACCTAGCGCTGATCGGCATCTCGGGCATCGAGGCCGATGGCACGCTGCGCGACTACGACTACCGCGAGGTGAAGGTCGCGCAAACCATCATTTCGCATGCGCGCGAAGTCTGGCTAGCCGCCGACATCAGCAAGTTCAACCGCCCCGCCATGGTCGAGGTGGCCACGCTGTCGCAGATCGACCGGCTGTTCACCGACGCGCCACCGCCCGAACCCTTTGCCGCCCTGCTGGCCGAAGCGCAGGTGCGCCTGGCCGTGGCCATACCCTGATTCGCTCCTCCTGATTTATTGACACTCCGATTGCAATGACCTACCTGCTCGCCCTCGACCAAGGCACCTCCAGCTCCCGCAGCATCGTGTTCGACCCCAGCGGCCGCACGGTGGCCATGGCGCAAAAGGAACTGACCCAGATTTACCCCCAGCCAGGCTGGGTGGAGCACGATGCGCTGGAGATCTGGCGCATCCAGCTCGCCACCGCGCGTGAGGCCCTGGCCAAGGCCGGCATTACCGCGGCGCAGGTGACGGCCGTGGGCATTACCAACCAGCGCGAGACCACCGTGGTGTGGAGCCGCTTGACCGGCCAGCCCATCCACCACGCCATCGTCTGGCAAGACCGGCGCGCCGAGCCCACCTGTGTGGAGCTGCGCGCACGGGGCCTGGCCGACACCATCCGCGACAAGACCGGCCTGCTGGTGGACGCCTATTTCTCAGGCACCAAGCTCAAATGGATCCTGGACCAGGTACCCGGCGCGCGCGCGCAGGCCGCCAGCGGCGAACTGGCCTTTGGCACCATCGACAGCTGGCTGATCTGGCAGCTGACCGAGGGGCGCGTGCATGTGACGGACGTGAGCAATGCCTCGCGCACCATGCTATTCAATGTGCATACCAACCTGTGGGACGAAGACCTGCTGGCCGCGCTGGACATTCCCGCCAGCCTGATGCCCACGGTGCAACCCTCGGCCTCGCTGTTTGGCGAGGTGGCGCCCGCGCTGCTGGGCCATGCGATTCCGATTGGTGGTGTGGCGGGCGACCAGCAAAGCGCCTTGTTTGGCCAAGCATGCTTCAAAGCCGGCATGGTGAAGAACACCTACGGCACGGGGTGCTTCATGCTCATGCACACCGGCCACAACTTCCAGACCTCCGAGAACGGCCTCATCACCACCAGCGCCGCGCAAACCACCGCCAAGCCCGAATTTGCCCTGGAAGGCAGCGTGTTTGTGGGCGGCGCCGTGGTGCAGTGGCTGCGCGACGGGCTGCACGCCATCCAGGGCAGTGGCGAGGTGCAAAGCCTGGCGCAAAGCGTGCCCGATTCGGGCGGCGTGATTGTGGTGCCGGCCTTCACCGGCCTGGGTGCGCCCTACTGGAAGCCTGATGCACGCGGATCTATTACAGGGCTCACCAGGGGTTCAACCCTCGCCCACATTGCGCGGGCCGCTCTCGAAAGCATAGCATTCCAAAGTGCGGCGTTGCTGCAAGCCATGAGCCGCGACGCCGTGCGCGCGGGCGGTGCGCAGGTGTCTGAACTGCGTGTGGACGGTGGTGCCTGCGTGAACGATTTGCTCATGCAATTCCAGGCCGACCTGCTGGGTATTCCCGTGGTGCGCCCCGCCGTGACCGAGACCACCGCGCTGGGCGCGGCCTATCTGGCGGGCCTGACCACCGGTGTGTACGGCAGCACCAGCGAACTCACCGACCTGTGGAAGGCCGAACGCCGCTTCTTGCCCACCCTGGCCCCGGCACGCGCCCGGGAGCTGATGGACCGCTGGGAACACGCGGTGCAGCAAACCACGCTGTAAGCCGCGGTTGGTCTTGGGCGCTTTTGCCTTTGGATAGACTCTGGCGCTCAACCACACCACCAGAGGACACACCATGGGCAAGCGCATTGCATTCATCGGCGGCGGCAATATGGCCAGCGCCATCATCGGCGGGCTGGTCCGCCAGGGCTTTGCGGCCAGCGATATCGACGTGGTGGAGCCCTGGGCCGAGGCGCGCACACGCCTGCAGGCCGACTTTCGCATTGCCGCGCAGGCTGAGGCCAGCGCCTTTCTGGCCAGTGCCGACCTCATCGTCTGGGCCGTGAAGCCACAAACTTTCAAGGACGCGGCCGCTGCAGTGGCCACGCACAACACCAGCGCCCTGCACCTGAGCGTGGCGGCCGGCATCCCCAGCAGCAGCATTGCTACCTGGCTGGGCAGTGAACGCATCATCCGCACCATGCCCAACACGCCTGCGCTCATCGGCAAGGGCATCACCGCGCTCTATGCCCGCCCCGCCGTCACGCAGGCCGACAAAGACTGGGCCAACGAGGTGATTGCCACCACCGGCGCCACCGTGTGGCTGACAGCCGAGGCCCAGTTGGACGCGGTGACCGCCATCAGCGGCTCGGGCCCGGCCTATATGTTCTATTTCATGGAGGCCATGACCGAGGCCGGCGCCCAGATGGGCCTGGAACGCGAGCAGGCCTACCAGCTGGCCGTGGCCACCTTCATCGGTGCGGGCGAACTGGCCCGTGCGTCCACAGAGCCACCCGAGAGCCTGCGCGCCAAGGTCACCTCCAAAGGCGGCACCACCTATGCGGCCATCACATCCATGGACGAGAGCGGTGTGAAAGCCCTGTTTGCCAAAGCCCTGTTTGCCGCCCAGAAGCGCGCGGGCGAACTGGGCCAGGAATTCGGCGGGGCCTGAACATGGCCATCGACATCTCCAAGGAAGCGCGCAAGCAGGCCATCACCTCCATCGAGCGCTACTTCCGCGAAAACATGGACGAGCCCATCGGCAACCTGGCCGCGGGCGCGCTGCTGGGTTTTTTCCTCGAGGAGGTGGGGCCACTGGTCTACAACCAGGCCGTGACCGATGTGCAAGACCGGCTGCAGGCCCGTGTGATGGAGGTGGACCTGGAAGTGCACGAGGACGAGTTCCAGTACTGGCGCAAGTTCGACAAGAAACGCTGAGACGCCACCGAACACCGGCTGATCCAGCGCATGGCTGATGGCACGATGCATCTGACCGGCTTAGTACAAAATAAGCCACCAGCCCCCGTATCCATTGCGCGAGCAGCTCCTATTTTTGTAGCACCTGCCAAAACCCCGGTGCGCTGTAGCGTTCCTTGATGAAGTCGATCCACAGCCGCACGCGCAGCGGCAGGTGTTTGCGTTGGGGGAAGACGGCGTAGATGCCGTTGGGCGGTGCGGCATAGTCTTCCAGCACGGCAACCAGCTGGCCGGCGGCGATTTCGGCCTCCACCTCCCAGGTGCTGCGCCAGGCAATGCCCAGGCCTTGCAGGCACCAGTCGTGCAGCACCTGGCCGTCGCTGCAGTCCAGCGGGCCGGCGGGTTTGAGGTAGACCACCTCGCCCTCTTTGCCGTCCTTGGCCCCTGCGGGCAGCTTGAAGCCCCAGCCCCGGGTCTGCGAGGCATCGCTGGACAGCGTCAGGCAGTGGAACTTGGCCAGGTCCGCCGGCGTTTGCGGCGTGCCGTGGCGCTTCAGGTACGCCGGCGTGGCCACGCACAGGCGGCGGTTGTCGGCCATGCGCACGCTCACCAGCGACGAGTCGGGCATGTCCCCCACGCGCACCGCACAGTCAAAGCCCTCACCCGCAATGTCCACCACGCGGTCCGACAGGTTCAGCGATACGGTGACCTCGGGGTGCAGCGCGCGGAACTTGGGCACCAAGGGCGCCACATGGCGGCGGCCAAAACCGGCCGGTGCGGTGATGCGCAGGTGGCCACTGGCCTTCACACCGCCGGCGCTCACGCTGGCCTCGGCATTGGCCACGTCGGCAATGATGCGCTGGCAGTCTTCCAGAAACGCACTGCCCTCGTGCGTGAGCGTGATGCGCCGCGTGGTGCGCAGCAAAAGCTTCACGCCCAGGCGTTCTTCCAGCCCGTCCAGGCGGCGCCCCATGATGGCCGGAGCCACGCCTTCGGCATTGGCCGCAGCGGTCAGGCTACCGCGTGTGGCGACGGATACAAAAGATTCGAGTTGCTTGAGCTTGTCCATGGGGTTGTACCGGTATGGGTGAGTGCATACAGGTCACTGCAGACTCAGGAAGTGGGCTTGGTCAAACCGCTTCCGAATGGGTTTCAGCAGGTGCAACAACAGTTTGACGCGGCAGCAGCACCCTGAAAGTCGCGCCTTTGCCTGGTTCGCTTTTGACTTCGATGCGCCCACCATGCCGACTGACAATGCCATAGGCAATGGAGAGGCCCAGCCCCGTCCCCGTGCCAACGGGCTTGGTCGTGAAGAAGGGGTCAAAGATGCGGTCCAGATTCTCAGGGGGGATGCCACCGCCTGTGTCCTGCACGTCTACCCAGATATGGGTGCTGTCGTAACCTGTGCGCAGGGTGACAACGCCGCGCCCCTCGATCGCCTGCCCTGCATTGATCAGCAGGTTCATGAACACCTGGTTGATTTGCGAGGGAATGCATTCAATTTCGGGAATCGCACCGTATTCCTTCTGCACTTCCACCTTGTCCTTGAGCGCGCTCCACACCACGTTCAGCGTGCTGTCGAGGCCAGCTTCCAGATTGGCCCATTGCTTGTCAGTCGCGTCGACATGGGAAAAATTCCGCAGATCCTGCACGATGCGTTTGACCCGCTGCAATCCGCTCATCGACTCGGCCAACAAGCTGCTCATGTCCTCGCGCAGATAGACGATATCGATCTGCTGCTTCAGGTCGCGCATGGCCTTCTGTGTCGCGGGGCTCATTTCCTTCTCGCTCTGCTCATAAGCAGCCAAGGTCTTGAAAAGGTCCTCGACATAGCCCTGCAAAGTGCCCAGATTCGAGTTCACAAAGGCCACAGGGTTGTTGATTTCATGCGCGACGCCTGCAGCCAACTGGCCAATGGACGCCAGTTTTTCCGATTGCAGCAATTGGCTATGGGCTTGTGCCAGCTTGCGGATAAGTTCTTCCTGCCGGGTTTTCTCGACCAGCAGTGCCGCGTTGGCCAACGCCAGTTGCCGACGGTCTTCCTGGAATTGCTCAACGGCTCGCGCCATGGCACCAATCTCATCCTGGCCCCGCACCGGAACCACAAAACTGCCCTCTCCAATCTCTGTTTTGCGCAAGCTTTCGCTGACCAGCTCCAGGCGTGCCAGCACATGCTTGCCCAGAAAGCTCTGGGCAACCGCCCATGCCAGCAGCAAACTGGCAGACAACAGGACTGTGACCCAGCGCTGGTTCTTTTGAGAGGTTTCTGCCAGGGCGAGCATGGCCTCCCGGTATTCCTGGGTCACGCGATCCGATTGCGCTTGGGTCGTTTCCACCATCTGTCCGGCCTGTTCGCGCAGTTCGGTATGAAACTGCTGTTCAGACTCAGCGTTGTTGGGAGACGAGGCCCCGGCGGCTTTGAGTGCGCCTTCCCGCAACTGCCCGACGATGTTGACGGTGTTGCGAAACAGCTGGCTGGACTGATGCAGATCAAGCACGCCGATATCGTCGTCAGTGGCGGCCAGACGGTCTATCGTGTGGTCAAACGACTCCAGATGTTTAAGGATGTCTGCGTAGCTGTCGCGCATGTCCGCCACGGATACAGCCGTGGCCAACTGATAGGCCTCGCGTTCAATCAGCAGGGTGCTCCGGACCAAGTTTTGCGCATCCTGCATCTGCCCCAAGCGTTTTTCAACCAACAGCCGGGTGGCATTGGTATTGACATGCAAGGCATACACAGCGGTCACACCGCCCGCGAGAACCAGAGTGGCCAGTGCCGCGACGGCCAATATGAATTGGCTGCGCAAAGACTTGGGTAGCGACAAACCCATATTCAGCTGTACATGTCCACGCGTGTTTTCACCGTTTCCAGATGCGGCGGTAAACGGCACGGTAGCCATTGTCCGGATCGTACTGGCGCTGGGCACCACCGTCGAAAGCGATGTTGTCGGACGTCACCAAATGCACCGGAACAATGTAGCCACTGACAGGTTGGTGAGCCAACAGGCGGTTCAACTCATCGACCAACTGCCAGCCATGGAGGTTGAGCGGCTCGGACACTGTGCCCGTCTGGAATGTTCCGGCCCGAATGCGCAAGAACGCAGCCGCGCTGCCATCGCCAGCGGAAAGCATGTTGATGCTTTTGCTCGACTTGCCGGCATGGGTGAGTTCGGGCGCGGCATAGTCAAAATAAATGTCGTTGATGGCCAGGGCATGGGTCCACTGTGCGCCGTGTCGGCTCAGCAAATCTTGTGTCGCCGCAGGCATCAGCTCGGCACTTCTGGAAATGGGCATGTCCTTGATTTCCAGCAAACGGCAGCCCTTGCAAGCCCGAATAATGTCCGCCATGGCGTTGGACTTGGCCATGGCAATTTCAAAATTGCTGTCTGTGAACACGACCACACCCGCTCGCCCCTCAGATGCAACAACGGCCGCCATCGCGGTAATGCGCGCCACATCCAGGGGATTGGTGGACACATTCATGGCTATGGGGCTACCGGCGATCGGGCCGGCATTGGGGCCGACATGCCAGCCCACCATGGGTATCTTGCGTTCTTCAAAGGGTCCCAATTGGGCCTGGACCTCTTTCACATCGACCCCGACCAGAATGACCCCATCGGGCTTCAAGGCCAATGCTGCGGCAATTGCGCCAGCGCGTCCGGCAGGTGTGCCGCCGGCGTCGTAGATTTTGGTTTTCCAGCCAATCGTCTTTGCCGCTTCCTGAATACCTTTGCCGACCCCCAGAATGCCGCCGTTGCGCAGGTCCTCGCTAATGATCGCGATGGTGGCGCCGGGCTGTGCCGCAGGGCCTGATTCAGGCCCGTTCCACGGCGCGCCATGCTTGCTGGCATTGGCAACAGCCTGCCGCATGGCATCCAGACTGAGCTCAGCAGGGGCCGCCGGGCGGGGCGATTGTGCATGCACGAGATGCACCCCCACAAAACAGAAACCTACCACCAAACACATCCGTCTAAGGTATGACATGTGGAATCTCCAGAGTTGCAGTCACTTTATACATGCTAACGGCCAAAATCACTATACGCCGCTACGGTTTTCATAGCACGACGCCTTCCGCATGCAGTGCAGTCACCTCGCCCGCGGAATAGCCCAGGCTTTGCAGTAGCGCATCGGTGTGCTCACCCAGTTTGGGCGGGTCCAGCCGCAGGCCCAGGCGTTCACCGTCCAAGGTGATGGGCAGCAGCGGCACCTGGGTCTGGCGGCCGTCGGGCAGCTCCATGGGCGCCAGGCCACCGGTTTGCTGCAGGTGCGGATCGTCAAACAGATGCTGTGGATCAGTGATGGGCGCAAACGGCAGGCCCACTTTTTCGAAGCGCGCTGACAGCTCCGCCCGGTTGAACTGGGCCAGGCGCTGGCGCAGTTCGGGAATCAACCAGCTGCGGGCCAGCACGCGGTCGTTGTTGGTGGTGACGCGCGGGTCGGCAAACAGGTCGGCGTAGGCAAAGGCTTCGCAAAAGGTCTTCCACTGCCCGTCGCCCACTACGGCCAGGAAGATCTGTTCGTTGTCTTTGACGCTGAACACGTCGTAAATGCCCCAGGGCGAGATGCGCTCGGGCATGGGTGCGGCGGCCTTGCCGGTCACGGCGAACTGCATCATGTGCTGGGCTACGAGGAAGATGTTGTTCTCGAACAGCGCGCTTTGCACCTCCTGGCCCTTGCCGGTCTGCTGGCGCTGCATGAGCGCAGCCATGGCGCCGATGGCACCGAACATGCCACCCATGATGTCGTTCACACTGCTGCCCGCGCGCAGCGGGTCACCCGGGCGCCCGGTCATGTACGCCAGGCCGCCCATCATCTGCACCACCTCGTCCAGCGCGGTGCGGTGGTCATAGGGGCCGGGCAAGAAGCCCTTGTGGCTCACATAGATGAGGCGTTCGTCCAGCTTGCTGAGAGACGCGTAGTCCAGCCCCAGCTTCTGCATAGTCTCGGTCTTGAAGTTCTCGCTGACGATGTCGGCGGTGGCAATGAGCTTGAGGACGATCTCTCGCCCTTTGGGGCTTTTCAGGTCCACCGCAATGCTCTTCTTGTTGCGGTTGAACAGCGGGTAAAAGCCCGCGCCACTACCCAACAGCTTGCGCGTGCTGTCACCGGCCAGCGGTTCTACCTTAATGACCTCGGCGCCCAGGTCACCCAGCGTCATGCCGCAGGTCGGGCCCATCACCATGTGAGTGAACTCGACCACGCGGATGCCGGCCAGCGGCAGGGCTTTGGTTTCGCTCATGGACACTTACACCGTGTAGTCCAGCACCACCACGTCGTCCAGCGTGGGCTTCAAAATCTCCACAAACGCCAGGTGGTCCGGATGCGGCAGATAGACCGCACGGCCCGCGTCGTCGGCAAAGGTGAGGTTGAAGCAGTGGGTGAAGCCCTTGGCCAGGCCTTCGGGGCTGTTGTTGGTGCCCCATTCCAGGCTTTGCACGGCACTGATCTTGCTGCGCAAATCGACAAATCCTGCTTCGATCTTCTGGATCTCAGGTGCGGTCACAGTGGCTTTGAACTTCAGCAGAACCAGGTGGCGGATAGACATGAAATACCCTTGGTTTTGTCACAAATAGATTGATATTCTTCCATATAGTGGCTCGCAAAGGATGGAATACAGTAGCCCACTAGCCTCAGGCCTATAGCGCCGGCAACCCATTTCTCTTTTTCTCGAAAGGCATCGCCCATGTCCAACGCAAACACCACGCCCCGCACCACAGTGCACCGCCTGCAGGTGGCCACCAGCCTGCATACCTTCATCGAAGAGAAAGTGCTGCCCGGCACCGGCATTGCACCCGAAGCGTTTTGGAAAGGCTTTGACGCCATCGTGGCCGACCTGGCACCCAAGAACATCGCCCTGCTGGCCGAGCGCGACCGCTTGCAGACCGAGCTGGACACGTGGCACAAGGCCCACCCCGGCCCCATCACCGATATGCCTGCCTACAAAGCCTTCCTGGAAAAGATTGGCTACCTGGTGCCCACGTCCAAGAAAGTGAAGATCAGCACCAAAAATGTCGACGCCGAGCTGGCTGCGCAAGCCGGCCCGCAGCTGGTGGTGCCGGTGCTGAACGCGCGCTATGCCCTCAACGCTGCCAATGCGCGCTGGGGCAGCCTGTACGACGCGCTGTATGGCACCGATGTGATCAGCGAAGACAAGGGCCAGGAAAAGGTTGGCCCCAAGGGCTACAATCCCAAGCGCGGCAAGAAGGTTATCGAATACGCACGCCATGTGCTGGACCGCACCACACCGCTGAAGAAGGGCTCACACGTGGGCTCCACCGGCTACGCCATCAAGGGCGGCGATCTGGTCGTGACATTGAAGGACGGCAGCACAAGCAAGCTGGCTGACAAGGCCCAATTCATCGGCTTCCAAGGCGCGGCCAAAGACCCATCTTCCGTGCTGCTGCAACACAACGGCCTGCACCTGGACATCATCATCAACCGCAGCACGCCCATCGGCAAAAGCGACGCGGCGGGTGTGAGCGATCTGGTGCTGGAAGCGGCACTCTCCACCATCCTGGACCTGGAAGACTCCGTGGCCGTGGTGGATGCTGAAGACAAGGTGCTGGCCTATGGCAACTGGCTGGGCATTCTGCAAGGCACGCTGGTGGAAAGCTTTGAGAAGGGCGGCAAGACGCTGACCCGCGGCCTGAACGCTGACCGCGTGTACACCGCGCCCGATGGCAAGAAGGACGTGAAGCTGCACGGCCGCAGCCTCATGTTTGTGCGCAACGTGGGCCACCTGATGACCAACCCGGCCATCACCTATACCGCGGCCGATGGCGCAACGCACGAAATCCCCGAAGGCATCATGGATGCCGTGGTCACCACCACCATCGCCCTGCATGACCTGAAGAAAACCAAGAAGGACGCCATCCGCAACTCGCGCAAGGGCTCGGTCTACATCGTCAAACCCAAGATGCACGGCCCCGCCGAAGTCGCGTTTGCGGCCGAGCTGTTCACCCGCGTGGAGAAGATGCTGGGCCTGGCCGACAGCACGGTCAAGCTGGGCATCATGGACGAAGAGCGCCGCACCAGCGTGAACCTGAAGGCCTGTATTGCCGCCGCGCAAAGCCGCGTGGCCTTCATCAACACTGGCTTCCTGGACCGCACGGGCGACGAGATGCACACCAGCATGCACGCCGGCCCCATGGTGCGCAAGGCGGACATGAAAGCCAGCGCCTGGATCCACGCCTATGAGAAAAACAACGTGCTGGTGGGCCTGAGCTGCGGCCTGCGCGGCAAGGCCCAAATCGGCAAGGGCATGTGGGCCATGCCCGACCTGATGAAGGCGATGATGGAGCAAAAGATTGCCCACCCCAAGGCCGGCGCCAACACCGCCTGGGTGCCCAGCCCCACCGGCGCCACACTGCACGCCCTGCACTACCACCAGCTGCTGGTGAGCGATGTGCAAAAGGACATCGAAGCCACCCACGCCAAGCGCAATGCCAAGCAGGAGCACGACGCCCTGCTCGCTGGCCTGCTGCACATCCCCGTGACCGCCACCCCCAACTGGACCGCGGCCGAGAAGCAACAAGAGCTGGACAACAACGCCCAGGGCATTCTGGGCTACGTGGTGCGCTGGGTGGACCAGGGCGTGGGCTGCTCCAAGGTGCCCGACATCCACAACGTGGGCCTGATGGAAGACCGCGCCACGCTGCGCATCAGCAGCCAGCACATGGCCAACTGGTTGCATCACGGCGTGGTCACCAAGGCCCAAATCACCGAAACGTTTGAACGCATGGCCGCCGTGGTGGACAAGCAAAACGCGGGTGACAAGCTGTACCAGAAGATGGCCGGCAACTTCACCACATCGTCTGCCTACAAAGCGGCGACGGAGCTGGTGTTCAAGGGGCTGGAGCAGCCCAGCGGCTACACCGAACCGCTGCTGCATGCCTGGCGCCTGAAGGTGAAGGCGACAGCTTAAGCCGCCGAGGACGAGCAACTTACTATCAATTTAGGAGCTGCTCGCGCGCATTCCATGGGCGCGAAGTGCCAATTTGGCATTGAATCTCCAGTCAAAAACGGCACCTTCGGGTGCCGTTTTCTTTGCAAGTGCCAGCTCGATCAAATGGTTGCCAGCACATGGCGAACTGGTTGCACCACGGCGTGGTCACCAAGACCCAAGTAGAAGAAACCTTCCAGCGCATGGCTGCCAAGGTGAACAAGCAAAACGCCGGCGACAAGCTCTATACCCCCATGGTGGGCAACTTCAAGGGCGCGGCCTAACGACCTGGTGTACCGATGTGCCAAGCAGTACAGCGAGCCCAGCAGTGACAAGCATGGTGCCAAAGCAGACGAACTCACCCTCAGTCCACTGGAGCTGATCGACCGCATTGCGGCCCTGGTGCCGCCACCGCGTACGCACCGACATCGCTACTTTGGGGTGTTGGCACCGAATTCGCCGTTCAGGGCGGCGGTGACGGCGCTGGTACAGGTCGCAGTGGTGCAACCGGCGCAGGTGCGGGCCGAGCCATCCAGCACGGGGGAGTGCGCGCCTGGTGTGGTGCCGATGGGCAGCGCGCTACCCACCCAGAGCGAGCCGATGCTGCCCAAGCGCCCGGCCCACTATCTGTGGGCGGTGCTGATTGCCCGCATTTACGAGGTGTTCCCGCTCTTGTGCCCCATCCGTGGTGGGCAGATGCGCATCATCGCGTTCATCACACATAGCGCCGATATCCGGCACATCCTGGACCACATCGGGGCAGATTCCGAGTCGCCCCGCATCGCCTCGGCGCGCGGGCCGCCACTTTGGGATGACTGTGGTGATGCGCCAGGTGAAGGGATGCAAATCGAGCCGGATTCGGATTTGGTAGCGCAACCCGCACCGGATTACGAGGTCGATCAGCGCATCAGTTGGTAAGGAAGGAAACCGGCACATCCCATGGGCTGCTGGGAGAGGCTGTGTACGCGGCGGCTGCACAGCCGACCACAGCCGACTCGCTCGGGGCGCCCTCGCTTCTTGGCCGCTGTGAGCGCTCAATCTGCAGATTTCAACGGGGTCAGATCGCCCAAAATACCTGCCATACTTGGCCTCATGCTGTTGAATTTCCTATCCGTTGCTGGCCTCGCGCGGATTCTCGAACAGAACCGGTTTGCCATTCATCAGCATTTCGCCGGAGGTCGGCTTGTGCACGCCGGACAGCAGCCGGATCAAGGTGGATTTTCCGGCGCCGTTGTCGCCCAGCAGGCACAGCACCTCGCCGGCACACACCTCCAGAGAAATATCGTGCAAGACGTCGATGGGACCGAAGGACTTATGGACGCCTTTCAGTTGCAGCAGAGGGGTGGTCATTTGCCGGCCTTTCTTTTCGCGCTGGGTGCGGAGTGGGTCAATGCCATGGTATGGAAGGTGTTGTTAAGGAGCACGGCCGCCAACAGGAGCACACCAATGATCAGGCTGGCCCAGTTGGCGTCAAAGCCGGTGTAGTAGATGCCTTGGTTGACGATGGCAAAGGTGACCGTGCCCAGCGCGATGCCCAGCACCGACCCATAGCCCCCCGTGAGGAAGACGCCACCGATGACCACCGCAATGATGGAGTTGAAGATGAAGGATTGCCCAGCGGAGACCTGGGCACTGTTGTAGAGGATGGCCTGGCACATGCCCACAAAAGCCGCGCAGAAGCCACTGGCCATGTAGAGCGCGTGTTGAGCTTGTCGGTCGGAATATCGGCATTGCGGGCGCTGACCTTGTCGCCGCCGAGCGCCAGTATCCAGTTGCCGTATTTGGAGTAGCTCAGGATGTAGCTGACCAAGGCGATGGCGGCCACCCACCACAGCAGGATGACTTCAAATTTGCCGTCAATGAAGTCGCCAAAAACCATTTTGTAAATTGGACCGCTTTCCAGGGCCACGCTGGTGCTGCCTGCCAGGATCACCGACAAGTCCAGCGTCAGGCCCGCCACCGCAAACAAGGTGGCCAGCGTCACCACGAAGGAAGGCAGATCGGTGCGGATGATCAGGTAGCCGTTGAGAAAGCCGATGGCCAGGCCCAGGCCGCGGGGATGGTCAAAAAGTCATCGGCCCAACAGGTCACTTCTGGATGGAAATCAGCAGTAAGTGTTTCCCCAAGACAGGATTGACCTGACCGCTACTCACGCAAGCATGCGCACAGGGCGTTAACCAACGCGATGCCGGCAAGTGCAAGGTGCTCCGGAAAATCTGCATAGGAGAAAAGGCCCAAATGCGACATGGCGTTGGTCGAAAAAGCGGGTGACGGTGACACGGTGATGCGTACAAATTTCGTCATCGCAGTTGGCAACACCTTGCCGTAATCCGCCGATCTGCCATCCAAACCAATGTCGATGTCAAACAGGACATCGATCGGTGCAGGGAAGTCACTCTTCAAATACTTCTTTTCACTAAGCACGATGGTGGGTCTGCACAAGCGACGCAAGAGCGTTTCAAGATGCATGGCGATGGGCTTGTCGTCATGGGACCGTGCCAGCAGACCGATCAGGCTTGCGCTCCGGCCCCAGCGGACGGCTTGTTGAAAGGAGGTCGTCGTCACCACATCTTTGAGGGCCAGGGCGCCGGTCGACGCAAGCTCCAGCTCCCACAAGGCCGCGTGCATATGCAGTGTCCGGTCATGGACGGGCAACTCGCGTTTTGGTGCTTCACCTGGGACAGCCGCTGGCAGAAACGCCAGCTTGAAGTCATGGAAGCCCACGTAGCCATATCGTTTGGCAAAGCGCACCACGGTGGAGGGAATGTTGCCGGTTTGATCGGCCAACTCCAGAATGCGCATGTGATGCAAAGCATGCACATTCCTCACACAGAAGTCTGCCAGGTTGCGCATCTTGGGGCTCAAGCGCCGCTGGTCCTCATGGATTGCATTCAGGAGTGCCTGGCCCTGTTTGCGCTCCTTGGCAGCACCTTCTGAAAGACCTTGCGAGCCCCTCCGCAATTTCGATGGGTAAGAGCCATCTGTACTGTATCCTTCATGGGATGCACCCGGTTGCATACCGAGATATCCCTGTTTATTTGTCAGCGCATGCATATGAAATCAAAAGCCCTTACGGAAACATCCAAGCCGGTACGCGAGCCGCTAGGCAAAAAGGTCACGGCCAAAGACGTTGCGGAACGCGCGGGCGTATCCAAATGGACGGTGTCGCGAGCCTTTACCGATGGCGCTTCGATTGCTCCGGACGTCAGGGAAAAAGTTTTGAAGATGGCTTCCGAGATGGGCTACACGCCCAATCTGCTGGCCCGCAGCCTCTCGACGCGAAGCACGCAACTGATTGCCCTGGTGGTGGATGAACTCGGCAATCCGAACCAGTTGCGGACTCTGGATGTGACCACCCGCCAGTTGCAGGCCAAGGGCTACAGCACCTTGTTGCTCAATATCAGTCCCGAATACAGTCCCGCCACCGCGCTGCGCTTGGCCGACCAATTTCAGGTCGACGGCATTATCTTTCTGGGCACCACGCTCAAACACGAGCTGATCCAGTTCGCTCAGCAGGTCAAGCACATTCCACTGGTCGTCATTCTTCGCAACAGTGGCGAGGCCGACATTCCTTACGTAAGTACGGACGGTTATGCCGCCGGCGCCGAGATTGCGGATCTGTTTCTTGCGCAGGGGTACAGCCGGATTGGCTACATGGCCGGTCCGCTGTCGGAGCGGACCGAACTGCGGCGCTTGGAAGGATTTCGCGATCGGTTGAAAGAAAGAGGAATTGACCCGGCGACCGTGATGGAAGCGGCCCATTACCGGCGTGAAGAAGGAATGCAGGCCTTGCTTCGCTACATGGAGGCCACACCCAGGGCCGGCCGCCTGGAAGCGATCTTCTGCGAAAACGACATCCTGGCAATTGGCGCGATGGACGCTTTGGTTCTTAGCAACGCGCAAAATAAGATTGCCATCGTTGGCTTTGATGACATTGAACTGGCCAACGCGCCGAGCTACCAACTGACGACGTTTCGCCAGCCCATCGAATATCTGGTGGGGGAGGCTATTCTCCGCATCGTCGACCCGGAAATGGTCGGCCGCCCGTCTCTGATGGCCCCCGGTACGCTGGTGATTCGTGCATCGCATCGCCGCACCCCTTGGTAGATTTGTAAAGAGATGCAGCGTTAATCAGCAAGCTCAGGCTGCGACAGGACGTCCGTCCTTGAGTTGCACTGTCCGGCCCGTTTTCCAGGACAGCGTTGCTGCCTCTGCCACGGCCAGGGCATTTACGCCGTCTTGCAGAGTAACGGGATAGTTGGAGCCCGCTTCCACTGCGTCGACGAAGGCACGCCACTCTGCCTCATAGGCTTTCATGTAGCGTTCGAGGAAGAAGTATTCAGGCTTGGCGCTGAGTGCGCCTGCGGTTGTGATCTTGGCCACCGTGTTTTCCAGCACATTCCCAGCGGACAGCAGCCCGGTAGCACCCAGTAGCTCTACCCGTTGGTCGTAGCCATACACAGCTCGGCGGCTATTCTTGATGACTGCAATACGGCCATCTGCAAAATGCAGCGTGATGACAGCGGTGTCCACGTCCCCTGCGGCGCCAATGGCGGGATCCACGATGCTGGATCCGATGGCGGTCACCGATGCGGGCGCACCACCAAAAATCCAGCACGCCATATCGAAATCATGGATGGCCATATCCCGAAACAGCCCGCCGGAAACGTTGATATAGCTTACGGGCGGAGGAGATGGGTCAAACGATGTCACCGACAGCAACTCGCCTTTGCCAATTTCACCGGCATCAAAAGCGCGTTTGAGTGCCGCAAAGTTAGGGTCAAAGCGGCGGTTAAAGCCAATCATGACCGGACGGCCCGCCTTGGCAGCAAGGGCCTGGCAGGCCAGCGCACGCTCCAGATTCAGGTCTACCGGCTTTTCGCACAGCACGGCTTTGCCCGCCGCAACAGCCGCTTCGATGAATCCGGAATGGGTGTCGGTGGACGTTGCAATCAGAACGGCATCGATGCTGCTGTCCGCAAGAATTTCTTGCGAAGATTTGGCAGTGGCACCGCAAGTTGCAGCCAGTTGGCGTGCCGCTTCTTCATTGACATCCGATACGGCAACCAACTGGCTGCGCGAATCGGCAACGATGCTCTTGGCGTGAACCTTGCCGATACGACCGGCGCCAAGCAGACCAACTTTAATCATGGGTAACTCCTGAAAATGACTGTGTTGAAGGGAAATAGAAGCGTTAAGGGTGTGGACTACAACGTGAAGGCCGACTTGAATGCCTGCAGAGCCGCTTCCGGATCACCGGAGGCAAAAGCCTCCATGCCGACGGGGCCGCGGTAGCCCATGGCGAACAGTGCGCGGGCAACGCCGGCGTAGTTGATTTCGCCGGTACCGGGCTCCATGCGACCAGGTACATCCGCCACTTGCACCTCGCCAATCCAGGGCAGGCAGCTGCGGCACAGTTCGATCAAGTTGCCTTCGCCGATTTGCGCGTGGTACAGATCCAGATTGAGGCGCAGGCGTGGATGGTTCACGGCTGAGACCAATGCCAGTGTGTCCTCTGCCCGCCCGAAGGGAACACCGGGGTGGTCCACTGGCAGATTGAGGTTCTCCAGCGTGAAGGTAACGCCTTCCTCATCCGCCATATCGGCAATGCGGGCCAGGGTGTCGCGGGCCTTCAGCCACATGGAGCCAGTGATGGCTTCGCAGGGAGTGACGGGCAAACCGCCCTCGCCCAAGCCTGTGCCGTGCAGGTTCAGCCGTGCCACGCCCAAGCGCTTGCCGACCTGCGCAGTTTCGCGTGCCGTGCGCAGCAGTTCAGCCGCCCCCTCATCGTCCGTAAGACGCCCGCGCAGATAGCCATTCATGATGGAGAAGGTCGCGCCCGATTTCTCCAGCATGACCAGATCATGGTCGGGCCAGTTCCACAGGCCCACCTGGAAGCCCAGCTCGGTGAGGCGTTTGACACGCCACTCCATGGGTTTGTCGCGCCAGAGCATTTCGGCGCAGGCTGCAAGTTGAAAAGCTTGATTCATAAGTTTTGATTCCACTACGCGACCATCGTTGACCCTGGTGGCTTGGGTTGTATTTCTCTTGTTGATCTATCAGACGGTGCCGCCCAGTGAGCCTTCCAGCGTGGCAAGTTCCTGCCCGCCCGCCATCAGGTCCTGTAGCTGCTCGGCCGTGAGGTCTCCGCGTGCAGCCGTGCCCAGGGTCGTACCCCGATTCAGCACAGTGAAACGGTTGCCCACGGCCATGGCGTGACGCACGTTATGGGTGATGAAGATGACGCCCACACCCAGCTTGCGCACCCGATCAATCGTGGCTAGCACGTTGGCGGTCTGGCGTACCCCCAATGCAGAGGTCGGCTCGTCCAATATCAGAACCTTGGCACCAAAGTAGACCGCGCGGGCAATCGCCACGCATTGACGCTCGCCACCGGACAAGGTGCCGACCGCCTGGTCGGGTTCTCGCAGACGTATGCCCATACGCTGCATTTCGGCCATGGTGACCTCGTTGGCGCGCTTGACGTCGAAGCACTTGAATGGTCCCCAGCCTTTGGTCGGCTCACGTCCCATGAAGAAGTTGCGGGTGACGGACATCAACGGAATCATGGCCAAGTCTTGGAACACAGTGGCAATGCCTGCATTCATGGCTTCACGTGGACTCCGCAGCACGACCTCGCTTCCGTTGACCAGCATGGTTCCACGCGAGGGCGCATGCACGCCAGACATGGTCTTGATGAAAGTGGACTTGCCCGCACCGTTGTCTCCCAGCAGACAGTGGCATTCCCCCGCGTTGACACTGAAGGAAACGCCTGAAAGCGCAATTACGTTGCCGAAATGCTTTTCTATGCCCCGCATTTCAACCAAAGGATGTTGTGTATTTGTCATTTCAACGCTCCCCGGTCACGCGCTTGCGGATGATGTTGTTGAATAGCACAGCCACCAGCAGCATCGCGCCAAGAAACACCAGGTACCAGTCCTGGTCAATGCGGGTGTAGGTCAGGCCGATCATGACCATGCCGAAGATGATGGAGCCCAGGAAGGCGCCCACTGCAGAGCCGTATCCGCCGGTCAACAAGCAGCCGCCAATTACCGCTGCGATGATGGCTTCAAACTCTTTCTGAAATCCACGCCGGGCATCCGTGGACCCGCTGTCCAACACCGTGATGATGGCGACCAAGCCTGCACATAGTGCCGCCAGTACAAACAATCCAATCTTGACATTGCGCACGGGTACACCGGAGTTTTTGGCAGCGATGGGATCACCACCTGAAGCGAATATCCAATTACCCAGAGGTGTGCGCAACAGCACCCAGGTTGCCAGTGCCGTGAGCGCCACGAACCAAACAATTTCCACCGGGATGCCTGTAATCATGGCTTCGCCATTCGGAAATTTGGGGATCAGGCCATGCTTACCCATGGTCGTGAATACACCTTCAAAGGCCTTGCCGCTAAAGAACCCAAGCAAGGCACTGCCCTCAACTGCTTCGGTCACGCCGCGCAGTTGGGTAGAACCACCGGTTGCCCATTTCAGGCCCACCAGACTCAATCCCCGCAAGATGAAAAGCGAAGCCAGTGTCACGATGAAGCTGGGTAAGGCCGTGCTCAGGACAATCCATGCATTCAAGGCGCCGATTGAACCGGCTACCAGCAAAGTCAGCAGAACGGCCACGATCAGCGGAAGCTGGAAGACCACGATAGCAGCCGAGAAGACCAAGCCGCCAAAGGCAATCATCGATCCGATGGACAGGTCAAATTCGCCGCCAATCATCAGCAAGGCGGCACCCAGGGCCAGAATTCCGAGCTGGGCTGCTGGGGTCAGGAAGTTGACCAGGCCAGCGAGGTTAAACATCACCGCATCGGCGGTGGCCATGAAGAACACTGTTACCAGAATCAGGCCGGCCACGGCGCCAAGTTCGGGGCGCCTCATAAGTTGCGAAAAGATAGACGTGTGCTTTAGGCGGTCGTCGGTCTTCTTTAAAGCTGGGGAGTTCATATAGCCTTCAGGGAAGAGATGGACTTCGGGACCCAGAGAACTGCTGCTGCAGCGCCTCTGGGTCTCACGGGGTCTAAGGCTTAGCGAATGCCCTTGGCGGAGAGATCAATCACCTGTGCAGCCTTTTCAGACGTAATCAGGTTGGGGCCGGACGGCACGTTGCCGCCGGGAATCAGTCCAAATTTGGCGTGCAGAGCCAGGAAGCTCACCGGCAGATAGCCCTGCAGGAACTGTTGTTGGTCGATTGCGAAAGCAGCTTCCTTGGCCGCAATCGCCTTCAGGAAACCCGCTGACAAGTCAAAGGTTGCGACATTGATTTTGGCCAGACGTCCAGATTCTTTGGCTGCTGCCAGCGCAGGCTCACCCGCGGTGGATGCGCCCAAGGCCATGATGGTGTCAATCGATGTATCAGAATCCAATGCTGCCTTGACCTTTGAGCGCACTTCGGTGGGGTCATTGCCGGTGGGAACCACCTTGGACTTGCCGCCAAAGCCGTCCGCAAAGCCCTTGCAACGGAGATCTAGCGAAACATTGCCGACTTCCTGGTTTACGCAGATGCCATTTTTGCCGCCCATGGCCTTGAGTTTTTCACCGGCTGACTTGCCTGCGTCGTATTCAGACTGCCCAATGTGCAGCACAGCACCCAGCTTCTTGGAGGACTCCAGACCCGAGTTGATGGTGATGACGGGGATGCCGGCTTTCACTGCGCGTTGAATGGCTGGGCCAAGCGCGGACGCGTCAGGCAGGGAAACCACGAGTCCATCGGGTTTCTGGTTCACGGCTGCATCGATCAGCCGGCTCATGGCAACCATGTCAAAGCTCTCGGGTGCACGGTAGGTAACCTTGACGCCAGAGTCCTTGGCCGCGGCTTCGACTCCGTTCTTGACGACAGACCAGAAGGCGTCGTTGGCTTGACCGTGGGTAACCACAGCAATGTTTTGCGCATAAGCAGCACCAAAAGCCAATGCCGCGATGGCAACAGCGGACTTAACGATCTTGCGTGTGAATTTCATGTTTGCTCCTAAAAGTTTTTAGCGAATGAAGGACTCTCGACCCCAACCACCGGCGGTTTGGGCCACTCCCGGATGGAAGTCAGGGCACTTCTTCTGGACTGACCGATGCACCTCAGCAACATTTGCAACCGAGTGCAAGAATGATACGAATTTTGGTGAAATTTTTTCCGGGTAATTACCCTTATAGAATAAAAATTCTATTTTATTGAGGTGCAAAGAATAACTTTCGAGCCACGTCGCGAGGCTCGGGCCAGCTTCTTTAGCACTGCCATATGTTTGAATTCATGACAGAAATTGCGGCGAAAAATGGCAAACGTCTCTACGGCAACGTAGCATCACGCAGCAATTTCTCCATACTTTTTCGTTTTGCAAGGAACCCGGTTTTCATTTGAAAATGATTTCCTTTAAATGAGCAACCGGTTGCACAAAAGATAAATAAAATTCAAAATTTTTGGAAAGCATTGGGTTTGAGTTGCGCGGCAAGCACGCCGTGGTGATCGGTCGCAGCAATATCGTCGGCAAGCCCATGGCGCTGATGCCGCTGCAAAAAATGCCACCGTCACCATCTGCCACAGCGCCACAGCCGACCTGAAAGCCATGACCCTGCAGGCCGACGTGATCGCCGCCGCCGTCGGCAAACGCCATGTGCTGACCGCCGACATGGTCAAACCCGGCGCCGTGGTGCTGGACGTAGGCATGAACCGCGACGACCAGGGCAAGCTCTGCGGCGATGTCGATTACGCGGGTATCCGCCAGGTAGCCGCTTACATTACCCCGTGCCCGGTGGAGTGGGCCCCATGACGATTGCCATGCTCCTGGTCAATGCGATGGAAGCCGCTGAAAAGAGCAATGGCCCCATCAGGCACCGCAACAGTCCACCGCATCTTAGAACCCGTTCGCAATCTTTGGGTCCGGTGGCGCCCGACCCGCTGTACCGGGTACTGGCCGACGCCATGGCATAGCGGCTACAACGGGCTGTCGATGCGGATCCAGATGGTCTTCAGCTCGGTGTATTTGTCGAAGGCATGCAGCGACTTGTCGCGCCCGATGCCGCTTTGCTTGACGCCGCCAAAGGGTACGGTGATGTCGTCCTCGTCATACTGGTTGACGTACACCGTGCCAGCTTTCAGCGCGCGCGCCACGCCGTGGGCCTTGTTGATGTCACGGGTCCACACCGCAGCCTGCAGGCCATAGATGCTGTCGTTGGCCATGCGCACCGCCTCCGCGGCTTCGGTGAACGACAGCACCGGGCCAAAGATTTCTTCCTGGGCAATGTGCATGCGGTTGGTGACGCCGTCAAACACCGTCGGTTCTACATAAAAACCACCTGTATCGCCCATTACCTGTGCGCCACCTGCTATCAATTTTGCGCCTTCTTGCTGGCCCAGGGCGATATAGCGCAGCACCGTTTCCATCTGCGTCCGGTCGACCAGCGCGCCCATGATGGTGGCCGGGTCCAGCGGGTTGGCCGGGGCGTAGCGCGGCACCAGGGCCAGGGCTTTTTCCAGAAACCGGTCTTTGATGGAGGCCTCGACCAACAGGCGCGAGGGGGCATTGCAGCTTTCGCCCTGGTTGAAAAACACGCTGCCCACCGCCGCCTCGACCGCCCGGTCCAGGTCGGGGCAATCGGCGAACACGATATTGGGCGACTTGCCGCTCAGCTCAGTCCAGGCGCGCTTCAGGTTGCTTTGTCCGGCCATCACGTGGATGTGCTTGCCGACCTTGGTCGAACCGGTGAAGGCGATGCAGTCCACATCCATGTGCAATGCCAGTGCCTCGCCGGCCTCGGGGCCAAAACCCGGCACGACATTGAACACACCGGGGGGAATGCCGGCTTCCAGGGCCAGCTCTGCCAGGCGCAAGGCGGTCAGCGGCGACTTCTCGCTGGGCTTGAGCACCACAAAATTGCCGGCCGCCAAGGCCGGTGCGATCTTCCACGCGGCCATGATCATCGGGTAGTTCCAGGGCACGATCACGCCCACCACACCGATCGGCTCACGGGTGATCAGCGCCAGCGAATTCTTGCCGGTAGGGGCGATTTCGTCGTACACCTTGTCCACCGCCTCGCCGTACCAGCGGATGCAATTGGCTGCGCTATTGACGTCCACCGCGCGCGCATAGCGCACCGGTTTGCCCATGTCCAGGGTTTCCATCAGGGCCAGCGCGTCGGCGTGCGCAAGAAACCTTTGCCCGCATGGCCACCGTGGTGGACAAGCAGAACGCGGGCGACAAGCTGTACCAGAAGATGGCCGACAACTTCACCACGTCGTCTGCCTACAAAGCGGCGACGGAGCTGGTGTTCAAGGGGCTGGAGCAGCCCAGCGGCTACACCGAACCGCTGCTGCATGCCTGGCGCCTTAGGGTCAAGGCGGCAGCCTGATCGACAGTGCCTGCAAGCCGCTACTTATTTGGTAGCTGCTTACGCATATCCCAAGCGGGCTACAGGCCAATTTGGTACTTAATTAAGCCTCGATCTGCATCGCCGGCCGCGCCTGTACAAGGCCCAGCCATCGCTGCACGTTGGCATGGTCGGCCACCGGAGCGCCGACATAGGCGCTGTAGCCCATCACCGAGCCCACCAGCAGGTCCACCAGCGAATACGTATCGCCCAGCATCCAGGGCTGGCGCGCCAGCCTGGCATCGAGCAGGGCCAGCAGTGCATTCAGTTCGGTCCGGGCCGCGTCGGCATGGGCGCTGCTGCGCAGTGCCTCATCAAGCGCGGTGCAGGTCGCGCGGTGCAGCCGCGTCAGCACCGCGCCATAGCTGACATAGGCCCAGGCGCACCACGAGAGGGCTTGCAGGCGCTCGGGCGAGCCGGCTGTCGGCCACAGCCCGCGCTCGACCCCAAAGGTCTCGCCCAGCCACAGCTGGATGGCCAGCGCCTCAAACATCGGCGCGCCGTCGACCGTCAGCGTAGGCACCTTGCCATTGGGGTTCAGGGCCAGGAAGTCCGGGCGGTGTTGCTCGCCAGCCCGGATATCGATCTTGACCTTCTCATGCGGCAGGCCCAGCTCGGCCAGCGCACAGGCGACGGGGGTGGCACTGGACATGGGGTGCCAGTACAGCTGGACACGGGGTACCGGTACAAAACGATTGAAAACGATGGACATCGTGTGTTCTCCTTGTTGATGCATCGACACAGCGCCGATGAGGAAACCACTGTAAAAACCATTGCGGACAGATTCGGCCCTCAATCGTGGCTATAGTGGCCCGATGTTGAGTGCTTCCTCGCGACTGCTGCGGCTGCTTTCCTTGCTGCAGGCCCGACGCCATTGGGCCGGGCCCGAGCTGGCCGAGCGCCTGGCCGTGCATCCGCGCACCCTGCGGCGCGATATCGACCGGCTGCGCACGCTGGGCTATCCGGTTGCGGCCAGCAGCGGCGTCGCGGGCGGTTATGCCTTGCGGCCGGGCCAGGCCCTGCCGCCGCTGCTGCTGGACGACGAGGAGGCGCTGGCGGTGACCATCGCCCTGCGCACCGCCGCCTCCGGCCGGGTGGGCGGCATCGAGGAGCCCGCGCTGCAGGCCATGGTCAAGCTCGAACAGTTGATGCCGCTGCGCTTGCGCCAGCGCGCCGATGCGCTGCGCTCGGCCGTGCACGCGCTCGATGCGGTCGGGCCCAGCGTGGATGCCAGCCTGTTGACCGATCTGGCCGGTGCCTGCCGCGACCAGCTGGGTCTGGAATTCGACTATGTGGATGCAAAAGGCGGGCCTAGCCGGCGGACGGTCGAGCCGCAAGGCGTGGTCCACACCGGCAGCCGCTGGTATCTGGTGGCCTGGGACAGGGCGCGCTGCAACTGGCGCACCTTCCGCATCGACCGCATTGCCGGCGCAGCAGCGGTCGGCGGGCATTTTGCGCCGCGTATCGGCCCCGAGGGCGGCGATCTGCGTGCCTTTGTTGCACGCTCCGTGGTACTTGGGCCCCATGCCGAGCAGGCCAGGGTGATCCTGCACGCACCGCTGGCCCAAATGGCCGCCCGCATTCCGGCCACAGCCGCGCAGCTGGAGGCAGTCGACGGCGATGCGCAGCGCTGCCTGCTGCAATGCGGCACCCACGCGCTCGATTCGCTGGTCTACTGGCTGCTGGTGCTGGATGTCGAGTTCGAGGTGCTCGAGCCGCCGGCCTTGCGGGAACGGCTGGCACTGGCAGCTCAGCGGATCACGCGCAGCTCGGCCAGGGGCTGACGCGGCGGCCGCCGTGATGTAGCAACTGAACGGTGGTTACACCAGGCCGCTGCTGCATGCATGGCACCTGAAGGTGAAGTCGGCGTAACGTGTCAGGCTGCGGACATGTGGCGCACGGCGCGGATGTCGTCCGGGCCGGTGCGGCAGCAGCCACCGATCATGCGGGCACCCTTGGCTTGCCAGCGCGCGGCCTGCTCTGCGTATGCAGCAGCCTCGTCGCAGGCACCACTCCAAACCTTGCCTTCGGCGTCGTAGTGTTCACCAGAGTTGGGGTAGGCCAGCACTGGTTTGGTGGTGTGGGCTTTGGCCTGTTCCACGAGGCTGGCTACGTACTCGGGTGCGGTGCAATTCACTCCAATGGCGATGATGTGCGGGTAGGCCTCCAGCGCGGCCACGCAATCTGCCAGGCGCTCGCCTTGAACATTGTGCGTGCCATCTTTGCAAGAGAAGCTGATCCAGGCCGCGATGCTGCCCTGCTCGGTCAACACATCGGCAATTGCCAGGGCCTCGTCCAGGCAAGGAATAGTCTCGCAAGCCAACAGGTCGGCGCCCGAAGTGGCCAGCACCTGCAGGCGCTCGCGGTGGAAGTCTGCCAGCGCAGTGCGCCCCAGGCCGTAGTGGCCGCGGTACTCCGAGCCGTCGGCCAACATGGCGCCATACGGCCCCACCGATGCTGCCACCAGCGGGCGCAAGCGCCCCACACGGTTGGCGGGTTCGGCCCAAAAGGCATCACGCGCCTCGCAGGCCAGGGTGACGGAGAGGCGCATCAAATCGGCGGCCTGTGTATGGCTCATGCCACGGCGGGTAAAGGCTTCAAACGTGGCTTGGTAGCTGGCCGTAGTGGCGACGTCCGCACCGGCGGCAAAGTAGTCGGCGTGCACTGCGCGAATGAGGTCGGGCTGCTCGATCAACAGCTTGGCAGACCATAGCGCGTCGTTCAGGTTGGCGCCGCGGCGCTCCAGTTCGGTGGCGAGTGCACCGTCCAGCACCATCAGGCGGTCGTTCGTCAGGAAGCTTTCAATAGGGTTCAGCATACTTTGCATTGTTCAAAAACTGGCATCCAGAGTAGCCAAAATCCATGCGCAGTGGCGGCAAACTCGTACCTCTGTTTGCGGAGAAGAAGCACGCAAGCGGCCTTTGCGGCGGCCGTGCAGCACGTCAGGCTGCGTGGCGGTTACGCAGCCGCCCCAGCAGGTGCACGCCCGCGGCAATCAGGAGGGTCAACGCCCCGTACACCACGCCAGCCAGCACCAGGGCATCGGTGGTGTACGACTCGGTCGACAAGCGGCGGGCCACGCCGGTGAGGTCGAACACGGTGATGGTGCTCACCAGGGCCGTTGCCTTGAGCAAGGAGACCACCTCGTTGCCCAGGGCCGGGGTGGCAATGCGCAGCGCCTGCGGCAGCACAATGCGGCGCAGCAGGGTAAAGCCCTGCATGCCGAAAGCCCGGGCCGCCTCTTGCTGCCCCCGCGGCACGGCCAGAATGCCGGCGCGGATATCCTCGGCCATGTAAGCAGCGATGTTGAGTGTCAGGGCGATCAGGCCGCAGTACAACGCGTCCTCCAGAACCACCCACGCTGCCGAGGCCCGCACCCATTCAAACTGGCTGAGCCCGTAGTACAGCAGAAACATCTGCACCAGCAACGGCGTGCCACGCAAGGCCGCGCTGTAGGCACGCACAAGCCGCCGCACGGCCGGGCCGCCCTGGGTAGCGCCGAGCGCCAGGGTGATGGCCAACACAAAGCCCGCGACCCCTGACGTGGCCCACAGCTGGAGCGTGACCGTCAGGCCTTCCCACAGCTCGGAGCTGTTGTCTCGCAGCAGAGCGAGGTAGTCGGTCAGCAATGCTTCCATGGGCTAGCGACGATAGGGGCGCTGGGCTCGGCGTTCCAGGGCGGAGAACACCGGGTCCGACAGGGCCAGCAGCCCGAAGTACATCAGCGCCGCGGCCATCAAAAACAAGAAGGGCTGGTGCGAGGCCTGCGCCGCCATATTGGATTTCTTCAGCAGGTCTTCCAGCCCCACCACCGACACCAGCGACGTGTCTTTGAGCAGGGACTGCCAGAGGTTGCCCAGGCTGGGAATGGCGATGCGCCAGGCCTGTGGCAAGCGCACCAGAAAAAAGGTTTGCACCGGGCTCAAACCCAGAGAGCGGGCGGCTTCCAGTTGCCCGCGCTCCAGCGCCACAAAGCTGCCGCGAAACACCTCGGACGCATAGGCCCCCAACACCAGCGCGAGAGACACAACACCCGCAAAAAACGGGCTGATGTCAAAGGCGCTGTCAAAGTGGTTGTTGATGAGATTGGACAGACCGAAGTAGCAAACCAGCACCACCAAAAACTCTGGCACACCGCGCAGCACGCCGGTGAGCACCGCCACCGGGCGGCGCAACCAGCCATGCCGGCTGAGCTGGCAGGCCGCCAGCAACAAGCCCAGCGCCAGCCCGCACAGCAGGGCGGTGCAGGCCAGTTGCACGGTCATCAGCGCACCTTGCAGCAGCTGGCCCGTGTAGGCCTGCAAAACATCCATCTCGACTCCAGGAAAGCGCGACCACCGCCCACCAAGAGCGGTAGCGGCCTGTCAATTACTTGCTAGCAGGTGCAATGCTAAACGGGAACACCTTTTTGTTCTCGGCTGCAAAGCTACCGTCTGCCATCACCTTCTTGATAGCGGCGTTGAGGCGTGCCTTCAATGCATCGCCCTTGCGCACGGCGATGCCGGTGCCTTCACCGAACATCTCTACATCGTTCAGCGGCTTGCCGGCAAAGTCAAAGCCTTTGGCCTTGCCGGTCTTCACCAGCCACTCGTAGGCTACGGTGGTGTCAGTCAGGGTGGTGTTCAATCGACCAGCTTCCAGGTCCAGCCAAATGGCATCCTGGTTGGGGTAGGACTTGGTGGCAATGCCAGACTTGGCCTTGGGCAGACGCTTCTTCAGATAGGTCTCGTGGTTGGAGCCGCTGTAGACACCCACGGTCTTGCCACGCAAGGTGGCCGGATCTTCGCTGATGCCGGCGCCCACCTTGGCCACGTATTGCACGGGGGCCAGCGTGAACAGGTCGCTGAAGTCCACCACCTTTTTGCGTTCGTCCGTGATGGACATCTGCGCCAGCACCGCATCGATCTTCTTGGCCTTCAGCGCAGGAATCAGTGCGTCAAAGTCCATGGTGACGTATTCGCACTTGGCTTGCATGTGCTTGCAGATGGCGTTGCCCAGCTCAATCTCCATGCCCTTGAGCTGGCCCGACGCATCCTTGTATTCAAACGGAGGGTAGTCGGACAAGGTACCGATGCGCACCGGATCCTGCGCACAAGCCAGACCTGCGGCCATCCACAGACCGGCCACCACCATTTTCAAAACCTGACGCTTCATTCTTTGTTACTCCAGACAAGACCGGCCAACCGGCCGAAACCAACCCAATCACGGGTCACCCCTCCCACGCACCGACTCTTTCAAAAGACACCTTCAGCAAGCGCTTTGCTGCCTATAGCCATCTGAATCGAGAGCCCTGTGTTAGCCACGCAAAACTGCATTTTTGAGGCGCAAAGGAAGCTCAAGTTTCCCCAAAAGAAATGGCGCCAGGCGGCGTAATTAGCACGGTTTGCGCGGAAAAACGGCGCACAAGACCACCCCAACGCGGATTCCGACCAACCACCCATGTTGCCTACAATGAACCGATGGAAACGCCTTTGGACCCCTTTGACCGGAAGATTCTGGAGTTCGTGCAACGCGATTGCCAGGTCAATGCAGAAGTGATTGCTGAGGCTGTGGGGCTGTCCGCCTCTGCCGTGCAGCGTCGCCTGCGGCGCTTGCGTGCCGACAAGGTGATTACCGCCGAAGTGGCGATTGTGGACCCGCACGTCATCGGGCAGCGCATGCAGTTCATCGCCGGCATTGAGCTCAAGGACAACTACGAAGCCCTGCCCCGCATCCGCGCCTGGGTGCATAAAGAACCGGAAGTGCAACAACTGTTTTATGTGACCGGTGCGGTGGACCTGGTCATGGTCATCCTGAGCAAGAGCGTCAAAGAATACGACGCCCTCTCCGCCCGCCTGATGGCCGAAGTCCCCCAGGTCGTCCGCATGACCACCAATGTGGTGATCGATGCAATGAAGTCCGACCTGTACGTGCCGGTCGACGACTGAACGGCATGACGGCACCTCATCACGGCTTTTATTGACGCTCCTGCACTTCAATATCTTTGGAGTAGCGGATGGTGTGCTCGGCACTGAACTGCGCCGTCGCGCCGGCTGCAAGGGGCTGCTGTCAGGCCACGGTGCCAGGGTTGCCATTCCAAATCAAATCGGTGAGCTGGGGTTGGTAACGCGATTCGATCTCGATCTTTTCATTGCGAGAGACAGGCGCAGCGTGCAACACCTGCAGCGTAATCGCGGTCTTGTGGCGGCAACGCACGCACGGTGACCAGCTCGTCGCGCCTGAAAGCCAGGCTGCTTTTGCTGGCTGTGTTGGTCGCGGAGGCGAAGTCGATGCGCCCGGTACCAACAAAGGCGCCATCACGGTACAAGTTGGCAGACCCCACAGGCCACACCCCGGGCGGGGGTGCTAGCTCTGCCACCAAATAGGCTGCCTCCTCCACTGCTGGGGCGACACGGGTGAGAAGTGTGACGGGCGCGGTGTGCGCACCCAGCGCGAGCGTGACGCGCTGGCCATTGGATGGCACGGTGATGCGCTGCGGCACTGAGAACTCGGTGGAGAACCCTTTGTCAACACTACTCACGTCGAAACTGGGCAGGGCTTCCTCCGCGTTGATGCGCTTTTGTGCAATGGGCGACATCGCGGGCGCTGGTGCAGGCGCCGCAGCGAATGTACCGTAGTTTGCGGCGGCGTTAGTCGGCTTGACCGGTTGCACGACGTCCAGCGTCCAGGGGCGCGGTAGTCGGCCCTGGGTCGCACGCCCAGGTTGACCCGTCGACAAGGTGAGCTCCACGTTGCGCCGGCGTGAGCGGCTGCAGGCGGCCGTTGGCTCCTTCCGCAGCACCGGCAACCGCCACGGTCTTGAGGTAGCTGTCCACCAGTTGCAAGGACTCCATGTCAGCCTTGACGGAGGCGATCTGGTCTTCCATTTCGCAGATGCGCCCGTCCAGCGGGCTGGCGCAAGCGGTGACGACATCGCGGTCTTGGGTACGCACATTGAACTCGCCCACACGCACGCCGGCATCGGCGTTGATCTGCAAGCTCTGCGCGTCCAGCGATGCGGGCAAACAATCCAGGGTGATGCTGCGGGCCTTAGCCTGCCCTCAGTGCACCAAGGTGTAGGGGTCGGGGCCGCCAAAGTCGGCCTTGCCGATGGGCACGCCGTTGGCGCGCAGCAGCGCATAGACCATGGAGAGGTGGAACAGTGCGTTGGGTACGGCGTAGCGCTCGGCAAAAACAGTTGCCACAAACTGCCGCGCATTGCCGGGGCGGCGTACCGTCAGCACGGCGTCGGGCTGCACCCAGTGCGCGGCAGTCGCCAGGGCTTGTGCCTCACTCTGCGCAATGGCAACGCGGTCCAGCGCGTCATCCAACGTGCGCCAGTGCAAGTAGGGCAACAAGTCTTCTCCGCGGTTGAACACTTTGCCAGTGGCTACATGGTCCGCGCCCGCCAACAGGGCCACGCTGCCCACCACGGCATCAGCCAGCACCTCCACCTGGTGCGCCAGGTGGAGCATGTCGGGCGCCAGCCGTGCAGCCAGCAATGTGCTGTGCAGCGACGCACCGCCTGCGGACAAGTGGCGCTGCGCGATGCGCAACAGGTGGGTAGTGCGGTCCAGGCTGTGCAAGAGCTGCCACACGCAGGGGTCAAAGGGCGAGGTGTTCATAGTGCTTGCCATTGTGGTGCAACGCGTTTTTCATATCTTCAGGGCTTTGCTGGCCCCAGCCCCAGGGCCGCGTCAAAGAAGTCCACCACCACATCCTGGTAGGTGCTGCCAAAGCGCGGGGTGAAGGCCTCGATGTGACCACCGCCCGGTACGGTGATGAGCCGCTTGGGCTCTTGGGCCTTGTCCAGCAACTGCACCGCATGCGCATAGGGAATCACCGGGTCAGCGGTGCCGTGGATCAGCAGCAGCGGCAGGGGCGCCAGCCGGTCCACAAAGTTGGCGGCGCTGTAGCTGTCGTTCATCAGCAGGCCTGCGCCACTCACCTTGTCGCTGGCAATGCGGCTGTAGGAGTAGAACGTGGCCTCGATGGCCACGGCGCGCACGCCGACCCGGTTGCCGCTGCCCACGGCGGCAATCGCATTGGTGCCGCCCAGGCTCTGGCCCAGCACCAGCAGACGCCCGGGGTTCACGTCCTTGCGGGTGCGCACATAGTCCAGTGCGCTGCGGGAATCCTCGAACACACCCTTCACCTCGGGTTCGCCCTGCGATGCGCCGTAGCCCCGGTAGTCAAACGCCAACACGTTGTAGCCGCGGCGCGGGAGCCAGGCCACATACTGCCAGTGCGCGGTCATGTTCTGGGCGTTGCCATGGAAGTGCACCACCGTGCCCTTGGCATCGCGCGGGTTGGCGTAACCGGCGGCAGGAATGAACCAGCCGATGAGCGGTGTGCCATCCTGGCTATGGAAGCTCACCGCCTCAAACCGCAGCCCCAGATCGGCCGGTGTGCTGTAGAGCACGTGGTCTGGATGGTAGAAAACACTTTGCACGCCACAGCCGCCCAGCAGCAGCCCCAGGCACAGCAACAAGTAGCGCAAGCCGTGAAAAGACAATGTGGCGCTCATGGCGATCCGGTGTAACGCTCCTGATTTAGGAGCTTTTCGCACATATTCCACGGGGGCTACAGCCCCATTTCATACCAAACCGACCCTTAGTTGGCTGGTTTGGGCGGTGGTTTCCCCTGGCCATCGCCTTGGGGCGGCTGCGCGGAGCGACAGGCCAGTGGCTTGCCTTCGGGGCCGCCACAGGTACCGGTCAGGGTGCCACGCGGGGTGGTCATGCTGCAGGCCGCGCCACTGGCCAGCGACTTGCAGGCCGCCAGTGCCTCGGGCGGTGGGCCGCGATGGGTGGGGTCCTGCCCATTGCCCTGGCCTTCGGGTGGCTTGGGCGGTGCGCTCTGTTGGGCAAGTGCTGCGTAGCACAGCAGCGCGGCACAGATGGCCAGCGAGGGAGGAAGGGTGCGCATGGTCGGTCTCCAGTGATGCTGGCCTCTACTGTGCACCAGTCATGTTGCAGAAATGTAAATTTTCCAGTCCATGTGTCACCACTTGGTAAAGGGATGGCTCGCCAGGTTGGAATTGAAATAGCGTGCGTCGTGCGTCACCTCTGCGCCCAGCCAGTCGGGCCGGACAAAGGGCTGGTCTTCCGACGCCAGCTCCACCTCGGCCACCACAAGGCCGGCGTTGTCGCCGGCAAACACGTCCACCTCCCACACCGTGCCTTCATGGGTCAGCACGTGGCGGGTTTTCTCGATCAGCGGGCCGTCGCACAGCGCCAGCAGCGCCTGGGCATCGGCCACGGGGATCGGGTATTCGAACTCGGCCCGCGTGGCGCCCACGCTCACGCCCTTGATGGTCAGAAACGCAGCGTCACCGGCCACGCGCACCCGCACCGTGCGGGTTTTGTCACGGTTCAGGTAGCCCTGGCGATACGGTACACCGGGCGCCTGTTGCCAGGCGGTGCCGGTGACCAAAAATTTGCGTTCGATTTCGATGGCCATGGCGGCAGGTGTCCTCGCTGAAAAAATGAGAGGTGGTGGCTACACTGGGGGCATGTCCACGCCACGCCCCACCAACCCTGAAGTGTGCCCGCTGTGCGGCCAGGGCAACCTGTGCGCGATGGAGGTGGAGCGCGTCACGGGCCAGAAGCAGCCGCCCTGCTGGTGCACCCAGGCCAGCTTCAGCGCCGAGTTACTCGCACGGGTCCCCGCCGCCGACCGGGGCCAGGCTTGCATCTGCGCCGCATGTGCGGCGCTACAGCCCCCCACTATTCCAACCGGTGCAACCCCGCCAGGTTGATCAGGGCAGACAGAACTTCAGGCTTGAAGCCCACCCGATTGCGATTGGTATCGCTGTAGCCACCGCTGAGCACCAGGGTCTGCAGGTACTCCACGCAGTCGCGGTGGCCCCAGAATTTCTCAATGGCCAGGGCGATGCGGATGTGGTGGTGCGCGATGATGGCCATCTCGTGGTCGATGCGGGCCTGCAGCGGCCGCTCGTGAAACGGCATGGGACGCGTGGGCAAACCCTCCTCTTCCCACTGCAATGAGGGGAAACCGGTTTCCTGAAAACGAGAGTCTTTGGGGTCTTTGGGATCTGGCACCACGGCCCTTGGTTAGCGTCTTGCCCATCACTCTACCGCATACCGGCGCAACAATCACGGGGCACAATAGGCTATGTCCAGTCTGCCCCCCTTCATCGCCCCCGCCCGTTTTACCGACCCGGCCGCCGCGCTGGCCCAGGTAGCCCGCATCTACGATTCCAGCATCCAGCACCTGCGCCAGGCCATGCAGCGCTTTGTGACCGGCGACGACAGCGCAGGCCATGTACGGGCCTGTTACCCCTTGGTGCGCATCCACACAGACACCGTGTCCCGCGCACCTACGGCCGACAAATCCCTGTTGAGCTACGGCTTTGTGGCCGGCCCCGGCCGGTTTGAGACCACGTTAACCCGCCCCGACCTGTACAGCGGCTACTACCTGGAGCAATTCAGTCTGCTGCTGCAAAACCATGGCGTCGAGCTGGAGATCGGCACCAGCAGTCAGCCCATCCCCGTGCATTTCTCGTTTGCCGAACACGACCACGTGGAGGGCAATATGTCAGCCGAGCGCCGCACGCTGATGCGTGACATGTTCGACCTGCCCGACCTAGCCGCTATGGACGACGGCATTGCCAATGGCACCTATGTGCCCAAGGCGGGCGAAGCGCTGCCGCTGGCCTTGTTCACCGCGCCGCGCGTGGACTACTCGCTGCACCGCCTGCGCCACTACAGCGGCACCGGGCCCGAGCATTTCCAGAACTTTGTGCTATTTACCAACTACCAGTTCTACATCGACGAGTTCGTGCGCATGGGCCACGCCGCCATGGCCGACCCCAACAGCGAGTACTGCGCGTTTGTCGAACCCGGCAACGTGGTCACCCGCCGCGTGGGCCTGGCCGCCGAGCCCAACGACGCACTGGGCGCCGCCCCGCCGCGCCTGCCCCAAATGCCAGGCTACCACCTGGTGCGCTCGGACAACGCGGGCATCACCATGGTGAACATCGGTGTGGGCCCGGCCAACGCCAAAAACATCACCGACCACATCGCCGTGCTGCGCCCGCATGCGTGGATCATGGTGGGCCACTGCGCTGGCCTGCGCAACAGCCAGCAGCTGGGCGACTACGTGCTGGCCCACGGCTATGTACGCGAGGATCATGTATTGGATGAAGAGTTGCCACTGTGGGTGCCAATTCCGGCGCTGGCCGAAGTGCAAATGGCGCTTGAAAAAGCCGTGGCCGAGGTGACCCAGGTGCAGGGCGCGGCGCTCAAGAGCATCATGCGCACCGGCACCGTGGCCAGCACCGACAACCGCAACTGGGAGCTGCTGCCCGACAATCAGCCCCAGCGCCGCTTCAGCCAAAGCCGCGCCGTGGCGCTGGACATGGAGAGTGCCACTATTGCCGCCAACGGTTTCCGCTTCCGCGTGCCCTACGGCACCCTGCTGTGCGTGAGCGACAAGCCACTGCATGGCGAGATCAAGCTGCCCGGGATGGCCAACCACTTCTACCGCGAGCGGGTGGACCAGCACCTGCGCATCGGCATCCGCGCGCTGGAGCTGCTGCGCGCGCAAAGTCTGAACAAGTTGCACAGCCGCAAGCTGCGCAGCTTTGCCGAAGTAGCCTTCCAGTAGGCGCATGGAGCACCTCAGTGTCCTGACCATCCTGGTCCTGACAGCGCTCAACCTGAGCACCGTCTCGATCGCATTGCCAGTCATCATGGGCAAAGACATCAGCCGTGCAGCCAAGCTGGCACAACTCAGCCTGCTGAGCCAGACTATTGGCTGGATGGCCATCATCAGCTCCGGTTTTTTTGGTGGACACTGGCTGGACCCTGCTCTCTCTACCGTGTCCATGGCGTTTGGCTCGCTGGCCAACTGCCTGATGTTCTTCGCCCTGTGCGAATGGCTGGGCCCCCGCCCCTATCCGCGCCTGCTGGTGGGCCTGGCCATCGCGATGCCCATTGGCTACGTCCTGGTGTTTGGCAACTACAGCTGGCGCGTGGGCTATGCCAACCTGCTGTTTGGCATGCAGTTGCTCATCGTCGCGCGCGCGGCCCTGTTCCCCCGAGGTGATGCCAGCCTGCGGTGGCGTACGCTGATCGCGCTGTGCTACACGGCCTTTGCCGTGGCCAATCTGGCCCGCGGTGTGCTGGGTGCGTTCTTCCCCGAGCTGTACCCCAGCTTTGATGCACCCCACGTCGTGAACATCGTGGCCCAGATCACCGCCAACGTGGCACTGGTCTTGACCACCGTGGCCATCCTGGTCGCCTGGCGCGAAGAGGCCGAGGCCCAGCTGCGCGAACAGGCCTTTACCGACAATGTCACCGGGCTGCTGAACCGCCATGGTTGGGACGACCGCGCCACCGCGCTGTTTGACCAGGCCCGCCGTCACGGCACGCCGCTGGCCCTGATCCTGCTGGACCTGGACCACTTCAAGCGCATTAACGACACCCAGGGCCACGAAATGGGCGATCAGGTGCTGCGCATGACCGGTGGCGTACTGGAAGAAAACCGGCGCAGTAGTGATGTGGCCGCGCGCATTGGCGGCGAAGAGTTCGCCCTACTGCTGCCGCAGACCGACCGCTCTGCCGCCCTGCATGTGGAGCAGCGCCTGCGCCTGGCGCTGCGCGAAGAAGGCATCCAGGAACCCCACATGCGGGTGAACTACAGTGCCGGGCTGGCCTTGTTGCAGCCAGGCGATCTGAAGCTTGCAGACCTGATGGCGCGCGCGGATGCGGCGCTATACCAGGCCAAGGCCCAGGGTCGTGGCCGCCTGCTGCAAGCCGACTGAGAGGCCCTGCGGCACAATGGCCGCATGAATGCAAAACTGTTTGAAGTGCAGCACTTGCACAAGCGCTACGGCGACGCGGAAGTCGTCAAAGACCTGTCATTCGAGATCGCGCCGGGCGAATGCCTGGGCGTGATTGGCCCCAACGGCGCGGGCAAAACCACCACCATCCGCATGTGCCTGGGCCACACCGTGCCCGATGGCGGCAGCATCCACGCGTTGGGTCTGGAAATGCCGCGCGACGCGCTGGCCATCAAGGCCCAGTTGGGCGTGGTCACCCAATTCGACACGTTGGACCCTGACTTCAGCTGCGCGGAAAACCTGCTGGTCTATGGCCGCTACTTTGGCATGAAGGACCCCGACATCCGCGCGCGCATTCCGCAGCTGCTGGAGTTTGCCGCCCTGACCCACAAGGCCAACGCCAAACCCGGTGAACTATCGGGCGGTATGCGCCGGCGCCTGAGCCTGGCGCGCGCGCTGGTGAACGACCCCAAGCTGCTGCTGTTGGACGAACCCACCACCGGCCTGGACCCGCAGGCCCGCCATCTGATGTGGGAGCGCCTGCAGGTGCTGCTGCAACAGGGCAAGTCCATTTTGTTGACCACCCACTTCATGGACGAGGCCGAGCGCCTGTGCAACCGCCTGCTGGTGCTGGACCATGGCAAAAAGATTGCCGAGGGCACACCGCGTGCGCTGATCGCCCAGCACCTGGAGCCCGATGTGGTGGAGGTGTTTGGTGTGGGCGCACTGGCGCTGGTGGACGGCCCGCTGCGCAGCCTGGCTGCGCGCGTGGAAGTCAGCGGCGAGACCGTGTTTTTTTACACCCAGGATGCCGGCGCCCTGCTGCAAGGCCTGGCCGCCCACCCGCAGCTGCGCACCCTGCACCGCCCGGCCAACCTGGAAGACCTGTTTTTGAAACTCACCGGACGCCAGATCCGCGAGGACGCCTAAATGCAAGACCAAGATAAAGAAGCACTTGAGGGCCGCCGGGCCGCCCCAAGGCCCGAGGGCCCCCTCGGGGGGCAGCGAGGACACGCCAGTGCCGAGCGTGGGGGTCCACAGTCCCTTTGGCGCGCGCCTGAAGTGTCACTGCGCTTCTGGCCCGTGTTTTTGCGCAACCTGCTGGTCTGGCGCAAGCTGGCCATCCCCAGCCTGGTGGGCAATATTGCTGAGCCGCTGATGTGGCTAGTCGCCTTTGGCTACGGCATGGGGGCACTGGTCGGCCAGGTCACCGTGGTCGGCCCGACGGGCAGCGTGCAGGTGCCCTACATCCTGTTTCTGGCCAGCGGCTCCATCTGCATGAGCGCCATGCAGGCCGCGTCGTTCGAGGCGCTGTACTCCGCCTTCAGCCGCATGCATGTGCAGAAGACTTGGGACGGCATCATGAACGCCCCGGTAGCATTGGACGACGTGGTGCTGGCCGAGATGCTGTGGGCCGCATTCAAGTCGCTATTCACGGTGACCGCCATCATGGGCGTGATGCTCGCGCTGGGCATCAGCCACAGCCCCAAGCTTTTCGTCGCTTGGCCCATCCTGTTTGGCGTGGGCGTCACCTTCAGCTGCATCGCGCTGATCTTCAACGCGCTGGCCAGGGGCTACGACTTCTTCACCTACTATTTCACGCTGTTCCTCACGCCCATGATGTTCCTCAGCGGCGTGTTCTTTCCGCTGGAGCAACTACCCGTGGTGGTACGCGTGGTGGCCGACTGGCTGCCGTTGTCCAACGCCGTGGCCTTGATCCGCCCGCTGTTCATGGACCAGTGGCCGGCGGAGGCAGCACGCCATCTGGCGGTGCTGGCGGTGTATGCAGTGGGATCGTTCTGGATTGCGCTGGCGTTGACACGCAAGCGGTTTGCCAAGTAGCCGGTTACTCCGCGTCCGGCTGGCGCGCAGGGTGGGCCGCGGCAAAAGCTGGGAGTTGTTCGCATCGCCCGTAGATGCCGTTCACCAGTGGACAGTCTGACAGATCGACCCCGAACCGTTGGGCACTGAACACCTGGGGCACCAGGCAGCAGTCGGCCATCGTCGGCGTGTCGCCGTGGCAGAAGCGCCCCACCTGCGTGCGCCGCTGCAGCTGCGCCTCGAAGGCCTGCAGGCCGACCGAGATCCAGTGCGCAATCCACTGCGCCTTGTTGTCTTCCGACACGCCCATCGCACCGGTCAGGTACTTCAGCACGCGCAGGTTGTTGAGTGGATGGATGTCGCAGGCGATGCCCAGCGACAACTGGCGCACGAAGGCGCGGTCGGCGGCACGCGCGGGCAGCAGCGGCGTTTGCGGATAGACCTCTTCCAGGTATTCGATGATGGCCAGCGACTGGCTGACCTGCACCTCACCATCGCGCAGCACCGGTACCAGAGACTGCGGGTTGATCGCCCTGAATGTATCAACGAACTGTTCGCCGCCATGGCGGGTAAGGTGGACGAAGACCTGCTCGGTCTCCAGGCCCTTGAGGTTCAGCGCGATCCGCACGCGGTAGGCTGCCGAGCTGCGAAAGTAGGTGTGAAGAATGCGGTCCATGTTTCAAACTCCCAAATATTGATGCACGATTTCGGGTTGGCTTTTGAGTTCGGCGGACGTGCCGCCCCACACCACGCGGCCCTTCTCGATCACGAAATGCCGGTCGGCCAGGCCTAGCAAGGCCTTCACGTTCTTGTCGATCACGATCTGCGACAGGCCGTCCTGCTTCAGCTCCGCCAGCGCGCGCCAGATCTCGTTGCGGATCACCGGCGCCAGGCCTTCGGTGGCCTCGTCCAGCACCAGCAGGCGCGGGTTGGTCATCAGCGCCCGGCCGATGGCCAGCATCTGCTGCTCGCCGCCGGACAACTGCGAGCCAAGGTTGCCACGGCGCTCCTTCAGCCGCGGAAAAAAGCTGTAGACCCGCTGCAGATCCCAGCGTCGGCCGGCGCCCTTCTTGTCGTCGCGGGCGGTGGCCACCAGGTTTTCCTCGACACTGAGGTTGGGGAACACCTGCCGGCCCTCGGGCACCAGAGCCAAGCCCTGCCTGGCAATACGGTGCGAGGGCAGATGGTCGACCCGTGCTCCGGCGACGGACACGCTGCCTCCGCGCACCGGTAGCATGCCGAACAGGCACTTCACCGTGGTCGAACGGCCCATGCCATTGCGACCTAGTAGCGTCACCACTTCACCTTCGGCCACGTCAAAGGAAATGTCGAACAAGGCCTGGGCATGGCCATACGAGGCTTGCAGACCTTGGACGGATAAAAACGCGCTCATGCTGCAGCCTCGGCTTCTTCTTCGCCCAGGTAGACCGCGCGGACTTCGGGGTGGTTGCGAATTTCATCCGGCGTCCCGGTGAACAGTATCTTGCCGTAAACCAGCACGCTGATGCGGTCGGCCAGGGCAAAGACGGCATCCATGTCGTGCTCGACCAGCAGGATGGTGTAGCGGCGCTTCAGGCGCTGCAGCAGTGCCACCACGGCGGTGGATTCCTGCACGCTCATGCCGGCCATGGGCTCGTCGAGCAGCAGGAACTGTGGCTGTGCCGACAGGCTCATCGCCAACTCCAGTTGGCGCCGCTCGCCATAACCCAGATCGCCCGCGGCGGCATGCAGCCGGTGCGTGAGGCCAGTGGCTTCCAAGGACTCTTCGGCGACGCGGCGCGACTCTTTGCTGGCCAGCATCGGTGCCCAGAATTTGAACGCATGCTGGCGCGAGGCGAGTGCAGAAAAAGTGGCGTTCTCCAGCACGGAGAAGTCTTCGAAGATGGAGGTGATCTGGTAGGAACGCAGCAGGCCCAGCCGGGCGCGCTCGTGGATGGGCAGCGCGGAGACGTCGCGCCCCTTGAACCAGACGCTGCCGCTGTCGGCGGCCAGCTCGCCCGAGAGCTGGTTGATCAGCGTGGTCTTGCCGGCGCCGTTCGGGCCGATGATCGCGTGGAGTTCTCCCTCGCCGATGTCGAGCGACACGGCATCGGTGACCAGCAGCGCGCCGTAGCGCTTGGTCAATGCGTCGGTGCGGAGTACGCTGGCCATCAGAGGGTTCCTTTCGCGTTCGTGGCACTTCCATCCCAGTCTTGCAGCAGCCCGACGATGCCGCGCTTGCCGAGCAGCGCGACGATGACGATCAGCGGACCGAAGATCACCATCCAGTGCTCGGTAAAGCCCTTCAGCACCTCTTCCAAACCCAGGAACACCAGCGCACCCATCAGGGGGCCGAATACCGTGCCCAAGCCACCGATGACCACGATGACGATCAGCTCACCGGACACCGTCCAGGCCAGGGTGCTGGGCGAGGCAAAGGCGTTGAGATTAGCCAGCAGCAGGCCGGCCACGCCGCACAGCATGCCCGACATCACATAGGCCAGCAGCTGGTAGCGCACCACCGGAATGCCGGCCGCGCTGACGCGGCGCGTATTCTGCTTGGCCCCGCGAATCACCATGCCGAACGGCGCTACCCGCAGCCGGGCCAGGCACCAGATCGACAGCACCAGCACGACGAAGGCCGTGATGTAGACACTCGTGGCCGACGACAGGTCCACCGGGCCAAACCGGCTGGTGAGCGTGATGGCCAAGCCGTCGTCACCGCCGTAGTTTTTCAGGCTTACGAACAGAAAGTAGCCCATCTGCGCAAAGGCCAGTGTGATCATGATGAAGGCGATGCCACTGGTGCGCAGGCTGATGGCGCCAGTGACCAGGCCAACGCATGCGCAGACGCCCAGGCACAGCGCCAGATGCACCCAGCCGTTGCCTACGCCATGGAAGGAAGCCAACCCCACCGCATAGGCGCCAAGGCCGAGGAACAGCGAATGGCCAAAGCTCACCAAGCCACTGAAGCCCAGCGCGATGTTGAGCGCACAGGCAGCAATCGCATAGATGATGATGCGGGCAAAGAATGCGACATAAAACGGCTGACTGATGGCCTGCGCCACAAAGGGCACACTGGCCAGCGCCAGCAGCACCAACAGGGGCACCCAAGTGCCGGGACGTGAAAACAAAGTGTGCATGGGGATTACCGGTTGGCGGGAAACAGTCCGTGCGGGCGCCAGGCCAGCACCATAGCCATCAGCAGGTAGACCAGCATCGAAGCCAGTGCAGGGCCGGCGGCATCCGCAAACGAGCGTTCAGCCATCTGGCGCAGCATGAGGGGCAGGAAGACGCGGCCCATGGTGTCAACAATGCCGACAATGAGCGCCGCATAAAAAGCGCCCGTCACCGAGCCGATGCCGCCGATGACGATGACCACCAGGGTGGTGATCAGCACCGACTCGCCCATGCCCGACTGCACCGACAGAATGGGGCCAGCCATGGCCCCGGCCAGACCGGCCAGCATCGCCCCCACACCAAACAGCATGGCGTTGAGCAGCCGGATGTTGACGCCCAGTGCGGCGACCATGGCCGGGTTCGTCGCGCCGGCGCGGATCAACATGCCGACGCGGGTCTTGTTGATCAGCAGCCACGAGCCCACCGCCACCAGCAGCCCCACCACGATGATGGCGAAGCGGTAGGCGGGGTAGCTGAAGCCGCCGATGTCGATGGCGCCACCGAGGAACTCGGGCACCTGCAGGAAGACCGGCTGCGCCCCCCAGATGATGCGCACCAGCTCGTTGAAGAACAGCACCATGCCAAAGGTGGCCAGCACATGGTCGAGGTGGTCGCGCCGATAGAGCCGGGCTACGGCAACGAACTCCAGCGCCAGGCCCAGCAGCAGCGAGCCGCCCATGGCCGCGGCGACGGCCAGGCCGAACGAGCCGGTGTATTGGAAGGCGCTGGCCGCGAAATAGGCGCCCATCATGTAAAGCGAGCCGTGCGCCAGGTTGACGAAGCTCATGATGCCGAAGACCAGCGTCAGTCCCGCCGCCAGCAGGAACAGCAGCACTCCGAACTGCAGCCCGTTCAGCAGCTGCGCAAAAACAAGCGTGGCGCTCATGGGGTCACTTCAGGGCACATTGCGTGTGGTAGGCATCGACCTGCTTCGCCAGCGGCGTGGCCACCAGCTTGCCGGCGACGGTACCACCGGTCTTGACGGTTTCAAAGGCGTAGTAGTTCTGCACGGGCAAGTTGTTGTTGTTGAAGGCGAAGGGGCCACGCACAGACTTCACTTCATCGCCAGCAGCTTTGACCGCAGCGGCCAGAGCGGTCGCATCGCCGGGCTTGGCCTTGGCCAGTGCAATGTTTAGGATGTTGGCTGCGTCATAGGCAGTGGCCGCGTAGGCGCTGGGCGTGCGCTTGTACTTGGCCTCGAACGCGGCCACGAATTTCTTGCTCTCCGGCGTGTCCAGAGACGCATCCCACATGGCGCCGCTCACGCTGCCGATGGCGGCATCGCGCAGGCCTGGCAGGGTCGTTCCGTCCACCGTGAACACCGAATACAGGGGCAACTTGCCCATCAGGCCAGCCTGCGCCATTTGTTTGACGAAATTCACCCCCATACCGCCGGGGTAGAACACAAATACCGCGTCGGGCTTGGCCGCCTGCAGCTGCGCCAGTTCGGCCGAGTAGTCGGGCTGATTCACCTGGGTGTAGACCTCGTCAACGATCTGGCCCTTGAAGTAACGCTTGAAACCAGTCAGCATGTCCTTGCCAGCCTGGTAGTTGGGCGCCATCAAGTACACCTTCTTCACGCCTTTGTCCTGCGCAAACTTGCCCATGGCCTCGGCTGCACCGTCGTTTTGCCAGGCGGTGGAGAACACGTTGGCCTTGCAGCCCGCGCCCGCCATTGGCGACGGGCCCGCGTTGGTGGCGATGGCCACGGTACCGGACTCGACGATGCGCGGCAGGCTGGCCATCAGCACGTTGGAGAAGCTCAAGCCCACAATGGCATCGACCTTGTCCTTGTCGATGAACTTGCGCACGATCTGTCCACCGATCTCGGGCTTGAGCTGATCGTCTTCCTTGATCACGGTCGTCGCCTGGCCACCGAGCTTGCCGCCGAGCTGCTCAAGCGCCAGCATGAAACCGTCCACCTGGTCCTGCCCGACAACCGCCACCGGCCCGGATAGGGGTGCCATGAAACCGATGGTCGCCGCCGTGGCGAAAGGGCTGGCCACTGCAAGCGTTGCACCACTCAGGGCTGCGAATGCGGTACGGCGAATAGAGGTCTGTAATGTCTTCATTGTTTTGTCTCCTGGAATAAAAGTGGGGAACGGAACACGGCCGAGGCAGGCCCTCAGTCGCTCAACTTCAGAAAAACCCGGCCGCCTTCGATGCGGACCGGGTAGCTGCGCACAGCATCGACAATGGGCGCGCAGGTGCCACGCCCATTGCGAATGTCGAACTTGCCCTGGTGCAGCGGGCATTCGATTTCGTAGCCGTCAAGGAAGCCGTCGCACAGGCGTGCGTGGCCGTGGGTGCAGATGTTGTCGGTCGCGAACACACTGCCCTCGACTTTATACAGGGCCAGGTCTTTACCCGCGACCTGCAGGCCGATCACGTCGTCTTCGGGCACACCGTCTTCATCGGCGGCATCAATCCATTGGGAATCACTCATGGCAGTCACTCAGTATTTAGATGGGATAGATGATGGAATTCGGGATCATTTCGCTGTCGTACACGCAGTGGCGTGACGCGAACTTCAGCCCCGTGGGCGTGCGTACGATCACATCCAGGTAGCGGCCCACGTTGAACACCGTTGACTCCTTGGACAACTTGGTGCGGAACACCGCGTAATTGGCTTCGGTCTCAAAACGCTCGGCCTCGGCCTTGTGGACCAGAGGCGCACTTACGACATGGCGTTGGTAATACGGGTCGTGGAACAACGTCTCGCGGATGCCGTAGGCGCGGTCCTTCAGCATGCCCTTGCTCTCAAAAAACAGTGTGGCGAGAGGGAAACCGCGCTCGTGGTTCTCGCGCGGAATCAGCTTGTAAATGCAGTCGTCAATAAAGAACTCGGTCCACAGGTCCCAGTCGCCGGAATCGACGACACGGGCGTAGTCGGCATACAGCTGCGAGATCTGCAGGTAGTCGGCGAAGCCGATGTTCACAACCGTGCTCATGCCTCGGCCTCCATCACTTCACGCCAGTATTCGTACATGCCGCGAATTAGCGTCTCGGTGACCATATGGTCAGTATCTTCAACCGTGCGGCCTCCAAGCTCGGCCAGGGTGCGGTGAAAAGGCTTTTGCTCGAAGCCCTGTTGTGAGAATTCGATGACCTCGCCATCGTCGGCCGACACGAAGCCAGCCGGGCCAAACAGGTTAGCCTGGCGCAGGCGGCGCTGCGTCATCTCTTCGCTGTCGTCCTCGAAGCCGAAGTGTGTCCAGACGAAATCGAAGGCGCCGTGGCCATCGGGCTGGATATGCCGCGTCGACACGCTGTTAACCTGCTGCTGCAGTATGACGCTGGGAAACAGCGTCATCATCACAGCGGTTGGCCCATTCCACCAAGGCTCGGGCACGATGTCGAGAAAGCGCGGGTCATTGAGCGCCATGCTCTCCTTGAAGCTGGAGACCTGCGTGACCTGGTCGGCCCGGCCGGACTGGCCGCGGGTGGAGATCATGGCCGCGTGGCGGTGCCGGGCGTCCATCTTCAGCTCGCTCTTGTTGTCGGCACGCCAGAGGCCGAAGGTGACGAACCAGGTGTGCAGCAAGCCGGGATGGTAAGGGTCCTTGATGTTCTCCTGCATCAGCTTCCAGTTGCCCGGAATGCGCTGGCGGTTGTAGCCCAGGATCTTCAGTTTGCGCCCATCGAAGAGCCGGTCGAAGTAGCCGAGGATGACCGGGCCCACAAAATCCTCGAAAGACTCGATCTCATGGTCGAAACTGGCGAAGACAACGCCGCCGCGCGTGGCCACCTTGAGTTTGGTCAGGCCGTGGTCTGTGGTCTTGAAATCCATGGGCATGCCGCCGTTGACCTTGCCGTCCTGCTTGACGCCGCGGCGAAACGGCACGCCCTGCAGGTCGCCCTTGAGGGTGTAGCTCCACTGGTGGTAGGGGCAGACGAATTCCTTCTTGTTGCCATGGCGTTCACGGCAGAACTGCATGCCGCGGTGCGCGCAGACGTTTTCGACCACGCTGATGCCACCATCGGCATCGCGCACCATGATGACCGAGCGTTCGCCCACTACCGTGCGTTTGTAGTCGCCGGGGTTGGGCACTTCAGCCTCCAGGCCGACGTAGTTCCAATGCGCCTTGTAGAAGAAACGATCAAGCTCCTTCTTGTGTTGATCGGGGTCGGTGTAGGCCATGAAGGGAATGCGGCTCGTGCCTTCTGACTCCCAATGGATCTTGACGGGAAAAGTGGGGGTGGATGGGGTCATGGCCTGTCTCCTTGGATCGAATGCACGGCCGCTGCTCAGGTCCCGACGGTCACCGTGATGCCGGCCAGGCCGGCGATGTCGCCCTGCATCACGTCACCCGCCACCACCGCGTTCACGCCTTCGGGCGTGCCGGTCATGATGAGGTCGCCAGGCTCCAAGGTTTCGTATTCGCTGAGATAGGCGATGCACTCGGACACCGACCAGATCAGCTTGGCCACATCGGACGACTGGCGCGCGCCGCCGTTCACAAGGACGCTGATGGCGCCCTCGGCGATGTGCCCCACATCGGCCACCTTGGAGATGGCCCCGATGGGCGCCGACAACGCGAAGGACTTGCCGAACTCCCAGGGCCGGCCCTTGTCGCGCGCCTCCAGCTGCAGGTCGCGGCGCGTCATGTCCAGGCCGGTTGCGTAGCCATAGACGTGGTTCAGTGCATTCGCCTGCGCGATGTTCTTGCCGCCCTTGCCGATGGCCACGACGAGCTCGATCTCATGGTGGAAATTGGCGGTCTTGGGTGGATACGGAATGCGCGCAGGCGAGGCGGCATCGACCGCCGCGTTCGCAGGCTTCATGAAGAAGAAAGGCGGATCGCGGTCAGGGTCCTTGCCCATTTCGCGCGCATGCGCGGCGTAGTTGCGGCCCACGCAAAAGATGCGGTTGACCGGAAAGCGTTCGGCTATGCCGGCCACGGTGAGCGAGATGACGGCTGCGGGTGGGATCACGTAGTTCATGGGGTGTGTTCTCGAAAGGAAGAAGGGGAAATCAGTTGCGCTGTTCGCGCCACAGGCCCAGGGCCTGCTGCACCGGGCGGTCGGAATAACTGAACAGCACGGTCTCGGGGCCGGCGCGGAACTGGTGGCTGTGCCAGGAGGGCACAACGATCACGTCGTTCTCGCCCAGGCGGAAGCTCTGGCCCGCCACGCTGGCCTCGGCGCTGCCGCGCAGGCACACGTACACCGTGCCGTCGGTGCAGCGGTAGGGCCGCGTCTCGAAACCGGCGGGAATCAGTTGTGAGAACGCAGCCATCGTCGGCATGGGGGAGCGGCCTGTGGCCGGATTCACGTAGCGCTGCTTGTGGCCGAAATGGGTATCGGGTGTGCCGCTGGCTATCGCCCGTAGCGAGGCCAGCGTGCGCTCCCAAGGGTAGACAAACACCTTGGTCGGCTCCGCAGGCTGCTGGTAAAAATCAACCGGAACCATGTTGGCGCCATAACGCGCCAAGGCGTCGCCTTCGGGGCGGACCACGGCCTGGTAGGCGCTGTCGCTCTTCTCGGCAAAACCGGCGTCGAGGAAACGCACGATGGGGATGTCGAGGCCGTCGAGCCAGACCACCGGCTCATTGCCGAGGTTGCCATGGTCGTGCCAGGTCCAGGCCGGGGTGATGATGAAGTCGCCACGGCGCATGGTGGTGCGCTCGCCATCGACCGCGGTATAGGCACCCTCCCCGTCCAGCACCAGGCGCAGCGCGGATTGGGTGTGGCGGTGGGCTGGCGCGACCTCCCCCGGCATGATGAGCTGCAGCCCGGCATACAGCGACTGCGTGATGCAGGACTGGCCGTGCAGCGCCGGGTTCTCGAGGATCAACACGCGCCGCTCGGCCTCTTCGGCGCTGATCAGGCGGCCTGCCTCCATGACGCTGTCGCGCACCGCGGCATACTTCCACTGGTGCGGCACGGCCGGGGACTTGGGCTGGTGCGGCACCAGCGCGCCAAGCACTTCCCACAGCGGCGTCATGCTGTCTTTGCCGATGCGGTCGTAGTAGGCCTTGCGTTGCTGCTGGGCTGCGGGGTCGAGATTGTTGGCGTTCATGAAAAATCCTGCAAGGGGTACGACTCAGGTGCCGCTGGCGTAGAAGGCATCGGCGTAGATCTGCGAAGGCAACACGCCCATCTGGCGCACCAGCAGCGTCGTGGCCTCCACCATGGGCGGTGCGCCGCAGAGGTAGGCGCGAAAGCCTTCGAGGCTGCGCCAGTCCTCGGCGATGGCTTCGGTCACCAGGCCTGTGCGGCAACCCGGCGCCGTGCCCGAAGTCACCGCCACATGCACCTGCAGTTGCGGGTGCTGGCGCTGCAGCGCGGCCAGCCATTCGCGGCCATAGATGTCGCGTTCGGAGCGCACGCCGAAATACAGGTGGATCGGGTTCTGCATGCCTTCGGCGATCACGCCGCGGATGATGGACAGGATGGGCGCGAGACCGGTGCCGCCGGCAACGCACAACATCGGCCCCTCATGTTTACGGCGCAGATAAGCCGAGCCCAACGGGCCGCTGACCCGCACCGCGTCGCCCACCCTCAGCGTATGGGCGATGTAGCCGGTGACGCGGCCATCAGCCACCAGGCGCACATGGAATTCGAGTTCGCTGTCGGTATGCAGACCCGCCATCGAATAAGGCCGGATGTGGTCGGGGGTGAACTGGAGCTGGGCGTACTGCCCCGGAGAAAACTCGATCGGCTTGGCCGGCTTCAGGCGAATGCGCTTGATGTCGTGGGTCTGGTCCTCAATGGCGACCACGGTCGCCTTGACGATCTTGGCGGTATGCACCACCACCTCGTCGGGCTCGGGAATCTCAACCGTGCAGGATTCGGTGAGGAAGGTTTGGCAGGCCAGCACGTAGTGCTCGTCATCCGCTCCCGGGCGCTGCGTTTCGCGGCCCGACTCCAGCACCTCGCCTTCGACCACCTTGCAGCGGCAGGTGCCGCAACGTCCGGCCAGGCAGCTGTACGACACCGGCACGTCGTTGGCGCGCAGCGCGTCCAGCAGGTTGACACCCGCATTGACGCTGATTCGGCGCTGCAAAGGACGCACAAAAATTTCCATGTTCTTCTGTCGCTTGGTTGTCTCGTGGGGAAATCGGCTCAGTGGGGGCGATGATCGATACCGCATCAAAATCAGTCAATACAATGACATCAATGATTAACATCATTTGAATCAATAGTGAAGCGAGGCGGCAATGGAACTCGAAGATATGGATCTGAACCTGCTGGTGATCTTTAACCAGCTGCTCAAGGAAAGAAAAGTTTCCAAGGTGGCGGAGAACCTGGGTCTGGGCCAGCCCGCCGTCAGCAACGCGTTGGCCCGCCTTCGCAAGCTGTTCGGTGATGAGCTATTCCTGCGCACATCCACCGGCATGCAGCCCACACCGTTTGCCGATCAACTGGCAGAGTCGATCGGCTATGCGTTGGGCATGATCCACAGCGCGGTGAACGCGCGCAGCTCTTTCGACCCGGCCAGCAGCAAGCGCAGCTTTTCCGTGGGCATGACCGACATCGGTGAAATCTATTTCCTGCCGCGGCTGATGCAGTGCATCCGTGACGTGGCGCCCTTGGTTTCCATCAGCACCGTGCGCAACACCGCCGTCAATTTGAAAGACGCCATGGAGGGCGGTCAGGTCGATCTGGCCATCGGGCTGCTGCCGCAACTCAAGGGTGGATTCTTTCAACGGCGCCTGTTTGTCCAGCGTTACGTCTGCCTGTTCCGCAAGGGCCACGCACTGGACAAGAAAACCATCCGTGAGTCGGAGTTTTATGCAGCCGACCACGTGGCGGTGGTCTCGGCGGGTACCGGCCATGGCAAGGTGGATGAGATCCTTGACAGCAATTCACCCCAGCGGCGGGTGAAGCTGCAGGTGCCGCATTTCGTGGCCATTGGCCACATCCTGCAAACCACCGATCTCGTGGCCACCGTGCCGGAACGTCTGGCCGAACGCATGGTCGGCCCCTTCGACCTCAGGTACGTTTCCCATCCGGTGAAGCTACCGCAGATCGCCATCAACCTCTTCTGGCATGCGAAGTACCACAAGGACCCCGCCAACCAATGGTTGCGCAGCTTGATTTTCGATATGCATGCCGGCTGATCTACGTCGGAGCCTGCCACGCCGCCTTGATCAAATCCGCCGCCTTCTCCGCAATCATGATGGTCGGCGCATTGGTATTGCCGCTGACCACGCGGGGCATGATGGACGCGTCCACCACGCGCAGGCCTTGGATGCCGTGCACGCGCAGTTCGTGGTCCACCACGTCCAGTGGACCGGGGCCCATGCGGCAGGTGCCTACCGGGTGGTAGACGGTGTCGGCGTCGTCGCGGATGAACTGTTCAATCTCAAAGTCGTTGCGCGCTACCGCTGAGCGTGGCCCCTCTTTGCCGCCCAGCGCGGCCAATGCAGGCTGCTGCAGCACGGTGCGCATGAGTTTGAAGCCACGCACCAGGCGCTCCACATCATCGCGTTCACCCAAAAAGTTCGGGTCGATGAGCGGCGCAGCCATTGGGTCTTTACTGGCCAGGCGCACGCTGCCGCGGCTGAACGGGCGCAGCAGGCACACGTGGCACGAATAGCCGTGGCCCAGCACCGTGCTGCGGCCGTGGTTCACCAGCTTGGCAATGGCGAAGTGGAACTGCAAGTCGGGCGTGCGTTCGTCGGGTTGGCTTTTGATGAAGCCACCCGCCTCGGCAAAGTTGGTGGTGAGCATGCCCGTGCGCTGCTTGCGCCACTCAAAAATGCCGCGCACGGCGTTGACCAAGCCTGTGAATGACACACCAACAGTCTCGGTCAGCTGCGGAGCGTTCACCATCTGCACCACGTCGATGTGGTCGTGCAGGTTTTGCCCCACGCCGGGCAGGTCGTGCAGCGTGGCAATGCCTTTTTCCACCAGATGCTGGTGCGGGCCAATGCCCGACAGCATGAGGATCTGTGGCGACTGCAGCGCCCCCGCACACAGCAGCACCTCGCGGCCGGCGCGCAGCTCTTTCATCTCCCCGTCGTGCATGAACTCCACGCCCACGGCGCGCTTGTGTTCTAGCAGGATGCGCGTGGTGTGGGCGCCAGTGAACACGTGCAGGTTGCTGCGCCCGCGGTGGGGCGTGAGGTAGCTCTTGGCCGCGCTGAAGCGCTCGCCGTTCTTGTGCGTCACCTGGTAGACGCCTACGCCCTCTTGGCTTTCGCCGTTGAAGTCGGGGTTGACGGCGTAGCCCGCTTGGCGTCCCGCCTCTACAAACAGCGGGCCCAGGCGGTTCGGCGTGGTCAGGTCCTGCACATGCAGGGGGCCGCCCTGGCCGTGGAAGGCGTCGGCGCCACGGTCGTTGTCTTCCGCCTTTTTGAAGTAAGGCAGCACGTCCGCATAGGCCCAGCCCGGGTTGCCCTCGGCGGCCCAGTGGTCGTAGTCTTCCTTTTGGCCGCGGATGTAGATCATGGCGTTGACCGAGCTGGAGCCGCCCAGCACCTTGCCACGCGGCTGGTAGCCACGGCGTCCGTTCAACCCCGGTTGCACCGTCGTTTCGAACTTCCAGTTGGCCTGGCCGTTTTTGGCCAATACAGCCAGGCCGGCGGGGCAGTGGATGAGCACGCTGTTGTCCGCCGGGCCGGCTTCCAGCAGGGCCACGTTCACGGTGGGGTCTTCGCTCAGGCGGGCCGCCAGCACACAACCGGCCGAGCCACCGCCAACAATGATGTAGTCAAACACGAGTCCGCTCCTCTCAAAGTGGCGTTGACGTTACCGCAGAGGCCGCGGCCCTGCCAAGCCCGGTTTACCCTTGCAACCGGCAGGAAACAATTTCTTGCAATTTGCATTGTGTACAATTTAATTGCTTGCTATAATTCAACCCATGCCAAGCAGCCGCACCATTTCCGCCAACGACGCCGCCCTGCGACTGGACAACCAGCTGTGCTTTGCGCTGTACTCCACTTCGCTGGCCATGACCAAGCTGTACAAGCCGCTGCTGGAAGCATTGCAGCTGACTTACCCACAGTACCTGGTGATGATGGTGCTGTGGGAACAAGACGGCCTGAGCGTCTCGGCCCTGGGTGAGCGCCTGTATCTCGATTCCGGCACCCTCACCCCGCTGCTCAAGCGCATGGAACAAGCCGAGTTGCTGAGCCGCCAGCGCAGCGTCGCCGATGAGCGCCGCGTGGAAGTGTTTTTGACCGCCAAAGGCCGCTCCCTCAAGGTGCAGGCCGCCCGCATTCCGGCCTGTGTGCTGGCCGCGGCCGACTGCCCGTTGGACGAGCTGATGGACCTGACCCAGCAGGTGCAGGCCTTGCGCCAGCGCCTGACCGCTCCGTAGTTCCCCTAATTTCCCCATTACCCACCCGCTGCAACACCGCAGCACTTTATGAAAGAAGCGCCATGAGCAACAAGATCGAAAAAGTAATTTACCAAGCCCACGCCAAATCCACTGGCGGCCGCGACGGCACCACCCGCACCTCCGACGGTCTGCTGGACCTCAAGCTGGCTGTGCCCAAGGAAATGGGCGGCCCCGGCGGCGGTGTGAACCCCGAGCAATTGTTTGCCTCCGGCTACAGCGCCTGCTTCATCGGTGCGATGAAGTTTGTGGCCGGCACCCAAAAGATTGCCCTGCCTGCAGACACATCCATCAACGCCACCGTCGGCATTGGCCAGATTCCCCAAGGTTTTGGCATTGAAGTGCAGCTGGAAGTCTCCATCCCCGGCATGGACAAGGCCGCTGCCCAGGCCCTGGTCGACAAAGCCCACCAAGTGTGCCCCTACTCCAACGCCACCCGCGGCAACATCGACGTGACCATCACCGTGGTCTAAATCGGCAGCGCTGACAAGGCCCTGCGCCCTGTCACCTCGGAGGCCGGACCCGCTTGGCGGGCCCGGCCTTTTGTTTTATGGTGCGGCGCATGCACACCACCGAACTCCGGGTTCGCAAGAACCAACTCACCCAAACCCAGTTGCACAGCACCATGCTGGCCCCCCTGCAGGCCGGCCAGGTCCGCCTGCGCATCGACCGTTTTGCGCTGACGTCCAACAACATCACCTACGCCGCCTTTGGCGATGCCATGCAGTACTGGCAGTTTTTTCCGGTCACCGATGGCGAGGACGCCGCGGCCTGGGGCCGCATCCCCGTGTGGGGCTTTGGCACCGTGGTGCAAAGCCAGCACGCGGAAGTGCCCGTGGGTGAGCGCGTGTATGGCTACTTCCCCATGGCCAGCGCGGTGGACCTGACACCCGGCAAGGTGAACGCCAATGGCTGGTCCGATGTGGCGCCCCACCGTGCCACGCTGCACGCGGTCTACAACCAGTACACCCGCTGCGCCACCGACCCGTTCTACACTGCCAGCACCGAAGACATCCAGGCCCTGCTCCGCCCGCTGTTCATCACCTCGTGGCTGATCGACGACTTTCTGCACGACAACGCCTGGTTTGGCGCCACCGACACGGGTAAAGCTGCCATCCTGCTGTCCAGCGCGTCCAGCAAAACGGCCTATGGCACCGCCTTCCAGCTCGCGCAGCGTGAGGGCATTGAGGTGGTCGGGCTGACCTCGGAGCGCAACGTGGCGTTTTGCGAAAGCCTGGGGGTGTACCACCGGGTGTTGACCTACGCACAGTTGGACCAGATTGCGCCCGGCACGCCCTCCATCTACGTGGACTTTGCAGGCAACGCAGCGTTTCGCAAGGCACTGCACACGCACTGCACGGCACTGGTCTACAGCAGCTCCATCGGCGGCACGCATGTGGCCGAGCTGGGCGGTGGCAAAGACCTGCCGGGGCCGCGTCCCACGCTGTTTTTTGCACCCGCGCAAATCAAGAAGCGCAGCCTGGAATGGGGGGGTGCCGAGTTGGGCCGCCGCCTGCTGCAGTCCTGGCAGGCATTTACCGCGCAAGTGGCCAATCCGGCCCAGCCCTGGCTGCAGGTGCAGCACCACACGGGGCCCGAGGCGGTGCAGGCCGCCTACACCGCCATCCTGGCGGGCGAAGGCAATCCGCGCGGCGGGCACATCCTGTCGCTGTAACCCCAGCGGGCTGACCCTACTGCAAACTTGCCGTCAGGCGGGTGGCGCATGATGGCGTTTTTGCATTCCCCACCGGAGACTTGATGAGACTGGCGCTGCTGTCGGACATTCACGGCAATATCCAGGCGCTGGACGCCTGCCTGGCCCATGCCCGCGCGCAGCAGACGCAGCGCTTTGCCTTTCTGGGCGACATGGTGGGTTACGGTGCCAACCCCGCCCAGGTGGTGGAGCGCATCAAGCTGCTCACCGAAGAAGGCGCTATCGTGCTCAAGGGCAACCACGATGAGATGGCTGTCAATCCACCGGAGGTGGTGAAGACGGTGGGCGACAGCACCGCCGCGTGGACGCACCATCAGTTGTCAGACGCGCAGCGCCAATGGATAGACGCACTGCCGCTCACCCAGCACCTGGACACCGTGCTGCTGGTGCACGCCAGCGCCGATGCGCCCGAACTGTGGCGCTATGTGTACGACCAGCGCGCCGCCACCGCCAGCCTGAACGCCGCCACCCAGTGGAGCGGCGTGCGCTATGTGTTTGGCGGCCATGTGCACCTGCAAACCCTGTACTACCGCGGTGCCACCGACGGCCTGATGATGTTCATTCCCCAGCCCGGTGTGGCGGTGCCCGTGCCCAAACACCGCGAGTGGCTGTCTACCGTAGGCTCGGTCGGCCAGCCGCGTGACGGCAACCCCCAGGCCATGTACGCGCTGCTGGACACCGAGCGCGCCCAGCTGACCTTTCACCGCGTGTCGTATGACCACGGCGCGGCCGCCCAGGCCATCCGCCGCGCGGGCCTGCCCGAGTTCTTTGCCCACCGGCTGGAGCAAGGCCGATGAAACTGCTGGAGCCAGGCGCCGAGCTGGACGGATTCACCATCGAGGAGTGCATCCACTCCGGTGGCATGGCGCACATTTACCGTGTGGTCTACGCCGATGGCCGCCCCGGCCCGGGCTTTGCCATGGCCATGAAGGTGCCGCGCATGACCGCGGGCGACGGGGCCGAGAACATCGTCAGCTTCGAGGTGGAATGCCAGATCCTGCAGGCCCTGCACGGCAGCACTGTGCCGCGCTTTGTGGCTGCGGGCGACCTGCAGCGCGTGCCATACCTGGTGATGGAATATGTGCCGGGCGTCACCCTGCAGCACTGGCTGGATGGCCCGCAGCCCGTGGCGCTGGACGCCATCCCCAAGCTAGGCACCGCCATGGCCCGCGCGGCGCATGCGCTGCACCAACAAAACACGGTGCACCTCGACCTGAAGCCCGCCAACGTGCTATTCCGCGAGGACGGCAGCGCAGTGCTGCTGGACTTTGGCTTGTCGTGCCACGCGCACTACCCCGACCTGCTGGCCGAACAGCTGCGCAAGGCCGTGGGCTCGCCCGCATGGATTGCGCCCGAGCAGGTGGTGGGCGTGCGTGGCGACCCGCGCAGCGACGTGTTTGCCATCGGCGTGATGCTCTACCAGCTGTGCACGGGCGAGCTGCCCTTTGGCGAACCGCAAACCACGGCCGGCCTGCGCCAGCGCCTGTGGATGGACCCCACGCCACCGCGCAAGCTGCGCGCCGACCTACCGGCCTGGTTGCAAGAAGTGGTGCTGCGCTGCCTGGAGCCCGAGGCCGCCAGGCGCTACCCCTCGGCCGCCCACCTGGCGTTTGACCTGAGCCACCCCACACAGGTGCACATCACGCGGCGCGGCACCAACACCGTGGGCACGCCGTTGCGCACCCACTTCAAGCGCTGGCTCAAGGCCGCGGGCATGCACTACCAGCCCAGCCCCGTGCCATCCCGCCAGGTGCAGGAGGTGCCTATCGTCATGGTGGCCGTGCCGCACAAGGACGTGACCGATGCCACGCTGTACAGCCTGCGCGAGGCCGTGGCTCGTGCGCTGGGCACACGCCCCGGCGCCCGCCTGGCCTGTGTCACCGTGGTCAGCGGCAGCGCTACCAGCACTGCGGACGAGGACCAGAGCGAAACCCAGGTACACCGCCGCCACCTGGCCGCACTGCGCCAGTGGGCCCAGCCGCTGGACCACCCGGGCCACCAGACCTCCTGCCACGTGCTGGAGAGCGGCGACGTAGCCCAGGCCCTGCTGGACTACGCGCGCGGCAACCATGTCAGCGTGATCGTCATGGGCGCCGCCACCCATGGCCTGCTGACCCAGCGCTTTGTCGCCACCGTCCCCATCAAGGTGGCCATGGACGCGCCCTGCACCGTCATCCTCGTGAAACAAAGCCTGCCGTTTGAACAACTGGGCGATGTGCCCCACCCTACGCAGCCTCCTGCGGGTGGCTATTCAGATTCGGACGCCGACAGTGCGGCGCCCAAGCTGTATGGGGATGACCTGGGGCCGCTGGGCTAAGCCACCTGCGCGTGCAAGGACAAGCCCGCAGACGACAATCGGGGCATGCACAGCACCACGGGCAGCGCCCTTCACCCCTTTGAACCCCTGACCCCCGACCTGGTGCTGGACGCACTGGACAGCGTAGGCCTGCGCGGCGATGGCCGCCTCACCGCCCTGTCCTCCTACGAAAACCGCGTCTACCAAGTGCAGCTCGAAGAAGGCGCCCCGGTGGTGGCCAAGTTTTACCGGCCGGAACGCTGGACGGACGCGCAGATCCAGGAAGAGCACGACTTTGCCGCCGAACTGATGGCCGATGAAATTCCGGCTGTGGGGCCCCTGGTGCTCCATGGTCAGACGCTGCACCACTTTGGTGGCTTCTCTTTCAGCGTCAGCCCACGCCGCGGTGGGCGCCCGCCCGAGCTGGACGATGGCGAGGTGCTGGAGTGGATTGGCCGCTTTCTGGCGCGTATCCACGCCGTCGGTGCCAAGCGCCCGTTTGCGCACCGCCCGGCGCTGGATGTACAAACCTTTGCCATAGAGCCCATGCAATGGCTGCTGGCCAACCACATGGTGCCGCTGGATGTGCAAAGCACCTGGACCCAACGCTGCCAGGAAGCTATTGATTTGATAGCTGCTCGCGCAGATATGGCGGGGGCTAGCGGCCAAAACAAGTCCAATAACAGCGGTATACGCCAGTTGCGCCTGCATGGCGACTGCCACCCCGGCAACATCCTCTGGACACCCACCGACGCGGTGGCTGCCGCCGGGCCCGGCCCGCACTTTGTGGACCTGGACGACGCGCGCACCGGCCCCGCCGTGCAAGACCTGTGGATGCTGCTCAGCGGCGACCGCCAGCAGCGCACCCGCCAACTGGGCATGCTGGTGGACGGCTACGAACAGTTCCGCGAATTCGACCGCGCCGAGCTGGCGCTGATTGAACCCCTGCGCACGCTGCGCCTGATCCACTACAGCGCCTGGCTGGCCCGGCGCTGGACCGACCCCACCTTCCCCGCCAACTTCCCGTGGTTTGGCAGCAGCGACTACTGGAAGGGCCAGATCCAGATGCTGGAAGACCAGTTGGAAGCCATGCAGGAAGACCCGCTGCGCGTATAGCCCGCCCCTCCCCGCGCTGATGCATACACTCGATTTTGGGTAAATTCACTTCCTGTGTAATAGTAGCAACCATGGTGCGAAGCGCAGCAAAGAAACTGCGTATTTCATGGGCTGCAAACTCCGAAATTCGGAGACAGAATCGCGTTCCGTCCAAGTGCTAACGATGGCGGAAACGTGAAACGAGGGAGGCGCGATGAAGGCAGAAATTATTCTGTGCGTGGATGATGACCGTACCGTGCTCACTGCCCTGCGCGACTTGCTAAGTCGTGCGTTGGGCAAGAGCGTACTGATCGAGATTGTTTGCAGCGGTATTGAGGCACTTGAGTTTCAGCAAGAAGTACGCAGCAACGGAGAGGAAATAGCGCTTGTCATTTCCGACTACATCATGCCGCGCATGAATGGAGACGAACTGCTGGTGCAATTGCATAAACTCACACCACGCACGGTCAAGGTCATGCTGACCGGTCAAAGCGACATGGCAGGTGTCAAACGTGCAATCAACGAGGCTGCCTTGTACCGTTTTCTGGAGAAGCCTTTCAACAACGCTGATTTGGTGCTCACCGCGCGGTCCGCTTTGGACGCCTATGCCCAGACGCTTGCCATGCAGGCCCAAAAACTGGAGTTGCAGCAAGTCAAAGCGCACTTGCAAAGCCTGCTGGCCGAATTCGGGGGCCACCTTGCACAGCCCTCGAGAAATAAGCAATAAGCACCTTGCTTTGCCTGTTTTGTATTCCATTCACTTGAAACACCTCTTGTGCGGATGGGAAAGGATGCTGCGCGTGATGGCGGCGCTGCTATTTTGTCTGTTGCAGCCAGCTTGGGCTGCGCAGCCGCCCGCCGAGTTATCAAAGCCCGTCGATGTAAATGCCTTGACTACCCATGGCATGAAACTGCACTGGTCCGTTCTGGAGGACCCGCAGCGGACCATGACGCTGCAGGACGTGCGCCAGGCTGATGCAGCGAAGCGCTTTAGCCCAGCCGCCGAGGAGGATCTGAGTTTGGGCTACACACGCTCTGCCTACTGGCTAAAAGTCGAGCTGCAAAACAAGGGCCCCTCCGCCACCCGATTGCTGGAGATCGCCAACAGCGGCCTGGCATATCTGGACTTGTGGAGCCCCAATGCGGACGAAAACTATCAGGTCCAGCGCACGGGCAACCTGCTCCCGCTTGCCACTCGCCCCTATGCCCATCGGTACTTTGTGTTTCCTCTGCAGGTGGCCAGCGGCAGTGTGCAACCCATCTACCTGCGTCTGGAATCGATTGGCCCTTTGCAGGCCCCCTCTCGTTTATGGACTCCTGAGGCATTTCATGCCTATGAGCGCACGGACTATGCTACGCAAGCAGGCTACTTTGGCATGGTATTCGCCATTGCGGCGTTCAATCTGCTTTTGTTCATCGCACTGCGCGACCGAAGTTTCCTGCTGTATGTGAACTTTGTACTGTGCACAGCTTTCACGATAGCGTCGCAAAACGGGCTGTTGCGTGCTTTACTGGACATTGAGTCGCCGCTGTGGTGGGCCATTTCTACCAACGTGGGCTATTGCCTGTCTTTGGCCGCACTACTGATGTTTATGCGCACCATGCTGGCGACACGTCGCCTCGCGCCCCGCACGAACCGAGTCATTGGTGTGCTAACCCTTGTTCAGTTGTCACTGCCTGCGGCATTTGTATGGGACTTGTCGCGTTCGATTCAGCTAGCGGCCTTGAACTATTTGTGCACCGCCGTTTTTATTCTCGCTGTGGGGCTGTACGCCGTCTACAAGCGACAGCGCAGCGGTATGTTTTTTGTGGCTGCTTTTTCCATGCTGTGCCTGGGAGGCGTGGTAACCGTACTCCGGGCTATGGGGTGGCTCCCCACCCATTTCTTCACCATCAATGCTATTCAACTGGGCTCATGCCTTGAAATGCTATTACTGGCATTTGCCTTGGCCGATCGCTACAACGTGGGGCTTCGCGAGAAAGCGCAGGCGCAGCAAATGGCCATTGATGCAGAGCAGCGCTTGGTCAGCACCCTCAAAGCATCGGAAAAGTTGCTGGAAGACCGCGTAACTCAGCGCACCGTGGCGCTGAGCGAAAGCAACACCGAGCTCTCACGCCTTAACAGCGACTTGAACCTCGCCTATGCGGCGGCGGCGGCCGCACATACCAAAACCACCCACGCACTGGAGACTTTGCGAGCGACCCAGTCCCAGTTGGTGCAATCGGAAAAAATGGCCGCATTAGGCCAGCTTGTTGCCGGAGTGGCACACGAAATCAATACACCGATAGGTGCCATTCAAGCCAGTGGAAAAAACATCGCCGATGCGCTAACGCACACATTGAACAATGTGCCGCATCTACTGCAAACCCTGGACACGGCTACGCAGGCACTGGTGCTGCGTTTGGTGACTGCCGCCGCAGCTCACCCCCCGGTGGTACAAAGCACCCGCGAGGAGCGCGAACACACTCGCTCTCTAGCAAAGCGACTGGAGCAAGCCAACATTGCGGAGGCGCGGTACAAGGCAGACATCCTGGCGCAACTGCACTGCGACGCAGACCTGGCAGACTACCTCCCCCTGCTCACCCACGCCCAAAGCGAGCACATCCTCGATTGCGTCCACAGCGTGGCCAGCATCCTGAGCAGCTCAAGCAATATCAATGTGGCAGTAGGCCATGTATCCAAAATCGTATTTGCGCTCAAATCGTTCTCCCGCATCGACAACGGCGCGGAGAAGCGCCCAGCGCAATTGCAAGACGGGCTGGAGACCGTACTCACTTTGTACCAGTCGCAGCTCAAGCCGGGGGTGGAGCTTGTTCGACTTTTTGCGCCCATGGAGCCCTTGCTGTGTTGTCCCGACGAGCTCAACCAGGTGTGGATCAATCTTGTGCACAACGCACTGCAGGCCATGCGCTACGAAGGCACCTTGACGATTGAAGTGGGAATGGCGGACGGGGCTGCCCGGGTGGCCGTGAGCGACACGGGCTGCGGCATCGCCAGCGAGCATTTGGACAAAATTTTTGATCCTTTCTTCACCACCAAGCCTGCAGGCGAAGGCAGTGGCCTAGGGTTGGACATTGTTCAAAAAATTGTCACCAAGCACGGTGGTCGGGTGCAAGTGCAAAGCGAAGTAGGCCGGGGCTCGACCTTCGCCGTCTACCTCCCTTATCTGAGCGCCTAGCCCCAAGGCCCTGCGCCCGCTCGGCCAGGGCTACACTGGCGCCACTTTTTTGCACCGCAACATTTCCCATGCCCGACGCCCATTTGCCACCCGCACACGCTTGGTGGATCCTGACCCACCTGGGCGCCTCCAGCCTGCTTCTGCCCGCGCTGGTGCTGGTACTGGGAGGCCTGTGGGAATCCGGCGCACGCGATGCAGCCAAGCGCTACCTGCTGCGGCTGGTCATCGCGGTGGGCATCACCGTGGTGAGCAAGTGCCTGTTTTTTGGCTGGGGCATTGGCATTGCGGCGCTGGACTTCACGGGCGTCAGCGGCCACACGCTCTTGGCCACCAGCATCCTGCCGGTGCTGCTGCGCGGCATCCCCTGGCCCGCACTGCAGGCGCGGGGCGGCGGCGTGGCACTGGGCTGGCTGCTGGCACTGGTGGTGGGGGTGTCACGTTTGGCCGTGCACGCGCACAGCCTGAGCGAGGTGGTGGCAGGCTGGATTTTGGGCGCGGCAGTCAGTTGGCCCACGGTGCGCCAGCTCGCGCCGCTGGCCTTGTCGCACTGGGCTAGCAAACTCGCACCACTGGTTTTGTTGCTGGCGCTGAACACATCCACTGCCACCTACCTGCCCACCCACGACATTGAGGTACGCCTGGCCCTGCTGGTCTCTGGCCAGGGCAAGCCGTTCTCCCGGCACCAGTTGCACGCCGGCCCCAAGCCGGCCGCCCCTACCAGCTCAATCAGCCCAATACATCCTTGACGCCATACTGCGGCGCGTAGCCCAACAGGCGCGCCGCCTTGGCATGCGAGATCAGCGGGTCCGTGCCCGCAAAGCCCGGCGCAAACTCGGTCACTTCAGGCCAGAACTCGGCCAGCAACTTGCGGCCGTCCTGGCCGGTCCAGTTGTGCGGGCCGGTGATGAAGAAGGCCTCGTGCGGGTTCTCCAGCTCCACTTCCAGCGCCAGGCGATGGGCGGTGGCGACATCGCGCGCGTCCACAAAGGTCCAGAGGTTTTTGTACCAGTTGGCATATTCGGCCACCAGCGTTCGGTAGAAGGGCCGCTGCGCATCGTCGGGCAGCCAGACCCAGGGCATGCGCAGGCACACGGTGCGCATGCCGTAGCGCTGGGTGTAGGTCTTGCAGATCTGCTCGCTCACCACCTTGCTCAGGCCATAGGGGTCTTGCGGGCGCGCGGCATGGGCTTCGTCCACGGGGATGTAGAGCGGCGCCAGCCGGTGCGTGGCAAACGCAAAGCCCATGGTCGATTCGCTGGAGGTGAACACCACCTTGCCAATGCCATGCTGGGCCGCGGCCTCCAGCACATTGAAGGTTCCATTCACATTCACATCGAACACGCGTTTGGCCGGGTCATTCAGCGGGTGTGGAATCCCCGCCACGTGCATGACGGCGTCGTAGCCGGCCATGGCCTGCAACACCGCGTCCAACTGCAATACATCCACGGCGTGGTGCACCACGTCGCTACGCGCAGGGGCAGCGAGATCCAGCACACCGACCTGGTAGCCGTGCTGCACCAGATCGTCCACTACATATTTGCCGACGGCACCGGTGCCGCCTGTAACGAGAATTTTCATAAAGGGGATGGTAGTAGCTGTGGGTGCCTGGCTCAAGTCACTATCAAAACAGGAGCAGCTTGCGCAATATCAACAGGGGCTAGCGCCCTATTTCGCCTTGAAACTCTGGCGTGCAAAGGCCAACAGACTCAGCACCGCCACGGCCGCCAGCACCCATTGGGCGGGTTGGTTCTCGGCAAAGTCCAGTTCCTCGGTCAGCAGGTGGAAGACCGCCAACGCCACCAATGCGGCCACCAGGCGCAGGCTCCATGCCCGGGGCGCCCAGTGGCGCGGGGCCAACCGCATCCACAGCTGGTGGCCCAGCAGGCCGGACAACAGGCCCAGGCTGGCTCCCACGGCCACGTCACCGGGCCAGTGTGCGCCTACGGCAATGCGCGACAGACCCGTGCCAGCTGCCAGCAGCCACAGCCAGGCATGGCGGCGGCGCTGCGCTGGCGTGAGCGCGAAGAAGATGCCCGCCGCCACCGCAAACGCGGTGAGCGTGTGGCCCGAGGGCATGGAAACGTTGTGCAGCAGCTCGCCCACCACGCGCATCTGGTTGTTGTCCACCACGGCGGCAGGGCGCGGGCTTTCAATGAAGAACTTGCCGGTACGCGCAAAGAGGATGGCAAATGGCGCAGCGCACAACCAGCCCCACATCAGACGCGGCGCCAGCACCAGCAGTGGTGCGGTCACGCCCAGAATGCCCCAGCCATTGCCCAGCAGCGACAAGCCCGTCCACACCGGCGCAGCCACCGGCGCACACCACTGGTTGATGGCGATGAACAGGGCGGGTTCCCACACCTGCAGCCACAGCGGAGCGCCCAGCACGAACAGCACCAGCGGCAGCCACCACACCCAACGGGCAACCGGGCTGCTGAGGGCATGGGGCAAAAGAGGGGGAGCAAACATGGGCAGATTCAAGAGGTGGGCGCGAGTGTAAGGCGGGGCTGCGGCGCGCCAGACCAGCCGCGGCAATCGTAAAAACGGAAGCTGGCCAGCGGCATGCCCCAGTGGCTGGCTTGCTGCGTCTCCAGCAGCGTGCAGCTGGCAAACCCGTGGGGTGCCACCGGCAGGTCGTAGGCCATGTGCGACCAGTCCACCAGCAACGTATTGCCTCCCACGGGCAGGTCTGCGGCCCACAAGCGGAATTGCGAATCGCCGCTGTCCAGCACATGCACCGGCAGAGGGCGGGCGTACCAGCCCAGGCGGCTGGCCAGCGTCCAGTTCTGCACAGCCACACTGTCCAGCTGCTGCTGCGCGGCCAGGGCCTGCGCGCGCGCGCCAGCAGCCTGCCAGCCGTGCAAATCTGCAAATGGGTTGGGCGGTGGCGCCACGGCCGCCGCACTGCCCGCCACCAACGGCCAGCCCGCGCTGAGCATCAGCCCCAGCAGCGCCACACAGGCCAGCGCCTGCATGGCGACCAGCGCGCACACCGCCCAACGGCGGCCCGCCTGCCACCACGTGGTCACACCCCAACCCGCAAACGGCGCCAACGCCACCCACGCAGGTGCAGTCCAGTGCGGCAGGCTGGAGCCGCCACCGGAGAGGTAGGTAAAGAGCGCAAACGGCAGCCCAAAAAACAGCAGCAGCCAAACCACCGGCCCCGTGCTGCGCCGCCAGCCAACCCAACCCAACAGCAACAGCGGCCCATAGGCCAGCAGCTGGGTCAGCACAAAACGCAACACATGCTGCGCCTGCCACACACTGCCCTTGCCGTGCGCCACCTGGTAAGTGAACGAGATCCAGCCGTTCTGCGCATTCCACACCGCCACTGGCACCACCATCAGCATGGCCAGCGCCAATGCGGCCCATAACCTGGGCTTACGCAGCACAGCCACGCCATGCACGGCCAGCAGGCAGCCTCCCACCGCCACCGCGGTAAACACCGCCGTGTACTTGGACAAACCCGCCAGCCCTAGCAGCACGCCCAGCACCAGCCAGTTGCCCAGGGTGCCGGCCGTGGGCGACTGCACCAGGGTCCAGGTCTGCCACAGCAAGGCGACGGTCAGTGCCATGAGCAAGGTGTCGGGCAAGAGACCAATGCCCAGGATATGCAGCAGCGGCGCCAGCGCTAGCACCCACACGGCCGCCAGTGCGGCCTGCGGTGCCATGGGGTTTGGCGCGAAGATGCGCAGGGTCAGGCGGTACACGCCCCACACCGTGGCAAGCCACAGCAGGCCGGGCAGCAGGCGCAGCACGGCCACGGGTGCCTGCAGCGCCACCAGCGGCCACTGCACCCAGCCCACCAGCGGCGGGTGGTCGAAGTAGCTCAGGGCGGGGTGGGCGGCATACAGCAGGTAGTGCGCCTCGTCCACCGACAGGCCCAGGGCCGCACCCAGCAGGGCGTGCAGGGCAAACACAGCCCATAGCACATGGCCTGCACGGGCACCGGCGTGGGGCGGGAACAATAATTGCAAGGGGAAGTCAGAGGAAAATGGAAACCCCCGCAGTCTAATCTGCCCCTTGCATCCCCCACCCCAAGGACCGTCATGCCCACCTACCATATTGAACTGCTAGAAGGCCGCACCCAAGAGCAAAAGAAAAAGCTCGTGGACGAAGTAACCCGTGTGACCGTCGAAACCCTGGGCTGCTCGCCCGAGGCGGTGGACATCATCTTTGTGGACGTCAAGCGCGACAACTGGGCCACGGGCGGCAAGTTCTGGAGCGAGCCGCGCGCATAAGCTCTGACGGATTTCGCATAACGCTTTTCGCCCCCAGCCACAACCCCGGAGTACACTGTTTCTATGTGCCAACTGCTTGGGATGAACAGCCATTTGCCGGCCAGCCTGACGCTGAGCTTTACCGGCTTTTCGCAGCGCGGCGGCTGCACCGACCACCATGCAGACGGCTGGGGCATTGCCTTCTTCGAGAGCGAAGGCGACCTGCCCGGCAAGGCGGCCCGGCATTTTGTGGACAAGGAAAGTGCATCGACCTCGCCGATTGCGAAGATGCTCAAGTCCTACCCCATCAAGAGCCACAACGTGGTGGCCCATGTGCGCAAGGCCACGGTGGGTGCGGTCACGCTGGAAAACTGCCACCCCTTCACACGCGAACTCTGGGGCCGCTACTGGGTGTTTGCCCACAATGGTGACCTCAAGGAATTCAACCCACCACTGCACGGCAGCTTCAAACCCGTAGGCACCACCGACAGCGAACTGGCGTTTTGCTGGCTGCTGCAGGAGCTGAACAAATCCCACGCCTCGGTGCCCTCAGTCGAAGAGCTGACCCGCACCCTGGCCGAGTTGGTACCCAAAATTGCCCGCCATGGCACCTTCAACTTCCTGCTGAGCAACGGCCAGGCCCTGTGGGCCCATGCGAGCACCAAACTTTGCTACGTGGTGCGCCAACACCCCTTCAGCCATGTGCAACTCAAGGACGAAGATGTGACGGTGGATTTGTCCGAGCTCAACGGCCCGGAGGACCGGCTGGTCATCGTGGTGACAGAGCCGCTGACCACCAACGAGACCTGGGTGGCCATGGAGGCTGGCGAACTGCACGCCTTTGTGGACGGCCAGCCCCTCACACGTACGGTGTGCAAAGCCACGCTGATTGCGGCGGCTGCCGCCGCGGCGGCCCAGCGCGAAGCAGAAGAGGCTGCCAAAGCCGCAGCCCTGGCAGCCCCTGCTGCGGTTTAGATTATCAGCGGGCCGCTAGCCCGCCTGCCCTCAGGGCTTGCAGCCGTACTGGCCTTTCTTGGCGTTCTCAAAGTAGCTCAGGTCGCCTTTGCACACTGGCTTTTCGGCAGGCAAAGCGGTTCCAGCTTTGGCAGCACAGGTAAAGGTTCCGGTCTTGGCATTGAGCTTGCCGGAGAGCTTCCAGCCCTTGGCGCAAACGTCCGCAGGCTTCAATGGCATGGGTTTGGCAGGGGTGGCAGCGCCTGTCACAGTGATGTCTACCGCCCTCTCCGGGCCACCGCAGTTGGGGTGGTTCTGTACATTCTTGCCTCCCAGCGTCACGTGGTAGGCACCGGCTTTGGCATAGGTATGGGTCAGCACCAACGGCGTGGCATTGCTCACATCGCTCACGGCGTCCTTGAAAGCACCGTCACCGAAACCCACCACGAAGCCGCAGTAGTTGGCACTCACAACATCAATGGTGGCGCTCACCGTGACGGGCTCGCCCACTTTGGCCGCGGTAGGCGTTGCGGTGATGGCACCCAGCACCTGCGCATGCGCGCTCAGGGCAAGACACGAAACGGCGGCCAGTGCGGCACAAACGGTAGACATACGCATGATGGGCTCCTAGAAAAATGATGTCGAAGGCTACCACGAAGACCTGCGGCCGTCTGTTTTGGCCAAGTGCTTGCATTGGGTACAGTGCGGACCAAGAACTTCATAGACGCACGGCACCCGCACTTTGCCACCCTGTTTGCTGGTGCCCCTCCAGAGCAGTTGGCCAGTGGCTGCAAATGGGCTGAGGGGCCCGCCTACTTGGCGCAACAGCGCTGCGTGGTCTGGAGCGATATTCCCAACGACCGCATGCTGCGCTGGGACGAAGTCACGGGCGGCGTCAGCATCTATCGCAGCCCTGCACGCTACACCAACGGCCATACGTTGGATCACGAAGGCCGCTTGATCAGCTGTGAACACGGCTCTCGCAGTGTGACCCGACTCGAACACGACGGCAGCACCACGGTGCTGGCCAGCCACTGGCAAGGAAAACGCCTGAACAGCCCCAATGACGTGGTGGTGGCGCGCGACGGTGCCATCTGGTTCACCGACCCGGCCTACGGCATCGACAGTGACTACGAGGGCCACAAAGCCGACAGTGAGATAGGCGCCTGCCATGTGTACCGCGTAGACCCCGCCAGCGGCACGTGCGAAACGGTGTTGACCGACTTTGCGCGCCCCAATGGCCTGGCGTTTAACGCCGATGAAAGCCTTTTGTATGTAGCCGACACCGGCCGCACGCATGTGGCCGACGGGCCCAAGCACATCCGCGTGTTCACGGTGGGTGCTGGCTATGCACTATCGGGCGGTGCGCTGTTTGCCAATTGCGATGTGGGTCTGTTTGACGGCTTCCGCGTGGATGCGCTGGGCCGGGTATGGACCAGCGCGGGTGACGGTGTGCACTGCTATGCGCCCAGCGGCGCGCTGCTGGGCAAGGTGCTGCTGCCCGAGCCCGCAGCCAATCTGGTGTTTGGCGGTGTCGGCGGCAGTGACCTATTTGTCTGCGCCACCAGCGCGCTTTACCGCGTGCGGCTGGCCTCGGACTGGGCGACTTCGAGCGCGTCGATGAACATGGCGGCCACGTCAAAGCCGGTCTGATCGGCAATTTCCTGGAAGCAGGTTGGGCTGGTGACGTTGATCTCGGTCAGCGAATCACCAATCACGTCCAGCCCCACCAATAGCAAACCGCGTGCGGCCAGGATGGGGCCCAGCGCCTCGGCAATCGCGCGGTCGGATGCACTGATGGGTTGGGCCACGCCCTTTCCACCGGCCGCCAGGTTGCCTCGCACCTCGCCGCCCTGCGGAATGCGCGCCAGGCAGTAGGGCACGGGCTTGCCCCCAATCACCAGCACGCGCTTGTCGCCGTCCTTGATGGCAGGCAAAAATTTCTGCACCATGATCGTCTGGGCACCATCCTTGTTCAGCGTTTCGATGATGCTGCCCAGGTTCAGGCCGTCGTCCTTCACGCGGAAGATGCCCATGCCACCCATGCCGTCCAGCGGCTTCAAGATGATGTCGCGGTGCTCGGCGTGGAAGGCGCGCACCGCGTCGGCATCGCGCGTGACCAGTGTGGGGCCGATGAACTGGGGAAACTCCAGAATCGCCAGCTTTTCAGGATGGTCACGCAGGGCGCGCGGCTTGTTGAAGACCTGGGCACCCTCGCGCTCGGCCTGCTCCAGCAGGTGGGTGGCGTAAAAGAACTCGGAATCAAACGGCGGGTCCTTGCGCATGACCACGGCGTCAAAGTCTTTGATGGCCACAGTGTCCGCCGTCTCGGTGAACCACGCCTTGGCGTCGCCGGTGAGCGTGATGCGGCGCACGGCCGCCTGCACCACACCGCCGCGCTGCCACACGAGGTGACGGGGCTCGCAGGCAATGATGCGGTGGCCGCGGCGCTGGGCCTCGCGCATCATGGCAAAGGTGGTGTCCTTGTAGATCTTGAAGGATTCCAGCGAATCGGCAACAAACAGAATGTCCATGGCTACTTTCTATGAAGGCTGCAAAACAGGCGTAGCAGCTCAGGCGGTGGCGGCGGGTTTGCGGCCGTAGTGTTGCACCAGCAGCGCCAACGCGCCGGCCACCACGCCCCAGAACGCCGAGCCTACGCCAGCAATGACCACGCCGCTGAGCGTAACCAGGAAGGTGATGAGGGCTGCTTCGCGGTTGGCATCGTCCTTGAGCGCGGCCGTCAGTGCGCCGCCAATGGTGCCCAACAGCGCCAGCCCCGCAATGGCGGCAACCAGCTCTTTGGGGAAGGCGGTGAGCACACCCGTGATGGCGGCGCCAAACAGGCCGATGACGATGTAGATGGCGCCGCAGGACACCGCCGCGGTGTAGCGCCGTGTAGGGTTGCTGTGGGCCTCAGGGCCCATGCAGATGGCAGCCGTGATGGCGCTGAGGTTGATGGCAAACGCACCAAACGGCGCCAACACCAGCGTGGCCAGCCCGGTGAGCGTGATGACCTTGGAGATGGGAATGCCTGCATCGCCACCCTGGGCCCTGCGGTCCGCATAGCCGGCAGCCTGGATGGCCGCCACGCCGGGCAAGTTTTGCGAAGCCATGGTGACCACGAACAGCGGTAAGGACAAGCTGACAAACGCCGCCAGCGAGAACTGGGGGTTGATGAAGACCGGCCATGTCAAGCCAAAAGCAATGTCAGCCCTTGTAAAACCTGCGCCAGCAGCTACAAAAACAATAGCGATCAGCAGCGTGAGTGGCACTGCATAGCGTGGCAGGAAGCGCTTGCCTAGCAAGTAGGTCACCACCATGGTGGCCACCAGCGGCAAGGCGGTTTGCGCGGCGCCAAAGCCCGACAAGCCAAAACGTGCCAGCACGCCGGCCAGCAAGGCCGAGGCCAGCGCCAGCGGGATGCGGTTCATCACGCGCTCAAACCAGCCGGTGGCGCCCACCAGCGTGATCAGCAGTGCGCACAGGATGAAGGCGCCCACGGCGTCCGCCATACTGAAGCCGCCGGCCAGACCGGCAGACGCCAGCACGGCCGCACCGGGCGTACTCCAGGCCACCATGACGGGCTTTTTGAGCCACAGCGAAGGCACTAGCGTGCACAAGCCCATGCCGATGCTCAGCGCCCACATCCAAGAAGCGGTGATCTCCGGCGTGGCACCAAAAGCCTGAGCCGCCTGAAAGACGATGGCCACCGAGCTGGTGAAGCCCACCAGCACGGCCACAAAACCGGCTGTGAAGGCCGAGAGACTCAGGTCTTTGAAAAATTGCATCAGGCTTCATCCGTTAGGGACAGAGCCACAGATCTGTCCCCAACCGTTTTAGATTTCGATTTTGGAGCCCAACTCCACCACGGAGTTGTTCGGCAGGTTCAGGAAGTCTGCCGCGGCGCTGGCATTGTGGTGCATTTGCGCAAACAGCTTCTCGCGCCAGGGCGCCATCCCCTCACCCAGCGTGGGTACCACGGTGTCGCGCGACAAGAAATAGCTGGTGGTCATGGCATTCATGTCACAGCCTCGACTCTTGATCTGCGCCAACGCCTTGGGCAGGTCGGGGTCGTTCTTAAAGCCGTAGTGAACCACCACCTGCCAACAGTCATGGCCCAGCGAGTCCATTTGCACACGCTTGTCCAACCCGATCCAAGGTACCTCGTGGTTCTTGACCGTGACGAACAAGTTGCTGCTGTGTAGTACCTTGTTGTGCTTGAGGTTGTGCAACAGAGCGTTAGGCACCGTTCCAACTTCAGCCGTCAAAAATACAGCCGTTCCGTCCACCCGCACAGGAGGACTGACAAACACGGCTTCCAGAAAACTAGGCAGATCCAAGGCATCTGAACGCAACTTGGAGTTCATCAACCGCCTACCGTCCTTCCACGTGGACATCACCACATACAGCCCGGCGGCCATGGCTAGCGGAAACCAACCGCCTTGCGCAATCTTCAGCGAATTGGATGCAAAAAATGCTGCATCAATCACAAAAAATACACCGGTCGCAGCGATGCAAAGAGGGAGTGGATAGCCCCAGCCATAGCGAATCACAAAGAAGGTCATCACCGTGGTAATGACCATGACCATGCTGACCGAGATCCCATAGGCGGCGGCCAAAGCGGTCGATGAACCGAAGAAGACCACCGCCGCAATCACGCCAGCCAGCAATGCCCAGTTGACGGCGGGGATATAGATCTGCCCCGTGTCCTTGATCGAGGTGTGCAAGATGGTCAACCGGGGCAAAAAGCCCAGTTGGATGGTTTGTTTGGTGGCCGAAAAAGCCCCCGTGATCAACGCTTGCGAGGCAATCACGGTGGCCGCCGTGGCCAACCCCACCATAGGGATCAGCGCCCAGTCCGGCATCATGTTGAAGAAAGGATTGGAAGCAGCTTGCGGGTCACCCAGCACCAATGCCCCTTGGCCCAAATAGTTCAGTATCAGCGATGGCATCACCAGACCGAACCAGGCGATCCGGATGGGCGTTTTTCCAAAATGCCCCATATCTGCGTACAGAGCTTCCGCCCCTGTCAGGCAAAGAAAGACAGCGCCTAACGTGATAAAAGCCAACGCGTAATGTTCGACAGAAAAACGGATGGCGTACAGAGGCGAGATGGCCATCAAGACACTGGGGGTTTGGGCAATTTGAACCGCACCAAATACGCCAATCGCCAAGAACCACACCACCGTCACAGGGCCAAAAAAACGCCCAATGTCGCCCGTACCGCGCCGTTGCACCAAAAACAAGCCCACCAGCACACCGAGTGAAATCGGCACTACATAAGGTTTTGCATTGGGGGTAATGGCCTCCAACCCCTCAACAGCAGACAACACCGAGATGGCTGGCGTGATGACACCATCTCCAAAAAACAGCGCGACGCCGAAGACTCCCAGAACCATCAAAAAACCACGCACTTTAGGCCGCGACTTGGTGGACAAGGATGCCAAGGCCAGCAATGCCATCAGACCGCCCTCCCCGTGATTGTCCGCACGCATGATCAGACCCACATACTTCACGGAAACGATGACGGTGAGTGCCCAAATAAACAGGGATAAGACACCCAGTACGTTGTCATGGGTGATAGGAACGTGTCCACTGATGAAGACTTCTTTGAAGGCATACAGCACGCTGGTGCCGATGTCGCCGTAGACCACGCCGATGGCGCCCAGAGTGAGCGCCGTAAGAGACGATTTTGATGCTGACACACATTGACCCGGCCGGCAGGCGCCGCCGGGTTCCATTCCGTTAGGGATCGCTATTTTGCTCCCGGCGCTTGGGGCCGCAAGGACGCAATCGCCAAATTCAACGGATTTTCAGCGCATGTTGCAGCGCAGCAACTGTTGCTCAAAATGGGTTGACGCGCCTCAGTCGTAGCGCTCCGCATCGGGGTCGGTGGCTTCCAGTTCGTAGCTGGCGGCCAGCATGGCCAGGCGGCCGATGACGCCGTACATATAGAAGCGATTGGGGGCGCTGGCACCGGGTTTGACGCCTGGCTGAGGTAAGTGCGTACTCTCGGCAAACGCCAATGGCACGTAGCTGGCACCCGGCGCGCTGAGGTTCTCGTCGATGCCGCGCTCGGCGTGCATGCGGTAGAAGCCGCCCACCACATAGCGGTCCATCATGTAGACCACGGGCTCGGCCACGGCGTCGTTGACACGCTCATTGGTCTGCACGCCCTCTTGCAGGATCAGTTCCAGCGGGTCCGGCGAAGCCTCCTGCCCGGCGCCCAGCTTGCGCAGCTTGGCGTCCAGGTCCTTGGTGTCACGCACGGTCAGGATGGCGTTGCCGCTGGTGCGGTTGTCCGCCTTGATGACGAGGAAGGGCTTTTCCTTGATGCCGTATTCCTTGTACTTCTTCTTCACCTTGGTCAGCATCGCGTCCACGCGCTGGTGCAATGCGTCAACGCCCTGGGACGTGCTCAGGTCGACCACGCCGTATTTGTCGAACATCGGGGTAATGAGCCAGGAATCCACGCCAATGAGCTTGCCAAAGCGCTTGGCCACCTCTTCGTAGCACTTAAAGTGGGCGCTCTTGCGCCGTGTGGTCCAACTGGCGTGCAGCGGGGGCAGCAGGTACTGCTCGTGCAGGTCTTCCAGAATGCCGGGCACACCGCTGCGCAGGTCGTTGTTCAGAAGGATGGTGCAGGGGTCAAAGTCCTTCACGCCCAGGCGGCCCTTGGTGCGGATCACGGGTTCCAGCGTGATCGTTTCGCCATTGGGCAGCTCGATGGTGGTGCTTTTCTTGATATCGGGGCTGATGGAGCCAATGCGCACATTCAGGCCTGCCATGTGGAAGATGCGGCGCAGCTGGGCCAGGTTGCTCATCTGGAAGGTGCTGCGCGCGTTGTTGTCGGGCACGATGAGCAGGTTGCGCGCCTCTGGGCAGATCTTCTCGATGGCGGCCTGCGCGGCCTGCACGGCCAACGGCAGCATGGCGGGGGTCAGGTTGGTCCAGCCACCGGGGAAAAAGTTGGTGTCCACCGGGGCTAGCTTGAAGCCAGCGTTGCGCACATCCACCGCGGTATAGAAGGGGGGCGTGTGTTCCATCCACTCCAGCCGGAACCAGCGCTCGATGGCGGGCATGGAATCCAGAACCCGTTGCTCGAGTTCATTGATGGGGCCCGTCAGGGCGGTAACGAGATGCGGAACCATACGACGCTTTCAAGAAGGATCCCCATTCTAGGGGTCGCCCCTAGGTGGTGAACCTTGCGCCGATTTCAAGTCCCCGGCCGCTGCCCATTGGCATTTAAGTGCGCACTTCGCCTTCGCCGAGCACCACGTACTTCAGCGAGGTCAGCCCCTCAATGCCCACCGGGCCGCGGGCGTGGAACTTGTCGGTGCTGATGCCGATTTCCGCGCCCAGCCCGTACTCAAAGCCATCGGCAAAGCGGGTGCTGGCGTTCACCATCACGCTGGCCGAATCCACCTCGCGCAGAAACTTCTGGGCGTGCACGTGGTTGGTGGTGAGGATGGCGTCCGTGTGGTGGCTGCTGTACTGGTTGATGTGGGCGATGGCCTCGTCCACGCCGGCCACTACCTTGACGCTTACGATGGGGGCGAGGTATTCCTCGTACCAGTCCTGCTCGGTGGCGGGCACCAGTTTTGCTCCTGAATTCGTAGCTGCTTGCGCAGGTTCTACGGGGGCTAGCGGCAGATTGGCCTTCAAGATGGCGAGCGCCTCGGGGTCGCAGCGCATTTCCACGCCCTTGGCAGCGTAGACCGCGCCGATCAGCGGCAAAAACGCGACCGCAGAACCGCGCGCCACCAGCAAGCCTTCGGCGGCGTTGCAGGGGCTGTACTTGTTGGTCTTGGCGTTATCCGCCACCTTGACCGCCATGGCGATGTCGCAGGGGTCGTCCACATACACATGGCAGTTGCCGTCCAGGTGCTTGATGACAGGCACCTTGGCGTCGCGGCTGATGCGCTCGATCAGGCCCTTGCCGCCGCGCGGGATGATCACATCCACATACTGCGGCATGGCGATGAGCTGGCCCACTACTTCGCGGTCGGTGGTCTGCACCAGTTGCACAGCGTCCGCGGGCAGACCGCTTTCCACCAGCGCCTGCTGCACCAGCTTGGCCAGCGCCTTGTTGGAGTCAATCGCCTCGGAGCCGCCGCGCAAAATGCAGGCATTGCCGCTCTTGATCGACAGGCTAGCCGCTTCAATGGTCACGTTGGGCCGGCTCTCGAAAATCATGCCGAACACGCCAATCGGCACCCGCATCTGCCCCACGCGGATGCCGCTGGGCTGCTGCTTCATGCCAATGATCTCGCCAATCACATCCGCCATGGCTGCCAGCTGCTCGCAGCCTTCCGCGCAGGTTTCCAACACCTTGGGCGTCAATTTCAGCCGGTCCACCATGGGCGCGGCCAAGCCGTTGGCTATGGCCCGCTCAATGTCCTTGGCGTTGTCCACCTGCAGCGCTGCCGTGTTCTCGCGCAGCAACCGGGCCAGTGTGCGAAGCGCTACGTTTTTAGTAGCTGCCGGCGCACGCGCCATGAGGGCGGAGGCCACTTTTGCTTGAGAACCCAGAGCCAGGGCGTAGTCGGTGGTATTGGACGCGTTCATGAGAGAGATTTTCGCAGATTGACCACCACTGCCCCTAAAACGGCAATTTAACCTTTGGACAAGCCTCGCAACCCAACACCCTGCAGACAGACCTTGGGCCTATCTGCAGGTCGACGCGCTTATTTGGCGGCAGTTTTGGATTCAGCGCAGGCCGACTGCAAAGCAAGCGCCAGTTTGTTTGCCACGTTATTGAAAGCGTAGTTCAAAGTAGTCAAATGCTCCGAAGTCGCGCCCCACATATTGGCTTTGCTACCCGAGGCGCGGAATTTCTGCACCTTGCGCTCTCCGCCTACCGGCGTAACACCAATATCCATGGCGACCATGCCATTAATGCGCATATTTCCAAACCATGTGTAGGACCTGATGAGTTCTAAATCAAGGTTAACCGCATCTGGCAAGGGTGAAGTGCTTTGCTGAACTCCGTACCCGTAGGCCTTCAAACTACTCAGTCCATTTCCAACCCACACATTCGGCGCTCCGGCAAGAATTGGAATATCTGCGCTGATGCTCTCTTGATTGGTACGTTGATCGGCAATGCTCACCACATTGAGCAAGCACGCACCAGGCAAAATTGTGGGAACGACATCCATGGCACTTGCGTCATAAACAAGGGCAAGTTTTTCAGGTTCGGCGGCCAGGGCAAATGTGAACGCCCCCGTAGCAAAGGCGGCAACAATGACGCGACGGACAGATATTGATTTCATAAAAATACTCCTGCCTGCGTTATTGAGGTACCGAATAGAGGAAACCATCTGCATTGCGCATGATGGTGCGATCTGCTTGGGTGTCCAGAACTGGTCCCGTGATCTTGAAGGTTCCCGGGGCATCCATGCTTGCCACGGTTAGAGATTTCGCCGGTGCACTCTCTGTGGAAGGTGCACTGATATCCATTCGAATCATTTTCGCAATTTGGTCTGCGGCTTGACTCACAGCCTTGCGATAGCGTTCTCCATTGTCTTTCGACCAAAGACCCAGCGCATCAGCACCAGAATTGCTCACAGCCGCCGATTGGTAGAAAAAATTGTTGGAGTAAACCGGCACGCTCTTCCCACCCTGCCAAAGGTCAACATGGGTTGACATATTCAGTCGGGAGAAATCCGGAGAAAAGGTGTATGTAGTCCCAATTTGCATGAACCCTTTGCCAGGCTGCAAAGCCGCCTTCTTGGCATCAAGAGCGGAGCCAACCAACGCCACGGCAGAACCTCGAACGGTATCCACATTGATTGCAAAGTCGCTCCCCAGGCCAGCGGACAATGCATTCACCAAGTGCTTGCGCACATCCACATCGTCCACAGAGGCATAGAAGGGCTCCAACGCCCCCTGGATAGTGTTTTGACGTCCTTTGGCAATATTCGAATCGATGAGCGCACCAATCAACCCCCCACCCATCGCAGCGCTCACGCCGCCAGCCTGCGCCCGCACGATGACCTCATCCTGAGGAACAAAAATATGGGCTTCTGTGCGTGAGAGCTCTTTCTTGGCATCGGCACTTAAAGCCGTACGGGTCGGCGCGGACGCACATGCACTCAAGAGCAGCACTACGCAGCCACCCATAAGCAGTCGTTTGAACATAAAAACACTCCCTTTCTGACGTTATGAATTTTGAATTGCACGGGATTGTACGTTTCGCAATCAGTGCTTACTTTTAGAAACCCCGGCCGCCAATAGTCGCCAAAACATAGTAGAGTGCCTCCCCATAAAAAGGGAGTTTCAACAATGAAGTCTTGCATTCGCGCGATCGGGTTGGGCATTGCCGCAGCATCCATCCTTCTGATTTCCGCTTGCGGCGGCGGCGGCGGTTCCGCCAGCACCACCAAAATCGGTGTCTTTTCCGACAGCCCCGTAGAGGGCCTGACTTACATCATTGGCTCGCGCACCGCGCAGACCAATGCGTCGGGCCAGTTCAGTTACGAAGAGGGACAGACCGTCACCTTCAAAGTCGGCGACATTGTTCTGGGCAGCGCCACCGCCAGCGCGTTCGTCTCTCCCATTTCCCTGGTCGGCGGCGCGACGGATGAGAACGACACCACCGTGGCGAACCTCGCCAAGTTCCTGCAAACGATTGACGACGACAACGATCCCAGCAACGGCATCAAGTTGACTCCTTCCATCCACAATGCAGCGCTGGGCCGAACCATCAATTTTGCGCAAACGGACGTCAACTATGACGCCGACGCTACCGTCGCCAATGCCTATACGGCACTGACAAGCGTCAGCAGCGCCGGGGTCCATGCGGGCGTCACCGCTGCCACGGCAAAGAACCACCTGCGCAATACCTTGTTCACCGCGCTTTCCGGCACCTACTCCGGCAGCTATTCGGGATCCCGCAGCGGCACCTTCAGCATCAGCATTTCGACTAGTGGCGTCATCACGGGCACCGGCATCGAAACTTCACCAGCTCCCGCCAGCTTTTCCGTCACCGGCACGGTATCCACAAGTGGCACCGCCAATTTTGCATCTGGCTCAGCAGGAATCGCCACTTTCACCGGATCCGTCAACGTGAGCACAGGCACGGTGTCGGGGAGCTGGACCTCGAACAGCGGCACCCGCACAGGCACCTATTCCGGCCACAAATAATCCCCCGGCATCAACAGCCATCCAACTGACTTCATCAACACCGAGGAACTGAAATAATGATCCGTCCTACCGCAATACTTTTGGCACTTTCACTGGCCGTTCTCGGCGGTTGCGCAAGCAATCCCCAAAAAGCAGCTACATCTAGTCCAACTATCAGCGTTCCCGCCTTGAAAGTAGAACTGGCTTGCGGAACGTGCCAAGTGCGTCCCAACGTGCCCGCATTGATCCAAGAGGGCTACAACACCGCAGCAGCGAATGCCGGCGCGAAAATCAGCCCGTCCTCAGAAGCTGTTCTGACTATCAAGGAATATTCTGAGCGCGGAGATGCAGCGAGATTTTGGGCAGGCGCGTTTGCGGGCAAAGATGAGATCAAGGCCACTGTGGTTGCCAAGGGCAAGCAGTTTGCCTTGGAAGACTACTACCGCAATGCTTGGCAAGGTATTGAGTCGTTGGCCCGAAAAATCGGTGCTGCGGCGTTCGATCAGCTCCAGTAAAAACGGAGAGGCCTCACCGCCTGAACGCCGGTGCTCCCGGTGTAGCCGCCCCCGCACACAGCCCACATAACTGCAGCGCCAGCCGGTGCAGCGCCTGCCAGCCTGTGGTGGGCCAGTCCGGTTGCTTGAGGCCTTTGACGATGCCGTCTACCAGGTGGGCGGACTGCAGCAGCTCGGCCAGCTTGGATTCGGAGAGCTTGGGCAGTACGCGCTCGAACAGGCGCTCTTTCACGCCCCAGATGCGGTTTTCGCGCAGGGCCATGGGCAGGGGGCGGCCCTGGGCCATGGCGTCTTTCACACGCTTGAGGGCGCGGATGTCTTCGGCCAGCGTGTAGTGCACCAGCACCTCGGCTTCGCCCTCGGCCTGCAGGCCGTCCAGCATGCGCTGCACCCGCACCGCCTGGCCAGCCAGCACCGCTTCACTGAGTTTGAACACGTCGTAGCGTGCCACGTTGAGCACGGCGCTTTCCACTTGCTCCAGCGTCAGCACGCCACCGTTGGCATCGGCTGGGAATAGCAGGGCCAGCTTCTGGATTTCCTGGTGCGCGGCCAACAGATTGCCTTCCACGCGGTCGGCAAAAAACTGCAGCGTGCGCTGGCCCACTTCGCCGGCTTCTACGCGCTGGCCCTGGGCACCCAAGCGTTGGGCAATCCACTGCGGCAGCGCGCCGCGCTCCACGGGGCTGACTTCTAGCGTAACGCCGTTGGCATCCAGGGCCGCAAACCAGGCCGTGGACTTGGTCATCTTGTCCAGGCGCGGCAGCATGACGATGGTGAGCGTGGAATCGTTGCCCTGGGCGCCTTCGGCCAGCTGCTGCAAGGCTACGCTGCCGTCCTTGCCGGGCTTGCCGCTGGGGATGCGGATTTCAACGATCTGTTTGTCGGCAAACAGGCTCAACGAGCCCCCGGCCGCCAGCACCTCGCTCCAGTCAAAGTGGGCTCCGGCCACGGTGTGCGAGGTGCGCTCGGTGTAGCCATTGGCACGGGCCTTGGCGCGGATGGCGTCCAACGCCTCTTGTTGCAGCAGCGGCTCGTCCCCATGCAAGGTGTACAGGCTTTTGAGCCCACGCTGCAGGTGGTTGCTGAGTTGATTCGCTGCGAGTTGCATAGGGGCCCAAGTTTAAGGCCCCACGCTTCACCTCACGCCGCCAACCCTAACGCGTTGGCTTGGGGCGCGAGCATGGAACACACCAGATCCGTCGCAGCCTGGGCGGTTTGACCGCCAAAGTCGCGCAGCGGGTTGTACTCCGTCAGTTCCAGTGCCACAAACTGCGGATCCTGGCTGCAACCGGCCAGCACCTGCAGGGCGTCGGCCAGGCGGATGCCCTGCTCCACCGGCGTGCCGGTGCCCGGCGCGTCGCGCGGGTCCAGGCCGTCCAGGTCAAAGCTGATGCCCCAACCCACAGTGCCAGCCTGCACGCGGGTGCGGGCCTCATCAAAGCAGGCGGCAAAGCCCCGCTCCAGCACCTCGGGCATGAACATCACGCGCACACCCAGGCTATCGAGCAGCGCCGTCTCGGCCGGCTCATAGCTGCGCGCGCCGATGATGACGAGGTGCTCAGGACGCAGCTTATGGCGCCAACCAAATAGATCTGTCATGCCCACCGAGCCATGGCCTAGCAGGGCCGCCACGGGCATGCCGTGCGGTGCCTGGCTGTCCGAGGTGTCGGGGGTGTGGGCGTCCAGGTGTGCATCGATCCAGACCAGGCCCAGGGCACCTTGCGGACGCAGGTGCTCGGCCACGGCGCTCCAGGTGCCCACGGCACAGGAATGGTCACCGCCCAACACCAGCGGTTGCTGGTTCTGGCGCAGCACCTGGGCTACCGTGCCAGCCAAGCGTTCAGAGAACCCTTCAATGGCGTTCAGCCGGCTCGTCGCCAGCATGGGCTGGGCGGTTACCGTGTCACCCCAGGTGACGGTGCGGCCGGTCGCCGCCAAGGCTTGCGCAATGCCATGCTCGCGCAGCGCAGCAGCGCCCCACTTGCAGCCGCCATCGCTGGCGCCCTCGCCCACCGCGGCGCCGACCAGGTGCAGAACAGCGTTGCTCATGCGGCTTTGCGCAGAACAGGGCGCGCTGCAGTGGCGCAGGCAAACAGGTCTTTGGGGTCCGGCAGGTCGGGCACCAGTTGCACGGTGCTGCCCACGCCCAGCGTTTGCGACAGGGCGTGCACATAGCGCAGGGCCGACAGGTCTTCCAGCGCAAACCCGACGGAATCAAACAGCGTGACCTGGGCGGCGTTATCGCGGCCTATGGTGCTACCGGCCAGCACCTGCCAGAGTGGATACGTCACAAAGTCGGCCGGCATTTGCTGCAGCTCGCCCTCGATGCGGGTTTGCGGCTCGAACTCCACAAACACCTTGGCGTGGTGCAGGATCTCGGCCTGCAGCTCGGTCTTGCCGGGGCAGTCGCCGCCCACGGCGTTCAGGTGCATGCCGGGCTCGACCATGTCGGCCGTCAGGATGGTGGCATTGGTCTTGTCAGCCGTCACCGTGGTCACGATGTCAGCGCCGCGCACGGCCTCGCGCGTGGAGGCGCAGCGCACGATGGTGAGGCTGCCGGCGTCGGTGTAAGGGCGCAGGTTGGACACCAGCTTGTCGGTGGCCTTGGGGTCCACATCGAACACGCGCAGCGTGGTGATGCCCAGTTGGGTCATGAAGGCAATCGCCTGGAATTCGCTCTGCGAGCCATTGCCGATCAGGGCCATGGTCTTGCTCTCGGGCCGTGCGAGCACTTTGGCGGCCATGGCGGAGGTGGCCGCGGTGCGCAGCGCGGTGGTGATGGTCAGCTCGCTGAGCAGCTCGGGGTAGCCGGTGGCCACATCGGCCAGCACGCCAAAGGCCATCACGGTGGACAGGCCTTGCAGCGGGTTTTTGGGATGGCCGTTGACGTACTTGAAGGCGTAGAGCGCGCTGTCGGACACGGGCATGAGCTCGATCACACCGTTGGTGCTGTGGTTGGCGGTGCGGGGGGATTTGTCAAAGTCTTCCCAGCGCAGAAAGTCTTCGCGGATGGTCTGGGCCATCTCGGACATCATGGGGGCCAGGCCGTGCTGCAGCACCAGTTGCTGCATGTCGTGGACGTCGATATAGCGGGTCATGTCGTGTCTCCTCAGGTGACCGGGAGAGGTGCGGAATCCGCAAACCCTGATGGGCCGCCCGGCATACCAAGAAGTTTAGGCGTGGGGCGGGCGCTGTAAGCGCCGAAGCGTGAGTGGCAAAGCGCGTAAAGCGCTGAACTGGCAATCCAACGCTTCCGTTTCGGAATGCCCCGAAACAACTTAGCTGTCGTCGCGCACCATCAGCGGAAAACCCGCAAACTCTTTGACGGTCTGCAGCTCGGTGCTGGTGATCACCTTGTCGATCCCCAGACCGATGTCGTCGATCCAGGTGTTGGTGAGGTCGCGGTAGTGCGCGAGGTCGCGGCAGGCCAGGCGCACCAGGTAGTCGTAGCGGCCGCTCACCAAGTGGCAGGCAATCACCTCGGGGCAGGCCACCATGGCGGCCTCGAAGCGCTGCACCGTGGCCTGGCGCTGGTCTTTGAGGGCAATCTCGGCAAACACTGACACATGCTCGCCCAGCGCCTTGCGCGCCAGCAGCGCGCGGTAGCCCGCGATCAGGCCATCGTCTTCGAGCCGACGGATGCGGTTCAGCGTGGCGCGGGCCGAGAGGTTGACCTCTTCGGACAGGGCCTGGGCGCTCATGCGCCCGTCGCGCTGCAGCAGCTCCAGCAAAGTTTGGTCCACGCGGTCCAGTGCCATGCTCAGTCCAGGGTTTTGACCGCCGCAAGGCGGCGCAGCAACTGTTGCACGATGTCGGACTGCATGTCGCGGTACAGCAGGCCTTCTTCGGCCTCCTTGGCCAGCACCGCGGACTCGTTGAAGCTGATGTCGCGCTGCTGGATGATCTCGGTCTCGTCAATCAGATCGCGCCCCTGCGGCGTGCGCATGCGGAATTTCAGGCGGATGCGCAGCTGGAACTCGCGCACCTGGCCCGAGGCGTTCACGCCCACCACGGTCTTCTCACGCAGCTCCTGCAGGATGTCCACAATCACCTGCGGCGGCTGTCCACCAGCCGGTGGCGCCACCGGGCGCACGGCATCACCCAGGTAGCGGACCAGCTCGGACGCCACCGCACCACCCCGCTCGGGCGTGACGGCAATGGTCTCGAAGGCAAAGGTCTGTTTGCCGCGCAGCTTGAAGCCGCAGCCAGCCAGCAGGGCCGCAACGGGCAGGGCAATCAGGTGGCGGCGTTGCATCACAGGCTTAGACCACCACGTTGACCAGTCGGCCAGGCACCACGATGACCTTCTTGGCCGTGGCGCCTGCTGCGTGGCTCAAGAAAGCCTCGCTGGCCAGGGCGGCAGCTTCGATGGCTTCCTTGCTGGCGCCGGCAGGTACGCGCACCGCGCCGCGCAGCTTGCCGTTGACCTGCAGCACCAGCTCGATCTCGTCCTGCACCAGGGCCGAGGTATCGACTTGCGGCCAGGGCGCATCCAGCAAGTCGCCCAACGTGCTGGCGTAGCCCAGTTCAGACCACAGCGCGTGCGCCAAATGCGGCGTGGCCGGGTAGAGCACGCGCAGCAGAATACTGAAGCCTTCGATCAGCGCCACCTGGGCGCCCGCGCTGTCCAGAGCCTTGAAGCCCTCCAGCGCGTTGATCATCTTCATGGCGCCGGACACCACGGTGTTGTATTGCATGCGCTGGTAGTCAAAGTCCACCTGCTTGAGCACCGAGTGCATCTCCAGGCGCAGGGCTTTCGCCTCTTTGCCAAATTCAACATCTTTCAGGCTGCTAGCCCCCGTTGTATCTGCGCCAGCAGCTACAAAATCCATAGCAGACAGCTTGTAGCCAAAGTTCCAGACGCGGCGCAGGAAGCGGTAGCTGCCCTCCACCGCGGCGTCGTTCCATTCCAGTGTGGCCTCGGGCGGCGCGGTGAACATGGTGTAGATGCGGGCGGTGTCGGCGCCGTACTTGGCGATCAGTGCCTGGGGGTCCACGCCGTTGTTCTTGGACTTGGACATGGTGCCCACGCCCTCGTAGTCAATGGCGGTGCCCACGGGCAACCGGCCGTCGCCGCTGTCCGCTTCATTCTTGAGCTTGGCGCCCACCACCTTGCCGGCCTCGTCCAGCACATGCTCCACGTCATGCGGCCAGAAGTAGTCCTTGCCGCCCTTCGCAGTGCGGCGGCTGTAGATGTGGTTCAGCACCATGCCCTGGGTCAGCAGCTTGGTGAACGGTTCGTCCACCTTCACCAACCCCAGGTCACGCATCACCTTGGTCCAGAAGCGCGCGTACAGCAAATGCAGGATGGCATGCTCGATGCCGCCGATGTACTGGTCCATGCCGCTGCCACCGGTGGCCAGCTGTTGGTCCCGCATCCAATAGTCGGTGCCGCCGGCCACCATGGCCTCTGCGTTCTTGGGATCGCAATAGCGCATGAAGTACCAGGACGAGTCCACAAAGGTGTCCATGGTGTCGGTCTCGCGGCGTGCGGCCTTGCCGCACACGGGGCAGACCACCCCGGCGTGGAAGCCTTCGTGCTTGTGCAGCGGGTTGCCAGAGCCATCAGGCACGCAGTCCTGTGGCAGCACCACGGGAAGGTCTTTTTCGGGCACGGGCACGGCACCGTGCTCCTCGCAATGGATGATGGGGATGGGTGTGCCCCAGTAGCGCTGGCGGCTCACGCCCCAGTCGCGCAGGCGCCAGGTGGTCTTCTTCTCGCCCAGGCCCTTGGCGGCCAGGTCAGCTGCCACGGCGTCCACGGCGGCCTTGTAGGTCAGGCCGTCGTACTTGCCGGAGTTCACGGTCACACCGCGTTGCTTATCCCCGTACGAATCCGCCCAGACAGTGGACGAGAAGCTCTCGCCCTGCACCGCCACCACCTGCTTGATTTCAATGCCGTACTTCAGCGCAAACGCAAAGTCACGCTCGTCATGCGCCGGCACGCCCATCACAGCACCATCGCCATAACCCATGAGCACGTAGTTGCCCACCCACACCGGCACTTGCGTACCCGTCAGCGGGTGCGTGACAAACAGGCCTGTAGGCTGGCCCTTTTTCTCTTGCGTGGCCAGCTCGGCCTCGGTGGTGCCGCCGTGCTTGCACTCTTCAATGAAGGCGGCCAATGCGGCGTTGCCCACGGCCGCGTGCGCGGCCAGCGGATGCTCGGGCGCTACGGCGCAAAAGGTCACGCCCATGATGGTGTCGGCGCGTGTGGTGAACACATACATGCGGCCGTCGCCAATCAGTGCGCCACTCGCGTCCTTGATGTCGTGCGGGAAGGCAAAGCGCACACCTTCGCTCTTGCCAATCCAGTTTTCCTGCATCAGGCGCACGCGGTCGGGCCAGCCATTCAGCGTGGCCTTGTCGTTGCCCATCTGCACATGGTCCAGCAGCTCTTGGGCGTAGTCGGTGATCTTGAGGTAGTAGCCAGGGATCTCACGCTTCTCCACCACCGCACCGGTGCGCCAGCCCTTGCCGTCGATGACCTGCTCGTTGGCCAGCACGGTCTGGTCCACCGGGTCCCAGTTCACCACCTGGGTCTTGCGGTAGGCAATGCCTTTTTCCAGCATCTTGAGGAACAGCCACTGGTTCCACTTGTAGTAGTCCGGATCGCAAGTGGCGACCTCACGGCTCCAGTCAATCGCCAGGCCCATGGCCTGCATCTGGCCCTTCATGTAGGCAATGTTCTCGTAGGTCCATTGGGCAGGCGGTACCTTGTTCTTCAGTGCAGCGTTTTCGGCGGGCAGGCCAAACGCGTCCCAGCCCATGGGCATGAGCACGTTGTAGCCGTTCATGCGCAGGTAGCGCGTGAGCATGTCGTTGATGGTGTAGTTGCGCACATGGCCCATGTGCAGCTTGCCGCTGGGGTAGGGCAGCATGGAGCAGGCGTAGAACTTCTTCTTGCCCTCGTCCTCGGTCACGCGGTAGGCGTTCTGGCCGTTCCACAGGGGTTGGGCCCAATGGTCTTGGGCCGATTTTTCTACGTCGAGGTGCTGGTACTTGTCTTGCATTGGATGGGTGGGCAGCACAGGCGCTGCCAGAGGAGAAGCTGGAGGGATTTTAGGCGCTGCGCCGCGCGGCTCAGTTGCTGGCGGACGCGGGGGTACTGGGTGATTCGGGCTCGGCCACAAAGCCTATGCGGTTCAAGCCCGCTTTTTGGGCCAGTCCCATGACCTCCACCACCCGGCCATAGGGCACCGTGGTGTCTGCACGCAGCTGTACCTCGGTCAAGGGGTTTTGGGTGGCGGCCGTTTGAAAGGCCTGGGCCAGGACATGGGGTGGCGTGGGCTGGTCGGCCAGAAAAATCTGGCCGGTTTTGTCAATCACGACGGACAGGTATTTGGGGGCATCCGCCGCCTGCGCGCCCTCAGCCTGCGGCAGGTCTACCTTCACCGCACTCACCAACAACGGGGCGGTGATGATGAAGATCACCAGCAGCACCAGCATGACGTCGATCAACGGCGTCATGTTGATCTCGCTCATGGGCTTGGCGCCAGGGGTGCGCTCCAGGCGGCCGAAACTCATGCCCCCACGCTCCACCGCTGCGCGGGTCGCTGCCCCCCAAGGGGGCTAACTCGCCTTGGGGCGGCCCGGCGGCGAGTTGTTGTCATGGCTGCGACGTCAGCAACAGCTCGCGCAGATCGCGCGCAAAGCCTTCCAAATCCGCTTCGATGCGCCCGATGATGCGACCCAGGATGTTGTAGCCCAGCACGGCGGGAATGGCCACCGCCAGGCCCGCGGCCGTCATGATCAGGGCCTCGCCCACGGGGCCTGAAATCTTGTCGATGCTGATCTGGCCTGCGCCGGCAATGCCGATCAGCGCATGGTAGATGCCCCACACCGTGCCCAACAGTCCGACAAACGGCGCAATGGAGCCCACGGTGGCCAACAGCACCTGACCGGCCTGCAGGCGATGCAGCACGCCATGCAGCGCATCGCGCAGCACGCGCGTGAGCTGCTGGGAACGGTCACCGCCGGCAGCCAGCGTCCCCTGGGTGGGTACCTGGGTGGCGTCCACCAGCGGGGCCACCAGGGCCTCGCGGTCAAAGTTGCGCACCGCCTGCTGGGCCTGCGCCCAGTCTGGCGCCTGCCAGAACGCAGCGGTGCTGCGCGCCACATCGGCCAGTGCACGCGGCAAGAGCCAGCCTTTCCAGAGAATCACCACCCAGCTGCACACCGACATGCCCAGCAGCAGCACGGACACCGTGCTGCTCACCGCGTCACCCTTGAACAGCAGGTCGATCGCGCTCATTTCAGGTTCAGCACGTCAAACATGTCGAACAGGCCCGCCTTGCGTCCGGCCAGAAAGCGTGCGGCGCGCAGGCTGCCCTGGGCATAGGTGGCACGGCTGGAGGACTTGTGGCTGATCTCGATGCGTTCACCGGTGCCGGCAAACAGCACGGTGTGGTCACCCACGATGTCGCCACCGCGAATGGTGGCAAAGCCGATGCTGGACGGATCCCGCTCACCCGTCACGCCGTAGCGCTCATAAACAGCGCATTCCTTCAGGTCACGCCCCAAAGCACCCGCAATCACTTCCCCCATCTTCAGGGCAGTGCCCGACGGTGCATCGACCTTGTGGCGGTGGTGGGCTTCCACAATCTCGATGTCATAGCCCGTAGACAGCGCCTTGGCGGCCATCTCCAAGAGCTTGAGCGTGACGTTCACGCCCACGCTCATGTTGGGCGCCATGACGATGGCAATGTCCTTGGAGACCTCAGCAATCTCGGCCTTTTGGACGTCAGTGAAACCGGTGGTACCGATCACGACCGACACACCGAATTCACGGCACACCTGCAAGTGCGCGAGCGTGCCTTCGGGGCGGGTGAAGTCAATCAGCACGTCGCAGCCCTTCAGGCCTTGCTTCAAGTCCGAGGTGATCAGTACACCGCTGGACTGGCCACCGAACGCCCCGGCGTCCTGCCCCAGCGCGGGGCTGCCGACCATGTCCAGGGCGCCGCCCAAGCGGCAATCGTCGGCCGCACGCACGGCCTCAATCAACATCTGGCCCATGCGGCCGGAAGCGCCAGCAATGGCAATGGTGTGGGTCATGTCCCTGTCCTGTGGTGAAAAAATCAGGGCCCGGCAGCGGGCTCCAGTGGGGGGTAAACAGTAGGTGCGCCACCTGCTGCGGTACCCGGGGCGTCGGTCTTGGCAGGCGCGGGGAATTTGCTGAGGTTTTCTTCCGATGCTGTCAACGGGGGCAGCGGCCCCTTGATGGGGTTGGACTTCAGCGTGGCCACAAACTCGGATTCACTGGGCAGCTCGTCGGCCTCCACACGGTCCATGGCATCGCCCTTGAAGAATACCGTGACACGGCGTGCCTGGGGCTCTGCCCCCTGACGCTTGAGGGTGAACACATAGTCCCAGCGCTCGGCATGGAACACGCTCGTCAGCAACGAGGTGCCCAACACATCCTGCACCATGGCGCGCGGCATACCGGGACGCAGTACGGCCACTTGTTCACGCGTAACCACGTTGCCCTGGACGATGTCGATCTTGTAGGGAGTGATGGCCTGGGCGGCCTTGCTGCCCGCACCACTGAGCGAGCCGCAACCAGTCAGGGCCAGCAGAGTCAGGGCGACCCAGGAAGAAGCGACACCGCGGCACAGGTTATGGAGCATGGAAAGTAAGGGGCGATATGATCGTGCGATTGTAGCGGTTGGCCCTTGCCAGCCGGACTGGCCCCAGCGCTGGAAAGATGCCCATGAGCAACATCGATGAACTGAAAAATACGGGACTGAAAGCGACCGTGCCGCGCCTGAAAATTCTGGAAGTCTTCCAGCGTGGCACGCAACGCCACATGACGGCCGAAGATGTGTTCCGCGTGCTGCTGCAAGAGCGCTCGGACGTGGGCCTTGCCACCGTCTACCGCGTGCTCACCCAGTTTGAGCAGGCTAGCATTCTGAGCCGCAGCCACTTCGAGAGCGGCAAGGCGGTGTACGAACTCAACGAAGGCCAGCACCACGACCATTTGGTGTGCCTGGACTGTGGCAAAGTGGAAGAGTTTTACGACGCTGAGATTGAAAAGCGCCAGCATGCTGTCGCCAAGGCCAAGGGCTTCACCATCGCCGACCATGCGCTGAGCCTGTACGCCACCTGCACCAAAGACCAGTGCCCCAACCGCAAATCCTGAGGCTTTGCAGCGCAGCCTAGCCTTGGAGCATCGCCTTGCGGTGGCGCTCCACAAACTCCTGATAAGTGTCAATGCCGCGCAGTTGCAGGATGGTGTTGCGCACAGCCGCCTCCACCAGCACGGCGATGTTGCGACCGGCCACCACCTGAATCACTACCTTGCGCACGGGGATGCCCAGCACGTCCTGGGTCAGGGGTTCGTAGGGGATGCGTTCGTATTCGCGCTCCAGCGTCTCGCGGCGCACCAGGTGCACGATGAGCTTGAGGCGCATCTTGCGGCGCACCGCGGTCTCGCCAAAAATGCCACGGATATCGAGCAGCCCAATGCCGCGCACTTCCAACAGGTTCTGCAGCAGTTCGGGGCAACGCCCCTCAATCGTGGTCTGGTTGATGCGGTACAGGTCCACCGCGTCGTCAGCCACCAAACCGTTGCCACGCGAAATCAGCTCCAGGCCCAGCTCGCTCTTGCCAAGGCCAGACTCGCCCGTAATCAGCACACCCAAGCCCAGAATGTCCATGAACACGCCGTGCATGGACATGCGTTCGGCAAAGTGCTTGGACAGGTAGGCCCGCAGCACATCAATCACGAACGCCGACGACTCCTTGGTCGCAAACATGGGAATCTGCGCGCGCTCGCACATGGACAACAGCGCCTGCGGCGCGGCCTGACCGTCGGCCAGCACCAGCACGGGCGGCTCCAGCGTCACGATGCGTGCAATCCGGCGGGCACAGTCTTCGGGGGTGGCGTTGGTGATGTAACGGATTTCCCGCTCGCCCAGAATCTGTACGCGATAAGGGTGGATGTAATTCAGGTAGCCGACCAAGTCGGCACCGGAACGGGCCGCGCTGATGGCCACTTCGTCAAACCGGCGCTCGGAAGCCCCCAGACCCGCGACCCATTCCCAGCGCAAATGCGCCCGAAACTCCTCAAACAGAGCATCGGCACTGACCGCGGTGGGTTTCAAGGGCGTGGCCTCGGAAGAAAAATCAGGCCGCGCGGGCCGACTGCCAGCCAGAAATCAGGTCATACAGCAGGCCGCTGTCAGCGCAACTGGTGATTTGCTCGCGCAAAACGGCATCGCTGAGCAATTCAGCAATTTCAGACAGGATTTCGAGGTGCTTCTGGGTGGCCGCTTCGGGCACCAGCAGAAAAATCAGCAAACTGACCGGAATATCATCTGGAGCGTCAAACCCGATCGGGCTGGCCAGTTGGAACACTGCGGCCATGGGGGCCTTGAGCCCCTTGATACGTCCATGGGGGATGGCCACACCATGACCCAAACCGGTAGAACCCAACCGCTCCCGGGAGAACAGACTGTCGGTGACCAGCGCACGGCTCAGGCCATGCAGGTTCTCGAAAAGCAGGCCAGCTTCTTCGAAAGCCCGTTTCTTGCTGGTGACGTCGACTTGCGCAAGTACTTGCGAAGCGGAAAGGATGGACGCGAGTCGGTTCATGGTGTGAGCGAATTATGCACACAAAAAAACCGCCTATGAAAGGGCGGTTTTTGAGTGGCAGTCCCTAGCACTTTGGGGCTACATCAGACGCTTGGGAGCCTCGTGGTGGTGGTTTTGCAAGCGGTCCTTGTGGCGGACCACCTGGCGATCCAGCTTGTCGACGAGTTCGTCGACCGCGGCGTACAAATCCTCGTGGGCACTTTCGGCGAACATGTCGCTGCCCTTGACGTGGATGTTGCATTCGGCGCGTTGCCGTCGCTCCTTTTCCTTTTGCTTCTCAACGGTGAGTAGAACCTTGACATCTACCACTTGATCAAAGTGACGCATGATGCGATCGAGCTTGGTCGTGACATAACTACGCAGGGCCGGGGTAACTTCAAGGTGGTGACCGCTGATCGTCAAATTCATAAATAGCCTCCAGTTGCTCTCAGGGTTGACAAAGCCTTCCATTGGGATGGTCGGCACACGAAAAGCGGAATCTAAATGCGGTCGTCTTGAGAAAGACTATGCGCCCGAATCAGACCGAATGCAACGCATTTTTGTAATGCGATGCAACATCGAAAGGTCATTTGGGGACGGACGGCATGGCGGGCTGCAGGTTCAGGCGGCTGCCCAGCACAACGGCCAGGATACTGGCTGTTCCGCCCACAACGGCGGCCATCCAGTAGTTCTGCACCAGGCCAGCGGCATCACGGCTGATGATGGCACCGCCCACCAGTGCCGCCACGCCCATGGCGGCAGACTGAACCGCCGAATTCAGGGTCATGAAGGTGCCCCGCAGCGCTGGGTTGGCGGCCGAGGTGAGCATGGCCATGCCAGGAATCATGCGCCCGCTCATGCAGACAAAAAACAGGGTGGACACAGGCAAGGCCCAGTACAGGCCTACGGGCCCGAGCAAGGTAGTGGCCAGCATGGGCACGACCACGGCCACCGCCATTACACGGAAGGTCTTGAATTTGCCCCAGCTGTCGGCCACGCGGCCCACCCAGCGTGCCGAGACCAGGGTGGCCACACCACCGCAAAGGTAGATGTAGGGAATCTGGTCGGCATGCAACCCCACATTGGTCTGCATGTAAATGGTGATGTAGGGGATCACCGTGAACCCGGCAAACATCAACAGTGAAGAAAACATGAAGGCACGCTGGTGGTTGGCATCCTGCAACGCTTCGCGGATGCGGCTCCACGACGAGGCGGGTGCATGCAAGGCCAAGTGAGCATTGAGCACCGGCATGGACAGCTGCGCAAACACCATGAGCAGGAGGCACATGGCCGCAATGCCGAAAAATGGCACATGCCAGCCCAGGTGCGCCGCCAGGAACAGGCCCAGCGGCACCCCAGCCACGGTGGACACGGAAAAAGAGGTCATCACGATACCCATGGCGCGGCCGCGCCGCTCAAAGGGAATCACATCACCAATGATGGTCTGCCCCAGGGCAGACAACACGCCGCCAAAAATACCGGCACTGATGCGTGCAGCCATCAGCTCGCCATAGGTGGAAGCCAGGCCGCAAGCCAGTGTAGACAGTGCAAACAGGCCATACAGCACCAGCATCAGGCGCTTGCGGCCAAACCGGTCGATGTAGGTGGAGGCGGCCAGGCCGGAGACACCACCGGCCAAGGTATAGGCCGAAACCAGCAGTCCAAATTTCGCATCACTGATGCCAAACAGCTGGGTCAGGGCAGGGCCCAGCGGCATCATGATCATGAAGTCCAGGATGTTGGTGAACTGGATCCCGGCCAGGGTGATCAGAAGCCAGAGTTCACGGCGGGGAGTCAAGGCAATGGGCATGGGGTGAAAGCGAAGTGGGCGGCTGCAAAGCCAGCCGAGCACTCTATCACCGCCCTGACGGTGCGATAATTTCGGCATCGCAACATTTGGAGAGCGCTCCTTGGAAACCTACCCCAGTCGGTAGCTTTCAACTCCCACCACTGCATCGGGGTTGAAAGCACCATAGCCCTTTTGCAGACACCACCACATCGGGAGTGAGCCATGCTCAATATCTTTACGCTCGCCAACGGACGGCTCTTTCAGGAAGAGATCGAGTCGCTGGAAGAGCTTTCCAAATTCCAGCCCATCTGGGTCGACCTGGAATCGCCCACTATTGAAGAAAAGCGCTGGGTCAAACAGTACTACGGCCTGTCCATCCCGGAAGACGCGATGGACGAGGACATCGAAGAGTCCGCCCGCTTCTACGCCGAAGACAACGGCGAAATCCACATCCGCAGCGATTTCTTGGTTGCCGATGAAGACGAGCCCCGCGCAGTGCGCGCGGCTTTTATCTTGAATCTGGTGAACGACGACTTGAAGAGCAAAGGCGTCCTCTTCTCGATCCATGACGAAGACGTGCCCGTGTTCCGGCTTCTGCGCATGCGCGCACGCCGCGCCCCGGGCCTGATTGAAGACGCCAAGGAAGTGCTGCTCAAGCTGTTCGATGCCGATGCGGAGTATTCGGCCGACACGCTGGAAGGCATTTACGACGAGTTGGACAAGGTCAGCAAGAAAGTCTTGTCTGGCAACGTCACGGATGCCATTGCTGGCGAGGCGCTGGGAGCCATCGCCCGCCACGAAGACCTGAGTGGCCGCATCCGCCGCAATGTGATGGACACCCGCCGTGCGGTGAGCTTCATGATGCGCAGCAAAATGCTCAACGCCGAGCAGTTCGAGGAAGCGCGGCAGATTCTGCGCGATATCGACTCACTGGACTCCCACACCGCATTCCTGTTCGACAAGATCAACTTCTTGATGGACGCCACGGTCGGTTTCATCAATATCAACCAGAACAAGATCATCAAGATCTTCTCGGTGGCCAGCGTGGCGCTGCTGCCACCCACCTTGGTAGCCAGTGTCTACGGCATGAACCTGAAGTTCCCGGAACTGGAGTTTCTGGGGACCTGGAGTTATCCATATACCGTGGCGCTGATGGTGGCCACTGCGCTGGTGCCCATGTGGTACTTCTACAAACGCGGCTGGCTTCGATAAAAACAGCCCTCCAGCCCGCGTACTTATTGCGCGAGCAGCTCCTATTTTGATAGTGAACTGAGAAGCACGTGGATGATGTTGCGGGCGTAGATGCTGGCGACTTCGTTCACGAACTGGCTGAAATCCAGGTGCGCGCTGTCATCGGCCCGATCCGAGATGGTGCGCACTGCGGCGAACGGCACGCCATAGTCGGCACACACCTGGGCCACAGCCGCGCCCTCCATCTCCACGGCCAGCGGTGTATGGCCCGCAGCCGTCAAGGCCCCTACCAACGCCGCCACCTCGCTGGCGCCATTCACAAACCGGTCACCGCTGGCAATCAGACCGCAGTGCACGGCGGGCGCGCGGCCCTGGTGGAGCGTGCCTGCCAAGGCCTGGCCGGTTGCGCTTTGCAAGGCCGCGCACAGCGCCACTTCACCCGCAAACACCGCCTGCCCGTACAGAGGAACCTCATAACGCGGGAACAGCGGCGAGGCATCCATGTCATGCTGCACATAGGATGTTCCCACCACCACATCCCCCACCTGCACGCCGGCACCCACGCCACCCGCCACGCCCGTGAACACTATCCGACCCACACCGAAGTGGGCAATGAGCGCCGTGGCGGTAGTGGCGGCCGCCACCTTGCCAATGCGCGACAACGCCAGCACCACGGGCTGGCCACACAGGCGGCCACACCAAAACGTGCGACCGGCGTGCTCCACGCGCCGGGGGGATTCCAGTACCTCAATAAGCCCGGCCTGTTCTTCGGCCAGGGCGCTCAGAATGGCAATGGGGGCGGGGGCAGCAGCAGTCATGAAAAAGCGGGGTGGTTGAACGCAGACGTGAAGCGTAGCAGGCGTAAAAAAGCGACCCGAAGGTCGCCTTTCGTTTACCGCATAACTGCATCATTTATCACGCAGCTCGCGGCGCAGGATCTTGCCCACGGGGGTCTTGGGCAGCTCGGTGCGGAACTCCACCACCTTGGGCTGCTTGTAGCCGGTCAAGTTTTCCTTGCAGAAGTTGCGCACGTCTTCTTCGCTGAGGTTGGGGTCTTTCTTCACGATCACCAGCTTCACCGCTTCGCCGGTCTTGGCATCGGCCACACCCACGCAAGCGCACTCCATCACGCCGGGCAGCTGGGCCACCACGTCTTCGAGCTCGGTGGGGAACACATTGAAGCCGCTCACCAGAATCATGTCTTTCTTGCGGTCCACGATCTTGAAGAAGCCCTTTTCATCCACCACGCCAATGTCGCCGGACTTGAAGAAACCGTCGGCGGTCATGACTTTGGCAGTTTCGTCGGGGCGCTGCCAATAACCGGCCATCACCTGTGGCCCCTTGATGGCGATCTCGCCGCTCTGACCCATGGGCACTTCGTTGCCATCATCGTCCAGCAGCTTCAGATAGGTGCTCGGCAAGGGCACGCCAATGGTGCCGGTGTACTCGGTGGACGTAACAGGATTGCACGTGGCCGAGGGTGAGGTCTCGCTCAGGCCATAGCCTTCGCAAATGGAGCATCCGGTTTTCTCGAACCAGATTTTGGCCACGCCGCTCTGCACCGCGGTACCGCCTCCCACCGACACCTTCAGGTGGCTCCAGTCCACCGTGTTGAAGTCGGGGTGATTCGCCAGGCCGTTGAACAGCGTGTTCACGGCGGGGAAGCTGTGGATGGTGTGCTTGGTCAGCTCCTTGAGCACGCCGGGAATATCGCGCGGGTTAGGGATCAAGATCAGCTTGCCGCCCGTGCGCATCGACAGCATCATGCCCACGGTAAACGCGAAAATGTGGTACAGCGGCAAGGCGCAAACGCCCGTAGGTTGTTCACCCGTCGGCACCTTCTTCATGACCGGATCGTTCCAGGCTTCGGACTGCAGCACGTTGGCAATCACATTGCGGTGCAACAGCACGGCACCTTTGGAGACACCGGTGGTGCCGCCCGTGTACTGCAGCACGGCCACGTCGTCGGCCTTGGTGTCGGGCTTTTTGAAAGGAGCCTTGGTGCCCCGGGCAATGGCGTCATTGAAGCGCACCGCACCGATCAGGTTGAATGCAGGCACCATCTTCTTGACGTTGCGCACCACGTAGTTCACCAGCGCGCCCTTCAACAGGCCCAACTGGTCGCCCATGGCGCAGAGCACCACGTGCTTGACGGGGGTGGCAGCAATGCACTTTTCCAGCGTGGTGGCAAAGTTTTCGATGATGACGATGGCCTTGGCGCCGGAGTCCTTGAGCTGGTGCTCCAGTTCGCGCGGGGTGTACAGCGGGTTCACGTTCACCACGACAAAACCAGCACGCAGAATGCCGGCCACGGCCACGGGGTACTGGGGCACGTTGGGCATCATGATCGCAACGCGGTCCCCTTTGACTAGGCCCAGGCTCTGCAGGTAGGCCGCGAAGGCCTGGCTCAGGCTGTCGGTCTGGGCATAGGTCACTTCTTTGCCCATGAAGTTGTAGGCCACGCGGTTGGCGTACTTCTGGAAGCTCTCCTCCATCAATCCCACCAGTGACGGGTACAACGCGGCGTTAATGTCCGCTGGCACACCCTTGGGGTAACTGCTCAGCCAAATGCGATCTGTCATGTCCTTGTCTCCATCCTATTTTTTAGATCCAGCCTTTTTAGATCTGGCTGGGTATTCTCATCGCCCGGGGCCAAGCACGGGCGTGTGCTTTCCCTAGGTTTTCGTCCGGACCACTCAGGTTTTTAACGCGCCCAGCACCTCGTCAAGCATTTTCTTGGCGTCGCCAAACAGCATGCGGTTGTTGTCCTTGTAGAACAGGGGGTTGTCCACGCCCGCGTAGCCCGAGGCCATGCTGCGCTTCATCACGATCGAGGTCTTGGCCTTCCAGACTTCGAGCACCGGCATGCCGGCAATCGGGCTGGTCGGGTCGTCCTGCGCCGAGGGGTTCACGATGTCATTGGCACCAATTACCATCACCACATCGGTGGCAGGGAAGTCGTCGTTGATCTCTTCCATCTCAAACACGATGTCGTACGGCACTTTGGCTTCGGCCAACAACACATTCATGTGGCCGGGCATACGCCCCGCCACCGGGTGGATGCCAAAGCGCACGGTCACGCCTTTCTCGCGCAGCGTGCGGGTGATCTCGAACACCGTGTGCTGCGCCTGCGCCACCGCCATGCCGTAGCCCGGCACGATGATCACGCTCTTGGCTTCACGCAGCAGCTCGGCGGTCTCGCCTGCATTGAGGGCCACCACTTCACCGGCTGGCTGTACTGCTCCACCCTCAGCTTTGGGAGCAGCAGGGGCACTGCCAAAACCACCCGCAATCACGCTGATGAAGCTGCGGTTCATGGCATTGCACATGATGTAGGACAGGATGGCACCGCTGGAGCCGACCAGCGCACCGGTCACGATCAACAGGTCGTTGGAGAGCATGAAGCCTGTAGCCGCCGCGGCCCAACCGGAGTAACTGTTGAGCATGGACACCACCACAGGCATGTCCGCGCCGCCAATCGCCATCACCATGTGCACGCCAAACAGCAGCGCCACCACGGTCATCACGATCAGCGGTGTCATGCCTGCGTCCAGGGTTTCGGCGTGCAGGAACACGCGACCGAAGTACAGCACCACCAGCAGGCCCGCCAGGTTCATCCAGTGGCGGCCTGGCAGCAGCACAGGGCTGCCACCAATACGGCCAGAGAGCTTGCCGAAAGCGATCACGGAACCGGCAAAGGTGACGGCACCAATGAAGATGCCGATGTAGATTTCCAGTTCATGGATGGTCTTGGCCGCCCCCTCAAAGCCCACGGTGGCGGCGGGGTCCACGTAGGTTGCAAAGCCGACCAGCATGGCGGCCAAACCCACCATGCTGTGCATCAGGGCCACCAGCTCGGGCATCTGGGTCATTTGCACGGTGCGCGCGGCGTACAAGCCAACGCCGCCGCCGACCAGCATCGCACCGACGATCCAGGGAATGCCTGCCATCGTCACGGCAGGGCCAAAGATGGTGGCCAGCACAGCCAGCGCCATGCCCACCATGCCATACAGATTGCCGCGCAGGGCGGTGGACTGGTTGGACAGACCACCCAGACTCAGAATAAACAGAATGGTCGCGCCAATGTAGGAGACCGTAGCCAAACTTGCAGACATCTTCAGGTCTCCTTACTTGCGGAACATGGCCAGCATGCGCTGGGTAACGGCAAAGCCGCCAAACATATTGATAGCGGTCAGCACAATCCCCGCGGCCGCCAGCCAGGTGATCAGGCTGTCAGGCCGCCCCACGGCGCCGGCAATTGGCGAAATCTGCACCAGCGCACCGATGGCGATGATGCTGCTGATGGCATTGGTCACGCTCATCAGCGGCGTATGCAGCGCAGGTTTGACGTTCCACACCACCATGTAGCCCACAAAGCAGGCCAGCACAAACACCGTGAAGTGTCCCAGGAAGGCGGCCGGCGCGTAGCTGCCGATCAACCAGAACAGCAGGGCCGCTACAGCCATCAGAATGGCGAGGCTCTTGGCGGACATGGGTTCGCTCGCACCGCCGTGGCCGTGCGCGGGCTTCTTCGCCACCACGGGCGCGGCCTTGGCCGCAGCCGCAGGCGCCGCCGGCAGCTTGGGCGCTGGGGCCGGCCAGGTCACGCTGCCGTCCTTGATGACGGTCAGGCCGCGGATAGCGTCGTCCTCCATATTGATGTTGGCCACGCCGTCCTTCGCCTTGCACAGCTCCTCGCTCAGGCGGAACAGGTTGTTGGCATACAGGGTGGACGACTGTTTGGACAGGCGCGAGGCCAGATCGGTGTAGCCGACGATGGTCACGCCGTGCTTCACGACGGCCTGACCTGGCTCGGTCAACTCGCAGTTGCCGCCCTGCTCCGCCGCCATGTCCACAATCACGCTGCCCGGCTTCATGGAGCGCACCATCTCGGCGGTGATGAGCTTGGGTGCGGGCTTGCCGGGAATCAGCGCGGTGGTGATGATGATGTCCACCTCGCGGGCCTGTTTGGCATACATCTCACGTTGTGCCTGCTGAAAGCCCTCGCTCATGACCTTGGCGTAACCGCCGCCACCGCCGCCTTCTTCCTCGTAGTCCACCTTGACGAACTCGCCGCCCAGGGAGGTCACTTGGTCTGCCACCTCGGCACGCGTGTCGTTGGCACGCACGATGGCGCCCAAGCTGGCCGCCGTGCCGATGGCGGCCAGGCCCGCCACGCCCGCACCAGCGATGAACACCTTGGCCGGAGGCACCTTGCCCGCGGCCGTGATCTGACCGTTGAAGAAGCGGCCAAAGGCATTGGCCGCTTCAATGACCGCGCGGTAACCGCTGACGCCAGCCATGGAGGTCAGGGCGTCCATCTTCTGGGCGCGGCTCAGGGTCCGTGGCAGCGCGTCAATGGCCAGCACCGTGGCCTTGCGGGCTGCCAGCTGTTGCAGCAGATCGGGGTTTTGGGCAGGCCAGATGAAACTGACCAGCGTGCCGCCTTCGCGCAGCAACCCCACTTCGTTGCTGGATGGGCCTCGCACCTTGAAGACGATGTCGGATTGAGCCCAAAGTTCAGCGGCCGTGGCAACCACCTCAGCGCCCGCGGCACGGTAGCTGTCGTCGTCGCAGTTAGCCAAGGCCCCTGCGCCCGATTCGACGCTGACCCGGAAGCCCAGCTTGATCAGCTTCTCCACCACCTCCGGAACCGTGGCGACGCGTTTTTCTCCAGGAAAGATTTCTCTGGGAACACCGATACGCTGTCCTGTTTCAGTGGGAACACTGGTCTGCATAAAGCAACTCCTCAACGTGGATGGGGGCTTGGCCGTGGGGCGTGGTTCGCGACGGTAAGGTTCGCGAAAGGGTTCTGGGCGGCAACTTTAACTGAATTTCCCTGCGCGAATGCCCGTCTGGCGCCGCCTGCGAGACGGGTGCACGCAAAACAGCCCAACCCTGCATGCCCATAATCCCGCATGACCCAACGATGGAAACCCAGTGTCACCGTGGCCGCTGTCATTGAGCAGCAGGGCCGCTTTCTGCTGGTGGAAGAACATACGCCCGAAGGCCTGCGCCTGAACAACCCGGCCGGCCACCTAGACTCGGCGGAATCGCCCACTCAGGGTTGTTCCCGAGAGGTATTAGAGGAAACGGCCTATGCCTTTACGCCAACCTACCTGGTCGGCTTGTACCTGTCGCGCTTTCAGCGCCAGCGTGCGGACGGCCTGGAAGACGTGACCTACCTGCGCTTTGCCTACGCGGGCACTCTGGGCGCTTTCGACGCGCAGCGCTCGCTGGACACCGGCATTGAGCGCACCGTGTGGCTGACCGCAGACGAACTGCGCGCCAACCAGAACCGCCACCGCAGCCCGCTTGTGCTGCAGTGCATGGAAGACTACCTGCGTGGCCAGCGCTACCCGCTGGAGTTGGTCTATGCCGACGCCAGCCTTTGGAACCCTGCTGCACCGCTATAAAAACAGGAGCTGCTCGCGCACTATCGACGGGGGCTAAGGGCAATATTGATACTTAAACCCCGCCGAAGGGTGCCCCAGTAAAATAGGGGTATGAGCAAGCAACGCATCGTGGTGGGGTTGAGCGGAGGGGTGGATTCCGCCGTCACCGCGCACCTTTTGAAACAACAGGGCCACGAGGTGGTCGGCATCTTCATGAAAAACTGGGAAGATGACGACGACAGCGAGTACTGCTCCTCCAACATCGACTTTGTGGACGCGGCCGCCGTGGCCGACGTGCTGGGTATAGAGATCGAGCACGTCAACTTTGCCGCCGACTACCGCGACCGCGTGTTTGCCGAATTCCTGCGCGAGTACCAAGCCGGGCGCACGCCCAACCCCGACATCCTCTGCAACGCCGAGATCAAGTTCAAGGCCTTTCTGGACCACGCCATGCGCCTGGGCGCCGAGAAGATCGCCACCGGCCACTATGCGCGGGTACACCTGAACGAGTCCACTGGCCGACACGAGCTGCTCAAAGGCCTGGACCCGGCCAAAGACCAGAGCTACTTTCTGCACCGTCTGAACCAGGCCCAGCTGTCCAAGACCCTGTTCCCGGTAGGCGAGCTGCACAAGACCGAGGTGCGCCGCATTGCCGACGAGATGGGCTTACCCAATGCCAAGAAGAAAGACTCCACCGGCATCTGCTTCATTGGTGAACGTCCGTTCCGCGAATTCCTGAACCGCTACATCTCCAAGGAACCCGGTCCCATCAAGAACGCCAAGGGCCACACCATTGGCGAGCACGTGGGCCTGTCGTTCTACACGCTGGGCCAACGCCAGGGCCTGGGCATTGGCGGGCTCAAGGCCAAGGGCGCCCAGCGCGGCGGTGGCGACCATGCCCCCTGGTTTGTGGCGCGCAAGGACATGGAAACCAACACCCTATGGGTGGTGCAAGGGCATGACCATCCTTGGCTGCAGTCGCTGATGCTGCAGGCGCAGGACGCCAGCTGGGTGGCGGGCCAGGCGCCGACCGACGCAGACATGGCCGCCAAGACCCGCTACCGGCAGGCGGACGCACCGTGCCATGTGCACGCAGATTCCAGCACCACCTTCCAGCTAAGCTTCCCCCAAGCGCAGTGGGCTGTGACCCCCGGCCAATCCGCCGTGCTGTACGACGGCGAGGTGTGTCTGGGCGGCGGCATCATCACCGCGTCCCCCGCTGCGGTCTGAGCCCCCGGCATCGCCACGGGTGCGCAAAGGGAAAACCGTGACATGGTTGGCGCAGCGCTGTGCAAAGCTGGTGCTAACATCCAGCACAACAAGCGAATTGCATACAGTTTGCCAGGAACCACCTCACGAACCACTGCCATGTTCCACGTACTTCGCAATGCAGATGGGTCCATCGCCTCGCTGTCTCGGCAAGAGCGCGCGGGGGGCGAGTTTCTGGACGATACCCACCCCGACATCGTAGGCTTCATGGGTGCGCGATCCACGGAGCCGGGGTTCGACGCAGCCGATGCGGAGTTTGTGCGCGTGCTGGAAGACTTGATCGACACACTGATCATGAAGAACGTGATCCGCCACACCGATTTGCCAGCCGCAGCGCAGCGCAAACTGACACTGCGCAAGGGCTTGCGCAACCGCATGCAAGGTGCGCTGAACTTGCTGGGCGGAGACGACCGTCTGCTGTAACCCATGGTGTCCACTCCCCCTTCAACACCCACCCACCAACCCAAGCCCACCGCCTGGCGCTTGGGTGAGCACAGCGTCCATTTCGATCCGCTGCTGGACAGTGTGGTGGCGATTGCCCGGATCTTTGGCATCTCTACCAGCCAGGAGGCCTTGTCCGCAGGGCTACCGCTGGAAAGCAACCTCGTCACCCCTGCCTTGCTGCCGCGCGCGGCAGCCCGTGCCGGACTGACCGCACGACTGGCGCGGCGTGCGCTCGCCAACCTCCGGCCCGGGCTACTGCCGGTGATCCTGATGCTCAAGGACAAGCAGGCCTGCCTGCTGCTGGAGTGGATGGATGACGGACAAGCCCGTGTGCGCTTTCCAGAAAGCGGTGAATCGGGGGATGTGCTGCCCAAGGAAGAGCTGGAAGCACTGTTTGCCGGTGTAGTGTTTTTTGTGCGGCCGGTGTTCAAGTTCGACCCACGCACGCCACAGACCGGCGATGTCAAAGCACGCCACTGGTTCTGGAGCGTGGTGTTCCAGAACTGGCGCCTGTACCGTGACAGCCTGTTGGCGGCCCTATTGATCAACCTTTTTGCGTTGGCCATGCCCATGTTCTCCATGACGGTCTATGACCGCGTGGTTCCCAACCGAGCAGAAGAAACACTGTGGGTGCTGGCGATTGGCGTGCTGGTGATGATGTGCTTTGACGCCGCGCTGCGCGTGCTGCGCGCCTACATCCTGGACACGGCGGGCAAACGCATCGATGTAACGCTGTCCTCGCGCATCATGGAGCGGGTACTGGGCCTGCGCATGGCCGACCGCCCAGCGTCGGTCGGCTCATTTGCAGCCAACCTGCGCGCCTTTGAATCGGTGCGTGACTTTGTGGCGTCTGCCTCCATCACCACCCTGGTAGACCTGCCGTTTGTACTGGTGTTCTTTGTCGTCATCATCTGGATTTCACCCTGGCTGGTGCTGCCGCCGCTGGTGTGCATCGGCATGCTGCTGGTGGCTTCGCTGGTGGTGCAGCAAAAGATGCAGGAGCTGGTGGACGTCACCCAGCGCGCGTCTTCGCAGCGCAACGCCACACTGGTGGAAAGCCTGGTGGGCATTGAGACCATCAAATTCATGGTGGCTGAAAGTGCTTTTCAGCGCAAATGGGAACAGTCCACGGTGTTCTTGGCGCAAAACAGCACCAAGCTCAAGTTGCTGTCCAATGCCACGCTGAACTTTGCGCAAATGATGCAGCAGCTGGTGTCAGTCACCACCGTGATCGTGGGCGTGTACCTGCTGATGGCTAACCAGATCAGCATGGGCGCCATCATCGCGGCCTCCATGCTGGCCGGGCGTGCCATGGCGCCGTTTGGCCAGGTGGCCGGACTGCTGATGCAGTACCACAATGCCAAAAGCGGGTTGGCGTCGATTGCCAACCACATGCAAACACAGCCCGAACGCGCGGACGACGCCGCGTTTTTGCACCGCGCCGGATTCCAAGGAACCATTGAATTCAAGAACGTCAGCTTCTCCTACCCCGGGCAACAGCAGGCCGTGCTGAGCCGTGTGTCGTTCAAGATCCATGCTGGCGAGAAGGTGGCCTTCATTGGCCGCGTCGGGTCGGGCAAGTCGACCATCCAGCGCCTGATCTTGGGCCTGCACCAGCCCACGGACGGTGCCATCCTGATTGACGGCATTGACCTGCGCCAGATTGACCCGGCCGAGCTGCGTCGGGCCGCAGGCTTTGTCTCACAAGACGTCAGCCTCTTCTACGGAACATTGAAAGAAAACATCGCCCTGGGCGCCCCTTTTGCCGACGATCAGGACGTGATCGCAGCGGCTGAGATTGCCGGTGTCACCGAGTTTGCCAATCGCCACCCGCGCGGCTTTGACATGCCCATTGGCGAACGCGGTGAATCGCTTTCGGGCGGGCAACGCCAGGCCGTTGGAATTGCACGCGCCGTGCTGAACGACTCGCCCATTCTGTTGCTGGACGAACCCAGCAGCGCCATGGACCACCAGAGTGAGGATCTGCTCAAGGCGCGCCTGCGCCGCTTCACCATCGGCAAGACCGTGGTGCTGGTGACGCACCGCACCTCGCTGCTGGAGCTGGTGGATCGCCTGATCGTGATTGACAACGGCCAGATCATGGCCGATGGCCCCAAGGCCCAGGTGGTGGAAGCCTTGCAAAGCGGCCGCATTGGGAGGGCTGTGTAATGGCAACTGCTCCCTCCGCACCGAAATCCTCCAAGCTCATGGCGCTGTGGGGCCGCTTTTATGGCTGGTGCTCGCGCTGGATCGACCGCGGCCTGCTGGCCGTCACCGGCAAACACAGCGACCAAGACAGCGACTTTGACGCCAATGCCGATTGGGCGATTGCCGAGCAAACGCCCAAGGGTGCGCGCATTCTCATATGGCTCAGCCTGATCGCGGCGGTGGTGTTGCTGGTGTGGTCGGCATTTGCCGTGCTGGACGAGGTCACGCGCGGCGAAGGCAAAGTGATACCGTCACGCCAGATCCAGATTCTGCAAAGCTTGGACGGCGGCATCGTGTCCGAGATCCTGGCGCGCGAAGGCCAGACCGTGAAGGCCGGCGACCTGCTGCTCAAGGTGGACCCCACACGCATGGTGTCCTCGTTACGGGAAAACCAGTCGCAGTACCTGTCATTACTGGCCAAGGCAGCGCGTCTGCGCGCACTGGCAGAGGGCTCACGTTTTATCCCTCCAGACGAAGTGACGAAGCAGGCACCGGAGATCGTGGAACAGGAACGCACGTTGTACGAATCGCGCCGGGCAGAGCTGGATGCGACGATTGGTGTAGCCCGTCAGCAATCCACCCAACGCTCGCAGGAGCTGATCTCGGTGCGCGCACGGCGTGAACAGGCCTCGCAAAGCTACAACCTGACCGCGCGAGAACTGGACATGACACGCCCATTGGTGAAAACTGGGGCGGTGTCGGATGTGGAACTGCTGCGCCTGGAGCGTGACGTGGCCCGTTACCGCGGTGAGCGCGACAGTGCAAGCTCCGACATCCCGCGCCTGGAGTCGGCCGTGGCGGAGGCTAACCGCAAGATCCAGGAGGTGGAGCTGACCTTCCGCAACATCGCACGCTCCGAAATGAGCGAGGTGAATGCCAAGCTCAATGCACTGTCTGAAGGCAGTGCCGCGCTGGAGGACCGCGTGAAGCAAACCGAGATTCGCTCCCCCGTGAATGGCACCGTCAAGCAGCTCAAGGTCAACACGGTGGGTGGTGTTGTGCAACCTGGCAAGGACGTGATTGAGCTGGTACCGTCAGACGACGCGCTACTGCTGGAAGCCAAGGTATTACCGCGCGACATCGCCTTCCTGCGGCCTGGGCAAAAAGCGCTGGTCAAATTTACCGCTTATGACTTTGCCATCTATGGTGGACTGGAAGCCACACTGGAGCAGATCAGCGCGGACAGTGTGGTCGATGACAAAGGCAATGCCTACTTTGTGGTGCGCGTGCGCACGCTGTCCAACAGCATTGGCCCCCAGAAGTTCCCCATCATTCCCGGCATGGTCGCAGAAGTGGACATCCTTACGGGTAAAAAATCGGTACTGTCGTATTTGCTGAAACCCATCTTGCGAGCCCGCGCGAAGGCGATGACCGAACGATGAGCGGGGCCAAGGCTTGGGTCTATGCGACGCGCGACGCGGGTTTGCGCCTGCACTGGCAAAAAGCATTGGGGCACCCCAAAGCTTTTGCCGCGGCGAGTTTTCAGGAACTGCATGCGCTCGCTTTGCCAAAGGGAGCTCAAATTTGGCTTGATTTGGCCCTGCCCGACCTACCCAAGTGGCAAGACCCGACTTGGCAAGCTCTGTGGGGAAATGCAGGGCACCGTGTCATTGCGGCAAGCTCCAACCCCAAGGATGACGAGGCCATGGCGGCTCTCGACGCCGGTTGCGCAGGGTATTGCCATGCATTTTCAGACCCCGGCACCTTGCGCCAAATCCAACAAGTAATCCAAACAGGACATGTCTGGATTGGCTCCGCTCTGATGCAAAGGCTGATCCGCGGCGCCAATCTGGCCGCCCCCCTGGTCTCTGCACCCTCTTCTACATGGAGCAGTTTGCTGACCCACCGGGAGACTGAGGTGGCCGTGATGGCCGCCAAAGGAGCCTCCAATTTGGACATTGCGGGTGCCTGCAGAATTTCCGAGCGCACGGTGAAAGCGCATCTCAGCGCCGCTTTTGAGAAACTAGGCGTCTCCGACCGCCTGCAGCTGGCCTTGAAAGTCCACGGAATCCAATAAAAAAGCACAAAACCTGTACCCAAGGACAATAGCCACGCGCACCGCCTTCCCCTAGAGTCAGCTGATCCAATTAGCTGAATTCCGGAGTTTTCATGGCTGCCAATCAAGTTTCCGCCCAAGCACGTGGTGTTGTCGTTGTTCTGCAAGGCAATGCATGGATCGTGAACCCGGATGGCAGCCGTAAAGCCTTGCGCCTGGGCGATGAAGTTCAAGAGGGCCAGGTCATCGCAACAGAAGATGGCACGCGGCTTGAACTGGCCATGCCCCATGACCAGCTCATCACTGTCGAATCTGGCCGTGAACTGCTGATTGACGCCAACCTGCTGGGAACGATCAAGACCGACCCGACGGAAACTGCACTCAAGGATCTCAACAGTGGCGCGGAGGCGATTGCCAAGGTTCTCGCTAGTGGAACAGGCGACCTTTCCGCGGAACTGGACGCCACCGCCGCAGGCCTTTCTGGCGGTGATGCCAGCGACTCACACAGCTTTGTCCGGGTGTTGCGCATCAACGAAGAGTTGACCCCATTGGGCATCCAGCGCGACAACAACCAGCAGGATGTCACCGAATTTGATCCATCGGGGGTAGCCAACCCGCCCACGACCACCGCATCGGGAACCACAACGCCACCTGGCTCCCCCAGCGTCTCCGTCCCCGATGAGAACGGCGCAGGGTTTGCGGGCAACAAGACGGTCGCCGAGACCGATGGCGCCATCCCCGGTGAGTTCACCGTCTCCGCGCCTGCCGGCCTGGCCAGTATTTCCGTGGGCGGCACAACCCTGAGCGCAGCTCAGCTCGCCGCTCTGGGCACCACGCCTGTCTCCATCACCACCACCGATGGCACGCTGGTGCTCAATGGCTACGCCCCTGCCACCGGCAAGGTCAGCTATACCTTTGATCCCGTGGTGCACAGCTCCAATGCCTCCGTCACCGCAGCTTTTCCCGTCACGGTCACCGATTCCCTGGGCGCCACCAGCACAGCCAACAACCTCGATATCGTCATCACCGACAGCAAGCCCGTCGCTGTCAATGACGCCGCCTCCATCACCGAGGACGCCGCCACCAATACCGTCTCTGGCTCGGTGCTCACCGGCACTGGCGCCGATACCGTGGGCGCTGACACCAACGCCACCCCGGTCACCCCCGCGACCGTGACCCTCTCCTATGGCTCTCTGGTCTTGAACGCCAATGGCTCTTACACCTATACGCTGGACAACAGCAATGCCACGGTCAATGCACTCAACGATGCCAGCGCTCCTCTGACCGATACCTACACCTACACCATCACCGACGGTGATGGCTCCACCTCCACCGCCACCCTGACCATCTCCATCAATGGCCATACCGATGGCTCCCCCAGCGTCTCCGTCCCCGATGAGAACGGCGCAGGGTTTGCGGGCAACAAGACGGTCGCCGAGACCGATGGCGCCATCCCCGGTGAGT
>NZ_JAVDXO010000003.1:0-403820 GCF_031457975.1 Rhodoferax saidenbachensis
TCGGCTACCTGTTCATCAAGCTGGGCACAGAACCTGCTCCGCTGCTGCTGGGCTTTATCTTGGGCCCGATGATGGAAGAGTATTTGCGCCGTGCGTTGTTGCTGTCCCGCGGGGACTGGAGCGTGTTCCTCACGCGTCCGCTGTCAGCCAGTTTGCTGGCCGCGGCCGTGCTGCTGCTGGTCGTCGTGCTGATGCCTTCCATCAAGGCTAAGCGCGAAGAGGCGTTTGTTGAAGATTAATTATTGAGTCCGTCCTTCCCTTGAACATCCAAACCGCGCAGCACCCACAACGCCTCTCGCTTCACAACGAAGTTCACGCCCGCCCGCCTGAGTCCATGGCCTCGCCCATGGCGCTCTCGCATGTGGTCATGGTCTGCAATGCCGAGCAGAGAGAGGCTAGTCGCGCGCACATTGCCGCATTGGCGCGGGACCACCATCTGGCCGCGCCGGATGCGGATTCCATCCATATCCGCATGGACTTGGGGCTGTACCGCTTGCGTTGGGAGCTGCACACCGAGTTTGTGACCTGGACCTTCATGCGCCCGATCAGTAACCAGGTGGGCACGGACCGAGAGCCCGAGCTGGCGCTGAACGCCGTGCCCCAGCAGTGGCTGGCGAACCTGCCGGGTGGCTGCCTGGCCAGCTTGCACCTGTGGGTGTTGTCCACCAACGAGGTGGACACGGGTCCCTGGATACGCCAGCTGCTGCACGAGGACACGCTGGTGGCCTCCACCGTGGCCGACGGTTTTGGCGAGGTGTACACCGACTTTGCGGTGCATGCGGACGGCTTTTCTCGCATGGTGCTGCTGGCCGGTGGTGTCACACCGCGGCGCCTGGGGCGCCTGGTGCAGTGCCTGCTGGAGATTGAGACTTACCGCATGGCGGCCCTGCTGGGCCTGCCCGCGGCGCGCGAGGCCTCGGTGGTGCTGGCGTCTGCCGAGCGCGAGCTGGCGGAACTGGCCGAAGCCATCCGCAGTGCTACGCGCGATGACGAGCCCGCGCTGCTGGACCGCTTGACCCGCCTGGCAGGGCAGGTGGAGAGCCAGCACGCGGCCACCCATTCTCGTTTTTCAGCCAGCGCCGCTTACTTTGAGTTGGTCGACAAGCGCATTGAAGACATTGCCGAGTCGCGTCTGGCTGGCATGCAAACCATTGGCGAGTTCATGGAGCGCCGATTGACCCCGGCGCGCAGCACCTGCGCCTGGTCCAGCCGCCGCCAGGATGCGCTGTCGCAGCGCGTATCGCGCATCAGCAATCTGCTGCGCACCCGGGTCGAGATCGAGCAGCAGCAAAGCAGCCAGGCCCTGCTGGCGACCATGAACAGCCGCCAGGACATGCAGCTCAAGCTGCAGTCCACGGTGGAGGGCCTGTCGGTGGCGGCCATCACCTACTACATCGTTGGCTTGGCCAGTTACTGGGCCAAGGCCGCGCAGCACTGGGGCTGGCCCTGGAGCCCGGAGCTGACGGCCGCGGCGGCCATTCCGGTGGTGGCGGGCACCGTATGGTGGTCATTGCGCCGCCTGCACCACCGGGTGTTTCGGGCGTCATAGGCAAAGTCAATCCGCTTGATTGGATCAATCAAACCAAAACATGGTGTGTAGGCTCTAAGATTCAGGTTGTTCGTGTTCAGAACAGCAACTTCAAGAGGAAAACCACCATGTCATTGATCAACACCCAAGTCGTCCCATTCAAGAACGAAGCCTTTCACAACGGCAAGTTTGTGACCGTGACCAACGAGACCCTCAAGGGCAAGTGGAACGTGTTCATTTTCATGCCCGCTGCGTTCACCTTCAACTGCCCCACCGAAGTGGAAGACGCTGCTGAGCATTACGCAGAATTCCAGAAGGCTGGTGCCGAGGTCTACATCGTCACCACCGACACCCATTTTGCCCACAAGGTGTGGCACGAAACCTCCCCTGCCGTGGGCAAGGCCAAGTTCCCCCTGATTGGCGACCCCACCCATGCCCTGACACGTGCGTTTGACGTGCACATCGACGAAGAAGGCCTGGCACTGCGCGGTACCTTCATCATTGATCCCACTGGCACCATCAAGACGTTGGAAATCCATTCCAACGAAATCGCCCGTGACGTCAAGGAAACCGTGCGCAAGTTGAAGGCCGCCCAGTACACCGCCGCCCACCCCGGCCAAGTGTGCCCCGCCAAGTGGAACGAAGGCGCCAAGACCATTACGCCTTCCCTGGACTTGGTCGGCAAGATCTAAGCCCATCCGGCAAGACGGCAGAGCGCCCTGAGCGCTCACTAGCCGGACAGCGTCCTGGTGCGTGTGCGCCAGGCCGTCCGGCTTTTTTTTGCCCAAATTGGGCTGTAGCCCGCGTGTAGTGTGCGCAAGCAGCTACCAAATGAATAGCAAAAGGAATCACCATGCTCGACGACACCCTCAAATCCCAACTCGGCGCCTACCTGGAGCGCGTGACGCTGCCGATCGAGATCGTGGCGTCCCTCGGTGAGGACGACAACTCGGTGGAAATGCGCGACCTGCTGCACACCATCCAGAGCCTGCGTACCGACAAGATCACAGTCGCCTATGACGGACAGGACGCCCGCAAGCCTTCTTTCACCCTGAAGCGCGGCGACACTGACACCAGCCTGCGTTTTGCCGGCCTGCCCCTGGGCCACGAGTTCACCTCGCTGGTGCTGGCCCTGCTATGGACCGGTGGCCACCCGCCCAAGGTGGAGCAGGACGTGATCGACCAAATCAAAGGCCTGAGCCCGGCAGATGGTGGCGACTTCAACTTCGAGGTCTACATGAGCCTGACCTGCCACAACTGCCCGGACGTGGTGCAGGCTCTGAGCCTCATGGCCATCCTCAATCCCAAGATCAAGACCACCGTCGTCGAAGGCGGTGCCTTCCAGGACGAGATCAACGCCCGTGAAATCATGGCCGTTCCCAGCGTCTACCTGAATGGCGCGCTGTTCGGCAATGGCCGCATGCTGGTCGAAGAAATCGTGGCCAAGCTGGATACTGGCGCTGCTGACAAAGACGCCGCCAAACTGTCCGCCAAAGACCCCTACGACGTGCTCATCGTCGGTGGTGGCCCCGCCGGTGCCGCTGCAGCCGTGTACGCTGCCCGCAAGGGTATCCGCGTGGGCGTGGCGGCCGAGCGCTTTGGCGGCCAGGTGAACGACACCATGGCGATCGAGAACTACATCTCGGTCCAAGAGACCGACGGCCCCAAGTTTGCCGCTGCATTGGAAGCGCAAACCCGCTCGTATGGCGTGGACATCATGAACCTGCAGCGGGCCGACAAGATCATCCCCGCAGCACAAGCGGGTGGTATGGCCGAGGTGGTGCTGGCCAACGGCGGCACGCTCAAGGCCAAGACTGTGATCCTCTCCACCGGTGCGCGCTGGCGCAATGTGAATGTGCCCGGCGAACAGGAGTACAAGAACAAGGGCGTGGCCTACTGCCCGCACTGCGACGGCCCCTTGTTCAAGGGCAAGCGCACCGCGGTCATCGGCGGCGGCAACTCGGGTATCGAAGCTGCCATTGATTTGGCTGGTATCGTGGCCCACGTCACCGTCATCGAGTTTGCTGACCAACTGAAGGCCGATGCCGTGCTGATCAAGAAGCTCAACAGCCTGCCCAACGTGACGGTGCACACCAACGCCCAGACCACCGAAATCACCGGTGCCGACGGCAAGGTGAACGGCCTGAAGTACAAGGACCGCGCCACGGGCGTGGAGCATCTGGTGGAACTGGAAGGCGTGTTCGTGCAGATCGGCCTGGTGCCCAACACCGAATGGCTCAAGGGCACGATTGAGCTGAGCAAGTTCGGCGAAATCATCGTGGACGCCAAAGGCCACACCAACGCCTCTGGTGTATTTGCAGCGGGCGACTGCACCACCGTGCCGTTCAAGCAGATCGTGATCGCGGCGGGTGAGGGATCGAAAGCTGCGCTGAGTGCGTTTGACCACTTGATTCGGAATTGATGCGCACACCCAGCTCCCGTTCGCGCTGAGCCTGTCGAAGCGCTGGGTTTGAATGAGAAAGGGCGCTGCGGCGCCCTTTCTCATTGCGCGAGCAGCTATTGTTTTTGTAGCGTAATGATTGGTTATATCGTTGATAGGCTGTCAAGTGGACTTGTTGTTCCACCCGCGGCCACCTTCAGCACATGCGTGTAAATCATTGTGGTAGACACATCACTGTGGCCCAGCAACTCTTGCACGGTGCGGATGTCGGTGCCTGCCTGTAGCAGGTGGGTGGCGAAGGAGTGGCGCAGGGTGTGCACGGATACCGTCTTGTGAATGCCTGCCAGTACGACGGCCTTCTTGAGCGACCGCTGTAGCCGGTCTTCGTACAGGTGATGCCGCCGCTCCACGCCACTGCGAGGGTCAATGGACAGCGTCGGTGACGGAAACATCCAGAACCAACCCCAGGTGTGCCCGACCTTGGGGTATTTCTGTTCCAGCGCGTGCGGGGTTTCCACTCCGCCGCGCTGCGCCTGGCGGTCCGCCTCCCACTGGGCGCGGGACGCCAACAATTGCAGACGCAATGCGGATGCCAGCGAATGCGGCATCATCACGACCCGGTCTTTGCCTCCCTTTGCCTCACGCACGATGATGACGTGGCGGTCAAAGTCAACGTCTTTGATGCGAAGGCGCATGCCCTCCATCAACCGCATACCGGTGCCATACAGCAAGCGCGCCAACAGCGCGGTTTGTCCATCCATATGCGCCAGCAGGCCAGCAACTTCGTCCTTGGTCAGCACGCTGGGAATGCGCCGTTTTTGGGTTGGACGGTTGATGTTGTCAAGCCAGGGCAACGCAATACCCAATACTTCACGATACAAAAACAAAACCGCGCTGAGTGCTTGGTTGTGCGTGGAGGCCGATACCTTGCGTTCAGTTGCCAGCATGGACAAAAATGCCTCTACGTCCGGTGCACCCAAGTCGCGCGGATGCCGCATTTCGCCGCCGCGTGCTGCCCAGCGAATGAAAAACCGCACCCAGTAGACGTAAACCTGCTCGGTACTGAGGCTATAGTGCATGTACCGAATGCGCTCGCGCAACTGGTCCAACACACGGGTGGATTGCGGCGGAGGGGTGCCGGGTTTCATGGAATTTTTAATACTGGACGTTTAACCAGTATATTCAGCAAATAGCTAGACTGCAAGCCGTTCTCAGGAGATTTTCATGTCCAACTTATGGAGCAGCGCCCAACTTATAGAGCAAGTGTTGCTCTGGACATTACGTTAGGCCTCTCATGACACCATCCGAATCTCTCGCCTCATTCCAAGCATTCAGCAGTGCTTCAGGAGTAGCTCTAGAAGCTTGCACACCCCGCGAAGGACTTGCCCAGATGTTTGCGTTCTATGATGAGGTCGCACCGGTCGGTTGCAGCGGACGTGATGGAGACATGCTTCTGTTTCAATGGGGAACGTACGACTGGGGCTCTGGCAGAAACTTTGAACTGAACATCACGCGACAGTTCATTGAAGAGGCAGCTCAAGACGACGATGCGATTAGTCAGCTAAGTCTGACGTACAGATTTGAGCCAACAACTGAACTGGAAGCGATCAAGCCCGGCAACCTGATTTGTGAGGGCCCGCAGGCATCAACCGTAGTGCGCGACTTTGCCGCCACCCATCTTGCCTTCGTCGCAGTAGCCGATCAAGAGCCGAAGGACGCCGAACTTCACCATTCGTATGTGTAAGCCGAGGCCTAACCCTTCCTTCAAGCGGACGTGCCTACGGCACGCCGCTTAAGTCAAACGTTATGCCGCTGAATTCTGGCTGTTGTAGAAAGAAGCCAACTTGAACTCACTCCTCTCTTTGGACGGCATCGCAACGATCGTTGTAGTTGGTCTGGTGTTCTTCCTCGCGAACTGGTTCTGGAAACGACAAGCCCTTGCGCGCGCGCGCGAATGGGCTGCGTCGACCAACATGACAGTCCGAGTCGGTTCACATACCAAGTTTCAAATGGACCGACAAACCCCGCAGATCACCTTTGAAGCTGTCGCGGAATCGGGTCGAAGGTTTAGATGTACTTTGCGACTGCAAGCAACGTCCTTTATCTGGGGACCTTTGCACAGCTCCGCCACTGCAGAGCTCCTGGAAAAAACCGAGGTGCTAGCTGATGCGGCATAACTGGTTGCTCGGCGCGGACACGCAGCCGCAGAATGCCGCTTCGCGGCTCAGTCTGCGCACCGGGCAGCGCCAACGTTAACCGTCAAAGGGACGATCTTCCAATGCCTATCAGACGCACGTTAATCGCCTCAGGACTTGCCATTCTGATGGTTGGACAACTTGTCCCAGCGCAAGCTCAAACATCAAAGCGCATCTCGCTGGAAAAGCTCCAGGCGATGTTTGCAGACATGCGCGCCAAAACACCATGGAACGTCGACGGCCCGCTTCTCTGGGGGTATTTCTTTTTCGATCGGGACATGGAAAAACTCAAGGGGGCAGCGACAGAACTTCAGACAATGAGCTATCGGATCGTCAACCTAGAAGCAGTCCAGGGTCGGCCACTTTTTAGGTTGCACATTGAGCGGGTCGAGGCGCATACGCCAGAGTCTCTTAACCTTCGAAACGTGCAGTTTTATGAGTTCGCAGAGAAGCGTGCTATCGGCTCATATGACGGAATGGACGTTGGTCCTGCCCCTAAGGCTGCACCGTGAGCTTGATGGTTAACAGGTTGATCGACGCAGACAGCCAGCGGCAAGAGGCTGCTGCGCAGCAGTCGCTGCGTGCTGGTCATCGCCAACGTTAGGCGTCAACATGGGTGTCACGGTTCACTTCGAAGGCCAGCTCCGCAACGCTGATGCGTACGACGCGGTAGTCAAGGCCGCAACGGACTTCGCTGCCGCTCGCTCTTGGCCTGTAGCGCACTTCGAGAATGATCAAGTGACGCTCGGTCGCGTCCGCGACGAGCAGGACTGGGACTATGAGGGTCCGACAAGAGGAGTCGAACTCCAGCCACATCCAAGCAGCGAGCCGATCAGGCTTGAGTTCGACCGCGATCTCTACGTCCAGGAGTACACAAAGACGCAGTTCGCGCCACAGAATGTGCACGAAGAACTCATCAGACTTCTAGACCTTCTGAAACCTTGGTTCGATGCTTTTTCGGTCACAGACGAGGGCGAGTACTTCGAAACGCGAGACTCATCGCTGCTTGAGCACCATCGATCGCGCTGCTTCGAACTCATGGATGAACATCTCGCGAGCGACAGCTCATTGCGGGGTCCGGTTCGGCTACCTAGCGGCAGAATTGCGGACCTAATACGCGATGACGCCTAACCCTTCGCTCGAGGCGGACCTCCACCGGCATGGCACTTGGGCCGCGAGGCGGTTCAGGTCTATGCTCCGCCTCGCGGCCCAAGCACTATGCCGGCTTCGGCCCGCTCAGCTCAAACGTTAACTCTTACCTGCACCACCATTGGACCAACATGCTCGACTTAAACGATAAGACCATCTTGGTGTCGTTGCGAAAAATTGATAACGAGGGCGAAGAAACCTTTGATACGTTCTTTGGCACTGTTGTCTCATTCAATGAAAATACTGTGCGAGTTCTGCGACCCAGCGGTGATGAAATGTCCCTCCCATATGACGAGGAAGTTTTTGAGCTGGCCGAAACAGGGTTCTACGAACTCAAGGACGGAAGCACCTTCGAAAATCCCTCATTCACTGCACGATGGACAGTGTTTGCGTCAAAAGAGGCGTCAATAAACTTTCGCAAAAAGAATGAGGCAGCAGTTGGCCAGGGTTAACAGGTTGCTCGTCGCGGACGCTCAGCAGCAGGATGCCGCTTTGCGGCGCTTGCTGCGTGCCAGACAGCGCCAACGTTAGACCTTCATGCATTCGTTCATTATCAAAGCCGAGCGACAAGTGGTTGTCACGTTCGATTCCCAGAGATTTGAGTCCGATGGATGGCTCGATGCCTATATGGTTCATCTAGAGGCTCCAGATTTCAAAGCATCGGCTCTTGTCGAGAATCCAGGCTTTGGCCATCCACCAACTGTTTTGTTCGACGACATCGCAAAACAATGGTCGGGGTGGAAAGGAGTCAAGACATGGGACGCTATGGAAGGCGAGCTCAGAATATCAGCGACCTCAGACTCCACGGGCCACATAACAATTCACTTTGAGGTGCCGGGTTCTAACGTAAGGGCCTGTTGGTCGGCAAAATTCGCTATTGTTGTCGAGGCAGGGCAGGTGGAGCGACTTGCAAAGGAGGCACATGAATTCTTTAATAGACAGGTCTAACAATTCGGCCCACGCGGACAAGCAACATCAGGTTGCCGCTTCGCGGCGCGTGTTGCGTGCCGGTGGCCTCGGACGTTAAAAATCACCATGGGTTATTCGCTTTCCTGGCTTGCATTCAAGGGCTCTACTGTCGAAGCGGGGCTTGAAATTCTCGGACTTTCGAAAACCGGCAGTGTGGGTGAATGGGGCGCAAATCGGTTTCGGGCCACGCGCTGCCCAACGGGTGGCATCTTGTCATTGCGCCAGTTTGTGACCACCCTTTGGTCTCCGAATCAAGCCTAGCTGTGCTGTCAAGGGCCGCCGAAGTGCTTGCTTGTCGTGTCGAGGAGCACGTAATGTTCTCTTCCGCCGAGTTCTGGAAGCAGGGTGAAAAAGTATGGTGCGTTGAACACGATGCACAACAGGGCAAGCGGCATCTGAAATTCGAAGGGTCACTTCCTGATCCCTGCGGCGTTGCTCTGCAAGAAGCCGAAGAACAACAGGATGCGGAGGACTTGGGGCCAAAGGAAGTTGACTTCTACTTTGAAGTGCCTCTGCAAACTGCCAACGAGATTGCTGGCTTCAAACATGATGAAGAAAACCCGGCCCTCAACTACAAGCAATTCGATGTATACGCACCTTCGTCAATACCTTTAGGTGAAGGGGCAACCCGTAAATGGTGGCAGATATGGAAGTGACCCGATGCGTTTACACCTTCATGTAGCGGTACTCTTTGTCGTGCTGAGTGGCCCGGCCGCTTTTGCGGTGTCAGGAGCTGAGTGCGTCGGCGACCAAAGATCTTTTTCGGAGCTGCAGGCTGACAAACGCTACACCGTTGAGGGTCCGTTCACGGTTGCGGAGGTTGAAGCCAAGCACATGATTCCGATTCGAGAGACGGGCAAGCTTGTGCCGTTTGGCAATTCGCGCGAGCGATGGAACACCTTCAAGGGAACAATGCTGGACGGCGATCAGTTCTTCAGTCTGGCTTTTCGTGTCGACCGCTATCAGATGGATGGGCTGGCTCTGGTTCACACTGGCTGCCTCGTGAAATTTATTTTGGTCAATGCTGATTATTGATCCTGCCCCATGAAGTTTGAACTGCGCTATCACCGCCGACCACTACGTATCGGTCTTGCAATGGTCATCAGTTATCTGCTGGCCGGTGCCGCAGTCGTTTTATACATAAAGTGGCCGCACTACGAAGGCCACTCTCATGTGCCGTTCAGCGACTTTCCCGCGTTCTTCGTTTGGGCGCCCGTTGTACCGTATGCCGTTTTTAGCGATCTGTTGGCAGCGCCGCCCAAAAGTCTGGACGCTTGCATCTTGTTCTCTGTAGTTTTTTGTACGCTACTTTGGTGTTCAATCAGGCTTTCTCAACCAAGTGCTGCGGCCAAACGGCGCTAGATTCCGTCGCTATGCAGTGCCCGTCAAATCTTTGGCACGACGTAAGATGAAGCATCGCCGTCTGTATACCTTTCTTGCTGCCATCGCTTTGCTGCTAGGCATTGGCTTCGCCATTCCTGAGGAACCCCGCATTCCTGTAGCTGGGGCTACTTCGAAAGACTGGAATCCAAAGTCATTTTGGTATGAGCCATGGGGAGTTTCCGGCGTGCACAAAGGTATTGATGTTTTCGCACCCCAGGGTAGACATGTTGTATCCGCCGTCCCGGGTGTTGTCATCTATCAAGGCCACCTCGGTATTGGTGGCAACGTGGTTGTGGTTCTTGGGCCGAAATGGAGAGTGCACTACTACGCACACTTGGCCGATGCCGATCCGTCGCCCCCCTTCCTCGCCAAGGGGGCGGTGCTTGGTTTGGTTGGCACAAGCGGAAACGCCGCAGGCAAACCGCCACATCTGCACTACGCCGTGGTGTCGCTCATCCCTCTGCCGTGGCGCTTTAGTTCAGAGACACAGGGGTGGAAGAAGATGTTCTTCCTGGATCCGGGCGCACTGCTGCAAGCTGGCACCAAAGCCCTCTAAAGGCAGCCCCCCTGTTGGGGGACAATGCGCGACTGCTTAGTCCCTTTCTCAGTTCTTCATCCCAGTGCCCGTCCGCATCTACCTCGCCCCCATGGAGGGGCTTCTCGACTTTGTCCTGCGTGACATCCTGACCCGCGTGGGCGGGGTGGAGAAGTGCGTGTCGGAGTTCATTCGCATCACGCACTCGCTGATGTCAGAGAAGGCCTTGCTACGCACGGTGCCCGAGCTGGCCCATGGCGCACGCACCTTTGCAGGCGTGCCGGTATGGCCGCAGTTGCTGGGGTCGGACGCGGTGTGTTTGGCCGAAAACGCAGCGCGGCTGGCGGAGATGGGTGCGCCCGGCATTGACCTGAACTTTGGCTGCCCGGCCAAGGTGGTGAACCGCCATGGCGGTGGCGCCGCGCTGTTGCAAGACCCCGAGGTCCTGCGCGCCATCGTCGCTGCTGTGCGCGCGGCAGTGCCCGCGTCCATTCCCGTCACCGCCAAGATGCGTTTGGGCTTCAATGACGACAGCCTAGCGCTGGACTGCGCGCGGGCGCTGGAGGCCGGTGGCGCGGCCGAGATTGTGGTGCATGCGCGTACCAAGGCGCAGGGTTACCGCCCACCGGCTTATTGGGACCGCGTGGCCGATGTGCGCGAGGCGGTGCGGGTGCCAGTCGTGGTGAATGGCGAGATCTGGAGCGTGGAAGACGCGCAGGCCGCTGTGGCGCAAAGCGGCTGCCACATTGTCATGCTGGGGCGCGGCATTGTGGCGCGCCCGGCCTTAGCGCGCAGCGTGCTGGCGGCCATGGGCACGGTGCCGGGCAGCATTGCCCAGCCGGGGGGCGACTGGAGCTGGAAAGAACTGGGCCCCCTGATGCACGCCTTCTGGCAAATAGCGACGACCCATCTAGAGAAAAAGCAGCAAGCCGGCCGCGTGAAACAATGGCTCAACTTGCTGCGCCGCCACTACCCCGAGGCGCAGACGGCGTTTGACGAGATGCGCACCCTGGTCAAGCCCAGTGATGTTGAAGACTGGATGCGCACTGGAATTCCGCAACCATGAATATTCACCTTGGTTACCGCCCCGGCTGCATAGGCCGCATCGTCGAGCTGCACGCCAGCTACTACGCGCGCACCGCGGGCTTTGGCGCACCGTTTGAGGCCAAAGTGGCGTCCGGCCTGGCTGCGTTTTGCCTGGACTACCAAGTGGATCGGGATGGCCTTTGGCTGGTAGAGCAAGACGGGGTGATCCACGGCTCCATTGCCATTGATGGATCGCATCACGAGGCATCGGGCGCGCATCTGCGCTGGTTCATCACGTCTGACGCTTCACGCGGGCAGGGCATCGGCTCGCAGCTGCTGACGGCGGCCATGGGTTTCTGCCGGGCACGCGGCTACGGTCAGGTGCACTTGTGGACGTTTGATGGACTGCATGCGGCACGGCATCTGTACGAAAAGCATGGCTTCACGCTCACCCAAAGCCAGCAAGGCACGCAGTGGGGCAAAGAAGTGACTGAGCAGCTGTTTACATGCCAAATAGGCCTCTAGCCCCCGTAGATATTGCGCGAGCAGCTCCTGAATCCATAGCAAGCCACGCCAGGCCTTAGGCCCACAAACTCTCCAGCCCCTCTACCGGCACAAAGCGCTTGTTGCGGATAGCCAGCCGCGTTGGGCCGGGCAGGGCGCGTGTGGGCACCGAGTGCTGCGGGTCGCCGGGGTAGCAGAGGATGACCTCGCCGTCTTGCGTGAAATTCTCCGGGCAGATGCAGGGTGGCAGTCGTTGCCGCGCGGCGTGCATTGCCTCAGCCGCGCTGCCATAGCGCGCCAGATGGGCCAGGCTCATGATCTGCGGCGGCGCCATTTCAATTTCGCCGCGGTGGTAGCGCAGCAGGGCTTCTTGGGGTGCGAGCCAGATGCTGGCCGTGGTCTCGAAGTTGTCGTGGCTGGCCTCTTGGTCGGTAGGCGCCAGCGCTAAAAAGAAGCGCGTGTCAAAGCGCTTTTTGCTCAGGGCGGCCATGCGTGGCGTGATCCAGCGGCTCCATGGCACTAGCGCGCTGGCCTGAAGCGTGGCGCCCGATGCGGCTACCCAGGCTTGCCAGTCTTCCGGTTTCACACTGGCGGGGTGCGTGCTGCCCGCTGCTAGCAGGACGCCGGCCTCCTCAAACAGCTCGCGTAGCGCGGCCACATACAGACCGGCAGCCACGGGCGCACTCAGATCGGGTTCACCCAATTGCCGGGCCAGGGCCTCGGCAGGTACGTCCAGCGCAGCCACTGCGGCCGGTGTGCTGTCATGGTCGTCTAGCTTGCCACCGGGAAACACGTAGGCCTCGCCAAAGGCGTCTGACAGGCCACTGCGTTTTTGCAAAAACACTTCCAGGCCCGAACTGCCATCGCGCAGCAGGACGATGGTGGCCGAGTCGCGTGGGTTACTCAGAGGGTCGGATGTGGCGTGCAGCACAGGGGTGTTCCGGTAAAGTTGCAAAGCGCCTGAACAGGCGAGGCACAGACTAACAGAGCCGGTGTGCGCCGGCTTCACGCAGGAGACAAACATGGGTGTGGATTTCAAGGGCCGTGTGGCCATCGTGACCGGTGCGGGCGGCGGTTTGGGTCGCCAACACGCGCTGGCCCTGGCCGCACGCGGCGCCAAGGTGGTGGTAAACGACCTGGGCGGTGCACGCGATGGCTCCGGCGGTTCGTTGTCGGCCGCCGAAGCGGTGGTGGCCGAGATCCGCGCTGCCGGTGGCGAGGCCATGGCCAATGGTGCATCGGTCACCGATTTTGAGGCGGTGCAGGCCATGGTGAAGCAGGCAGTCGACGCCTGGGGCCGCGTGGACATTCTGGTGAACAACGCCGGCATCCTGCGTGACAAGAGCTTTGCCAAGATGGAGGTGGCCGACTTCCGCCTGGTGGTGGATGTGCACCTGATGGGCGCGGTGCACTGCTGCAAGGCCGTGTGGCCGTATATGAACGAACAAAAATACGGCCGCATTCTGATGACCACCTCTTCATCGGGTCTGTATGGCAACTTTGGCCAGAGCAACTACGGTGCGGCCAAGCTCGCGCTGGTGGGACTGATGCAAACCCTGTCGATTGAAGGCGCCAAAAACAACATCCGCGTGAACAGCCTGGCCCCCACGGCCGCCACGCGCATGACCGAAGACCTGATGCCGCCCGCCGTGCTGGAGGCGCTGAAGCCCGAAGCCGTGGTGCCCGCCATGCTGGTACTGGTGGCCGAGGATGCGCCCACCCGCACCACGCTGTGCGCCGGCGCGGGCAGTGTGGAAGCGGCCCACATCACGCTGACCCAGGGCACCTGGATTGGCCTGGATGCGCAAAGCCCCGAGCGCCTGGTCGCCCAGCTGTCGGAGGCGCTGGATCGCAATGGCGAAGCCGTGCCGCAAAGCGGGGCAGCGCAGGGCGCACAAGAGGTGAGCAGGGCGTCCGCGCGACTGGCGCGTTGACTTACAGCGCGCCTGCTGCGGTGGGCGCCACCTCTTCCGGCACGCGTGTGGCGCCTGACTGCGCCAGCGCACGACGCTCGGCCACGTCCATCACAGCCGTGGGGTCGGTTTCCGAAGCGCTTTTGTGGGAAATGCCAATGCCGAAGCGCGGCTGGAAGGTGTGGCTGGCATCCTTGATGCCCAAGATCTTCAGCGGCCGGGTCAGCACGGCGCGCAGCCGCAGCACCATGCGCTCCACTTCCTGCGCGTTCTTCACGGCAGAGATCACCACCACAAAGCAGCGCGGGTGGTACAGCCCCACCACGTAGCGAAAGCCCACTGCACGCCTGATACGCGCGGTCATGGCCTGCAGGATTTGTTGCTCCACACCGTGGCCGGCGGACTCGCCCAGCTCATACAAGTTGCCCAAATGCAGGCACACCACCGCACATTCCCGCTTCAGGCGGGCGCTGCGCCAAAAGGCATCGTCTACCTTGGATACGAGGACCGAACCGGTGTGCAGGCCCGTGGCCGGGTCGGTGCCGGAGGCTTTTTTGGTCAGGCGGATCAGCTGCTTGTTGACGCGGTTGCGCTTTACGGTGAGGCCCGTGATCAGCAAGAAGTGGCACAGCGTGCAAAACGCGATCAATGCCGTCAGCGGCCAGCTCAGCGCGCCGGGTGACAAAGCCTGCCCAAACATGCCCACCACCATGGCCACCAGGAACAGGCAAGCCAGCACCATCCAGCGTGCCAGATCATCGCCCAGCAGGGCCGCGCGGATGGTGATCACCAGGCCCACCAACGCCCCCAGTGTGCTCAATAGGCCGGTGACCAGCAGGGGCGAGGTGCTATGGGGGTCGTCACCATACAAGACACACCCCGTAGCCACCACCGCGGTCGCAATGAGGCCCAGGGAGACGAAGACCATGCTGCGGTAGACCGCGCGGTCGTCCCGCTTGACTCCGAGCCACAGACCCAGGTAGGTCAGCGCCAGCGCACCGCTCAGGGGGGCCATGCTGACTTTCATCACCTCCATGGTCAGTTCAGGAATCTCAGGAAACAGCTGACCCGCCAGGCCCGACATGATCACGCAGCTCCAGCCCGTCAACAGAACGAAGACCAGTGCACGCCAGGCGCCCACGGTGGGATTGATCACCAAGTCGGACATGGCCACCATTGCCAGGGTGAGAAATCCCCCCAGCATGCAGGACCAGACAATGAGTTCCGAGGTATCCATCGGCGGCATTATTCCATCCGCGAGCAATAAATGGCGGCCTGTGGTACCTTTGCGCCCCACAGAAAGAGGAAGGGCCCGTAGGCATGGACAGTAATCAAGTGGCCTTGAGCGCCCTGACAGCACAGCGTTTGCGCGGTATCCGCCGTGGCGTGGAGAAAGAAAGCCTGCGCGCGCTGCCCAGCGGCCTGCTGGCCATGACGTCGCACCCCCAGGCCCTGGGCTCGGCGCTCACGCACCCGCACATCACCACCGATTTCAGCGAATCCCAGGTAGAACTCATCACCAGTGTCCAGGCCGATCCCGATGTCTGCGTGGAGGAGCTTACCCAGATCCAGCAATTCACGCTGCGCGCCATGGGCGATGAACGCCTGTGGGTGTCCAGCATGCCCTGTTGTTTGCCCGAAGACGATGCCATCCCGATTGGTCAGTACGGCAGCTCCAACGTGGGGCAATCCAAGAGCGTGTACCGCATGGGCCTGGGCCACCGCTATGGTCGGCGCATGCAAACCATCTCGGGCATTCACTACAACTGGTCGCTGCCCGATGTGAGCAGCGAGCAGTACTTCGGGCTGATCCGCAACTTCCGCCGCCACGCCTTTTTGCTGCTGTACCTGTTCGGCGCGTCGCCTGCCGTGTGTTCGTCCTTTGTGGCCGGGCGCCAGCACCAGCTGCAGCCGCTGAGCAGTGGCACCATGTATTTGCCCTACGCCACCTCGCTGCGCATGGGGCGCCTGGGTTACCAGAGTGATGCGCAGTCATCGCTGGCGGTGAGCTACAACAGTCTGGAGGGCTATGCCCACTCGCTGCACGGTGCCCTGACCCAGCCCTATGCACCCTACGAGGCGATTGGCGTGAAGGCTGCCGACGGCAGCTACAACCAGCTGGCCACCACCCTGCTGCAGATCGAGAACGAGTTCTACGGCACCATCCGCCCCAAGCGTGTCACCTTCGCGGGCGAGCGCCCACTGCACGCGCTGCGCGAGCGCGGTGTGGAGTACGTGGAAGTACGCCTGATGGACCTGGACCCGTTTGAGGTGGTGGGCATCAATAGCCAGACCATGCGCTTTCTGGATGTGTTCCTGCTGCACTGCCTGTCCACTGCCAGCGCACCCGACACGCCGCAGGAAATTGCCGCCGTGGCGCGCAACCAGCATGCGGTGGCCGAGCGGGGCCGCGAGCCTGGCTTGCAACTGCAGCGCGGTGACGCGATGGTGGAGTTGAAGGCCTGGGGCGAAGAACTGCTGAGCGGCATGCTGCCCTATGCGCAGGCGCTGGACGCAACCCATGGCGGCACCCAGTACCAAGACGCCTTGCGCGCCGCAGAGCATGGCTTGGTTCACCCCGACAGCTTGCCTTCGGCCCGCGTGCTGCGCGAGATCACCGAGCGCCATGAGGGCTCGTTCGTGTCCTTTGTGCGGGCGCAGTCGGAGCAGACGCGTGCAGCCATGCTGCAAGCCCCCGTGGCGGCTGAAGCCGCGGCGGGGTTTGCACAAGAGTCGCAGAAGTCGTGGGATGCGCAGCGCGCCATTGAGGCGGCCGACACCATGCCCTTTGGCATCTACCTGCAGGAGTATTTGGCTCCGCGCAGGTTGCAGGCCCAGTCGATCAAGGCCGTGCTGGCCTGATCGACTTCCGCGGTCGCTGAATTAAGCGGCTTTGCGGGCGCGTGTGGCTGTCTTGGCCACGGTGCGCTTGACAGCAGCCACTTTGGCCTTGGTCTTGGAGCCGGCGATCTTGCTCACCAGTGCGCCACTCTTGGCTTCGATCTTGGACGCCACGTTGTTCACGGCCACCGCTGCGGGCACAGCGGCCACGGCGATGGTGTTCAACGTGGTCAAACCGGTGGACTTTTCAAAGCGGCTGGCGTTGGCAGCCACTTGTTCCAGGCCCTTGCCGGCCAGTTCCACAGCCTTGTTCACGGCGGTGTCGGCGCTGTCAGAGGTCAGCGTCACGCCATGGGCGTACAGCGAGGTGACTTTCTTCTGGGCGGCCAGGGCATTGGTGCGCACTTCGGCGCTGATGCGGTTGCCAGCCTTCTTGACGGCGGCGGCCCAGGACTGGTCCACATAACCCACGGCGCGGGCGTTGCCCACCCGATAGGCGTTGATCACGTTCTTGGCGGTGTTGCCGTAGGACTCGATCAGTTCGGTGGTCACGGTGGACAGCTTTTTATTGGCCATGGAAAACTCCTGCAAGGTAGGTTGAATAGGAAACACTGCCTTGCATTCTCCAAAGGCCGCCTAGTGAAGGCACCTTAAATCCCGTGTCTATCCTAGAGCCAGCTGCCTAAGTTGCGCAGTCCTTCAGCCTGCAGCGTGGCCGCTCAGCCAGCCTGCCACGTCTGCGCCCGGCATGGGTTTGCCGTGGAGATAGCCCTGGATTTCCTCGCAGCCCATGTCCTGCAGCAAGGTGTGTTGGGCCTGGGTTTCTACGCCCTCGGCAATCACGCTGAGGCCCAGGCTGTGCGCCAGCGAGATGATGGCCTGCGCAATCACCTGGTCGTCGCGGTCGGTACAGATCTGGCGCACAAACGACTGGTCGATCTTCAGCACGTCCAGCGGAAAGCGCTTGAGATAGGCCAGGCTGGAATAGCCGGTGCCAAAGTCGTCAATCGCCAGTTTCAGGCCCATGCCCTTGAAGCGGCGCAGCAGCTCCAGTGTGTGGTGCAGGTCCAGCATGGCCGTGCCTTCGGTGATCTCCAGCTCCAGCTGCTCTGCGGGCAGGCCCGAGTTTTCCAGCGCCGCCTCCACGTGGCGGAACAGCTGCGGGTCACCAAACTGGCGCAACGACAGGTTCACGGCCACGCGCAGTGGCGCTGCACCGGCGGGCCGCAGGGCTTGCCAGGCCACGGCCTGTTGGCAGGCCTGCTGCAGCATCCAGGCGCCCATGCCGACGATCTGGCCGTTCTCCTCGGCAATGGGAATGAACTTGGCGGGCGACACCAGGCCCAGCGTGGGGTGCCGCCAGCGCATTAGCGCCTCAAAACCCTTGACCGCACCCCCCTGGGCCAGCACCTGGGGCTGGAAGAAGGCGGCCAGCTCTTGCCGGTCCACCGCGCGGTGCAGGTCGTTGTGCAAGCGAAAGGCCGAGCTCAGGTCGGGCGCCGCGCTGGCGTCGTGCACAGCGATGTGCTGGCCGGGTTGCGCACGCGCGGCGGCCAGTGCCAGGTCCAGCCGCGCCAGCACCACCTCGGGCCGGTCGTCGGTAGCAATCTGCGTGCACACGGCCACCGAGATGGTGGGGAAGTGTTCGTCACCGTCCACGGATACAGGCTGCGCCATGGCGCCCAGCAGGTGGTTGGCGATGACGGAGTGCGACAAGCCCTCGGGCCAGCGCGGGGCCAGCACAGCCAGCCGGTCGTCACCCAGCCGCGCCAGCACGCAGCGCCCGGCTTGGGCCATGGGGGCCGCCTGGCTCAGCACCGCCAAGCGCCGTGCCAGCGCGCCCACGCAGGCGTCCAGCGGGCCGGCGCCCAGCACCTGGGCCATCTGCGCGAGGTTGTCTAGCCCCACCACCAGCAGCACCAGTGCCTCCTGCGGCTCTGGCGGGGCGCTCAGCGCATCGTTGAGCAGCAGCAGAAAGTGCGCGCGGTTGGGCAGGTCAGTGGCTGGGTCGTAGTGCAGCAGGTGGTGGGCTTGCTCCACCCGGCGCTGGCTGGCCACCTGTTGGGCCGCGGCCTTGTCCAGTTGCGCTTGGATGCAGGTCAGCAGCTCATCGCGCTGGAAGGGTTTGGTCAGGTAGTCATCGGCGCCCAGGTTCATGCCCTGGCGCACATCGCCGCGGTCTGCCTTGGCGGTCAGCAGCACGATGGGTGTGTGCGCCACGGCGGCATCGGCGCGCAGGGCACGCACCAACTCGTGGCCGGTCATCTCGGGCATCATCACGTCGCTGAGCACCATGTCGGGCTGGTGGGTGCGGATCAGCTCCAGCGCCTCACGCCCATTGGGCGCGGCGAATACGGTGAAGCCTTCCATGCGCAGCAGCAGGCTCAGGTTGTTGCGGATATCGGTTTCGTCTTCCGCAATCACAATCCTTGCGCTCATGCGGTGGCCCCTTCGGTGCCGCTGGCATAGGCCAGGCGCACGGTGAAGCTGGTGCCTTGGCCCGCTGCACTGGCCACGTGGATGCTGCCACCGTGCAAGTCCACCGAGTTTTTGACGATGGCCAGGCCCAGGCCGGTGCCTTGAATCTCACCCACATTGCTGGCGCGGTGGAAGGACTCGAACAGGTGTGGGATTTCTTCGGTGGGAATGCCGATGCCCTGGTCGGACACCTGCATCACCACCTGGTCCGCCTCGCGCCACATGCTGAAACGCACCTCGCCTCCCTGGGGCGAGTACTTCATGGCGTTGGACAGCAGGTTGCCAAAGATATGGCCCAAGAGCTTCTCGTCGTACAGGCCGGTGGCGGGCTGTACCTCAAAGTCGGTGACCAGGGTGCAGCGGCAGTCGGGGTGCTGGGTCTTGGCATCTTCCACCAGGGTGTGGCCCAGGGCTACCAGGTCCAGCAGCGTGGGTTTGAATTCCAGCATCTGGGCTTCGGCCTTGCCCAGCAGCAGCACGCGGTCCAGCATGCGCGTCATGCGCTGCACGCCATTCTCGATGGTCTGGATCACGTCGATCTTGTCAGCCGCTGGCATGCGGTCACCGTAGTACTTCAACAGTTCGGCCGACGACAAAATGGTGGCCAGCGGCGTGCGGAATTCGTGGCTGGTCATGGCCACGAAGCGGCTGCGCAGTTCGTTGAGTTCTTTTTGCTGCTCCAGCGCGAAGCGCGTGCTTTGCTCGGCCTTGATGCGCTCGGTGATGTCCAGCAGCGTCCAGATCACGCCCGAGTCGGGGTCGGCGGCGCGCACGCGGCTGCCCGCCATCTGCACCCAAAACACCTCGCCGTTGCGCCGCTTGAGCTGGCGTTCGTTGGAGAAGCTGCCGGTGGCCTGCAGGGCCACGCGTTGCTCTTCGCCCCAGCGCGCCCAGGCTTCCAGGTCGGTGTGCACCAGGGCGGTGGACTGGCCCAGCAGTTCTTCGCGGGTGTAGCCCACCATCTCGGCGTATTTGTCGTTCACCCACTGGTGCTTGCGGTCCACCGACAGCACGATGCCGACCAGCGCGCTGTGCAGGATGGCTTCACGCTCAGACGACGTGCGCTGCAGGTCCACCTCGGCCTGCTTGCGCTCGGTGATGTCAGAGAAAAAGGTCAGTGTGCCCGGCGCGCCGTCCCAGGGCACCACGGTCACGCCAATGTCGATCCACCGCACCACGTTGTCGGGCAGCAGCAGGCGGATCTCGTAGCGGTTGGGCACCTCTTCGCCCGCCAGGCGGCGTTGGCGCCGGTCGTCCACCATGGCGCGGTCGTCGGGGTGGATGCGGTGCAGATAGCCTTCGCGCAGCATGTCCTCGCGCGTCATCTGTACCAGCTCGGCGGCGCGGTGGTTGGCAAACACAAAGCGACCATCCTGCACCACCAGCATGCCTTCGCCCGAGTGCTCGATCACCGCGCGGTAGCGCTCTTCCGACCGTTGCAAGGCCTCGGCGATTTGCTTGCTCTCGGTGATTTCCGAGAAGAAAGTCAGCGTGGCCATGCCGCCTTCCCAGGCCACCGGCGTGGGGCGGATGTTGAGCCAGCGCACCACGCCATCGTGGCCAATGTGGCGCGCCTCGTAATGGCGGGCAATCTCTTGGCCGCTGGCCAGTCGCTGGCGTAGTTCCAGCACATCGGCCTGGTCGTCGGGGTGGATCCATTCCACCGGGTCGGAGCCAATGATTTCCTCGTTGGGCACACGCAGGATCTGGCTGGCCTGCTGGTTGGCAAACACGATGCGGTTGTACTGCGCCACAAACATGCCTTCGCCCAGGTGTTCCACCACCGAACGGTAGCGCTCCTCGGAGTTGCGCAGCGACTCCTGGGCCTTGTGGCGCTCGGTCACGTCGCGGATGGAGGCGCCAAAGCCCTGGCCACGCTCGTTGTTGATGCTCCAGATCGAGAGTTCGATGGGAAATTCGTGGCCGTCCTTGTGTAGCGCTGCAATCTCGATGATGCGGTTCAGCACCTGGGCGTGGCCGGTCTTCAGAAAGCGGCGCATGCCGTTTTCATGGGCTTCGCGGAAGCGGTGCGGAATGACGAGCTCGGACATGCGCCGGCCCAGGGCCTCGTCGCGTGTCCAGCCCAGCACGCGCTCGGCGCCGGGGTTCCAGTCGGTCACAAAACCCTCGGTGTCCATGCCCAAGATCGAATCAGGCGCTGATCCCAGCAGGCCCTGCAGATGGCTTTCGCTCGCCTGCAGTTGGCGCAGGGTTTCGCTCAGCACCTCGGGGGTCAGCGGCGTGCCGCTGTCAGGGGTTTGGGGCAGGCTCATGGGTTGGGTACCGGTGGAAGGCCCAGCGCGTGGTGCACGCGCTGCTCCAGCAGTGCTGCAGTAAAGGGCTTGAGGATGAAGTCGGTCACGCCGCCGTCAATCGCGCTTTTGACAAAACTCTGCGCGTTTTCGCCGGTAATCATGATGAAGGGCAGCAGGGCGTAGGCGGGTTCCTGGCGCACCCGCTCCAGCAGCTCGCGCCCGGACATCTTGGGCATGTTCCAGTCGCACAGCACCAGGTCAAACGACTGCGCCTGGATCAGTCGCCAGGCCTCTTCGCCATTGCGTGCCAGCGTGATGTTGGTGAACCCCATGGCGCCGAGCAAGCGGCGCACGATGTTGCGCATCTCTTCCATGTCTTCCACCAGCAGCAGGCTGGCGCTTAAAAGTGAATTCACGTGCGGACGCCCCCTGATTCCTCTTGTTCGGCAAAGTGTAGCCTGCTCCCCTGGGCGGTGGAATGCGGGCTTGCCCCCAATCTGCCCGACAATCCTGCCCTGACTATTACCTACAGAAAGAACGCGCGCATGGCCATTCAGTGGTTCCCAGGGCATATGCACCTGACCCGCAAGGCGATCCAGGAGCGCATCAAGGCGATTGATGTGGTGATCGAGCTGCTGGACGCCCGCCTGCCCGGCTCCAGCGCCAACCCCATGCTGGCCGAGATGACGGCCGGCAAGCCCTCGCTCAAAGTGCTCAACAAGCAAGACCTGGCCGACCCGGCCTGCACGGCCCTGTGGCTGGCCCACTACAACGCCATGCCCGGCGTGCGCGCGCTCCCCTTGGACGCGAGCATGACCACGCCCGCCCGCGCGCTGGTGGCCGCCTGCCACGAACTGGCCCCCAACCGTGGCGGCATGGCCAAGCCCATGCGGGTGCTGATCTGCGGCATTCCCAACGTGGGCAAGTCCACCCTGATCAACACCCTGAAGGGCAAGCGCGCCGCCAAGACGGGCGACGAGGCCGGCGTGACCAAGCTGGAGCAGCGCATCACGATTGCCGACGACTTTTACCTCTATGACACGCCGGGCGTGCTGTGGCCGCGCATCATCGTGGCCAAGAGCGGCTACAACCTGGCCGCCAGCGGCGCCATCGGCAAGAACGCGTTTGACGAAGAAGAAGTGGCGCTGGAGTTGCTGGACTACCTGCGCCAGCACTACGCCAAAGAGGTGGAGGCACGCTACAAGATCACGGGGGTGGCCGCGCTTGCCGACGAGGCGTTGCTGGAGGCCGTGGGCCGCAAGCGTGGCGCCCTGCAAAGCGGCGGCAAGATCAACCTGCAAAAGGCGGCCGAAATCGTCATCCATGACTTCCGCGCCGCCGTGCTGGGCCGTATCAGCCTGGAGACGCCCGAGGAATTCGCCCAGTGGCTGGCCGCCGGCCAGAAGTTGGACGCCGAGCGCCAGCTGAAGAAAGACGCCATTGAGCTGGACCGCCAGATCCGCTTCAAGAAGATTCCCCGGCCACCGCGTGCGCCCGACGTTCCGGAAGAGGGTGAAGGCTAAATCGGCCTCTAGCCCCCGTAGAATATGCGCCAATAGCTCCTGAATTTGTAGCAAACCCATGTGCATCAACTTCCAGCCCGCTGCCAACCCGGCCTTTCTGGCCGAGCGCCTGGGCCCGCTGGAACCACCCGTGGGGCAGTGGCCGCAGGATATTTACCCCGGCTACGTAGCGCCCGTGGCAGTGCGCTGCCGCAGCCAGGGCGCCAGTGCCGCCGCGCTGCGTCTGGCCCAGTTTGGCCTGGTGCCGCACTGGTGTGCCGACGCCGCGCAGGCGCGCGACATCAGCCGCAAGACCTACAACGCACGCAGCGAGACGGCAGCCAGCAAGCCCAGCTTTCGCAGCGCCTGGGCGGCCGGCCAGTGGGTGCTGGTGCCTATGGAATGCTTTTTTGAACCCTGCTGGGAAGACGCGCCCGCCCATGGCGGCCGCCCCACGCGCTGGCGCATAGGCCGCGCCGACGGCCAGCCCTTTGCGGTGGCCGGCCTGTGGGACCGCTGGACTGATCCCGCCTCGGGCGCGCAGGCGGGCAGCTTCACGGTGCTCACCGTCAACGCCGATGGCCACACGGTCACCGGCCGCATGCACCGCCCCGACGAGGAAAAGCGCATGCCCGTGATCGTGCCGCCCGCGCACTACGCCGACTGGCTGAACGCCAGCCCGGCGCAGGCCCTGGACCTGATGCGCGCCGCGCCCGCCAGCGAGTTGACGGCTGCGCCCGCACCACTGAACCCCGACACCCCCGCCCCACCGCAAACCCTGCCGCTTTTTTAGGAAAGGCCTTCCATGCCCCAGTCCCTCACGCCCAGCACCGATTGGAAAGAACAGATCGCGCCCGACGAGGACCAGCTCTACGCGGGGTATGGCAAACAGTTTGCCGAACTGCAGGCGCGCAAGTCCAAGAAATACGGCAACGGCCGCGCGCTGCACCGCAAGCAACTGGTCGCTGCGCAAGGGCAACTGGAGGTGCTGGGGGGCTTGCCTGCGTTTGCGCAGCAAGGCCTGTTTGCCAAGGCCGCCAGCTACCCCGTGTGGGTACGCCTGTCCAACGGCGGCATGGACCATGCCAGCGACCGCAAGCCCGACATTCGCGGCTTCTCGTTCCGGGTCATGGGTGTGCAGGGCGAGTCGGCCCTGGGTGGCCCGTGCAAGAGCCAGGACTTTGCGCTGATCAACCAGGAGGTGTTCGCCTTCCCCCAAAGCGGCGAGTTCGTCGACTTTGTGGTGGCAGCATCCAAAGGCGGCGGTGCCTTGATCAAGCACCTGTTCGCGCGCTACGGTTTGCTAGGCGGGCCCGCGCGACTGGTGCAAACCATCAAGACCTTTGCCAAGCCGTTTTCCGGCTTTGCCGCGCAAACCATGTTCAGCGCCGCTCCCATCGCCTGTGGGCCCTATGCGGTGCGCGTGCGCCTGGTACCCGCCGCGGCCAATGGTGCGGGTGTGCAAGGCACGCAGGACGATTGGGGCGCCGAGTTTTCCGGCCGGCTCAAGCAGAAGGCCTTGCAATGGGACCTGCAGCTGCAGCCCTATGTGAACGAGGCGCTGACGCCGATCGAAGACGCCTCCGTTAACTGGCCCACGCCCTACACCACGGTGGCCCGCCTCACGTTGCCCGCGCAAGACACGGGCAGTGCCGCAGCCCAGGCGTTTGCCAAGGAGGCCGAGGCTGCGGTGTTCGATCCCTGGCAGGCCATGGCCGCCCACCGCCCGCTGGGCGATGTGATGCGCGCGCGCAAGGCCGTGTACTTTGTCAGTCAACAAGGCCGCGGCGCGGTTTAGCCTATGTATACCGAAGATGATTTGCTGTCGGCCGTGCAAGCGGGTGCCCTGAGTGCGGATGCGGCCGATGCGCTGCGCAGCCATGCCGCCAGCCGCCGCGCCACCCCCGTGGTGGACGAGGAACACTTTCGGCTGGTGACCGGGTTCAACGATATTTTTGTAGTGATCGCCTGCGTGCTGATGCTGGTCTCGGTAGCCTGGATCGGCAATGCGGCAGCCCATTGGGTCGGCAGTCTGGCGGTGGCCGCATGTGCCTGGGGCTTGGCCGAATTCTTTGTGCGCAAGCGCCACATGGCCTTGCCTGCCATCGTGTTGCTGGTGGCGTTTGTGGGTGGCCTGTTCACCTCCATATTTAGCGTTGCCGGCGACGGACAGGGTCTTATGGTGGCTGCCGGCGCCTTGTTGGCAGCCGTCGGCGCGTGGCTGCATTGGCAGCGGTTTCATGTCCCCATTACGGTGGCCGCAGGCTGTGCGGCTTTGGTCGGCGCAGTGTGGGCATTGCTGCTGAAATCTTTCCCGACACTTTTTTCCTGGATGTCGCTGGTGATTCTGGTGGGCGGTGTTGTCGTGTTTATCGTGGCATTGCGCTGGGATGCCAGCGACACCCAGCGCAGGACCCGCCGGGCCGATGTGGCGTTCTGGCTGCATCTACTGGCCGCGCCGCTTCTGGTGCACCCGCTGTTTGCCATGCTGTCGCTCGCGGGGGACACCATTGCGCTGTGGCAGGCCCTCGTCGTGTTGCTGGCTTATGGGGCCATCGCCGCGGTGTCCTTGGTGATCGACCGGCGCGCACTCATGGTGTCCGCTCTGGGCTATGTGCTCTACACCTTCAGCGCCTTGCTCAAGCAGTATGGCAATGTGGGCCTGGGCTTTGCCATCACGGCGCTGGCGTTGGGTGCGGCCTTGCTGTTGTTGTCTGCGTTCTGGCACCGCACGCGCAGTGCTTTGCTGCGCAAAGTGCCCCTGGCCGTGCAGCGCTACATCGCGCCGTTGCAGTAAAGGCCTGCCGCCTCAGCTTAGCCGGCTGTTGGCGGCGCAGTCACCAGCCAGGCCAGCACCTGGGCTTGCAGGGCCTGGGCGCGGTCCACCATCACCCAGTGGCCGCAGGCGTACTCCTGCACCGCGCTGCCCGGCGTATTGCCCAGCGTTTGCAGCCATTCGGGCGAGTGGAACATGAAGGGCTTGCGCGCGCCATAGGCATACAGCGTGGGGCATTGCAGCCGCACCGGTGCGGTGCGGCGCAGCCCACCCGCTACGCCCAGCCAGGCCATGGCGTAGGGCGTGTTCATGTGCCAGCCGATGTCGGCCTGCGGTGTGGGGCAGCGCATGGCGCGTGCCATTCTGCGCGTCATGCCGTTGGCCAGACCCGTAGCACCCAGCGTGCCCAGGCCCCAGGCCAGCGCCAGCCAGAGCTGGTAGCCCAGAATCTGCATTTTTTGCCCACCCGTGAGCGACCGCAGGAATGCCTTGCTGTTGTGGTCGCCAATGTCGATACCGACGATGCGCGCCACGCGCTGCGGGTGACGTGCAGCCAGTTCGTAGCCGAAGATGCAGCCCCAGTCGTGCAGCATCAGCGTCACGGGCTGGCCCGGGCTGACGGCATCGACGATGGCCAGCAGCTGCGCCGTCATCTGGGCCAGCGAGCGTGTGGCACCCGTCGGTGGAGTCTCAAAGCCGGGCAGGGTGAAGCGCACACAACGGTAGTGCGGTGCCAGTGCCGCCACCATGCCGTCCCACAGGCGGTAGGTGTCGGGCCAGCCATGGATCATCACGATGGTCTGCGGGCCGGTGCCTTCTACCCATACTTCGGTGCCGCGGACCTGGAGTGTGCTGGATGTCATGGTGGATTCCTCGCTATCAAAAAAGGAGCTTATCGCGCATATTCCTAAAGGGCTGCAGCCCGAAAGAATGCCACGCGTGCGGCGTCGGAGGGGTGGGAGGAGAAGGCAATGCCCAGCCACGAATCATCCGTGCCGCGCTTGTCGGTTTCCTTCTCGCTGTCCTTGTCGGGGTGGCGCTTGGCTTCCAGTCTGTCAAATAGCGTGACCATGAGTGCGGGAGACAACTGGGCGGCTTTGAGGAAGCGCACCGCATGCACATCGGCTTCGTGTTCGGCCTGGCGTGAATAGGCAGCCTGGCCCATGAGTACGGGCACGGCGGCCAGCAGCGAGCTGAAGTCACCCCACACCAATGCCCCCAGACTGCCCAGCACGCCGGCCTGCACCACCATGCGTATGCCGTGGCGGTGCTGCACGTGGCCCAGTTCGTGGGCCAGCACCGCAGTCAGTACGGCCGCATCGCCGTCCACCAGCTTCACCATCTCGTCGGTCAGCAGAATGGTGCCACCCGGCAGGGCCAGGGCGTTGGCGCCAATGCGTTCGCCATGGCGGAACTCCAGTTTCCAGGCCGGCACGCTGCCGACGGGCTGGTGCGCCACAGCCTGTGCGAAGGCGTCTCGCACGCGTTGCTGTTCGGACAGAGGCAGCTGGGTTGGCGACATGAGTCCGTCCAGCGCCTGCAGTGTGGAGTCGCCAATGGCTGCGTCCACGCTCTGCGGCGTGACCGCCACCACGGCTTTCGCCACCAGTGGCAAGCCCCATTGCTGCAACCCCACCACCAACGCCATGAGCACCGCCACACTGCCAGCCACCCAACGCCAGTTTTGCTGCATCTTCACGACGATGGATTCGTGCAGGCCCTGGGCCTGGGCCCAGGTGTCCCAGGCCACGCTGTCTTCGGTTTGCACCAGGCCGCCGCTGGCCAAATGCGCCACGCGCATGCCGTGGCGTGTGCGCTCGGGCCAGTCCACCGACTGCGCGGGCACGCTCAGAGCAAAGCCTTGGCCGTCGATGTGAAGTTGGCCCGCCACCACGCGAATACGCACCGGGTGCGCGCGGCCGTTCTGGCCATCAAAGTAGGTGGCGTCCAGCTCCATGCTTTACAGGCCTACGTCCAGGCCAAAGAAATCGCCGGCCGCATCGCCCACGGCTTCCACGTTGGATGCCTGGGCATCGGCCACCAGCAGTGCGGGGTCGATGCGGGTTTTGACGGTGACCGCCTCCAGCCGTAGGCGGGTCAGTGCGACCATGGCGAACGGCCAGTACAGGCCCAGCGTGATCACGATCAGGAAGGTGTTCTTCAGCGTCAGCCACAGCAGGGACTTGAAACTGAGGATGCTGACAAAGCGCAGCTGCACATTGCCGGTTTGGGTCCACACCAGGTTTTGCAGGCGTGAGGTGGCGTAGGGTTGAATGCAGACCATGGCTACGACCATGAACAACCAGCCTACGGCAAATGCGATGATCAAGACCGCAGCGCCAGCGTCGTCATGGAACCCACCATAGCCCATGCCAAAGCCCAACGCACCCACGACGACCGCAGGAAGTGCGGTGACGAGCAGGACTACGCCCACTATTTTTAGGGCCAGCACGTAAAACGAACCTACGCTGGCTTTGAACGTGGTTTGCAGATTGCCCAGTGCGTAATGGTTGTGCTGGTACTGTTTGATGTTCCAGAAAAGCCAGGGCGCGACCAGCAGGGCGCTGAGCCCCACAATGCCCGCCACCAGCAGGTAGCTCTGGGAATTGCTGACTTCGTCCACGCCCACGGCACGGGCACCCATCAGCACCAGGCCGGGGATGAAGATGGGCAACATGGCCCGGTACGCACCGGCCAGCGAGCCACGGAAGCTGAAGCGCAGCCCGCGCCAGCTGGTGTTGGCCAGGCGGAACTGGATGGACGACTTGAACAGTGCAGGCCACATCAGGGCCACCACGATCAGCGCGACGAAGCCGGCCATGGCCGAGAACTTGCCCGCCACCGAATACAGCGCGAACAGCACACACACCAGCAGATAACCCTTGAACATCTTCAACGGCTTGCCGTGAAAGCCCAGAGGCTGGTCGTCCACCAGCGTGTTGCTCATGAAGTAGCGCAGCTTGCGCGCGCGTGCCCAAGGCAGGTACAGCGTCAGCGTGACGATGGTGAGCAGCAGGTTGACGATCCAGATACGGAAATACTCACTGCCCGAACCGGTGAAGCGCAGACGCAGCAGGTTGGTGGAAGGTGGCGCGGCCACCAGGGTGTCTTGGGCGTCCAGTGCATCGATAGCATCAGGCGCGTCCGGGTCGTTGTGTTGTGTCATGGGAATCCTCCTTGAATGTGAATGGGGCCTGTGGCGGCCCTCTGTTTTTCAGGGAGGATCATATAGCGGGCCAAGGCCGAACCGGCGCCGTTGCGAGCCAGAAACGGGGCGTGCTGCTAGCGGGCGTAGGCTTTGCGGGATCCGTCCTCAAACAGCTCGTCGTCGCTGAGCAGCTTGCCGGTCTCGTCCCACAAACGCTGGCGCTTCACGTTGCCCTTGTCGTCGTAGTGCTCTTCCAGTTCGAGCTTGCCGCTGTCAAAGAACGACTTGTGCACGCCCACGGCGCGCTCGCCGTAGCGGCCGTCCAGCGCATAGCGGCCCTGGGCGCGTAGCAAACCCTTGTCGGAGAAGCGCTGGGTGTCACGCAACTCGGTGTTGCCCTCCTGCGTGTAGACGTCTTTGCTCTGGGGTTGGCCGTTCAGGTAGAAGCGGGCCTCGCTGGCCAGGCGGCTGCGCTTGCGCCCGCCCACGTCCACCAGCGTGTACAGGCGCTCGCGCACCAGGGTGCCACTGGCGTGGTATTCGGATTCGCGCAGCAGCGCGGCGGGCTTTTCGGCCTCGGTCCACAGCTTCTCTCGGCGCTTGCTGCCGTCGTCCGCAAAGAAGCGCTCGATGCGGTTGCTGCCCTGGCGTTCTTCTTCCTCTTGCGGCTTGCCGTTGCTGTAGAAGCTGGTGGCTTTCTGCACCACACCCGCCAGCAGGGTCTGGGTGCTGCGCACCGTGCCTTCGGTGCTGTAGGTGGACACGGTGCTGGGTTTGCCACCAAAGCCACACAACGCGGCATCGTCCACGTGCGGGGCCAGTAGCGGCTTGGGGCCGCAGCGCAGTCCGGCCAGCTGTTTGCTGGGGGTGTACTGCACCGAGGCGCCTTCGCGCTCGTTCTCGGCCACCCAGTCCACGCGCTTGAGCGTGCCATCGTCGTACCAGGCACGGCGCAGGCCGCGGGCGTTGCCGTTCACATTGGTGAACTCCAGTACCAGCCGGCCGTTGGCGGCCCATTCGCGCTCCAGGCCCTCGTGTGGGCCGTTGGCGGTGATGGTGAATTCCTTGTAGAGCTGGCCCTTGCGGAAGTAGCGCGACAGGCCCACGGAGTCGCCGTTGCGCAGTTCGTACTCGCGCTCAATCTCGCCAGTGTCGCGGTCCTTGCAGCGCAGCAGGCCGTTCAGTCCTTTGGTTTCGTTGCCATTGTCGGGGTTGACGGATTTGCCGTTGAATTCGCAGTCTTGCACGGCCAGCGCCAGGGCGCCATGGGTCAGAAGGGCGGTCATCAGCAGGCCGCGCAGAAGGGCGTTTCTCATATTGACGATTAGTAACAAAAAAGGGCTCCGGCCTGCACGCTATGTGCGACAGCCGCTATACAAAAAGTAGTAAATAGCTAGGGTGAGCGTGTCTCTTGCTTCGCTGACCCAGATCAAAGACTGTAGCGCAGCCGGGTTGCAGCATGGAGGCTTGTTTCAACCCTTACCTAGCGAGACTCTTATGTTCAAACACATTCTTTTGGCGACAGATGGATCGAAGACTTCTGCCCATGCCGCCGCGTTGGCGGTAGACCTGGCCCGCATCCATGGCGCCAAGCTGACCGCGCTGTACGTGGCCGACCCTTACCCGTATATGGGCGTGGGAGAGCTCAATCCCATGGGGCTGCAGACCTATGTTGCGGCGGGCCAGCAACATGCCGCCCAGGCCCACGCGCAGGTGGATGCGCTGTGCCAGAGCGGCGGCGCACCGGTGGCGCTACAGGCCCGCCTGGTGGAAGACGCCACGGCTGTGAATGGCATTGTGGAAACGGCGCAGACTGAGGGGGCGGACCTTATCGTGATTGGCTCGCACGGCCGCTCCGGCGTGGCGCGCCTGGTGCTGGGCAGTGTGGCCACCAAAGTGGTGGCGCAGAGCCCTGTGCCTGTGCTGGTGGCGCGCTAAGCACCTGCGCTTGAAAAAGGCCAGGGGGCCTCCAGTTACAGTGCCTGACCAACGCCTGTGATCGGAGCCCCGTGGCCTTTTTTGTGACTTGCGTTGCCGCACTCTTGTTGGTGGCGGGCCTGCTGGGCTACCCACGCTGGCAGCGCTGGCGCCGCAGCCGTGTGCAGCAGCAGCCGTTTCCGCCGCACTGGCGCAAGGTGCTGCGCCGCCGCGTGCCACTGGTGGCGCGCCTGCCGGTGGACCTGCAGCTGCAGCTGAAAAAGCACATGCAGGTGTTTGTGGCCGAGAAAACCTTCATTGGCTGCGCCGGCCTGCAGGTGACCGAGGACATGCGCGTGGTGGTGGCCGCGCAGGCCTGCCTGCTGCTGCTCAACCGCCCGGGTGCGGCCAGCTACTTTCCGCAGGTGCGCCAGATATTGATGTACCCCGGCCCCTTTGTGGTCAACCGCAGCCACACCGATGCTGCTGGTGTGCAGCAGGAGCAACGCCAGGCGCTGGCGGGTGAGTCGTGGTCGCAGGGGCAAGTCATTTTGTCGTGGCAGGACGTGCTGGAAGGTGCAGCCACGCCCGACGATGGCCGCAACGTGGTGATCCACGAATTTGCCCACCAGCTGGACCAGGAAAACGGCCAAGCCATTGGCGCACCGCTGCCCGCCTGGGGCGATGCCCAGCACAACGCCAGGCGCTGGAAGCAGGTGTTCTCTGAGGCTTATGAGCACTTGCGTGGACAGGCCTTCATGCACGAGCAGGGCCTGCTGAACCACTATGGGGCACAAGACCCGGCCGAGTTTTTTGCCGTGGTGACCGAGGTATTTTTTGAGCAGGGCCGTGCGCTGGCTGCCGAGTACCCGGCGCTGTACGCCGAGCTGTGCGGGTACTTCAAGGTCGACCCCGCCGCTTGGTGAGCACCTGGGGCATGGAGCGCGGCACAATGCTTGCTCCATGTCTGACATGAACACCCTCACCACCCCGGTACACACGCACACGCTGTTTGAAGACGCGCAGGCCATCTTCACCGGCACGCTGTTCGTCAGCCTGGCGCTGATCCTGTTTGGCCAGGCGGGCCTGTTGACCGGTGGCACGGCGGGCGTGGCCTTTGTTCTGCACTACGCCACGGGCGTGAGCCTGGGCAAGCTGTTCTTCCTCATCAACCTGCCGTTCTATTGGTTTGCCTGGCGGCGCATGGGGCGCGAGTTCACGCTCAAGACCTTTGTGGCCATTACCTTTCTGTCGGCCATGGCGGAGTGGTCACCACGCCTGTTTGCCATTGATCGGCTGCACCCGGCCTACGCGGCGGTGCTGGGTGGCTTGCTGCTGGGTTCGGGTTGTCTGTTTCTGGCGCGGCACCGCGCCAGCCTGGGCGGCGCCACCATCGTCTCGCTGTACCTGCAGCAGTCGCGCGGCTGGCGCGCCGGCATGGTGCAAATGGGCATGGATTGCACCATCGTGTTGCTGGCCCTGACCGTGGTGGACCCGGTGCGTGTGGCCTATTCGGTGTTGGCTGCGGTGGTGATGAACCTGTTCATCGCCGTCAACCACCGGCCTGGGCGCTACGCGGTCTTGTAGCACCAGTTTCCATTTACCTGGCAGGCAACTGGGTCTGCAGCAGGCGCAGCACATTACTGCCCATGAGATCGGTCACATCGTTCTCTGAGAATCCTGCCTCCAGCAGGCCCTGGGTAATGAGCACCAATCCCGTGGTGTCGAACGCGGTTTTGGTGGCGCCGTCAAAGTCCGAGCCCAAGGCCACATGCTTCACGCCGGCCAGGTTCACGGCATAGCGGATGGCCTTGACGATGGCCGCCGTGTCCAGCCCGCAGACCGCGCCCTCAAAGTAGCCAATGCCGATGACACCGCCTGTTGCGGCAATGGCCTTGATGTGGGCGTCGCTGAGGTTGCGCGGGCCGGGGCAGGTGCCTTGCACACCGGTGTGTGACACCAGCACGGGGCGCTTGGTCATGGCCAACACATCGTTGATTACCTTGGGCGAGGCATGGGCCAGGTCCACCAGCATGCTTTTCTCTTGCAGTCGGGCCACTACCTGCTTGCCAAACGGTGTCAGTCCACCTTTTTCCAAGCCGTGGGCCGAGCCCCCCACTTCGTTGTCGAAGAAATGGGTAAGGCCCATGATGCGAAAGCCCGCGTCATACAGGGTGTCGATGTTGTCGAGCTTGCCTTCCAGCGGGTGCAGGCCCTCGGTGGCCAGCACGGCGATGAGCTTGCCGCTGGCGGGCGCTGCACCTTGGGTGAGCGTTGCCAGTTCTGTCTGGCTGCGCACCACCTGCATGGCGCCCTGGCTGGCTGCCGCTGCCTGGTGCAGCTTCTGGCTTTGGTACAGCGCCCGCTGTAGCAGGCTGCTCCAAGTGGCCACCGGCCAGCGCTGGGCCATCACCAGCGCGTTGAGGCTGTCGGTATCGCCCGCGTTGCGCTCGAAGTTCAGGCCCTTGGGTGTCTTGGTCACCGTACTGAAGACCTGCAGGCTGACCTTGCCCTCCCGCAGCCGGGGCAAGTCGGTGTGGCCGTAGCTATAGCGGGTGAGCAGATCGCGCGACCAGAGCAGCGCGTCGTCGTGCAGGTCGGCCACGAACAGGCTGTTGTGCAACGCGGTGGCGCGCGCACTGGCGCTGTAGGGTGCGGCCAGGGCTACGCCGTTCATGCGCTGATCCACGATGCGGGGCAGGGTGAAGAACACGCCGGCGCCAACGACGGTCAGCGCAGCCACAGTGAGGAATAGTTGGCGTTTCATGGGATCTCCGTATTTTTCTTCTTGAGTATGGCTGCTTGCGTGCGTACACTCGCGGCTCCAGATAAGAACAAACCCACTGGATTAGACAGGGAGTGGACCATGAAAAATACTAAACCAGGGCTGGGCTTCGCCCTCTTGGCTGGCTGTTTGGTTGGGGCTTGCGCCCTGGCCCAAGCCACAGAAACTGCACCCGCTAATGTGTTGCCTCTGTTTGCCCCTACCCGCGTAGAGGCCCATCTGGCCAAAACTCCGGGCCTGGTGGTGGTGCAACTCACTTCGTTTGAAACCACCTGCTCCTTCTGCATCCGCGGCAACCCCACCTACGAGGCGCTGGCCAAGGACAGCGGGGCTGCGGCCCAATTCATTCGCGTGGTCTACCGCCCTTGGACGGGCGTGGGCCAGGACCCGTTTGCCAAGGCCCTGGGTGTGGGGGGGCTGCCCGTGTTCCTGACGTACCAGGACGGCAAGCTGCTGCGCCGCCACGACGGCATCGGCACGCAGGCCGAGCTGCAAAGGGATTTGCTCGAAGGCCTGAACTAGGCGCGCGTAGCCTAGTTGGCACCGAGGAAGGCGGCCAGTGCCGCGGTGTCCATGGCGCCGGTGTTGCTGACCACGGTGCCTGTCTTGCTGTTTTTTGCCACCACATAGGGGACCGACTCCACCGCCAGGCTGTTGAATAGCACGGTGTTGGCCTTGATGGTGGCTTCCAGCTCGGGCGCCACGCTGGCGGGCAGCGGCGCGCCGCCCGTGCCGGCGAGGATGGAGGCCTCATGTGCTGACATGAATTCGGCCGGACTGCTGGCGCTCAGGATGGCGGCGCCCTGCGGCGCGCTCTTGCCGTTCAGAAACGACACCGGGACCCACACAAATTTCACCTTGCCCAGCAGCGGCTGCGCGGCCTGCCACAGGTGGCCGCAGTGCGGGCACTGGGGATCAAACAGCACATACACCGGGTTGGCGCTCATTAATGCACCCACGGTGAAGCCCTTGCCCTCGGCCGCAATCTTGTCGTAGGCCTGTGCCGGAGCCATGCCGCTGGCGGCGGCTTTGGCGGGGGCCGCGTCTTGTTGGGAACAGGCCGCCAGGCCTAGCCCCAGGGCGGCTGCCAGGGGCAGGGCCACGAGCTTGCGGCGGGACAGGTGGGCGGTGGGGTGGACGGTGGTGTGGTGCATAGGGTGGCGGTAAAAGAAATCAACCAATATGGAGTGTGCCCGGGCGCAGAAGGTTCCCCAGGTGGTCATTTCGCAGGCACGGCCTGCAAACCCAGCATTGGCGCGGGTTTTATGGCTTGTGAACATAGTTATCCACAAAGTGGCGCACAGTCTGGGTGGGTAACTCGGGGCCGTGTGAACAGGGTTTCGTCAGATACATGAATTCATCACAATCGATACCACAAATTTTTTCTCCATTGGCAAATATGCCAACTATTTGCGGCGCTGCATCATGAAGTGCCTAATATTTGGGCGTCGTGTTGGAAGCCCCATCTGGTGCGGCTCCCGGCAGTTGTGCGGTGGGTTATCCACAACGTGGCCCACATGAACACGGGGTAAGTTTTTTAGTCGTCAAACAGGCCCGGCCCGCCAAACCGGGCCCGCTCGGTCAGCAGCATGCGCAGTTTGGTGGACACGCCGCCAGGGGCAGAAAAACCGCCCGCACCACTTTGCGCCGCCAGGATGCGGTGGCAGGGCACCACCGGGGCAAACGGGTTGGCGCCCAGGGCTTGGCCCACGGCGCGGGCCGCGCCGGGCTCGCCCAGCAGGCGGGCCAGTTCACCATAGGTCAAGGTCTCACCCGGGGGAATGCGCCGCGCCAACTCATACACGCGCTGGTGGAACGGTGGCACACCGGTCATGTCAAGCGGCAAGTGGGACAGATCGGTGGGCTCGGTCGGGTGGCCCTCCAGCAGGGCCACGATGGCGGCGATGGCGATTTGTACGTCGGGAGGCGGGGGTGCCTCCGCGCAACCCGGGAAGCGCTTTGCCATGCGGGCCCGGGTGGCGGCTTCGTCCGCTTCGGGCAGCTGCACCCCGGTTAGCCCATGTGCACCCCAGGCAATGCCACAGCAGCCCAGAGGCGTGGGGAACACGGCGTAGGCGAGGGTGGGCATGGACGCGGAGGTTGTTAGATGCCCTGGCTTTGCAGCGTGACCAGACCCTTGGGGGTTTTCAACGTGGCGGTCAGGTTGGCCGGGCCGGTGGTGATATCGATGCCGGTGAGGCCCATGGCGTCATAGGCGGCCTGTAGCTTGGCGGCGGTGGGGTGGGTGATGGCGATGCTCTGCAGCGCCACGCCCGAGCGTGGCAGGCTGTTGCGCGGGTGCAGGCGCAGGGGCTCGGCGTCGTCCGGCTTGCCCCACTGGATGAGGCTGGGCAGTGCGCCGTTGAACAGGCGCTGCCCGTCTTCGCGCACGGTGATTTGCCACTGCAGCAGCCCGCGGCGGGAATGCCGGCTGGCGGGCATGGCCGGGCCGCGGTCAATCTCTTGCGCCTTCAGTGCGGCGCGCGCGGTGCGGATGTCGTCGGTGTTGGCCACAAAGTGCACCAGGCGTGGCTCGGTGGCCACGGCGGCTTGCAGGGCGGCATCGTCCAGGTCAAACCAGCGGCGGGTGGGTGCGTTGGCCGGGCGCTTGGCGCCGGGGTCGATGGCAATGATTTCAAAGTAGGCCAGCGGGTGGCCAGGCGTGGCGATTTTGAAGAGGCGGTTGTGGGTGCCGTACTGCGGGTGCTCGCCGCCTGGGGCCGGGGTGATGCCCAGCATGGCTTCGCACCACGCCACGCCTTGTTCCAACGACGCGGCTGCGACTACCAGATGATCGATTTGTGTTTTCATGGTTTGACCATACCACCTCGTCCCCAGACTATTTCAGTTCCACTTGAGGTAGACCCAGGCCGTGAGGATGAGCCCTATGCCCCACAGCAGCCAGGTTTCTGACGCGGCGTAGGGGTAGAGCATCAGGGCGATACCGGTCCAGACCAGCACCGGCTGCGTGGTCTTGCGGCCACGCCGAAACGCGATGTAGCCCACGATGCCAAACAGCAGTGCGCCCGCCAGGTAAGCCGGGCTGGGAAGCACCAGGCCCATGGATTCAAGCGCCTTCAGTTCTTCATTCATGCCGCATTCTCACTCCGGCGCCACGTACTTCCAAGCGTACTTCGTCCAGCACCTGGCCCTTGGCATCAGCAATCTGCACCACGTGCCGCCCCGGCCACAGGGCCCACTGCGCGCTGTTGCCTTTGGCCAGCGGCTTGCCGTCCATGAGCCAGCGCAGGTTGCTGCCTTCGGCCTGCAGCGTCAGGCGCTGGCGGTTGGGCGGAATGTCGGGGTCCAGCGCGATGATGGTGCCCGTGGTGGGCGCGGTGATGCGGGCGGTGGGCGCAGCGCCATTCTTTAAGCCTTTTTGGCCTCTAGCCCCCGTAGCCATTGCGCGAGCAGCTCCTGAATCCATAGCAAACGCTGCCTGCTGTGTACCGTCCACAAACCACTCGGTGCGCGCGGCCTCCAGGTTGGACGCGCTGTCGGCGCTGGCAAACTGCACGGGCTTTTGCACTACGCCTGCGGGTGGCTTGGGCGCGCGGCTGGGCTGTTTGGCGTGCAGGAAATTCATCACCGCGGCCCAGATGGGCGCTGCGCCCGTGGTGCCGCTCACGTCCCACATGGGCGCGCCGCTGGCGTTGCCCACCCACACGCCCACGGTGTAGCGCTGCGAGTAACCCAGCGCCCAGTTGTCGCGCATGTCTTTGCTGGTGCCGGTTTTCACGGCGGTCCAGAAGCGCGTGGCCAGCACGCTGTCGGTACCAAAGGTGCGGGCGCGTGCCAGCGGGTCGCTGAGGATGTCGCCCACGATGAACGCAGCGCGCGGGTCCAGTGCCTGGATGGCAGGCGCTGCTTTGCCGGGCAACAGCGTGGTGGGGCTGGTGCGTCCGCCATTGGCCAGCGCGCGGTAGGCGTTGGTCAGGTTCAGCAGCGAGACCTCGGCACTGCCCAGCGCCAGGCTGTAGCCGTAGTAGTCGCCACTCTCTTTGAGCGGCAGACCAAGGCGCACCAGCTGTTTCTGGAACGCATCGGGCGACACCATGACCAGCGTGCGCACCGCCGGCACGTTCAGCGACGCACCCAGCGCCGTGCGCGCCGACACCCAGCCCTTGAAATGCCGATCGTAGTTCTGCGGAATGTAGAGGCCGCCTGTGGTCTGGATCTGCGTGGCCGAATCCTCCAGGAGCGAGGCGGCGGTGATGCGCCGCTCGGCAATGGCCTGCGCGTAGAGGAAGGGTTTGAGTGTGGAGCCGGGCTGGCGCAGCGCAGTGACCGCATCCACATCGGCCGCGTTGCTCAGCGGCCCACTGGAGCCGACCCACGCCAGCACCTCGCCGGTGGCGTTGTCTAGCACCAGCAGGGCTGCGTCTTCCACATGGCGGCCCGCCAGTTCGCGCACATGGGTTTGCAGGGTCTGCACGGCAAAGCGTTGCAGCGGCGCGCGCAGCGTGGTGGTGATGCGGTGGGCGTTGTTGGCACTGGACCGGGCCAACTGGCTGGCCACGTGTGGCGCAATACCCTCGCTGGCCGCGTAGTCGCGCCGCTGCAGCGCGCCGGCCACAAACAGGTCCATGGCGTCGCAATTGGCCGCGCCCGCGGGCTCCAGCGTTTTCATCACGCTGCAGGCGCGCTGCACTACTTGCGGCTCTTTGGCGTTGGGCGCGCGCACCAGGGCGGCGGCCACGGCGGCCTCGCGGTTGTCCAGGCCGTGGGCGGCCTTGCCAAACAGCGTCTGGCTCAGCGCGTCTATGCCCACCAGCTCGCCGCGAAACGGCACCAGGTTCAGGTAGGCCTCCAGAATTTGGTCTTTGCGCCAGCCGCGCTCCAGGCTTTGGGCCGAGAAGGTTTGGCCCAGCTTCTGCACCACACTGCGCCCACCACTGCTGCGCTTCAGGTCCTCGTCCATCAGACCCGCCAGCTGCATGGTGATGGTGGAGGCGCCGCGCGTCTTGGTGTTCCACAAATTGCCCCAGGCCGCGGCGGACACGGCACGCCAGTCCACCCCGCTGTGCTCGTAAAAGCGCTTGTCCTCCGACAGCACCAGCGCCGTGCGCAGGGCAGGGGATACATCGGCCAGCGCCACCCACTGCCCGCGTCGCACCGTGGCATCGGTGCGCAGGCGGTGCAGCAGTTCGCCGTGGCGGTCCAGAATCAGTGTGTCGGAAGACTGGTAGTCGGCCTTTACTTCGTTAAAAGTGGCTGCAGCCCCCGTGGAATATGTGCAAGCAGCTAGCAAAAAAATAGCAACACGCTGCAGGAACGTGTTGCTATTCGGGGGCGCATGTCTGTGACGATGGCCCATTGGCAGTGCTTGCACCACAGGCGTACCGTGTAAGTGCAAGCTGCTGGTCCAGTTATTGAGAGATGTGCATGTCGTAAGTGGCGCCGTTGGCGAAAAGGCAGGTTCCCGTGCCCAGCTGCGCACTGCTCATGGTGTAAGTGCACTTGACGTAGCTTCCGCGGTTGCCCGCAGCGTTGGCCGTGCCTTTGTTGGAGCCGGGTGGGCGTGTCGCTTCACCAGAAAAGCTCTCATTGGCCAAAATAAATGCAAACTCGCCGTGGCCCCGTTCCGGGTTGCTGATAGTTCCAGATACACGTCCCAGTGCGGCGGCGTTGTCATTGGTGGGATACAGGCGGGCGGTGTACACCGGACGCACTGCAGCCTGTGCTGTCGCGGGTTGCTGCTGGTTGTTGGCTGTGCCGGGCGCAGGGTACATCGGCGTTACAACACAACCGGTCAGCAGGGCGCTAGCGGCCAGCACGGTGGAGAGAGCGGTGACTTTGAACATGCTTGAGTTTTTCATTGCTACTTTGGTGTCCCGTAAAGAGTTGTAGACATCAGCGGGTGTGTTTCTCATTGCTATCCCTGTATCCCGCTGACCGCCGCATATTAACAAGCATGAACGCCTGTAGCCTTGGTGACCCTGCAGCCCCATGGGTTGGGCGCGTCCCCGTAAACTGGTTTTTCCTGCAACTTATTCATCCCCGCCTGTATGTCCCACGCCGCTCCGCTGTTCCAACCCTTCACGTTCAAGGGCCTCAAACTCGCCAACCGCATTGTCATGGCTCCCATGACCCGTTCGTTCTCGCCCGGTGGTGTGCCCACCAAAGAGGTTAGCGAGTATTACCGCAAGCGCGCCGCATCGGCCGTCGGCCTCATCGTGTCTGAGGGCACGGTGGTGCAACGCCCGTCGGCCGCCAACGACCCTGATGTGCCGCACTTCTGGGGCGATGCAGCCCTGGCCGGCTGGCAAGACGTGATCAATAACGTGCACAGCGCTGGTGGCGTGATGGCGCCGCAGCTCTGGCATGTGGGCGCCGCACGCAACCCGCGCACCACCTGGACGGCGCCGTCGCCCATCGATTCGCCCTCCGGCCTGTCGCGCCCCGGCAAGCAGTTTGGTGAACCCATGACCGACTCGGCCATTGCCGACACCATTGCCGCCTTTGCCAAGGCCGCCGGCGCGGCCAAGCGCCTGGGCTTTGACTGCATCGAACTGCATGGCGCCCACGGTTACCTGATCGACCAGTTCTTCTGGGACGGCACCAACCAGCGCGACGACCGCTTTGGCGGCAGCGACTTGGTGGCACGCGGCCGCTTTGCAGCCGACATTCTGAAAGCCGTGCGTGCGGAAGTGGGGCCCGACTACCCGGTCATCATTCGCCTGTCGCAATGGAAGCAACAGGACTACAGCGTGCGCATGGCGCAAACGCCCGACGAGATGGCCGCCTGGCTGCAGCCCCTGGCCGACGCGGGCGCCGACATCTTCCATTGCTCGCAACGCCGCTTCTGGGAACCCGAGTTTGATGGCTCGGACCTGAACTTTGCCGGCTGGGCCAAGAAGCTCACCGGCCGCCCCACCATCACCGTGGGCTCGGTCGGCCTGAGTGGCGAATTCATCGCCGCCTTTGGTGGCGAAAGCTCCAAGCCCGCATCGCTGGACGAACTGCTGCGCCGCTTTGACCGCGGGGATTTCGACCTGGTGGCCGTGGGCCGCGCACTCATCAGCGACCCGGACTGGGCGCTAAAGGTGCGCGATGGCCGCATGGCCGAGCTGTCAGACTTTTCGCCAGCGGCGTTGGCGAGTTTGGTGTAATCCGTAGCTGCACAGAAAGAATTATTTATGAATCGCTACCTTATTGCGCTTTGTCTCGGTTCCGCTTTGGCCCTTGGCGGTTGCTCGAGCTATTCGCCATCGGTTCCCGAGAACTATGCGGGGCCCAGGGCACAGCTGGTCGACTCGGCAAAAACCTACAGCACCTCGAAGGCGGATTTTTTTGTTGCGGAGCGTGTAGATGACGCGCGCATCGTGGATAGTTTGTTGGAGACCAGAGTGGTCAATCGCGGGCGTGGCATGTCGATGGCTCCGAAGATTCTGGAGCGACCGTTGGTTGCTGAGCGCCCCGTCAAGATTCATGTCAAGGCAAGGACCGAATACGCGGCACCTATTCAGGCATTGACCAGTACGGTTTTTCAGGTGACGGGTGTTATCGAATTCACGCCAAAGGCGAATGCCCGTTATGCCGTGAATGGCGAACTGGGCGACAGTTATTCCGCTGTATGGATCGAGGACATTGACAGCAAGGTAACCATGGGCAACAAGATCGAAGCCCAAGGCTCTGCGAAGCTAGGAATACTCGAGAAATAGTACGGCTGAGGCAGTTCTCTAGAGCAGAAAGAGCGCAGTCAACCCCAACACCGCAGGCACAGTCTGGATGTACAAAATACGCACCATCACCGTCGCCGCACCCCAAATACCTGCCACCGCCACACAGGCCAGGCCGTACGTGGCAAATGCTTTGGCAATGGATGGATCGGGCACGACCAGCGCCAGCAGCAGAGCCACCGCCAGAAAGCCGTTGTAGCAACCCTGGTTGGACATGGCCACGGCGCGGGACTCCACCTCGGCCTGTGGAATGCCAAACACCTTGGCGCCGCGTTTCTTGAACAGTACAGTTTCCAGCAAGAAGATGTACACGTGGATCAGGCAGACCAGGGCGATGAAGATTTGGGCGACGATGTGCATGGAAGAGTCTCGGGTTGATGAAGTGAAGCGGAGAATACATAATCGCGTTATGTTTGTAAAGAAACCTGTTGTCACCCACGTTACCCATGGCTGAAACCCCCATCAAACGCGACGGCCGCAAAGAAAACGCCAGCGCCACGCAGACCGCGCTGCAGCGTGTCGCGCTGCGCTGGTTTAGCGAACAGGGCTATGAGAAGGCGCCCGTGGGCAGCATCTGCGCCGATGCTGGCGTAACCGTGGGCGCGCTGTACCACCACTACGGCGACAAAAAAGGTTTGTTTGCTGCCGTGGTTGAGCAGGTAGACGCACAGTTGGTGCAGGCGGCAGTAGCTGCAAGTCAAGGCATCGTCGACAGCGGTGGTGGCGTATGGGATGCGTTTTTGGCGTCCGTCGACACCGTGCTGCAAGCGGGAGCCAATGCGCCGCTACGCCGCCTCATGCTGGTGGAGGCGCCTGCGGTGCTGGGCGCGCAGGTGTGGGGCGAGATTCGGCAGCGGCAAGGCCTGGGCGCCATGCGCGCCCAGATTGACGCGCTGCAAGCGCATGGTATTTTTCGGGGGCATGATGCGGAGAGGCTTGCGCGCATCATCCTGGGGGCGCTGTATGGCGCAATGGATTCAATGCCCGCCGATGACAACAAAGGGCTTACGGCGCTGGATGATGCCAAGCGGTGTTTGGTCGCGATGCTGGAAGGGCTGTTGCGGGGGTAGGGGCAGGGCGTAATGATGATCTATTTAAAAACACAAAAATTAATAGCTGCAATGCTGCTGTATGCCGCAAGCCCTGTGTGGGCTTTGGAGCTTCAGCATCAACGTTTTAGCGATGATGAAATTTTCTCGGCCGTCGTCAACAAGTTTAAAAAAACGCTTCTGCATCGGTTTAATTCTGCTGCTACGGGCGAACGAAAACCTCTGTTGGTGCTAGGCTCAAAACTGACATTCAGTACGAAAATAAAATCCCCATCATTTGTCCACCTGACGCAGCAAGAGCTAGTTGCGCAACAACAGGCTGTTTTTATATTGATAACAAATACGGGCCTGGATGCTGAGCGAAACGCACTTTATGTTGAATACGACATACCGAGCAACGCGTCTTTTGGTGTGTTAAGGGTTTATCCCGAAAACGGCGTGCTGGTGGCTGAAAGTAAGGATAGTTATCGATCGTCCTCGGGTGCCAGAGCCACCTACGGTAAGTTGTACGACGGTGTGGCTTGTCGGGACAACACAGAAATGGCCTATCGCTGGAATTACTACGAAGACAACGGCTTGAGTGGGCGTTGCCTTGATACGATGTTTACAGAATTTATGGACTATTCCAGCCGCTGAAATACTGGCCAGCGAAAAGCAAGCCTGAGCAGATCCAGCGCGCGGCACACCAGCCAGCCGCACCCATAGGCCACCAGGTCCCACACGTCGAAGGTGGTGCCCAGCGCGATGCGCAGAATGCGGTGCAGTGCTGTCTGGTCGTGTAGGCCGAGCACGTCGACCATGCCCAGGCCTTGCAGGCCCTCAATGGCACAGGCGAACAACAGCGCCCACAGCGCGAGCCGCGCGGCTGGCTGCGCCACGCAGGTCCGCAGCAAGGCGTACACCAGCACCACGACAAGCACATCGCCACCAAAGCCGCGCAATACACCCTGTGGTGCATAGCGGGCGATGGCCACTTCGACGGCCAGCAGCGCCAGGGCGGCGAGCAGCCAGTGGGGGCGGAAAGTGAAGCTATTCATGGCGCTTCAGGCTGGGCGGCAGAGGTGGAGATGGGTGGGCTTTGCAGCCGGCTGTACCAGTCGACCTTGCGCGTCAGCATCATCACCGCGGCCAGCACGCTGAACAGGGCCAACGCACCCACCACCAGCGCTGTCTGCTCCAGCTGCAGCAGCATGTAGAGCAGGCCGTACAAGGCGGCGATGCCCGCGCCGAACGGCAATCCGCGCTTCCAACTGTGCAGCATGTGGCTGGCGTAGTAACTGAGTAGCAGCACACAGGCGCTGGCGGCAATCGCGTAGGCGAGGTGGAAGGCGATGTGTTCTGAAAGGCTCACCAGCAGCAGGAAGAAGATGCTGATCGCCGCGCCCACCAGAAAGTACTGGACGGGATGGACTCGCAATCCGCGCATGAACTCGAACAAACCCACCGCCACAAAGGTCAGCACGATGAACAGCAGGCCGTATTTGGTGGCCCGGTCGGACAGCGAATAGGTGTTGATCGGGTCGATAAAGCTCAGCCCCAGGGTCTCCACGCAGTCGGTGCTGCCGGCCACTGCAGCGGTGGCCGTGACCGCATCGCGGGGGCTGTCATGGATGGAACTGCCCATGCTGTTGCCATTGCACAGTGCACCTTGGCTCAGCACCGATTGTTGCGCGTTGCTGGCCAATGCGGAGATACGCCAGGTGGCCTCAAACCCTTTTTCGCTGACGTTGCGCTCTGAGGGCAAGAACTGGCCGGTGAAGCTGGGATGAGGCCAGTTGGACGTCAGATTGACCTGGGTGGCGTTGCCCACGGGCACGAAGTTCAGGCTTTCGGTGCCGAGCAGCTCTAGTTCCACCTCGGCCACCAGCGGGGCGTTGACTTGGATGTTGTTGGGCAGGCTGGCCTGGATTCCGCGTGGGTAGGTCGGGTGCGGCGTGCCGGCCTGCACTTCCTGCACTGCACCGTTGATCTTGACCTCGGCCTGGCGGATGCCGCGTGCGTCGGACACTGCCAGCATCAGCACCGGGGCGTCGCATTGCACTTTGGAGCCGGTGTTTTGCCGGCCCATAGCCACCGCCTTCAAGTTAGGCCATTGTGCGGTGATGTGTGATTTGTAGGTGTAGACCTGGGTAGCGTGCAGGCCTCGTGCGCGGGCTTCCACCTGGCTGCTGCCGCTTGCTGCGAGGCTGCTGGGCGCCGCCACCAGGGTGAATTCGCGCCGCTGCTGCACCGGGCGTTTTTCGTTGTCGGATGCGTTCCATTCCTCGGTGCACCGCACGTGTACCAGTGGCCCCAGCAGCGTTTGGCTGCCAGCCAGGCTGCTGGCCACACTGTCTACCGCGCTCTGGTGTCGCCCTTGGCGCTCTTGGACCAGACTGGTGATCTGATCCAGGCCCAGCAGCAGCAAGATCGCCACCAACAGCAGCCCGGCAAACTTGCCAAAAATCATCGCCTTCATTGTTCGCTCCTTGTAGAAGACTGCGAGTCTAGGGGCCGACGATGAAGTGAAAGTGAAGTCTGTGAAGTGAGCGTGAAGTGGCGGCGCAGCTGGATGCTGAGGCAGGGGGTGCATGGTACATTCGCGCCTCCTATCGACTTCCGCTGAGATCGAACGTCAAAAGCCACGCATGCGAAACACACGTCTCATCGTAGTCCTGTCATTGCTGTTGAGCACGCTGCTCATCGTAGGCGCATTGGTATGCGCACCCACAATGAAGTTTCGTTATCTTTCCGGTATGGAGCGCTTGTTGGGAGTGCCCATATTCGTCTTGATCAGTTGGCCATGGGTGGTCGCTTTTTTTCTGGCAAACAAACCACGCGCCTGGCTTGGCGCAAAGGTCTTCGCATGTGCCGCAGTCGTAGGTGCGGCACTGGTTTTCATGCCGATTGCAACCGCTTCGGAAGAGGGGGTTGATGACTTTGTGCGTGTCTATTTGCTGGGCGTATGGATAGTGGGCCCCTTGCTGCTCATGATTCGCGACCGCAAGCCCCATCCCTCCAACGCTCCTTTGTGTGAATCCAATGAAGTTATTTAGCAAGTTCGTAATTCATTGCGCGTTGATCGCGGCCAGTCTGTTGTTGGCGGGGTGTGAGAAATCCGACATTCGATATTCCGAAACCCTGGATCGCAATGACCTGATGGTTCTGCCGTTCCCCAGCTGGACGCCGACGGGTGACGCCAAAGTTCAACCCGTGGACTTGTCGGCCACCACCGATACGCCCGTTGAAGTGGGCGTGGCCGGGACGCCGGCAGAAATCTCTCCTCTGTATGTGGTGAGGCTGGACGACACACATGCCGCCCTGGTGACCCAAGTTCTACCCGTCGATGAGAACAATCGTCCATACGACGGTCATGCGTCCTCCGGCATGATTGGTGCCTACTTCTTTGAGCAGAGTGCCGCAGGGTGGAGGATGGTGACCCGACAGGATTCTGTGGCAACCAGCGGCGTAGAAGGCAACATTGGCAGGACCAGCATTGTCAAATTGGAGGAGGGGCACTTTGCCGTCACTGCCGAATGGGGAAGTTGCTGGCAAGGCTATTGCGGCAGGTGGTTGGTGGTCGTCGGTCTACAAGGCGATCTAGCGACCTTGCTGAATCCAGGCATTGCTTTGTCGGTAGACAACGATGGTGCCCATGGCGCCTGTAGCGCCTTGGACCATTCTGCACATGCAAAGGAAGATGCAACGGACGGAAGCGGGGAGTGTCTGGATATTCAAAGCGAGTGGAAGTTCCAGGGCAACCATCTGCAGGTGTTGTACAACGGCAGACTGAGCCAATTGGGGACCAACGGTGAATTGCTGCCCACGAAGAAGATTCGAGAACGAACGATTTACGTAGCCACACCGGGTCAGCTCACGCTGATCAGCGGGAGTGTTCCCATTCCTGAGTTTTGACCCATCCTTTCATACATCCGCCTTCGGAGCCGAACCCATGGTATTGACGTCTGCAGGCCAGGTATTCCTTGTTACCAGCGCTCTGTTCCTCGGTGCTGCGTATTGGTTGGGGCGACGCGTGTCGCAGCGCTCACAACCCGGCAAGGGAACCAGCACGCTGGTGGTCATCATCCTCTTTACGTTGATTGCCTTGTTCGTCCCCTTTACCTACTGGACAGGTCAAGCGCTATACGCCCTGGCCACCAAGCCCAGCTATAGCGCGACAGTTGTGGGCTACACCTCCGAGTTGCGCGACTACGAAGAAAAAGATTCCCGAGACCGGACTGTGAGGGGCCAGCGCCTGATGCATACCGCCCAGGTGCGGTTTATCGGGCCGGACGGCGTGCCGCTGGAATTGTCCAGCACAGTGGCATCGACCGAGATTCCCATGGAGGGGGCCAAGCTCACGGTGGTGTACGCCCCAGGGGACCACGCGGCCACAGAGCTCAGTCCCCGCACCGTGGGGCTGTGGTTGGGGGCGAGCGTCATGCTGTTTATCCTGGGCTACTGTTTGTGGGCCACGGTCTGGTACGCACTGGGCCGCCCGATGGAGGGAGTGCAAGCCTTCGGCATGACGTTTCTGTTTCGCGTCTTCTTGCCCGGCGTCAGCTTGCTGATGGCGCTGGCCCTGGGCTATGTGGCGCTCAAGTACTTCGCATTGGGCAACCCGGATGGCTACCCGCTCTGGGTCGCCTGTCTATGCACCTTGTTTACTTTGGCGCTGCTGCCCCTGTTGGTGACGCTGTTCACCCGAGACAAAAGTGAGCGTGGGTAAGCTCATCAAAAACAGGGACGCTGACTTTACGCGGAGCCTCACGAAAACTTACACCACAGACATGCAGTGCAAACCTTTCAAGCTATTGGCAAATGTGTTGGCAGGGTGGTTGCTGACTGTTGGTATTGCCCTCAGCCAAACGCTGGGCTTGGCGTATACCAGCGCAGAGGCCCAGTCGTATGGCAACGTGCCTGTATCAGAGCTGGTGTATGCCCGCTTTGGCAAAAGCCAGGACCCACGGATCCGCGAACAAGTGGCGCAGGGCATGCTGAACAAGGCCAACGCGCTATCGCAAAGCGGCGAGGCCGCAGAGTCCGCCGCCACCTACGACCTGGTGTACGAACGGTTTGGCCAAGACCCTGCCCCCAATGTACTGGTGCAAGTGCTCAAAGCGCTGATCAACAAAGGCTACGACCTGGGCCAGCAGAAGCAACTGGAAGCTGAGCGCGCGGTATATGCGCTGATTGATCGCGAATACGGTCAACGCCAGGAGCTAGTGCTCAAAGAAAAGCTGGCAGATGCGCTATTTAACACAGGCATCAATTGGCAAAAGGCCGGAGACGCTGAGGCCGCTATTGCGGCCTACAAACGCATTGACGCCCGCTTTGGTACGGAGACTGAACCCACCCTGCAAGCCAGCGTCGCGGTGGCCTTGGTCAATGCCGCTGTGCAGCTCTCGCATACCGATGTGCGAGCCGCCGTTGCCCTGTGCGACCAAATAAAAGAGCGTTATGGGCGAGCGTCGTCGCCACAGATACGCCAACGGGTCGCGCAGGCGCAGGTGAACAAGGCCATCGGTCTGCAAAGATTGGGCGAAACGGCGCAGGCCTTGTACACCTACGATGGGGTCGTTCAGCGGTACGCGGCTGACAAGGCCGCGCCTGTGTTGGTACAACTGGGGCGGGCCTGGTATGGCAAGGCCATTAGCTTGGCAGCACTGGGACAAACTGCGAAGGCCATGGCGCTCTACGACACGGTCTACACCCGCTATGGAACCAGCACGCACGTACCGCTGCGTTTGGTAGCAATGCAATCGCTGTTTAACAAAGGCGCGGCACTCGCCGACCAAGGCCAACTGAAGGAAGCTGTTGCTAGCTACGCGCTACTCAGCAATGCGCTAGACCGTCGGGGTGATAGTGCGGTGCAGGAAGTCGTGCTGCAAGGCACGGTGAACATGGGAGCCACACTGCACAAATTGCAACGCTACAGGCAAGCCATTGAGGCGTATGACCGGGTGGTACGGACCTACCAGGTTGACTTGTCAAACGAAAGGCGTGAACAGGTTGCATTTGCTTTTTTTAACCGCGCTGTCAGCCTGAAAGCTCTTTCCGACACGCGCAGCGTACGGGTGAATTACGACCGGGTTGTAGAAATGTTTAGTGAAGACCCGAGCCCGATACTGCGCGAGTATGTGGCCGCCAGGCTCTATAACGCAGCGCAACAGCTGACCGTTAAAGAAGAGTATGCCGATGCTGGGATTTTGTACCAATTGATTCATGCTAATTTTTCGAAAGACACAGCGCCCGGTGTGCGCAAAGTGCTGGCCCTAAGCCTGAGCAATTTGGCGCTGGGCTTCGGCATGACCGACAAGCTGCAAGAAGAACGGCGAGTAAACGATTTGCTGGCAGAGCATTTTGCCCAAGACGATGACTCCGAAATTAGCACCCTGGTAGCGCGGGCGTTGAGCAACGCCTCAGATACACGGGTGGTGGAATCAAAGCGGCTGCTGTTAAATGCCCAGAGTCCAACACTGCTGCTGGCACGCGCGGTGGCCGACTTGCAAAAGGCCGCACTCATTTGCGCGCAAGAAGAATGCGCTGCAGTACTCGCCAATTTGGGCTACGCCCAGTTCTTGAATGGTGATGTGACTGTGGCGGAGTTGACCATTCGTGAGGCAATCCAACAAGGTGGAGCCCCTGTGCTGGAAAACTTGCACAAAGATGCCGCATTGCACCGCGTCGAGCCCACGGATACGCGGTTCGAAAAAATGCTCAAGTCGTGTTGTGATGCACGATGAACATGGCAACCGCGCTTTGCGGGCGCGGATCAAGGCGTCTCTTCTCGGCGGAGTGGCAGCAGCACTTGCGGCACCGGTGTTCTGGTTCATGGCCGAACTGGTCGCACCGAGTGGCTTCTGGATCCATCCCGTCGATGTGCTCTTTGCAAGTCCCGCAATCTGGCTGTTTGCGGGCTTCATCGCGGTCCCCACCAGTCTCTGTCTGGGGCCCGTACTATTTGCGTTCACCTGCCGCCTACCGAGGCCACAACAGTCGGCGTCCATCCTGGGGGCGCTTGTTGGTGCCGCAATCATGTACATCTTGCCGGCTGTTGTCGGCAGTGCAGACCGCCCCTTCTCGCCAGAACTCAGCGTTTTTGGCGCCCTAACCGGAGCATTCGGCGCAGGGGTTGCCGCGCACTTTCTGAGGCGTCGTGAAGTGCTGGGACGCAACGAGAGTGCTGCCGGGACTTCCAGAATAACCAAGTAACGGACCATAAGGTCAAATAACATCAAATATTGATTTTCTAGGGAGCTTTATGCATTTGGTTGGTACTTTGTTGGTCTTCATCTTCGCAACGTCTTCGGTGTTTTCGGCCGATTTGTTCAAGGATGGCAAGCCCGTGCCAATGAAAAAGGGGAGTGAAATTGCGGCTTCGACAACGATCAGCGGCTATCCGATGTACTTGGACACAGGCGCATGGCGGTTGGTGAAGATCGAAACCAGCATGTCGGACACACTGGGGGCTGCAGAGTCCCTCCACCATGGGGAGGTGACCCTGCTGCAGGTAGATGCCACAGGTACAGCTGTTGCTTCCATGGCGGTCCTGGTCAACCTGACCTCTACGGGGGACAACCTTTACATGGGAGGCTCGCCGTGTGCGGGCACGCATATCGTGTCGGTCAACAAAGGTGCGAGCCTGTATGACAACTGTTTGACCATTGATGCGAACGCTTCTGACCCTTCAAAAAGTGAAGGAACGAACTTCGCCATCCGTATTACGCAAAGTCGCAGTGGTGGGCGCTTGTATAACCTAGACCTTCGGGTGCTCGCCAGTGTGTTGGGGGTTAGGGGGACTTATCTCGCGGACTGGCAGGCGGACGCCATTCAGGCGTCTGCGGAAAAGAAAGCATTCGTTGAGCGCCTGAAGAAGTGGGCAGTGTCATTGCAGGACGCCAGTAGCCGCGCGGTGGAATTCAGCAAGCCTGCGGACGCATTCGCGGCCGTTCCGTCTTACCGCACGCTGGTGCAACAATGAATGGACCTCTGCGTCATGAACCGACATTCGCTTGACACTTTCTGCCAGCAGCAGCAACTTGACGCGGAGGGTGTGGGGCTAGTACTCAGCCTCAGCGGAAGTCGCCCCGACGCCCCAGAGTGGCGGCGCTTTTTAGCGCAATTGCTGCGCGGTGCCGGCCTGGGGGCACTCGGTGCAGGTGTGCTGTTTTTTGTGGCTGCGAACTGGCAAGACTATGGCGTGCTGGGCCGCTTTGTGCTGCTGCAGTCAGGTCTGCTCTTTGGGGTTGTTGTGGCGCTATGGCGGGCACCACCCCAGCGGCTAGGTCAAGCAGGGCTTCTATTGGCCACACTGCTGACCGGTGCCGTGTTGGCGCTTTTTGGTCAGTCCTACCAAACGGGTGCCGACGTGCACGAACTTTTTTTCACCTGGGCGGCATTGAGTTTGCCGTTTGCACTGGCAGGCAGATCGGGTGCGCTGTGGGCACTGTGGTGGTGTGTGCTGAACGTGGGCCTGGCCCTGCTCTGTGGCTGGTTGGGCAGTGGCCATGTGTTTTGGCGTCTGCTCGATGGCTGGGGCATCGGCCACGCCGACTTGTTGATGCTGCCCTGTTTGATCAACTTCGCCGCCGCAGCGGTGTTCAGCGCTGTGGCCAACACACGCTTCGTGGCAGCCGCGCCCCAGTGGCTGGTCCGCCTGCTCTCAAGTTTCGGCATGGCCTATGGAACGGCCGCGTGTATAGATGCGCTCAGCCGCAGCGGCAATCCAGGTACCCCCGTGATGCTGGTTTTTTTGCTGATCTGCGCGGCCATTGCCGTACTGACCTGGAGGCGGCGCCGTGACGTGTTCAACATCGCCTTGATCGCAGCCAGTTGGATCGCCATCTCGACCACCTGGCTCATCAAGACCATTCAGTTCCACGATGTCAGCGCCTTCTTCATGGTGGCGTTCTGGCTCATCGGTACGTCCACAGCGGCTGGCATGCTGTTGATGCACTGGGTGCGGGCGTGGCAAGTCGCGGCAAAGCGGGAGGTTCACGCATGAAGGCCCTGAATCCACAAGAGCTGCTGAGTGCGTTGCAAACACGCGGCCTCGCCCCCGCTGACGCAACGCTGGCCTTCAATGAGGCTGGCACACCACGCCCCTGGTACATCAGCCTTCTACTTGGTGCCAGCGGCTGGCTTGCAGGGGCCTTCTTGCTGGTTTTCGTAGCGCTGGTGTTTAGTCCCGACTCGGCGGGCGCGGAGGCTATCAGTGCTCTGGTGCTGCTGGCCTCTGCCTGGGGTTTGTTCAAGGTGGATCGCGAGGGTACCTTTACCTCACAACTGGCGCTCGCACTGTCTGTCGCTGGGCAGTGCTTGATGCTGTTTGTGCTCAATGAAGACAACCAAAGCATCGCCGTCATTGCTGGTACCGCCGTCGCGCTGCAAACGGTGATGGTGCTGCTGATGCCCAACCCGCTGCACCGCAGCATGTCAACGCTGTTTGCCATGATCGCCTGGGCCATGATGCTGCGCTTTGGCTTGTTCGGCGAACCCAAGTGGAACAGTTCGAGTTACGTGAGCCCCTCGCGTGGCTATGCCTTACTCGGCTGGGCCCTGGCGTGGGGGCCAATGCTGGTGGCCTTATGGTGGCTGCTCCGCACCGAGGCGCAATGGGTGGCGCGCGGCTGGGCAGCGATGACACGCCCGGTGCTGCAGGGCCTGATCATTGGCCTGGCATTTGGCACGATTGCGTCGCAGCCCTTTGAGAATCTTGTCTGGTGGGGGCATGGTGCAGAAGTGCAACTCAACGGACTGGCCTTATGGCCTATGCTGTCCGCCGGCGCAGCGTTGGGCGCCGTGGCAGCGGCCTTTACCCTGCGAAGCCGTGCGCTGATGGGCGCCTGCATCCTTGCGGTGCTGCTGCACATTTCTCACTTTTACTACGCGCTTGGAACGAGCTTGTTGCTCAAGTCCCTGCTGATGATCGCGATGGGGGTGGCACTGTTGCTGGCCTCACGTGCAGTCACCAAAGGCCACACCGGAAACGAAGCCATGAACAAACACTTTACGGTTGCGCGCCTATTGATACTGTTCGGTGCATTGCTGGTATTGGGCGCGGTGAACTATGCCATTTACGGCAAAGAACGCATCAAGAGTGACGGCGAAATCGTCTACCTGCAGCTCGTCCCGGTAGACCCCCGCTCGTTGATGCAAGGGGACTATATGGCCTTGCGTTTTGCGCTGGTACAAGAGCTGGAGATGTCACTTGCTCCCAGCGCCAGCAACCCCGCACAGTCGCCACGCGAAGGTGAGGTGCGCTGGGTCAGCGTAGCACTGGCATCCGACCACGTGGCCACCCTTAGCGCTGCCGAACCGGCGCCCCCACTCAAGCTGCGCTACCGCATTCGCAACGGCCAAGTCTGGCTGGGCACCAACGCTTTTTTCTTTCAGGAGGGTGATGCCGAACGCTTCAGCAGCGCCCGCTACGGAGAGTTTCGGGTCGACCGCAGTAGCGGCGAGGCGGTCTTGGTGGGCTTGCGTGATGATGCCTTGACGGCGCTTTGAGGTGCCCCACTGCGCTTGTATATAGCCCACTGCTTGAAGGCCTGCTAAATAAGGACGCCCTATGACAGCACAAACCACACTCCAGCTCGGCACAGACAGCAGCACCGTGCTCTGCACCGAAGACGGCCGTGTAGTCCTCCAGCAAGACCTGCCGCTGGGCACCGCATCACTGGCGCGTCAATGGATGCGCCACACACCGCCCACCCCACTCGACATTGAACACGCCATCGAGAAGACCGAAGATGTAGTGATGCCCCTGGCCTCCAAGCTGGTGCGTACGAATCTGTTGCAGTTGCGTGGGTCAGGCGCTGCATTGATTCTGCAAGGTGTGGGTGCAGCGCCGGATGCCGTATTGCGATGGAATTTGGACGAAGTGGAAGACCTGTTCAACCGAATCGCCATGGTGAGCCAAGGGCGACCCAGCGGGCATGAGGCCTTGCCTACGGTGCCGGAGTTTTATGCGGCGATGGTGATCGTGCGGGAGAGCTTGCACCACCTGCGGTTTGGTGAGGTGGTGTTACAGACCTAGCGCCCAGATGCACCACACAATTTAAGATTGGTGCGCGTTGCTTTTGCAATGGGAAGGATCAACTCGGCTTCAAAAGGGGGATAGCTTTCAGGAAGTTCGGACTCTGTGATTGAAGCGATATTTGTCAACGGTTGGAGTGTTTGCAGGCAGGCAGCTTTGTCCCCGGTTTTGTATTGGGCCAACGCCATATCGTTGCGGACCCAATCTAAATCTGACCAGTGCAGTATGCGTTCGCATCGCGATAGAAGTTTTGACAACGTTCTTTTGGCTGTGCCGTAGTCCTTTCGGTCATATTGCGTTTTGAATTCTTGACGCACTTTGGATACTGCGTCTGGCGTGCAATTGGGTAATGAGTAAAAAAGACCGCCGTCAAATGATGCTCGGTAGCCGCAAAAGGAGCTGCAGCCAAGTTCTTCTTTTGTAACGTAACGATTTTGAGCAGAGACAAGGATGTTCGCACCTTGCAAAGTGAAGCTCAAATAGCAGGCGCTGTCTTCCACTTGAATTGGTTCATCGGAAATTTTTCCAGTGAAGTTGCAGGTGTGAGCATTGGTACCAAGGGTGTCAATAGAGAAAGTTTGGTTCGTCTTGACCTTCAAGGTTCCTTCACCTTGCTCCAACAGGTATGTCCCTGCTGGAACTGGCGGAGCGGCTTGGGCCGCAATCGCCAGTGCTGTAAACCCGGCTGCAAAGAATTGCCTCACTTCGCCGCTTCCACCTTAACCTTCACATTCGGCGCCTCCCCAAACATCTCCGGCGCATACATCGCCTCCACGCGTGACGGTGGCAGCGAGAACTCGCCGACGTTGTTCAGGCGGATGGTGTATTCCATCTTCACCACGCCCTTGGGCAGGTACTCGTAGTAGCTGCGGAAGGACTCGAAGCTGCGCTCCTCGAACGCGGCCCAGCCGTAGCCTTCCTTCTTCTCGCCCTGCGTAGCGATCTCGCTGTCGCGGCCCAGGCCGCTGCCCAGGATGGTGGCGCCGCCAGGCACGGGGTCGGTGATGGCGACCCAGGTCATGTCGGCGCTGGCGTTTACTTCGATGCTGATGCGCAGCACGTCACCGCGCGTGTAGCTGCCAGCGGGCAGGTTCTTGTTGGCCTGCTCCACAGGCGTCACCGTCTTCTTGATTTGGTAACCCGCGAAGAAGGGTGCCTTCAGCTGCACCGCAGCCACCGACTGCAGCGTGAGCCAGGGCTTGCCTGCGCCCTGGTGGGTCACGTTCAAGGTGTCCTTGGCCGCAGTATTGCCCCAGGGCAGGAACACGGTGTTGTTCTTCAGGTTGCCCGGGGAGGCCGGCGCGCCAAAGATGCTGGTCTGGTGCGCAGCGCCTGAGGCATCCGTGGCCTTGATGCGTTCCACCTTGCTCCAGTCCACGCTGGCCGAGCCCGTGCTCATGGATGCCTTAGTGCTGCCAGCCACGGGCACCGCTTCAAACTTGGCGCTGAATTTCTCCAGCGCCAGGCCGCCCCACAGGTTGGCCGTGGTGGTGTGCCAGGCGCCGTTTTGCTGGCGGCTGATGAAGCCGTTGGCCAAGCGGCCCATGTCGTCCTTCCAGGCCGGGTCGTCCAGCACGCTGAGGATCAGGCGGGCAGTGTTCACGTCGCCGTTTTGCATCAGCCACCACCAGTAGTCGTCCTTCTCGCTGCTGAAGATCATCTTGGTGCCCTGGTAGCTGATGCGGCTACGCAGGATCTGGTTGGCCTCGGCAATGCGCTTGTCGCGCTCGGGCACATCGTTCACGCGCTTGAGGATGTTGAGCCAGTCAATCACCGCGTGTGTGGGCCACTGGTTGGGCGCAATGGTGATGCTGTTGACCATGCGGCCCTGCGCCTTGCCGTAGCGTGACAGCGCCTCGATGGCGGCCAGCTTGCGCATGTCCAGGTCTTTGCGCGGGCTCCAGAACTCACGTTGGATGCGGCCTTCCACAAAGGCGATGAGGCCGCGCTCCATGGGCGCGCGAATCTCGTCACTCAGTGCAAACGCAGGGTTGATGCTGGAGGCCTCATGCGTGGCGGCCAGTAGGTAGGCGGTCAGCGTGTCGCTGCCGCGGTTGGCCTCGCCATCGCGCGGCGGGAAGTAGTTGGCCAGGCCATCGCTGTCCAGGTAGCTCGGGATTTGCGTGGCCACGGTTTGCCACAGCTTGCCGTCGCGCAGGCCCACGCTCTTGCTGGTCTTTTGCTCCAGGCAGGCAAAGGGGTAGAGCGCAAACCAGTCACGCACACCTGGCAGGCCTTCAGCCAGCTTGGGTTGCAGCGCCATCTTCAGGCCACCGCGGCCGGGCAGGGCGTCAGCGGGGGCGTTCACGTCCATGGTCAGCGGGCCGTCAATCTGCACCAGCGTGGCCTGCTGCACGGTCAGCGGCACGGCGGGCACGATGCGCTGGCGCGCCTTCAGCGCGTCGCGTGCGCCGCTGATAGTGTCCTTGGCCTCAATCTCCCACAGGATGGCTTCGTTGCGCGTGAGCGCCAGTTGCGCAGGCGCTGTCACGTTCCAGGCCACTTCGCGCGCATCACCGGCAGGGATGTCCACCGTTTGCGGCTGCAGATCCAGCAGCGTGGCGCGCGGGGTGACCAGCACCTTCATGGCCTGCTTGGTGGTGTTGCGCAGGGTCAGCTGGGCGCGGTATTGGTCGTCCTCGCGCACCAGCGGCGGCAGGCCGCTGATGATCTGCAAATCTTGCGTGGCGCGGATGCTCGTCGATCCGGTGCCAAACATGCCGGTAAAGGCATCGGCCACCGCCACGATCTTGAAGGTGGTCAGTGCATCGTTCAGCGGTACGGTGACCACGGCCTGGCCATTGGCGTCCAGTTTCACGCTGGGGTTCCACAGCAGCAGGGTCTCCAGCAGCTCACGTGCGCCGCTGTGGCCCCCGCCACCACCGGGTGCCACGGCCTTGCGGCCATAGTGGCGCCGGCCAATGATTTCCATCTGTGCGGTGGACGTTTCCACGCCCCAGCTTCGGCGCTGCAGCATCGCGTCGAGCAGGTTCCAGCTGCTGTTGGGCATCAGCTCCAGCAGGGCCTGGTCCACCGCCGCCAGGGCCACTTCGGCATTGGCAGCGGGTTGGCCATTGGGCAGCTTCACGGTGATGGTGACTTGCGCTTTGCCGCGCACCGCGTAGCTTTCCTTGTCGGCCTTCACGCTCACAGCCAGCTCATGGGCCTTGGTGCCCACGCGGATTTCGGCCACGCCCAAACGGAAGGCGGGCTTGCTCAAATCCACCAGCGCGGTGGGCGCCACGTACTCGCGCCCCTCGTACCAGAAGCTGGTCCACCACTCGCGCGGGGCCTTGTAGCCCCAGGTGAAGAAGCTGTACCAAGGCACCTCGCGCAGGCGGCCGCGCAGTACCAGTGCGCTCACATACACATTGGGGCCCCAGCCATCCTGAATCTTCAGGCTGATGGTCGGGTCTTGCCCGTTGAGCTGCACCACCTCGGTCTGCACAATGCCTTCGCGCTCCACCGCCACCAGCGCGGTGGCAAAGCGGAAGGGCATGCGCACCTGGAACTTAGCGGTCTCGCCGGGTTGGTAGCTTTTCTTCTCGGGCAGCAGGTCGATGCGGTCGGTGTTCTCACCGCCAAACCACAGCTCACCCTGCTTGGTGACATACACGCTGCTGGCCGCCTGGATGGTGTTGCCCGTGCTGTCTTTGGCCGTCACCACCAGTTCTACTTCACCGGCTTCGTTCAGCGCGGTCTCGCACAGCAGCAGGCCGCGCGAATCGCTCTTGCCGCTGCACACGCTGCCCATTTCCTTGGTGCTGGTTTTGTTGTCGTAGGTGTAGAAGCCGCCCACCATGCGCTTGCGCGTGGTGGTGGTGATGCGGGCGGTGGCTTTCACCTCCAGTGCCACGCCTGCCTGCGGCTTGCCGCTCAGGTCCAGCGCCAGGGCCTGAAACTTAATTTTTTGACTGGAAGACACCCAACCTTCGGTCTTGATACCGGCCACCACCGCGGCGGGCCACAGCGTCTGCGTGCTGCGGATGGTTTGTACCTCGCCATTGGGGTCAGAGTAGGTGGCTTCCAGCAGCAGGTCTTGCGGCTGGCGGCTCTTGGGCACCTTGTCGATGGCCACCTTGCCCGCGCCGTTTTTGTCCAGCGTTAGCGCCAGTTTGTCGGCAATCACGCGCGCATCGCTGCCTGCGTTAGCGTCTTCCTCGCCTTCGCCGTTAGACACTTCTCGCGCACCGCGCGGCGCCGAGAAGTTGAACTCGCTGAAGTCTGCAAAGTTGAGCGATTTGGCGCGCACCAGAGCCGACACGCGCACCGGCAGGTTCACCGCGCCGCCGCCCGATACGTAGTTGATCTGCACGTCCACCGGCACCTTGTCCACGTTGACCAGCGCCTTCTTCTCGGCCGGCGTCACACGGCCCTCCAGCACTGGCAGGCGGAACTCTTCCACGCGGAACTGGCCGGTGTAAAAGTCTTGGTCGCGCGTGCCACCAGACAGCTGCACCTGGTACACGCCCAGCTTGGCACCGGGAGGGATGGAGAACGTGTTTTCCGCACTCAGGCCGCCCGTGGCGGTCTTGCGCCACTTCAGGTCCATTTCATACTGCTGGCCGCTGCCCACATGGGTGATCAGCAGGGTGTCGGGCTGTTTGGCCGGCAGGTCAAAGCCCTTGGATGTTTCGGTGCGCAGCAAGTGCTTCATCGACACGGTTTCGCCCACACGCAGCAGCGTGCGGTCAAAGATGGTGTGGGCACGTTCGTCAGGCACCACGTCGCGGCTGGTGGGCAGGTTGAAGCGCCAGGGCTCAATTCCGCGGTTCCAGTCGCTCCAGGTAAAGGCCAGGTCTTGCACCGTGCTCTTGCCGTCACCCGCAGGCTGGGTGGCGCGCGCGCTCACAAAGTAGGCTTGGCTGTAACCTTCTTCGCCGTTGCAGTGCGGGGGCTGGGGCGAGAGCCCCTCAAAATTGGCGATGCCCTGCGCGTTGGTGACACCGGTCGCCATTTCCTTGCCGCGGCAGTCTGACACACGCACGGTGGCACCGGCTACAGGGGTGCCCTTGTCCAGCGACGTGACCCAGGCCAGCGCGTTCTCACGCCCCAGCTTGAAGTGCACGCCCAGGTTGGTCACCAGGGCCGAGGTGCGCACGATCATCGTGCGGCCGTCGCCATGGCGTTCGTCCAGCAGGCTGGTGCCCAGCCTTTGCGAGGCAATCTCCACGACATGGAAGCCGGGGGTAAGTGGAATGCCCACCACCTCAAAGGGGCGCGGGTCGTTGCTCTCGGGCTTGGGCAGGTCCAGTGTTTTGACATTGGCCTGGCCCTTCAGCAGGGACAACATGCGTGTTTGCACGCCATTTTTGTCAGCATCGCTCACGATCTTGGGCAGGGGGCCTTGCACATCCGCCGCAGCCTGCTTGCGCGACACGGTGTAGGCGTCATAGCGCTGCACCTTGCGCCACCAGGCAATGATCTCTGCATCGGTACCAGGCTGGAAGGTACTAACCTTGCCGGCCGGTGCCTTGGGCGCGGCGGCCTTCGCCTGCTCGGCGTTCAGGCCTTTCACATTCAGCGCAGCTTCCACATTGCGCAGCGTGACTGGCAGCAGGGCTATGCCAGTGGGTTCGGCAAAGCGCTCCACGATGCCAAACGGTGACGCCGCAAACTTGGCCAGGGGTGGCATGGAGCCAGTTGCCACCTTCAGCGGGAAGCTGTCCGCATTGCGCAGCACGCGGCCCGACGCGTCCTTGAAATCCTTGGGCAGCTCGATGCTGAACTGGGTTTGTTCGGTCAATGGCGCGGCAAACGAAATACCGTTCACCACGTCATCCCCGTCGCCGCCTTGCTCGGCCAAGTCGGGCTTGATGGTGTCCTTGTTGCTCTTCAGACGGATGCCCTGCAGCAGCTTCACCGGCACAGGCGCGTTGAAGTTCAGCGTCATCGGGCGAATCGGCAGGCAAGCGCTTTGCGCGTTTTCGCGTTCGCAGTTGAAGGTGACGGCAAACGGCTCGCGCACCTGGAAGTTGAAGCGTTTCTCCACGCTGTTGGGCACCCCGGTGGCCGCGCCGCCACGTGCCGGCGTGGTCACGCCCTTGCCAAACACAATTTGCACCTTGGCCGACGACGACAACTTGCGGTTGCACGCCAGCGTGACGATGGACAGGGGATTAGCTTTGGCCTCGTTCTCCATGCCCTGGGCTTGCAGCAGGCCGTCGCGCTCTTTGCCGCTCAGCAGGCGTACTGCCACACGCTCGCCCAGGCCTTCTACTGCGCACCACACATTGGCCTGCACGCTCTCCAGCGTGGCCGCGCCGTTCAGGCGCAGGGTGAAGAACTGCTCTTCGTCAATGCGGCTGCCCGAGTAGGGGCGAATGCTCTGCACAAACGGGCCACCGCTATTGAATTTGTAGCTGGTAGCGCCCGCCAGCTCTGCGCCTTTGGGCGATTTGAAGCCCGCCTTGGCCTGCACCGTGCAGCTGATACCGGGCGGCAGGTCGTTCTCAAAGTCAAACGCCCACGCCCGGTCGTTCACCCAGCGACCCGTGCCCTTGGTCACCTGGGCATCGCTGCAGCTCAGGGTCAGCGGGGCTTCGGCCTTGGGGTCGCCAAAGTTGACGGCACTTTCGTCAAATTTGGCCACCACCTGGCGCACCTGGGCGACTTCGCCCTGGGGGGACAGGCTGGTGATTTGCAGGGCCAGGGCGGCCCAAGAGGATGCGGCCAGGCCGCAGGCGACGATGATTTTTTGGTATTTCACGCGGGCTCCCGAAAAGCAGCATGGAGCGTAGCCGAAAAAAATTGAAACCAATTGAATCCAGACGCTACTTGGCTGCGTACCTGTAACAAGCCGCAACGCATGTGCTGCGCGCCCACCCTTCAACCCTGACCGATTGGACGCCCCATGAACCACCTTCGTACCGCACTGCTGCTCAGTGCCGCCGGCCTGTGCAGCGGCCTGGCGCACGCCGACACCGGTAAACTTTTGCTCACCGGGGGCGTCAGCTCCATCGATGGCGCTGCCGGCGGGGGCCTGACGCCCTGGGCCGTCATTGGGACCAACGCCACCGAAGGCGAAGTGGGCTTCTCCGCCCATGTCAGCCGCGCCGCCACGCAGGACTACAGCCTCAACACCATGGGCGTGGCCGTGGGCTTCAAAGACCGGGTGGAGGTGTCCCTGGCGCGGCAAGACTTGGACGCATCCCCCGCCACCGCGCTCAACGGCCTGGGCTTTAACGTGCAGGCCGGCCAGCACGTGAAGATGGATGTGCTGGGCGTGAAGGTGAAAGTGGCTGGCGACGCCGTGCTCGACAGCGACAGCTGGATGCCGCAGATTGCCGTGGGTGTGGAGCAAAAGTCGGTGGATGCGGGCTCCATTACCCCGGTGCTGGACTTTTTGGGTGCCAAGACCAGCGGCACTGACTTCTACGTCAGCGCCACCAAGCTGTTCTTGGGCCAAAGCCTGCTGGTGAACGGCACGCTGCGCTACACCAATGCCAACCAAAACGGCCTGCTGGGCTTTGGCAGCAAGGCGCCTGGCAAGAACGAAGGCAGCTGGGTGCCCGAGGTGTCGGTGGCCTATCTGCTGAACAAAAACCTGGCGGTGGGCGCCGAATACCGCGTCAAGCCCAACAACCTGGAAGCCCTGGGCCGTGCATCCGGCTTGGCCAGCGGCCTGGCCGAAGACGCCTGGCAAGACCTGTTCGTGGCCTGGGCGCCCAACAAGCATGCCTCCGTCACCCTGGCGTATCTGGACCTGGGCCGCATCTTGCCCGCCATCACGGCCAACCGCAGCCAGACCGGCTTCTACCTGTCCGCCCAGTTCGCGTTCTAAGCATTCACCTTCATAGGAACCGTCATGAAACAACTATTCATCGCCCTGGCCATGGCCACCCTGGGCCTGGCCGCCGTGCCCGCCTTGGCCCAAAGCGCCGCCCCCATGCACAACGACACGCTGTACCAGGCCCTGGGCGCCAAGCCCGGCCTGGAGGCGCTGATGGACGTGTTTGTGCCCGCGCTGAAGGCGGACAGCCGCATTGGCGCGCAGTTCAAGGACACCAATGCCAAGTATTTGCAAGAGCAGCTGGTGGACCAGATCTGCATGGTCAGCGGCGGGCCCTGTGCCTACAAGGGCGCTGACATGAAGGCCGCCCACGCGGGCATGGAAATCAACAAGGCGCAGTTCAATGCGCTGGTGGAAGTGCTGCAAGGCGCCATGGATGCACGTGGCATTCCCTTCACCACGCAAAACCAACTGCTGGCGCGCCTGGCGCCCATGCACCGTGATGTGATCACCGCCAAATGAGCTCGGCCATGCGCAACCGCTTATGGAAAGGGCCTCTGGCCCTGGCCGCGCTGGCGGCATCGGGCCTGGCCACGGCTGGCACGCTGGAGGTGCTGGTGCTGGACCGCGATGGCAAGCCTACGCCCGATGCCGTGGTGGTGGTCGTGCCCAGTGGCAAGGGCCAGCCCAAAACACCGCTGCCCAACAGCGCGGTGGTGAACCAGGAGAAGCAGCAGTTTGTGCCCGCTGTCACCGTGGTGGCCGTGGGCGCCCGGGTGCGCTTCACCAACACCGACCCCTGGAACCACCATGTGCGCCTGGGCACTGCCGGCGCTGCCGCGGGCAATTCCGATGGCCAATCGGCCCTGCTGGAAGGCAAGGCCGAGGGCAAGCCCGCCAGCTCTGCCGTGTTCACCATGGACAAACCTGGTGCAGCGGGCGCGGCCCTGCTGGGCTGCTTTATCCACAGCCGCATGAGTGGCGTGGTGTACGTGGCCGAGTCCCCCTGGACGGTGAAGACCAATGCCGATGGCGTGGCGGTGTTGGAAGATGTGCCAGAGGGCGCAGCAACCCTGAAGGTGTGGCACGCAGCGCAGTTGGTGGAGAAGGCGCCGCAGGTGTTGACCGTAAGCCATGCACCGGCCAAAGTGACGTTTCAGCTGGATGTGGTGCCGCGGCGGCGCAGTTAAGCATCTTGGGCTCAGAGCTGCTTTGCAAAGACGCGGTAAACCCGAGGAAAACCTGCGTAAATGATCTGGCTCAAGTGGGTTCACAGGCGTATAAAAGTACCAGTCGCTCTCGCAATGCCCATTGGCGACTAGCACCCGCCCAGCCAAGGCTCTCCGGACGCTAAGGGTGAATTTACGAAAGACGTTCATGTCCTCTGCATCGTTGGCCACCTCCCGCCTCCACAAGGCAACACCCATTGTTCAATTCCAATTGAATTCGCACGGGCCGGTTACGTTGGCGTCACCGGCCATGTCTGTTTTTACCGATTTGTCGCAGGTGCGGGCTGCCACCGTTCAGGCGCACACCACACTGGACCAAGCTGAGTTAAAAATGATTTACTTGGGCGTGCGGCTGCTTTTTGTGGTGTCCGACATGCCTGCGGTCGATGGTGTTTTGACATTTGTGGATATTGCGGGCGAGCGTCCCACACTCCTGGTGCAACAGAGAAAAATGAAGCGCCATGAGTTGACGGCCGGTGACCTGATGACACCGCTGACCGAGATTGACACGGTGCCTTTGGCGGCCTTGCGCCGTGCGACCGTTGCGCAGGTGGTTGAAACCCTGGTGCAGCATGGGCAACCGCATCTATTGGTGGTCGAAACCTCCCCCGACGACGGCACCACGTGTATTCGGGGCCTGATATCGCAGGCGCAGGTGGAACGCCAACTTGGCCAGACTTTGCCTCGCCATGACAGAGCGCAGACATTTGCCCAACTGGAGCAGGTGCTGGCCAGCCACTGACGTATCGATTGCTACCAATTCAGTAGCTGCTCGCGCATATTCTACGGGGGCTAGAGCCCTATTTCTCTTAAATGTTGCCGGGGCACTGCACCCTGGCAGCCTCTCACAGCATCTTCTGAATCAACGTCCCCTTGAACAGCACCGGCCCGGTGGGCCCGGTCTCGCTGGGCACGCCGCCCTTGGGTTCCAGGCTGATGGCGAGTGTGGGCACTTCGCGCACATCGCTTTCTCCGGCCGTCAGGCGCAGCAGCTTGTCGCTGCCCAGCACGCCCAGTGACTTCGGCCCACCGGCTGGGGGCAGGGCCCAGAGTTGTAGGGACCGGTCGCCCGCTTCCTGGTAGGCGCCCACGCGTTGCAGGGTGAGCTTTTTGGCTTTGGGGTCAAACGTCACCAGCATGGACGCAGCGGCCTTGTCGTCGGCCAGCACGGCCACGTATTCAATCTGCGGGGCACTTTGCAGCTGCGTCTGCAGGCGGGCGATTTCGCCACCCAGTTCCTCGCGCATGCCAATGCCCACTGACACCGCGGCGATGGTGGCCAAAGCGCCGGCTGCGGTGGCGGTGCGCCACACCGTGAGGCTGCGTAGCCAGCCAGTGAGACCCGCGGGCTCTGCAGCGGCCGCTGCGGCTTGTGCACGCACGGCTTGTTGCGCCGCGCTCTGCTTTTCGCCCTGCACCAGGTTGTCAATGCGCGTCCACACCGCGGGGCTGGGCTGGGCCTGGGGCTGCAGTTCGTTGAGGCTGGCCAGACGGCTTTGCCAGATGAGGGCGGCGGCGCGCACGGGCGCTTGTTCGCGGGCCAGAGTTTCAAAGCGGCGGCGCGCGCCACCACGCAAGGTGCCCAAGGCGTAGCTGCTGGCTAGGCGGTCCAGCAGTTCGGGGTGTTGAATGAGGTTCATGGTGGGGCTCCTTACGCAAAGCGCGCCATGCACAGGCGCAACTGGTCCAGCCCGCGGCGGATCCAGGTTTTGACGGTGCCCAGCGGCAGGCTCAGTTGTTGGGCCAGCTCGCTGTGGCTCAGGTCGCGCACATAGGCCAGGCTGACCACTTCGCGCTGTTTGCTCTCCAGCTTGCCCAGGCACTGGTGCAGGGCCCAGGCTTGCTCGCTGGCCTGTGCGGTGTCCATGGGGTTGGGGGCGTCGCCTTCCAGCGTGTCGCTCAGGGTGTCGTCCAGCTCCTGCGTCAGGTGGCTGCGGTCGGCGGCGCGGCGGCGCAGCATGTCCAGCGCGCGGCTGCGCACGATCAGGCCCAGCCAGGCCATGGGCGGACTGAGCGATGCGCGGTAGTCCGCGGCGGAGCGCCAGATGGAGAGAAAGGCCTCTTGCAGCACGTCCTCTGCCAGCTCACGGCGGGTGACCACGCGCAGTGCTAGGCCATAGAGCTTGCCGGCGCATTGGTCGTACAGCGCCTTGAGGGCGGCCTCGTCTTGCTGGGCAATGCGGTCCAGCAGGACGATGAGCCGGGTGTCGTGGTTGTCGGTGGTCATGCCGGCATTGTGTGACATGGGGGTTGCCGTTGAGGTGGGTCGCGGTTTGCGCACAAACGCACGCAGCTTGCTATGAAAAGTAGAGCGGCCTGCGCTGGTTTGATGGGGGCTAGAGGGTAAAAACATGATGAATCACCGGGTGAGCAAGCCAAGCGGGCTTGTACTGGGTACGCAGCGCAGCGGCCGTTGGATTCAGCCCGGCGATGCTTGACTGGAACAGTGGGTCAATCTGAATCCAGTGCCGGGGCAGGGTGCGTATTGACAGCGTGGGTCGGCATTTTTCGTCTCGCCTGTTTCGTCTCTCACCTTTTCAAAGGACCTGACCATGACCTCTCTGATTCAAACCCTTACTTCCGGCGCTTCCGTTCCTTCGCGCCGCGCTTTCATGGGCCATACCGGCACGCTGTCTGCCGTGGCTGTGGCTTTGCTGGCCGGGCAAGACGCCATGGCCCAAGGCATGGCCGGTGATACGTCCAAAGACGTGAGCATCCTCAACGTGGCGCTGGGCTTGGAGCACGAAGCCATCAATGCCTATCAGCTGGGCGCGGGTAGCGGCCTGCTGCAAAAGCCGGTGCTGGACGTGGCCGTGCGCTTTCAGGCCGACCACAAGGCACATCGCGATGCGCTGATCGCCACCATTCAGAAGCTGGGCGGCACGCCTGTGATGGAAAAGAAGCTGGACGACTACGCGAAGGCGCTGAAGGCTGACACCCTGCGCAACCAGGGTGACGTGCTGGACTTGGCCGCGCGCCTGGAGCTGGGCGCCATCAACGCCTATCTGGGGGTGATTCCCGCGTTTGGCAACAAGGACCTGGCCAAGGTGGCCGGCCGTCTGGCTGCGGATGAGACCATGCACTACACGCTGCTGCAAAACGCACTGGGCCGTCCGCTGCCTGCTGGCGCCTTATCCTTCGGCGCGTGACCGGTATGCGCTTGCCAGTGGGTTTGCTGTTGGGTTTGTTGGGCCTATGTGCAGGGGCCCAGGCCCAGTCGGTGGCGCGCGGGCAGGCGCTGTTCGAGAGCCGCTGTGTGGCCTGCCACAGCCTGGACGCCAACCGCGTGGGGCCCGCCCTGCGCGGCGTGGTGGGCCGCACGGCGGGCAAGGCCAAGAACTTTTTTTATTCCGAGGCCATGACCGCCGCCACCCATGTGTGGGACGCGCCCAAGCTCAAGGCCTGGCTGACCAACCCCGAAACCGTGGTGCCCGGCCAAGACATGAACTACCGCCTGGACATTCCCCAAGACCGCGAAGACGTGGTGGCCTACCTGGCTTCCGTGTCCGCACCCGCCCGAAAGTAAAACCATGAACACACGTACCTCCCTCTCCCTGTTGCTCGTTGCCGGTTTGGCCGCCTGCGCCAGCTAACCCAAGCCAACGAAGGCGCCAAGCAACTGGTGCAGTACACGGCGGACTACATCTTCTACCGCGCCATGTAAAGAGTAGGGACCCTGTTCACCGGGGTCCCGCAGACGACAAACGGGGGCAAATTCACTCTTTTGGGGGATAGGCACACAGGGGGGCGCCCCCACAGAATGGGGGTGACGGCAGGGCAACCTGCCAAACGGACCAATAGGCCTCTCAACCCCCGTGGGGAACGCCGTGTGAAACCGATGTGGCAACGACTGACCCAGCGTTTTAACGCCAACAGTCACCGTGAGGTGATTGGGCTCATGGGCGCACTGCTGGTGTGCATCTGGGGTTTTGTTGGCTTTTGGTCGTGGTGGGAATACACCAACACCATCAACTCCAACACCCGCGTGCTGGAGCAGCTCACCGCCGCCGTGCAGGCGCAAACCCACAGCCTGTTCAAGCAGGCTGAGTCGCTGATGATCGTCACCGACCACTGGATGGCCGATCACCCCGACCAAGACCCATCCAAAAGCCCCGATTTCATTGCCCAGGTCGACAAGCTGCGCAAGGCGTCCAATGGCCTGCTGGACATTCGCCTGGTGACCCAAAGCGGAGACCTGCGCTTTTTGCCGGACCAGGGGCAGGGCCGAAACGTGAATGTGGCGGACCGCGATTACTTCCTTGCCCAGCGCGATCCCAAAACCCGTGGCCTCTTTATCGGTCAGCCCATATTGGGCCGGGTGAGCAATAAATGGGTGATCCCCATCTCGGCGCCGGTGGACCGCGGAGGCGGCAACGTGGCGCTCATACTGATCATCATTGAGCTGGAGCGCATCGACGGCGCGTTTGACGCGGAGCGCATCAAGCCCGCGGGCACCATTGGCATCGTGCGTAACGATGGCATGGTGCTGTTCCGTAGCCCCATGAATGAAAAGACCGTGGGCCAATCCATTGCCAAGGGCCAGGCCTGGGGCAACTACATGAGCGTGATGGCCAAGGGGGCGTACGAATCGCAGGTCAGCCTGTTTGACAACCGGCCGCGCCTGGTGACTTTCTCCCGGGTGGACGACTATCCGCTGGTGGTCTACGTCAGCGCCAGCAAGGATGACCTGCTGGTGCCCTGGCGGCAGCACACGGCCATCTTCGGCGTCGTGGCGGGGTTGCTGTCCATTGCCAGCCTGGTGATGAGCTCGGTGCTGATGCGGGCGTTAACGTCCTCGCGCCGGTCCGAGGCCATCATCCACTCCACCGACGAGGCCATCGTTGGCAAGTCGCTGGACGGCATCATCACCAGCTGGAACCCTGGGGCGGAGCGCATGTTTGGCTATGCGGCCGCGGAGATGATTGGCCAGCCCATTCTGCGGCTGCTGCCCGCCGACAGGTTGGGTGAAGAAGCCAGCATTCTGGAGAAAATCCGGCGCGCTGAAGGCGTTGAGCATTTTGAAACGGTGCGCATCTGCAAGGACGGGCGCGAGATCAATGTCTCGGTCACCATCTCGCCCATCCGCAACAGCTTTGGCCATCTGATTGGGGCTTCCAAAATCGCCCGTGACATTACCGCCCAGAAAAATGCTACGCGGCAACTGCGGCTCACGGCCAGCGTGTTCAACAACACGGGCGAAGGCATCATGATCACTGACAGGGCCGGCCTGATCGTGGAGGTGAACGACGCGTTCACCCGCATCACTGGCTATAGCCGTGAGGATGTGATGGGCAACGACCCCAGCATGTTCCGCTCTAGCCGGCAGGGGCCAGAGGTGTTTCAGGCGCTACGCCGCGCGCTGGTGCGGCATGGCGAGTGGAAGGGCGAGTTGTGGAGCCGCCGCAAGGACGGTGAGGCCTACTCGGCATGGCTTACGGTCAGCAAAGTCAAGGATAGCTCAGGCAAAGTGCGCAACTATGTGGCGCTGTTTTCCGATGTGACCGTGCTGAAGCTGCAACAGGAGAAGCTGGAGCACGGTGCGCACTTTGACGCACTGACGGATTTGCCCAACCGCCTGCTGTTGTCAGACCGCCTGCACCAGGCGATGACCGTGTGCCAGCGCCACCACCAGAGCCTAGCCGTGCTCTACCTGGACCTGGATGGGTTCAAGGCTGTCAACGACCAGTTTGGCCACGAAGCGGGCGACGCGCTGCTGGTGGCCGTGTCCCAGCGCATGCAGGCCGCATTGCGGGATGTGGACACACTGGCCCGCATGGGCGGCGATGAGTTTGTGGCAGTGCTCACCAACGTGGAGAACATTCAGGACTGCATCCAGATGGTGGCCCGAGTACTGCAAGCCTGCGCGGAGCCGGTGCGCATTGACGGGCGTGACTTGCGGGTTACCGCCAGCATTGGCGTCACCGTGTACCCGCAGGACAACGCCGAGGCCGACCAGCTGATGCGCCATGCCGACCAGGCCATGTACGAGGCCAAGCAGAGCGGCAAAAATCGCTTCCACATGTTCGACTCCGCGCAAGACGCGGAGGTAAAGAGCCGCAGCTTGCAGCAGGAACTGATTTCGCAAGGACTGAGCAACCACGAATTTGTTCTGCACTACCAGCCCAAGGTGAACATGCGCACGGGCGCCATCGTGGGCGTGGAGGCGCTGATCCGCTGGCAGCACCCCGAGAAGGGGCTGCTGCCACCTGACGCCTTCTTGCCCTCGATTGAAAAGCACCCGCTGATCGAGGCCGTGGGGGCCTGGGTGATTGATGCGGCGCTGCAGCAAATGGTGGCGTGGAAAGCCCAGGGCCTGCTGCTGCCGGTGAGTGTGAACATCGCCGCCCGGCAACTGCAGCACCAGGACTTTGCCCAGCAGCTGGCTGCGCTGTTGGCCAACCATCCCGATGTGGATGCCAGCCATCTGGAACTGGAGGTGCTGGAGACCAGCGCGTTGGACGACATCGGCTCCACCGCCACCATCATGCAAGAGTGCCACCGTGTCGGCGTGCGCTTTGCGATTGACGACTTTGGCACCGGCTACTCATCACTCACCTACCTGCGCCGCCTGCCGGTGGACGTGCTGAAGATCGACCGCAGCTTTGTGCGCGACATGCTGGACGACCAAAGTGATCTGTCCATCGTCAGCGGGGTGATCGGGTTGGCCGTGGCCTTTCACCGCGAAGTGATTGCCGAGGGGGTGGAAAGCGTGGCCCATGGCCAACGGCTGATTGAACTGGGCTGCCACCTGGGCCAGGGCTACGAGATTGCCCGCCCCATGCCGGCCGAGCAGATTCCAGCTTGGTGCGAGACCTGGGCGCCCCCTGTCGAATGGATCGCCTGAGCCTGCGCGGCGCGGGAAAGTTGGAGGCGGCGCGCCATCCTGCTATTGTGTGGTCCAAAACACCGCGGGAATTGACATGAACACAGCAATGAAACCCACCCAGCACGCGTCCAGCGGCGCCGATAACCGGCTGCAGCTGCTGTTGTTTCGTCTGGGCGAGGAGAAGGGCTCCACCCGACGCGAACTATTTGGTATCAACGTGTTCAAGGTGCGCGAGATCGTGGTGGCGCCCCACATCACGGCCATCGTCAACGCGCCCCAGTTCGCCATGGGCTTGGCCAATGTGCGTGGGCAACTGATCCCGGTGATCGACCTGCCGCGCCTGGCCGGCTGCGTACCACAGACCGAATCGGGCATCGTGCTAGTGACTGAATTTGCGCGCAACACCCAAGCGTTTTTGGTGGACGAGGTGGTGGAGATCGTGCAACTGGATTGGAAGCATTTGCTCGCGGCGGATTCCAGCTCTTCCATGCTGCTGTCGGGCGTGGCCCGCATTGACGGCGATGCCAAAGATTCGCGCCTGGCCCAGGTGCTGGATGTGGAGCAGATTTTGCGCGACGTGTTCCCCGCCACGCACAGCCAGGAGAACAAGAACTCCGGCATCCCCAAGGTCAACATGCCACCGGGTTCTATCGTGCTGTTTGCCGACGACTCGGCGGTGGCTCGCATGCTGGTCGAAGAAAGCCTGAAGACCATGGGCGTGCACTTTGTAGCGGTCAAGAACGGCAGGGAAGCCTGGGAGAAGCTCAACAGCCTGCATTCCGAGACCATCGCGCAGGGCAAGAAGATCAAGGACCGAGTGGCCCTGGTGCTGACCGACCTTGAAATGCCTGAGATGGACGGCTTCACCCTCACACGCAACATCAAGCAGGATGTCCGCTTCTCGGGCATCCCGGTCATCGTCTATTCGTCACTCACCGGCACCGCCAGCGAAGGCCACGCCACCAGCGTGGGCGCAGATGCCTATGTGGCCAAGTTTGAACCACAAGAACTGGCCCAGTCGATCAGCAATATCCTCGCCAATTCGCTATCGTATTAGTAGCTGCTAGCTCAGGTACTCCACCACCAATAGCGCCTTGGCCAGGCCTTTGCCTGTGTTGCGGATAGCGTGTTGCACGTCCACCGCGTAGCGCGCGCTGTCGCCGGCTTTCAGCACCTTGCTGCTGTCAGCCGCCTGCACGGTGAGCGTGCCGCTGAGCACCGACAGATGTTCACGCGCCCCCGCCTCGTGTGGCTCTGACGCCAGCACACCGCCGGCCTCCACCGCCAGCTCGTACCACTCCACTTTGCCGGCCAGGGCGATGGGCCCCAAGATGCGCAGCGTGCACTTGCCGTCGTTGCTGGTGGTGACTGGAATGCTGTGTGCGGCCACCAGCTCCACCGTGGGAGCCGCTTTGTCGGCTACGCCGCCGGCCAGTAGGTCGGTGAGGCTTAGCCCGAGCGCGCTGGCCAGGCGCCAGAGCACGCCCACCGTGGGGTTGGCCTGGTTGCGCTCCACCTCGGACAGCATGGACTTGGACACCCCCGCGCGCTTGGACAGCTCGTCCAGCGACAGCTTTTGGGCCTTGCGGATCTCTTGCAGCTTGGAGCCGACGGCGGGTGGGCCGTCGATGAGGGGAATGGAGGAGGGGACTTGCGCCATGGTGGTTTTGGTCGGTAAAATGGATTTTTGTTCGATATACCGGAAATATCCGCTAATTCAATCTTACACCGCCCACGCCGCCATGACCATCGCACACCCTGCCACCTCCCAGTCCTCCGGTCACTACCTGCAATTCGCCAGTGACAACACCTCCGGCATCTGCCCCGAGGCCATGCAGGCCTTTGCCGCGGCCAATGCGGGTTTTGCCGCGTCCTACGGCAATGACGATGCCACGCGACTGGCCTGCGACCGGCTGCGCGAGGTGTTTGAGGCGGACGCTGAAGTGTTTTTCGTCTTCAACGGCACGGCGGCCAACTCGATTGCACTGGCGTCGCTCTGCCAGTCTTACCAGGCGGTGATCTGCAGCGACACCGCGCACGTGGAGACCGACGAGTGCGGCGCACCCGAGTTCTTTTCCAACGGCTCCAAGCTGCTATCGGCCCCGCACCGCCACGGCAAACTCACATCGGCCGGCGTGCTGGAGGTCATCACCCGCCGCACCGATGTGCACTACCCGCGGCCCAAGGTGGTCACGCTCACCCAGTCCACCGAGATGGGCACGGTCTACCAGAAGGGCGAGATCAGCGGCATCAGCCGCATCGCGCAGGAGCATGGCCTGAAGGTGCACATGGACGGCGCACGCTTTGCCAACGCCGTGGCTGCGCTAAACGTGGCGCCGGCTGACATCACCTGGCGTGCCGGGGTGGATGTGCTGTGTTTTGGCGGCACCAAGATGGGCCTGCCGATTGGCGAAGCCATCGTGTTTTTTGACCGCAAGCTGGGCGAAGAGTTTTCCTACCGCTGCAAGCAGGCCGGGCAGCTCGCCTCCAAGATGCGCTACCTTTCCGCTCCCTGGCTGGCCATGCTGACCGATGGCGCCTGGCTGCGCCACGCGGCCCACGCCAACGCCATGGCGCAGCGCCTGTCGGACAAAGTGGCGGGCATTGCCGGGGCAGAGTTGCTGCTGCCTACCGAAGTGAACGGCGTGTTCGTGAACCTGCCCGAACCTGCCATCGCCCGCCTCAAGGCCCTGGGCTGGACCTTCTACACCTTCATCGGCGGCGGTGCCCGCTTCATGTGTTCCTGGGCCACCACCGCAGAGGCGGTGGACCATCTGGCGCATGACCTGGAGCGGGCGCTGGCGGGTTGATTGGTACCGCGAGTGCTACTGATTCAGTAGCTGCTCGCGCATATTCCACGGGGGCTACAGACCTGTTTAGTCTTAACCCAATCGAGCGCGATGCCGTGCAATCTGCGCCCGCACCTGGGCCGGCGCGGTGCCACCCAGAATGTTGCGTGCATTCAGCGAGCCACGCAGGCTTAGGCACTCGTAGACGTCTTTCTCAATACTGGCGTGGAAGCCTTGCAGCACGGTCAGCGGCAGCTCCGAGAGGTCACAGGCATGTGACTGGGCGGCCTTCACAGCGTGGGCCACGGTTTCGTGCGCGTCGCGGAAGGGCAGGCCCTTCTTCACCAAATAGTCCGCAAGGTCGGTGGCGGTGGCGTAGCCTTTGAGGGCGGCGCGCTCCATGGCCTCGGCGTTCACGCTGATGCCGCCTTCCTTTTTGCCGGTCGCTGCGTTCATCTGTCCGCCAATCATTTCCGAGAAGATGCGCAGCGTGTCCTTCAGCGTGTCCACGGTGTCGAACAGCGGTTCCTTGTCTTCCTGGTTGTCCTTGTTGTAGGCCAGGGGCTGGCCCTTCATCAGGGTGATCAGGCCCATCAGGTGGCCGACCACGCGGCCAGTCTTGCCGCGCGCCAGTTCGGGCACATCGGGGTTTTTCTTCTGCGGCATGATGGAACTGCCGGTGGTGAAGCGGTCGGCAATCTTGATGAAGCCGAAGTTCTGGCTCATCCAGATGATCAGCTCTTCGCTCATGCGGCTGATGTGCACCATGGTCAGGGTGGCGGCGCTGGTGAATTCGATCGCAAAGTCGCGGTCGCTCACGGCGTCCAGGCTGTTTTGGCACACGCCGTCCATGGCCAGCGTCTTGGCCACGCGTTCGCGGTTCAGCGGGTAGCTGGTGCCGGCCAGTGCGGCGCTGCCCAGCGGCAGGCGGTTGGTGCGGCGGCGCACTTCACTAAAGCGCTCGGCATCGCGGCTGAACATTTCCACATAGGCCAGCATGTGGTGGCCAAAGCTCACGGGCTGGGCCACTTGCAGGTGGGTAAAACCGGGCAGGATGACCTCGGCATTGGCCTCGGCCACGTCGACCAACGACTTTTGCAGGTCCACCAGCAGTTCGCCAATGAGGTCAATCTCGCTGCGCAGCCATAGGCGCACGTCGGTGGCCACTTGGTCGTTGCGGCTGCGGCCGGTGTGCAGGCGCTTGCCGGCATCGCCTACCAATTGGGTCAGGCGCGCCTCGATGTTCAGGTGCACGTCTTCCAGGTCCAGCTTCCATTCAAACGCGCCAGATTCGATTTCGCCCCAAATCTGGGCCATGCCCTTCTGGATGGCAGCGTGGTCTTCAGCGGCAATGATGCCCTGTGCGGCCAGCATTTCGGCATGCGCCAGACTGCCGGTAATGTCGGCCTGCCAAAGGCGCTTGTCAAAGAACACGCTGGAGGTGTAGCGTTTGACCAGATCACTCATGGGCTCAGAAAACAGCGCGGACCACGCTTGGGACTTTTTATCGAATTGGTTTTGGGACATGGGAAGCGCTTCTCAGAATGGAGTCAAAATCCGGTGGACATGAACGACACCCAAATATTATCGACGTTCCAGGACCTGCCCCAGGAGCCAGTGGCCGCGCCCAAGGCGCCCGCGCTGGTGTTCGACGCCTGCCAGATGGGCGTGGTGCTGCGCGCGGTGCTGTTTGTCGAAGTAGCGGTGGGCGTGGCGTCCATGTACGCGGCCAGCTCCTTGTGGGACTGGGTGATGCGCCTGGCACTGGTCACCGGCGCGGCCCTGCCGGCCACGCTGGCCTGGCTGCTGACGGCCTGCATCGTCAAGCGCTGGCTGGCGCGCATGCCCGCGGGTGTGCAGTATTCGGTGGCTGTGGTTTTGGGCGCGGTGGCTGGCGCCTACGGCTGCAGCCTGTTGGCTGTGGCAGGGCTGCTGGAGCGTTCGCCCTGGGTGGCCAGTATGTTTAGCGGTGCGTTTCTGTCCTCGCTGCTGGTGGCCGCGCTGGTCATGCGCGCCAAGGGCCGCACCCCGGCAGACACGGCGGCGCGGCTGGCCGAGCTGCAATCGCGCATCCGCCCCCATTTTTTGTTCAATACCCTCAACAGCGCCATTGCGCTGGTGCGCGCCGAGCCCGCCAAGGCCGAGACCTTGCTGGAAGACCTGAGCGACCTGTTCCGCCACGCCCTGATGGACCAGGGCACCGAGGTCACGCTGGCGGAGGAGATTGCGCTGGCCCAGCGCTATATGGCGATTGAAAAAGTGCGCTTTGGCGACCGTCTGGACGTGCAATGGTCGCTGGACCCAGAGGCGGACCAGGCCAAGCTGCCGCCCCTGCTGCTGCAGCCGCTGGTGGAAAACGCGGTGCGCCATGGGGTGGAGCCCAGTGCCGCGGGCGCGGCCATCCGCATTTCCACCCAGCGCCGTGGCTCGGTGGTGGTGGTGAAGGTAACCAATACCGTGCCTGCTGGCCAGGGTGCTGAGGGCCATGGGCTGGCGCTGCGCAATGTGCAAGATCGCCTGTCGCTGTTGCATGACGTGCAGGGCCAGTTCCGCAGTGGTCTGCGGGACGGTGTTTACCAGGTGCGAATGGAGTTTCCCGCATGAACATGTCCCTAGCCGCTCCCAAACGTCTGCAGGTGATGGTGGTGGACGATGAGCCATTGGCGCGCTCCCGCCTGCGCACGCTGCTGGGCGACTGCAAAGCCCCGGCGGCCGATGTGGTGGCTGAGGCTGCCAACGCCAGCCAGGCGCTGGAGCTGCTGCGCCGCCAACCGGTAGACCTGGTGTTTTTGGACATCCACATGCCTGGTGCCGATGGCTTGGCGCTGGCCGAATCGCTGCGGGCGCTACCGCGCTCGCCGGCCGTGGTGTTTGTCACCGCGCATGCCGAGCACGCGGTGCAAGCCTTTGAGCTGGAGGCGGTGGACTACCTGACCAAGCCAGTGCGCATCGAGCGCCTGCAGGCCGCGCTACAAAAAGCAGAGCGCTTCGCGCAGATCCAGTCGGGGCCCGTGGCTAATTTTGCATCTGACGAGGTGCTGGTGATCCAGGAGCGCCACCGCACCGAGCGCGTGCCCCTGCACCAGGTGATTTACTTCAAGGCCGAGCTCAAGTACATCACGGTGCGCACCGCCGCGCGCCACTACATTCTGGACGGCTCACTCAACGACCTGGAAGAAAAGTACCGCGAGCACTATGTGCGCGTGCACCGCAACGCCATCGTGGCGCGCCGCGCCGTGCGCGCGCTGGAGAAGCACTTTGATCCCGAAGAGGGTGACGGCTGGGCTGTGCGGCTGCAGGGGGTGGACGAGCTGTTGTCCGTTTCGCGTCGCCAACTGGCCGTGGTGCGGGGGCTGATCACCCAATGAGCCTGCGGGGCCTCGTACTGCTGTGCAGTGCGTGGGCGCTGGCCGGTGGGTGCGCCGCACAGAAGCTGCGCATCGGTGCCGAAGACGACTGGCGGCCTTACGCCTACGTGGCTGACGGCAAGCCCGCGGGCTTTGCGGTGGATCTGGCGCGTGCCGCCTGGGCGGCGGCGGGTGTGGATGTGGAGCTGGTGCCCTTGCCTTATGCGCGCTGCATGAAAGAGGTGGACAACAACCGGCTGGCCGGTTGCTTTGACACCCTGCGGGATGCCCGGACCGAAGGCAAATACCGTTGGCACAAGCACCCACTGTTCAAGGCCCGCATTGCCATCTATGGCCGCAGCAACCAGCCCGACAGCAAGGTGGACCTGCAGGCCCTGCGAGGCACACGCGTAGGCGTTACCAATGGCTATGACTACGGCGAAGCCTTTGACAGCGACCCGTACATGCTGCGGGATGTGTCCTCGTCCGACCTGACCTCGTTGCGCAAACTGGTGGCGGGGCGGGTGGACTATGCGCTGGTGTTTGACCGCGTGGCCACCCAGATTGCCAGCATCCACCCCGAGCTGGCACAAGGCTTCAAGCAACGCGGGGTGCTGGTGGAGCCGCAGCTCTACATCTCGTTTGCCCGTGACTTTCCCGGCATTGAACGCACCATTGCCCAGTTCGATGATGGACTGGAGAAGGTGCGCAAATCGGGCGAGTACGCGCGCATTGAAGCGCGCTGGAAACCCTGATTAGCCCGTGTTGCGCAGACCAGCGGCGATGCCGTTGATCGAGATGTGGATGCCGCGCTGCACGCGCTCATCGGCCTTGCCTTCGCGGTAGCGGCGCACCAGCTCCACTTGCAGGTGGTGCAGGGGGTCGATGTAGGGGAAGCGGTGGCGGATCGAGCGTTGCAGGGCTGCGTTGTTGGCCAGGCGGTTCTTTTCACCGGTAATGGCCGACAGCGCGTGCGCGGTGGCGTGCCACTCGGCCTCGATGGCGCTGAAGATTTTCTTGCGTAGGCGGGCATCCCCCACCAGCTCGGCGTAGCGCGATGCCAGCGCCAGATCGCTCTTGGCCATCACCATGTCCATGTTGGACAGCAGTGTGCGGAAAAAGGGCCATTGCTTGTACATCTTTTGCAGCAGGGCAGTGCGCTCCTTTTGCTGCTCGGGCGTGCCACTTTGCATGAACTGGTGCACAGCCGAGCCAAAGCCAAACCAGCCGGGCAGTGTCAAACGGCACTGGCCCCAGCTGAAGCCCCAGGGAATCGCGCGCAGGTCTTCAATGCGTTGCGAGGCCTTGCGCGACGCAGGGCGTGAACCGATATTGAGCTCGGCAATCTCGCGCAGCGGTGTGGAGGCGAAGAAGTACTCGGTGAACCCCGGGGTCTCGTACACCAGCGCGCGGTAGGCGGACATGCTGTTTTGCGACAGCTCGGCCGCAGCATCCAGAAACGCCTTGGTGGCGGACTTGGTGGGTTGCAGCAGCGTGGCTTCCAACGTGGCCGCCACGAGTGTTTCAAGGTTGCGTCGGCCGATTTCGGGGTTGGCGTATTTGGAGCCGATCACTTCGCCCTGCTCGGTCAGGCGAATCTGACCGCGCACGGTGCCGGGGGGCTGGGCCAGAATGGCCTGGTAGCTGGGGCCACCGCCGCGACCCACCGTGCCACCACGGCCGTGGAACATGCGCAGCTGGATCTTGTGGTCTTTGGCCAGCACGTCAAACAGTTCCACCAGTGCGATTTCGGCGCGGTACAGCTCCCAGTTGCTGGTAAAGATGCCGCCGTCCTTGTTGGAGTCGGAGTAGCCCAGCATGATGTCCTGCTCGGCGCCGCTGCGTTTGACCAGCTCGGCCACGCCGGGCAGGGCGTAGAACTCGCGCATGATGGGCGCTGCGTTGCGCAGGTCTTCGATGGTTTCGAACAGCGGCACCACGATCAGGTCGACCGTGGCTTGCGCGTCCAGCGTGCCGCGCATCAGGCCCACTTCTTTTTGCAGCAGCAGCACTTCGAGCAAGTCGCTCACCGTTTCGGTGTGGCTGATGATGTAGTGGCGGATGGCTTCGAAGCCAAAGCGCTCGCGCATGACCTTGGCGGAGGCAAAGATGGCCAGCTCGCCCTGGGCGTGGGCCGAGTAGTCCACGCCGTGCACGCGCAGCGGGCGGGCATCGTTCAACAGGCCTAGCAGCAAGGTGCGTTTGGCGGGTTCGTCCAGTGCGCTGTAGTTGGCTTCCACACGGGCCGTGGCCAGCAGTTCGGCGACCACTTCTTCGTGCTTGTCGGAACTCTGGCGCAAGTCCACCGTGGCAAGGTGGAAGCCAAACACTTCCACCGCGCGGATCAGCGGGTGCAGGCGCTGGGTGACCAGCGCGGCACCGTGGTGGGCCTTCAGTGAGCTGGCGATGGTGCGCAGATCGGCCACAAACTCCTGCGCCAGCAGGTAGGGGTTTTGCGGGGCCACAGCGTGGCGGGCAGCTTCGGTGCCGGTGAGACTCTTCAGCGTGGCGGCCAGGCGCGCGTACATGCCGGTCAGGGCGCGGCGGTAGGGCTCGTCCTTGCGGTGCTCGTTCTGGTCAGGCGAGCGCTCGGCCAGGGCCTGCATCTCAGGCGTGCAGTCGGCCAGCATGGCAGAGATGGACAGCTCAGCACCCAGGCGGTGGACTTCGGTCAGGTAATGGCGCAGCGCCACTTCAGCCTGGCGGCGCAGCGCGTATTCCAGGGTCTGGGCGCTGACGTTGGGGTTGCCGTCGCGGTCGCCACCGATCCACTGGCCCATGCGCAGAAAGCTGTGCACGGGGTGGTTGCCCAGCATTTCTTCCAGGTCGGCATAGAGCTTGGGAATCTCGCGCAGGAAGGTGGATTCGTAGTAGCTCAGCGCGTTCTCGATCTCGTCGGCCACGGTGAGCTTGCTGAAGCGCAGCAAACGGGTCTGCCAGAGCTGCATCACGCGCGCGCGCATCTGGGCTTCGTTGGCGGCCAGCTCTTTGGGGGTGAGGGCGTCTTTCTTGCTGTCCACCGACGTGGCGCGCAGCTTGATTTCGTCGCGCGTGGTCAGCAGCTGGGCGATGTCGCGCTCGGCATCAAGAATACTCTTGCGCTGCACTTCAGTGGGATGGGCGGTGAGCACGGGCGACACATAGCTTTGGGCCAGCGTTTGCGAGATGGTCTTGGGCGAAATGCCGGCCCAGCGCATGCGCGACATGGCGACCTCGATGCTGCCCTCTTGCGTGTCACCGGCGCGTTCATGGACGGCGCGGCGGCGGATGTGATGGCGGTCTTCGGCCAGGTTGGCCAAGTGCGAAAAATACGTGAAGGCGCGGATCACGCTCACGGTTTGGTCACCAGACAGGCCCTTGAGCAGCTTCTTCAGCGCCTTGTCGGCCTCATGGTCCGCGTCGCGACGAAACGCCACCGACAACTTGCGGATCTGCTCGATCAGTTCGTAGGCTTCCACACCCTCTTGTTCGCGAATCACATCACCCAGAATGCGACCCAGAAGACGGATGTCCTCCACCAGGGGGCGTTCGTTGTCTTTGCTTCGCTTGGCCGTCTCAGCGGCGGGGGCATTTTTCATGGGTCAAACAGGTGGGAGTGGAGGGCGCTTCGAACGAAGCAAGGATCGCGCCCATGCTAGCATCGAAGGCATTCCACCGATTACTAACAGGTTACGATTTTGCGCAATTTTACGATCGCCACACGCGAGAGCCGATTGGCGCTTTGGCAGGCGGAGCACGTCAAGGCTTTGCTGGAGCAACAAGGGGCTTCTGTCACCCTGTTGGGCATGACCACTAAGGGCGATCAAATCCTGGACCGCTCACTCAGCAAAGTGGGTGGCAAGGGCCTGTTTGTCAAAGAGCTGGAAGTGGCCTTGGAGGAGGGGCGTGCAGACCTCGCAGTGCACTCGCTCAAGGACGTGCCCATGGAGCTGCCGGAAGGCTTTGACCTGGCCTGCGTGATGGAGCGCGAAGACCCGCGCGATGCCTGGGTCTCCAACCGCTACGCCAGCCTGCTGGACCTGCCGCAAGGCGCCGTGGTCGGCACCTCTAGTCTGCGCCGGACGGTGCTGCTGCATGCCCTGCGTCCCGACCTGCGCATAGAGCCGCTGCGCGGCAACTTGGACACCCGCCTGAAGAAGCTTGACGATGGTCTGTACGACGGCATCGTGCTGGCCGCCGCGGGCCTCAAGCGCCTGGAGCTGGCATCGCGCATCCGCGCCACCTTTAGCCCCGAGCAGATGCTGCCCGCTGCTGGGCAGGGCGCCCTGGGTATTGAGATACGCCAGGGCCGTGCCGATGTGGCTCAGGCGCTGGCGACACTGGCCCACCAGCCCACCTGGCTGGCCGTGGCGGCTGAGCGTTCGGTCAGCCGCATGATGGGCGGCAGTTGTTCCATGCCATTGGCTGCCTATGCCACGATGGACGGTACCCAACTGCACATCCGCGCCGCCTGGGGCGACGCCAATGGCGTGTTGCCGCTAGTCACCGCAGAGGCCCATGGCGTGGTGACCGACCATGCCGCCGCTGTGGCGCTGGGTGAGCAGGTGGCGCGCCAGTTGCAAGACGGCGTGCGCGCGCAGACCGCAACCGGGCACTGAGCCATGCGCGTCATCGTGACCCGCCCACAGACCGAGGCCGCGCAGTGGGTGCAAACCCTGCAGGCGTCGGGCTACGAGGCGCACAGCCTGCCCCTGATCGACGTGCAGCCCGCGGCCCAGCCGCAGGCGGTGCGCGAGGCGTGGGCCCGGATGGATCGGAACCAGTACGACGCGGTGATGTTCGTCAGCCGCAACGCCGTTGACCACTTTTTTGCATTAAAACAGGCTGCAGCCCCCGTATTCATTGCGCAAGCAGCTATCAAAAGCAGAGCATTCGTCACCGGCCCTGGCAGCTACTCGGCACTTCTGCGCGCCGGCGCGGAGCCCGGCTGCATTGATGCACCTGCGCAGGACACGGGCCAGTTCGATTCCGAGGCCCTGTGGGCTGTGGTGCAGCAGCGGGTAGTGCCCGGCTTTCGCTTGCTCATCGTGCGCGGCACCACGGCGCAGGGCGATGCCAGCGACGAGGGCGTGGGTCGCGATTGGTTTGCGCGCAAGGCCACGGCAGCCGGTGCGGTGGTTGATTTCGTGGTGGCTTATCAGCGGCAGCGTCCGGTGTTGCCCGCCGGTGGTGAGGCGCTGATCGGCGCAGCCGCCACTGACGGTTCGGTCTGGCTGTTCAGCAGCTCCGAGGCCATTGCCAACCTGCAGGCCTGGTGTCCGCAGCAGGCTTGGCAGCAGGCGCGTGCGGTGGTCACCCATCCGCGCATTGGCCAGGCGGCGCGCGCTGCGGGCTTTGGCACCGTGCGCGAGTCCAAACCCGCGCTGGCAGCGCTGATGGCGTCGATAGAATCCCTGTAATGAATACTGAGTCCCCGGTTCCCTTGGCGCCTGAGGTGGTGGATGTCACGCCGCAGGCTGGTGCGATCCTGCCCGCGGTCAAATCCTCCCGGCGCTTGCTGCGCGGCGTGGCCGTAGTGGCGGTGGTGGGGCTGGTGGCCAGCGTGTTCCTCTGGCAAAAGCTCAGCTCCATCCAGGAGCAACTGGCACGCCAAAGCGCCGATGCTGGTACCCAGGCTACCGAGGCGCGTGCTACAGCCCGCCAAGCGCAAGAGCTGGCTATCGAGACCGCCGCCAAACTGGCGGTGACGGAGGCGCGACTGAGTGAGGTGTCGCTGCAGCGCACCCAGCTCGAAGAACTCATGCAAAGCCTGTCGCGCTCACGCGATGAAAATCTGGTGGTGGACATTGAATCTGCGCTGCGCCTGGCGCAGCAGCAGGCCCAGCTCACCGGCAGTGCGGAGCCGCTGTTGGCGGCCCTCAAGTCCGCCGAGTTGCGCGTGGCACGTGCTGCCCAGCCGCGCCTGACCCCCGTCCAACGTGCCATTGCCAAAGATGTGGCGCGTATCAAGGCCACGGCGCTGGCCGACACACCGGCGCTGCTGGTCAAACTCGATGAACTCGTGCTGCTGGCCGATGACGTGCCCGTGGCCAATGCGGTTGCCGTGGCACGCCCCGCCGTCAGCCTGCAGCGCAAGACCGAAGAGTCCGTGCCCACCTGGTGGATGCGCATGCTGTCGGTGGTGCGCGAAGAAATCAGAGGCCTGGTGCGGGTGAGCCGCATAGAAAACCCCGAGGCACCGCTGCTGTCGCCCGAGCAGTCGTTCTTCGTGCGCGAAAACCTCAAACTCAAGTTGCTTAACGCCCGCCTGGGCCTGCTGGCCCGCCAGACCGACTCAGCGCGTGCCGACCTGGCCGCAGCATCGGCATCGTTGGTCCGTTATTTCGATACGTCCTCGCGCAAGACGCAGGCCGCGCAGGGCGTACTGCAGCAGTTGCAGGGCCAGATGCGTTCGCTGGAGTTGCCACGCGTGGACGAGACCCTGGCGGCATTGGCCACCGCGGCAGCGGGGCGCTGAGATGCGGGCTGCACTGTGGCTCATGGCATTGTTTGGCACAGCCGTGGCGGCTGCGCTGTTTGCGGGCAACAACCAAGGCACGGTTACGCTGTACTGGCCGCCCTACCGCGTGGATGTGTCGCTGAACCTGGTGCTGCTGGTGCTGGCACTGGCGTTTGTCACCCTGCACCTGGCGCTGCGCGCGTTGTCGGGCTTGTTCAGTATTCCGCTGCAGGCCAAACGCTGGCGCCTGTTGCAAAAAGAGCGCGCCATCCACACCGCCTTGCTCGACGCCGCCTTGCATTTGGTGGCTGGTCGTTTTGTGCGGGCCCGCAAGGCTGCAGAGCTGGTGGTGACGCTGGAAGAATCGGTGCGCGCCGGGGATGAAAATGTGGTGCAGGCGGCGCGGCTGCGCACCCTGTCCCACTTGTTGGCCGCCGAGAGCGCGCACGCATTGCAAGACCGCACCGTGCGCGACCAGCACTTCCAATTGGCGCTGGAACACACCCACCTGCGCGCGGCGCAGGACGCGCGTGACGGCGTGCACATGCGTGCCGCCCGCTGGGCCTTTGATGACCGCGACCCCGGTGCCGCCATGCAGTGGCTGGACCAACTGCCCCAGGGCACGGCACGCCGCACCATTGCGCTGCGGCTGCGCTTCAAGGTGGCACGCCAGGCCGGCAAGGCCCGCATGGCACTGGATGCGTCGCGCCTGCTGACCAAACACCGCGCGTTCTCCGAGGTCGCTGGTGCGGGCATTGCCCGCGGCCTGGTGCTGGAGATGATTCGCTCCGCCCACGACCCGGCACAACTGCAACGCGAATGGGACCATCTGGACCCCGCTGAACAGCGCATCCCCGAAGTGGCGCTGGAAGCCGCGGAGCGCTGCCTGGCGCTGGGTGGGGATGTGGCCGTGTCGCGGTTGTGGGTGCATCCGCTGTGGCAGGCCATGTCGCAACGCCTGGATGCGCTGAGCCCGGCCCTGCGCCTGCGGTTGATTCGCGTGCTGGAAAAAGGCTTTGCGGTGGCCGCTGGCGCGCCCGATGCGGCTTGGCTGGCCCGCATTGAATCGCTGCAATTGTCCAACCCTGCAGACCCGGTGCTGCAGTACTTGGCGGGGGTGATGTGTGCGCGTTTGGAGCTGTGGGGCAAGGCACAGCAGTTGCTGCGCCAATCGCTGTCTATGCTCAAGGACAAGGAACTCAAGCGCGATGCTTGGCGGGCCCTGGCCGAACTGGCCGAACAGCGCCAGGATACAGCCGCTGCGGCACAGGCTTACAAGGAAGCTGCCAAAGCGTGACGGGGCCGGTTTTCAGGGCTATTATCCGCCCATGGCCACACTCATAGACCACCTCATCAAGCTCACAGACCACCGCGAGCGCGACCTGTTGGAGCTCACCCTGTCCAAGGCCTTGATTGACCTTGTACCTATCCAGCGTGTCATCGTGGCACGGGTGGTCAGCGAGGAGGGGATTCGGCGATGGCTGGAGGTCACCACGCTGGACGCCAAGGGCGGTGGCAAGGTGGTCGATCCATTGCGCGTGGACTTTCAAAAGCTGCCGCTGCTCGAAGACAACAAGGACCGGCTGCGCGCCCTGCAAACGCGCAGCACGGTGGAAATTGCCTGGGCGGGTGAAGATGGCCCGCGCATCACCTACTTTCCGCTGTTTGCCGAAAGCCTTAGTGACGACGAAGGTGCACTCGAAATCCATTCCGCCTCCGTGTTGACGCCGGAGCAGGTGCAGACCATTGGCGCGGTGCACCACGTGTTCCGCAATATGTACCACCTGCTGGCCTACAGTGACCGCGATGCGCTCACCGGTCTGCTGAACCGCAAGTCACTGGACGACACCTTTTACAGCGCGGTGCTGGACGAACTGGGTGAGGGCGATGCCGTGACCAAAGGCGCGTCCGAAGCCGCTGTGGCCCCCGGGCAGGAACGCCGCCACCGGGTGCCGCCCAACTATTGGCTGGGCACCATCAGTGTGGACAGCTTTGGGCTCATCAGCGACAAGAGTGGACACCTGATTGCCGAAGAGGTGCTGCTGCTGGTGGCGCGCATCATGAACAACACCTTCCGCACCTACGACCGGCTCTACCGCTTGGGTGGTGAGCAGTTCGCGGTGCTCATGCACTGCCCTGATGAAGCGTTGGTGCTCGCGGCGTTTGAACGCTTCCGCGCCAATATCGAGAAATTCAATTTTCCTCAGGTGGGGCGTTTGACGATTTGCGGTGGCTTTACCCGCGTGACGCCCGATGACTCCCCCAGCACCGCGCTGGAACGGGCCGAGCGCGCCGTGGACTACGCCCAGCACAATGGAAACAACAAGGTGTTCAGCCACGCCGAACTGGTGCGCCGGGGCTTCTTTGGTGAAGCGCTGAAGATTGGTGCGGTAGATTTGTTCTAGCGGTTCCACCGGCAGTTTTCACCCATGAAAAAGGGGCACCGTGGTGCCCCTTTTTCATGACCGTGTGGGTTCTTGCGAACCCACACCCGGGTGCTTAGCCCGCGTTGTTGCTCTCGAAAGGCAAGGTCATGTTGCGCAGGTCGCGGCGGGTTTCCACCAGCACCAGCGGCTGTTCTTCAATGACCACCGGCGCGGGGCGTTCACGTGGCACGTGCACGGGCTTGGGTTCGGCGGCAATGGCGGCTTGCACCGCAGCCACTTTGCTCAGGTCGGAGTTGACCCATTGCAAACCAGACCCTTGTGCCACTTGCTGCAGCGAGTCGGTGGGCAGTGCGTAACCCTGCACCTTGGGCATCTGGCCTGCGGCCGGTGCGGCAGCTACCACGGGGACCGCAATTGGTGCCGCTATGGGAGCAGGCGCCGCTACGGGTGCGGGTGCTGCGGTTTCAGCGGTGACAGCCTCATTGCTGGGGGCCTGGGCCGCATCGGTCTGCACTTCTTCGTTGGCAGGGCGCGGAGCGCGTTCACCGCGGTCCTGGCGGTTGCCACGGTCACGGCCATAGCGGTCGCGGGACTGGCGCTCGCGCGGCTCACCCTGGGCGCCGCGGCCTTCACCAGCGTCGTCACCGGCAGGGGCTTGTGCCACTGCGTCGGCGCCATGGGGTTCGGTATCGGCAAAGCCCAGAGCGGATTGCTGCTCGGGGGCATTGCTGCTGCTGTCGTCCTGGCGCGGGCCACGTTCGTCACGGCGACCATTGCGGCCGCGGTTGCGGCCACGGCCTTCGCGGCCTTCACCGCGGGCTTCGGCATTCACCTCACCAGCGACGTCAGGGCGGGCTTCACCGGACTCTTCACCACGCGCTTCGTTGCGGGGCTCGGCAGGGCGCTCGCCGTTGTCTTCACGGGGGCCACGGCCCTCGCCACGGTTGCGGCCTCGGCCTTCGCCGCGGGGACCCCGGTCCTGGCGGGGTTCGCCACGCCCTTCACCGCGTGCCACTGGGGCGTTGCCGCCTTCTGTGGGCGCGTTGACTTGCACGTCCTGGCCTGCCACGGCAGCGCCGGCGTCCATGCGTTCGTTGCGCTGGGCGCCGCCTTGGCGTTCACCACGCTCGCCGCGTTCACCACGGTTACGGCCGTTGCGGCCACCGCGCTCGCCGTTGCCTTCGGGGCGGGCTTCACGGTTTTCTTCGCGGGGGCCACGGCCCTCGCCGCGGGGCTCATTGCGTCCGCCACGGCTGTTGCGGCCTTCGCCGCGCTCGCCACCACGGTCGTTGCGTTCACCACCACGGCCGCCGTTGCGGTTGCCATCGCGGCCACGGCCGTCACGGCCTTCGCGCTTGTCTTCGGCCTTGGCCACGGGGGCGGGCTTGGCGACAGGCGCTTCTTCTTCCATGCCCAGCAGGCCCTTGATCCAGCCAAAGAAACCTTTGCTGGCGGGTACGGGTGCAGCCACGGGCTTGGCAGCCGGCGCAGGTGCAGCGGCCTTCACTGGTTCAGGCTTGGGCGGGGCAATCGGCGCGGGTGCGTCGGGCAGCACGCCCTTGATCACCGGGGTTTGCTTGTTGGTGGGTTCTTGGGAACGGCGGGTCACGCCAGTGGCCTCTTCCATGTCATCGGCCATCTTGTAGCTGGCTTCGATGTGGTCCAGGCGCGGGTCGTCGTGCTTCAGGCGTTCGAGCTTGTAGTTGGGTGTTTCCAGTGTCTTGTTGGGCACCATCAGCACGTTGATACGCTGCTTGAGTTCGATCTTGGCGATTTCGGTGCGCTTTTCGTTCAACAGGAACGAGGCCACATCGACAGGCACCTGGCACAGCACAGAGGCCGTGTTGTCCTTGAGGGACTCTTCCTGGATGATGCGCAGAATTTGCAGTGCGCTGGATTCTGTGTCGCGGATATGGCCGGAGCCGCCGCAACGGGGGCAAGGAATGGATGCACCTTCGGAGAGAGCCGGGCGCAGGCGTTGGCGGCTCATTTCCATCAAACCGAACTTGCTGATGGTGCCGAATTGCACACGGGCGCGGTCTTGGCGCAGCGCGTCGCGCAAGCGGTTTTCCACTTCGCGGCGGTTGCGGGACTCTTCCATGTCGATAAAGTCGATGACGATCAGGCCACCCAAGTCGCGCAGACGCATCTGGCGCGCCACTTCGTCGGCGGCTTCCAGGTTGGTGCGGGTCGCGGTTTCTTCGATGTCGCCGCCCTTGATGGCGCGGGCCGAGTTCACATCCACGGACACCAAGGCTTCGGTGTGGTCGATCACGATGGCGCCGCCGGAGGGCAGTTGCACCGTGCGGGCGTAGGCCGATTCGATCTGGTGTTCGATCTGGAAACGGCTGAACAGCGGGGCATCGTCACGGTAGCGCTTCACGCGGGCAGCGTGTTCGGGCATGACGTGGGCCATGAACTGCTGAGCCTGCTCGTACACGTCGTCGGTGTCGATCAGGATGTCGCCGATGTCGTGGTTGAAGTAATCGCGAATGGCGCGGATCACCAGAGAAGACTCTTGGTAGATCAGGTAAGCACCCTTGCCACCCTTGGCGGCACCGTCAATCGCGGTCCACAGCTTCAAGAGGTAGTTCAAGTCCCATTGCAGCTCAGGCGCGCTGCGGCCAATGCCGGCGGTGCGCGCGATGATGGACATGCCATTGGGGTATTCCAACTGGTCCATGTTTTCTTTGAGTTCCGCACGGTCGTCACCCTCGATGCGGCGCGATACGCCACCACCACGGGGGTTGTTGGGCATCAAGACCACGTAGCGACCGGCCAGCGAGACGAAGGTGGTCAGGGCTGCGCCCTTGTTGCCACGCTCTTCTTTTTCCACTTGCACCAGCAGTTCCTGGCCTTCGCGGATCGCATCCTGGATGCGGGCGTTGCCGGCGGAGACGCCTTGCTGGAAGTAGGTTTTGGAGATTTCCTTAAACGGCAGGAAGCCATGGCGGTCTTCGCCGTAGTCCACGAAGCAGGCTTCGAGGGAGGGCTCGACGCGGGTGACGACGGCCTTGTAGATATTGCCCTTGCGCTGCTCGCGCCCTTCGATTTCGATTTCGTAGTCGAGGAGTTTTTGTCCGTCGACGATGGCCAGGCGGCGTTCTTCAGCCTGCGTGGCGTTGATCAGCATCCGTTTCATGGATTGCATCCTTCTTCAATAAGCACATGCCCGAATTGGGCGTACGGTGCCGGACTGACGAATTGAAGTGAGGTGGAATTGCCGGAGAACTTCAGGTCACACGAGGTGACGAAGCGTAGGCGCAGGGATGGGGACGAGAGGATGCGTTTGTGAATTTGCTATCAAAAGGATAGCTCGTTGCGCAGGTTGTACCGGGGCTGCAGGCCGATATGTGCCACCCAACGGGGCGTAAACGCTCCGCAGGCACATGGTCATCAGGCTTAGCAACACAAACATCTCGTTTCATTCCATTCGCAAACCGTGGGTTTGCGAACTTGGGGTATTCCGTATCAGGTTTTCAATTCGTCGGCTTGACCGTGCTGTTGCTGACCATCACAGGCAGGTGGCGTGTGATTTGCAAGCAGTGCAGCCCGGCGGCATCGACCTTCCAGCGCAACGGTTCGTGGGGTGTGGACTAAACTCCAGACAAATCAACCACTTACAGCGCGACGCTAGTGAAACACATTATAGGGGGCAATCCGCCCCCATCTGCCCCCCCTGCAAACCCGCAAGTCAAATCCGTGACGATCGACGAAGACAGTGCGGGGCAGCGCCTGGACAATTTCCTGATGCGCGAACTCAAGGGCGTGCCCAAAACCCATGTCTACCGCATCATCCGCAGCGGCGAGGTGCGGGTAAACAAAGGCCGCGCCAGCGCCGACACCCGGGTGGCGGTGGGTGATGTGGTGCGGTTGCCGCCGGTGCGTGTGTCGGAACGGGCCGAGCAGAAAACCCAGGCCATGGCCGAGCAGGTCGCGGCCCAGGCCACCGGCCGGGTGCCGGCCAAGGCCTTTCCTGTCCTGTTTGAAGATGACCACTTCCTGGCAGTGAACAAGCCCGCCGGGGTGGCGGTGCACGGAGGTTCGGGGGTCAGTTTTGGCGTGATCGAGCAGTTGCGCATGGCGCGACCCCAGGCCAAGTTTCTGGAACTGGTGCACCGGCTGGACCGGGAAACCAGCGGCATTTTGCTGGTGGCCAAGAAGCGCAGCGCGCTGAAAGCCCTGCAGGACCAGTTCCGCGAGCGGGAGACTGGCAAAACCTATCTGGCCCTGGTGTTGGGTGCTTGGCCCTCTAATAAGAAGGTGCTGGACAAGCCCCTGCACAAGTACCTGCTGGCCGGCAAGGACGGCGCGGCGGACGCTGGCGAGCGGCGCGTCAAGGTGGTGGCCAAGGACGACCCGGACGGCATGCCTTCGCTCACGCTGGTGAAGGTGCGCGCAGCGGCCGACGATTTTTCCCTGCTCGAGGTGACCATCAAAACCGGGCGTACCCACCAGATCCGGGTGCACCTGGCGTCTGAGGGCATGCCAATTGCCGGGGACGACAAATACGGCGACTTTGAACGCAACAAGGCGCTGGCCCGGGGCGTGGGCGCTGCCGCGCTCAAGCGCATGTTCCTGCACGCCTGGCGCCTGCAGTGCAACCACCCCGCCACGGGCGAGCGCGTGGAACTGCGCGCCGAATTGCCCCCAGAATTGAGTACTTTCCTGGCATCTGCCTTGCCCGGGGCCGCCTGAACCGGCCTCATTCGATTTTTTGTACAAGCCCATGCCTTCATCCCGTACCCGTGCCCGCCAGTTCGACCTGATTGCGTTTGACTGGGACGGCACCCTGTTTGACTCCACCGCCATCATCACGCGCTGCATCCAGCTGGCCGTGGCCGATGTGGGCGGCACCGTGCCCAGCGACAAAGATGCTTCTTATGTGATCGGCTTGGGGTTGATGCAGGCGCTGGCCCATGCTGCGCCCGATGTGCCCAAAGAGAAATACCCCGAGCTGGGTGCGCGCTACAAGCACCACTACGTGGCGCACCAGAACGACATCAGCCTGTTTGCCGGTGTGTTGCCCATGTTGACCGAGCTCAAGTCCCGCCAGCATCTGCTGGCCGTGGCCACGGGCAAGAACCGCAACGGCCTCAATGAGGTGCTGGACACGGTGGAGCTCAGGGGCATGTTCGACAGCTCCCGCACGGCGGACGAAACCGCGGGCAAGCCGCACCCGCGCATGCTGCAGGAGCTGATGGCCGAGCTGGGCGTGCCGGCCGAACGCGTGTTGATGGTGGGTGACACCACGCACGACCTGCAGTTGGCGCTGAACGCGGGCTGTGCCAGCGTGGGCGTGAGCTACGGCGCCCATGCGCCAGCCATGTTTGCGGATCTGGGGCCGCGCTGCGTGGTGCACTCGGTGGCCGAGCTGCACGCCTGGCTGCTGGACAACGCCTGAGGAACGTCCGTGGCCTGGAATACCGAACCTCAAGCCATTGCCCTGTGCAACTCGGGCGACCTGGTGAACAGCGGTTTGGCCGTGCCGTTTGACGTGGTGTACTGTGGGCAAACCTGCTATGCCTTCGCCATTCGCTACGCCGACAGGGCCTATGCCTACCTGAACCGCTGCTCCCATGTGCCCATGGAGATGGACTACCAGCCCAACCGCTTCTTCGACATGACTGGTCACTGGCTGATATGTGCCACGCACGGTGCCATGTACAGCCCGCAAACCGGGCAGTGCCGTACCGGTCCGTGTCGCGGTGGCCTGATCTCCATTGCCCTCACGGAATTCGATGGTGTCGTGCACTGGCATACTGGCCCTCACTTACAACCTGTGGTTTTCTAGAACTATGTCCGATCCCCAATTCCCGTCCACGCCTGATTCTGATGAAAATCCACGTGTAGCCCCCGTGGAATCTGCGCCAGCAGCTCCTAAAAGCGTAGCAAATGCAGCCACCACCGCCCCCGGTTGGGAGCGCGCCACGCTGGAGAAGTTAGCCATGGCGTCCCTGGTGGAGCAGCGCGCAGCGCGGCGCTGGCGCAATGCCATCCGCATTGGCTGGCTGGTGTTCCTGGCTGTGCTGGTCTGGTTGGGCATGCAACGCGGCGGTTCCACCACTGACGTGAAGACGCCCCACACGGCGGTCATCGCCATCCAGGGTGAAATCGCCTCGGGCGCCGAAGCCAGTGCCGAATTCGTGGTGGCTGCCATGCGCAGCGCCTTTGAAGACGAGGGTGCCAAGGCGGTGGTGCTGCTGATCAACTCGCCCGGTGGCAGCCCGGTGCAGGCTGGCATCATCAACGACGAGATCAAGCGTCTGAAGGCCCTGCACAACAAGCCCGTGTATGCGGTGGTGGAAGAAACCTGTGCCTCTGCGGCGTATTACATCGCTGCGGGTGCCGATCAGATCTTTGTGGACAAGGCCAGCATTGTGGGCAGTATTGGCGTGCTGATGGACGGCTTTGGCTTCACTGGCCTGATGGACAAGTTGGGCGTGGAGCGCCGCCTGATGACGGCTGGCGAGAATAAGGGCTTTTTGGACCCCTTCAGCCCGCAGACCGAAAAACAGCGCGCCTTTGCCCAGGCCATGCTGAACCAGATCCACCAGCAGTTCATTGCCGTGGTGAAGGAGGGTCGTGGCACGCGCCTGAAAGAAACCCCCGAGATGTTCAGCGGCCTGTTCTGGACCGGTCAGCAAGCCATCGAGCTGGGCTTGGCGGACAAGTTCGGCAACCTGGACTATGTGGCGCGCGAGGTGGTGAAGGCCGAAGAGATCATCGACTACACCCGCAAGGACAACGTGGCCGAACGCCTGGTCAAGCGCTTTGGCGCCTCCATCGGCGATGGCGCTGCCAAGGCGCTGCGCTCGCTGCCTTCAATCCACTGAGATGGATCGGGCTTAGCGCCCGATCGCGAACACGGTGGGCGTGGCGTTGTCCAGCGCCCAGCCGCTCTGTTTCCACTGTTTCACCAGGTTGCTGTGGGTGCTCGCCGTGTCCAGCGTGAGCCCGCTGGAGGTGGCCAGCCGCGTGTTGTGCTGCAGAGTTTGCAGCAGGCCTTGGAGCAGGGCCGTGTTGCGGTAGGGCGTCTCAATGAAGAGCTGGGTTTGCCCGGTTTTCAACGCCAGTGATTCCAGCTCGCGCAGGCGCTTGGCGCGCTCGGCCGGGTCGGCCGGCACATAGCCCACAAATGCAAAGTTTTGGCCATTGAGCCCACTGGCAGCCAATGCCAGTAGAAGAGATACGGGCCCGACCAGCGGTACCACGCGCAGACCCAGGTCATGCGCAGCGCGCACCACCGACGAACCCGGGTCGGCCACCGCCGGCATGCCCGCCTCGCTGACCAAACCCACATCGTGCCCTTGAAGTGCTGCCGCCAGCAGGGGCGTGGCGTCAAAGCCGCCCAGGTGGTCGCCTTTCTTGTGCACCTCCCGTGGAAGCTCCTGAATCTGCAACTCTTGCAAGGAAACACCCAGCGGGTGGCTGGCATCGACGCGTTTGAGGTAGGCGCGTGTGCTCTTGGCGTTCTCACAGATCCAGTGCCGCAAGCCGGCCGCTATGGCCAGCGTATGGGCGGGCATGCTTTGGTCTAGTGGGCTCTGGGTGGCGCAGCCAAAGTCCAGTGGCGCGGGCACCAGGTACAGCGTGCCTTTGGCGGAAGAGGGCGTTTGCGTCATACCGGCCCCAGCAACGCGATGCCCGCCGCGCGCAGCATGCGGCTGGTGCGGATCAGCGGCAGGCCCACCAAAGCGCTGGGGTCGTCATTGTCAATCGACTCCAGCAAGGCGATGCCCAGGCCCTCGCTCTTGGCGCTGCCGGCGCAGTCATAGGGCGTTTCCGCGCGCAGGTAGTTTTCAATCTCGGCGTCGCTCAGGTCGCGGAACACCACGCGCACCGGAGCCACGTCTTCCTGACAGAAGCCGCTGGACTGGCAGACCACGGCCACGGCTGTCTGGAAGACCACGGTTTTGCCGCGCATTTTCTGTAGTTGGGCAACCGCGCGCTCGTGGGTGCCGGGTTTGCCCAGCGGTTCACCGTCCAGATCGGCCACTTGGTCGGAGCCGATCACCACGCAATCAGGGTGCTGGGCTGCCACGGCTTGGGCTTTGGCCAGCGCCAGGCGGCGCGCCAAGGCGAGTGGGGTTTCGCCAAGCCGGGGGGTTTCGTCCACATCGGGTGCGGCGACGGTAAACGGCACGCGCAGGCGCTGCAGCAGTTCGCGGCGGTAGGCCGATGTGGAACCTAAAACGAGTTTGCGGGGGGCGGAGTCTTGCATGGGGCGATTCTCTTACACTGCGCCCATGACTTATGAATATTCAGCCAACAGCCTGAACATCCTGACCTTCGCCAAGAGCGATGGCCAGTTGGTGAGCCAGGTGCCCTTGGCCCAGATGCTGCGCTTGCGCGAAGAAACCCAGGGCGCGGCCGATGCCGTGGCCGTGCAATTTGACGCCCGCGGCGCTATTCGCTCCGATGCGGCCGGGGTAGACGAACCCTGGGTGCACCTGACGGGCAAGACCACCTTGACCATGACTTGCCAGCGTTGCCTGACGCCAGTGGATGTGGATATTGAATTTACGCGCGACTTCCGCTTTGTGGCCACCGAGGCGCTGGCCGAGATCGAGGACGAGGAATCGGAAGAGGATGTGCTGGTCCTGAGCCGCGAGTTCAATGTGCTGGACCTGGTGGAGGACGAGTTGCTCATGTCCATCCCCCCTGTGCCCATGCACGAGACATGCCCCCTGCCAGTCAAGCTGGCCGTGGCGGACGCGGATTTTGTCGATGCGCCCGAGGAAAAACCGAACCCGTTTGCGGTATTGCAGCAGCTCAAGGACAAAGGCCCTGGCTAAGCGCTCAGCTTTGGGCTATAATCTGAGGCTTCGCGTGTGATTTCGTCGCGCGTATTGTTATCTTTACACCAACCCTAACCGTGTTGCCACAACCTGTGCAGCACTTTTGCTCAGGAGCCGACCATGGCAGTTCAACAAAACAAAAAGTCCCCTTCCAAGCGCGGTATGCACCGCTCGCACAACGCTCTGGTTGTGCCCGGTATCGCTGTGGAATCCACCACCGGTGAAACCCACCTGCGTCACCACATCAGCCCCACCGGTTTTTACCGTGGTCGCAAGGTGCTGAAGACCAAGTCCGAAGCCTGATTCACCTGAATCTCTAAAAGCCCGAAGCTACAGACCTGTAGCGACGGGCTTTTGTCATTTATGGCTTCTATATTCGGATGTTTGACTTCGTTGTCGTTGGAATGATGAACGCATGATTACTGTCGCCGTCGATTGCATGGGGGGAGACCACGGCCCCCAAGTCACTTTGCCCGCGTGTACCCAGTTTCTGGAGCAACACCCCGAGGCCGCGTTGGTGTTGGTCGGTTTGCCTGAAGCGCTCCAAGGCTTTTCGCACCCCCGCGCCACGCTGGTCACGGTGACCGAAGTCGTCACCATGGACGATCCGCTGGAAGTGGCGTTGCGCAAGAAGAAAGATTCTTCGATGCGTGTAGCCATCCAGCAGGTCAAAGATGGTGCCGCCCAGGCAGCCGTCTCCGCCGGTAATACCGGTGCCCTGATGGCCATCTCGCGTTACATCCTCAAAACCATGGACGGCATCGAGCGCCCGGCCATTGCGGGCCAGATCCCCAATGCCACGGGTGGTGCCACCACAGTGCTGGACCTCGGGGCCAATGTGGATTGCACGGCTGAACACTTGCTGCAGTTTGCGGTCATGGGTTCGGCACTGGTGTCCGTGTTGACCAACCAGGAATCACCTTCGGTGGGCTTGCTCAATATTGGTGAAGAAGTCATCAAAGGCAACGAAGTCATCAAAAAAGCGGGTGAACTACTGCGAAATGCAGCCAAGTCTGGCGATTTGAACTTTGTGGGCAATGTCGAAGGCAACGATATTTTCAAGGGTACGGCCGAGATTGTTGTGTGTGACGGTTTTGTCGGCAACGTGGCGCTCAAGACCAGTGAAGGCTTGGCTTCCATGATCGGCAATTTTCTGAAGGCCGAGTTTTCTAAAAATATCTTTACCAAAATGGCGGCTATTGCAGCCTATACGGTGTTAACAGCGCTTAAAAATCGCGTAGACCACCGTCGTTACAATGGTGCGGCATTGTTGGGCCTGCGGGGTCTGGTGTTCAAGAGCCATGGCTCGGCCGATGTGCTGGCATTCAGCAACGCCTTGAACCGGGCGTATGATGCAGCCCGAAACAACTTGCTGGACCGCGTTCAGGTCCGCATTGCCCATGCAGCCCCTTTGCTGGCTGCGTCTGACGCAACGCAATAGCCTGAACGGGTGCCCGCCATAACACCCATGAGACGATATTCACGAATCACCGGCACTGGCAGTTATGTGCCTCCCCGCCGCCTGAGCAACGCCGACCTGGTAGCCCAATTGGCTGCGACCGGCGTGGAAACCTCGGACGATTGGATCGTGGAGCGCACCGGCATCCGCGCCCGCCACTTTGTGGACGACGGTGTCTACAGCAGTGATTTGGCCGTGGAAGCCTGCAAAGGCGCGCTGCAGGCCGCGGGTCTGGACGCCAAAGACATCGACCTGATCATTGTGGCCACCTCCACCCCGGACATGGTGTTCCCCTCGACCGCTTGTATTTTGCAGAACAAGCTGGGCGCCAACGGTGGCGCGGCGTTTGACGTGCAGGCTGTGTGCAGCGGATTTGTCTACGCGCTGACTGTGGCCGACGCCATGATCCAGTCCGGCGCCGCCAACAAGGCGCTGGTGGTGGGGGCCGAAGTGTTCTCCCGCCTGCTGGATTTCAACGACCGCACCACCTGCGTGCTGTTTGGCGATGGCGCGGGCGCCGTGGTGCTGGAAGCGTCCGACACGCCTGGCATTCTGGCCAGCGACCTGCATGCCGATGGCAAGCACGTGGGCATCCTTTGCGTGCCCGGCCATGTGGCCAACGGGCACATCCTGGGCGACCCTCTATTGAAGATGGATGGCCAGGCCGTCTTCAAGCTGGCGGTGGGCGTGCTGGAAAGTGCTGCCCGCGCCACGCTGGCCAAGGCCGGCAAGACCGAGGCCGATATTGACTGGTTGATTCCCCACCAGGCCAATATCCGCATCATGCAGAGCACCGCCAAGAAACTGAAACTTTCCATGGATAAAGTGGTGGTGACGGTGGACCAGCATGGCAACACCTCGGCGGCTTCGATTCCGCTGGCGCTGGACGTGGCGGTGCGTGGCGGCCAGGTCAAACCCGGCCAGACCCTGATGCTTGAAGGCGTGGGCGGCGGTTTCACCTGGGGCGCCGTGCTCCTGACTTTGTAGCTGCTCGCGCATATTCCATGCGGGCTAAAGCCCTATTTCATTGCCAATCTCTATGAAACCATTTGCATTTGTATTTCCCGGCCAAGGCTCCCAAGCCGTGGGCATGCTGGACGCCTGGGGTGACCACCCTGTGGTGGCCGAGACCCTGCGCGAGGCATCGGACGCCCTGGGTGAAGACGTGGCCAAGCTCATCCACGAAGGCCCCAAGGAAGCGCTGGCCCTGACCACCAACACCCAGCCCGTGATGCTGGTGGCCGGTGTGGCGGCTTACCGCGTCTGGATGTCTGAGACCGGCGTGGCGCCCCAGGCCGTGGCGGGTCATTCGCTGGGCGAGTACTCCGCCTTGGTGGCAGCCGGTTCGCTGACGCTGGCCCAAGCCGCACCGCTGGTGCGCCTGCGCGCCCAGGCCATGCAGGAAGCTGTGCCCGTGGGCGTGGGGGCCATGGCCGCCATCCTCGGCATGGATGCTACGAAAGTGATAGCTGGCTGCGCAGAAGCGACGGGGGCTTTCGGCCCGAATAGCGCTGAAGTGGTGGAGGCAGTGAACTTCAACGACGCCGCACAGACCGTGATCGCCGGCAGCAAGGCAGCCGTGGACAAGGCCTGCGAAATCCTCAAAGCCAATGGCGCCAAGCGCGCGTTGCTGCTGCCCGTGTCGGCGCCGTTCCACTCCAGTTTGATGAAACCCGCCGCCGAAAAGCTGAAGGCACGGCTGGAAGACATCGAGATTGCCGCGCCCCAGATTACCCTCATCAACAATATCGATGTGGCGGTGGAAGTCGATGCCGACCGCATCCGCGACGCCTTGTACCGCCAAGCCTTTGGCCCGGTGCGCTGGGTGGAGTGTGTGCAGGCCATCAAGGCACGCGGCCTGACGACTTTGGTAGAGTGCGGCCCCGGCAAGGTGCTGGCTGGTATGGTCAAGCGCATCGACGCGGAATTGACCGGTGCGGCGCTGTTCGACCCCGCCAGCCTGGAAGACGTCAAGGGAGTATTGGCATGAGCGAAGTGAAATTTGAAGGCCAGGTGGCCCTGGTGACCGGCGCCTCGCGTGGTATTGGTGCCGCCATTGCGTTGGAGCTGGCCCGCAAGGGTGTCAAGGTGATTGGCACGGCCACATCCGACGCTGGCGCTGCCAAAATCCGCGAAGCCTTGTCCGCCTTTCCGGGCTGCGACGGTCGTACGCTGGACGTGACGGACGGCGCGGCCGGTGATGCACTGGTGGATGCGGTTGTGAAAGAGCAGGGCGGTTTGCACGTGCTGGTGAACAACGCAGGCATTACGCGCGACACCTTGGCCATGCGCATGAAGGACGACGACTGGGACGCGGTGCTGGACACCAACCTCAAGGGTGTGTTCCGTATGAGCCGCGCTGTACTGCGCACCATGATGAAACAACGCTATGGCCGTATCGTTAGCATCACCTCGGTGGTGGGCGCCTCCGGCAACCCTGGCCAGGCCAACTACGCGGCGGCCAAGGCCGGTGTGGCCGGCATGACCCGCGCGCTGGCCCGCGAGCTGGGCTCGCGCAACATCACGGTGAACTGTGTGGCCCCTGGTTTCATCGAGACCGACATGACCGCCGCCCTGGGTGAAGACCAGCAAAAAGCCTTGCTAGGCCAAATTCCCCTGGGCCATCTGGGCAAACCCAGCGACATTGCGCACGCTGTGGCCTACTTGGCATCGCCCCAGGCCAGCTATGTGACGGGGCAGGAACTGCACGTCAATGGTGGCATGTACATGTAAGTGATTCAACCTCGCCGATGTCTGAGCGGTGGCCCGGTTAGAGACAAGTCTCTAGGACGGGTAAAATCTCGGATTCTTTTACAACCCTTAGAGGGAACCCATGAGCGATATCGAAGTCCGTGTCAAAAAAATCATTGCCGAACAACTCGGCGTTGAAGAGTCTCAAGTCACCAACGAAAAAGCCTTCGTGGCCGATCTGGGTGCCGACTCCCTGGACACCGTGGAACTGGTGATGGCTTTGGAAGACGAATTCGGGATCGAGATCCCCGACGAAGACGCGGAAAAAATCACGACCGTGCAAAACGCGATCGATTACGCGACGTCCCACAAAAAGGCCTAATCGGCTTGGGCAGCACCCTGGGGGTGCTGCCGCCTCTTGCATGCTTCCCATGCCGCTGCTGGCGGTATTTCATTGACGAACTGCTGAATTTCAGATTTCTATGTCCCGTCGCCGCGTCGTTGTTACAGGTTTAGGTTGCATCAGTCCCGTGGGCAACACGGTGGCCGAAGCGTGGTCGAATGTGCTGGCTGGCAAGTCGGGCATCGCCACGATCACCAAATTTGATCCGGAGGCTTTTGCCTGCAAGATCGCTGGTGAAGTGCGCAACTTCGATCTGGAGTCCTACATCAGCACCAAAGAAGCTCGCACCATGGATACCTTTATCCATTACGGCATTGCGGCGGCTGTGCAGGCAGTGAATGACAGCGGATTAAAGACCGGTGACGCGCTGGGTGAAGAAGAATCCACCCGCATCGGCTGTGTGATTGGTTCCGGCATTGGCGGTTTGCCCATGATCGAGAACACCCACACCGAATACACCAACCGCGGCCCCCGCCGCATTTCCCCATTTTTTGTGCCGGCGTCCATCATCAACATGACGGCCGGCCATGTGTCCATGCGTTTTGGCTTCAAGGGCCCAAATATCGCCATCGTGACCGCTTGCACCACCGGCCTGCACTGCATCGGTGAAGCTGGCCGCATGATCGAGTACGGCGACGCCGACGTGATGATCGCCGGCGGCTCGGAAGCGACTGTGTCGCCACTGGGCATTGGCGGTTTTGCCGCCATGCGCGCACTTTCCACCCGCAACGACGACCCTGCGACCGCATCGCGCCCCTGGGACAAAGACCGTGATGGCTTTGTGCTGGGCGAAGGCGGTGGCGTGATGGTGCTCGAAGAGTACGAACACGCCAAGGCACGTGGTGCCAAGATTTACGCCGAGCTGGCGGGCTTTGGTATGAGTGCCGATGCCGGCCACATGACTGCCCCCAATATGGACGGCCCACGCCGCGCCATGCTGAGTGCACTGCGCAATGCGGGTGTCAACCCGGACCAGGTGAACTACCTGAACGCGCACGGCACTTCCACACCGCTGGGCGATACCAATGAAACCAACGCCATCAAGGCGGCGTTGGGTGACCACGCCAAGAAGACGGTGGTTAACTCCACCAAGTCCATGACGGGTCACCTCTTGGGTGGCGCAGGTGGGTTGGAGTCCGTGTTCACCGTGCTGGCGCTTCACCATCAGAAGAGCCCACCCACTATCAATATCTTCAACCAGGACCCCGAGTGCGATCTGGACTACTGCGCCAACACCGCGCGGGATATGAAGATCGATGTGGCCGTGAAAAACAACTTCGGCTTTGGTGGAACCAACGGCACGTTGGTGTTCAAGCGCGTCTAACTTCCTGCTGTACGTTTCAGACGGACTATGTACCGACCACCTGCGGTCAGTTACAGCGTAGTCCGCTCTCGCTGGCACGCTCGCACACTGGGTGTGTTGTGGGCATTGGGCGCTGTCTTGGTTCAGGCGACGCTGTGGCGCTACGACTATTCCATGACTGCCATGGTCGCCATGGAGTTTTCCTGCCTGGCCGCAGGCCTCTGGGCTGTCTGGGCCTGGCGTACTGCGCCGCAAGGACTGTTGCGGTGGGATGGTGACTGCTGGCATTGGTCCGGGTATGCCGAGATGCCGGTGCGCCAGGTGACCGTTCATTTTGATTTTCAAGCTGTGGTGTTGGTCTCTGTGCAAGGTCTTGGGCGGGTTCGTGTTTGGCTGTGGCTGGACAGTGCTTCGGTCACGCATGCGCGTTGGCTGGCACTGCGCCGCGCGCTGGTGGCTGGCGGCATGCCGCCACCCCAGGCGGGTCCCTTGGCACTGCCCAACGAGCAGCTGCCGTGAGCGATCCACTGTTGTCTTCCAACGATTCAGACCTGGCCTTGGTGGAGCGCACTGTGGCCGGGGACCAGCGTGCCTATGGCCTGCTGGTGCTTAAGTACCAGCGCCGCATCCAGCGCCTGATCGGGCGCATGGTGCGTGACGTGGATCTGGTGGAAGACATTGCCCAGGAAACCTTTGTGCGCGCCTACCGCGCCTTGCACCAGTTTCGGGGCGACGCCCAGTTCTACACCTGGCTGTACCGCATTGCGGTGAATACGGCCAAAAAGTTCCTGCTTGAGCTCAAACGCGACCCCACGGTGACCGAGAGTTTTTTGGCCAATGACGACGAAGATGAAACTTCCCGGCCCAAAAACGAACCAACCACCGACGAAACCCCGGAATCGGTGCTGGCGGCCAAGGAAATTGCCGCGGTGGTGAATGCCGCCATGGACGATTTGCCCGAGGAGCTGAAGCAGGCGGTCACGCTGCGGGAAATTGAAGGTCTGAGTTACGAGGAAATTGCCATGGCCATGGATTGCCCCATTGGAACGGTCCGCTCCCGCATCTTCCGGGCGCGGGAAGCCATTTCCGCCAAAGTGCGCCCCTTGTTGGAAAAGCAGACCGGAAAACGTTGGTAGGCCGACGCCAGGAACACGACGATGAATACGCCCAACACGCCATTGAATGAACGCATCTCCGCCCTGGCGGACGGTGCAGTACCCCTCGACCAATTGCCAGAGCTGTTGGCAGAACTGCATGCGTCGGAAGAAGGGCGTCAAGCCTGGCACCTTTACCACCTGACCGGCGATGTGTTGCGCAGCGATGCCTTGGCTCCTAGTGTGTCGGAGTTGGCGTTTTGGGAGCGTTTGCAGTCGCGCTTAGATACCGAACCGGTACGCCCCGCGCAAGCTCTGACTCAACCCGAAGTGGTGCTTTCATCCGCCGGTTCTGCGAATCAGCGCTGGGCCTGGGTGGCTGGATTGGCGGGTGTGGCTATGCTGAGCGTGCTGTCGCTGGCCGTATGGCGTCAGGCGGAGCCCACCAATGCACCTCAGTTGGCTTTGGTGCCCGCACCTAGTCAAGCCGCGCCTGCTGAGGCTGCGCCGCCGGTAGTCCTGGCGCAGGATTCCCCTGCAGTGATGCTACGCGACCCGCAGCTGGATGCGTTGATGGCGGCCCACCAGCAAATGGGCGGGCATTCCGCCTGGCAGATGCCGTCGGGCTTTTTGCGCAACGCCACCTTTGAGAGGCCGGCACGATGAAGCCCTGGCGGCATCTTCTGTGGGGTAGTTGGCTGGCGCTGGCCCTGTGTGGTCTGCCGTGGATCGTGCACGCTGAAGAAGCGCCCGTGAATGCCTGGTTGATGCGCTTGCATGAAGCTTCGCGCCACCGTACTTACACCGGTACCTTTGTGGTGTCGGCGGGCGGGCAGATGGCGAGCGCGCGCATCTGGCACGTGTGCGATGGTGCGCAGCAGATGGAGCGGGTGGAGTCGCTGAGTGGCACGCCACGCAGCACGTTTCGCCGCAACGACCAGGTGTTGACGTTTTTCCCGGAGTCCCGTGTGGCGGTGGCGGAAACGCGGGAGTCGCTGGGGTTGTTCCCCAATCTGCTCAAGTCGCAGGATTCGACCATTGAAGAGTTCTACCAGCTGAAACCATTGGGTGTTGAGCGTGTGGCGGGGCTGGATGCCGACGTCGTGCAACTGCAGCCCAAAGACAACTTGCGCTATGGCTACCGGGTGTGGAGCGAAAAGCGTTCTGGCCTGGTGGTTCAGCTACAAACGCTGGACCCGGACGGCAAGGTGTTGGAGCAATCGGCCTTTTCCGAACTGCAGCTGGACGCACCGGTGAGCATGGGCAAGCTGGCGCAGATGATGGCCCACACCGATGGCTACCGGCTAGAACGCCGTGATTTACAGAAGACCACGGCCAAGGCCCAGGGCTGGGACATGCCCAAGGGCGTTGCAGGGTTCAAGCCCATGGGTTGCTACACGCGCCCGGTGGCTTTGCTGGCTGGTGCCTCGGGCCGCGCGGACCAGACCATGCAATGGATGTTCTCAGACGGACTGGCCACGGTGTCGCTGTTTGTGGAAGCGTTTGATGCGCGCCGCCACATACGCGAAGGTGCTACTGAGCTGGGTGGTGCCACGCGCACCTTCACCCGTCATGTGGGCGCTTGGTGGATCACTGCTGTGGGCGAGGTGCCTGCGGCAACTCTGAGCGCCTTTGCGCTGGGGCTGGAACGTAAAAAGTAGGTCGGCGTTCCAGGGAACTGGAGCGTTGCGTGGTTTTCTTGTGACTTTGACGGAAAGACAAACGATGAGAACTTTGAATATGCGGTCGGTGCGGGTGTGGGGCATGGCCACCATGCTGATTGCAAGCGGCGTGGTTGGCTTCGCGCCTGTGACTCCAGCACTTGCACAAACGCGGACCTTGCCGGACTTCACGGATCTGGTGGACCAGGTGGGGCCTTCGGTGGTCAATATCCGCACGCTGGAGAAGGTGGCTGCGCGCTCGCAGCAGGGCACGCCGGGTGAGGAAGAAATGCTGGAGTTCTTCAAGCGCTTTGGCTTGCCCATCCCCAACATTCCGCGCCAGGCGCCGCGGCAAAACCGCCCACAGCCGGACGAAGAGCAGCCCCGCGGCGTGGGGTCCGGCTTTATCCTGACATCGGACGGTGTGATCATGACCAATGCCCATGTGGTGGAGGGCGCGGACGAAGTCCTGGTAACGCTGACCGACAAGCGCGAGTTCAAGGCCCGCATCATTGGTTCGGACAAGCGCACCGATGTGGCCGTGGTGAAGATCGATGCCTCGGGCCTGCCTGCCGTGAAGGTGGGCGACGTCAGCCGCTTGCGTGTGGGTGAGTGGGTGATGGCGATCGGCTCGCCTTTTGGTCTGGAGAACACCGTGACTGCCGGCATTGTGAGCGCCAAGCAGCGCGACACTGGCGACTACCTGCCGTTTATCCAGACCGATGTGGCCATCAACCCCGGAAACTCCGGCGGCCCGTTGATCAATATGCGCGGCGAGGTCGTGGGCATCAACAGCCAGATCTATTCCCGCTCGGGTGGCTTCATGGGCATTTCCTTTTCCATTCCCATGGACGAGGCAGTGCGCGTTAGTGACCAGTTGCGCAACGCGGGCCGTGTAACACGCGGACGCATTGGTGTGCAAATCGATCAGGTCAGCAAGGAAGTCGCCGAGTCCATTGGACTGGGCAAACCGGTGGGTGCCTTGGTGCGTGCGGTGGAAGCGGGTTCGCCCGCCGAGAAGGCCGGTGTGGAGGCCGGCGACATCATTACCAAGTTCGACGGCAAGGCGATCGAAAAATCCAGCGATTTGCCACGTTTGGTTGGCAGCACCAAGCCAGGCACCAAGAGTGTCGTCACAGTGTTTCGTCGGGGCAACAGCAAAGACCTGAGTGTGGTGATTGCCGAGATCGAACCCGACACGGCTGTCGCTAGCAAGGCCCCGGGCCGTGCCGAGACAAAACCCAAGGCTTCTACCGCGGCACAGGTGTACGGCTTGGCGGTTAGTGAATTGACCGACGCGCAGAAAAAGGAAGCCAGCGTGAAGGGTGGTGTGCGGGTGGAGGCCGCTGTGGAAGCTGCTGGCCGAGCTGGCCTGCGTGAAGGCGATGTCATCACCCAACTGGCGAATACCGAAGTGGCATCGGTCAAAGAGTTTGATGCCGTGGTGGCCAAGCTGGACAAGAGCAAACCCGTGAATGTGCTGTTCCGCCGTGGGGAGTGGACGCAGTACGCGGTAATTCGCCCCGGCAAGTGAACGAATAAGCAACAACCCTAAACCAGAGCAGGGTTTGGGGTTGTTGGGTGGGGCAGAAAAATATTTATCTCCCCTCTTTCGTTTATCCCTAAAAGTGTGCGGGCGCTAACTTAAAGAGGTCGTTTAAAGCCTTGGTTAGAATATAGGGGTCTTAAGAAAGATTGTGGGTATATGGATGGGCTCAAAGTCCATCATGTGGGATGTTTAAAAACGCCCCACAGCTGATCCACAACTCACCCACACCTTGTTCAGCGCTTTGTTTGATAATTTGTGGATAAGATGTGTATAAGATAATTGTTGCGGTGTCGCAACGACCCCTGAACCGGGTTTTTTGGACTGTGCTCTCTGGACTTTTTGCCTACAATGGGCTTCCAACCTTCGCAGTTGCCAAAGATTGTTGGTTCAGGGCGCGTCGTTTTACGATGCGCCCTTTTTTCTTGCCCGTTCGTTTTAATTCAATCACTTGAAGCCCGTCGTTGATGAATCACATCAGAAATTTTTCGATCATTGCCCACATTGACCACGGCAAGTCCACGTTGGCAGACCGCTTGATCCAGCGTTGTGGTGGGCTTGAGGCCCGTGACATGGAGGCACAGGTTCTGGACTCGATGGACATCGAGAAAGAGCGTGGGATAACCATCAAGGCGCAGACCGCTGCGCTCAAATACAAGGCGCTCGATGGCAAGGTCTACAACCTCAATTTGATTGACACACCAGGGCACGTGGACTTCTCCTATGAAGTGAGTCGTTCGCTCTCTGCATGCGAGGGCGCGCTGCTGGTGGTCGATGCGTCTCAAGGTGTGGAAGCGCAGACCGTGGCCAACTGCTACACCGCACTCGACCTCAATGTGGAAGTGCTGCCTGTCCTCAACAAGATTGATTTGCCGAATGCCGATCCCGACAACGCGCGTAGCGAAATCGAGGATGTGATTGGCATCGATGCAACCGACGCGATTGTTTGTTCCGCCAAAACCGGCTTGGGCATCGACGACATTCTGGAAGCCATCGTCGCCAAGATCCCGGCGCCCAAGGGCAACCCCGATGGCCCGCTGCGCGCCATGATCATTGACAGCTGGTATGACAGCTTCGTGGGCGTGGTGATGCTGGTGCGTGTGGTGGACGGCCGCCTTGCCAAGGGTGAGCGTATCAAGATGATGGCCTCGGGCGCCACGTACAACGCCGACAACCTGGGTGTTTTTACCCCCGCCAACGAGCCGCGCCAATCACTGGAAGCGGGTGAGGTGGGTTACATCATTGCAGGCATCAAGGAATTGCAAGCCGCGAAAGTGGGTGACACAGTCACTTTGATCAAACCTGGAACCGGTGGCGCTGCATTGACGGCGACTGAAGCGCTGCCTGGCTTCAAAGAGATTCAGCCGCAGGTGTTTGCTGGCCTGTACCCCACCGAAGCCAGCGAGTACGACTCGCTGCGTGATGCGCTGGAAAAGCTCAAACTCAACGACGCTTCGTTGCACTACGAGCCTGAAGTCTCGCAAGCGCTGGGCTTTGGCTTCCGCTGTGGTTTTCTGGGCTTGCTGCACATGGAAATCGTGCAGGAGCGTCTGGAGCGCGAGTTCGACCAGGACCTGATCACCACTGCGCCCAGTGTGGTCTACCAGGTGGTCAAGAACGACGGCGAAGTGGTGATGGTGGAAAACCCGTCCAAGATGCCGGAGATCGGCAAGACCGCCGAGATCCGCGAACCCATCGTCACCATGCATCTCTACATGCCGCAGGAGTATGTGGGCGTGGTCATGACCCTGGCCAACCAGAAGCGTGGCGTGCAGATGAACATGGCCTACAAGGGCCGTCAGGTGGTGCTGACCTATGAGATGCCGCTGGCCGAAATCGTGCTCGACTTCTTTGACAAGCTCAAGAGTGTGAGCCGGGGCTATGCCTCCATGGACTACGAGTTCAAGGAATACCGTGCCGCCGATGTCGTCAAAGTGGATATTTTGCTCAATAGCGAGAAGGTCGACGCCTTGTCCATCATGTTGCACCGCGCCCAAAGCCAGTACCGGGGCAGGGCGGTAGTTGCCAAAATGCGCGAGATCATTTCTCGCCAAATGTACGACGTGGCGATCCAGGCTGCCATTGGGGCCAACATCATTGCGCGTGAGACAATCAAAGCGCTGCGCAAGAACGTTTTGGCCAAGTGCTATGGCGGTGATATTTCGCGCAAACGCAAGCTCCTTGAGAAACAAAAAGCAGGTAAAAAGCGCATGAAACAAATCGGCTCTGTGGAGGTTCCACAAGAAGCGTTCTTGGCCATTTTGCAGGTGGAAGATTGATGCAAGCTTTGACATCCGCCGTTCTTGCGGCTTTTGGCGTGTACGCCGCCTCCTGGTATTTTGGGCTGGTAGAAGGGAACTTCGCGCTGCTGTTGTTTTTGGCAACCCTGGTCACCGGCATCTATTGGCTGGCCGAACGGTTCTACTTTTTGCCCCAGCGTCAACAGACCGTGGCGGCCTTGGAGGCTAATGACATCCAGCGCCGTACGGAGCTGAGCAAAATGGGCATCAGCCAGGTGGATGGTGATATCACCGAAGCCAAGGTGCGCTTGCTCATGCAACCCTGGTGGCTGGACTGGACTGCGGGTTTGTTCCCCGTGATCATCGTGGTCTTCCTGCTGCGTTCTTTCCTGTTTGAACCCTTCAAGATTCCTTCGGGCTCCATGATTCCCACCTTGTTGGTGGGCGATCTGATCCTGGTCAATAAATTCACCTACGGACTGCGCCTGCCGGTGCTCAATACCAAGATCACCGAAGGCACACCGCCCCAACGTGGTGACGTGATGGTGTTTCGCTACCCCCCCAAGCCCAGTCTGGATTACATCAAGCGCGTGGTCGGAGTCCCTGGAGACACCGTGGCCTACCTGAACAAGCGCCTGACCATCAATGGCAAGGCCCTGGAGACCAATGCGCTACCCGACTTCTTTGACGAAGATGTCATGCGTTATTTCAAACAGTTTGAAGAAACCTTGGGTGACAAAAAACACCGCCTGCTCAACGATGCCGATCGCCCAGCCTTTGTGCCAGGTGCCGACAAGTTTGAAGGGTTTGAGGCCTGCAGCTACACCGTGGAAGGCGTGACCTGCAAAGTGCCAGCAGGCCACTACTTCATGATGGGTGACAATCGCGATAATTCGCTGGATTCGCGCTACTGGGGCTTTGTGCCAGAGAAAAACATCGTGGGCAAGGCGTTCTTTGTCTGGATGAACTTTGGCAATCTCAAGCGTATCGGCGGGTTCAATTGAAGCTTCGTGCACCAAGTGATAAGGGAACAATGATGACATTTCAGCGCAAATCCAAGCAACGCGGCATTTCCTTCTTTGGCCTGATATTTGTGGGCGGTGTACTTGCCATGGCCGGCGTGATTGCGGCGCAGGTGTTCCCCACAGTGGTTGAGTTGATGGCCATCCAGAAAGCGGTGCAACGCGCGGCTACGGGGCAGTCGGTGGTCGAAATTCGTAGCATCTTTGACAAGGCGACAGAAATCGACGCGATTTCGTCCATCCGAGGCAAAGACCTGGAAGTCACCAAAGAAGGGGACAAAGTGGTGGTGGCCTTTGCCTACGAGCGTGAAATTCATTTGGCGGGTCCGGCGTTTCTTACGCTGAAGTACGCCGGTCGCTCCAAATAACGTGGGTGATGCTTTGGCAGCGTTGCAGCTCCGGCTGCAGCACCAGTTTTCCAATCCCACCCTGCTAGCCAGGGCACTGACCCACCGCAGCTTTTCCAGCGACCACTACGAGCGCCTCGAATTTTTAGGCGACTCGGTGTTGGGGCTGGCGATTTCCGATTTGCTGTATTCCCGCCTGGGTGCTTTGCCCGAAGGCGATTTGTCCCGCGTACGTGCCAACCTGGTCAAGCAGGAGACCCTGCACCAGTTGGCATTGGGCTTGGGCTTGCCCGATGTGCTGAAGCTGGGCGAGGGCGAAATGCGCTCTGGCGGGCAAAAGCGCGCGTCCATCCTGGCCGATGCGCTGGAAGCCATCATTGGCGCGGTCTATCTGGACGCGGGCTTTACGCCTGCTCAGGCCTTGGTACACCGCTTGTTTGAAGCGGTGGAGATCAACCCGCAGATGGACGCTATCGGCAAGGACCCCAAAACCGAGTTGCAGGAGTGGCTGCAGGGTCGCAAAATGAAACTGCCGCTCTACAAGGTGGTGGGCACCATTGGTGCCGCCCACAAACAGAGCTTTGACGTGGAGTGTGAAATTGCCGAGCTGCGTCTGGCTGAACGGGGCATTGGTGGTTCGCGCCGTGCCGGTGAACAGGCCGCTGCGGCTGCCATGCTGCAAACCATCAAGTCAAAGGTAAAACCATGAATGCTCCTAAAAAAATAGCTGCTGGCGCAGAATCCACGGGGGCTAGCGGTCCAAAAGACTCTAAACCTGAAGTCCAGGAAGACCTGGATGCCATGCTGCAAGGTCTGCTCAAGAGCACGCCCAAGCTGGCCCTCCCTGGTGCCGACGGCGCTGGCCAGCGCTGTGGCCTGGTGGCCATCGTGGGCAAGCCCAACGTAGGCAAGTCCACGCTGTTGAACGCCTTGGTGGGCCAGAAGATCAGCATCACCTCACGCAAGGCACAGACCACGCGCCACCGGATTACCGGCATGCACACGCAGGGCAACACCCAATTCGTGTTTGTGGATACGCCGGGTTTTCAGACCCTGCATGCCAATGCGCTCAACAAGTCATTGAACAAAGCCGTGCAGGGTGCAGTGGCAGATGTAGATTTGATTTTGTTTGTGGTGGAGGCTGGCAGCTTTACGCCCGCAGACGCGCGCGTATTGACGTTGTTGGGCAAGGATATTCCCACGCTGCTGATCGCCAACAAGCTCGACAACATCCACCGCCGTGGCGACATTGCGCCCTGGTTGCAAACTATGACCGACAAGCACAAGTTCGCGGAGTTTGTGCCCATGTCGGCCAAGAACGCCAAAGACATTCCGCGCTTGCTCGCTATCTGTGAGAAGTACCTGCCCGAGCAGGCTTGGTGGTACGCCGAGGACGAGTTGACCGACCGCAGTGAGAAGTTTTTGGCCAGCGAGCTGGTGCGCGAAAAACTGTTCCGCCTCACCGGTGATGAACTCCCGTACACCTCCACCGTCATCATCGACAAGTTTGAAGAAGAGCCACCGCAGAAGAAGGGCCAGAAGCGCCTGCTGCGCATTGCCGCGACCATCGTGGTGGAACGCGACACGCACAAGGCCATGGTGATTGGCGACAAGGGCGAGCGCATCAAGCGCATCGGCATGGAAACCCGCGTTGAGCTGGAAAAACTGGCTAACGCCAAAGTCTTCCTGGAGATGTGGGTGAAAGTGCGCTCGGGCTGGGCCGACGATGAAGCGCGGGTGCGTAGCTTCGGCTACGAGTAACTTCTTTCTCGCGTGGCCACCAAACGCATTGCTGACGAGCCCGCGTATGTGCTGCACCGCTACGATTGGAGCGAGTCCAGCCTGATTCTGGAAGTCTTTACCCGCCACTACGGGCGCATTGCGCTGGTGGCCAAAGGGGCAAAGAAGCCCAGTTCCAGCTTCCGCCCCATTTTGCTGCCGCTGCAGCCTTTGCATGTGGCTTTTGGCGGCGATGCCGAAATCCGCACGCTGCGCAGTGCCGAATGGCAGGGCGGCCATGTCATGCCCACGGGTGACGCGCTGCTGTCGGGCTACTACCTCAACGAACTGCTGATGACGCTGCTGGCGCGCGACGACCCGCATGCAGAGCTGTTTGACATCTATGCCCGCGTGGTGGAAATCATCGCCAGCGAACATGGTGAAGTGCTGCAGGGCGCGCTGCGCACGTTTGAGCTGCTGCTGCTGCGCGAGACCGGGTTCCTACCCCCGCTGAATGTGCAGACCATGACCCTGCGGGCGCTGGATGTCAACGACCATTACGTGCTGGTGCCCGAAGGCGGCTTGCGCCAGGCGCACGCCGAAGACCGGGTCAGTTTGAGTGGCGCCCAGTGGCTGCGCTTGCACGAGACGCTGCAAAACCACGCCCCCTTCACCACCACGCTGCGCGCCTGCGCCGAGATGATGGGCGAGCTCAAACCCCAGCTGCGCGCGCTGCTGCACTACCATTGCGGCGTGAAGACGCTGCGAACGCGGCAGATGATGATCGACATACAGGCACTTTAGGCAGGCCCCCCGACTATGACAACCCATCTCTCGGTCAATCTCAACAAGGTCGCACTGGTGCGCAACACCCGCCACCTGGGCATTCCCAGCGTCACGCGCGCGGCCACGCTGTGCCTGCAGGCGGGTGCGGCAGGCATCACCGTCCACCCACGGCCTGATGCGCGTCACATCCGTGCGCAAGACGTGCTGGACCTGGCTGAGCTGCTGAAGGCCTGGCCCGACCGCGAATACAACGTCGAGGGCAATCCGTTTCACAACCTGATGGACTGCGTGCGCGACCTGCGCGAGCGCGGTCTGCCGGTGCACCAGGTGACCTTTGTGCCGGACAGCGAAGGGCAGTTCACCAGCGACCATGGTTGGGTCTTCCCCGACGACGCGGCACGCCTGCAACCCCTGATTGCCGATGCGCATGCCCTGGGCCTGCGCGTGAGCCTGTTCATGGATGCCGATCCGGACGCGATGGCTGCCGCCAGGGCGGTAGGGGCGGACCGCATCGAGCTCTATACCGAACCCTATGCCGCGGCTTGGGGCACGGCCGGGCAGGGCACCCAACTGGCCCGCTTTGCCGCTGCCGCGCAGGCGGCGTTGGATGTGGGGCTGGGCGTCAATGCAGGCCACGACCTGAACCGCGACAACCTGGCTGCTTTTGCGCAGCAGGTGCCGGGGTTGCAAGAAGTGTCGATTGGCCATGCGTTGATTGCCGATGCGCTGGAGTTGGGCTACGACGCCACCATCAAGGCCTACCTGGCCTGCTTGGGGCAATGAGGGGCGGCATGTGATCTACGGCATCGGCACCGACATTTGCGATGTGCGCCGCATCCGCGCCAGCCTGGAGAAGCATGGCGACCGCTTTGCCGCCAAGGTGCTGTCAGATGCGGAATTCAGAACCTGGAAAGCCCGCAGCGCCCGCTGGCCCGAGCGCGGTGTGCGCTACCTCGCCACGCGTTTCAGCGCCAAAGAGGCCTTCAGCAAGGCCATTGGCATGGGTATGCGCATGCCCATGACCTGGAAGCTTTGCGAGATCGCTAATGAGCGCAGCGGCAAGCCCACCATCGTGTTGCATGGCGGGCTCAAGGACTGGTTTGAGGGCAAGGCCCTGACGGTGCATGTGACCGTGACCGACGAGACCGACTACGCCGCCAGCTTTTGCGTGGTGGAAACCACGCTCTAGCGTTCGCTGGCTACAGCTTGCCGTACTGGGTGCCGCCAATCATGATGCCGCCGTCCAGCGGCGCCAGGTCCGACTGGTACTCCAGATCGCCCACATGCACGGCGGGCAACGTGGCGCCGCGCTGCAGGGCTTCCATGAAGGCGGCTTGTTCTTCGGCAGAGATGGCGTGGTAGCCAGCCCGCGACAAAGTTCCGGTGGAGATGTGTTCCGGTGCGCTGTGCGCAACCGGTTCAAAGCCATCGCTACGTGCCGGATCGCTGGAGCGGGAGTGGCGCTCAAAATGCTCTTCGGTTTCACTCACACGCCAATAGATGCCGTCAATCAACACACCAAAGCGTTTGTAAGTGTTGATGCGCATGCTGTGCTCCATGGCAGCAAAGCTCTTGGTCTTGCTGTTGGGGCCGGTCACAAACGACTTGGCAACGTCAATCATCGCAATGAAGCGGTGGTGCCGTTCGTCCACCGGCATGACCTTGAAACGGTACATCTGCGAGACCACCTCCATCGACAAAAATGTCTCGCGGATGGACTGGTAAAGCCGTTCGCGGCGGTAGGCCTTGCGCTCTTCCAATTCCATGCGCCGGACGGCAGGTTCTGCACTGGTAGTCTCCAACGACTCGGGTGCGGTGCGCGCACGTTTTTTTAAGAATTCAAACACGGTAAATGGCAGTTGTTTTAGTAGGGAAGCCATGCGCCGACTTACTTGCGAAGCCATTTGCGCAAAATAAGTCTATCAGCCGCCGCTTTTTTCTGTCTGTAACAAATTGGCAGAGTTCGGACATTTTTTGAACTATGGACAGGAAACAACACCTCCTGCCTGGCGTTTGGGGATCAAACAGCCCTCCAGCCCCCGTAAAATATGCGCAAGCAGCTCCTAAATAAATAGCAAAACGGAACCTCCCGCTATGGCCTTTCACGCCCCCCTGATTATTGACATTGCTGGTACCAGCCTGACCAAGCTGGACCGCCAGCGCCTGAAACACCCGCTGGTGGGCGGCATGATTCTGTTCGCCCGCAATTGGCAAAACCGTGACCAGCTCGCCGCCCTGTGTCGTGACGTCAAGAAGGTGCGCGCCGACCTGCTGATCTGCGTGGACCACGAAGGCGGGCGCGTGCAACGCTTCAAGACGGATGGCTTCACCCACCTGCCGTCCATGCGGGCGCTGGGTGAGATGTGGCTGCGCGAAGCCGCCGGCACGGTGTCCGCCAAAAAGGCCGGTCCACTGGATGCGACGAATGCCGCCACGGCCTGTGGCTACGTACTGGGTGCCGAGCTGCGCGCTTGTGGTGTGGACCTGAGCTTCACCCCCGTGTTGGACCTGGACTATGGCGAGAGCGGCGTGATCGGCGACCGCGCCTTCGGACGCGACCCGCGCGTGGTCAGTCTGCTGGCCAAGAGCCTGATGCACGGCCTGCAAAAAAGCGGCATGGCCAACTGTGGCAAACACTTCCCCGGCCACGGCTTTGTGAAGGCCGACTCCCACACCGAGATTCCGGTGGACAAGCGCAGCCTCAAGGCCATCCTGGCCGACGATGCCGCGCCCTACCGCTGGCTCAACACCGTGACTAGCAGCGTGATGCCTGCCCACGTGATCTACCCCAAGGTGGATGCGCGGCCCGCGGGTTTCTCTAGCACCTGGCTCAACGACATCCTGCGTGCCCAATTGGGTTTCACCGGCGCCATCTTCAGCGACGACCTGTCCATGGCCGGTGCGCGCCTCATCGACGGCAAGACGGTGAGCTACACCGAGGCCGCTGTGGTGGCGTTGAATGCAGGCTGCGACCTGGTGCTGCTGTGCAACCAGTCGCTGCCCAGCGCCGAGGGTGGCGGCAAAGCGGTAGACGAATTGATCGACGGGCTGACCGAAGCACAGGTTAAGGGCCAGTGGCAGGCGCTGGAGGCCAGCGAGGCCCGCCGCCTTGCGTTGTTGCCCACCAGGCCTGCGCTGGATTGGGATGACCTCATGGTGCACCCTGACTACATGCAGGCGATGGACTGGATTGCCTGAGGCGCACACGGATGCCCAACGCACTGCGCTTAGGCCGGGTGTGTTGGGGCGGCGGCTTTGCCGCGGTGACCGTGGTGCTGCAACTATGGCCCGGTGCCGCGGAGTGGCTGCGCTTTCATCGCCCTGCTTTTGAAGAAGGAGCAGTTTGGCAATTGCTCACCGCGCAGTGGGTGCATCTGAGTCTGGCGCATGCGGTGGTCAACGCGATGGCGGCCGTGCTGCTGTGCTGGTCGCTGGCGCCGTGGGTGCCGGTGCGCCAGCAACTGCTGGCCTGGCTGGGGGGGCATCTGGGTGTGGCCGTGGTGCTAGCGTTGGATAGCAACTGCTTGTACTACGCGGGCGCTTCTGGGGCTTTACACGGGGTGCTGGCCGGGGGGGCGTTGGTTCTGCTGTGTGCACCACTGGCGATCCCTCCATCTGGCTGGCGAGTGCGCCTGATGGGAGCGGTGTTGCTTCTGGCCTTGGGGGCCAAACTTCTGCTGCAGCCCTTGTTCTTCGCAACACACACACACGGTTGGCTGGGTATCCCCACTTACTACTCAGCCCATGCGGCAGGGGCGGCTGGTGGGGCGGTGGTCGTGCTATCTGCCTTGCTTCTGTGTCGCTGGCAAGCGGCGCAGAGCCAGACCCGTCAGCGCCATGAATAGCAGGGCGGTGATGTCCGCCCAGTCCAGCGAGCCACCACCTCCGCCTCCACCAGAGCTGGTCACAGGGTTGGGAGCCGACACCATGTTGATGGAAACCATGCTACTGGAACTTCCGGAAGATATCGAGGTGGCTTGAAACCGGAAGGTCATGCCCACGGTGTCTGAAGTGGCTGGTGTCGTGAACGTGGCCGTGCTGGTGTTGGCCCCGGACAATGTTACGGTGGGTCCGGAGACTTGCGTCCAGCCCACGGTACTGATACCCGTGCCGTTTGCCCCCGCAGTGGCTGTACCCGTCAATGTGACCAGGGTGCTCCGCGCCACGGGGTCGGTTTTGTTGGCGGTGGCGGTGGTTGTGGGAGCGGTGTCTGCCAAAACCAGGGCAGTGGCAGCATCGGCGTCCAGCATGCCCGCGCCACAACTCGTCTTGTTGAAGCAGTAGGTACCTGAAGGAAAGGCACGCACCGAATCTACCAGGCGTGAAGTCAGTTCGTTGATGCCCATGGTCGGCTTGATTTGCAACAGCAAGGCTGCAACGCCAGATACCATGGGAGCGGCGAAGCTAGTGCCGTTCGCAGCGACATAGGTATCCCCGCCCGGTGATGCGACTGGAGTAGTCGTGCCGGAGTTCAATGTGCCGTAGATGCTGACGCCCGGTGCACTGATCGTGGTGCCAGGCCCGTCATTTGCAAAACTGGGACTGTCCCCAGTCAACATGTGGGCCGTGACAGCAATCACTCCTTGGCAGTTGGCAGGTTGGCTGATGGTGGTGATGCTGCCGTCGTTGCCCGTCGACGCCACCACGATGCTGCCGGCTGCACGCACATCGTTGACGGCATCCTGGAATGTGCTCAGGCATGTGCCAGAGCTGCCCAGACTGAGGTTGAGAATTTTGGCGACGTTGGGGTTAAAAACTCCGCTGATAGACAGAATGCCTGCCGCCCAACGCATGCCGGCTGCTATGTCAGACACGTAACCGCCACATACGCCCAATACGCGCACGGGCAACACTTTCGCACCATAAGCTATGCCGATCATGCCCGTGCTGTTGTTGCCCACTGCGCTCACGATGCCTGCGACCCGGGTGCCGTGCCAACCGGAGTCAGAAACGGAGCAACCATTGCCTGTATTGGTGTTCCAGTTGCCAGGGTCTGCGGCATCCGAATCTCGTCCATTGCCATCGTTCGCAGTGCTGAAGGGCGAATAAGGCAAGGTGTCGGCAGAGACAAAATCGTAGCCAGTGAGCAGGAGGTTAGCCGTCAAATCTGCATGGGTTACGTAGCCGGTATCCAGCACTGCAACCACCACTCCGGCCCCACTGACGGGTTGCCCACCCGTGCTTTTGTTCCACGCACTGTCGGTATTGGTGGCGCCCGCGTTGCTGCCCGATGATTTCCAGGCCCATTGGCTGGCGACGTAGCCTGGATCATTGGGGGCGAAATGGGCAAACACCTTTTCGTCGATTTCGGCATATTCAACCCGCGCATCTTGCGCCAACTGTTGCGTCAAGGCCTTCATCTCAGCGCGGCTCAAAGGTTGGTCGGTTTGCACCACATGGGCTTGTTCCGATACCGATTTCAGGTAGCTCAGCGTGACTGCCTTTTGTCCCAAGACTTGCATGCCACCTCGGGCATTGAACGTGTTGATGCGGGTCTGCGGATCGACTTGCCCGCCGGCAGTTTGATCTGTCTTTGCTGCCGTCTCTTCCTTGAATTTCACGATCAGGCGGTTATAGCCAGTCGTCGAGTCATTGGCTGGTGATGCAGTGGGGCTTGCGGCGGACTTGGCTTCTAGCGATCCATCGGTTTGCGAAGTTGCGAGCCAGGATGCGCCCAGACCTGCGCACAACAAGATGGTGATCAGTGCCGTTTTCATTCGATGCATGTGTTGAATTCTCAGGGGTTGCGGACTTTGCTGTCCACATCCACGTGAACCACTTCAGGGCGGGCACGCAAGACACGGAGAATTTTGTCCAGATCCTGCCCCGCTTGCGGCAATACCCGGTACGTCCACGTGTTGTCGGACACCGCAGCAATGGGGCTGACGTCGGCAAACAGGCGTGTTTGCAATTGAGCGAGGTCCGATGCGGTCCACACACTCTTGGCTTCTGTGAAGCGAATGATCAAGCGCGTCGTGGCAGGTATGGCCTGGGACGTGTTCGCAGCTGTGGCAGGAGGCTCAGCGCACGCGACAAGGCCTAGCGCGAGCAGGCCTGCGCCAACCCAATGGTGGTGTTTCAAACGAATTCCCCTGAGATTTGTTAGGCATGGCCTTGCATCGTTTTTATTGTGTTTGCGCAAGGCTTTGGTATCCAACGATCGCAGGCATTGTAAAAGACACTTTGTTACTTCTTTAGAGCGCTCTGCCGGGACGTAAAGCCACTGCCCCGCAGTAGCCCTCCGGCAGTTCTAGCCACCTTATGTCGCAGCGGGCCACGCTGTCTTGCAGCGTTGAAGTCCATTCGCTCAGTCCAAGGCCGCAGCTCTTCAATCCGGCTTCCCATTGCGTCCATGCGCTGGCAAAGGCGGTGGCTTGCCGCGCCGTTGGCAGTCTTGCTAGTCGTGTCGCCACGTAGGGGCCCATGTAGTCGCGTGCCAGTGTCAGGCACTCATCCGCCCAACTAGGGTCGGTGGTGGCGAGTACATCCACGCCTATCGCACGATAGGGGTGGATGGCTGCGACCGACAGTCCATCTTCATGGCTGATGGACACCTGTGTGGCGGTACTGGGGTGTTCGATGCGCAGAGGCGCACCGGCATGTGTGGACAACGCCACGCTGTCTGCGGGGCAATCCAACCACAAGGCCATTGCTTGACGCAGTGCCAGACGGATGGCGCCACGCGCTTCATTGCGAGGTGTGCGGTGCGGCAGCTGGCGGTAGATCACTGCGCCCTTACCTTGTCGCAGCGCCGCCAGCACCTTGTCGGCATCGCTCGGCCAAGCATAGGCCGGCCAAGGATGTGCCGCCGTGGTGCCCATGTCTTCTGAGGCGTTAGACCCGGGCCCGCGTAGGCGCCGCGGGGCAGCCACTCCAGCGCGACGCAGCGGGAATGCTCTCGCCCTTCATCACCAGGGTCAAGGGGCCCAACCAGGCATCGTCGGCCACGCTGGCGCTGTAGAGCACTGCGCCACGTGGTCCGATGTACACGCGGGCACCGATGTGCACGTGGTCAATCTTCATCACGCGGTCTTCAAACAAATGGGTCTGCGGGCAGCTCAGCGCGTTAAGTTCGCTGTGGTCGCCGATGTGCACGCAGTCAAATTCGGTGATGTCGGTGGTGTCCATATACACGCCCTTGCCGATGCGACTGCCCAGCAGGTTGAAGGCCATGGGCAGCCATGGGGTGCCGCGCAGGTAGCGCATGAAATTGGGCACAGCAATGCCTTCGTACAAATTGGTCACGCCTTCGGACAGCCAGACAAACGGGGTCCACATAGGCGTGCTGCGCTGGCGGTAGCGGCCCATCAGCAGCCATTTGAGCGCCCACACAAATACAAAAGTCCCCAGGCCGTAGAGCAGGCCCGTGAGCGTCAGGTAGGCAATGACCTGGCCCCAGCGCCCGTCCCCAGCCAGTGGCATCACGTTCAGCACGATGGTGTAGCCCACCGAAATCACAATGGCGTGGGGCGACACAATGCGGAAGGCTTCTATCAGTCCCCGCGCCAGGCGCCGTGCGGGTGAGGGATGAAAGGTCAGTCGCTCCGGAAAGCCGGCTGTCTCTTCGCGTGCCGGCAGGTGCAGGGGAGGCGATCCCAACCAAGTGTCGCCGCTACGAATACGGTCATTGCTTGGCACGGTAGAGTGCACGCCGATCAGCACGTTCTCAGGCAGCGTGGTGCCATCGGGGATGTAGGCGCCGTTGCCCACAAAACTGCGCTTGGAGATGACCGTGGGTCGCATCGTCATCCAACCGCCGTCAATGTGTTCATCACCCAGCATCACCGCGTCGGCAATGAAAGTTTCATCGCCCAACGTCAGCATGTCGGGCACCAGGCCCAATGCGGAAGAAATTTCAGCATCCCGCCCGACCTTGGCGCCTAGCAAGCGGTACCACCAGGGTGCATACAGCGTGGCATATACGCCGTGCAGCACATGCAGACTGGACTCCTGAATCTGGTTCACCAGCCACTTGGCGCAGTACAGCGTGCTGTGCACCGGCCAGCTACCGGGCTTCAGGCGCGGTAGTACCGACCAACGGATACCGGCCGACAGCAGTGCGGTGCAGACGATCAACACCGCCGCAGCGGGAAAGGCCAGCAGGAAATACTTGGTGAGCTGGAACCAGATGTCGGTGCTCGCTAGAAACGGGAAGCGCTCCACATCGTCGATCCAGTCGATCAGCACAAAGGAGGGAAACACCGGCAGGAAGAACAGCGTGGTGATCAGCAAGGCGCCCAGCACGAAGTACGTGCCCTCCACCGCGCTGCGCAAACGTGTGACCGCGGGGCGGGGCCGCAGGCTTGCTGCATCGAAGGCGCCCGCGTCACGCGCCGGTGAGCCTTGCCAAACGCGGCTCGCGGGCACGGTGTCTCCATCGCACAGAGCGGACTGGCCCTCCAGATGGCCCCAGTCGTGCACCGTGGTGTTGCCTTCCAGAATCGCATACGAACCCACGCAGCTGTGCTCCCCCAGCGTGATGCGGCCCAGGTGCAGCACGCCATGTTCCACACGGGCGTTTTCCAGGTTCACGGCGTTGCCAATGCTGGCGCCGTCGCCCACCTGTAGCAGGTCGGGTGCGCGCAGCGTCATGGAGCCAATCACCACTTCATCGCCAATGCGAGCGCCCAGCGCACGCAGCCACCACACGTACAGGGATGAGCCGCTGAGCAAATAGGTGGGTGCTGCTTCCAGCAGGCGGTCAGCCAGCCACCAGCGGTAGTAGGTCAGGCCCCACAGCGGGTACTGGCCCGCTTGTAGCTTGCCAACCAGCAGCCATTTGCCAGCGATGGCCACCGCAAACTCCAGCAGTGTGGCCACGAGGTAGGCCAGCACCGAGGCCCCAGTGGCCACCAGCAGCGAGTCTTCGGGTTCACCGGTAAAAAAGTGGTACGCAAAAAAAGGTGCCAGCCACTGCGCCATGCGCATGGCCACCAGCCAAGGCACTGCTGCGGCCTGGGCCAAGCCGCAGCGCCAGCGCCGCCAGGCGTTGGGTGGCGTCCACGTGGTATCCACCGCCTGCGCCTGGCCGTGGGCGGCTCCAATCGCCTGCGCAATCGCCCCCACGCTGCGGTGCTGGTAGACGTCACGCACCGTCACATGGGCAAAGCCCGCGTGGGCGCGCAGGCTGGAGGCCAGGCGCGCTGCGAACAGCGAATGGCCACCCAAGTCTGCAAAAAAATCGGCGCTGCGCACAATGGCCTGGCCGGGAAACAGCTTGGCCAGCGCGGCAAACAGCACTTCTTCGGCGGGCGTGCCCGGCGTGTCGGACGCTTCGGACGTGCTGGCCGCGGTGAGCGGCCGCACCTTGAGCGCATTGCGGTCAATCTTGCCCGAGGTGAGTCGCGGCATGGTGGGTACGGTCTCAAAGTACCCGGGCACCATGTAGGGCGGCAGCCGTCGAGCCAGCGCAGCGCGCAGGGCGCTGCTGCTCAGCGTGGCGCCCGTGTCGGGGGTGATGAAGGCGATCAGCTGGTCCACGCCATCTTCGGGGCGCAGCACCACGGCGGCAGCGGCCACGCCTGCCTGGTCGGCCAGTGCAGACTCAATCTCACCCAGCTCCACGCGGAAGCCACGGATCTTGACTTGGTCGTCGGTGCGGCCCAGGCACTGTACGCAGCCGTCCGCGTCGATACGGGCCAGGTCGCCCGTGCGGTACAGGCGTGCGTCTTGTGCGCTGCTGGCCCAGGGGTTGAGCAGGAATTTCTCGGCCGTCAGATCGGGCCGACCCAGGTAGCCCGCGGCCACGCCAGGGCCGGTGATGCAGAGTTCTCCCACTTCGCCGCGTGGCAGTAACGTGAGCCCCGATTCGGTTTGAGGGGCGATGACCAGCAGGCTGTAGTTGGGCAGTGGTCGGCCAATGGTGACGGGTTCGCCCGCATGCAGCTCGGCCAGGCTGGCAGACACCGTGGCCTCGGTGGGGCCGTAGGTGTTGAACACCTGGCGGCCCGGCTTGGCCCAGCGCTCCACCAGCGCGGGCGGGCACATCTCGCCACCCAGGTTGATGGTGCGCAGGCCGGGTACGTCCTGGTCTAACAGGGCCAGCAGCGTGGGGACCGCGTGCAGCACGGTAATGCGATTGGCGGCCAGTACGCCGGGCAGGCTTTCGGGATCAGACGCAATTTCCTTGGGCGCAATCCATACGGTGGCACCCGCCAGGTAGCTGATCCAGATTTCCTCGAACGACATGTCAAACGCCACCGAGAAGCCCTGGTACACGCGGTCCCCATGGCGCAAGCCCAGCTGCGTGTTCTCGCTGCGCAGAAAGTGGCAGATGCTGCCCTGGTGGATGGCAATGCCTTTTGGTCGCCCCGTGGAGCCCGAGGTATAGATGACGTAGGCCGGATGGGTGGGCAATACGCCGGTGCGGCGCAGTGGCTGCGCCACCGGTTCGGCCAATGCTTCGGCGGTCCACACGGTATGGGGTGTGTGCGCCATGCGCGGCGCAAATGCTGCGCAGCTCACCAAGCCTTTGGCCTGCGCGTCTTCCAGGCATACGGCGATGCGGTCTACGGGTGTGTCCGCATCCAGCGGCAGCCAGGCGGCCCCCGCTTTGGCAATGCCCAGTTGCATGACCAGCAGGTCCAGGCCGCGCGGCAGCCACAAGCCCACGATGTCGCCCGCCGCCACACCAGCCGCCAGCAGGTGTGCGGCTACGGTGTCGGCGCGCGCTTCCAGCGCTTGGTAACTCAGCGTTTGGTCGCCAAACACCAGCGCGGTGCTGTCGGGGTACTGCTGGGCAGTGGCTTCAAACAGGTCGGCCAGTACTTCGGCGCGCACCAGGTCGGCGCGCTCGGGCCCCCGCAGGATGTCGGGGTGAGAAATCTGCGGCATGGTCAAGGCGAGCGGTGCAGGCGCGGTGCGGCCAACAACGCGAGATTGGCGTCAATGGCCTCTTCCAGCAGGCGGTGTTTGGCCAGCAGGTTGTTGGCGAGCATCAGTTTGCGCAGCTGCTGCAGGTCTTTCACAGTCGGGGCGACCTTGATTTGTGCCAGCGCAGCCTGGCTGTTGCCACCTTGAACGATGGCCAGGACCTTGGTGGCCCAAACGCTTTGGCGGGAGGTGGGGGAGTTTTTGGACATAGCAGACAGAGTAGGCACCATTTTCGCACACAGCACACGTCTTTGGTGCGCGAGTAGCTATCAAAATGATAGTGAATAGGTCGCTTGAGCCACCGGCGGGCGAGGGGCATCCGTTACCATTGTCGTTCATCGATTTTGAGGCGGACGCTACATGGCTTGGCACAGGGGTTGGGTAGGGCGCAGCGGCATGCTGCTGGCGTTGGCGATGGGCTTGTCGCAGGCTGCGGGAGCCCAAGAATTGCGCAGCGGCACGCTCAAGGCTGTGCAAGGCAGCGTGGAAGTGATCAAGGGAGAGGCACGCCGTGTGGCGGCAATAGGTGGCCCTGTGGCGGAGGCCGAGCGCATCGTGACCGGTGCCGGCGGCTCTGCCGTCATTCTGCTACGCGATGGCACGCTGCTCACCGTGGGGCCCAACTCACAGGTGGACATTACCCGTTTTCAGTTCGACTCCACCACCCAGACCGGTAGCCTCACCGTGCAGGTGTTGCTGGGCACCATCCGCATGGTCACGGGTCTGCTGGGCAAGTTGCAGCCAGAGAACGTCAAGGTGGGTACACCATCATCCACTGTCAGTGTGCGCGGTACCGACTTCATTGTGGAGGTGCCGTGATGCGCCGCCTTGCCTGGGGCTTATCGTTGCTGGCCGTGCTGTCGGGCTGCGCGCCCGTCACCCGCGTGATCTTGTTGCCCGATGCCCAGGGCCGTGCCACTTCGGTGCAAGTGCAGGGGGCTTCGAGTGCCCAAGTGCTGGCCCAGCCGTATGCGGTGGCAGCAGTTGAACGCAATGGCGCGGTGCAACTGGCCACCACGACCGAGGCCGAAGTGCAGGCGCAGCACGGCGGTATGCTCGCCCTGCAGCCCCCGCCCGCGCAGCGGTTTGTGTTGCAGTTTGAGCCGGGCAGCTCCACGCTGACGGCCGATTCCCAATCCCAGCTCGAAGGCATTCTGGCGCAAGCGCTGGCGCGCCCGGGCGGTGAGATCGTGGTGGTGGGCCATACCGACCGCACGGGCTCGCCCCAGGCCAACGACGCGCTCTCGCTGCAGCGCGCCCGTGCCGTGCGCGAGCTGCTGATTGCGCGTGGTTTCCAACCCGAGCTGATCGAGGCCGTGGGCCGTGGCGAGCGCGAGCCCGTGGTGCCCACCGAACCGAATGTGGACGAGCCACGCAACCGCCGCGCGGAAATCATCGTTCGTTAACCTTTCTTCCATCCGCAATATGGCCAAACTCTCTTTGTCCGATCTGGGTGGCTTGGTGTACTCCACCGAGGTGGGGCGTACCTGCCCGGTGTGCCGCCAGGCCATCGCCGCCTGCACTTGCAACGCGCCCAAACGCCCGGCGGGCGATGGTGTGGTGCGCGTGTCCCGCGAGACCAAGGGCCGCGCGGGCAAGGGCGTGACCCTGGTGCGCGGCGTGCCATTGATTGAGGCCGAACTGGTAGCACTGGGCAAGCAGCTCAAGGCCGCTTGCGGATCGGGCGGCACCGTCAAAGACGGCGTGATCGAAGTGCAGGGCGACCATGTGGAACGCGTGATGCAGTTGTTGCAGGCGCAGGGGCACAAGGTCAAACGCGCGGGCGGCTAGGCATGCAAGCCGAAGACCTGCAAAAACTGGTGGAGCGGCCTATGCCATTTGGCAAGTACCAGGGCCGTCTGATTGCCGACCTGCCTGGCGACTACCTGAACTGGTTTGCGCGGGAAGGTTTTCCCAAAAGTGAGATTGGCCGGTTGTTGCAACTGATGCATGAGATTGACCACAACGGGTTGAGCGACCTGCTCACACCGCTGCGCGCGCGGCGGTAGTCCGTCCAGGGCAGCTCAGGGTATGGGCACGTCGCGCAAGGTGCCAGGCGCCAAACCTTCCAGTGTGTACGGGCCAATGGCCGCGCGAATCAGCCGCAGCGTGGGGTAGCCCACGGCTGCGGTCATGCGGCGCACCTGGCGATTGCGGCCTTCACGGATCACCAGCTCCAACCAGCGGGTGGGGATGGACTGGCGAAAGCGTACGGGTGGCGTGCGTTCCCAGAGTGCTGCGGGCTCCGCAATCAATTGTGCGCGGGCGGGCAGCGTGAGGCCATCGTTCAGCTGCACACCTTGACGCAGCGCCATTAAGGCGGCTTCGTCGGGCTCACCCTCCACCTGCACCCAATAGGTCTTTTCCATCTTGTAGCGCGGGTCGCTGATGCGGGCCTGCAGCTTGCCGTCGTTGGTGAGCAGCAGCAGGCCTTCGCTGTCAGCGTCCAGTCGGCCCGCCACGTAGATGCCGGGGATGTCGATGAAGTCCTTGAGCCCGCGCCAGCGGCCCTCAGGCGTGAACTGGCTCAACACCCCATAGGGCTTGTTGAAGCAGATCAGGCGGCTATCCATAGCCGCTCGCCCGTGGCTTCCAGGTGCGTGAGGTAGATGCGCACCTCAAACTCCAGTTGGTGGTAGCTGGGCTCCATGTGGGTGCAGAGCTGGTAGAAGGCCTTGTCGTGCTCGCGCTCGCGCAGGTGGGCCAGCTCGTGCACCACGATCATCTTGAGGAAGGGTTCGGGCGTGTCCTTGAACAGGCTGGCCACGCGGATCTCGCGCTTGCTTTTGAGCTTGTTGCCCTGCACGCGTGACACCGTGGTGTGCGTGCCCAGCGCGTTCTTCACCACGTGCAGCTTGCTGTCAAACGCCACCTTGCTCAGAGGCTCGGCACTGCGCAGGTATTCGGACTTGAGGTCCTGCACATAGTCGTACAGCACCTTGTCGGTCCGCACGCCATGGGCCTGTGGGTAGCGCTGGGTCAGCCAGCTGCCCACGCGGTCCTCGTCCAGCATGCGCTGCACCTGGCCCAGCGCGTCTGCGGGGTAGCCATTCAGGTAGCGCAGCGTGGGCATTGCTACCGTTTTCATAGCTGCTCGCGCAGATCCTGCGGGGGCTAGGGGCCTATTTGGCTTCAAATCTGAATCAAACCTCGCGGCGCAGGGCGGGGAACAGGATGACGTCGCGGATGCTGGCGCTGTCAGTCAACAGCATCATCAGGCGGTCAATACCAATGCCGCAGCCGCCGGTGGGGGGCATGCCGTATTCCAGCGCGCGCACAAAGTCGTGGTCGAAGTGCATGGCCTCGTCGTCGCCGCTGTCTTTGGCGTTGACCTGCGCCTGGAAGCGGGCGGCCTGGTCTTCGGCATCGTTCAGCTCGCTAAAGCCGTTGCCGAATTCTCGGCCCGTGATGTAGAGCTCAAAGCGCTCGGTGACCTCAGGTCGGTCATCGTTGGCGCGGGCCAGTGGCGAGATCTCGGTGGGGTGCTCCATGATGAAGGTGGGATTCCACAGCTTCTCTTCCACCGTCTCTTCAAAGTACAGCACCTGCAGGCTGGCCAGCGTGCGGCCCTCCAGGCGGTTTTTGGCTTCGGTCAAGCCCAGCTTCTTCACCGCATTGGTCAGCCAGGTGGCGTCAAACACGTTGTCACCGGCGTCGGTGTATTTCTGGATGGCTTCCACGATGGTCAGGCGCTCAAACGGCTGCTCCAGATCCACGGGCTTGCCGGCGTAGCTGAGTTGCAGGCCACCGGTGGCTTTCATGGCCGCATCGCGGATCAACGACTCCGTGTAGTTCATCAGGTCCTGGTAGTTCCAGTACGCTGCGTAGAACTCCATCATGGTGAACTCGGGGTTGTGGCGCACCGAGATGCCTTCGTTGCGGTAGCTGCGGTTGATCTCGAACACGCGATCGAAGCCGCCCACGATCAGGCGCTTGAGGTACAGCTCGGGCGCAATGCGCAGGAACATTTCCTGGTCCAGCGCGTTGTGGTGGGTCTTGAAGGGCTTGGCATTCGCACCACCGGGAATGGGGTGCAGCATGGGCGTTTCCACTTCCAGGAAGTTGTGGCCCACCATGAACTCGCGCAGCGCGCTCACGGCCTTGCTGCGTGCCACAAAGCGCTTGCGCGCTTCCACGTCGGTCATCAGGTCCACATAGCGCTGGCGGTACTTGGTTTCCTGGTCGGCCATACCGTGGAACTTGTCGGGCATGGGGCGCAGGCTTTTGGTCAGCAGGCGGATGCTGGTCGCGTGGATGGACAGCTCACCGGTCTTGGTCTTGAACAGCGTGCCCTCGGCGGCCACGATGTCACCCAGGTCCCAGTGTTTGAAGGCGGCGTACAGGTCCACGCCCACGTCTTCACCACGCACGTACAGCTGGATGCGGCCGCCGCTGGGGCCGAACGAAGCGTCCTGCAGCGTGCAGAAGCTGGCCTTGCCCATCACGCGCTTGAGCATCATGCGGCCGGCTACCTTGGCCGTGGTCCCCAGGGCCACCAGCTCTTCGGCCGTCTTCTCGTTGTAAGCCTCAAACAGCTCCGCCGCCTTGTTCTCGGGCTGGAAGTCGTTGGGGAAGGCCACGCCCTTGCCCTCGGCCTGCTGCTGGCGCAAGGCCTTGAGTTTTTCGCGGCGCTCCAGGATCAACTGGTTGTCGTCTTGCGGGGCGGGAGCAGCTTGGTTTTGGTCAGACATGGGGTGGTAGGTGTACGGTGGCAGAACCAGCCAAGCCGCGGGGCTTTGGCCGTAACCCTCCATTGTAAGAGGGGAGGCTGCCGCTATGATGCGCACGCACTTCCCCAATCTCGCCATGCTCTACCAAATCATTTCCCTGTTGCTCGAAGTTGTCGCTGGCCTGCTCACCAGTACCTGCTTACTGCGCCTGTACATGCAGCACCAGCGCATCCCGCTGTCCGCGCGCTCGGGCAATCCGTTGGGCCGTTTTGTGTTTGCATTGACCGACTGGCTGGTGCTGCCGCTGCGCCGCGTGCTGCCCGCCATGGGCCGCTGGGATACGGCCAGTCTGGTGGGGGCATTTCTGATTCAGCTCGCCCAGTTCGCCATCCTCTGGTTGCTCAATGGCCTGGGCGCCAGCCTCGTGTCCGTGGTGGTGCTGGCATTGTTTGGTGTTGTCCGCATGGGGCTTTCCGGTCTCACGGGGCTGGTGCTGGTCTATGCCGTGTTGTCGTGGGTGCAAACACAGTCCTACCTGTCGGATGTGCTGGAGCGTCTGGTGCAGCCACCGCTGACCCCGATTCGCCGCGTGCTGCCCCTGGTAGGTGGCGTGGATCTGTCGCCGCTGGCGCTACTGGTGCTGATCCAGATCGCCATGATCGTGCTGGGCTCATTGCAAGCGATGGTGCTGGTGGCTACGGCGGGCTGAACCTCGTTGGCACCATGCAAAAGAGGCCCGCGAGGGCCTCTTTGTTTTTGCAGCGTCGATCGGGTTTAGATCACCGCATCCGCCGGCTGGCGCTGCAACATGGCCAAAGTATCGGCCACGGTCTTGCGCAGCTCGCGGCGGTCGCAGATGAAGTCGATCGCACCCTTGGTCTGCAGGAACTCTGCGCGTTGGAAGCCTTCAGGCAGCGTCACGCGCACGGTGGACTCGATCACGCGCGGACCAGCAAAACCGATCAGCGCCTTGGGTTCTGCAATCACCACGTCGCCCAGAAAGGCAAAGCCTGCGCTCACGCCACCCATGGTGGGGTCGGTCAGCACGCTGATATAGGGCAGCCCCTTCTTCGCCAGACGCGTCAGCGCGGCGTTGGTCTTGGCCATCTGCATGAGCGACAGCAAACCTTCCTGCATGCGCGCACCTCCGGTGGCAGTAAAGCACAAGAAGGGCACTTTTTGCTCAATGGCGGTTTCCACGCCGCGCACAAAGCGCTCGCCCACCACGGAGCCCATCGAACCGCCCATGAATTCAAATTCAAAGCACGCGGCCACCAAGCTGATGCCGTGCACGGCACCGCCCATGACGATCAGCGCATCGGTCTCACCCGTGTTTTCCAGGGCTTCTTTCAGGCGCTCAGGGTATTTTCGGCTGTCCTTGAACTTCAGGGCGTCCACGGGCAGGACTTCCTGGCCGATTTCAAAGCGGCCTTCGTTGTCCAGGAACGCATTCAGGCGTGCGCGCGCACCAATGCGGTGGTGGTGGCTGCAGCTGGGGCAGACGTTCTGGTTTTGCTCCAGATCGGTCTTGTAGAGCACGGTTTCGCAGCTGGGGCACTTGATCCACAGGCCTTCCGGCACGCTGCGGCGTTCCGTGGGGTCGGTGTGTTGAATTTTCGGGGGTAGCAGTTTCTCAAGCCAACTCATCGTCAGGTCTCCTTGCAGTGCCCAGACGGGCGTCCAACCAACAGGGGGCGATTATCCGCGAAACCGCCCCCGATGCTTTTTTCGCCTTAGCCCTGGTCCATCGCCGTGCGGATCTCGCGCAGGAAGGTCTGCACCGTGGCGCCTACCTGGTCGCGCGGCTGGTCTTCCAGCAGCTGGATGATCTTGCTGCCAATCACCACCGCGTCTGACACCTTGGCAATCGCCTGGGCCGTGGCTGCGTCCCGAATGCCAAAGCCCACGCCCACCGGCGTGCTGATGTGCCGACGGATGCGGGGCAGCATGGCTTCCACGGCGCCCACATCCAGCGCACCCGAGCCGGTCACGCCCTTGAGCGACACGTAGTACACATAGCCGCTGGCCACGCGCGCCACCTGGGCCATGCGTTCATCGGTGCTGGTCGGGGCCAGCAAGAAGATCAGGTCCATGCCATGCGCGCGCAGGTCGGCGGCAAAGGCCTCGCATTCCTCAGGCGGATAGTCCACGATCAACACACCGTCCACACCGGCCTCGGCTGCGTCCTTGACGAACGGGCTGCTGATGCCACTTTTTGCGTGTTTCTGGTCGTAGCGCTCCACGGGGTTGGCATAGCCCATCAGCACCACAGGCGTGGTGCTGTTGGTCTGGCGAAACTCACGAACCATGGCCAGTACCTGCACCAGGCCAATGCCGAAGGCCAGGGCCTTGTCGCCCGCCTTCTGGATCACTGGGCCATCAGCGCTGGGGTCGGAGAAGGGCACGCCCAGTTCGATTACATCGGCGCCGCCTGCCACCATGGCGTGCATCAGCTCGGGTGTTACGTCGGCATAGGGGTAGCCCGCGGTGACAAAGGGAATCAGCGCCTTGCGGCCCTGGGTTTTGAGGGCGGAGAAGGTGGTGTCAATGCGTCCCATGCTCATGCTCCCTTCACCACGTGGCCGCGCATCGAAGGGCGGTCATACACATCGTCGCCCGACAGGTCGGCCACGGTACCAATGTCCTTGTCGCCGCGACCTGACAGGTTGATCAGCACCGATTGGTCTGGGCGCATGGTCTTGGCCAGCTTCATACCGTAGGCTACGGCGTGGCTGGACTCGAGCGCAGGGATGATGCCTTCGGTCCGGCACAGGTAGTGGAACGCGTCCAGCGCTTCCTTGTCGGTGATGCCCACGTACTCTGCACGGCCGATATCGCCGAGGAATGCGTGTTCGGGGCCTACACCGGGGTAATCCAGGCCGGCGCTGATGCTGTGGGTCTCGGTCACTTGACCGTTGTCGTCTTGCAGCACATAGGTGCGGTTGCCGTGCAGCACGCCAGGGCTGCCGCGCTGGATGCTGGCGCTGTGTTTGCCACTGTCCAGGCCTTCGCCCGCCGCTTCCACACCGATCAGGCGCGTGTTCTCAAACGGGATGTAGGGGTAGAAGATGCCCATGGCGTTCGATCCACCGCCCACGCAGGCAATCACCGCGTCCGGCTGCTCGGTCTTGCAACCCGCAGCTTTCAGCATCTCGGGCATCTGCACCAGGCATTCGTTGCCGATCACGCTCTGGAAGTCGCGCACCATCATCGGGTAGGGATGCGGGCCGGCCACGGTGCCTATGATGTAGAAGGTGTTGTCCACATTGGCGACCCAGTCGCGCATGGCTTCGTTCAGCGCGTCCTTCAGCGTCTTGCTGCCGCTGGTGACCGGCACTACGGTCGCCCCCAGCAGCTTCATGCGGTAGACGTTGGGGCTCTGGCGTTTCACGTCTTCGCTGCCCATATAGACCACGCATTCCAGGCCATAGCGCGCACAGATGGTGGCGGTGGCCACGCCGTGCTGGCCGGCTCCGGTTTCGGCAATCACACGCGGCTTGCCCATGCGCTTGGCCAGCATGGCCTGGCCGATGGTGTTGTTGACCTTGTGGGCGCCGGTGTGGTTCAGGTCTTCGCGCTTCAGAAAGATTTGCGCGCCGCCCATTTCGCGGCTCATGCGGTCGGCGTGGTAGACCGGGGAGGGGCGACCTACGTAGTGGGCCAGCTCAGACTGGAATTCGGCCAGGAAGGCCGGGTCGTGCTGGTACTTGGCGTAGGCGTCTTTCAGCTCATTGATCGCATGGGTCAGCGTTTCGGAGACAAAGCTGCCGCCGTATTTGCCAAAGTGGCCTGTGGCGTCGGGTTGTTGGTAGTCGTACATGGTGTCAATCCATTCAGGACAGCGTATGCCGCCACCGGTGTGGCGTTCTGGGCGCTGTCGCGTAAGTGAGGGAGGTTTACCGGTCTGCAGCGCGCACGGCGGCCACAAACTGGCGGATTTTTTCGGGGTCTTTGATCCCCTTGAGGGGCTTGCCCTGAGCGTCGACGGCTTCCACGCCGGAGCTCACATCCACGGCCAGCGTTTTACAGCGCGGCCGTACCGACGTGATGCCATCGCCCACGTTTGCACTGGTGAGTCCACCACTCAAGACGAGGTGAGCGTTGACGCTTGGAGGAAGAAGTGACCAATTGAATGTTTTGCCACCACCACCGTAGCCGTCCACATGGGCGTCTAGCAGGATGGCTTGGGCGTTCGAATAATCGTGAGCGTATTTTACGAGGTCAAACGCCTGCGCGTCATCCCCCAGCGGAATACGCGCCGCACGCAGGTAGGGGCGGGCGCCATTGCCGGTGGCATCCAGGCAGTCCCGCGGGCTCTCATCACCATGAAATTGGATGGTAGCCCCCGCAATCATTGCGCTGGCAGCTATCACTTCTGTAGCAGATGCATTGACGAACAACAGCACAGGGGTGATAAAGGGCGGCAAGCGCTTGGCCAATTCAGCCGCGCGCTGCGGTGTGACGGCCCGCGGGCTCTTGGGGTACAGCACAAAGCCAATGGCATCCGCACCTGCAGCCACTGCCGCATCGACGTCTTGTTCTCGGGTCAGGCCGCAGATCTTGATTCGAGTTCTCATGGCAGCGCATCATACGCAGGGGTGCGTTCGGGCATGCCCCACTTCGGGTCATAACGCGGGCCCAGAAAGTACAGGCCGTCGGGCGAGAAGGTGGGCGCAGCGGCCTTGCGGTCGCGCGCGGCCAGCACCTCGGCCATCCATTCGGGCGGCTTCTTGCCCTGGCCAATCTGCACCAGGCAGCCCATGATGTTGCGGATCATGTGGTGCAAAAAAGCGTTGGCCTCGAACTCGATGCGCCAGTAGGCACCGCGCTTGCTCAGGCTGATCTCCAGCAGATTTTTGATGGGACTCAGGGCTTGGCATTGCGAGGCGCGGAATGAGCTGAAGTCGTGTTCGCCCAGCAAAATGTCGGCGGCCTGGCGCATCGTATCGTGGTCCAGGGCGCCAAAGGTCCAGCCTACGCGGCCAAACTCCACGCTGGGGCGAATCGTCGATTCGAGCAGCACATAGGCGTAGCGGCGCGACAGGGCCGAGGCACGGCAATGGAACTCTCGGGACGTTTTAACGGCCCACTGCACTGCAATGTCGCGCGGCAGGTTGGCATTGGTGCCGCGCACCCAGGAGTAGGTGTCGCGGTCCAACTCGGTGTCAAAGTGCACCACCTGCATGAGGCCGTGCACACCGGCATCGGTGCGGCCAGCGCACAAGGTAGAAACGCGCTGGGCAGTGAACTTGCCCAGCGCGGTTTCTAGTTTGTCTTGGATAGTAAGGCCGGACGACTGGCTTTGCCAGCCCTGGTAGGCCCCACCGTTGTAGCTAACGCCTAACGCAATCCGCACAAGCTCTGGATCCTGCGATGTGCCAAGCCCCCATGGGGGGCTTAGCTCAGTTTGGCCAGGGCGCGTTGGGCTTTGGCGCGCATGTCGCCGCTGGCCTCAGACACCACTTCTTCGATCAGCGCACGGGCGCCATCTTCGTCGCCGATGGAGACGAACTCTTCGGCCAGCGCCAGCTTGGTTTCCAGCGGGTCTTCACCCACGCTATCAGGTGCTTGCGCCGCGGCCGGAGGATCCAGATCCAGGGACAAGGAGCCCAGGTCGAATTCCATCAAACCGGTGTCAGCTGTCGGACTGGCCGCCAGCACAGGCTCTACGGGAGCGGGACCCGTGGGCTCAAACTTGGGTGCCGGCACATCGTTGGCCTGCATTGGCGTTTCCAGGTCGTCCAGCGACAGGGAAATCTCGGGCATGGGCGGCACAGGCACGGGAGCTGCCTGTACGGCAGGTGTATCCGGCAGGTCAAAGTCCATGTCCAAGCTGTTGTCCTGGGGTTGGGCTTCCATCTTGACCGTCTGCTCTGCGGACGGGCTCATCGTGCCACCGGTGACATCGCTGATGGCGCTGGCAGGTTCGTCGTCCAGCGAGAAGTCCAGGTCCAAATCGAGGTCAACGCCGGACGCGCCACTGTCTGCCACGGCCGCGCTGGCAGGCATGGCCACGGTACTGGCACCAAAACTGGAGTTTCCACTGGCCGCAGGGGCCGCACCGGCAGACGCAGGTGCGCCACCAGGTTGGTAGAGTGCGTTGGTCGGGTCAATCGCCAAGCCCATTTCGCAAATGCGGGTCCAGTCGGGGCTATTGGCCCCGGTGAGCTTGTAGGCTTGGGCTGCGGTGGTCTCAAAGCTGCGGGTGTCGCGGCGTTTGGAGAAGATTTCCAGCAGCTTGGTGTGGATGGCCAGGCGCCCAGGGTTGGTACGCACCGCCTCTTTGAGGATTTCTTCAGCCTGCAGGTCGCGGCCATAGGCCAAGTACACATCGGCTTCAGCGACCGGATCTACGTCGTCAGCGGCGTCCAACTGGCTGGCGGAGTACACCATGGAGGAGGCGCTGGGAGGGCCGTTGCTGGTGTCAATGCGCTGTCCGCCACTGGCGCCGAAAAACGAATCCGGTTGCAGACGGCTTTCCAGGAAGGCGCTGTCCACCTGGGCGGAATTCTTCTTGCGCTGGCGGATGCGGTAGGCGGCAAAACCACCCAGCAACGCGAGCAAACCGACGGCACCTGCGGGTACCAAAGGGTCAGCCAGCAGTTCGTCGAGCAGGCCGGGTTCTTCTTGCACTGGCGCTGGTACGGCCGCTTTAGGCTTGGGTGCAGGAGCTGTGGCCTGCGGAGCGGGTGCCGACACGGCAGCTGCAGGGGCGGAGGCTGCGGGTGCAGGCGTGGCTGCCACTGGAGCGGGTACGGGGGCTACGGCAACCGCAGGCGCCGGTGTCGCGGGCTTGGCCACAGATGCTGGCTCAGCGGGTGCTGCTGCCGCGGGCTTCGTGGCCACGCCCAGCTTGTTCAGATCGCTGATGTTCTTGTTGATTTCTGCAGCGCGCGCTGCAGCGTCTTTGGCTTCGCGGTCTTTGGCAATCTTGGCTTCATCGGCCTTGCTCTGGACAGAGCCCTTGGACAGCGTGAGCTTGTCGGGCGTGGTGCTAGCAGGTTTTTTGTCTTCAACCTTGGCTTCGATGGCACCACTGGCTTTGCGGTCGGCCGCGCCTACGGCAGCAGCAGGCGCATTGGCGGCCAGATTGCGGCGGAAGTCGTTGAAGTCTTTGCTCTGGGCCACCACCAGCTTGGACGCCTCGGCAGCGCTCACGCTTTGGGCGCTCTCTGCTGTGGGCACGTTCAGAATAGCGCCCGCGCGAATGCGGTTCAAGTTGTCGTGAACAAAGGCGTCGGGGTTGGCACGCAACATGGCCACCAACATCTGGTCCAGGGACACATCGGCAGGTTTGATGCTGCCGGCGATCTTGCTGGCAGTGTCGCCTTTTTTGACAACCAACTGTTTGTCGGAGTCTGCAGCAGCAACGGGCGCTTTGGCGACGGCCACAGGCGCGGTCGTACGTGGGGTGCTGGGTTTGCTGGTGGCTGCGCGTGGAGCCGATTCAGCCGCAGGCTGGGCGCTGGCTGCAGGTGCGGTACGCGGAGGAATGTTGCTCGTAGCTGGTGCCGCGGGGGTCTGGGCCAGCGTGGGCGCCGCGGGCGCCTTGCGCAGGGCTGGGGGATCAAACAGCAGGGTGTAGTCCCGCACGATGCGCCCGGACGACCAGGTGGCCTCCAGAATCAGGTCCACAAAGGGGTCGTTGATGGTGCGGTCACTGCTAAGGCGCAGGAAAGAACGGCCATCGCGGCGGATAAGCGTGGCTTGCAGGCTGGACATCGCGGGGTTGTAGTCAAGTCCGGCGGCGACAAACGCGTCCGGCAGGGCAACGCCCGCTTTCAGGGACGCAGCTTCTTCGGCGTTGATGTCCGGGATCTCGATTTCGGCACGCAAGGGCTCGCCCAGCGCTGACTGGACCGTAAGGCGACCGAGCGAAAGCGCATATGCCCCGGTTCCCGACAAGCCGAGTAGCGCAACGGCTGCAGCCGCAACAGCGGTCTTTTGCCAACGATGTGACTTAGCGATCAATTTATTAGCCTCCGGTGCTCAGGCGAGCGGCAATTTACTTATCTGTTTTCGGACGTTAAAGCCCGAGTATCAAAACGTAAAAAGTACCATAACATCAATGTCTTAGGCTGACAAGCTAAGAAAGCTTTTAACTTTCAAAGCCTGCCCCGTTCGCTATCTGCCATCGGTTTTTATGTTGCCTTGCGACAACGGCTTGTAACTGCTTGTTACGCGTCCAGCAGGATGCGCAACATGCGGCGCAAAGGCTCTGCCGCACCCCACAAAAGCTGGTCGCCGATGGTGAAGGCGCCCACGTATTCCGGTCCCATGGCCAGCTTGCGGATACGGCCCACAGGAATGGTCATGGTGCCAGTCACCGCTACGGGGGTCAGGTCCTGGATGGTCGCTTCGCGGGTGTTGGGCACTACTTTGACCCATTCGTTGTCGGCGGCGATCAGGGCCTCAATGTCGGCTACGGGCACGTCCTTCTTCAGTTTGAAGGTCAGTGCCTGGCTGTGGCAGCGCATGGCGCCCACGCGCACACAGAAACCGTCCACGGGGATGGCGCTGGTGCCGAAGCCTTCGCCCAGGCCAAGGATCTTGTTGGTCTCGGCCATGCCTTTCCACTCTTCCTTGGACATGCCGTTGCCCAGGTCCTTGTCGATCCAGGGGATCAGCGAGCCACCCAGCGGCACGCCAAAGTTGGCGGTTTCAACACTGGTCAGCGCGCGCTGCTTGGCGATCACTTTGCGGTCAATTTCCAAAATCGCGCTCTTGGGGTCGTCCAGCAATGCCTTGACTTCGGCATTCAGCGTGCCGTACTGGGTCAGCAGTTCGCGCATGTGCTGGGCTCCGCCGCCGGAGGCTGCCTGGTAGGTCTGGGTGCTCATCCATTCGACGAGACCGGCCTTGTAGAGCGCGCCCACACCCATCAGCATGCAGCTCACGGTGCAGTTGCCGCCCACCCAGTTCTTGCCACCCTTGGCCAGCGCGTCCTGGATGACCGGCATGTTGACGGGGTCCAGGATGATGACCGCGTCTTTTTCCATGCGCAGCGTGGAGGCCGCGTCAATCCAGTGGCCATTCCAGCCGGCTGCACGCAGTTTGGGGAATACTTCCGTGGTGTAGTCACCACCTTGGGCGCTGATGATGATGTCGCAGCGTTTTAGGGCGTCAATATTGAAGGCGTCTTGCAGCGTGGTTTCGTTCTTGGCCTCAGCCGGGGCTTTGCCGCCAGAGTTGCTGGTAGAGAAGAACAGGGGTTCGATCAGGTCGAAATCCTTCTCTTGCACCATACGGTCCATCAATACCGAGCCGACCATGCCGCGCCAGCCGACCAAACCTACCAACTTGCTCATATCAACGCCTTTTCAAAAAGTTAAACAAACGATGCTCTTACACGGCTGTTTATGGACTGTTTGCCCGGCTCGTCTGGCCGGGAGGGCGCACGACGAACCAGGCTGGGTCAGCCCTTAATGGTCGTGGTTTTGGTGATGGTTGCGCGCGCGGCCTTGCTTGCCAGGGCGGCAGAAGCAATGCTCAGGGAGAGGGGGCGGGCGGCAAACATGACTTTATTGTAGCCCAAAACAAGAATTTTTTGCCCCGCGCGGACTGAAATGGTTTTGCAGTGGCAGGGCAACAACGCGGCGTGCCGCCCTGCGGATGGTGGTTACGCCAGTGCCTTCACTACGGCGTCGCCCATCTCCTTGGTGCTGGCGCGGGTGGTGCCTTCGCTGTAGATGTCGGCGGTACGCAGGCCTTGCTCCAGCACCTTTTTCACCGCGGCTTCAATGCGCAGTGCCGCGGCTTCCTGGTTCAGGCTGAAGCGCAACATCATGGCGGCACTCAGGATGGTGGCGAGCGGGTTGGCAATGCCCTTGCCGGCAATGTCGGGCGCGCTGCCGTGGCTGGGTTCGTACAGGCCTTGGTTGCTGCTATTCAGGCTGGCGGAGGGCAGCATGCCGATGGAGCCGGTGAGCATGGAGGCCTCGTCCGAGAGGATGTCGCCAAACATATTGCCGGTGACCAGCACGTCAAACTTCTTGGGCGCCTTGACCAATTGCATGGCGGCGTTGTCCACCAGCATGTGGTCCAGTTCCACGTCAGGGTACTGTTGGCCCACTTCGACCATCACGTCTTTCCAGAGCTGCGAGGTTTCCAGCACGTTGTTTTTGTCCACGCTGGTCACGCGCTTATTGCGTTTTTGGGCAGCTTGGAAGGCTACGTGCGCAATGCGTTCGATCTCGGGGCGGCTGTAGCGCATGGTGTCGAAGGCTTCTTCGGCACCGGGGAAGTGGCCATCGGTGGCGATGCGGCGGCCACGCGGCTGGCCGAAGTAGATGTCGCCGGTGAGCTCACGGATGATGAGGATGTCCAGGCCAGCAATCAGCTCGGGCTTGAGACTGGAGGCGCCGACCAGTTGTTCGTAACAAATGGCGGGGCGAAAGTTGGCGAACAGGCCCAGGTTCTTGCGCAGGCCGAGGATGGCCTGCTCTGGGCGGAACTGGCGCTCCAGCTTGTCGTACTTCCAGTCACCTACGGCGCCGAACAGCACGGCGTCGGCTTCCTTGGCCAGCTTGAGCGTGGCTTCGGGCAGCGGGTGGCCGTGGGCGTCGTAGGCCACGCCGCCCACCAAGGCGGTTTCCATTTCCAGTTTCAGGTCCAGGGCTTTCAAGACCTTGACGGCTTCCGCCACGATTTCGGTACCAATGCCGTCACCCGGCAACACTGCGATCTTCATGAATATTCCTAGTCAGTTGGGGGCAGAGTTAAAGATCTGTCCCGCAAAGTTTCACTATTAAATTAATAGCTGCTCACGCAGACATGGTGCGGGCTAGCCACGGTTTTTGTGTCAAACGCTGGGCCTCGAAGGCCTTGATCTTGTCGGCATGGCGCAGGGTCAGGCCAATGTCGTCGAAGCCGTTGATCAGGCAGTACTTGCGGAAGGCCTGTACGTCAAAGGCAATCTCTTCGCCCTGGGGCTTGACGATGACCTGGCGCTCCAGATCGATGGTGAGCTGGTAGCCGGGGAAAGCCAGGGCGTCATTGAACAACTGATCCACCTGCGCCTCCGTCAGCACGATGGGCAGCAGGCCATTCTTGAAGCTGTTGTTGAAGAAGATGTCTGCATAGCTGGGCGCAATGATGGCGCGAAAACCATACTGGTCCAGTGCCCAGGGTGCGTGTTCGCGGCTGGAGCCGCAGCCAAAATTTTTGCGCGCCAACAGGATGGATGCACCCGCATAACGCGGCTGGTTCAACACGAAGTCGGGGTTGGGCTTGCGGCTGGTGGGGTCCTGGCCGGGGAAACCCGCATCCAGGTAGCGCCATTCGTCAAACAGGTTTTGGCCAAACCCGGTCTTGCGGATGGACTTGAGAAACTGCTTGGGGATGATGGCATCCGTGTCCACGTTCTCTCGGTCCATGGGGGCAACCAGGCCCTTGTGTACGGTGAATTTCTGCATGGTGAGGTGCGCCTTATTTGGAGATGTCTCGGATTTTTTCGCCAGCTTTCTCGATACCTTTGCCAGCGGTCGTACCGACCTCCTTAGCGTCTTGCTTGACGCCGGACCAAGTGTTGCAGCCAGAAAGAAGCAACAGGGCGGAAGTGGCAATCAGGGCGATGAATGTTTTCATGATGAAAGTTCCAGAGAAGGGGTTAGCTGAACTTGCGGATATCAACAAAGTGACCGTGGATGGCCGCGGCGGCGGCCATTGCCGGGCTCACCAGGTGGGTGCGTCCACCGGCGCCCTGGCGGCCTTCGAAGTTGCGGTTACTGGTAGAGGCGCAGCGCTCGCCGGGCTCCAGGCGGTCGGCGTTCATGGCCAGGCACATGGAGCAGCCCGGCTCACGCCACTCAAAACCGGCGGCTTTGAAAATCTCGTGCAGGCCTTCGCGTTCGGCCTGGTCTTTTACCAAGCCCGATCCGGGCACGACCATCGCCAGCTTGATGTTCTTGGCGACCTTTTGGCCCAGTTTCTTCACCACAGTGGCCGCTTCTCGCATGTCTTCGATGCGGCTGTTGGTGCAGGAACCGATAAAGACCTTGTCGACAAACAGGTCGTCCAGCGCCTTGCCAGGCTCCAGACCCATGTATGTGAGGGCGCGCTCAATCGCACCACGTTTGTTGGCATCTTTTTCCTTGTCCGGATCCGGCACGCGGGCGTCGATGCCCAGCACCATCTCGGGCGACGTGCCCCAGGTCACCTGCGGCACGATCTGGCTGGCATCCAGTTCCACAATGGTGTCGAAATGCGCGCCTGCGTCGGAATGCAGCGTTTTCCAGAACGCGACGGCCTGTTCCCATTCCACCGCAGCCGCTTCGGGGCTGGTGGCATTGGCACCGGGCGCCAGGGGGCGGCCCTTCACATAGTCAATGGTCTTTTCATCCACAGCTACCAAACCGGCGCGCGCACCCGCTTCGATGGCCATGTTGCAGACCGTCATGCGGCCTTCCATGGAGAGCGCGCGGATGGCCGAGCCACCGAATTCGATGGTGTAACCCGTGCCGCCTGCGGTGCCGATCTTGCCGATGATGGCCAGCACGATGTCCTTGGCGGTAATGCCTTGGGCCACAGCGCCTTCCACCTTGACCAGCATGTTCTTGGCCTTCTTGGCCAGCAGGGTTTGCGTGGCCATCACGTGCTCGACCTCGCTGGTGCCAATGCCGTGGGCCAGCGCGCCAAAGGCGCCGTGGGTGGACGTGTGCGAGTCTCCGCACACCACGGTCATGCCGGGCAGCGTGGCGCCGTTCTCAGGCCCGATGACGTGCACGATGCCCTGGCGTTTGGACAGGAAAGGGAAGTAGGCTGCAGAGCCGAACTCACCGATGTTGGAGTCCAGCGTCATGACTTGCTCTTTGCTGGTCGGGTCGGTGATGCCGTCATAACCACGCTCCCAGCCCGTGGTGGGCGTGTTGTGGTCGGCTGTGGCCACGATGGAGCTGACGCGCCAGACCTTGCGGCCTGCAACGCGCAGGCCTTCAAAGGCCTGGGGGCTGGTCACTTCGTGGACCAGATGGCGGTCAATGTAGAGGATGGAGGTTCCATCTTCCTCGGTGTGAACGACGTGGTCGTCCCACAATTTGTCATAAAGCGTGCGTGCAACAGTAGCCATGGTTTTCCTTCCGAAATTCAATTTTAGGCCTTGGCCCCGTGCGGGGCCAAGGCCGTGAGGTGGTCCACCAGCAACCGTGCGGTGCGTGGCAGGGTGGAGAAGTCGCGGGCGACCAGTTCGATCTGGCGGGTGGCCCACGGGTCACGGAGAGCGACGGCACTGAGCTCGCCCGTGCTGTGCATCAGGGTGAACGCACGCAGCGGCATTACGCCGATGCCCAGACCGTTGTAGATCATGCGGCCCATGGCATCCAGCCCGGTGACCTGGATGCGCAGCCGGATGCTTTGCCCAAGCGCGGCGGCGGCCTGGCGCATGGCGACGTAGATGGAACTGTTGGAGTGCAGGCCTACGTGGTCAAACGCCAGCGTGTCTTCAAAGGCCACCATGCCTTTGTCAGCCAGTGCGTGGTCTGCAGGGACGACGAGCACCAGTTGGTCTTGCCGGTACGGCCGGGTTTGCAGCTCGCCCACGCCATCAGCCGTGTTGCAGACGCCGAGATCGGCGGCACCTTCCTGTACTGCACGCAGGACTTCGCTACTCAGGTGCTCTTCCAGATCGATCTTGATGCCCTGGTGCGCACGGATGAAGGCGCCCAGGTCTTCAGGCAAAAACTGCACCGTGGCCGAAATGCTGGCATGCATGCGTACCTGGCCACGCACGCCGTCGGCATATTCGCTGAGTTCGGACTGCATGCGCTCCAGGCTGAACAGCACGCTGCGCGCGTGGTGCAGTAGGTTCTGGCCGGCGGGGGTGAGGTGCACCCCGCGGGAGTGCCGATGCAGCAGTGCGGTTCCCAGAGTAGCCTCCAGATCGCTGAGGCGCTTGCTCAAGGCAGACGGAGCGATGAACTCCCGTTCCGCTGCCTTGCCAATGCTGCCCAGCTCGCAGACGGCCACAAAGAGCTGAAGCGAGGCTAGATCCAGGCGGCGGGTGAGGTTGAGAGGAACGGATTTCATGGTGCGCATGCCATCGCGATTTGCGATTGCTTTTGCTATTTTCCTACCTAACGCAGGGTTTTGACATCGTGGTTTGCGATGTCTTGTGTCGACTGGGGATACGACAGCGGGTGCTATGAAAAGAGTAGCTGCTCGCGCACAGCCGACGAGGGCTAGAGGTACTTTTTATATAAAAAAGCCCCGCAGCCTTGTGCAGGCTGCGGGGCTGGGCAGGTCACAGCCGCTAGGGCTGCACGCGATCAGCGTTGGCCGATAGGCATCACGTCGCGCTTTTCAGAGCCAGTGAACAACTGACGGGGGCGGCCGATCTTGTATTCGGGATCGCCGATCATTTCGTTCAGTTGGGCAATCCAGCCCACGGTGCGGGCCAGCGCGAAGATCGCGGTGAACAGGCTCACGGGAATGCCAATGGCGCGCTGCACGATGCCGGAGTAGAAGTCCACGTTGGGGTAGAGCTTGCGCTGCACAAAGTAGTCGTCTTCCAGGGCAATCTTTTCCAGGGCCATGGCCAGCTTGAACAACGGGTCGTTTTCCAGGCCCAGGGCTGTCAGCACTTCTTTGCAAGTTTCTTGCATGAGCTTGGCGCGGGGGTCGTAGTTCTTGTACACGCGGTGACCGAAGCCCATCAGCTTGACGCCGGAGCTCTTGTCCTTGACCTGTTCCATGAACTGGCCAACCTTGGAAATGCCGCCCATGCGCTGGATGTCTTCCAGCATGTTCAGGCAGGCTTCGTTGGCGCCACCGTGGGAAGGGCCCCACAGGCAGGCCACACCGGCGGCAATGGCCGCAAACGGGTTGGTACCAGACGAACCGCACAGGCGCACGGTGGAGGTGGATGCGTTTTGTTCGTGGTCTGCATGCAGGATGAAGATGCGGTCCAGCGCGCGTTCGATCACGGGGTTAACCACATACTCTTCGCACGGTGTGGCGAACATCATGTGCAAGAAGTTGCCTGCGTAGCTCAGGTTGTTCTTGGGGTACATGTAGGGCTGGCCGGCGCTGTACTTGTAGGCCATGGCGACCAGCGTGGGCATCTTGGCGATCAGGCGGATGGCCGAGATCTCGCGGTGCTCAGGATTGTTGATGTCCGTGCTGTCATGGTAGAAGGCCGACATAGCGCCCACCAGGCCGGTCATGATGGCCATGGGATGCGCGTCGCGGCGGAAGCCACGCAAGAAAAACTGCATCTGCTCGTTGACCATGGTGTGCTGGGTTACGCGCTTGGTGAAGTCGGCTTTGCCAGCGGCATTGGGCAGGTTGCCGTATAGCAGCAAGTGGCAGGTTTCCATGAAGTCGCAGTTGGTGGCCAGCTGCTCGATGGGGTAGCCGCGGTACAGCAGCTCGCCCTTGTCGCCATCGATGTAGGTGATGGCGGACTGGCAGGATGCCGTTGACAAAAAGCCCGGGTCATAGGTGAACATGCCCGTTTGCGCGTACAGCTTGCGAATGTCCACGACGTCGGGGCCGACGTTGCCGTGGTAGACCGGCAAATCGACGCTGGGGCTGCCGTTACTGAACGACAGGGTGGCTTTGTTGTCAGCTAGTTTCATCTTTCGCCTTTCAGAGAGGTTCTCTCAACATTTTCAAAACTTCGTGCACGTCCGCACGGTCCAATTGCGCGTCCACCTGGGCCAGCGACTTGCGTGCCAATTGCACGTCCAGCAGGTCGTTGTCACTCAGGTCCATCAGGGCTGCCAAGGCATCGCCCTGGCGGACCGTCAACGTAGGGCTGAACCGCTGAAAGAAGCGCTCAATGAACAAGTCGTTCTCCAGCAGACCGCGGCGGCAACGCCACTGCAGCTTGCTCAAGGCCCGTTCGTCAATCAGTGCTTCAGTCACGTGCTACTTGCCTGGTAAAGGTCAGACAGTCCGCAGGACCATCATTTCCTTGATCTTGCCAATGGCCTTGGTGGGATTCAAGCCCTTGGGGCAGACGTCCACGCAGTTCATGATGGTGTGGCAGCGGAACAGGCGGTAAGGGTCTTCCAGGTTGTCCAGGCGCTCACCGGTGGCTTGGTCACGGCTGTCTGCAATAAAGCGGTAGGCCTGCAGCAAACCGGCAGGACCCACGAACTTGTCGGGGTTCCACCAGAAGCTGGGACAGGAGGTGGAGCAGCTCGCGCACAAGATGCATTCGTACAGGCCGTTGAGCTCTTCACGCTCTTCTGGGGACTGCAGACGCTCTTTCTCAGGCGGCACGGTGTCGTTGATCAGGTAGGGCTTGATCGAGTTGTACTGCTTGAAGAAGTCGGTCATATCGACGATCAGGTCGCGAATGACAGGCAGGCCGGGCAGGGGTTTCAACACGATCTTGCCAGGCAAGGTCAGCATATTGGTCAGACAGGCCAGGCCGTTTTTGCCGTTGATGTTCATGGCATCAGAACCGCAAACGCCTTCGCGGCAGGATCGGCGGAAGGAGATGGTGGGGTCCACGGCCTTGAGCTTCATCAGGGCATCCAGCAGCATGCGCTCGTGGCCATCGAGTTCCACCTCGATGTCCTGCATATAGGGCTTGGCATCCTTGTCCGGATCGTAGCGGTAGATGGAGAAAGTGCGTTTGGTCATATCAATATCTCTCAGAATGTCCGGACTTTGAGTGGCACAGAGTCAACCGTCAAAGGTTTCATCTGCACAGGCTTGTAAGAGAGGCGGCTGCCTTCGCTGTACCACAGCGTGTGCTTGTGCCATTCCTTGTCGTTGCGGCCATTGGGGTGCTCGGCGGAGTCGGAGTAGTCGTCCACGGTGTGGGCGCCACGGCTCTCGTGGCGCGCGGCGGCGGACACGATGGTGGCCTGCGCGGCTTCGATCAGGTTCTCGACTTCCAGCGCTTCGATGCGCGCGGTGTTGAACACTTTGGACTTGTCTTTGAGGTTGATCGCGTTGACACGGTCACGCAAAGCGGCGATTTTGGTCACGCCTTCGTCCATGCTCTTCTGCGTGCGGAACACACCCGCGTGTTGCTGCATGGAGGCGCGCATGTCGTTGGCCACGTCCTGGGCGTATTCGCCGCTGGTGGCGTTGTCCAGGCGCGAGACACGGGCCAGGGTGCGGTCTGCCGCGTCCTTGGGCAATTCCTTGTGGGCCTTGCTGGTCTTGATGTAGTTGACGATGTGGTTGCCGGCTGCGCGGCCGAACACCAACAGGTCCAGCAGCGAGTTGGTACCCAGGCGGTTGGCGCCGTGCACCGACACGCAGGAGCATTCACCCACGGCGTACAGGCCGTTCACCACCTGGTTGTGCACATCGCCGTTTTGCACGACCACCTGGCCGTTCACGTTGGTGGGGATGCCGCCCATTTGGTAATGGATGGTGGGCACCACGGGAATCGGTTCCTTGGTGATGTCCACGTTGGCGAAGTTCACGCCAATTTCGTACACCGAAGGCAGGCGCTTGTGGATGGTGTCGGCACCCAGGTGGTCCAGCTTCAGCAGCACGTAGTCCTTGTTCGGGCCGCAGCCGCGGCCTTCCTTGATTTCCTGGTCCATGGAGCGGGACACGAAGTCGCGCGGTGCCAGGTCTTTCAAGGTGGGCGCATAGCGCTCCATGAAACGCTCGCCATTGCTGTTGAGCAAAATCGCACCTTCGCCACGGCAGCCTTCAGTCAGCAACACGCCAGCACCGGCCACGCCAGTGGGGTGGAACTGCCAAAACTCCATGTCTTCGAGCGGGATGCCGGCGCGTGCCGCCATGCCCAAGCCGTCACCGGTGTTGATGAAGGCGTTGGTGGAGGCAGCAAAGATGCGGCCGGCGCCGCCGGTGGCCAGCAGCGTGGTCTTGGCTTCCAGAATGTGGATGTCGCCGGTTTCCATTTCCAGCGCGGTCACGCCGACCACATCGCCTTCCGCGTCGCGGATCAGATCGAGTGCCATCCACTCCACGAAGAAGCTGGTCTTGGCGGCCACGTTTTGCTGGTACAGCGTGTGCAGCATGGCGTGACCGGTACGGTCAGCCGCAGCGCAGGCGCGTTCCACGGCCTTTTCGCCGTAGTTGGCGGTGTGACCGCCAAACGGACGTTGGTAAATCGTGCCATCGGGGTTGCGGTCAAACGGCATGCCCATGTGTTCCAGGTCATAGACGACCTTGGGCGCTTCACGGCACATAAATTCGATGGCGTCCTGGTCGCCGAGCCAGTCGGAACCCTTGACGGTGTCGTAGAAGTGGTAGTGCCAGTTGTCGTCGTTCATGTTGCCCAGGGAGGCACCGATGCCGCCTTGGGCAGCCACGGTGTGCGAACGGGTGGGGAACACTTTGGAGAGGACGGCGACGTTCAAACCGGCGCGGGCCAGTTGGAGGGACGCGCGCATGCCGGAGCCACCGGCGCCGACGATGACAACGTCAAATTTGCGTTTAGATACGGAGTAAGACATGAATGGATTGCCTGTTAGGAAGGGAGATCAGAGACGCCACAGGACCTGAATGGCCCAGCCGGCACAGCCGACGAGCCAGACGATGGAGAACACCTGCAGAGACAGGCGAATGGAAACGGGTTTGACGTAGTCCATCCAGACATCACGGATACCAACCCACACGTGGTACAGCATGGCAACGATGACCGAGAAGGTCAAAACCTTCATCCATTGGGAGGAGAAAATGCCCGCCCATTTGTCGTAGCCAATGGGGCCTTTGAAGAAGATCACCTGGGCCAGCACCACCAAGGTGAACAGGGCCATCAACATTGCGGTGACGCGCTGCGCCAACCAGTCGCGCAGACCGTAGTGCGCGCCAACGACGACACGCTTGGAACCGTAATTCACTGCCATTTTTCGATTTCCTTTTTTGTAGTTAGTAGGCGCCAAACAGCTTGAGTGCCAGGGCCAGTGTCAGCACCGAGCCCAAGGTCAGGGTCACGATGGCCGAGGAGCGGCCAAACTCTTTGCTCACGGCATGGTTGATGTCCATCCACAGGTGACGCAGGCCTGCAATGAAGTGGTGCAGGTAGGCCCAGATGATGGCTAGCGCCACCAGTTTGATGAACCAGCCCGGAACAAAACCCAGGCCCACGGTGAATGCGCTGCTGAACTTAGCAAATGAGATTTCCGAGGATACGGAGGTGTCAAACATCCAGATAATGAAGGGCATCAGGATGAACATGATGACGCCGCTGACCCGGTGCAGGATGGACACCCAGCCTGCGGGAGGCAAACGGTAGGTGGGCAGATCCGAGAGGGCGTTGATGTTGCGGAATTCGGGCCGCGGGCGTTTGGATGCAGAGGCGAGCTCAGTCATGGATGGGCTTTCTTGGAGGTAACTGGTATGTAATTTTTGGCGCAGCCAGCCAAAATTCTATTGCACCGCACCAATCTGACGTTGGACTTGCACGGTAAAGACTGCTCAATTTAGCGCATTTCGATAGTAGTGTGTGTCGGTCAGGTACAGGCCGCGGCGCATTTCCATGGGCGTGTCGTTGTAGGTGAAAGCTGTGCGTTCCACGCTGAGCAGCGGCGTTTGCTGCGTAGTGTGCAGCAGCTTGCATTGCTCGGCATCCGGCAGCACTGCACGGATTTTTTCTTCAGCGCGGACCATGCGCACGCCAAACTCGGTTTCAAACAGGGCATACATCGGGCCGTCGTAGCCTGCCAGGCGCTCGGCCGTCAGTCCTTTGAAAGGTGTGCCGGGCAGCCACAAGTCCTCCAGAATCGTCGGCACGCCCGCAAACGACAGCACGCGCCGCACCTGCAGCACTGCATCGGCAGGGCGCAGCGCGAGCGCGCGGGCCACTTCAGCGGACGCGCGCAGGCGCTTGCAGTCGATGATCTTGCGTTGGGCTGGGCCTTCGCTGTTGGGGTCACCGTTGTCGGGAAAGAGCTTGAGGAAGCGGTACTGCACATGGTGCTCGGCATGCGTGGCCACAAAGGTGCCCTTGCCCTGGCGGCGTACCAAGAGGTTTTCCGCGGCCAGTTCGTCAATGGCCTTGCGCACCGTGCCCTGGCTGACCTTGAAGCGCGCGGCCAGTTCCAACTCACTGGGAATGGCGGCACTGGGCTTCCATTCGCCACTCTGGAGACTCTGCAGCATCAACACCTTGATCTGCTGGTACAGCGGACTGAAAGCAGGGGTCAGGCCGGAGCCCGTGGTCGCGCCCGCATCGGCATCTGCGGAGGCAGAACTGTCGCTCGAATAGGGTGGGGTAGCGGCCATGGTGCAGAGGGGTTGGGTCAGCGGCAAGTCAGTCTTTAAACTGACGCAATCATATCTTATATAAGACATAAGACAAATTGACGGAGTGCAGATTTCGGGAGTAAACTCCAGCGCATTCTGCAGCGCAACACAGATTGCGAAAAGCGCTGGTCCCACGCCGTTTTCACCACACTTCCTGGAGTTTTACCATGAGCAAGAAACCCGTCCGCGTTGCCGTTACCGGAGCCGCCGGTCAAATTGGATACGCCATTCTGTTCCGCATCGCCTCCGGCGAAATGCTGGGCAAGGACCAGCCCGTCATTCTGAGCCTGCTGGAAGTGCCTGTTGAGAAAGCGCAACAGGCTTTGCAAGGCGTGATCATGGAGCTGCAAGACTGTGCATTCCCCCTGCTGGTGGGTATCGAAGCGCACAGCGACCCGCTGGCCGCATTCAAGGACGTGGACTACGCACTGCTGATCGGTTCGCGCCCTCGTGGCCCCGGCATGGAACGCGCCGAACTGCTGGCCGTCAACGCCGAAATCTTCACCGCCCAGGGCAAGGCCCTGGACAAGGTGGCCAGCCGCAACGTCAAGGTGCTGGTCGTCGGCAACCCCGCCAACACCAATGCCTACATCGCGATGAAGAGCGCGCCGAGCCTGCCCCGCAAGAACTTCACCGCCATGCTGCGCCTGGATCACAACCGTGCCCTGAGCCAGATCGCCGCCAAGACCGGCAAGGCTGTGGCCGACATCGAAAAGATGACCGTGTGGGGCAACCACTCGCCCACGATGTACGCCGACTACCGCTTCGCCACCATCAACGGTGAAAGCGTCAAGGCGATGATCAATGACGAAGTCTGGAATAAAGACACCTTCCTGCCCACCGTTGGCAAGCGCGGCGCGGCCATCATCGCGGCCCGTGGCGTGTCGTCCGCAGCCTCGGCTGCCAACGCAGCCATCGACCACATGCGCGACTGGGCCCTGGGCACCAATGGCAAGTGGGTCACCATGGGTATCCCGTCGGACGGCCAGTACGGCATCCCCAAGGACACCATGTTTGGTTTTGCCGTGACCTGCGAAGGTGGCGAGTACAAGCTGGTCGAAGGTCTGGAAGTGGATGCGTTCAGCCAAGAGCGCATCAACGTCACGCTGAAAGAGCTGCAAGACGAGCAAGCTGGCGTCGCCCACCTGCTGTAATCGGCTGCTGAAGTGGCCCATCCGCGCGACGTTCTTCTTGGCGCTCAGGGCGCGGCAGGCATATTGCCTGTGTGCGACCACTACAGCGGCGTGGAAGCGCGGATGGTCAAAAGCCTGCAACTGCAGGCTGAGATGACCGAAGAGTTCGGGGCCTGCGTCTTTGACGTGACCCTGGACTGCGAAGACGGTGCCCCGGTCGGGGGCGAAGATGACCATGCAAACATGGTCGTAGCCCTCACCAATGCTGCGCAAGCAGCTCCCAATTTAATAGCAAATGGCCTGCGTCGGCGCATTGGTGTGCGCGTGCACGCCGTGGACCATGCCGAGTTCGCCTCCGATGTGCAAACTGTAGTGGGCCTGGCTGGTGCTGCGCTGAGCTACCTCATGGTGCCCAAGGTGGAGTCGATCTGGGACGCGGATCGCGCCGTTGCCGCAATCGACGCCGCGACCGCACCGGGTGTCCCGCCGCTGCCTCTGCATGTGCTGATCGAATCGCCGGCCGCCGTGCATCGCGCCTTTGAGATTGCGGCGCATCCGCGCGTGCAGTCCATCAGCTTTGGCTTGATGGACTTTGTGTCCAGTCATGGCGGCGCCATTCCCTCGTCGGCCATGGGCGTGCGCCCGGCGGATGACAGTATTTCGCTGGACCAGTTTCACCACCCGCTGGTGCTGCGCGCCAAGCTGGACATTGCCAGTGCCTGCCATGCGCATGGCAAGGTGCCCTCCCACTGTGTGGTGACCGAGTTCAAGGACCCCGCCGCGTTGTTGCGCGCTGCCAAAACAGCCGCCCAGGCTTTGGGGTTCACGCGCATGTGGAGCATCCATCCGGACCAGATCCGCCCGATTCTGGAGGCCTTTGCCCCCACGCAGGACGAAGTAGATCTGGCCGCGCACATCGTGCAGGAAGCGCAGCGCCAGGAGTGGGCGCCGATCTCCGTCGGAGGCAAGCTGCATGACCGGGCCAGTTACCGTTACTTTTGGCAGGTGCTCGAGCGCGCGCACCAGACCGGCCGCGCGCTGCCCTCAGACGCGGCGGCCTATTTTTCTACGTCAGTCCATTGAAGTCAGGGTTCACCATGCTGAAGTTGTCACTGTCGGGTGTGTTGTTGGTGCTGCTGATGGTGCCCCTGGCCCAAGCGGCCGCGCCCGTGAAGAAGGCCACCAAATCCCGCGCTGTAGCTCCCGTTTTCGCCGTGGTGGAGGCTGAACCGGCCGAGCTGTCACCCGAGCATTTGGCAGTGGCGCAGCGCGTGGCCGTTGGCACCGTGCCTTGCGAGTTGGGTGCGCAGGTCAAGATTTCTGCGCACCAGACCTGGGCCGGACGTTTTGTGCTGGAGCATGGGCGTCAGAAATACCAGATGGCCCCTGTACCTACCAGCACCGGCGCGGTGCGGCTGGAAGATGCTGCGGGCGGCGCGGTGTGGTTGCAACTGGCCAACAAGTCGATGCTGATGGACCAGAAGCTGGGGCGTCGCCTGGCGGACGAGTGCATGAACGCCGGGCAGGCGGTGGTGGCCGAGGCCCTGCTGCGCACCCCGGCACCGAGTTTGCTTGAACCCCTGAACAACACGCCCGCCGTGGCGGCTGCCGAGTCCAAACCTGAAGCGGTTGCAGCCGCTACCAAATAGATAGCTGCTCGCGCATATCCCACGCGGGCTAGCGCGGTATTTTATTGTTACTGAAGGAGAAAATGATGTTGAAAGCCTACCGAGACCATGTGGCCGAACGCGCTGCGCTGGGGATTCCCCCGCTGCCCCTGTCTGCCCAGCAGACCGGTGAACTGATTGAGTTGCTGAAGAACCCGCCTACGGGTGAAGAGGCTACTCTGGTAGAACTGATCACCCACCGCGTACCTGCAGGTGTGGACGACGCGGCCAAGGTCAAAGCCAGCTACCTGGCTGCCGTGGCCCACGGCACCGAGAAGTGCGACCTCATCAGCCGTGCAAAGGCTACCGAACTGCTGGGCACCATGCTGGGCGGCTACAACATCAGCCCGTTGGTGGACCTGCTGGACGACCCCGATGTGGGCGAAGTAGCGGGCAATGGTCTGAAGAAAACCCTGCTGATGTTCGACCAGTTCCACGACGTGGCCGAAAAGGCCAAGGCCGACAACCCCAACGCCAAGTCCGTGCTGCAAAGCTGGGCCGATGCCGAGTGGTTCACCAGCCGCCCTGAAGTGCCACAAAGCATTACCGTCACCATCCTCAAGGTGACCGGCGAGACCAACACCGACGACCTGTCCCCCGCGCCCGACGCCTGGAGCCGCCCCGACATTCCGTTGCACGCCTTGGCCATGTTGAAGAACAAGCGCGACGGCATCACCCCGGAAGAAGACGGCAAACGCGGCCCCGTGAAGTTTGTGGAAGACCTGCGCGCCCGCGGCAACCTGGTGGCCTATGTGGGCGACGTGGTGGGCACCGGCTCCAGCCGCAAGTCCGCCACCAACAGCGTGCTGTGGTTCACTGGTGAAGACATTCCCTTTGTGCCGAACAAGCGTTTCGGTGGCGTGTGCCTGGGCACCAAGATTGCGCCCATCTTCTACAACACCATGGAAGATGCGGGCGCTTTGCCCATCGAAGTGGATGTGAGCCAGATGAACATGGGTGACACCGTGGAGCTGCGCCCCTATGACGGCAAGGCCTTCAAGGATGGCAAAGAGATCGCGTCCTTCCAGGTGAAGAGCGATGTGCTGTTTGACGAAGTGCGCGCGGGTGGCCGTATTCCCCTGATCGTTGGCCGTGGCCTGACCGCCAAGGCTCGCGAGACCCTGGGTCTGCCTCCGTCCGAGCTGTTCCGCCTGCCGCAGAACCCTGTGGACACCAAGAAGGGCTTTAGCCTGGCGCAAAAGATGGTCGGCCGTGCCTGTGGTTTGCCGGAAGGCCAGGGCGTGCGCCCTGGTACCTATTGCGAACCCAAGATGACATCCGTGGGCTCGCAAGACACGACCGGTCCGATGACCCGTGACGAGCTGAAAGACCTGGCCTGCCTGGGCTTCAGCGCCGATTTGGTGATGCAGTCCTTCTGCCATACCGCCGCTTACCCCAAGCCCGTGGATGTGAAGATGCACCACGAGTTGCCCGACTTCATCAGCACGCGCGGCGGTATCTCGCTGCGCCCGGGTGACGGCGTGATCCACAGTTGGCTGAACCGCCTGCTGTTGCCCGACACTGTGGGCACAGGTGGCGATAGCCACACGCGTTTCCCCATCGGCATCAGCTTCCCCGCGGGCTCCGGCCTGGTGGCGTTTGCTGCCGCTACCGGCGTGATGCCTTTGGATATGCCCGAGTCCGTCTTGGTGCGCTTCAAGGGCAAGATGCAGAACGGCGTGACCCTGCGTGACCTGGTTAACGCGATCCCGCTGTATGCCATCAAGGCCGGCCTGCTGACCGTCGAGAAGAAGGGAAAGAAGAACATCTTTTCCGGCCGCATTCTCGAAATCGAAGGTCTGCCAGACCTGAAGGTGGAGCAAGCCTTTGAGCTGTCCGATGCGTCCGCTGAACGTTCTGCTGCGGGTTGCACGGTGCACCTGAACAAGGAACCCATCATTGAGTACATCAACTCCAACATCACGATGATGAAGTGGATGATTGCCAATGGCTACTCGGACGCCCGCACGCTGGCCCGCCGCATTGCTGCGCAAGAAGCCTGGTTGCGCGATCCCCAGTTGCTCAAGGGTGATGATGATGCTGACTATGCGGCCGTCATCGAGATCGACCTGGCTGACATCCACGAACCCATCGTGGCCTGCCCCAATGACCCGGACGATGTGAAAACCCTGGCCGAAGTGGCCGGCGCCAAGATCGACGAAGTGTTCATCGGCTCCTGCATGACCAACATCGGTCACTTCCGTGCAGCCTCCAAGTTGCTGGAAAGCAAGCGCGACATCCCGGTCAAGCTGTGGGTGGCCCCACCCACCAAGATGGACGCCAAGCAATTGAGCGACGAAGGCCACTATGGCGTGCTGGGCAGTGCCGGTGCGCGCATGGAAATGCCGGGCTGTAGCCTGTGCATGGGCAACCAGGCCCAGGTGAAGGAGGGCGCCACCGTGTTCTCCACCTCCACCCGCAACTTCCCCAACCGCCTGGGCAAGAACAGCAATGTGTACCTGGGTTCCGCCGAGCTGGCCGCCATCTGCTCCAAGCTGGGTCGCATCCCCACCAAGGAAGAGTACCTGGCCGACATGGGCGTGCTGACCGCCGCCAGCGACACCGTGTACCAGTACCTGAACTTTGACAAGATCGGTGACTACACCGACTCAGCGGCGACCGTGACGGAAGGCGTGGCTGCGTAAGCTGCCAGCCTGCTGAACGCAGAAGCCCCGTGGCGCAAGCCACGGGGCTTTTCTTTTTTGGGTTGGGATAATGGGGGATGAACTTTTTGAACAGCATCCCCCTTTCCCTGCAAACCATTTTGCTGCTGGTGGCCAGCAATGTGTTCATGACCTTTGCCTGGTACGGCCACCTCAAAAGCCTGGCCACCGTGCCCTGGTACACGGCTGCCCTGGTGAGCTGGGGCATCGCCCTGTTTGAGTATCTGTTGCAGGTGCCGGCCAACCGCATTGGCTTTCAGCAGGCTGGTTTCTCGGTGGCACAGCTCAAAATCATGCAGGAAATTATCACGCTGACGGTGTTTTTGCCATTTGCCATGATTTACCTCAAGCAACCTTTCAAGCTGGACTTTGTCTGGGCCGGCCTGTGCATGGTGGGGGCGGTGTACTTTATTTTCCGCAGCGCCTGATCGCGTCAGATACCCCTGGGTTACAGGCGGTTAAACTCCGCGCAGCCCAGATTTGGTCACAAGACCGACATATTCATTCGTTAGGAGCCAGCGATGCTGTTTGGAAAGTTGTTGCCGCGTGAAGGCAATTTTTTTGAGATGTTCAACCAGCACGCGGACCGCATCGTGGAGGCTGCTCAGGCTTTTTCCAAGTTGGTGGCCAACTACAACGACCTGGACCTGCGTGCCAAGTACAACCAGGAAGTGGACGACGCCGAGCGCGCTGCCGACCGCGTGACGCACGATGTCAACAAGGCCATCCACATCACCTTCATCACCCCGATCGACCGGGAACAGATCCACTCCCTGATCAACACCATGGACGACGTGGCCGATTTGATCCAGGACTCGGCCGAGACCATGGCGCTGTACGACGTGCGCCACATGACCGAAGAAATCGTGCGCCTGACCGACCTGAGCGTGAAGTGCTGTGAGCGCCTGCGTGACGCAGTCAAGCTGTTGGACCACATTGCGGACCATGCCACGGCCGAAGCTGCGTTGAAGACCTGCGAAGAGATTGACCGCCTGGAGTCCGATGCCGACCGCGTGATGCGCACCGCCATGAGCAAGCTATTCCGCGAGGAACCCGATGTGCGTGAACTGATCAAGCTCAAGGCCATTTACGAGCTGCTGGAAACCATCACCGACAAATGCGAGGACGTGGCCAATGTGATCGAAGGCATCATTCTCGAAAATTCCTGATCCGGACTGCGGTACCTAGTTATGCAAAACGTACAGGCAGCCCTGTGGGTGGTGATGTTGCTGGTGGCGCTGGCCATCATGTTCGACTTTATGAATGGGTTTCATGATGCAGCGAACTCGATTGCGACCGTGGTTTCCACCGGCGTGCTCAAGCCAGGCCAGGCGGTGCTGTTCGCCGCTTTTTTTAACCTGATTGCCATTTTTATCTTCCACCTGAGTGTGGCCGCCACGGTTGGCAAAGGCATTGTGCAGCCTGGTGTGGTGGACGTGCACGTGGTGTTTGGGGCGCTTGTCGGAGCAATTTCCTGGAACGTGATCACCTGGATTTACGGCATCCCAAGCTCGTCGTCGCACGCGCTGATCGGTGGCATCGTCGGCGCGGTGATTGCCAAGTCCGGCGCTAGTGCGCTGGTGTCCGAGGGCATTTTGAAAACCGTGGCGTTCATCTTCATCTCGCCTTTGCTGGGTTTCGTCCTGGGGTCGATGATGATGGTGCTGGTGGCCTGGGTGTTCCGGCGTGCTCGGCCATCCCGCATTGACAAGTGGTTCCGCCGCTTGCAGCTGCTGTCGGCTGGCGCCTACAGCCTGGGCCACGGCGGCAACGATGCGCAGAAGACCATTGGCATCATCTGGATGATGTTGATTGCAACAGGGTATGTGGCCGCAGAAGACAAGTCGCCACCCTCATGGGTCATCATCTCCTGCTACATGGCCATTGGCGCAGGCACCATGTTTGGTGGCTGGCGCATTGTGAAAACCATGGGCCAAAAAATCACCAAGCTCAAGCCCGTGGGAGGCTTCTGCGCCGAAACCGGCGGGGCCTTGACATTGTTTCTGGCCACGGCGCTGGGTGTGCCCGTGTCGACCACGCACACCATCACGGGTGCGATCGTCGGCGTGGGCTCCACCCAACGCGCCAGCGCGGTGCGCTGGGGCGTGGCGGGCAACATTGTGTGGGCCTGGGTGCTGACCATTCCTGCTGCCGCGTTTGTGGCCGCAATTGCCTACTGGGTCAGCCTGCAGATTTTTTAAGCGGTGCCGGTTGCGACAGCGACTGGGCATCCTCCATCTGGTATTCAAAGTAGCGTTGAAAGCTGAAGGCAATGCTGGCCATCAGCACCGTGGTGCCCACGGCCAGCGCGGCACCAACGCCCAGAATGGTGACCCAGTTGGTGGCGCCGGCCGGCGCGTCGACCGGGGCCTGCGCATTGAAGCGTTGGTTCCACTTTTCTGGTGCCATCAGCCCGTAGACGATGGCGTTCAGCGCGCACCCGGCCAGGGTAAAGCCCAGCATGGGAATCAGCAGCCAGCTCCACAGATCGTCCACACCCAGGCTGCGTGCGCGCCATACCCCATACGCACCCAGCAGTGTTGGAATGGGTAGCAGGCGAGCCAGCGCGTCGTAACGCTCCAACAGGTACCAGCGGTGCAGGCCCAGGGCACCCAGCAAGAAAGTCAGCCACACGGCCAGCGTTTTGTTTTTCATGCAGCCACGTTCGCAGCAGGGGTGCTGTTGCCTGCGCCGATGAAGCGTTCCATTAGCACCACGTCCAGCCAGCGCTCGAACTTCCAGCCACATGCGGTCAGCACACCGACTTGTTGGAAGCCGCAGCTGCGGTGCACGCCGATGGAGCCCTGGTTGCCAGAGTCGCCGATCACGGCAATCAATTTACGGACTCCGGCGCGTTCGGCCTGGGCCATCAACTCCTGCAACAGCAGGCGGCCCAAGCCACGGCCTGCGGCCGCCGGTGCCAGGTAAATCGAGTCTTCGGCTGAGAAGCGGTAGGCCGGGCGGGGCTTGAACCAATTGCAGTAGGCAAAGCCGATGACCCCGGTGGCATCTTCCAGCACCAAGTAGGGCAATCCTTTGGCGAGCACATCGGCCCGGCGCCCTGCCATGTCGGTTTCTGTGGGGGGCGTGATCTCAAAAGTACCGGTGCCATGGAGTACGTGGTGGGCGTAAATGGCGGTCATGGCGCTCACGTCGGCATCGGTGCTGGGGCGAATTTTTGTCATGAAGATGGAAAACGTTATAATGGAGAGCTATTCAGAGTGTCACTGGCCGGGTGGTCAGTTGCGTGTCTCAACTTTGAATTTAATGGCTGAATCTTTTTCAGTCACCCAAAGGATAAATCATGGTCGTCATTCGACTCGCCCGTGGCGGTGCAAAAGCTCGCCCGTTTTTCAATATTGTTGTTGCTGACAAGCGCACCCGTCGTGACGGCCGCTTCATTGAGCGTATCGGTTTTTACAACCCTATCGCTACCGCCAACGAAGAAAGCATCCGCATCGCCCAGGATCGCTTGACGTACTGGAAGGGCGTTGGCGCCCAAGCGTCTCCCACCGTGGAACGCCTGATCAACCAAGCTGCTAAAAAAGCAGCCTAATTGGTTTTGTCGGTCACGCGGTGTAAGCTGCCTGACCGACACCATTGCCCCCAAACCATGCTCGCTGGCCTCGAAGCTGCTGAACTGCCAGCGGACGCCATTGAAGTAGGGCGCATCGCAGATGCGTGGGGAATCAAGGGCTGGTTCAAAGTCCTGCCCTACAGCGCCGACCCCGAGGCGCTTTTTTCTTCCAAGCGCTGGTTTCTGTTGCCGACTGAAAAAGGTGTCAAAACCTTTACCGGTACGGTGCAACTGGCCGTGAAGGAAGTCAAAGAACACTCAGACACCGTGGTGGCCAGTGCCATTGATGTTGATGACCGCAATGCCGCTGAGGCTTTGCGTGGTGCGCGCATCTTTATTTCTCGCGCCAGCTTTCCCACCGCCGCCAAAGACGAGTACTACTGGGTTGACCTGATTGGCCTGAACGTAGTCAATCGCCAGGACGAAGAATTGGGCATCGTGCGCGAACTGCTGTCCACCGGGCCACAAACCGTGTTGGTCATCGAGTACCAACTGGACGGCAAACCTCAGGAGCGCATGATTCCGTTCGTCTCCGCCTATGTGGACGACGTGGACCTGGCGGCCAAGCGTATCCGTGTGGACTGGCTTGCTGACTACTGAGCGACAAGCGCATGCGCTTTGATGTCATCACGCTGTTTCCCGAGCTGTTTGAACCCTTTCTCAAGATAGGCATCACCCGCCGCGCTTACGAGACCGGTCAGGTGCAGGTGCAACTGACCAACCCCCGTGACTTTGCCAGCGGCAACTACCGCCGCGTGGACGATCGGCCCTTTGGCGGCGGCCCCGGTATGGTGATGATGGCGGAGCCGCTGGAAAAAGCGGTGCAGGCCATACGCGCCAGCCGCGATGACAACGCGCCCGTGCTGCTGTTTTCCCCGATTGGCCAGGCCCTGAATCATGCCACCGTGGAGCGCTGGTCCGCTAGTGAAGGCGCCATTCTGGTGTGTGGCCGCTACGAAGGTATCGACCAACGCTTTATCGACCGCTACGTCGATGGGCAAATTAGCTTGGGCGACTTTGTGCTGTCGGGTGGTGAGGTCGCGGCCATGGCCATGCTGGATGCCATTGCACGCCTGCAGCCCGGTGTGTTGAGCGACGCTGACAGCCACCACCAGGACAGCTTCAACCCGGCGCTCGATGGTTTGCTGGACTGCCCGCATTACACCCGCCCGGAAACCTGGTCAGAGTTGCCCGTGCCTGCCGTTTTAATGTCCGGCCACCATGAGCAGATCGAGCGCTGGCGACGCGAGCAGCGCCTGGCGCTGACTGCGCAGCACCGCCCCGATTTGCTAAATACTGCGCGCCAGCAAGGCTTGCTGGACAAGCGCGACGAGCAGTATTTGGCTGGCAAGTCCTGAGCTTGCTATAATGGTGGGCTAACCGATCCTCTGCTCGGCCAGGCCACGCTTCTTTGGGAAGGCTGTGGTTGGTACCAATTCCGGTGCCGGCGCTTGCAAGATCACGAAGGAAATCATGAACCTGATCCAAACTCTTGAGCAAGAAGAAATTGCTCGCCTGGGTAAAACCATCCCAGAATTCGCCCCCGGTGACACCGTGGTGGTGAGCGTGAACGTTGTTGAAGGCACACGCAAGCGCGTGCAGGCTTACGAAGGTGTTGTGATCGCCAAGCGCAATCGCGGCCTGAACAGCGGCTTCATCGTGCGCAAGATCTCCAGCGGCGAAGGCGTGGAACGTACATTCCAAACCTACAGCCCTCTGATCGCCAGCATCGAAGTCAAGCGCCGTGGTGACGTGCGCCGTGCCAAGCTGTACTACCTGCGCGACCGCAGCGGCAAGTCGGCTCGTATCAAGGAAAAACTGCCAGCAAAGAAGACAGCCGCGTAATTCAACGCACTGTTTTTTGGCAAGAAAGCCGCCCCAGCATTGTCTGCGGCGGCTTTTTTCATGGCCGTTCGAACTGGCCTATTGTTGTTGTGTGATGGGTATGATTTCGTGTGACTGTCCCTTCCCTGTTTGATCCCAGTCTGGTACCTGTCGTCAGCACAGACCACCATCTGCCGGCCGTGGCTCCGCAGGCGCTGCAGAGTGCCGCATTGCGGCTGCGCTTTGCCCATCCACCTGCCTGGTCGCCCCAGTTCCATACCGAACCCAAATTTTCTAGCCGGGCCCCAGCCCACGCGTCGGTGTTGATCCCCTTGGTGATGCGCGACGAGCGGCTCACCGTGTTGTTGACCCAGCGCACGGCGCATTTGTCCAGCCATTCCGGGCAGGTTGCGTTTCCTGGTGGCAAGGCCGACCCGGAGGATATAGATGCCGTGGCCACGGCATTGCGCGAGGCGCAGGAAGAGATTGGCTTGGATCCCAGTCATGTGGAGGTGATTGGCAGCATGCCCACCTACACCACGGGCAGCGCGTATGTGGTGACCCCGGTGGTGGCATTGGTGCACCCCGGCATGGTTCTGACACTGAATGCCGACGAGGTGGCTGATGCGTTTGAAGTACCACTCTCGTACCTCATGGATCCTGCCCACCACCGGCACCATGTGGTGGAGTGGGAGGGCGCACGCCGCCATTGGCTCTCCATGCCGTACCAGGATGGCGCGCATCAGCGCTTTATCTGGGGTGCCACTGCGGGCATGCTGCGCAATCTGTACCAATTTTTGCTGCTCTAGCCGTGCCAGGGCTGGTCAGGGGGCGGGGCGGCGTTGGTCAGGTCGCTATGATTGCCGCATGAGTTTTATCTCCATTTTGTTGGCCTTGTTGTTGGAACAGGCCAAGCCCTTGCCCCAGATCAATCCGGTGCATAACAGCGTGCGCAACTGGGTGCGCTGGGTGATGCGCAATTTTGACGCGGGCAAGCCCCAGCATGGCTGGTTGGCGTGGTCCTTGGCAGTGTCTGGCCCGTCATTGCTGGTGCTGGGTGTGCACTGGTTGTTGGTCTGGCAATTGGGCTGGGCGTTTGCGGTGGTGTGGAACGTGGCCATCCTGTACGCCACCTTGGGGTTTCGGCAGTTCAGTCACCATTTCACCCAGATCCGCGATGCGCTGGATGCCGGTGACGAAGCCGCGGCGCGCGAAGCGCTGGCGGGCTGGATGCGCATTGATGCCAGCGCGCTGCCGCGCAGCGAGATCGTGCGCCACGTGATCGAGTACTCGGTGCTCAGCGCGCACCGCCATGTGTTTGGTGTGTTTGCCTGGTATTCGCTGTTCGCCGCTCTGGGCTTGGGCCCTGCGGGCGCGGTGTTCTACCGCGTCAGCGAATACATCTCGGTGTTTGCCAAGCGGCCCACGCGGCCCGAGCTGCCCCCGGTGAGCGACGCTGTGCGTGACCAGGCCGCGCGTGCCTGGGCGCTGGTGGACTGGTTGCCTTCGCGTGTGACCGCACTGAGCTTTGCTTTTGTGGGCAGCTTTGAAGAGGCCGTGGACAGCTGGCGCCGCCACGAAGCGGTGCACCCGCTGGACAACGATGGTGTGGTGTTGGCGGCCACTGCCGGCGCCGTGAATGTGCGGCTGGGCCAAGATGACCCTGCGGCCAGCGGTCAAGTGCCCGAGCCCGCCCACTTGCGGGCCGTGGTGGGCCTGGTATGGCGCACTGTGGTGATGTGGATGGTGTTCCTGGCGCTGCTGTCGCTGGCCCGCCTGCTGGGCTGATCAGTAGCGCTTCTGCGATAGCTCGGAGAACAGGTCGCTATAGATTTTGTAGCGATGTGCGCCGATTCCATGAGGGCTGGTGCCCTCTTTGACCTTTGAAATCACACCGCATCCCGGCTCATGCAGATGGCTGCAGTTGTAGAACTTGCACTCTTGGGCGTGTGCCTTGATGTCAGGCATCAGGCTGGCCAAGTGCATGGGGTCGATGTGGTTGAGCCCAAATTCCTGAAACCCCGGTGAGTCAATCACGGCCGTCGTCCTGGCCGCGTCCACCCAATACAGGTTGGTGCTGGTGGTGGTGTGTTTGCCGGAGTTCAGCGCGGTGGAGATTTCGTTGGTCAGCACCTGCGCGTTGGGAATCAAGCGGTTAATCAGTGTGCTCTTCCCCGAGCCAGACGGCCCAAGCACCAGCGTCGTCTTGCCCTGCATCAGCGGCATCAGCGCGTCCAGTTCGGTGGCGATGATGCCATCGGCCTTGGGCTTGAGGGCGAGAGGGACCACCTGGTAGCCCATCTCGCGGTAGGCGCCCATGCGCTCCCATGCGCGGCCAAAGGGCTCGGTCAAATCACTTTTGTTCAGCGCGATGATGGGGCGGATCTTCTCGGCCTCGGCGGCGATCAGCGCGCGGCTGAGCTGGCTTTCGGAAAACTCGGGCTCGGCCGCAATGAGGATCAGCACCTGGTCCAGGTTGGCGGCGAACGACTTGGTGCGGATTTCGTCCTGGCGGTAAAACAGGTTGCGACGCGGCAGCACCTTTTCGATCGTGCCCTCGTCCTGCGTGGCCTGCCACAGTACTTGGTCGCCGACCACGGTCTGGCTTTTCTTGCCGCGTGGGTGGCAAATCAGGCGGCGGCCATCGGGTGTCTCCACCCACACGTGGCGGCCGTGGCCTGCCACGACGATTCCGGGTTCCAGTTGGGGCGCAGCCAAAGCGGTGGCCTAAGACGCCAGCAGCGCGTCAACCAGCGCGGCGCATTCGAAGTCGGAGCGCGACACACCATGCACGTCGTGCGTGTTGAAACGCACGCTGCAGCTGCCGTAGGTCACCAGCAGTTCGGGGTGGTGGTCCTGCTGCTCGGCCATATAGGCTACGGCGTTCACAAACGACATGGTTTTGAGGAAGTTGTCGAAGCGGTAGGTTTTTTCGATGGCCACATCGGCGCCGTCGCCATGCAATTTCCAACCGTTCACCTTGGTCAGGCTCGCTATGATTTGTGTAGCTGTCAGCGCAGTGCGGACGGGGGCTGGAGGCGATTTTTGCTCTATATCTTGGGTCATATCAGGTTCCTGCAGCAGGGGGGAGCATGCGGCCCAGGCGCTCGGAGGCAGGAGGGTGCGAGTAGTAGAACTTCACGTACACCGGGTCGGGCGTCAGCGTGGAGGCATTGTCCTTGTAAAGCTTGAGCAGGGCCGAGGACAAGTCGGCGCCGCTGGTGTGGGCCACGGCGTAAGCATCGGCTTCGAATTCGTGTTTGCGCGACAGCTGCGCAAACACCGGGCCGACAAAGCTGCCCAACAGCGGCAGCACCATCATGAATAGCAGCAGGGCCAACGCGTCGTTGGCGCCCGTCATGCTGGGCACCACGCCCAGGCCGGTATAGAACCAGACCTGCTGGCTGACCCAGCCCAAGAGCGCAAAGCCCAGCAGGCTCAGGCCAAACAGCGACGCCATGCGTTTGACGATGTGCTTGTGCTTGAAGTGCCCCAGCTCATGCGCCAGCACGGCGTCCACCTCGGCCGGGCTCAGCTGCGCCAGCAGGGTGTCGTAAAACACCACGCGCTTGGAGGCGCCAAAACCGGTGAAGTAGGCATTGGCATGCGCGCTGCGCTTGCTGCCATCCATCACGTAAAAGCCCTTGGAGGTGAAGCCGCAACGGGCCATCAGTGCCGACACCCGGTCTTTCAATGCCACATCGTCCAGTGGTTTGAACTGGTTGAACAGCGGCGCAATCCAGGTGGGGTAGACCAGCAGCATGAGCAGATTGAAGCCCATCCACACGCCCCAGGTCCAGACCCACCAGTAGGCACCGGTGGCGCCCATCATCCAGACCACGAGGGCGGCAATGGGCAGGCCAATCACTGCACCCACCAGGGTGGACTTGAGCAAGTCCTGCAACCAGAGCTTTGGCGTGGTCTTGTTGAAGCCAAAACGCTGCTCCAGCACAAAGGTGCGGTACAGCGTGAAGGGCAGGTCCAGCACCGAGCCGATCACCATGAACGCGGCCAGCAGGGCGACTTGTTGTAGCACGCCGGGCGCCATCCACAGCAGCAGGGTTTGGTTGAGCCAAGACAGGCCCCCCAGCAGCGTCCAGCCCAGCGTTACCGCGGTGCCAAAGGCCAGTTCCAGCAGGCCCAGCCGCCCTTGGGCGATGGTGTAGTCGGCGGCCTTGTGATGGGCTTCCAGGCTGATTTGCGCGCTAAAGGCGGGGGGCACGGTGTCACGGTGCTGGGCCACATGGCGCACCTGGCGTGTGGCCAGCCAGAACTTGAGCAGCACGCTGGCCAGCAGGGCCACGACAAAAGCCGCCGTCATCAGGATGGAGGAAGAGGCAGCAAGAGAAGCATCGGTCATGGCGCCAGAGTTTAGGCCATCGGCGACAATGGCGGCATGGCTGAATCCAACACCCCCACAAGCGCCGTATTGGCAAAATCTGATAAAAACCTCGTCTGGCTGGACTGCGAAATGACCGGCTTGGAGCCCGAGGTGGACCGCGTCATCGAAATCGCCGTCATCGTGACCGACCCGGATCTGGTCGTTCGCATAGAAGGCCCGGTACTGGTGATCCACCAGACCGACGCGCAGCTTGACAAGATGGACGCCTGGAACAAAGGCACCCATGGCAAGAGCGGCTTGATCGACAAGGTCAAGGCGTCCACTACCACCGAAGCCGAAGCCGAAGCACAGCTCATCGCCTTCCTCAGCCAGTACGTGCCGACCGGCGGTTCTCCCATGTGCGGCAACAGCATCGGCCAGGACCGCCGCTTCCTGGTGAAGTACATGCCCAAGCTGGAGGCCTTCTTCCACTACCGTAACCTGGACGTGAGCACGCTCAAGGAGCTGGCCAAGCGCTGGAAGCCCGGCGTGGCCGAGTCGTTTAAGAAACAGCAAAAACACACGGCGCTGGCCGATGTGCACGAGTCGATTGACGAGCTGGTGCACTACCGAACGCACTTTTTGAAATTGGATTAGGTAGAAACCCGAATCCGTGTAATAATCGAAGGCTTCGCAGGTAACGCAGTTGGCGGCCCGCGAATTTTGCACATCTCCCTTCATTCACCGGGCTCGCTTTTTAACAAGCGATATACGCCCCCAGCACTGATACCCCCACGGCGGGGCAGAGCAGGTTCCGTTTGATGGTTGATGTTTTTTAACCATTGACGGAGCAGTCGCACAACCTGCGGCGCTCGCGTGTGAGAAAAAATATGACTGACGCTTTTGAAGTGACAGGCGAATTCGCGCCTGCCGAAAACATTTCCATGCCCGCAAACACCGTGGAGTCCACCGGCGAAGCTGCCGAACTGGACGCTGCTGACGCGGTAGAAACCGTCGAAGCCCCCAACGGTTTCGTTGAACTGGGCCTGGCCCCTGAGCTGGTGCAAGCCTGTAAAGACCTGGGCTACACGCAACCGACCGTGGTGCAAAAGAAGGCCATTCCTTTGGCCATGGGCTCCGATGTATCCAAGGGTCAAGCCGCCAAGTTCATCGACTTGATGGTTTCCAGCCAGACCGGTAGCGGCAAGACTGCCGCCTTCCTGTTGCCCGTGTTGCACACCCTGCTGACCCAGATGGCGCAAGCCGAAGCCGACGAACGCGCAGAGTTTGAGCGCCTGACCGCTGAGGCCCTGGAAAAAGGTGAGCCCGCCCCCAAGCGCCCCAAGCGCAAGGACCCCACCAATGCCCGCAACTTCAAGGCCCCCACCCCCGGCGCCCTGATCGTTTGCCCCACCCGTGAACTGGCCCAACAAGTAGCGCACGACGCTATCGACCTGGTGCAACACTGCCGCGGTCTGCGCGTGGCCAACATCGTGGGCGGCATGCCTTACCAGTTGCAAATCGCCAAGTTGCAAAACGCCAATCTGGTGGTTGCCACGCCCGGCCGTCTGCTGGATCTGCAACGCTCCATGCAAATCAAACTGGACCAAGTCCAGTTCCTAGTGGTGGACGAAGCCGACCGCATGTTGGACCTGGGCTTCTCCGATGACCTGGCTGAAATCAACCAGCTGACCATCGACCGCAAGCAAACCATGATGTTCAGTGCGACCTTTGCACCTCGCATCCAGCAGCTCGCTGCCCGCGTGATGCGCGAACCCCAGCGCGTGACCATCGATAACCCCCAAGAAAAACACGTCAACATCAAGCAAGTGCTGCACTGGGCCGACAACGCCCAGCACAAACGCAAGCTGCTGGACCACTGGTTGCGCGACACTGGTATCAACCAGGCTATCGTGTTTGCCAGCACCCAGATCGAGTGCGATGGCTTGGCCAACGACCTGCAGCAAGACGGCTTTGACGCTGTGGCCCTGCACGGTGCCCTGAGCCAGGGGCTGCGCAACCGCCGCCTGATGGCCCTGCGCCAAGGCCAGGTCCAGATCCTGGTGGCAACCGATGTGGCTGCCCGTGGTATCGACGTGCCCACCATCACCCACGTGTTCAACTTTGGCCTGCCCATGAAGGCTGAGGACTACACCCATCGCATTGGCCGTACTGGCCGTGCCGGGCGCGATGGCCTGGCCATCACGTTTGCCGAAATGCGTGACCGCCGCAAGATTTTCGATATCGAAGCCTACACACGCCAGCCCATCAAGGCTGAAACGATTCCTGGCCTGGAGCCGCAGCAGCGTGCGCCAGAGTCACGCCCCAGCTTTGCGGGTCGTGCCAATCCAGGCGGCGGCTTCGGCGGCGACCGTGATCGCAAATTCAGCAACGGCCCCCGCGAAGGTGGCTTTGGTGGCAACCGCGGCAATGGCGGCGGCTTCGGTGGACGCCCACCCGCTGGTGCTCCCCGTGATTTCGGCCACAGCGCACGTGACTTCGGTGGCGCTTCCCGCGAAGGCTTCAGCTACGAACGCAAGGGTGGTTTTAACGACCGCTTTGCCGGCCAAGGTGCTCCCCGCGGTGACGCACGTCCTCCCCGTGGCGACTTCCAACCTCGTGGTGACTTCCAAGCCCCACGTGGCGATTTCGGTGCCCCTCGCGGTGACTTTGGCGCTCCCCGTGGTGACTTTGCGGCCCGCAAGCCTGCCTTCGGCAAGCCTACCGGCTTTGCCAAGCCCGGCAACGGTGGCAAGGTGTTCGTGCCCCGTGACGCCAAGAAGCGCCCCGCACGCAACACCGACTGATCACACCCGATCAGTCCCACAAAAAAGGCCTCGTAAGAGGCCTTTTTTTCGTCTGAATGATGGACGTTTGTCAGGCCATGCCGTTGCGGCTGGCCAGCTCCACAAACAGCCCCGCATGGTCCAGGTCGGCCAGGCCGTGGTCTATGCCCTGGGCGTAGAGCTGCTCAAACAGGGCGGTGATGGGCGCATCAAAACCCACTTCGCTGGCGGTGGCCAGCGCGTTGCGCAGGTCCTTGATCTGTACGGTCATGCGGGCGCGCGGCGCAAAGTCGCGGTCCACCATGCGTTGGCCGTGCACCTGCAAGATGCGGCTGTCGGCAAAACCGCCAGTGATGGCTTCCTTCACCTTGCCCATGTCGGCACCACCGCGCTCGCACAGCAGCAGGGCCTCGGCCACCACGCCAATGGTGGCGCCCACAATCATCTGGTTGGCCAGTTTGGTGAGTTGGCCGGAGCCAATGGGGCCCACGTGGGTGGGGCGACCAAACACCTTGAGCACCGGCACCGCACGTTCAAAATTGCCCGCCTTGCCGCCCACCATGATGGCCAGCGTGCCTTGCTCTGCACCCACGGTGCCACCTGAGACCGGCGCATCCAGGTATTCCACGCCCAATTCGCTCAAACGAGCGGCGTGGTCTTTTGCCTCGATGGGCTTGATGGATGACATGTCTACCAGCAGGGTGCCGGGCGCAATTGCGGCTGCTGCTCCCAGGTCGAACAGCACGTGGCCCACCACACCGCCATGGTCCAGCATGAGGATGACCAGCTCGGCGTCTTTGACGGCCTGGGCGGGGGTGGTGTGCACGGTAGCGCCCAAGGGTGCCAGTTGCTCGGCTTTGTGCCGGGTGCGGTTCCACACGTGAACCGAATGCCCGGCCTCACACAGGCGGCGACCCATGGGCAGGCCCATGAGGCCGATGCCGAGTAATGCTATTTTCATGGTGACTCTTGTGCTCCTCGGCACAAGAATAGCGCCACCCGCCGCAAGGCGGGTGTCAGGGGGTATTCAAAGGCTGTCGAATCCCTGACAGCCTGTGGCCCACGGCTTACATCAGCAAATGCTCGCCCGCGTTGTCACCGCCCAGCGTCACGTAGTTGACCTTGCGGATGTCCATGAGTTTTTTGCCGCCTGCATAGCTGATGGAGCTTTGCACGTCTTGCTCCATCTCCACCAGCGTCTCGGCCAGCTTGCCCTTGATGGGCTCCAAGATGCGCTTGCCTTCCACGTGTTTGTATTCGCCCTTGTTGAAGTCGCTGGCCGAGCCGTAGTACTCCTTGAACAGCGCGCCATCCACTTCCACGGTCTTGCCGGGCGATTCTTCGTGGCCTGCAAACAGCGAACCAATCATCACCATGCTGGCGCCAAAACGGATGCTCTTGGCAATGTCGCCATGGCTGCGGATGCCGCCGTCGGCAATGATGGGCTTGGTGGCCACGCGGGCACACCATTTCAGCGCGCTGAGTTGCCAGCCGCCCGTGCCAAAGCCGGTCTTGAGCTTGGTGATGCAGACCTTGCCCGGGCCCACGCCCACCTTGGTTGCATCCGCGCCCCAGTTTTCCAGGTCGATCACGGCCTCGGGCGTGGCCACATTGCCGGCAATGACGAAGCTGCCCGGCAGGTGCTTCTTCAGGTAGATGATCATGTCGCGCACGCTGTCGGCGTGGCCATGGGCGATGTCGATGGTGATGTACTCGGGCGTGACGCCCAGCGCCACCAGCTGGTCCACGGTGGCGTAGTCGGGTTTTTTGACGCCCAGCGAGATGGACGCAAACAGGCCCTTGGCGTGCATGGCCTGGGTGAACTGCACGTTGTCCAGGTCAAAGCGGTGCATCACGTAGAAATAGCCGTTCTGTGCCAGCCATTCGCAGATGGACTCGTCCACCACGGTCTTCATGTTGGCGGGGACGGCGGGGAGGCGGAATTTGCGGCTGCCCAGCTCGACGCTGGCATCGCATTCGGAACGGCTCTCCACCCGGCATTTGCGGGGCAGCAAGAGGATGTTGTCGTAGTCAAAAATTTCCATGGCCCAAGCTCCTATCCAAAGTTTTTCAGGTTCAAAAACACTGGGCGCTTGGACTGACACCGGCCATAAAAAAAACCGGGTGCCAATTGCTTGGGCCCGGTGCTTGATTCTAGGCGGGTTGGGGGCAGGGCGGTATATGGTTTTTTATATGGGTGCCAAACAGGCGGCGCGCTGCGCCTTTCTACAATCGGGGCATGCATTCCCTCGCCGCCCCTGGCAACACCTCCCCCCTGCTACACAACCTCAACCCCGAGCAACTGGCCGCCGTGACGCTGCCAGCCGAGCACGCACTCATCCTGGCGGGGGCCGGTTCGGGCAAGACCCGGGTGCTGACCACGCGCATTGCCTGGCTGCTGCAGAACGGCTACGTGTCACCCGGCGGCATTCTGGCGGTCACCTTTACCAACAAGGCGGCCAAGGAAATGAAGACGCGCCTGTCTGCCATGCTGCCGGTGAATGTGAATGGCATGTGGATTGGCACCTTCCACGGCCTGTGCAATCGTTTCCTGCGTGCGCACTACAAGAATGCGGGCCTGCCGCAGGCCTTCCAGATTCTGGACACGCAGGACCAGCTCAGTGCCATCAAACGCCTGTGCAAGCAGTACGACATCGACACGGAGCGCTTTCCGCCCAAACAGTTGGGCTGGTTCATCGGTAACTGCAAGGAAGAGGGTTTGCGCCCCAAGGACGTGGTGGCCAGCGACCCGGACACACGCAAGAAGGTCGAGGTCTACCAGCTCTACGAAGAGCAATGCCAGCGCGAAGGCGTGGTGGACTTTGGCGAACTGATGCTGCGCTCTTACGAATTGCTGCGTGACAACACGGCGATTCGTGAGCACTACCAACGGCGCTTTCGCCACATCCTGATCGACGAGTTTCAGGACACCAACAAGCTGCAGTACGCGTGGATCAAGATGATTGCGGGGCAGGGCAGCGATGGCCTGCTGAATGGCGGCGGAGGCGCCGTGTTGGCCGTGGGCGATGACGACCAGAGCATCTACGCCTTTCGCGGTGCACGCGTGGGCAACATGACGGACTTTGTGCGCGAGTTTGCCGTGCAGCGGCAAATCAAGCTGGAAGAGAATTACCGCAGTTACAGCAACATCCTGGACAGCGCCAATGCGCTGATCAGCCACAACAGCCGCCGCCTGGGCAAGAACCTGCGCACGGTGCAGGGCGCAGGCGAACCGGTGCGCGTGTACGAGGCACCCAGCGATTTTCTGGAAGCGCAGTGGATGGTGGATGAGATGAAGCAACTCATCCGGGACGATGTGGAGCGCAAAGAAATTGCGGTGCTCTACCGCAGCAATGCGCAGAGCCGGGTGATTGAAACCACGTTGTTCAACGCGGCCATTCCGTACCGCGTGTACGGTGGCCTGCGCTTCTTTGAGCGCGCCGAAATCAAGCATGCGCTGGCCTACCTGCGCCTGCTGGAGAATCCCAACGATGACACCAGCTTTCTGCGCGTGGTGAACTTTCCGGCGCGTGGTATTGGCACGCGTAGTATTGAGCAGTTGCAGGACCTGGCCAAGGCCACGGGTTGCTCGCTGCACGATGCGGTGAGCACGCTGAGCGGGCGGCCCGGCGCCGTGATTGCGGGTTTTGTGGCCAAGCTGGACGTGCTGCGCGAGCAGACCGCCGGCCTGAACCTGAAGGACATCATCAAGCTGATGCTGGAGAACAGTGGCCTGCTGGAGCACTACCGCAACGAGCGCGAAGGCGAAGACCGCGTGGAGAACTTGGACGAACTGGTCAACGCTGCCGAGAGCTTCGTGATGCAGGAAGGCTTTGGCCGCGAGGCACCCGGCATGACTGCGCTGGTGAGTTCACCCGAGGCACTGACACAAAGCCCCGCCAGCCAGGGCCTCAGCGGTGCAGCGCTGGACGCTGTGCCCGATGAATTTGGCGACACCGGCGAAACCCTCTCTCCCCTGCAAGCCTTCCTCACCCACGCGGCGCTGGAGGCCGGTGACAACATGGCCGCTGCGGGACAGGACGCGATCCAGCTCATGACCGTGCACAGCTCCAAGGGCCTGGAGTTTGACTGTGTGTTTATCACCGGCATGGAAGAGGGCCTGTTCCCGCACGAGAACTCCATGAGCGACCACGACGGGCTGGAGGAAGAGCGGCGACTGGCCTATGTGGCCATTACGCGTGCACGCAAGCGCCTGTACCTGAGCCATTCACAAACCCGCATGCTGCACGGGCAGACGCGTTTCAACCTCAAGAGCCGCTTCTTTGACGAACTGCCGGAAGAGTGCCTGAAGTACCTGACACCCAAGCAGCAGCCCATGCTGGCGGGTGGCGGTTTTGGCAGCAGTTGGGGCGGCGGCGGGTACGCTACAAATTCAGGAGCTGGCCGTGCATATTCTACGGGGGCTACAGGCCAGTTTGGCACTTATTCTGCGCCGCAGAAGGAAGTACCCCGCAAGGAAGAGCCTACCGGCCTGCGCAAGGGCCAGAAGGTCTTCCACACCAAATTTGGCGAGGGTACGGTGCTCACGCTGGAAGGTGCGGGCGACGACGCGCGCGCGCAGATCAACTTCCCGCGTCACGGCACCAAGTGGCTGGCGCTCAGTGTGGCCAAACTCACACCGGTTCCTTGAACACTGAACTTTCAGAAAGCATCCCATGAGCCTGGACATTGCCAACACCCCACCCGCGCCGTACTACGCGGTCATCTTCACCAGTCTGCGCACCGCCGTGGACGAGGGCTATGGCGACATGGCCGAGAAGATGGTGGCGCTGGTTGCCCAGCAGCCGGGTTTTCTGGGCGTGGAGTCTGCGCGCGATGGCGTGGGCATCACCGTGTCGTACTGGACCGACCTGGAATCCATCCGCGCTTGGAAGGCCAATGCCGAACACCAGGTGGCGCAACAACTGGGCCACGAGAAGTGGTACGCCGCGTTCAAGACCCGCATTGCGCGTGTGGAGCGCGATTACGCACTGTAAGCGACCGTTTTGCGCATGAGCGATTTCGCCCGGTCTCCCTCCCGCCCGTCCCTGCAGGTGGTAGCGGGGCGTTACCAGTTGCTGCGCAAGATCGGCAATGGCGGCATGGGGGCGGTGTACCTGGCCAAGCAAATCGGCGTGGGCAACCAGGTGGCGCTGAAGTTTTTGCCTGCCCATTTATCGGACGACCCGCAACTGCGCAAGCGCTTCGAGCGCGAGGCGGCGCTGAACCTGGAGGTAAACCATCCCGGTGCAGCCCAGTTGCTGGACACCGGCACCGATGTCGACGGCCAGCTCTACCTGGCCTTTGAGTACGTGGAGGGCGACGACCTCTCCACCTTGCTGGACCGGGAAGGCGCGCTCTCGTTTGACGACGCCATCACGCTCACGTGCAAGGTGGCCGAGGTGCTGGCCTTTGCCCATGCCAAGGGCGTGGTGCACCGGGATATCAAACCCGAGAACATCCGCGTGCGCCGTGATCTGGCGGGTCTGCACGTGAAGGTGCTGGACTTTGGCATTGCCCGCCTGATGGACGGGGTGGGCACCCAGCTCACGGCGGACGGCAGTGTGGCCGGAACGCCGCGCTACATGGCGCCGGAGCAGATTTCTGCAGGCACCATCGATGCCCGCGCGGATGTGTATGCATTGGGCCTGGTGCTGTTCGAGGCATTGAGCGGGCGCGAGGCCTTTACCCGTGACAGTACCTCGCAGCTGCTGTGGGCGCAGCTCCACGACCCGGTGCCCACGCTCATCGAGGTGCAGCCGCTGCGCGATTATCCGGCGCTGGACGCCGTGATTGCCCAGGCCTGTGCCAAGGCTCCAGAAGAGCGGTTTCTCAGCATGCAGGCCCTGGTGGCCGCGCTGCGTGGCCTGCAGTCGCCCCTGTGGTGGGGCGTACCCGTGGCGGTGCCGCGGCGGCCACGCGCCATGTTCAGCGGATCGGACGTGTCCGCCCGCGAGCCGGTGCAACTGCCGCGCCCTGGGCGTAAAACCTTTTTGCAGATTCGCGCCAGCGCCTGGGCGGCCATTGCGGTGGGCGTGTTGGCGGTGGGGCTGGCCAGCACCGCGCTGTGGGTGGCGCTGGACCAACGCAGTGCCCGCGCGCCCGTGGTGCAGCCGGCTGCCGCGGCCGTAGCTGCCGCGCCTGTAGTGGCCCCCGCGTCATTGCCTGTCAAACCAGCGGTACAGCCCCCTGGCAAAGTGGCGGTTACTCCCGCTCCTGCGATGGCCACCCCTGTCGCCACGGCCCCGACTGTTGCCGCTTCCTCCACCGGCGAGATGCCCGAATGCGTGCAGCTGGCCGTCTACGACACCCCGATGACGCGCATGACCGTGGCCCAGCTGGAACAGCAGGCTCGCAACGTCAAGTACATGGCGCCGTCAGTCATTGCCAACCAATTGCTGTCCATCAAAGCCCGTGCGGACAGTTTCCATCCCGATTCGCGAGAGTGCCTGTACCGTTCCATGCTGATCAGCATGGTGTTGAATGAAAAAGTGGTGCTGGCCTCAACCCCCGCGCTGTGGGGCCACAGCCGCAGCGTGCCCGAGCTGGAGCGCCTGTTCATGGAACAGCCTCTGCAGCAGGACTGGACCCCGGCCCAACGCAAGGACGTGCTGCACCAGATCGAAACGCTGTTCATTGCCAACATGCAAAAAGACGCCCCGGGCGACGATGTGTACTGGCGCCGCATGTACTACGGCCTGATCTTCATGTGCGAGGCCACCGGCGAGGCGCGTGAGAAAGCTGGCGCCAAGCGGGTGAGCGAAGGCAGTTGCCTCAAACTCAAGCCCACGGTCTAGCGATCGGTTTGGCGGCTTGCCACGGTTTGTTCACCAAACTGTCACATTGGGTTTCTAGGATGCGCTCTGTTTGTCCACCCTCGAACGGAAGCCTTTCATGTCGCACACCCCTTTGACCACCCGCCGCTCGGCGCTCAAATTCCTGGCCACGGCCCCCATGCTGCCATTGGGCGCGCTGGCCTCCAGCTCCCTCTTGGGTGGTTGCGCCACCACCAGCGCCGCCGGATCGAGCGCGCCATTTGCCTCTGCCGCTTTCAGTGCCATGGCAGCCCCTTCGCTGGCCAACCCTGCCGCCATGGCGACCACCACCGTGGCGTCCAGCCTGCAAGTGACCTTGCAAGACGGTAGCACCCGTGCCTACAAGCTGGCCTACGAGCCGTTCTTCATCACAGGCGACCGCGTGCCTGACGGCAATGGCGGCACCATGCTGGCTGGCGGCTATGTGGACATTCTGAACAAGCCCATCATCGACACCTCGGTACCCGGCAAAGAGCGCCAGTTTTTCTCGGACTGTCCGGACGGCACCTCGCTGCTGCAACTGCCCACCACCACCGTCAAGGGCATCAAGGGCAAGGCTGTGTTTGCCGTGGTGCAATTTGAGTACACCAATGCCGACCAGAGCGGTGCCGACGCCTACGGCACATTGCCATCCCCCATTGCCGTGCTGACACTGGACCAAGACCCTGCCACCGGCAAGCTCACGCTGGTGAAATACCACAACGTGGACACCTCGCAGGCGCAAGGTCTGTGGATCACCTGTGGCTCCAGCCTGTCCCCCTGGGGCACGCACTTGTCCAGCGAAGAGTACGAACCCGATGCCTTCTTCGTGGCCGAGAACAAGGTGTTCAAATCCTTCAGCAAAAACCTGTTTGGTGAAGAAAGCATCGCCAACCCCTACCACTATGGGCACCAGCCTGAAGTGACCGTGAACCCCGACGGCACGGGCACCTTGGTCAAGCACTACTGCATGGGTCGTCTCTCGCACGAGCTGATCCAGGTCATGCCCGACAACCGCACCGCGCTGATGGGCAACGATGCGACCAACAGCGGCCTGTTCATGTTCGTGGCCGACAAGGAAAAGACCCTGTCCGCCGGCACCTTGTATGTGGCCAAGCTGGGCGAGGGCTTCTCCATCGACCCTGCCGCACCCGGTACCAAACTCAGCTGGATCAAGCTGGGCCATGCGACTAGCGACGAGATTGAAAAACTCGCCAACAAGCTCAAGCCTACGGACATCATGGACGTGCGCAAGACGGATCCTAATGACGCCAGCTTCACCAAGATTTTTTACAACGGCGCGGCCAACTGGGTCAAGGTCAAGCCCGGCATGGAAAAGGCAGCCGCCTTCCTGGAAACCCAGCGCTACGCCTACCTCATGGGCGGCAGCATGGGCTTCACCAAGATGGAAGGCACTACTGTCAACATCAAAGACAAGATTGCCTACTCTGCGCTGCAGAACATCCAGGACTCCATGGTGAAAACCGGCAAGGGCTGGAACGCAGCCAGCGGCATTGCGCTGGACAAGCCGCTGATTGCCGGTGGCGTGATGGCCCATACCCTGAGTGCCGGCCAGAACGACCAGACCGGTGCCGCCATCAAGAGCGACTGGGTGCCCTCGCTGACCCGCGCGCTGCTGGTGGGTGAAGACATTGCGCCCGATGCGCTGGGCAACCGTGCCAACCCCGACCTGGTGTCCAACCCCGACAACCTGAAGTTCTCCGAGAAGCTGCGTACGCTGTTCATTGGCGAGGACAGCAGCACCCACGTGAACAACTTTGTCTGGGCCTACAACGTGGACACCAAGCAGCTCAGCCGCCTGATGTCCATGCCTTCGGGTGCCGAAGCGACGGGCCTGGGTGTGGTGGACGACCTGAATGGTTGGACCTACATCACCACCAACTTCCAGCACCCTGGTGACTGGCTGCCCGCGCTGCACGGCAAGGTGCAGGCCACGTTGGACCCGCTGGTGCGCGCCAACTACAAAAACCGCTTTGGTGCTGCGGTGGGTTACCTCACGGGTGCTCCTGTCGCCATCAAGCTGGGCTGAGCGGCAAGCCCGTGAACAAAAAAGCCGGGCAGTGCCCGGCTTTTTTTATGGAGAGAGATGCTTTCAGCGCCCCAGCATCTCTGCCGGGTGCATCTGGCCTTCCTTCTCTTCCATATAGCCTTTGCCGTCCTTCACGCCTTTTTTGCCGAGGATCTGCCAGGCGGTTTGCTGGTCCACCAGCTTGGCCAGGTATTCCAACTCTTCGTCGGTGTGGTTGATGGCCTTGGCCGGCGTCAGCATGCGGCCCTCCTTGGGCTGCACCTCGCCCCAGAAGGCCTGGTGGTAGCTGGAGCGGCTCACCGTTTTGTCGTTGCCAGCGGCCATTTCCACCGTGCCGTAGCAGTTGCAGAAGTAGCTGCGGTTGTCTTGGTTGGCGAAAATCTCGGTGTACACGCCGGTGCCGCGGATGCCGGCGGTCATGGTTGGGGTGATGATCTGGCGGCTGGTTCCCTTGCCCCAGACGCTGACCACTGCGCCGGTGATCATGCGCAGCACGCTGACTGCATTGAGGGTGGCGCCACGCTCCACGGTGATGCGCGAGTTCTGCCGCACATGAAACGCCGAACTGCCCACCACAAAGATCAGGCTGGAGCCCGGGCCGGTGACGATTTCGTCACCGGTTTGCACCGCTTGCTGCGCGCGCAGGCGGCTGCCATTCAGGGTGGCGTCACCCACCAGCTCGACAATATTGCTGCGCGACTGGGCCTGTGCCGCGGCAAAGCCGCCCATGGCGGTCCAACCTGCGGCAGCCTGCAGAAAGCCGCGGCGTTGGAACCACGACACCTCGGATTCGCTACGGCCTTGGAGGGAGTGTTGCGTCATTTGGATCTCCGGGAGTGACTTCAAACGAGTCTTGGAAGGTGAAATAGATCGACGTGAAAAACATGGCCGCCATGGCCAGGCCCGCAGGGAAGAGGATAGCCGTGATCAGCTCCGGGCTGCCCAAAATGGCCGCCACGATGGCCACCGTGAGGCCCATGGATAGGAACACCGCCATCCACACCAGCCCAAACAGAGTGAAGGCCCAGAAGTTCCGCAAACAGGCCACCATGCTGAAAAACAGGCTTTTGACGGGCGAGATGCCATGCCAATGCACCAGGGCCGGCGCGTGCCAGAACAGCAGCGACAGCGGCAGGTACAGCACCATGGCCACCAGGGCCGCGGTCTGAAAATCGCCTTGCTGCAGCACCTCGGCATTGAGCTCGCCGCCCAGCAGGTACAGGCTGGCAAATTTGCCACCGTCCACCAGGGCTGACACGCCCATCACCAGCAAAAAGCCCAGCGCATACAGAGCGCCCAACACCAGCATGGCACGCAGCTGCTGGCGCCCGGCCCGAAACGCGCTGACCAGCACGGTGGGCATGGGGAACTTGCCCTTGGTGGTTTCTTCGGTGGCGGCCATCAGGCCCAGCGTGGCAGCAGGCAGCAGCGCCAGTGCAATGGCATTGCCCAGCAATGGCACCAGGCTCAGCACCGACATGGCCGCCATGAACAGAAAGAACAGGCCCGTCAACGCGAGCGGCTGTCGGAAGAAAGTGCGTATGCCTTGGCGCACCCATTGCACCCCGCGGCCGGCTGGAACGAGTTGAAGTTTCATGCGGGGAGGGCGTCGGCGTTGTGCAGCTGTTGCAGCGTGAGCGGGTAGGCCACGCGCTGGCGCAGCACGCGTTCAAAGTGGGTGGGGTCGTGGGCTTGGAGCATGGAGGCCTCGCGGGGCAGGTGCCAGTCCCACAGCCGGGAGATCCAGAACCGCAGGGCTCCGGCACGCAGCATGGCGGGCAGCAGCTCGCGCTCTTGTGGGGTGAGCGGGCGCACGCTGGCGTAGGCATCCACAAACGCCGCGGAGCGCTCCAGATCGGCTGCGCCCGTGGGCAGGTCGATGCACCAGTCGTTCAGGCATACCGCCAGGTCAAACAGCCAGGCATCGGTGCCGGCAAAGTAAAAGTCGAAAAAACCACTCAGCGTGGGCACGCCGTCCACGGTGTCAAACATCACGTTGTCGCGGAACAGGTCGGCGTGGATGGCGCCGCGCGGCAGGGCGGTGTAAGCGCTTTGGCTGGCCACATGGTTTTGGTAGGCCAGCTCGGCCTGCAGCAGCTGGGCCTGGGCGGGCTCCAGGTGGGGCAGCACCACGGGCACGGTCTCGTTCCACCAGGGCAAGGCGCGCAGGTTGGGCTGCTGCATGCTGAAGTCGCGCCCGGCCAGGTGCATGCGCGCCAGCATGGCGCCCACCTGGCGGCAGTGGTCCACGCCGGGTGCCAGTTCGCTCTTGCCCTTCAGGCGGTTCACCACGGCGGCGGGCTTGCCGTTCAGGCTGTGCAGCACGTCGCCATCGCGGTTGGCAGCCGGATCGGGCACGGGAATGCCGTGGAAGGCCAAGTGTTTCATCAGCCGCAGGTAAAACGGCAACTGCTCCGCACTCAGTCGCTCGAACAGGGTCAGCACATAGGGCGCCTGGTCGGTGGTGACGAAGTAGTTGGTGTTTTCAATGCCCCCGGAGCAACCTTCCAGGGTTTGAAGGTTGCCCAGCTTAAGGGATGTGAGGAAAGTGCTGGCCTCGTCGAGCGAGACCTCTGTGTAAACCGCCATGAGGTAATTGTAGGGGGACACCCCGTGCAGCTTCGAGGCACAAATTCGTCGCCGGGCCGCCCCAAGACGAATTAGCCCCCTTGGGGGGCAGCGACCCGCGAAGCGGTGGAGCGTGGGGGCACAATACACAGGATGAGCGAACCCCGTAAAACCCTGCTGCTGGTCGATGGTTCCAGCTACCTGTACCGCGCCTTCTTTGCCGGTGGCGAGACCATGAGCATCACGTTGCCCGACGGCACGGTGCAAAAGACCGGCGCCATCCGCATCATGATCAACATGATGAACAGCCTGCGCAAGGAAGTGCCAGCCGACTACGTAGCCTGTGTGTTCGATGCCAAGGGCCCGACCTTCCGCGACGCCATCTACCCCGAGTACAAGGCCCACCGCGATCCCATGCCCGACGACCTGCGCAGCCAGATTGCACCCATCCATGAGGTGGTGCGCCACCTGGGCTGGACCGTGTTGGACGTACCCGGCGTCGAGGCCGACGACGTAATCGGCACGCTGGCCGTGTTGGCCGCGCAACAGGACTTTGATGTGGTGGTGAGCAGCGGCGACAAGGACCTGGCCCAGCTAGTGACCGAGCGCATCACCATCATCGACACCATGAACGGCAAGCGCCGCGACCTGGCCGGCGTGCAGGCCGAATTCGGCATACCCGCCCACCTGATGCTGGACTACCAGAACCTGGTGGGAGACACCGTGGACAACGTGCCTGGGGTACCCAAGGTGGGCCCGAAGACGGCCGTGAAGTGGCTGCTGGAATACGGTTCGCTGCAAGCCGTGGTGGAGAACGCGGACAAGATTGGCGGCGTGGTGGGCGAGAACCTGCGCAAAACGCTGGACTGGCTGCCCACGGGGCGCTCCTTGCTGACCATCAAGACTGACTGCGATTTGAAGGACTGGCTGCCGAGCCTGCCTGCTATGGATTCTGTAGCTGTCGGCGCAGAGAATACGAGGGCTCTGGTCGGTTTTTATGAAAAATACGGCTTCAAGGGCCTGGCCAAGGCAGCCGGTGCTGCCAGTGGTGGCGACGCTCCTGCGCTCGCGGTCAAGGCACCCAAAGCCTCCAAAGCGGCTGCCGCTGCGCCCGGACTGTTTGATGAGCCCGCCGAGGTTGGGGCTGATGCTGTGCCAGCGACGCCGCCCCGTGCCAGCAACCTGAACTACGACACCGTGCTGACCTGGGAGTCCTTTGACGCCTGGCTGGCCAAGCTGCAGTCGGCCGAGCTGGTGGCGCTGGACACCGAAACCACCTCGCTGGACGAAATGCGTGCCGAGATTGTGGGCATCAGCTTCAGCGTGGAGGTGGGTCACGCCGCCTACATTCCCGTGGCCCACCGCTACCCCGATGCGCCGGACCAGCTGAACCGCGAAGAGGTGCTGGCCAAACTCAAGCCCTGGCTGGAAAATCCGCAGGCCAAAAAGCTGGGCCAGCACATCAAATACGACCGCCATGTGTTTGCCAACCACGGCATTGAGGTGCAAGGCTATGCCCACGACACCATGCTGCAAAGCTATGTGCTGGAAGTGCACAAGCCCCACGGCCTCTCCAGCTTGGCCGAGCGCCACCTGGGCCGCAGCGGCATCAGCTTTGAAGACCTGTGCGGCAAGGGCGCCAACCAGATCAGCTTTGACCAGGTGGACATTGCCAAGGCCTCCGAATACTCCTGCGAAGACTCCGACCAGACGCTGGACGTGCACCTGGCGCTGTGGCCACAACTTGAAACCGACGACAAGCTGAAGTTCATCTACGAGCTGGAGATCGCCAGCAGCGAGGCGCTGTACCGCATCGAGCGCAATGGCGTGCTGATCGACGCGCCCACGCTGGCGGCGCAGAGCCACGAGTTGGGCCAGCGCATCCTGCAGCTGGAGACCGAGGCCTACGAGATTGCGGGCCAGCCCTTCAACCTCAGCAGCCCCAAGCAGTTGGGTGAAATCTTCTTCGACAAGCTGGGCATGCCCGTGGTCAAGAAGACCGCGACTGGCGCCCGTAGCACCGACGAAGAGGTGCTGGAGAAATTGGCCGAGGACTACCCCCTGCCGGCCAAGCTGCTGGAGCACCGCAGCCTGTCCAAGCTCAAGGGCACCTACACCGACAAGCTGGCCCTACTGGCGCTACCGCGTACGGGCCGCGTGCACACGCACTACGCGCAGGCCGTGGCGGTGACCGGCCGCTTGAGCAGCAATGACCCCAACCTGCAGAACATCCCCATCCGCACCGCAGAAGGCCGGCGCGTGCGCGAGGCCTTTGTGGCTGCGCCGGGCTGCGTCATTGCGAGTGCAGACTATTCGCAGATCGAGCTGCGCATCATGGCCCACATCAGTGGCGACGAGGCGCTGTTGCGCGCGTTTACCGATGGACTGGACGTGCACCGTGCCACCGCGGCCGAAGTGTTCGGCGTGGCGGTGGACCAGGTGAGCAGCGAGCAGCGTCGCTATGCCAAGGTCATCAATTTCGGCCTGATCTACGGCATGAGCGCGTTTGGCCTGGCGCGCAACTTAGGGATAGACAACACCGCGGCAAAAAACTACATCGCGCGCTACTTTGAGCGCTACCCCGGTGTGAAGCTCTACATGGAGTCCACCCGCGCGCTGGCCAAAGAGCAGGGCTATGTGGAAACCGTATTTGGCCGGCGCCTGCAGCTCGCGGGCATCCAGTCGGCCAAGGGTGCACTGCTGGCGGGGCTGGAGCGTGCGGCCATCAACGCGCCCATGCAGGGAACGGCCGCCGACCTGATCAAGCTCAGCATGGTGCAGGTGCAGCAAGTGCTTGACGCTCAGCACAGAGTGACCAAAATGATCATGCAAGTGCATGACGAACTGGTGTTCGAGGTGCCAGAGGCCGAGGTGGACTGGCTCAAAACCGAGATTCCGCGCCTCATGGCCGGCGTGGCGACCCTGAAGGTGCCCCTGCTGGCCGAGGTTGGGGTTGGCCCTAATTGGGACAAAGCCCATTAAGGGGGACGATGGGTTGGTCGGTAATCCGGTCAACGGTTGGAACATCGGTAACGAATAAGAAAGAAGAGGACGACCTATGGGGCTCCAACGCATGAAGATTGCCACCAAACTGTGGGCGTTCATTTTGCTGGTCATTGGAGCGATTTGCGCCGTAGCGGTGGTGGGCCTGATTCGCAGTGCCAGCATCTTGGGTGAAGGGCGTGCGACACAGGCCAATGCCGTGGACCTGGTGCAGATCGCCACCGAGTGGAATGGCCTGACCATGACCAACGCGGCGCGCAACCAGGCCATTCTGCTGAGCCAGGGCCCTGCGGTGGCCGAGGCTTTCAAGGAGCCCGTAAATGCCACCAGCGCCCAGATTGGCGAGCTGCAGAAAAAAATCGAAGCCATGCCGTTGTCCGACGCCGACAAGGCGCAAATGCAGAAGATTGGCGAGCTGCGCAAGTCGGTCATAGCACTGCGCGACAAGGCGCGTGAACTCAAGGCCGCCGGCAGCGAGCCGGAGGCGCTGCAGATCATGGAATCGCAGTATCTGCCCACCATGGGCAATTACATCGCCGCGCAAAAAGAGATGGTGGAGATGCAGAAGCGCCGTGTGGCCGAGGTGGCCGCAGAAACCGAGCGCCGCCGCTCTGCCAACAGCGTGGGCATTCTGGTGGGGTTGGCGGTCATCGTCGCCGCCATTTTTGCGGGCACGGCCTGGCTGGTGCGTTCCATCCGCGAGCCGCTGGTGCAGGCCAACGAGCTGGCAGCCCGCATTGCGCAGGGCGACCTTAGCTCGGTGATCAACACCAACCGGCAGGACGAATTCGGTTCCCTGTTGGTCTCGCTGCGCAGCATGAATGAGTCGCTGGCGCGCATGGTGTCTCAGGTGCGCAGCAGCACCGACAGCATCGCCATCGCCAGCGCCGAGATTGCCATGGGCAACAACGACCTGGCGCAGCGCACCGAACAGACCTCCAGCAACCTGCAGGCCACGGCCTCCAGCATGGACGGGCTGACCACCACGGTGCAACACAGCACGGACAACGCGCGCCAGGCCAGCGCGCTGGCCGCCAGCGCCTCCAGTGTGGCGCAGCGCGGTGGTGAGGTGGTCACCCAGGTGGTCAGCACCATGCAGGAGATCGACGCCAGCAGCAAGAAGATTGCCGACATCATCAGCGTGATCGATGGCATCGCATTCCAGACCAACATCCTGGCGCTGAATGCGGCCGTGGAAGCCGCGCGGGCCGGTGAGCAGGGTCGTGGTTTTGCGGTAGTCGCCAGCGAAGTGCGCAGCCTGGCGGGCCGCAGTGCCGAGGCCGCCAAAGAGATCAAGGGGCTGATTGGCACCTCGGTGGACAAGGTCGAATCCGGCACCAAGCTCGTGACCGACGCCGGTGCGACTATGCAGGAGATCGTGCAGAGCGTGCGCCGTGTGGCCGATGTGATTGGTGAGATTACCGCTGCAGCACAAGAACAGAGCGCAGGCATTGCCGGTGTCAACCAGGCGATTGGCACGCTGGACCAGATGACGCAGCAAAACGCCGCGCTGGTGGAGCAGAGTGCCGCCGCTGCCGAAAGCCTGCGCGACCAGGCTGAACGCATGAAGCAGGCGGTGGCGGTGTTCAAGGTGGGTGCGGTGGCCGACTCGGGCCAGGTGCTGGCCGTGGCGCCGGTGCGTTCCAACCAGCCCAAGGCTACGCCGTTCAAGGGCCCGGAGCGCCGCAGTGGCCAAGACAATGGCCCGGCTGCCCGAGCCACCGCAGCGCCATCAGCCCGCAAACCGGCCGCGGCTGCACCCAAGCCCACGGTGCATGCCAGCACCCGCGTCACTCCTGCAGGTGGTGACGAGGACTGGGAAACGTTTTAGTCCCGGCGCGTCACTTTTCCGAACGATCTACTCACAGGAGCCAACATGGGTTCATTCCTCAACAACCTTTCCATCCGCAGGCGCCTGGGGCTGGCTTTTGCGGCCATCCTGGCTTTGCTGTTGGTCGTCATTCTGGTCAGCATTGGGCGGCTGAATTCGGTCGCTGATGCCACCGAGCTCATGCTGAGCGACCCCATCAAGACCGAACGCCTGGTGGGCGATTGGTACCGCAACATCCATACGGGTGTGCGCCGCACGGCCGCGATTGCGCGCAGTGCCGACCCGGCGCTGGCCGAGTACTTTGCCGAAGATCAGGCGGCATCCAGCAAATCCTCGACCGAGTTCCAGAAGGCGCTGGAACCGCTTATGACATCGGCAGAGGAGAAGACGCTGTACAAGGAAATCGCGGAGCAGCGCAAGATCTATATTGCGGCCCGGGACGAGACGGTAGCCCTCAAGAAAGAGGGCAAGGCTGAGGAGGCCAACAAGGTGCTGGATGAGAGGTTCACGCCGGCTTCCAAGGTGTATCTGGCCAAGATGGATGCGATGTTGCAGAGCCAGCGCAATGCCATCGACCAGCTTGCCAAGGAAATCCAGGACAACCACACGAGCAGTCGTCGGTTGCTGATTGCGCTGGGCGCGGTGAGTCTGCTGTTCAGCGTGGTTCTGGCCTGGCTGCTCTCTGCCTCCATCACGGGCCCGCTGAGTGAGGCCACCTTGGTGGCGAGAAAAGTGGCGGATGGGGATCTCACGGGGGAAATCCGACACGGTCGTACCGACGAGGTGGGCCAACTGCTCACCACGTTGCACGACATGCAGGGCAATCTGGTGAATTTGGTGAGCAATGTACGCAGCGGGTCTGAATCGGTGGCTACGGCCAGCTCAGAAATCGCCCAGGGCAACCACGACCTGAGTGCGCGCACCGAGCAGCAAGCCAGTGCGTTGGAGGAAACCGCAGCCTCCATGGAAGAACTGGGCTCCACCGTCAAGCAAAACGCAGACAACGCACGCCAGGCCAACCAACTGGCCATGACGGCATCGACTGTGGCTATCCAGGGCGGCGAGGTGGTGGGCCAGGTGGTCGAAACCATGAAGGGCATCAACGAATCCAGCCGCAAGATTGCCGACATCATCAGCGTCATCGACGGCATCGCATTTCAGACCAACATCCTGGCGCTGAACGCGGCGGTGGAAGCGGCGCGTGCAGGCGAACAGGGCCGAGGCTTTGCCGTGGTGGCCTCTGAGGTGCGCAGCCTGGCAGGCCGCAGTGCCGAAGCTGCCAAGGAAATCAAGAGCCTGATTGGTGCCAGCGTGGAGCGGGTGGAGCAGGGCTCTGCCCTGGTCGACAAGGCTGGCACCACCATGACCGAAGTGGTGACCAGCATCCGCCGCGTGACCGACATCATGGGTGAGATCAGTGCGGCCAGCGCCGAGCAAAGTTCGGGCGTGTCACAGGTGGGCGAGGCGGTCACTCAGATGGACCAGGCCACCCAGCAAAACGCTGCGCTCGTGGAAGAGATGGCTGCTGCGGCCAGCAGCCTCAAGAGCCAGGCGCAGGACCTGGTGCAGGTGGTGGCCACCTTCAAGCTGGGCGCGCAGGAGCATGCGGCTGGCCTGCCCGTGGCGAAGGTACGTTCCAGCGTGCCACTCGCCAAGCCCTTCAAGGGCGCTGAGCGCCGTGGGGCCGGGGCGCCCAAGCCTGCGCCCCGGCCCGCAGCCGCCAAGCCTGCGGCCCCAATGGCTGCCAAGGCCCCCGCACCCAAAGTGCCGGTTGCGGCCGCGACGCCCAAGCCTGCTGTCCACACCTCCACCCGCGTGACACCAGCGGGCGGTGACGACGACTGGGAAACTTTTTGAGCCAGAGCGGGTCTGCCAAAGTCCCGCCAACCACAGCAGGAATGTGTTGTGCATACACTTCCTGCTGTTTCTATTTCAACCAAGGAGACGCTAGTGCTTGATGATCTGAAAAACGGAATTATTTCCCTGCTGCCCGGTAAGTCGACCGAGGACGGCGCGACCCGTCGCACTGCGCTGAAGGCCGCACTAGGTGTGGGCTATGCGGCGACTGCCATGCCCATCATGGCGCAGACGGCCATCAAGACCTCCGACGCCGGCCTGGTCACCGGCACCCCGGTGTACGAGGTGGACAACTATCCCGTGCCGTTTTACTTTGCCGCCCCCGCTGGCAAGAAAAACCTGCCCGTGGTGATCGTGGTGCAAGAAATCTTTGGTGTGCACGAGTACATCGCCGATACCTGCCGCCGCTTTGCCAAGGCCGGTTACCTGGCCATTGCCCCCGACCTGTATGCCCGCCAGGGTAACGCCGCCAGCTACACCGACATCGGCAAGCTGCTGTCCGAAGTGGTTGCCAAGGTGCCGGATGCGCAGGTGCTGGCTGATCTGGACGGTGCGGTCGATTGGGCCATTCACAACGGTGGCAACCCACACAAGATCGGTATCACCGGTTTTTGCTGGGGTGGTCGTATCACCTGGCTGTATGCCGAGTACAACAAGAAGGTCAAGGCCGGTGTGGCCTGGTATGGCCGCCTGGTGGGCGCGCCCAATCCGATGAACCCCAAGCAGCCCGTGGAGCTGGTCACGTCGCTGAAGGCACCAGTGCTGGGCCTGTACGGCGGGGCCGACGGCGGTATTCCGCTGACCACGGTGAACGAGATGAAGGACGCACTGGCGACCGCCGGTGCCAAGGGCAACGCCGCCGCCAAGGCCTCGGAATTTGTGGTCTACCCCGGCGTGGGCCATGCCTTCCATGCGGACTACCGCTCCAGCTACAACAAGGCCGCGGCCGAGGATGGCTTTCAGCGCGCACTCGCGTGGTTCAAAGCGAAGGGCGTGGCTTGACGCTGATTGCAATATTGGCAGGCACCCTGGCGGCTGGCATTGGCAGTGTCTGGCTGGCGGCCGCCCTGAGTTTTGGCGCGCTGGGGCGTTACACCCAGCACATGCTGAGCCTGGCGGCCGGTGCGTTGATGGCCACAGCCTTCATGCACCTGCTGCCCGAGGCTTTCGAGAGCCAGGCCGGTGCCCATGACCTGTTCCTCACGCTGTTGATCGGCGTGGTGTTTTTCTTCCTGCTGGACAAGGCCGAGCTCTGGCATCACGGCCACGAGCATCACCACGATGACCACAGCCATGGCCACGGCCACGGCCATGCGCACGGTCACGGTCACAGCCACGGGGCTCCGTCAGGTTCGGGCTCCTGGGCCGTGCTCACCGGCGACAGCGTGCATTGCTTTGGCGACGGCGTGTTGATTGCCTCGGCCTTCATGGCCGATATGCGCCTGGGCGCCATCGCCTCGCTCGCCGTGCTGGCCCACGAGGTGCCCCACCACATGGGCGACCTGATGGTGCTGCGTGCAGGCTCCAGCAACAAGCGCGCGGCCCTGGTCAAGGTGACGCTGGCCGGTGCGGTCACCGCGTTGGGCGGCTTGGCTGGCTATTGGTTGGTGGACCAGATGCAGGACTATTTGCCCTACTTTTTGGTCGTGGCCTCCAGCAGTTTTATTTACGTGGCGCTGGCCGACCTGATTCCGCAGCTGCAAAAGCGGCTGACCGCGCGCCAGACTGCGGCGCAGATTGCGTGGCTGGCGGCAGGCATTGTGCTGGTCGCCGTGGTCAGCGGCCTGGGCCATGGCCACTGACGCTGCCTTACTGCGGTTCAGTTTTTCCGACTCGGAAGTGTTGTGCTTGGCGTGTGCCGGCCCCACAGTGACCGTGCATTTTTCAGCCGCCTGGGTTCAACGCCGTCTGCCAGGCGCTGCGCCTTTGACGGGTTATGTGCGGGGCTTGCAGATGCAATTGCAGGGTGTGCCAGAAGGGGCGGCTGTAGACGCCATGGGGCGCCTGCGCGATGGGCGCGTTTTGCTAGCCTCCACAGGCGCTGGGCTCACGCAGCTGGACATCCCGGGCCGCTGGCAAGAGCCCCTGACGCTGGAGTTGGACTTCGCGCAGGGTGCCAGCCTGCGCTGGCAGGCCACACAACTGGTCTGCACGCTGCAGCAGGGCTGGGACTTTCAGGAGTCGCTGGCCTGTTAGTGGGCATGCGGGGCAGAGGACTAAGGGAAAGCCCCTACGTTTCGTGTAGTTAAATCAATCGTTTGATTTAACTCGCTAGAATCGGCCGCTATGCCGACTCCTGCCGTTCCACTTCCCCTGCCTCTCGCCCCCGCGGCCGCCAAGCACCTGCGCAGCGATGGGCAAGAGGCTCGCACCCGCCTGCTGGACGCCGCCCTGGTGCTGTTTGCCGACCGGGGTTTTGCCAAAACCTCCACCCGCGAAATTGCGCTGGCTGCCAATGTCAACGTGGCCTCCATCAGCTACTACTTTGGCGACAAGGCTGGCCTGTACCGCGCCGTGTTTACCGACCCACGCAGCAACCCCAGCGTCGAGCCCTCCAGCATCAACCATCCCGAGCAGACCTTGGCCGACTCGCTGCGCGCCATGCTCGACACCTTCACCGAGCCCATGAAGAACGGTGTGGCCATGCAGAACTGCATGAAGCTGCACATCCGTGAGATGCTGGAGCCCACGGGCCTGTGGCAGGCCGAGATCGATGATCGCATCAAGCCCGCCCACAACGCCCTGGTGCAAACGCTGTGCCGCCATCTGGGTGTCACACAACCCGACGACGATGTGCACCGTCTGGCCTTTTCCATCGTCGGGCTGGGCATGATCCTGCATGTGGGCAGCGACGTCATCCAGGCTATCCGCCCGGAGCTGATCGGCTCGCCCACCGCGATCGATGCTTATGCCGAGCACATGCTGGGGGCCGCCCTGTCCATGGTGGAAGGCGAAGTGCGCCGCCGCCAGGCCCTGTCGTCCGCCCCGGCCACCCCATAACCCGACCCGATTCATACCCATGGCACTTGCATTGCACCTCCGTACTCCTATGAAACCATCTGCACTGCGCGGCACGCCCCGCCACCTCTCTGCGCTGGCCCTGTCGGCCTGCGTGCTCGCGCTCAGTGGTTGCGCCATCACCATGCCCGCCACCAAGGTCGATGCCGCCGTTGCACCCCAGTGGCAGGCCCCCCTGCCACACCAGGGTACCGTGGGCGCTTTGAGTCAGTGGTGGCAGCAGCAGGGCGATCCCCTGCTGGTGGAATTGATTGAAGCCGCACAGGCCGTCAGCCCCTCCGTTGCGCAGGCGGTTGCACGGGTCGAGTCCGCACGCGCCCAGCGCACCACAGCCAATGCCGCGCTGCTGCCCAAGGTCGACGCCTCGGTGGCTGCCAGCCGTGGCGTGAGCCAGCCCAATGTGCCCGTGGCCACCACCCAGACCATCGGCTTGCAAGCCACCTGGGAACTGGACCTGGTGGGCGCCAACCGCGCCGTGAGCAATGCGGCCGACGCCCAGTTCCAGGGCACCCAGGCCCAGTGGCACGACGCCCGCGTGTCGGTGGCGGCCGAGGTGGCCAGCACCTACTACAGCCTCTCCACCTGCTACCAGCTGCTGGACGTGGCCCGCAAGGACGCGGCATCGCGCCAAGAGACTGCGCGTCTGGCCGATATCAGCGCCAAGGCCGGCTTCACCGCGCCGTCCGTTGCCGCTTTGGCCCGTGCCAGCGCGGCCGATGGCAGCAGCCGTGTGACCCAGCAGTCCGCCGCTTGCGACATCGACACCAAAGCACTGGTGGCGCTGACTGGCCTTGCAGAAGCTGATTTGAGACAAAAACTGGCTGCAGCCCTCGCAAAACCTGCGCAAGCAGCTCCTGTTTCCATAGCAAGCGTGCCGGCCCAAACGCTCACCCAACGCCCCGATGTGTTCGCCGCCGAGCGTGAGGTGGTGGTGGCCAGTGCCCAGGTGGGCAGCGCCAAGGCCCAGCGCTACCCGCGCCTGACCCTGAGCGGCAACGTGGGCGCCATGCGCTACAGCAGCATGGGTACTGAAACGAATCTGGACACCTGGTCCTTTGGCCCCCTGGCGCTGACGCTGCCGATTTTTGACGGTGGCCAACGCAAGGCCAACGTGGTGGCCGCCGAGGCCAACTACACCCAGGCCGTGGCGGTGTACCGAGCCAAGGTGCGCCAGGCCGTGCGCGAGGTGGAAGAGGCGCTGGTGAACCTGCAAAGCACCGATGCGCGCAGGCAGGATGCCGAGGTCTCCACCCAGGGCTACGCTGAATCGCTGGCGGCCACGCAGTCGCGCTACGGCCAGGGCCTGGCCAACCTGGTGGAGCTGGAAGACGCCCGCCGCTCGGCGCTGGCTTCGCAGTCGGCCGAACTGTCGTTGGCATTGGAGCGCAACCGCGCCTGGGTGGCTCTGTACCGCGCCCTGGGCGGCGGCTTTGAGCCCAGCAACTGACCCGAATCGAAACCATTTGTCTGATTGATTTTTAGCGAGATCCTCACCATGAACCGTCTTTTGAACCGCCTCCCATTCCAACCCCTGACACTGGGCCTGATGGCCGCTGGCCTGCTCACGCTGGCCGGTCTGGGTCTGTTCGCCACGCGCAGCCAGGCGGCCGACACGGCCAAGCCGGGCGCCGCTACCGCGACCAAGCCTTCGCTTACCGTGACCACCACCCAAGCCCAGAGCGGCATGCTGCCGATCAAACTGGCGGCCAACGGCAGCGTGGCGGCTTGGCAAGAGGCCAGTGTGGGCACCGAAGTGAGCGGCCTGCGTGTGCAGGAGCTGCACGCTGCGGTGGGCGACTATGTGCAACGCGGCCAGGTGCTCGCCACCTTTGCGGCCGAGAGCGTGCAGGCCGATGTGGCGCTGGCCCGCGCCGCAGTGTCCGAAGCCCAGGCCAACGCGGCAGAAGCCTTGGCCAACGCCGACCGCGCCCGCGCTGTGCAGGGCACCGGCGCGCTGAGCGCTCAGCAGGTCAACCAATACCTCACCGGCGAACTCACTGCCAAGGCACGGGTCGAGTCGGCCAAGGCCCAGCTCGATTCGCAGCTGCTGCGCCTCAAGCACACCCAGCTGCTGTCGCCCGACAGCGGCACTATTTCGTCGCGCACCGCCTCGGTGGGCTCCGTGGTGGGTGCGGGCACCGAGTTGTTCAAGCTGATCCGCCAAAGCCGGCTGGAGTGGCGTGGTGAAGTCACCTCGGCCGAGCTGGGCCGCATCACCGTGGGCACGAATGTGGTGGTCACCTCACCCACGGGCGCACAGTACAAGGGCCGCGTGCGCATGCTCGCACCCACGGTGGATGCGGCGACACGCAACGGTCTCGTTTATGTGGACCTGAACGGCGCCGTGGCCGGTACCAAGGCGACCCCAGGTGCGTTCAAGCCGGGCATGTACGCACGCGGCGAGTTCGAACTGGGCAGCTCCGGCGCGCTGACCGTGCCGCAGACCGCGGTGGTGGTGCGCGATGGCTTCAGCTATGTGTACCGCGTGGGGGCGGACAACCGCATTGCCCAGCTCAAGGTGCAGACCGGCCGCGTGGTCGGCGACCAGATTGAAGTGCAAAGCGGCGTGAAGCCCGAAGACAAGCTGGTGGCTGTGGGCGGCAGCTTCCTGAGCGAGGGTGATCTCGTCAAGGTGGTGGAGGCGCCCAAGGCGGCCTCCAAGCCAAAAGAGGCTGTAGCCCCCGAGAAGACTGCGCAAGCAGCTACTAAATAAGGAGCAAAACAGATGAATGTTTCTGCTTGGTCGATTAAAAACCCCATACCGGCGGTCATGCTGTTTGTGCTGCTGACGCTGGCGGGACTCATGTCCTTCAACGCCATGAAGGTGCAGCAATTCCCCGACCTGGAGCTGCCCACCGTCACCGTGTCCGCCAGCCTGCCTGGCGCCGCACCGGCGCAGCTGGAAACTGAAGTGGCGCGCAAGCTGGAAAACGCGATTGCGCCTCTGCAGGGTCTGAAAAATATCTACACCCGCGTGTACGACGGCAACGTGTCCGTGACCGCCGAGTTCCGGCTTGAGAAAGCCACGCAGGAAGCGGTGGACGATGTGCGCAGCGCCGTGCAAAGTGTGCGCAGCGATCTGCCCAGCGATGTGCGCGACCCCATCGTCAGCAAGATGAACCTGTCGGGTGCGCCCATTCTGGCGTTCACCATCCGCTCCAGCAATATGGACGACGAGGGTTTGAGCTGGTTTGTGGACAACACCATCTCGCGCGCCTTGCTCGGTGTGCGTGGCGTGGGATCTGTGGCCCGCGTGGGCGGTGTGACGCGTGAAGTGCAAGTGGCGTTGGACCCGCTGAAGCTGCAGGCCCTGGGCGCCACCGCGGCCGACATTTCGCGACAGCTAAAGGCAGTGCAGACAGAGAGCGCCGGCGGCCGTGCCGACCTGGGTGGCTCGGAGCAACCCATGCGCACCCTGGCCACCGTGGCCACGGTCGAAGAACTGTCACGCCTGGAGCTGAGCCTTTCCAGCGGCAAGCGCGTGCGCCTGGATGAAGTGGCCAGTGTCAAAGACACCGTGGCCGAGCAACGCAGCCTGGCCTTGCTCAACGGCAAGCCCGTGGTGGGTTTCGAGATTACCCGCAGCAAGGGCGCCAGTGAGGTGGAAGTGGGCGCGGCCGTGCACAAGGCGCTGGCCGACCTGAAGGCGCAGCACCCCGATCTGGAACTGACCCAGGCCTTTGACTTTGTGACACCGGTGCAGGAGGAGTTCGACGCCTCCATGACCATGCTGTACGAAGGCGCCGTGCTGGCGGTCATTGTGGTGTGGTTCTTCCTGCGCAGCTGGCGCGCCACACTGGTGTCCGCCGTGGCGCTGCCGCTGTCGGCCATTCCGGCCTTCATCGGCATGAACTACATGGGCTTCACGACCAACATCGTGACGCTCTTGGCGCTGTCACTCGTCATCGGGATTCTGGTGGACGATGCGATTGTGGAAGTGGAAAACATCGAGCGCCACCTGCGCATGGGCAAGACGCCCTACCAGGCCGCGATGGAAGCGGCTGACGAAATCGGCCTGGCCGTGATTGCCACCACCTTCGCGCTGATCGCCGTGTTTTTGCCCACCGCCTTCATGAGCGGCGTAGTCGGTAAGTTCTTCAAGCAGTTTGGCTGGACCGCCGTGTTCGCGGTGTTTGCGTCGCTGGTCGTGGCGCGCGTGCTCACGCCCATGATGGCGGCCTACATCATGAAGCCGTCCACCCATGTGCACGAAGAGCCGACCTGGATGCCGCTGTACCTGCGCATCACGCGCTGGACACTGAGCCACCGCTGGATCACCATGCTCTCCGCCGTCGCCTTCTTCATCGGCTCGCTGTTCCTGGTGCCCCTGATTCCCAGCGGCTTCATTCCGCCGGACGATAACTCGCAGACGCAGGTGTATGTGGAACTGCCCCCAGGCAGCACGTTGGGCCAGACCCATGCCGCGGCCGAGCAGGCACGTAGCCTGATTGCCAAGGTGGAGCATGTGAAGAGCGTTTACACCACCATCGGTGGTGGTGCCGTGGGCTCCGACCCGTTCCAGGGCGGTGCGACGGCAGAAGTGCGCAAGGCCACACTGACCGTGCTGCTGGACGAGCGCGGTGCGCGCCCCGTCAAGCAGGTGATTGAGAGCCAGATGCGCAGCGCGCTGGCCGAGTTGCCGGGCGCTCGCTTCAAGGTGGGCCTGGGTGGTTCGGGTGAGAAATACCAGTTGGCCCTGAAGGGTGAAGACCCGGTGGCGCTGGCACAAGCTGCTGCGGCTGTGGAGCGCGATCTGCGCAAGATTCCGGGTCTGGGCAATATTTCGTCCAGCGCCAGCCTGACACGCGCAGAAATCGCCATCCGCCCCGACTTTGGCAAGGCCGCCGACATGGGCGTGACCAGCAGCGCGATTGCCGAGACCCTGCGCATTGCGACGGTGGGCGACTACGAGTCGGCCCTGTCCAAGCTCAACCTGAGCCAACGCCAGGTGCCCATCGTGGTCAAGCTCGACACCGATGCGCGCCAGGACCTGGAGCTGCTGGGCCGCCTGATGGTGCCCGGCGTCAAGGGCCCGGTGATGCTGAGCCAGGTGGCCGCGCTCGAAATGTCGGGTGGCCCCGCCGTGATCAGCCGCCTGAACCGTGTGCGCAACGTGAACTTTGAGGTGGAGCTCTCGGGCGTGCCGCTGGGCGAAGTGACCGAGGCCGTGGCCAAGCTGCCCAGTATCGTGAACATGCCTGCGGGTGTGCAGCAGCTCGAAGTGGGCGATGCCGAAGTGCAGGCCGAGATGGTGGCTGGCTTTGGCCTGGCCATGCTGACCGGCGTGCTGTGCATCTACATCGTGCTGGTGCTGCTGTTCAAGGACTTCCTGCACCCCATCTCCATCATCCCCGCGGTGATCCTGTCCTTCGGCGGTGCCTTCATCGGCCTGCTGGTGACTGGCAAGATGCTGTCCATGCCGTCCTTCATCGGTCTGGTGATGCTGATTGGCGTATCCACCAAGAACTCGATTTTGCTGGTGGAGTACGCCATCATGGCGCAGCGTGAGCATGGGCTTTCGCGCTTCGACGCGCTGATCGACGCCTGCCACAAGCGTGCGCGCCCCATCATCATGACGACCATTGCAATGGTGGCGGGCATGCTGCCGCTGGTGATTGGTCTGGGCCATGCCGACAACAGCTTCCGCGCGCCCATGGCTGCGGCGGTGATTGGCGGACTGATCACGTCCACCGTGCTCAGCCTGTTGGTGACGCCCAGCTTCTTCACCATCGTGGACGACATTGAACACTTTGTCGGTCGCATCAAGGCGAAGGTGCTGCGCCGGCCTGCAGCGCCCGCGGGCGAGGTGGCCCCTGTGGGCAAGTGAGTGGCGTGGAAGCTCTTTTAGTTTCTACCGGGGTTGTCGCCCTTGCCGAAATCGGCGACAAGACCCAGCTGCTGGCCTTCATCCTGGCCGCACGTTTCAAGAAACCCCTGCCCATCATTGCCGGCATCCTGGCCGCCACCGTGCTCAACCATGGTCTGGCCGGTGCGCTGGGCGCCTGGATCACCTCGGTGCTGAGTCCCGGCGTGCTGCGCTGGGTGCTGGGCGCGTCCTTTCTGGGCATGGCCATCTGGACGCTGATTCCCGACAAGATTGAGGAAGAAGAAACCCGCGTGGCCAGTAAGCTGGGTGTGTTCGGTGCCACTTTCGTCACCTTCTTTTTGGCCGAGATGGGCGACAAGACGCAGATCGCCACCATCGCCATGGCCGCGCACTATGCCAACCCGTTGCTGGTGGTCATCGGCACCACGCTGGGCATGCTGATTGCCGATGTGCCTGCGGTCTTTGTGGGCGACCGGCTGGCCGCCAAAATCCCCATGAAGCTGGTGCATGGCATTGCGGCTGCCATCTTTGCGCTGCTGGGGCTGGCAACCTTGCTGGGAGCGGGCGCAAGCCTGGGTTTCTAGCGCGCTTAGACCTCGTCGCTGCGCGTGGGCTCGGGTGCCACGCGTGGTAGCGTGATGGTGATAGTGGTGCCCTGGCCCAGCGCGCTGTGCACTTCCAGGGTGCCGCCCAGCGTGAACTTCACCAGGTTGTCCACGATGGACATGCCCAAGCCCGTACCGCCGCTGCCAATGCGCGTGCTGAAGAACGGCTGGAACATCTTCTCCAGAATATCGGGCGCAATGCCGCGGCCGTTGTCGCTGCAGGTGAGGGTGACGTGGCTTTCATCGGCGTGTACACGCAACTGCACCACGCCGAGCTCCATGCCTTCAAACGCGTGCAGATAGGCGTTGTTGACGAGGTTGATCACCACCTGGCCCAGTGGCCCAGGGTAGCTGTCCATGCGGATGTCCTCGGGCACTTCCAGTTTCACGCTGTGGGTCTGGCGCTTCAGGCTGGGGGCCAGTGTCAGCATCACTTCGTCGAGCACTTGGCGCACATCAAAGCTGCGGCGCTGCTCGCTGGCCTGGTCTGCCGCCACCTGGCGAAAGCTCTTGAGCAGGGCCACGGCGCGCTCCAGGTTGCGCAGCAGCAGGCCATTGCCCTCGCGCACCTGTTCCACAAACTGTTGCAGGGTCGATTTGCGCAGGGTGCCCGCATCCAGTAGCGACTGGAAATGGCGTGCCTGGTCCACCAGCGTGCTGGCAGTCATGAGGCTGTTGCCCATGGGCGTGCCCATTTCGTGGGACACGCTGGCGATCAGTGTGCCCATGGTGGCACGGGCCTCGCTGCGGGCCAGGGCCTCCTGCATGCGCAGCTCCAGCGTGGCGTTCAGCTCCTGAATGCGGGCTTCCGCCTCCTTGCGCTCGGTGATCTCTAAATGCGTTCCGGCTAGCAGCAGCGGGGTGCCATCGGCTGCGCGTTCCATCAGCCGGGCGCGCGCGGCAATCCAGATCCAGTGCCCTTTCTGGTGGCGCAGCCGGTATTCAAAATTCAGGTGCTCGCTGTTGCCCGCGTAGTGCTGCGCCAGCGCAGCAAAGAAGGCGGCTAAATCGTCGGGGTGGACCAACTCCAGCCAGCGCGCATAGAGGTTATCGCCCAAATCCCGCAGGGTGTAGCCGGCCAGAGAGGCCCAGCGTTCGCTCATCCGCAACTGGCGGGTCTTGTAGTCAAACTCCCAGGTCGCCACGCCCGTGCCTTCGATGATGTTTTGCAGCCGCTTTTGTTCGGTCGCCAACTGTTCGCGCGCTGCCTGCTCGCGTTGTTTGGCGGCCTCAATGCGGCGGCGGTAGCGCTGGGCGCGCCACACGGTCCAGGTCACCAGTGCGGTAGCGGCCAGCGCCCCTGCCAGCAGGTAGGGTGCCTGGCTGGCGGGCAGGCTGCGCTGAAAGGCCGCACGCGGGCGCAGCACCACTTCCCAGGGGCGGGTGGCCATGTCCACCGTGAGCGCATAGTCGTCCAGCTTGGCGTCCACCAGAAAGCTGAACTGCCGTGGCGTGTCGGCCGCACCGCCATACCAGGTGTAGATGGGCTGGTTGGCCTGTTCGTCTGGGGCGGTAAGGTCAAAAACCAGCAGGTCCATGCCCGCCAGGTCGGCACGGTAGCTGGCCTCACGCAGCAGGGCCTTGAGGGGCACCTCAGCCGCCACATAACCCAGATGGCGCTGCGTGCCACCGCTCAGCGGGTCGCGCTCATACACGGGAGACGACACTGACAGAGCGGTGGCCAGCCCGTTGTCGGGCGGCGTGCTGGCAATGGGGAAGGTCTCCGACGCCACGGGACGCCCCACTACCAACGCATGCTGCTCCGGTTGGGCCAGCGCATCGGGGCTCTGGCCCAGCCCCAATGGGCCATGGTCCTCGGGCCATACGTAGGCGGGCAGGGCGCGCCCGTTCACCAAGGGCTGCCACTGCAGCGCTGACACCGTGTGCAAATCGGCCATCACACGACGCATGTAGGCGTTGAACTGGGGGCGTTGCAGCCGGGGTTGGGTCTCCACCATCAGGCCCGCGTTGTGCGTGGCTTCCACGGTGCGGGTGATGTCCAGCTCCAGTGCATCGATCACGGTTTTGGCGCTGGCGTTGCGGATCTCCTGAATACGCAGTGCCTCGGTCTGGCGCAAGCTGTAGAAGATCGCCCCACTGCACAGCAACCCCACCACGACCACAGCACTGAGCACTGCCGCATCAGGCAGGCGCCGGACAGCGGGCAAAGGTGTGGAGGGCGAACGAGACTCCATGGTGCTGCAGTGTAGGCCGCCAGTGGCGGCCGTGCTAGAGGGCTGACGTGGAAGGGCTTAGCCCTGGGCGACGGGGCGGCTGGGGTCGCTGACCCATTCGCTCCAGCTGCCGGCAAACAGGGCAGTGCCGCCCAGCCCGGCAATTTCCATGGCCAGTACATTGGGCACGGCGCTCACACCGCTGCCGCAGTGGTGCACCACGTCCTGCGGCGCACGCTGGCCCAGCAGGGCTTCAAACTCGGCGCGCAGCTGGGCTGCGGGCTTGAAGAAACCATCCGGCCCCAGGTTGCTGCTGAAGACGCGGTTCAGCGCGCCGGGGATGTGGCCTGCCACGGGATCGATGGGCTCCACCTCACCGCGAAAACGTGGTGCGCCGCGCGCGTCAATGATGTGTTGGGTTCCCTTGTGGAGGTTGCGCAGCACAGTGTCCACGCCCACCAGCGTCACTAGCGGGTCGCCGACCGCAAAGCTGGTTGCAGTGCGAGGCGCCTCGGCACCGCTGGCCACGGCACCGCCCGCAGCCTGCCAGGCCTGAAAGCCACCGTCCAGCACGGCCACGTTTGCATGGCCCAGCCACTTGAGCATCCACCACAGGCGGCCGCAGTAGTTGGCCCCCTGGCGGTCGTAGACCACCACCTGGTCGGTATTCTTCAGGCCCACGCTGCCGAGCCACGCGGCGAACGTGTTGCGAGGGGGCAGGGGATGTCGCCCGCCTGAGGCGGCTCCCGTCACGGCCGGATCACCCTTGGCGCTGAGGTTGTTGTCGAGGTGCGCATACAGCGCGCCGGCAATGTGGCTTTCGGCGTACTGTGCCGGGCCTTGCGCGGGTTGCATCAAGTCACAGCTGCAGTCAAACACAACAGCGGGCGTGGCACTGGCTTGTAGGGCTTGGAGTTGGGCGACGGAGATCAGGGTGGTGTAGGTCATGGTCTTGCGATTATCTATTCGCCTGCATTCTTGCGTTCGCTTGCCTGCGTGGCGTCTACCCGGTGGCCTCATCAGTCCGCTGCGCGGCCAGCAAATCGGCTACCGGGTATGCGCCGCCCAGGCGGGGGTATTCTTGGGGAGGGCAGCAATGCGGGGCGGATTCAACCGGTCGATGCAACACATTCGCTGAACATCTCAGCGGGCGTTTGGAAGCCGAGCGTTTTGCGCAGCAATTGGCGCAGCTAGAATTTCTCATATAAATCAATTGCTTACGTTCACTGGGAGTGAAATCTTGATTCAAGGCGGCTTTGTTCATAAGACAGATTTCACTCATATATCAAGTTAGGCTGCTATGAGCGTTGATGTAAACAAGCACATTGAGAGCCTGCTATCCGGGTGCAACAGAATTGTTGTAACGGCAAACCCATTTGATCCAAGAAAGAAGAAGAGCAACGATGTTCTGGCTGATATACGGAACACTAAATCGATTGGGCTAGCGAAGGACGTATTTCTCGTAGATCTGAACTCGTTCAAAGGCAGTTGGATGAGTCCTGTCGATGTCTATGTTGGGTTTCTAAGCGGTAAATGCCTAATCGGAAGCGTTGGTGTTGTTTTGGGAAGCTTGCTTCGAAGCTCAGATTGGGTGGGAGACTATGCGGTGAAAAACCATCATGAACTTCACAGTTGGCTGCTAAATCATGGGGTAGTTGATATGCCTCCAAACTGCGCAGCCTAACAGGTCAATCAACCCGGACGCCGTGAAACACCCGTCGTTTCCTCAACCATTCCGGCGCGGCGCCGGTTATTTTCAACGTTAAAGCGCATTTGTCCATGAAGCTTCGAGCAACTGTATTGGCCTCTTCGTCCGACAATGGCTACGATGGTATGGCGTACATCTATTGTCATGATCCCGAATTGAACTACTGTTTCTCGTTGACGCGCAGCCCTGACTCGGAGGACGTTGAGGTAATGGTTGTGGATCAACGGGTTCGAAGAGTTTTGGGACTGCGACTAGAACTGTCCAAAGAAGGTTTTGTCGCGCACCTGGAGCCAAGTATTGCAGCAGAACTCGACGGTCACACTGAATACGAAATCGAGTTTCTTTCCACGCCGCAAGGCGTAGGTTTGGTTGAAGCGGCTCTCCAAACTATCTTTCGAGAAAAGGACGGACTTGTTGTCAATTGTCTGTAACGTCATCTTTTCCGGGCGACGCCCACGCTTTAACAGGTTCGTCGAATGGCCCCACAACGGCGGCAAGCGTGGTCGCCATTCTTCAACGCTGAGTGCGCTCCATTCACGGCCGACGTCAATGACCGTTTCGGAGTGCAACGAATGTCTGCAGTCAGTCTGTAGACGCCTGAGCTATGCGGCAGAAGCGGTCGTTAGAAAATTCACTCGAATGGGGGATATTCAGGGCTGAATGAGGGCGTCAAAATGCGAGGACCGCTCTTTTTAAAAGTGCAGCTGCGCAGGATTGATATCAGCAAATTCCATGTTTTATAGACCACAGTCCCGCTTTATCTAGCATGGCCTTGCGGCATTAGTTACGTTAACCGTTGTCACCGACTCGACTATTTCAACCTGGAGATTGAATGAGAACACTATTCGCGTTTGCCATTGGGGTACTCTTTTGGGGGGCGGCAGTTGCCGATGAAACAACTCGCCGAGAAAAAATCGCGAAGATTGTGGATGCTCAGGGCCTCACCCAAATGTTCCAACAACAGCTCGACCAGGGCAAGGCATCCGCCAGTGATATTGGAAAGAGCATCGTGCAAAAGATACTAGCTGAGACCGGCGCGCCTAAAGGTCAGACGAATTCAAGGCTTGAGCAAGTCTTTCAGCGCTATATGGATGAATGTGCAACCATGTTTTCCGCCAAGGAATTGGTCGATACATGGTCGCGGTTTTATGGCAAGGACATCACGGAGTCTGAGCTCGATCAAATCCTCTCGTACTATCAGTCCCCGGTCGGAAGGAAGGATGTTTTCGCATCTCAAACCGCTATGACCGAATTCAGCAAAACGATGAACGCTCAAGGACAAGAGCGACTTAATGCTTCCATCTCGCAACTGATGGCTGACTTAAAGACAGCTCTGGCAGAGTGAGAACAGCTAATTGGTCGTCCAATATGACCCCTCAGCTGCAGGAGGCGGCTTCGCGGCAGATGTTGCGGTCCGGTTTGCATTCACGTTAACGACTTCTTTGGATCGCTACGAAAGTCGCCAATCAGTCTGCAGGCGCCTCAGCTACCCGAAGGATCTGGACCCAATTTAAGCTCCTTAGACTTGCGCAGCAAATCCCTGTAAATGACCCCTATGGGCAGTCGTTGGGATCTGCTTTTAGACTAAAGTTTTCAATGCTCTTCAGCCGGCGTATCCGGCAACGCCCGCGACCGCAGGATGGTAGCCAGCACCCCGCTGGTCACGATGACCGCAATACCCGCCCAGCCCATCGGCGCGATGTGGTCGCCAAACAGCACCAGGCTGAAGACCACGGCAAATACGATGCCTGAATACTGCATGCTGGCTACCACCAGCGTGGCGCCCTTGCGGTAGGCGCGCGTCATGCACCACTGGCCCAGTGAAGCCAGGATGCCAATGGGAATCACCCAGGCCGCGTCTTGCCAGGCCACTTCGCTCCAGGGCGTGATGTGGGTGAACAGCGTGCCCACGCCGCCCACCACGGCGCTGCCCACCGAGAAATAAAACACCGTGCGTTCTTCGGGCTCGCCCACTTTGCCCAGCGCGGTGACCTGCATATAGGCCAGGGCGGAGCCCAGACCCGAGAGTAGGCCCACCACGCCGCCAAACAGCTGGTTCTGGTCGATGGTCGGGCGCAGCGTCATCACCACGCCGGCAAAGCCCATGAACACTGTGCCCAGCAGCGCGCCTTGGGGCTGGTTTTTGCCATAGAGCAGGGCACCACCCACCACAAATGCTGCTACCCACACGCCGCTCATGTAGTTCAGCGTCATGGCGGTAGCCAGGGGCAGGTGGGCGATGGCGTAAAACCACGAACTCAGCGAAGCCACGCCGATGAAGCTGCGCCACAAATGCATCATGGGCACCGGCGTGCGCAGCGTAGCACCCCGGGCCCGCACCACGATGCCCATGAAGATGATGCTGACGATGCCGCGGTAGAACACCAGCTCAAAGGTGCCAAAGCTGTGGGATGCGAACTTGATGCCCACCGCCATCAACGCGAACCAGAACGAGGCCAGAACCATCCACAGGGCTTGCATGTGAACGCTCAGGCCCGCAGGTTGCTCAGGTCGACCTTGCCGCGGTACCACTCGTGGAAGTGCTGCATGCCGTCTTCCATGGGGCTTTGGTAGGGGCCTACCTCGTTGTCGCCACGCGCCAGCAGGGCCGCGCGGCCGGCGTCCATGCGTTCGGCGATTTCGTCGTCTTCCACACAGGTTTCCATGTAAGCGGCCTGCTGGGCTTCGACGAACTCGCGCTCGAACGCGGCAATCTCTTCGGGGTAGTAGAACTCGACCATGTTCATGGTCTTGTTGGGACCCATGGGGTGCAGCGTGGACACGGTCAGCACATGCGGGTACCACTCCACCATGATGTGCGGGTAGTAGGTGAGCCAGATGGCGCCGTACTTGGGTGGCACGCCGCCTCGGTAGTTCAGCAGCGCGTTTTGCCAGCGCTCGTAGGCAGGGGAGCCGCCGGAGGCGTCGGCCTTGCCCAGGCGGTTGGCCACACCCACGGTTTGCACCGAATAGTTCTCGTGCATTTCCCAGCGCAGGTCTTCGCAGGTGACGAACTGGCCCAGCCCGGGGTGGAAGGGGCCCACGTGGTAGTCCTCCAAGTAGACCTCGATAAAGGTCTTCCAGTTGTAGTTGCACTCGTGCATCTCCACGCGGTCCAGCACATAGCCGTCAAAGCTCAGGTCGGCGCGCGGGCCCATGTGGGCCAACTGCGCCGCTACGTCCACGCCATTGGCTTCAAACAGCAGGCCGTTCCACTCCTGCAGCTTGTAGTTGTTCAGGTTCAGGCAGGGGTCTTGGGCGAAGTGGGGGGCGCCAATCAGCGTGCCGCTCTGGCTGCCGTTGTGGCCCGCATGGGCGCCGCTGTAGGTCCAGCGGTGCAGCGGGCAGATGATGTTGCCACTGGCGCTGCCTTGGGCGTTGTGGGTCAGCGAGCCACGGCCCTTGAGCATCACGGCCTGGCGGTGGCGGCAGACGTTGGAGATAAGTTCGATCCCGCCCGCATTGCGCACCAGCGCGCGGCCTTCTTTTTCCTGGGGCAGGGCGTAGTAGTCCCCCACGTTGGGAACGCTCAGGGAGTGCCCCACATAGCGGGGCCCTTGCTGAAAGATACTTTGCATCTCAAGCGCATAGAGCGCCGGGTCAAAGTAGCTTGAAACTGGTAGTTGGCTGTGTGCCTGCTGCAGTTGAAGACTTAAATCAGACATGGGTGACCTGACCTGAAGACTCCCCACAGGGGGGTGCGCCATACGGTGCGCATTTTTGTGCGCAACAAGGTGCTCGGTAAATGGGAGCCGTCCATCCCAGAAGCGGGAGGCCGGAGGCGGGAGGGGCGATTGTACCTGCTTGGGCCTAAAATCGCGGTTTGCTTTTTGAACGTCTCCCATGCCCAAGGCCAGTGCTTCCTCTCCTACCCTTGCCAACGCCGCTGCCGACAGCAGCGTGGCCCCGCCCGCCAGCTACGAGGCTGCCATGGAAGAGTTGGAGCGCTTGGTCGCCCGACTGGAGTCGGGCGAGATGCCGCTGGACCAATTACTGAGCGGTTACCAACGTGGCGCGGCGTTGCTGCAGTTCTGCCGCGACAAGCTGCAGGCGGTGGAAGAACAAATCAAGGTGCTGGACGACGGCGCCCTGAAACCCTGGAAAGCCTGATGCTCGCCGCCGTTGCCCCCCGCCCCGTGGCCCCCTTTGACCTGGACAGCTGGAGCCGCGAACGCCTGAACCAGGTGGAACGCGCGCTGGAAGCCTGGATCACCGCTGACGCGCCCCAGGGCGTGGACCACGGCGCGCCCGCCGCTCTGGTGGAGGCCATGCGCTATTCGGTGCTGGATGGCGGCAAGCGCCTGCGCCCGCTGCTGGTGCTGGCCGCGCACGAAGCCGTTGCGGCCGATGGCCATGGCTGCCCAGCCGCCGCCTTGCGCGCGGCCTGCGCAGTGGAGCTGATCCACGCGTATTCGCTGGTGCACGACGACATGCCCTGCATGGACAACGACGTGCTGCGCCGGGGCAAGCCCACGGTGCATGTGCAGTTTGGCGAGGCCAGCGCCCTGCTGGCCGGTGATGCGTTACAAGCCCTGGCGTTTGAATTTTTGACCCCGCAGGACGACTCGGTGCCCTGTACCGTGCAGGCCCGCCTGTGTGGCCTGCTGGCGCGCGCCGCGGGCAGCGCAGGCATGGCGGGCGGTCAGGCCATTGACTTGGCCAGCGTGGGCCTGCCGCTGACGGAGAACCAGCTGCGCGAGATGCACCAGCTCAAGACCGGCGCGCTGCTGCAGGGCAGCGTGGTGATGGGCGCGCACTGCGCCGCCCCCTCGGCCCAGGCGCTCAAGGGCCTGGAGGCCTACGGTGCGGCCATTGGCCTGGCCTTCCAGGTGGTGGACGATATTCTGGACGTGACCGCCGACTCGGCCACGCTGGGCAAGACCGCGGGCAAAGACGCCGACAATGACAAGCCCACCTATGTTTCGCTGATGGGGCTGGCCGCCAGCCAGGCCTATGCGGCCCAGCTGCTGCAACAGGCGCTGGACGCACTGCATGCCAGTGGCCTGGCCGACACCCGTGCCCTGCAGGCCCTGGCCGGCATGGTGGTGCACCGCGCAAGCTAGGTGTTGAGAGAGAAATAGGCCTCTAGCCCCCGAATAATATGCGCAAGCAGCTACTAAAAAGATAGCAAATGCCCTCTAACGACATCATTCCATTGCCCTTGCTCTCCACGATTGAGGACCCCGCGGCACTGCGCCAACTGCCGCGCGCGCAGCTGCGCACCCTGGCCGACGAGTTGCGCACCTACCTGCTCAACAGCGTGGCCAAGACCGGTGGGCACCTGAGCTCCAACCTGGGCACCGTGGAGCTGACCGTGGCGCTGCACTATGTGTTCAACACCCCTGAAGACCGTGTGGTCTGGGACGTGGGCCACCAGACCTATCCGCACAAGATCCTCACCGGCCGGCGTGACCGCATGCACAGCCTGCGCCAGTTCGGCGGTCTCTCCGGCTTTCCGCGCCGTGATGAGAGCCCCTACGACACCTTTGGCACCGCGCACTCCAGCACCTCCATCTCGGCCGCGCTGGGCATGGCGCTTGCCGCCCGCATCAAGGGCGAAGACCGTTACTCGGTGGCCGTGATTGGCGACGGCGCGCTGACCGCCGGCATGGCGTTTGAGGCGCTGAACAACGCTGGCGTGGAAGACTGCAAGCTGCTGGTCATCTTGAATGACAACGACATGAGCATCAGCCCGCCCGTGGGCGCGCTGAACCGCTATCTGGCACAGCTCATGAGCGGCCAGTTTTACGCCGCGGCCAAAAATGTGGGCAAGAGCGTGCTCAAGGGCGCTCCGCCGCTGTTTGCGCTGGCCAAACGCATTGAAGAGCAGGCCAAGGGTATGGTGGTGCCTGCCACGCTGTTCGAGAAGTTCGGCTTCAACTACATCGGCCCCATCGACGGCCACGACCTCGATTCGCTGATTCCCACGCTGGAAAACATCAAGCACCTGAAGGGCCCGCAGTTTTTACATGTGGTCACCAAAAAAGGCCAGGGCTACAAGCTGGCCGAGGCCGACCCCGTGGCCTACCACGGCCCTGGCAAGTTCGACCCCGCTGTGGGGTTGGTCAAGTCCACCGCCGTGGCCAAGCCCACCTTCACCCAGGTGTTTGGCCAGTGGTTGTGCGACATGGCCGCTGCCGACCCACGTCTGGTCGGTATCACGCCGGCCATGCGTGAGGGTTCGGGCATGGTGGAGTTTGAAAAACGCTTTCCGGCGCGCTACTTTGACGTGGGCATTGCCGAGCAGCACGCAGTCACCTTTGCCGGTGGCTTGGCTTGCGAAGGGCTGAAGCCCGTGGTGGCGATTTACTCTACCTTTTTGCAGCGTGCGTATGACCAGCTGATCCATGACGTGGCGCTGCAAAACCTGCCTGTGGTGTTTGCGCTGGACCGCGCTGGCTTGGTGGGCGCAGATGGGGCCACCCATGCAGGCGCGTACGACATTCCCTTCCTGCGTTGCATTCCCAATATGAGCATCGCCTGCCCGGCCGATGAGGCCGAGTGCCGCCAGTTGCTGAGCACCGCGTTTGCGCAAAACCACCCGGTGGCTGTGCGCTACCCGCGTGGCAGTGGCGCCGGTGTGGCCGTGCAAAGCAGCCTGGAAGGGCTGCCCTTTGGCAAGGGAGAGATTCGCCGCCAGGGCCAAAGCATTGCCATCCTCGCCTTTGGCACGCTGTTGCAGCCCGCGCTGGTGGCTGCCGAGGCGCTGGGAGCCACGGTGGTGAACATGCGTTGGGCCAAGCCGCTGGACACGGCCTTGCTGCTGCAGGTGGCGAACAGCCACCAGGCGCTGGTAACCGTGGAAGAAGGCGCCACCATGGGCGGTGCGGGCAGCGCAGTGCTGGAGGCCCTGCAGGCCGCCGGGCTTGAGCTGCCGGTGCTGCAGTTGGGACTGGCGGACGAGTTCATCGAGCATGGAGACCCGGCCTATTTGCTGCAATTGCAGGGGCTGGACGCCAAGGGCATGCAGGCTTCGATTGCGCAGCGTTTTGGTGCATTGTTGGCACCTGCCGCACGCGCTGCGTAAGCCACCAGTCAGTTAGAAAGCCAGCGCGCAACGCGCTGGCTTGCAGAATCCTGAATGCGGCGCGCCAGCCTGCCCGTGTCGAGGGAAAACCCCCACGAAAGGGGGGCACCGCGTTCCTACAATCGCGCTTGACTACTACAGTCCTTGCGGCAAGGGAGCACTTCGCCGTGAGATGGTTACAACACAATTACCGGAGTACACCGAATGGATCGTCGTTCAATCATCAAAAACGCAGGCATTGCTGGCGTTTTGGCCGCAGGTGCAGCACCTGCTGTGCATGCACAAGCCGCAGTGCGCTGGCGCCTGGCTTCCAGCTTCCCCAAGGCGCTGGACACCATCTACGGTGCTGCCGAAGTGTTCGCCAAAAAAGTGAAAGAAATGTCGGGCGGCAAGTTTGAAATCTCCACCCACGCGGGCGGCGAAATCACGCCTCCGTTCGGTGTGGTCGATGCCGTGAAAGATGGCGCGGTGGAATGCGCACACACGGCGCCTTACTACTTCTTCGGCAAGAACGAAGCGTTTGCTTTGGGCTGTGCGATTCCCTTCGGCCTGAACAGCCGCCAGATGACCGCCTGGATGTACGAAGGCAACGGCCTGAAGCTGATGCGCGAGTTCTACACCAAGTACAACATGATCAGCTTCCCCATGGGCAACACAGGCGCCCAGATGGGTGGCTGGTACCGCAAGGAAATCAAGTCGGTGAAGGACCTGCAAGGTCTGAAGTTCCGTACCGGTGGTTTCCCCGGCAAGGTGATGGAAAAAATCGGTGTGGTGCCCCAGAACATTCCCGGCGGCGAAATCTACACCGCGCTGGAAAAAGGCACCATCGATGCGGCCGAGTGGGTCGGTCCCTACGATGACCAGAAGCTGGGCTTCAACAAGGTGGCACCGTACTACTACTACCCCGGATGGTGGGAAGGCGGTCCTCAGCTGGACCTGTACATCAACCAGAAGGCCTACGACGCCCTGTCGGCCGAAAACAAGGCCATCGTCGAGTGCGCTGCCGCCTATGCCCACACCGACATGCAAGCCAAGTACGATGCCCGCAACCCTGCTGCGCTGAAGCAGTTGGTGGGCAGCGGGACCAAACTGCGTCCGTTCCCCAACGACGTGATGGCTGCTGCGTTCAAGGCTGCCGAAGCCCTGTACGCCGAACTGAACGACAAGAACGAAGATTGGAAGAAGATCTACGCCGACTACTCCAAGTTCCGCGCCGACTCTAACCTCTGGTTCCGTTTCACCGAAGCCAAGTTCGACGGCTTCATGCAAAATCAGAAGCTGTAAAACCACGACTTTAGTGGCAACAAAAAACCGCGCTACGGCGCGGTTTTTTTATGGGCGCACGCGCAGTCTTCAGGGGTCGTTGCGCAGTTCGGTCAGTGCCAGTTCCAAGCGTTTGAATTCGGCCAGCATGGCGGCATCGGCCGCATAAAAGATGATCAGCTTGCCACCAAAGCTCTTGGTGTAGAGCCGTGGGGCAATCAGCCAGTCCAGCCCGCCAATGCGGATGACTTTGGCATAGGCCAGGTTGTTCAACTCCACGCGCTTGCGCCACATCCACGATTGCTCCAAAAACTGGCCGTTGAGTCGTGTAGTGCCGGTGATCACAAACCATACGGTGTAGGCCATCAGCCCCCAGGGTGCTAACAGCCAGAAAACGGGCTGCGGCGCGGCCTGCTGCAGATTCCATTGGTGCATCTGCCAGGCCCACGCGCCGGCCAGTACCAGCAGCACCAGGGCAATGCCCTTGAACGCGGTGCCATAGGCGGGCGAGGTGACTTCACCAGCCTCGGGGGTGAAGTTCAGCACGGCGGGAGGTGTGGGCGCCAGGGGAGCGGAGGTGTCTCGGGGCATGCAGGTTCCTGAAAGTAAAAAGGCCCCACCCATTGAAGGCGGGGCCGTGGCAGGCAGGGCCCCAGCGGGGCTGGAGCGGGGGCCTTATTTTTTGAACAGCTCGTCGATTTTTTTCTGCTCGTCTTCGGCAGCTTTTTCTGCAGCCTTGTCGACCGCCGCAGCGTCCACAGGGGGTGCTACTTCACCAGGTTTGAGTTCCATGGTGGCAGGGGCTCCTTCTTCGGCGGGCATTTCAATCGTCACCTTGTCGATGTCCACCACGATCTTCTCGTCCAGGAACATGGTGACCGACTGGGGCAGGAAAATCACCACCACCACCAGGATGATTTGCATTAGCACCCAGGGGATGGCACCGAGGTAGATGTCGTTGGACAGCACGGGGCGGGGAATGCGCTTGTCCTTGAACAGCGTGTCGGCAATGCCGCGCAGGTAAAACAGCGCGAAGCCGAATGGTGGGTGCATGAAGCTGGTTTGCAGGTTCACGCACAGCAGCACGCCGAACCAGATCAGGTCGATACCCATCTTGTCGGCCACCGGGGCCAGCATGGGCACGATGATGAAGGCGATCTCAAAGAAGTCCAGGAAGAAGGCCAGGAAGAACACAAACACGTTCACCACCACCAGGAAGCCGACTTGGCCGCCGGGCAGGCCGGTCAACAAATGCTCGACCCACTTGGCACCGTCCACGCCCTGGAACACCTGGCTGAACACACGTGAACCGATCAGGATGAACACCACCATGGCCGTCAGGCGCATCGTGCCACTCATGGCTTCCCAGATCAGAGCGGGAGTCAAGCGTTTGGACATGGCGGCCAGGATCAACGCGCCCACCACGCCCATGGCGCCGGCTTCGGTTGGTGTGGCAATGGCGGTGTTCTGGAAGGGCAGGCCGCCCATGGAACCCAGCACCGCAAAAATCAACACGGCGGAGGGAATGATGCCGCGCAGGCACTTGGACCACAGGGCCCAGCCGTCCAACGTGCGTTCGCTCTTGGGGATGCCAGGCAGGTACTCGGGCTTGAAGCGCGAGAGCGCAAAGGTATAGGCCGCAAACATCAGCACTTGCAGAATGGAAGGACCCCAGGCGCCCTTGTACATATCGCCCACGGGTTGGCCCAACTGGTCAGCCAGCACCACCAGCACCAACGACGGTGGCACCAGCTGCGTGATGGTGCCCGAGGCCGCCAGCACGCCGGTGGCGTAGCGCATGTTGTAGTTGTACTTCATCATCACGGGTAGCGAAATCAGCGCCATGGCGATCACTTGGCCGGCCACGGTGCCGGTAATGGCACCCAGGATGAAGCCTACGATGATGACCGAGTAGCCCACGCCACCGCGCACCGGGCCAAACAGCTGGCCCATGGAGTCCAGCATGTCTTCGGCCAGGCCGCACTTCTCCAGGATGGTGCCCATGAAGGTGAAGAAGGGGATGGCCAGCAGCAGCTCATTGTTCAGGATGGAGAACAGCGAGATGGGCAGGTTGCCCATGAAGGCGGCGGGAAACCAGCCCATCTGGATGGCGTAAAAGCCGCTGGCCAGGCCCAGCGCAGCCAGGGAGAATGCGACCGGAAATCCGATCAGCATGATGACGACCAATCCCGCGAACATCAGCGGGGGAAAATGTTCCAGTTGCATAGGAGGTTCCTGAGTATCTTGTCGTTGTAGGTATGGGGGCGGCCGTGCTTACTGCAGGGGTTTTTCGTAATGGGTGTCCATCTGGTACTTGCCTTGCAAATACGCCACGCGCTTGATGATTTCAGCCACGCCTTGCAACCACACCATGGCAAAGCCTACGGGCATGGCCAACACCGCAGGCCAACGAATCAGGCCACCGGCGTTTTGCGACATTTCGTGGGACACGTAAATGCCCCAGAAATAATGGGCCGACAGGTAGGTGAGCAGGGAGATCACGGGCAGCAGGAAAAACAGCAGCCCGAACAGGTCTACATACACCGGCTTGTTGCCCTTGAGCTTGCCGTAGATCAGGTCCACCCGCACATGTTCATTGAGCTTGAGCACGATGGGGGCGCCCACCATCACGGTGTAGGCAAACAGGTACCACTGGATCTCGATCCAACCGTTGGAGGTCAGGTCGAAGCCGTAGCGGATGAAGGCATTGCCCGCGCTGATCAGGGCGGCCAGCAACACCGTCCACGACGCGAAGGTGCCTAGCTTTTCGCTGACCCAGTCAATGCCAAAAGCAAATTTCAGTAGTGCAATCACAGGGGAGTCTCCATTAGTCTTGTTCGGGGGCACGCGCAGGCGCAGGCCGTGCTTTCAAGTCTTGGATAGTGCCTTAAATCCCCTGTAGAAAGCCTGACGCATGCGCTTGGTGTTTACCCTTAAGTCCGGGCCCCAATGCGCTTTTGGCACTAGTGCAGCCAGCGTTCCAGGCCGATGTAAACCACGGCGCCTGCCAGGTAGCCCAGCAGCGCTAGCCCACCGATTTTGCGGGCGTACCAGAGGAAGTCGATCTTCTCCAGGCCCATGGCGGCTACGCCCGCCGCCGAGCCAATGATGAGGATGGAGCCCCCGGTACCCGCGCAGTAGGCCATGAACTCCCACAGAAAGCTGTCGGCAGGGTATTGGGCCAGGCTGTACATGCCCATGCTGGCGGCCACGAGGGGGACGTTGTCCACCACGGCGCTGACCAGGCCAATGATCATCACGATGGCGTCCTGGCGCCCCACAGTACGGTCCAGCCACTGGGCGATGGAGGACAGCACATGGGTGTGCTCCAGCACCGCCACGCTGAGCAAAATGCCAATAAAGAACACCAGCGAACCCATGTCGATGCGGGTGAGGGCGCGTGCCAGCGTCAGGCGCTGCTTGCGCAGGTCCTCTTCCTGGCGGTGCACCAGGTCGCCCACCAGCCACAGCAGGCCCAGGCCCAGCAGGATGCCCATGAACGGGGGCAGGTGGGTCAGTGTCTTGAACACCGGCACCAGCACCAGGATGGCCAGGCCCAGAAAGAACATCAGGTTGCGCTCGAACGCGCTGGTTTCCAGACCCGCCTCGTCGGCGTTGCGCTGCGGGGCCCGTACGGGCCGCGTGCCCAGCATCCAGCTGGTCACGGCCAGTGGCACCAACAGGTTGACCAGCGAGGGCAGGAACAAGCCCTTCATGATCTCCTGTGCCGTGATCTGACCGCCAATCCACAGCATGGTGGTGGTGACGTCACCAATGGGTGTCCAGGCGCCACCGGCATTGGCGGCGATGACGATGATGCCGGCAAAGAAGAGGCGGTCATCGCGCTCTTGCAGCAGCTTCTTCATGAGCGAGACCATCACGATGGTGGTGGTCAGGTTGTCCAGGATGGAGCTGAGAAAGAAGGACACCAGACCGACCAGCCACATGAGCGTCGATAGCCGCGTGGTCTTGATGCGCGAGGTGATCACCTCAAAGCCGTTGTGTGCGTCCACCACCTCCACAATCGTCATGGCGCCCATGAGGAAGAAGACGATCTGCGCGGTCCCCATGAGTGATTCGCCCAGTTGCGTATTGACCAGGGTGGCGTCGTTTTGGCCCAGCGCATACAGCGTCCACAGCAGGCCCGCCCCCAGCAGTGCGGAGGCCGACTTGTTGACCCCAAGCGGATGCTCCAGGGCGATGGCGACATAGGCTACAACGAAGATACACATCAGGGCGGTCTGCATGGGGGGCTTTCTCGGGTCGGGGGAGTGTAAAGCTGTGTCACAACCGCGTCACGGCGATGCATGACCATCGCGCTTCACAAGGAGGTTCCCATGGCGTGGTTGGTGCATTGGCGGATTCGTTCGCGGTTGTTCTTGCTGTTGGCGTTCTCTGTAGGTGCGCTGGCGCTGGTGGGCACCTTTGCCGCCTTCACCATCACCCGCGAGGCACAGCGCGCCACCGACTTCATCGACGCCGAGTTTGAAGCCGTGCAAACCCTGGGCGATGTGCGCACCGCGCTGGGCAGCGCCCGCCGGTTTGAAAAAGACATTTTCCTGACCATGGGTGATGAGCAGGAGACCGAGCAGTTCACCGCACAGTGGACGGCCGAGGTGGCCCGCACACGCGAGGCCATTGCCCGCACCCAGGCGCTGGCACAGCCCGCAGATGCGGTGGCGCTGGCTGACATGCTGCAGGCCTTGGACCGCTACGCGGCGGGCTTCAAATCCATCCTCGGGCAAATGGCCCGTGGCGAGCTCAACGATCCCTGGGCTGGCAACCGGGCCATGGCGCCGCACAAGGCGCAGATTCAGCAGGCCGAGGCCGCGTTGCAGACATTGACTGCATCCATCTCGGCCCGGGCTGCGCAGCGGCGCGATGCACTGGAGGCCACCGGTGCGCAGGCACCTTGGTTGGTCGGCGTGGCCACGTTGCTGGTGGCTGCACTGGCGACTGCACTGGTGCTGGCCATCGTGCGCTCCATCCTGCGGCCGATTGCCCAGCTACAAACCACCGCTGATGCCTGGGGCCAGGGGGATTTGCGTGCCCCGCTGCAGGTGCACGGCCACGACGAACTGGGCGCTGTGCAGCGCGACCTGGGGCGCATGCACACCGCCCTGGCGGGCCTGGTGACCCAGGTACGCGCAGGCGTGGACGTGGTGAGCAGCAACACCGATGAAATTGCCATGGCCAATACCGAGCTGTCCGAACGCACGGAGAAGGCCGCAGTCTCGCTGCAGCGCACCGCAGTGGCCGTGGGCCAGTTGTCAGATGCCGTGCGCCACACGGCCGAATCGGCCCAGCAGGCCGTGCACTCGGCCGTGGCAGCTCACCAGGTGGCAGAACGTGGCGGTGCCGTGGTGGCCCAGGTGGTGCAGACCATGCAGGACATCAATGGCGCGTCGCGCAAGATTGCCGACATCATCCAGGTCATCGACGGTATTGCGTTTCAGACCAACATCCTGGCGCTGAACGCCGCCGTGGAAGCCGCACGCGCGGGCGACCAGGGCCGTGGCTTTGCGGTGGTGGCCAGCGAAGTACGCGGCCTGGCGGGCCGCTCGGCCGAGGCCGCGCGTGAGATCAAGGCCATCATTGGCCGCTCGGTAGAGGCGGTGGAGCAGGGCACCGTGCTGGTGGCAAGTGCCGGGCGCACCATGCAGGACATTGTGCGCAGCGTGGGCCAAGTGTCCCTGACCATCGAGACCATCCGCAGTGCCGCCCAGGCGCAGCACACCGGCATTGGCCAGCTGCGCATCACGCTGGACCAGATTGACCAAGCGACGCAACAAAACGCGGCCATGGTGGAGGAGTCGGCGGCGGGCGCCCTGAGCCTGGCCCAGGAAACCCAGCATCTGCGCACCGCAGTGCAAGTGTTTCAGCTCGATGACGGCCCTGGCTTGATGCCAAACAGGCCACTAGCCCTCATGAACTATGCGTGAGAAGCTATGAAATACGTAGCAGACCGGATGCCCGCCACGGTGAGCAGGAGAGAGCCCAGCAGGTGCACGGCCGAGGTGCCCAGCGCCAGCGCATAGCGCTGCTGGCCCAGCATGCCTACGACTTCTGCCGAGAAACTGGAGAAGGTGGTGAGTGCACCCAGAAAGCCGGTGACCAGCGCCAGCCGCCAGGCCGGGTCCAGCTGCGGCAGGGCCTGGAACACGGCCACGCACACGCCAATCAGGTAGCCACCGATGAGGTTGGCGGCCAGCGTGCCCAGCGGCAGTGTGGTGCCCGCTGCTGCGGCTGCAGGGTTGAACCACAGGCCCAATTGCCAGCGCGCCAAGGCACCGGCGCAGGCACCCACACAGATAGCGAAGACGGCCAGCATTACGGGGTGACTCCGGGGTAGGGCGCGCCGCCCACTGTCAGGCCTTGGGCAGACAGTTTGGTGGCGCTGCTGGCTTTGATGCCTTTGACACGGGCCATGAAGTCGGCCCAGCTCTTGAAGGGACCGATCTCGCGTGCCTGCAGAATGCGTGCGGTCTGGCTGGGGCCCAGTCCACGCACGCCGTCTAGCTGCGCCTCGGTGGCGTCATTCACCTCCAACGCCCAGCTGGAGAGGTTGAGCAGCAGGCCGGCAGCCAGCAGGGCCAGGGAGCGTGCGTAGGCCATGGGCTTAGGCCTTACGGCTGGCCAGCCACTGCACGTACTTGCCCACGCCGGTTTGCACGTCCACAAACGCGTGGTCGCAGCCCGTAGCGCGCAGGGCCGTCAGGTCGGCCTGGGTGTAGCACTGGTACTTGCCGCGCAGCGCGTCGGGGAAGGGGATGTACTCCACCAGACCCTGGGCGGCGATGTCGGCCAGCGGCAAGGCGCCTTCACCCCGTAGGCCGCGCATGGCGTTGACCACGGAGCTTGCCACGTCGTTGAAGGGCTGGGCGCGGCCGGAGCCGAGGTTGAAGATGCCGCTTTGTGTGGGATGGTCAAAGAACCAGAGGTTCACGGCGACCACGTCGTCAATAAAGACAAAGTCGCGCATCTGGCCACCTTGCGGGTAGCCGCCGTACTCGCCAAACAGCTTGACCTTGCCTTCGGCGTTGAACTGGTGGTATTGGTGGAAGGCCACACTGGCCATGCGGCCCTTGTGCTGCTCGCGCGGGCCATAGACGTTGAAGTAGCGAAAGCCCACCACCTGGTGCGTCTTGCCGGCCTTGGTACGCTGGAAGTCGTTGCCGCACTCACGGCGCATGCGCTGGTCAAAGAGCAGCTTGGAATAGCCGTAGACGTTGAGCGGTGCCTCGAACGCGGGCTCTTCACGGAAGGTGTCCGAGCCGCCATAGGTGGCCGCGCTGGATGCATACAGCAGGCGCGCACCGCGCTTTTGGCAGGCCTGGAACAAGTGCCACGACAGCGTGTAGTTGTTCGCCATCATGTACTTGCCGTCCTGCTCCATGGTGTCGCTGCAGGCGCCTTCGTGGAACACGGCTTCTACCTGGCCATAGTGGCCGGAGGCAAAGTCGTCGTAGAAGCTGTCGGCGTCCACATAGTCGGCAATCTGCAGGTCGGCCAGGTTGCGGAATTTGTCACCCTGCTTGAGGTCGTCCACCGCGATGATGTCGGTGAGTCCGCGGGCGTTCAGCCCTGCGATGATGTTGCTGCCAATGAAACCGGCGGCGCCGGTGACCACGATGCGTGTCATGCAAATAGCTCCTCGTAAGACACCGTGGCGGTGCCGAATTTACCCACCACCAAACCACCGGCGCGGTTCGCCAGAGGCACGGCCTCGCGCAAACTCAATCCGGCCCCGACCATGGCCGCCATGGTGGCAATCACCGTGTCGCCGGCGCCGGTCACGTCAAACACTTCGCGCGCCTGGGCGCTCACATGCAATTGGCCCGCGGCATCGAACAGCGTCATGCCTTCCTCGCTGCGGGTCAGCAGCACGGCGTCCAGCTGGAGTTGTTCGCGCAGGGCGCTGACCTTGTTGCGCAGCTCGTCTTCGCTGTGCCAGGCGCCAATCACCTGCTGCAGCTCAGCGCGGTTCGGTGTGATGACGGTGGCCTGCTGGTAGCGCGAGTAATCGCTCCCCTTGGGGTCGATGAAGATCGGTTTGCCCGCAGTGCGCGCGCGCGCAATCATGTCGCTTACGTGGGCCAGTCCGCCCTTGCCGTAGTCGGAAAACAGAATCGCATCGTGCTGGGGCAGCAGGTTTTCAAAAATGGCAGTTTGACCCGCCAGGATCTCATGGTTGGGGGTGTTCTCAAAGTCCAGGCGGATCAATTGCTGCTGGCGGCCAATGACGCGCAGCTTGACCGTGGTCTTCAGGTCGCTGTCGCGGCCAAAGTGGGTGCGGATGCCGGTGGTGGCCACCAGCGCTTCTAGCTTGTGGCTGGCTTCATCGTCACCCACCACGGTCAACAACGACGCCTGGGCGCCCAGCGTGGCGGCGTTGAAGGCCACGTTGGCGGCGCCACCGCAGCGCTCTTCTTCGCGCGTGACGCGTACCACGGGCACCGGCGCTTCCGGGCTGATGCGGTCTACCGCACCGTACCAGTAGCGGTCCAGCATCACATCGCCCACGACCAACACGCGGGCTTTTGAAAGAGTCAGTTTGGAAATCGTCATGGTCTTGTTATAGCGATTCAGAGTTCTTCCACACGGCGTGCGGGGTAGCTGTCCCAGGCCTGGCAGCCTGGACATTGCCAGAAGTGCACCTTGGCTTCAAAGCCGCAGGCCGCGCAGCGGTAGCGTGTGAGGGGTTTGACCGCATGGTCCAGCGCGCGCTGGACCTGGGGGTGAAAGGCTTCGCGCTCCAGCTTTTCGCCGGCAATCCATTTGGCCGCTGCGACCAGCGAAGGTTCTTTCTCGAGGTGGCGGGCGTACCAGTCGCGGGCGGTGGGCGTGGTTTCGCTACTGGCGGCTTCCAGCGCCACGATGGCGTCCAGCACGTCCAGCGAGGCAACCTGGGCGTAGCAATCCTTGAGCAGGGCCAGCGCGGCCACGCCTTGGCCCGCGGCCACAGCTTGCTGGGCCAAGAGCGGAGCGATCAGGGCCACGGCACCGGGGGCGGCCTGCATGGCCTCGGTCAGCGTGGCGTAGGCCTGGGCCGCGTGCCCGTTGTGGGCCTGCAGGTCGGCCAGGTCCATGCGCGGGCGTGGCACGTCAGGCGCGGTGGCAATGGCCTGGTGCAACAGGAACTGTGCCTGGGCGGTTTCGCCAGCGGCCCGCAGTGTGGCGGCCTGTTCACACAGGTAGTGCGCCAGGCGGCCCTTGAAGCTGCCCTGGTCGCTGGACTCCAGTTTTTGGGCCACCAGTGCGGCCTGCTCCCAGTCACGTGAGCGTTCGTAGTTGGCCAACAGGGCCAGGCGGGCCTGGGCTTCAAAGCGTGTGCCTTCCAGCTTGAGCAGCGCGTCCTCCGCACGGTCCAGCAGGCCAGCCTTGAGGTAATCCAGTGCCAGCGCGTGCTGCGCACGGTGGCGGTCGTCCAGACTCAGGTCGCCGCGCGACAGCAGGTGCTCGTGCACCCGCACAGCACGTTCGTACTCGCCCCGGCGGCGGAACAGGTTGCCCAGCGCAAAGTGCAGTTCCGAGGTGTCGGGGTCGTTTTGTACGGCCTCAATGAAGGCGTCGATCGCCTGGTCTTGCTGCTCGTTGAGCAGAAAGTTCAGGCCCTTGAAATAGGCCTTGGGCGCCTGGCGGTTTTCCATGCGCAGCTGGCGCATGTCCATGCGCGAGGCCAGCCACCCCAGCACAAAGGCCACGGGCAGGCCCATGAGGATCAGGGTGATGTCAAAGTCCATGCGGTGGGGCCATCGGAGGTTTGTTGGATTCTGCGTTGGCGTTGGCAATCGCGGTGGCCGCGGCCTGGCGTGCGCGGCTGGCGGCCCGGCGGTGGCGCCACCAGCGCGGCACCATGCCGAGCACACCAATCAGCAAACCGGCGGCAAAGGCCACCAGCACCACCAGCACCAGCGGTGCGGTCCAGTGCGTGCCAAAGAAAAAGTGCACGGTCACATCGCCCTGGTTGTTCAGGGCGAAGGCGAACAGGGTAAAAAAAATGGCCGCTTTAAGTAGCCACTTAAAGAGCCATACGAGCTGTTTCATTGATCTCCTCAGTAGCGAGGAATTCTACTCAGCCCTTGGGGTGGGATTCCAGCTCGGCAGTACGTTGGTCCACAGCCTCACGCAGGGCCTTGCCGGGCTTGAAGTGGGGGACGCGTTTTTCGGGAATGGCCACGCTCTCGCCGCTGCGCGGATTGCGGCCCATGCGGGGCGGGCGGCGGTTGATCGAGAAGCTGCCAAAACCACGGATTTCAATGCGGTGACCACGGACCAGGGCGTCGTTCATGGCATCCAGAATGGCCTTCACGGCGAATTCGGCATCGCGGTGGGTTAGCTGGCTGAAACGGTTGGCCAGTTCTTCAACGAGGTCGGAGCGGGTCATGGCAATCCAGGGATAAGGCTAAGAAAAAACGACCGGCACCCCAAGGGAAGCCGGTCGTTCGTTCAGGTCAACAACATATCAGATGTTTGGTGGGGCAGACCGTTAGATCTGCCCCCAGCTGATTAGGAGTTGTTGTCCAGTTTGGCACGCAACAGAGCGCCAAGGCTGGTCGTACCGGCGTTTTCGCGGGCAGACTGCTGGCTCAGGGATTGCATGGCTTCGTTTTGGTCAGCCATGTCTTTCGCCTTGATGGACAACTGGATGTTGCGGGTCTTGCGATCCACGTTCACCACCACAGCCGTCACTTCGTCGCCTTCTTTCAGCACGTTGCGTGCGTCTTCAACGCGGTCGCGGCTGATTTCGGAAGCGCGCAGGTAACCCAGAATGTCTTCACCCAGGTCGATTTCAGCACCCTTGGCGTCCACGGTCTTGACCTTGCCGGTCACGATCTGGCCCTTGTCGTTGACCGACACGAAGGTGGTGAAAGGATCGGAGTCCAACTGCTTGATACCCAGGGAGATGCGTTCGCGGTCCACGTCCACAGCCAAGACCAAAGCCTCGACTTCTTGGCCCTTCTTGAATTCGCGCACGGCGGTTTCGCCGGACTCGTTCCAAGACAGGTCGGACAGGTGCACCAGGCCGTCGATACCGGCAGCCAGACCCACGAACACGCCGAAGTCGGTGATGGACTTGATGGGGCCCTTCACGCGGTCGCCGCGCTTGGTGTTCTGAGCAAATTCTTGCCATGGGTTGGCCTTGCACTGCTTCATGCCCAGGGAGATGCGACGCTTGTCTTCGTCGATTTCCAGAACCATGACTTCGACTTCGTCACCCAAGGCAACGATCTTCGAAGGTGCAACGTTCTTGTTGGTCCAGTCCATTTCGGACACGTGCACCAGACCTTCGATTCCGGGTTCCAGTTCCACAAACGCGCCGTAGTCGGCGATGTTGGTGATCTTGCCGAACATGCGGGTACCTTGGGGGTAGCGGCGGTTCACGCCCATCCAGGGATCGTCGCCCATTTGCTTCAGACCCAGAGACACGCGGTTCTTTTCGGTGTCGAACTTCAGGATCTTGGCAGTGATCTCTTGACCAGCGGTCACCACTTCGGAAGGGTGACGGACACGGCGCCATGCCATGTCGGTGATGTGCAGCAGGCCGTCGATACCGCCCAGGTCCACGAATGCACCGTATTCGGTGATGTTCTTGACCACGCCTTGCACCACAGAACCTTCTTTGAGGGTGTGCATCAGCTTGGCGCGTTCTTCGCCCATGGAGGCTTCGACCACGGCACGGCGAGACAACACGACGTTGTTGCGCTTGCGGTCCAGCTTGATAACCTTGAATTCCAGGGTCTTGTTTTCGTAGGGAGACAGGTCCTTGGTAGGACGTGTGTCGACCAGCGAACCGGGCAGGAAAGCACGGATGCCGTTGACCAGAACGGTCAGACCGCCCTTGACCTTGCCGGAAGTGGTACCGGTCACGAATTCGCCGGATTCCAGGGCCTTTTCCAGGCTCATCCAGGAAGCCAGACGCTTGGCCTTGTCGCGGGAAAGGATGGTGTCGCCATAGCCGTTTTCCACGGAATCGATGGCCACAGACACGAAGTCGCCCACTTGGACTTCGAGTTCGCCCTTGTCACTCTTGAACTCTTCGATTGGCACATAGGCTTCGGACTTGAGGCCAGCGTTGACCACGACGAAGCTGTGCTCGATACGGACGACTTCAGCGGTGATAACTTCACCGGTGCGCATTTCCGAGCGTTGTAGAGACTCTTCAAATAGGGCTGCGAAAGATTCAGACATGAGGTGATGCGGGTTTAACCGCAGGTTAATTCGCGTTTTACCGCGGGGTTACGTTATTGAACCCCAGAGCCGGTGCGCAGACGCGCGAGAAGAGCTATGGGGACCACACAAAGGCACAAGCCTTTGTTTTCTACCAACTGCCTAGCTAGCCGGGGCTAGAAAGGCTGTTTGCCTTGCCACCAGGCCAACACCGTTTCAACAGACGATTCGACTGTCAAATCCGAGTTGTCCAGCAACTGGGCATCTTCTGCAGGCTTCAAGGGGGCGACGGTTCGAGACGAGTCTCGCGCGTCGCGCGCCTCCAGGTCGGCACGAAGACTGTCGATTGTAGTGGGAATTCCCTTTGAAATCAACTGCTTATAGCGCCGCTCGGCGCGACAGGCGGCGCTGGCGGTCAGGTAGACCTTCAGCGGGGCGTCCGGGAAGATCACCGTGCCCATGTCGCGCCCGTCGGCCACCAGGCCGGGCAGCTTGCGAAAACCGCGCTGGAGGTCGATCAGCGCAGCCCGTACCGCAGGAAAAGCCGACACTTTGGAGGCGTTCATACCCGCGTCTTCGGTGCGGATGGCCTCGCTCACATCCTCGTTGGCCAGCCAGATGTGGCTGCCCTCGAAGTGGATGGGCAGGCTGCGCAGCAGGCTGACGATGGCCTGTTCGTTGGCGACGTCCAGCGCGATGCCGGCGCGGGTGGCCGCCAGCCCGGTGATGCGGTAGAGCGAGCCGGAGTCCAGAAAGTGGTAACCCAGCTTTTCGGCCAGTACAGCCGCCAACGTGCCTTTGCCAGAAGCCGTGGGGCCGTCCACGCAGACCACGGGAATGGCGGTGGTATTGGCCGTGGCGACCGAAAACAGCGCCTCAAAGTAGTCCGGGAAGGTCTTGGCCACGCATTTGGGATCTTCAATGCGTACAGGCAAGTCAGCCGGGTTGAAGGCGGCCAGCGAGAAACACATGGCAACGCGGTGGTCGTCATAGGTGTGGATGCTGGCGGCCTTCCAGTCGGCACGGGAGGCTGGGGGAGTCACCTGGATGAAGTCCTGCCCCTCCACCACGGTGGCGCCCAGCTTGCGCAGCTCGGTGGCCATGGCGGCGATGCGGTCGGTTTCTTTCACACGCCAGCTGGCGATGTTGTGCAGGGTGGTGGTGCCGTCAGCGTACAGCGCCATCACGGCCAGGGTCATGGCCGCATCAGGGATGTGGTTGCAGTCCAGGTCAATGGCCTTCAGAGGCCAGGCATCGCGCTGAATCTTCAGCCAGTTCGGCCCACTTTCGATCTGGGCGCCCATGGCCTGGGCTGCGTCCATGAAGCGGATGTCGCCCTGGATGGAATCGGCGCCTACGCCCTGGATTTTTATGCCATTGTGGCCACTAGCCCCCGTCGTTATTGCGCCAAGTGCTATGAAATAGCTAGCGCTGGAGGCGTCGGCTTCGACATGGATGTCACCCGGCGACTGCAGCTGGCAGCCGGTGGGGATGGTGAAGCGTTGCCAGCCATCGCGCTGCACCTGCACGCCAAAGCGTGCCAGCAGGTTCAGCGTGATCTCAATGTAGGGACGAGAAATCAGTTCACCCACCACCTCAATCACGATGTCTTTGGCAGCCACCAGTGGAAGCGCCATCAACAGCGCTGTGAGGAATTGGCTGGACACATCGCCACGCACCTGGATGGGCGCGTCAAGCTTCAGTGTCGGGCGGCCCAGGCGCAGCGGCGGGTAGCCGTCGTTGCCCAGGTAGTCAATCTGACAGCCCAGCTGGCGCAGCGCGTCCACCAGGTCGCCAATCGGGCGCTCGTGCATACGCGGCACGCCGCTGAGTTCAAAGTCGCCACCCAGCACGGCCAGGGCGGCGGTCAGCGGGCGCATGGCGGTGCCGGCGTTGCCCAGGAACAGCTTCGCCGACGGGTTGGGCAGCTTACCGCCCAGGCCGGTGATGCGCACGATGGCGCCGGATTCTTCCACTCCGCAGCCCAGCGTGCGCAGGGCCACCAGCATCACGCGGGTGTCGTCAGAGTCCAGCAGGTCGTGGACGGTGGTGGTGCCCGCGCTCATGGCGGCGAGCAGCAGCACGCGGTTGGAAATACTTTTGGAGCCGGGGAGGGTGACGGTGCCCGCCGCATGGGCGAGGGGGGGGAGGTCCAGAAAGGCAGTGGAGAACATTATTTATTGTGTTTGGACGCCATGGTCCAGTGGGCGCGGGTGTTGCTGGCCTGTTCGATCAGGCCTTCGAGCGCATCGCCATTGCCGCTGGAAATCATGAGTTCCATGGCCTGCAGGGTGCGCTGGAAAATCTTGCTTTGCTCCAGCAGCTCTTCGCGGTTGGAGACCATGATGTCGCGCCAGATCTTGGGGTCACCGGCGGCAATGCGGGTGAAGTCGCGGAAGCCGGGGCCCGCCAGCGAGAGGTAGTCCTTGCCCAGGGTCTGGCCCGAAATGGCGTTCATGAGTGCAAACGCAATCAGGTGTGGCAGGTGGCTGACCGCAGCAAAGGCCGCGTCGTGCTGCTCGGGTGACATCTTGAGCACGCGGCAGCCCAGCGCGGTCCACACGTCCACGGCTTTTTGCAGCTGGGTGGTCAGGGTGCGCTCAATCGGGGTCAGGATGATCTGGCGGCCGGCGTACAGGTCGGCATCGGCATGCTCCACGCCCGACAGCTCTTTGCCGGCAATGGGGTGGGCGGGCACAAACGAACCAATGTGCTCACGCAGGCCGCGGCGGCCCGCGTCGATCACTTCGCGCTTGGTGGAACCCACGTCCATGATCAGCATATTGGGCGTGACCAGGTGCTTGATGGCCTTGAAGGTGGCCTCGGTAGCAGATACGGGCACAGCCACCAGCACGATGTCGGCGCCCGACACGGCCAGCAAGGCTGAGGGCGCTTCGATGTCGATCACGCCCATCTGGCGCGCGCGCTCGGTGGTGGACGGGGACTTGCTGTAACCGACGACCCGCTTGACCAGGCCGGCCCGTTTGAGGGCCAGGGCAAACGAGCCGCCCATCAAGCCACATCCAATCAAGCCAAGCTGTTCAAACATAAGGTGTCCTGGTGTGCATCAGTCGGCCAGCGGGTAGGTTCCCAGCACCTTGTAGAAGGCGCACAGGCTGGACAAGTCTTTCAGGGCCGCCGCCACGTGGGGCTGCGACGGGTGGCCTTGCAAGTCGATGTAGAAATAGTATTCCCATTGGCCGGAACGTGCCGGCCGGGATTCAAAACGTGTCATGGACACGCCGTGGAGTTTGAGTGGCACCAGCATGTCATGCACGGCGCCGGGTTTGTTGGGCACGGACACCACCAGGCTGGTGCAGTCCTTGCCGGACGCCTCAGGGGCTGGCAGCACGCTGGGCAGGCAGACCACGACAAAGCGGGTGCGGTTGAAGGCCTCGTCCTGGATGGCGTGCGACGCGATGTGCAGGCCAAATTCGGAACCCGCGCGCTCGCTGGCAATGCCAGCCCAGGCTGGGTTGCTGGCGGCTAGACGTGCGCCTTCGGCATTGCTGGAGACAGCGCGGCGCTCGGCATGGGGCAAGTGGGTGGTGAGCCACTGCTGGCACTGGGCCAGCGCCTGGGGGTGAGCCAGCACCACTTCAATGCCCTCCAACGATGCGGTGCTGCGAAGCAGATGGTGGCGCACCAGCAGGCTGATTTCGCCCACGATGTGCAGTGGCGAGTTGAGCAGCAGGTCCAGCGAGCGCGTCACCACGCCCTCGGTGCTGTTCTCTACAGGAATCACACCAAATTCTGCCGAGCCCGCAGTCGCCGCGTGGAACACCTCGTCAAAGTTGGCGCAGGGCACGTGGGTGATGCTGGAGCCGAAGAAACGCAGGGCGGCTTCTTCGCTGAAGGTGCCCTTGGGGCCCAGGTAGGCCACGCGTTGCGGCGCCTCCAAGGCGCGGCAGGCTGACATGATTTCGCGCCAGATGACGGCCACGCTTTCGCTTTTTAGCGCGCCCTGGTTCGCCTGTTGCAAGTTGGCGATGACCTGGGCTTCGCGGTCGGGGCGGAAGACGGCAGAGCCATCGAGCTTCTTGACCTCGCCGACCTCGTTGGCCAAGGCTGCACGGCGAGAGAGCAGGGTCAGCAGCTCCTGGTCGACGGCGTCGATCAGGACTCGGAGTTCGGGGAGGGTGCGTGCCATGGTGGGTGTCTTAGCCGTGGGTGCGTTCGAACTCTTGCAGGTATTGCACCAGCGCCTGTACGCCTTCCAGCGGCATGGCGTTGTAGATGCTGGCACGCATGCCACCGACTGACTTGTGGCCCTTGAGCTGCAGCAGCCCTGCTGCCTTGGCACCGGCCAGAAAGTCGTCGTTCAGCGCCTCGTTGCGCAGGAAGAAGGGGACGTTCATGCGCGAGCGGCAGGCTGGGCTCACCTTGTTGAAGTACAGGCTGCTGCCGTCGATAGCTGCGTACAGCAGCTCGGCTTTGGCGATGTTGCGCGCCTCCATGGCCGCCACGCCACCCTGGCGCTTGAGCCACTTAAAGACCAAGCCGGCCATATAAATGGCGAAGGTGGGGGGCGTATTGAACATGGAGCCGTTGTCGGCCACCGTTTTGTAATCAAACGCGCTGGGGCAGACCGGCAGGGCGTGGCCCAGCAGGTCTTCGCGCACGATCACTACGGTCACGCCCGCAGGGCCCAGGTTCTTCTGCGCGCCGCCAAAGGCCAGACCCACCTTGCTCCAATCCACCGGGCGCGAGGCGACGTGGGACGAGAAATCGATCACCAGTTCGGCATGCGAGCCCAGGGCTTTCAGGTCCGGCAGTGCGTGGAATTCGACGCCATTGATGGTCTCGTTGGTGCACAGATGCACATAGCTTGCGTTGGGGCTCAGCTGCCAGGTGGCGGCATCGGGGATGTGGGTGAATCCCTCGGGCTTGCCCGTAGCTACGGCCTTCGTGTGGCAGTACTTGGCCGCTTCCTTGAGCGATTTGTCACTCCAACTGCCGGTCACCACAAAATCGGCTGTACCTTGCTCACCGGCCGGGGCGCGCTGCGCGCTGAGGTTCAGCGGCACGATGGCATTCTCGGCCAGTCCGCCACCCTGCATGAACAGGATTTTGAAATTCGCGGGCACGGCCAGCAGTTCACGCAGGTCGGCTTCTGCGGCTTCGTAAATGCTCTGAAACTCTTTGCCGCGGTGGCTCATCTCCATCACGCCCATGCCACAGCGCTGGCCGCTGGCGTCGGGCCAGTTCAGCATCTCGTCGGCAGCTTGCGTCAGCACTTCCTCCGGCATGGCGGCCGGTCCGGCCGAGAAATTGTAGGGACGTTGCATTCGCAGGTTATGGGTTAAATAGGGCGCTAGCCCCCGTTAAATATGCGCCAACAGCTATCAATTCAGGAGCGTCTGCGATGGGCTTACGCGCCTTCGGCTTCTTCGCCGGCATCTTCACCCGATTCTGCATCGGCCGGGTTGGCGTCGTTTTCCACAATGCGTTGCAGGCCGCTGAGCTTGGAGCCTTCGTCCAGACCGATCAGGGTCACGCCCTGCGTGGCACGGCCCAGCTCGCGGATCTCGCTGACACGGGTGCGCACCAGCACGCCCTTGTCGGTGATCAGCATGATTTCGTCGTCCACGTGCACCAGCGTGGCGGCAACCACCTTGCCATTGCGCTCGGATTGTTGGATGGCAATCATGCCCTTGGTGCCACGGCCGTGGCGGGTGTATTCGGTGATGCTGGTGCGTTTGCCGTAGCCGTTTTCGGTGGCGGTTAGCACGCTTTGTTGCTCGTCTTCGGCCACTAGCATGGCAATCACGCTTTGGCCCACGTCCAGCGACATGCCGCGCACGCCACGGGCATTGCGGCCCAGCGGACGCACATCGTCTTCGTCAAAGCGCACGGCCTTGCCGCCGTCGCTGAACAGCATCACATCGTGCTTGCCGTCGGTCAGCGCGGCGCCGATCAGGTAGTCGCCCTCGTCAAGATTCACGGCAATGATGCCGCCCTTGCGCGGGTTGCTGAATTCGTCCAGCGCGGTCTTCTTGACCGTGCCCATGCTGGTGGCCATGAACACATACTGGTCGGCCGGGAATGTACGTTTTTCACCGGTCAGTGCGAGCACCACAGTGATCTTTTCGCCTTCTTGCAGCGGGAACATATTGACGATGGGGCGGCCGCGTGAGCCGCGCGAGCCCTGTGGCACTTCCCAGACCTTGAGCCAGTACAGACGGCCGCGGTTGGAGAAGCACAGGATGTAGTCGTGCGTGTTGGCCACGAAGAGCTGGTCGACCCAGTCGTCCTCTTTGGTCGCAGTGGCCTGTTTGCCGCGCCCGCCGCGCTTCTGGGCGCGGTATTCGCCCAGCGGCTGGCTCTTGATGTAGCCGCTGTGGCTCATCGTGACGACCATGTCGGTCGGCGTGATCAGGTCTTCGGTGGACAGGTCGAACGACGAATGCTCGACCAACGAGCGGCGTGCGCCCAGCTTGGTCTGGCCGAATTCCTGTTTCACGTGGCCTAGCTCTTCGCCAATGATGGTGGAGACGCGCTCGGGCTTGGCCAGAATGTCCAGCAGATCTTCGATCTCGGCCATGACTTCCTTGTACTCGGCGACGACCTTGTCCTGCTCCAAGCCGGTCAGGCGTTGCAGACGCATCTGCAGAATTTCTTGCGCTTGTGTGTCGCTCAGGCGGTACAGGCCGTCTTTGCCCATGCCAAATTCTTTTTCCAGCCCGTCGGGGCGGTAGTCGTCGGCATTCACCACGCCACCATCGGCGCGCGTGCGGGTGAGCATCTCGCGCACCAGCTTGCTGTCCCAGGGGCGGTTCATCAGCTCGACCTTGGCCACAGGCGGCGTAGGCGATTCGCGGATGATGCGGATGAACTCGTCGATGTTGGCCATGGCGACCGCCAGGCCTTCCAGCACGTGGCCGCGTTCGCGCGCCTTGCGCAGGTTGAACACGGTGCGGCGTGTCACCACTTCGCGGCGGTGTTGCAGGAAGACCTCGATCAGGTCCTTCAGGTTGCACAGCTTGGGCTGGCCGTTGACCAGCGCCACCATGTTGATGCCGAAGGTGTCCTGCAACTGCGTTTGCTTGTACAGGTTGTTCAGCACCACTTCGGGCACTTCGCCGCGCTTGAGTTCAATCACCAGGCGCATGCCAGATTTATCCGACTCGTCCTGGATGTGGCTAATGCCTTCAATCTTCTTTTCGTGCACCAGCTCAGCCATGCGCTCTTGCAGCGTCTTCTTGTTGACCTGGTAGGGCAGCTCGTCGACGATGATGGCCTGGCGCTGGCCCTTGTCGATGTCTTCAAAGTGGCACTTGGCGCGCATCACCACGCGGCCGCGGCCCGTGCGGTAGCCGTCCTTCACGCCATTGATGCCGTAAATGATGCCGGCGGTGGGGAAGTCAGGCGCCGGGATGATTTCCATGAGTTCGTCAATGGACGCACCGGGATTTTTCAGCAGATGCAAGCATGCATCCACCACTTCATTCAGGTTGTGTGGCGGGATGTTGGTCGCCATACCCACAGCAATACCGCCGGAGCCGTTCACCAGCAGGTTGGGGATGCGGGTGGGCAGAACCAAGGGTTCTTTTTCCGAGCCGTCATAGTTAGGCCCGAAGTCGACCGTCTCCTTATCCAAATCGGCCAACAATTCGTGGGCCATCTTGGACAGGCGAATTTCGGTGTACCGCATCGCCGCCGCGTTGTCGCCGTCCACCGAACCGAAGTTACCCTGGCCATCCACCAGCATATGGCGCATGGAGAAGTCCTGCGCCATGCGCACGATGGTGTCGTAAACCGACTGGTCACCGTGGGGGTGGTATTTACCGATGACGTCACCGACGATACGGGCGGACTTTTTGTAAGCACGGTTCCAGTCGTTGTTCAGCTCATGCATCGCAAACAACACGCGGCGGTGCACCGGCTTCAGGCCGTCGCGCGCATCGGGCAGGGCGCGGCCCACGATCACGCTCATGGCGTAGTCGAGGTAGCTCCGGCGCATTTCCTCTTCTAGGCTGATGGGCAGGGTTTCTTTGGCGAACTGGGTCATGGGTGGGTGCAGGCTATGTCAGGGACAACCTTTGATTCTACGGCCGCCGTGCTGTGGCTTGAGAGCAACAAAGCACGGACTTGCTCGCGAGCAGTTACATGGGGAATACGGATGTTCTAAAAGCGACTGCGCGCTATGGCACAATGGCGTGAACGTCTCTGGTGCACAAAACTTTGGGCGTCACACAATTAGTCGCAGCGTCGCTGCAGTTTGTCTCGACAAAGGAAGGTCTCATGAAACAATTGAACAAAGTAGCAATCCTGATTGCAACAGCCGTTTTGGCTACTGCTGCTGGCGCGCAAGAAATCCACAACTGGCGCAATGCTGGTGGCGAAGTTTGGAAAAATGCATCCGGCGAATGCTGGCGTGATGCCAGCTGGACTCCCGCTACGGCCGCTGCTGGCTGCGATGGCGCGATTGCTGCTCCCGCACCTGTTGCTGCAGCTCCTGCTGCGCCCGCCGCAGCCGCTCCTGCACCTGCGGCAGCAGCCCCCGCTGCCGCAGCTCCTGCCGCAGCCGCTGCCAGCAAAGTGACTTATGCCGCTGATGCGTTCTTTGACTTTGACAAGGCCGTTCTGAAGCCCGAAGGCAAAGCCAAGCTGGACGACTTGGTGAGCAAGGTTAAGGGTATCAACCTGGAAGTGATCATCGCTGTGGGTCACACCGACGCGACCGGTGCTGACGCTTACAACCAAAAGTTGTCGGTTGCACGTTCTGAAGCTGTCAAGGCTTACCTGGTGTCCAAGGGCATCGAAAAGAACCGCGTGTACACCGAAGGCAAGGGCGAGAAACAACCTGTTGCTGACAACAAGACCAAAGAAGGCCGTGCCAAGAACCGCCGCGTGGAAATCGAAGTGGTTGGCACTCGCGCCAAGTAATTCGACCATTCCCATGGTTTGTGAAAAAACCCGCTTCGGCGGGTTTTTTCTTGTCTGTGCCACCATTGCCCTATGAACCCCATACTGAATGCCGATCCGGCCGAGTTGGCCAAGTTTTCCGAGTTAGCCCATCGCTGGTGGGACATGGACAGCGAGTTTCGGCCGCTGCACCAGATCAATCCCCTGCGCTTGGGGTGGATCCAGTCTATGTGTGTGCTGCAGGGCTTGCAGACCCTGGACATAGGCTGCGGCGGTGGCATCCTGGCGGATTCCATGGCTCGCCAGGGTGCTGAGGTGCTGGGGGTCGATTTGTCGTCCAAAGCGCTTAAGGTGGCGCAGCTGCACGCCCTGGAGGCGCAAACGCCCCGTGTGACGTACCGCGAAGTGAGCGCAGAAGCCTTGGCGCAGGAGAGGCCTGCCAGCTTTGATGTGGTGACCTGCATGGAAATGCTGGAACATGTGCCCGACCCGGCGTCGGTGGTGCAGGCCTGCGCTACGCTGGTGAAACCCGGTGGCTGGGTGTTTTTCTCTACCCTGAACCGCAATGGGAGTGCATTTTTGCAGGCCATTCTTGGGGCGGAGTACCTGTTGAACCTGCTGCCACGCGGCACGCATGAATACGCCAAGATGATTCGCCCCAGTGAGCTGGCCGCCTACTGCCGACGCGCGGGGTTGGAACTGCATGCCACCCAGGGCTTGGGCTACAACCCATTGACGCGGCGCTATGCCTTGAGCACCAATACCCAGGTGAATTACCTGTTCGCCACCCAAAAGCCGTTGGATTTCCAATGACACGTTTTACCGGACCGATTGCAGCGGTGTTGTTCGACCTGGATGGCACACTGATTGATAGCGCCCCGGATCTGGGCTCTGCCGCCGACCAGATGCGGGTGGGCCGCGGATTGCCGTCTTTGCCTCTGGAGCAGTACCGTCCCATGGCAGGTGCAGGTGCGCGTGGCATGCTGGGGGTTGCGTTTGGCATCAGCCCCCAGGAGGCGGGCTATGAGGCACTGCGCGACGAGTTCTTTGCCAACTACGAGCGCTGCATGACCGATCGCACGTTTTCTTTTGACGGGGTCGCGCCCTTGCTGCAGGCCATCGTGGAGCGCCAGTTGTTATGGGGCGTGGTGACCAACAAATCGGCGCGCTTTACCGAACCGCTGACCGCCGCCATGCCGCTGTTTGCATCGGCCAAGGCGATTGTGAGTGGCGACACCACGCCGCATGCCAAGCCCCATCCCGAACCACTGCTGGAGGCGGCGCGGCGTCTGGGAGTGGACCCGACCCACTGCGTGTACGTGGGCGATGATGAGCGCGACATCGTGGCGGGGCGCGCGGCCGGCATGTACACCGTGGCTGCCACTTATGGTTATTTGGGTGCGCAGAGTGACACCCTGGCTTGGGGTGCGGACGCCTCCATCGCCAGCCCAGAGGCGCTGCTGGAGCTGCTTTAGTCCTCGCCCCGGCCGCGCTGGGCCTTGATGGCGGATCGCTGCGCCTTGGACTGCAGCCGGCGCTGCTTTGCGGCGTAAGTGGGCTTGGTGGCTTTGCGGGCCTTGGGCGGCACGGCCACGCTGTTGACCAGCACATGCAGGCGCTCAAAGGCGTCAAACCGGTTCAATTCCTGGGTGCGAAACTGCTGCGCCTTGATCACCAGTACGCCATCGCGTGTGATGCGACTGTCCGGCAATTGCAGCAGCCGTTCCTTGACGTCATCGGGAAGCGACGAGGCTGGAATATTAAAACGCAGATGGATGGCGCTGCTGACCTTGTTGACGTTTTGTCCTCCCGCGCCTTGTGCGCGGATCGCCGAGGTTTCTACTTCGGCTTCCTGGATGGTGATGCGCTCGGCCATGGGTGTTCGGAAAGTTCTGTGGAACCAACCTTACCACCGCCTGTGGCCTACACCGCTGCCAATACTTCGCCGTAACGTGGAGGTTGGCAACCAGCGCGGCTGCAGTTAATGGCTGCGGCCTGCATGGCTTCTTTCAAGGTGCTGGTCACGCGCTGTGGGGCTCCGTTCTGGTTCAGGGCCCAGTCTCCCAGGCAGTTGCCCCAGAAGGTGTCGCCGGCGCCCACCGTGTCCACCACCTGGGTAGCAGGTACGTCAGCCTCAGCCCAAGCCCCGTCCACACCCAACCAGGCGCCGTTGCCACCAAACGTGAGGGCAATGCGGCTCGTGCCTTGCGCTATGAAATGCGCGGCAATGCGTGCTCCGTCCGCACGCGTGGGTGCATGAAAGCCCAGCAATTCCAGGTCTTCGTCACTGGCCTTCAGCCAGTCTGCCAGCGCGGCAATGGCCTGCACGGCTTGGACGTAGTCCGCCAAATTCGTGGCCAGTTTGGGGCGCAGGTTCACGTCCACGCTGATGGTCCAGCCCAGCGCTTTGGCACCCCGCAGAATGGCCAGCACCTTGTGGTGTTCCGGTGGTACCAGCAGCAAAGAGCCGGTGTGCAGAACGCCGGGAGGCTTGCCTTGCAGGCGCTGCAGCACCGATTCCACGGTGTAGTCACGGTCGGCAATGCCTTCGCGGTAAAAACCATAGCTGGGTTGGCCGTTGTTAATCTGCACTACAGCCAGGGAGGTAGGGAGGGGGCTGGGAGCCGACAGCACTTGCACGCCATCGCGCTGTAATTGCTCGCGCATTTGCCCGCCAAACTGGTCGGCTGACAACGGATTTACGTAGCCGACGGTGGCACCGCGCAGTGCAGCAGCGCGTGCCAGGTTAAAAGGGCTGCCGCCCATGAAGGGGCGCAGAGTACCGTCGGCTTGGGCCACACAATCCATCAAGGCTTCGCCCAATACCCATATCGATGCAGTCATTGTTCTCTCAGATTGGTTGATGCGCCCTATGCTGTCAATGCGAGCGCGTCGTGCAGCTTAAACCGACGCCATGCCTGCGGCCACGCCGGATTGGGCAAAAAGTGATACCGGTTTTGCAGTGGCACGGAGAATAACGCAGTTTCATTTAATTAAATCAAGTAGTTTTACTAATATGATTTCGTATCAGGGTCTGGCATGCTCCAGTCCAATGTGTAAACAGGCTATCAGTGCCGGTGCGGGCAGGGCGTCTCTTGGAGAAGGGGCGGTCCACACCTTGCATGGCTTGGCCTCCAACTTAAGGAATATTGCATATGTTGAAAGGGATTGATCCTTTGCTCACCCCGGAGTTGCTAATGCACCTCTCGGCCATGGGCCATGGCGAATGGGTGGCGGTGGTGGATGCCAATTTCACGGCCGATTTTTTGAGCGCGGGCAAGCCCTTGGTGCGCTTGCCCGGCCACACGCTGGAGCGCGTGAGCAAGGCGGTACTGTCGGTGATTCCGCTGGCCGAAGACGTGGCTTGCCCAGCCGCGTACATGCGTGTCAGCCACCAACCGCTGGAGCACCGCACCGCCGCGCAGCAGGCCGTGGTGGCCCTGTTGCAGCAGGAAGGCTTGCCCGAAAATCGGGTGGAGCCGGTGGAGCGCTTTGCCTTTTATGACAAGATCAAAGGCGCCAGTCTGATTGTGCAGAGTGGCGAAGCCACGGCCTATGGCAATGCCATGTATTGCAAGGGCGTGATTCTCTGAGCCCTTGCGTGGCAGGGTTGAACAAAGGAATGTGGGTGTGAAAATCTACCTTGATTCGGCCCAGGTGCCGACATGGACGTTGCCAGCCGGTTGTCCCGCAGTTCAGGGCGTGACGACCAATCCCAGCCTGGTGTTTCAGGCCGGGTTGCCGGTCACCTTGGCGTCGTATTTGGGGTTAGTGCAGGCCGCCGCGGACCATGGCTTTGCCGAGCTGATGCTACAGCTGCCTAGCGCGGACCTTGGCGCAGCCATACGGTGGGTGGATACTTTGCGCACAGCGGCCGACGGCGCTCGCGTGCAACTGACGATCAAGCTGCCTTGTGCTGCGGAATGGGAGCCCTGCATCCGCCAAGTTCAACAGGTTGGCCAGGCGATTTTGCTGACCGGGCTGTCCAACCCCGTGCAATTGTTGTGGGCACGTGACATGCATGCCCAGTATGTGGCGCCGTATGTGGGCCGTTTGGCGAATGATGGGCGCAATGTATGGGCGCTGATGCAAGCTTGCGTGGCGCTGCAGTCGCAAGGGCCGCAGTTGCTGGCCGCCAGCATCAAGTCCCCCGAAGTGTTGGCCCAGCTGATTGGCATCGGTGCCGCAGCGGTGACGCTGCCCCCCGCCAGTTTGGTGGCTTGGTCCACCGACACCCTGACTCAGGCGGCAATGGCGCAGTTTGACCAGGATATTGCGGCGAGCCTGGCCAGCGATCGCTGAGGCAAGGGCTAAAAAGGCCTACGGCGCGTGGTCGTCCACGCGGCTGTCCAGCGGGCTGACAAAAGAATTGATTTCCCAGCCCGAGGCCAGACGGCTTTCGGGGAATTCAGGCCCCGACTCTGACAGCAAAGGCATGAGTCCTGAGGGCGTACCTTCGGCATCCTTGCTCTGCCTGCGCCGCGTGACCACGGCGTGCAAGTGGTCGCGCACATCCTGGAAGCGAGACTCCAGTGGCTGACTGCCGGTGACGTGTGCCGCCTGTTCTCCCAAAAAGGCAGCCCGAATCTGGCTCAGGTGCGGCAGGTTGGCCGGGTCGACCACCCAATAGCGGATATTGCACTGGTCCAGCAGGCTGTGTTTCAGGGTTTGGTTGCCCATCGACAGGCCGTGGGGGCCAATCACATCGATGCAACCCACGACCTTGCCGTCCAGCCCGCAGATGGTGAAGGTGCAGTACACGCCATTCAGGATCTTGTACCAATGGGTGGCTTCGGTTTGCTTGGCGGGGGCGGTGAAGCGCGTGACGGGCAGCTTGATCAGGATGTGCTGGTCGAACATGACCTTGGTGAGCCAGATCCACACACGACGTTCTTGGGAATTGACCAGAGGGCGTGTTTTGAGGGGCCAGACGGAGGGAATCCGCCGGCGTTGGCGCTGCTGGTAGCGGTCCCATGCCCAATGCAGGGCGGCCCCGAGTCCTATACCCACCACAAGAGAAAGCAGCATCACGTTCCACCCTGAAAGTTAAGCCATCTTTGTGGCTCTGTGTTTGGGTAAAAGTTTACAGTGCTTTTGCGATTTGGTCAGTTTTTGTAAATATTCTCGACATCGGCGCGGTGCGCGTTTACTAACGCCACCAAGCTAGGGTCAAAGTGCCGGCCGGACTCGGTATTCAGGTAGTCCAGCGCCTCGGCCAGGGGCCAGGCCTTTTTGTAGCAACTGGCGCTGGCCAGCGAATCCAGCACATCTGCCACCGCGGCGATGCGCCCCGGCAGACTGATGGCGTCGGCCTTGAGGCCCTGCGGGTAGCCCGTGCCATCCCAGTGTTCGTGGTGCTCATGGGCGATTTGCGCCGCCAGCACATGCACGCGGGAGCGTGAACGCGAGAGCAGGGCATGGCCCTCGCTGGCATGGGTTTTCATGGTTTCCCATTCCTGCGCATCCAGCGGACCAGGTTTGGTGAGGATGTGGTCGGGAATGCAGACCTTGCCCACGTCGTGCAGCGTTGCGGCCACGCGCATCAGCTCTACCTCGTGATCGCTGGCGCCCAGCTTGCCAGCCAGCAGGGCCGCCAAATCGCCAACGCGTTGGGGGTGCAACGACGATTCATTGCAGCGCCGCTCGATGGCGCCGCTGAGCAGGGTGATGGTGGAGCGTTGCACGGCTTGGTTGTCCTCGCGCAGCAACAGCCCGTCGTAGGTAATGGCGACATTGCGTGAAAACAGTTCCAGCAGCTCGCGTGCCTGGTCGTTGATGGGCTCGTCGAACTCCATGTAGATCAGGCTCTCGCTGCCAGCCTTGGTTTTGAAGTAGCCCGCGTAGTGCCGCTCGCCGTGGTGACTGGTCTTTTCGAGCAGCGCCCGAGCGATGGCGTCTTGCACGCTGCGCGGCAGGTTGCCCACTTCTTCGTCCACCATCAGTTGCGAATAGGCCTCGGTGGCCGCCAGCACCTTGAGTTGGCCTTCGGTGGAGTTGGCGGTGTAGGCCGATACGCGGCTGGCACACAGGCCTTCGCCATTGAGGTCCAACAGAAAATTGACCTGCTCCAGCACTGCCGAAGCAAAGCCACGCAGGTTGCGCGAATCACAGACTTGGCTGATGGCTTCGATGGAGCGGCGCAATCCCAGGCGGGCGTGTTCGATGCGCATCAGGTCGCGGTAGGCACGCAGGCCGGCGTAAAACACGGTAATCAGCTTGCGCCGGGTCAGGTCGGTTTTTTCCTTGTAGTCGTTGATGTCGTAGTCGCGGATCACCTGCTCTTCGGGCGCCTGGCCGGGTTGGCCGGTGCGCAGGATGATGCGCACATTCAGGTTGCCCAGCTCTTCGCGGATGTAGCGCGCCAACTCCAGCCCGGCGTGCTCGGATTCCATCACCACGTCCAGCAGGATCAGCGCGATGTCGCTGCGCGTGGCAAGCACGGTGCGGGCTTCGGTGGCGCTGTAGCAGTGGGTGAACTCCAGTCGGCGGCCGTCCATCTCAAAGTCTGACATCACCAGCTTGGTGACTTCGTGCACCGCGGGTTCGTCGTCCACCACCAGAACCTGCCATGCCGGCAACCCCTTGCGGGCGATGGGTTCTGCTTGCTCGTCACTAAACACCAGATCATCAGACATGTGTCGGTTGCTCGCTAAGAGGTGGGTGGGCAAAGTTTAAATCGGATTGTCGCTGCGATACTACGGTCCATGCAGCTTCAGGAAATACTCTATTCGCAGGGCTTTGGCACGCGCCGGGTGTGCGCCGGTTTGATCCAACAGGGTCTGGTGCAGGTTTATATGCCAAATGAGCCTCTAACCCCCGTCATCATTGCGCAAGCAGCTACTGAATTCGTAGCAGAAGGGCTGCGCTTCCGGGTGCAAGGCGTGGAGTGGCAGTACTTCGAGAAGGCCTACATCGTGCTCCACAAGCCCACGGGCACCGAGTGTTCACAAAAGCCCTCCACCTACCCCAGCATCTACACGCTGCTGCCGTCCCCATTGCGCACGCGCCCACAAAAAGCTGCGGTGCAGGGCGTGCAAGCCGTGGGGCGGCTGGACCAGGACACCACCGGTATGCTGCTGCTCACCGATGACGGCAAGTTCATCCACAAAATGAGTTCGCCGCGCCACCACGTGCCCAAGGTGTACGACGTGACCGTGAAGCACCCACTGGACGACAAGCAGGTCAACAAGCTGCTGGCCGGTGTCGTGCTGGACGATGATCCAGCGCCCGTACGTGCCGCGGCCTGCGAGGCGGTGGGCGAGTTCCACCTGCGGCTGACGTTGACCGAGGGCAAGTACCACCAGGTCAAGCGCATGGTCGCCGCGGTCAGCAACCGGGTGGAGGGACTGCACCGCTCCAAGATCGGCGGCATGGCCTTGCCGCCGGACCTGGCGCCCGGCCAGTGGCGCTGGCTGAGTTCCGAGGAATTGATTGCTGTGCAGGCGGCGGGCTAGGGCCATGAACGCCATGCTCGATGCGTTTTGGCGGTCGGTGGCCTACTGCCTGCACCCGCGGGTGATTGGCCTGTCGCTGCTGCCGCTGGTGCTGATGGTCGGGCTGATTGCGGGGTTGGGCTACTTTTTCATGGACGCAGCACTGGCCGCCGTGCAGAACATGCTGGAGTCTTCGGACCTGCTCAACAGCTTGTGGGCCTGGCTGGAGTCGGCGGGCGCGGGCAAGCTCAAGACCGTGCTGGTGCCGCTGATCGTGATCGCTGTGGCCACGCCCTTGATCGTGATGGCCTGCCTGCTGCTGGTCGCCATGCTGATGACGCCGCTGATGGTGCGTCTGGTCACCCGGCGCCGCTTTCCGCTGCTGGAGCGTACCGGTGGTGCTTCGTACGCCTTCAGCATCGTCTGGGCGTTGGGCTCCACAGTCTTGGCCTTGTCGGCCATGGTGCTGTCCGCGCCGCTGTGGTTCGTGCCACCGCTGGTGCTGATCCTGCCGCCGCTGATTTGGGGTTGGTTGACCTACCGCGTGATGGCATTTGACGCACTGGCTGACCACGCAACGGAGGAAGAGCGCCACACCCTGTTCCAGCGCCACCGCTGGTGGTTGCTTGGCATGGGGGTGTTTGCGGGTTACCTGGGCGCGGCGCCCAGCCTGATCTGGTCGGTGGGCTTTGTGGCCGTGGCCATGGCGCCGTTCCTGATCCCTATTTCCATCTGGCTGTACACGTTGGTGTTCGCCTTTGCCTCGCTGTGGTTTGCTCACTACTGCCTGGCTGCGCTGCATCAGCTGCGCTGGGAGCGCGCCCAGTTACCGCCCGTGCCGCCTGCGCCACCCCAATCCCCTGCACTTGAATTGCCTGTGAATCCTCTGGAGCTAGCATGAACGTTGGTTTGGTCATCATTGGAGACGAAATCCTGTCGGGCAAGCGCGCCGACAAACACCTGTCCAAAGCCATCGAGCTGTTGGGCGAACGGGGCCTGCAACTGGCCTATGCAGACTATGTGGGTGATGACCCCGAGCGCATCACCCAGACGCTGCAACGCGCGTTTGCTTCGGGCGACATGGTGTTTTCGTTCGGCGGTATTGGTGCCACGCCGGACGACCACACGCGCCAGTGCGCGGCGCGGGCCTTGGGCGTGCCGCTGGAGCTGCACCCGGAGGCCGAGCAGCTGATCCGCGAGCGTATGCAGGACGTAGCCATGGAACAGGGCCTGCCCTATGAACCCGACCGGGCTGACAACGTGCACCGCCTGAACATGGGCATGTTTCCGCGGGGCGCAGCCATTATTCCCAACCCGTACAACAAAATCCCCGGCTTCTTTTGCCGAGGAGGTGGCGGGCTGAGCGCCGCCGGGCCGTCCCAAGGCGCGAGCGCCCCCTCGGGGGGCAGCGACCCACACGTAGTGGGGGAGCGTGGGGGGATCTATTTCGTGCCCGGCTTTCCGGTTATGGCTTGGCCTATGCTCGCTTGGGTGCTGGACCAGCAGTACGCCCATTTGCACCACCGGCACGGTTGGCTAGAGCGTTCCGTGGTCGTTTTTGGTGCCATGGAGTCGACTTTGACGCCGCTGATGGAGGCGCTGGAACAGCGCCATGCAGTCAAGGTGTTTAGCCTGCCCAGTGTGGACCACCCGGAGTGGGGGCGCCATATCGAGCTGGGCGTCAAGGGGGAACCTGACGCTGTGGGGCTTGCGTATGTGGGCTTGCTGGAAGGCCTGAAAGCATTGCATATGGTGCTAGGCCCGGAATTGGTGCGAAGCTGAATTTGCACAATACCGGTGCGCAAATGATTTGCACTAAATTGGTGCAAATGTGCTGCCAATAGAAGTTACATGGGCGCATCTTTGCGGTGCGCCCCTCTAAAACTCCGGTTTCTCGAGGCAGAATACGGCGGTTTCTCTAAATTGTCCGGCCAGCGGTTTTTGGCACAAAAGCTGCATTGAAGACGGGGCAATTCTTTTTTACAACCGTGCAACAGGAGTATTTGATGGCCAAGACCGTCGCAGACGTGATGAAGATGGTGAAAGAGAACGAAGTCAAATTTGTTGACTTCCGTTTCACCGATACCCGCGGTAAGCAGCAGCACACCACCGTGCCTGTCTCGCATTTCGACGAAGACAAGTTCACCTCCGGCCACGCATTCGACGGTTCTTCCATCGCCGGCTGGAAGGGCATCGAAGCTTCCGACATGTTGTTGATGCCCGATCCCAACACGGCCAACATCGACCCCTTCTTTGAAGAAACCACCATCATCATGAACTGTGATGTGGTGGAGCCTGCCGACGGCAAGTCTTACGACCGTGACCCACGTTCCATCGCCAAGCGCGCTGAAGCCTACCTGAAGGCCTCCGGCATTGGTGACGCAGCCTACTTCGGTCCAGAGCCAGAATTCTTCATCTTTGATGGCGTTCGCTGGAGCACCGACTCCAACAACACCTTCTACGAAATCGACGAGTACGAAGCTCCCTGGAACACCGGCACCAAACTCGAAGGCGGCAACCGCGGCCACCGTCCCACGGTCAAGGGCGGTTACTTCCCCGTACCCCCTGTCGACAGCACGCAAGACATGCGCGCCGAGATGTCCCTGATTCTTGAATCCCTGGGCATCCCCGTCGAAGTGTTCCACCACGAAGTGGCGGGCGCTGGCCAAAACGAAATCGGCACCAAGTTCTCCACCCTGGTGGAGCGCGCGGACTGGACCATGCTGCAAAAGTACGTGGTGCACAACGTGGCCAATGCCTATGGCAAGACCGCCACTTTCATGCCCAAGCCTTACCACGGTGACAACGGTTCCGGTATGCACGTGCACCAGTCGGTGTGGAAAGACGGCAAGAACCTGTTTGCTGGCGACGGCTATGCAGGTCTGTCTGACTTCGCCCTGTACTACATCGGCGGCATCATCAAGCACGCACGTGCCCTGAACGCCATCACCAACCCTGGCACCAACAGCTACAAGCGCCTGGTTCCTCACTTCGAAGCACCGGTCAAGTTGGCTTACTCTGCCAAGAACCGTTCCGCTTCCATTCGCATCCCGTTTGTGGCGAACCCCAAGGGCCGTCGCGTGGAAGCCCGCTTCCCCGATCCATTGATGAACCCTTACCTGGGCTTCTCCGCCTTGTTGATGGCGGGTCTGGACGGCGTGGAAAACAAGATCCACCCCGGCGAAGCTGCCACCAAGGATCTGTACCATCTGCCTCCCGAGGAAGATGCGAAGGTGCCAACCGTGTGCCACAGCCTGGACCAAGCGCTGGAATGTTTGGACAAGGACCGGGGCTTCCTGACCAAGGGTGGCGTGTTCACCGACTCCATGCTCGATGCCTACATCGAGTTGAAGATGCAGGAAGTGACCCGTTACCGCATGTCGGTACACCCTGTCGAATTCGACATGTACTACTCCCTGTGATTTCCGCTGCCCCTGTGGCAGTGGTTTCCTGAAAAAGGACGGCTTACGCCGTCCTTTTTTTTGCAAACACTTCTGCACAGATTCGTGTCCAATTGGCAGGGATACTGTGGCGTTTTTGTTTTTAGGCACTTTTTGGCGCATACTGAATCCACCGCCAGGCACTCTGTTAGCGCGGACACAGCATGAACACCCATTTTTTGATTTCTTTGATAGCCCTTGGCTCGCTCTCCGGCGCGTTCGCACAGGAGCGCATCTACCGTTGCGGCAACGAGTACACCAACACCGTGTCAGAGGCCCAGGCGAAAAACTGCAAGCTGATTTCTGGTGGCAATGTCACCGTGGTCCAGGCACAAAAGCCTGGTACCAAAGTCGCATCCGCTAGCCAAAGCGGGCCGCGCGTGGACTCACCCGACCAGCGCGCCAAGGATTCCGATGCGCGGCTGATCCTGGAAGCCGAACTCAAGAAGGCCGAGGCCAAGCAGATCGAGCTGGTCAAGGAGTACAACAACGGTGAACCCGAAAAGTTGGGCCCCGAGACCCGCAACCACCAAAAGTACCTGGACCGCGTGGCCGAACTCAAGGCTGCCATCGCCCGCAATGAGAGTGACATTGCAGGCATCCGCCGTGAGCTGGGTCGTGTGCCTGGGGCAACGGCCCAATCGGCTCCGCTCGCCAGATAGCGGCGCCGCAGTTGTGCGGCCCAACTGGCTGCGCCGTATTTGACTACCTCCATGCCTGTGACCCGCACCGACCCTATCCCTGAGCGTTTTCAGTCGTTTGACCTGCTGGCCACCCTGGTGGCTGTGGTGTATGCCGATGCCTCTGTGCAGTTTTCCAATGCAGCGCTGGAAGATGCACTGGGCACCTCGCGCAGAACCATTGTGGGTTCCAGCTTCGCCGACATCTTCACAGAACCTGCTGCGCTGCAGAGCGCGCTGGAGGGGGCAGCCGAAAACGCATTTGCGGCCCTGCGCTACGACGCGTGGCTCAAGCGCGCGGCGCTGGACCCCATGCCGGTTCACGTGATCGTGACACGTACCGAGTTTTCTGAAGAAATCATTGTCGAGATGGTGCCGCTGGAGCAGCAGACCCGCCAGGACCGCGAAGAGCGCTTGGCCGAACAAGCGCAGACCAACAAAGAACTGATCCGCAACCTGGCCCATGAGATCAAGAACCCGCTGGGTGGCATTCGCGGCGCGGCGCAATTGCTTGAGATGGAGATGGAGTCCCCCGAGCTCACCGAGTACACCCAGGTCATCATCCATGAGGCAGACCGTCTGCAAAGCCTGGTGGATCGCTTGCTGGCACCGCACCGCAGACCGCACTTGGTGGGCGACGTGAACATCCATGAAGTGTGCGAGCGTGTGCGTTCCCTCATCATGGCCGAGTTCCCGCGTGGGCTGCGGGTAGTGCGCGACTACGACACCTCTATCCCCGAGTTCCGTGGTGACCGCGAGCAGTTGATTCAGACCGTGTTGAACATCGCACACAACGCCTGTCAGGCACTCGCAGAGCGCATTGCCGCAGGCGATGCCAACCTCACATTTCGCACCCGTGTGACCCGGCAAGTAACGTTCGGTAAGCAGCGTTATCGGTTGGCATTGGAATTGCATGTGATCGACAACGGACCTGGCGTGCCAGATTCGATCAGGGATCGCATTTTCTACCCGCTGGTGTCGGGTAGAGAGGGTGGTTCGGGGCTGGGGCTGACATTGGCGCAAACCTTTGTTCAACAACACCACGGTCTGATTGAAGTCGATAGCGTGCCGGGCCGAACGGATTTCAAAATTCTGATTCCGTTACCGTAAACACAAGAACACAAGGGTGCGCCACAACATGAAGCCGATTTGGATCGTAGATGATGACCAGTCCATCCGCTTCGTGCTGGAGAAGGCGCTGCTGCGCGAGCATTTGCCCACACGCAGCTTTTCCAATCCACGCGATGTACTGAGTGCCCTGGCCACGGCCGCGGACGATGAAGGACCGCAAATTCTGGTGAGCGACATTCGCATGCCAGGCGGCTCGGGGCTGGACCTGCTCGACAAGGTCAAGGCCAAGCACCCCGGTTTGCCCGTCATCATCATGACGGCGTTTTCCGACCTGGACAGCGCGGTCAGCGCCTTCCAAGGCGGGGCGTTTGAATACCTGCCCAAGCCATTTGATTTGCCCAAGGCCGTGGAACTGATCCGCCGCGCGGTGGAAGAAAGCCAGCGCGAAGAAGTGGCTGAAGAGCGCATGGCCGAGTCCCCCGAAATGCTGGGCCAAGCGCCCGCCATGCAAGACGTATTCCGTGCCATTGGCCGCCTGAGCCAAAGCAATGTGACGGTGATGATCACCGGCGAATCGGGTTCCGGCAAAGAGCTGGTGGCGCGCGCGCTGCACAAGCACTCGCCGCGCGCCGATGGTCCGTTTGTGGCCATCAACACCGCCGCCATTCCCAAAGACCTGCTGGAGAGCGAACTCTTTGGTCATGAGCGGGGCGCCTTCACGGGCGCGCAAACCATGCGCCGCGGTCGCTTTGAGCAGGCCGATGGTGGTACGCTGTTCCTTGATGAAATCGGCGACATGCCGTTTGAGCTGCAAACCCGCTTGCTGCGTGTGCTCAGCGATGGACATTTCTACCGTGTGGGCGGCCACAGCGCTGTCAAATCGAATGTGCGCGTGATTGCTGCGACCCACCAGGACCTGGAGCAACGTGTCAAGGACGGTGCGTTCCGCGAGGATTTGTTCCACCGCCTTAACGTGATCCGCCTGCGCCTGCCCGCGCTGCGTGAGCGCAAGGAGGACGTGTCCATGTTGACGCGCCACTTCCTGCAGCAAAGCGCCAAGCAGTTGGGTGTGGAGCCCAAGCGCATCTCGGACCCTGCGTTGGCCTGGTTGGAAGGCTTTGGCTTCCCTGGCAATGTGCGCCAGCTCGAAAACATCTGCCATTGGCTGACCGTCATGGCGCCCGCCCAAGTGATCGAGCGCAAGGACCTGCCACCAGAGGTCAGCATGGGCCGTGAAGGCTTTGGCATGCTAGCCGCAGTTGCAGCACCGGTGCTGACGTCGTCTTCCGAGCTGCTGGGCAAAGAGCCGCTGGTGCTGCATGCGCCTGCGGGTGCCGCGTCGGTAACGGAGCCCGAGCAGGACCTGTCCCATGTGCTAGCCCGTGCGGCCGCCGCGCATGGACCCTTGCAAGGCTGGGAGGCCGAGCTGGAGACCGAGGCGGTGGCCTTGCTCGGTGCAGGCCAGGCCGATGTATGGGACACGCTGACGCGCCGCTTTGAGTCCCGCCTGATTTTGGCTGCCCTGGCCAACACCAAGGGCCGTCGGATTGAAGCCGCGCAGAAGCTGGGCATTGGCCGCAACACGATTACCCGCAAGATCCAGGAACTGGGCCTCGAGTAGTTTGTGAATATTTTAGGCTGCTAGCCCGCGTGGAATATGCGCAAGTAGCTCCTGAAATGATAGTAAAAGGCCCGCTACTTGCGGGCCTTTTGCATGTCAATCCAGTGCGAGATCTATCACCACCGGGGCGTGGTCGCTGGGGCGCTCATTCTTGCGCGGTACCTTGTCGATTTCACAGGACCGCACCAGGGGCTTGAGCGCATTGCTCACCAGGATGTGGTCGATGCGCAGCCCGCGGTTGCGGCGAAAGCCCGCGTCGCGGTAGTCCCACCAGCTGAAGCTTTTGGGCGGTTGTGCAAACAGGCGGTGGCTGTCGGTCAGGCCTAATGCAATCATCGCGCGCAGGTGGTAGCGCTCTTCCTCGGTGCAGTGGATGGTGCCCTCCAAGCCCACCGGGTCCCACACATCATCATCGTCAAAGGTGATGTTGTAGTCCCCCATGATCACCAGTTGCGGGTGCTGCGCCATTTCTTCCTTGACCCAGCGGCGCAGTGCTGTAAGCCACTCCATCTTGTACTCAAACTTATCGCTGCCGGGCTCCTGGCCATTGGGGAAATACCCGCCAATCACCCGCACGCCGTTCACGGTGCCAGTAATGACGCGCGACATGTCGTCCTCAAAGCCCGGGATGTTCTTGACCACATCGGTGACCGCCGTTCGCGTGAGCAGGGCCACGCCGTTGTAGGTTTTTTGACCAAACCACTGCGCGTGATAACCCGCTGCGGCAAAGGCCTCGACCGGGAACTTGTCGTCACTCAGCTTGAGTTCCTGCAGGGCCAGCACATCCACCGGATTGGCGGCCAGCCAGTCCAGTACCTGGGGCAGGCGTACGCCCAAAGAGTTCACATTCCAGGTGGCAAGTTTCATGGTGGTGGGTAGGCTGGATGATGGAGACATGGATTGGCTGGCGTGGCCCCCAGCGGGTGACACAATGGGCGCACTTTCTTCAGCGGCGCATTTTCGCACCTTGCGGACCTGCGATTGAATCACACCCATGTACGTTAACGTTCCTGCGCCAGCAGCATGCCCCGGTTGCCAGCAGCCCTTGCGCCACGTGGTGCTGGAGGGACACTATGCCAAAGCCGTGCAAGTGGAACTTTGCGCGGCTTGTCATCTGGTCTGGTTTGATGCCTTTGAGTCGGTACGCCTCTCGGGCCTGGGCTGGGTGCAGCTGTTGCGCGCCATGCTGCAGCAGCCTGTATCGCAGGCCGTGTTGCCTCCCAAAATGGCGTGCGTGCGCTGCCACTCGGCCTTGGTCGGTGTGCACAACCAAACCCGTTTTGGGCACAGCGCGGCGATGGAATGTCGCCAGGGCCATGGGCAGCTACAAACCTTCACGCTCTTGCTGGCAGAACGCGGTTTGCTGCGTGCCGTCTTGCCGGTAGACCGGAGCAGCTTGGCTGCAGAGGGGAGGGTGTTCCAATGCCTCCAGTGCGGCGCTGCAGACCACGCGCCGCAGGCCAAAGAATGCGTCTACTGCGAAAGCCCCTTGCTCATGGTGGATGTGCCGCGCCTGGCGTCAGCCTTGTTGGTACGCCATGGTGATGTGCTGCAGTTGGAGCCCGACGCGAATCCCTTGGCGCTCTCCTGCCGCGGTTGTGGCCAGTCGCTCAACCCCACGGCACAAACGCAGTGCCCCAACTGTGACCACGGGGTGGCGTGGTCGGACCTGGCCAGTGTGCGGCCGTTGCTGGACGCGGTTGAACCCTTGCTGCTGGCGCAGCAGCCACGCGAGGCGCGCCCCTGGGGCACGCGCCTGCGTGAGCGGCAGGGCGACCCCAGGGAAACCCAGTTCTACCGTTTTCTGAAGCATGCGAACCTGGTATCGCCCGCGCAAGAAAATGCGTCACTCCATCCAGAGGAGGCGCCACCGGATCTAGGTTGGAGTACTGTGTGGCAGCTGTTGGTTCTGGTCTTGGTGGTGCTGTTCACCATGGCGACATGCCGCGGGTAACGATACCCCCATCGCTGATACGGATTCAACCCTGCGCCTGGTAGTTCGCCAGCCAGGCCGGGAAGTCTTCTGCTGGCATGGGGCGGGCGATGAAGTAGCCCTGGGCTATGTCGCAACCAAAGCCGGCCAGTTGGTCCCATTGCGCCTGGGTTTCCACGCCTTCAGCTACGGTCTTGTGACCCAAGTCGTGGGCCAGGTCGATGGTGGAGCGCACGATCACGGCCGAGTCGTTGTTCAGCGACATGTCGCCCACAAACGACTGGTCAATCTTGATGTAGGACACGGGCAGCTTTTGCAGGTAGCTGAGTGATGAATACCCGGTGCCAAAGTCGTCCAGGTACAGTGTGATGCTCTCCAGGCGCAGCCCGTGCAGTACGCGCAGAGCCAACTCTGCGTCTTCCATCACCGCGCTCTCGGTGATCTCCATTTCCAGCAACCCGGCCGCCGTGCCCCACTGGGTTTGCCACTGGCGAATCTTGTCCAGCAGGCTTTCGTCGCGCAGGTTGCGGGCGGACAGGTTGACGGCGATGGGCAGGGTATGGCCTTGTTTCTGCCAGGACTGGATCAGGCGCACGCCGCTTTCGATCACCCATTCGGTCAGTGGTTTGATCAAGCCAGTGTGCTCGGCCAAACCGATGAATTCGCCGGGGGGAATGATCCCGCGCTCGGTATGGCGCCAGCGCACCAACCCTTCCACGCCGCATACGCGTCGGGTGGCAATCTCTACTTTGGGTTGCACGTAGAGCATCAGGTCGCCCGCCTCAATCGCCCGCTGCAGCTCGCCGGCCATATTCAGGTGGTGCGACTGGTTGTGGTTCAGGCTGGGGTCGTATACGACATGGCGGACTCCCTTTTTCTTGGCTTGGTGGACCGCAATGTCCATATGCCGGTACAGGTCGTGGGGAGTAGTGCCGTGTGCGGGAAACAGGCTGACGCCAATGCGCGCGGACACATGCAGCCCAATGTCGGCGATGGCAAAAGGTCGCGCCAGCGCGTCTTCCAGACGTCGCACCATCGCCAGGGCGGCGCCTACGTCACAACCTGGCAATAGGATGGCAAACTCGTCACCACGCAGACGGGCCACCTTGGCGGATGGGGATGCGACGGACCTGATGCGGGCGCCAAACTCCTGCAGCATCTGGTCACCCCGGCTAAAGCCCAGCGCGTCGTTGATTTCGCTGAGTCGTTCGATGTTGGCTTGCAGCATGGCAAAGGGCTGACGCCTCCGGGTCGCAGTTTCGATGGCCGCTATCAATAGGGCAGTGAATTGGGTCTCGTTGGGCAGTCCCGTCAGTGCATCATGGTGGGTCAGGCGCTGCATCGCATCCTTCACCCTTTGCTGCTCGGCGCGGGCGCGTAGGTTGGCAATGCCAAAGGCCAGATCGTCGGCCGATTCGGTCAGCAGGGTAACTTCGTCCTGGCCAAAGGGAGGTGGTTCGGCTCCGTAGATCACCAAGACCCCCATCACCACATCTGCCACACGCAGCGGACAAGCCACCGCATGTGCATGGCCGTGCAGGCCAGCCTGCCAAGGTACGGAGCCCGCTTCACTGCGCAGATCCTCGTCTACATGCGTGTGGCCTGTGCGCAGGGCCGTGACCACGACACCTCGGTCCTGGCCGTGGTCGATGCGGGCGCCCTTGTGCAGGCGCAGCCCTTCCAGGCCGGCCGGGTAGCCGCTTTGTGCCATGGCTTGCAGTGGCGCCCCGGCATCCTTCGGGTCTGCGTACCAAACCACCGCCATGGGATAGCCACCGGCTTCCACAATGGCGTTGCACATGCCGTCCAGCAGACCCTGTTCGTCTGTGGCGCGCAGCATGGTTCGGTTGCCTGCGCTCAGGGTGCGTAGGGCGCGGCTGGCTGTTTCAAGTTCGCGCACACGTTGCTCGACCTCGGTGTACAGGCCCTGGATCTTCTCTTCCGACAATTTGCGTTCGGTAATGTCGGAGCCCAGCACGTAGTAGCCGGTTACTCGGTCTTGCGCATCGCGTTTGGGCATGTAGCTGATCAGCTGCCAGACACCGGGGAAGGGCTGCCAGTCGTAGTTCTGCGGCTCGCCCTGCAGCACCTTGGTAATCAACGGGGCGGCGATGGCGTAGCGCGTCTCGCCCAGGATTTCACGCACTGTGTCACCACTGAGGTCCGCACGCTCAGGGGCAAAGCGCTGCTGGTACTGCTGGTTGGCATAGACGTAGCGCTGCTGGGCGTCCACAAAGGCGATCAGCGCGGGCACGTTGTTGATCACGCTGCGCAGGTGGTCTTCGCTCTCGCGCAGTTGCGCGGTGCGCTCTTGTACGCGCTGCTCCAGCAGCGCACTGTGTTCACGCACCGCGTGCTGGGCCAGCCGGGCCACGGTTTCATCGCGGAACACCAGCACCACCCCTACCAGCTGGCCATCGCTGTCGCGGATGGGGGCTGCGCTGTCGGTAATCGGGCACTCTCGGCCATCGCGGGAAATCAGTGCCGTGTGGTTGGCCAGCACCTGCACTTCGCCGCTCGTAATCACCTTGGTCACGGGAATTTGCGCTGGCAGACGGGTCATCTCGTTGACGATCTGGAACACTTCGTCCACCGGTCGACCCAGTGCTTCGGTCCGCGTCCAACCGGTCAGGCGTTCGGCCACCGGGTTCATCCGCGTGATGCGCCCGCGGGTGTCGGTGGCCAGCACCGCGTCACCGATGGAGTGCAGCGTGATGGACAGGCTTTCTTCGCTGGCGCTCAGTGTACGGTGGCTGGCCTCGGTGTCGCGCAGCTGGCGCTTGATCAAGACATAGCTGCCCGCCAACACGGTTAACAGCAGCAGGGACACTGCGACGCCCGCGGCCAGCATGAACTGCTGCGTGCGCAGCTGCGCCGCGCTACGATCTTGCAGCAGTAGGTTTTCTGTATCCTCCATGCGGCTGATCAAACGGTAGGTGCGTTCGCGGGTTTCCTTTAGCGGAGAGATGGCGATAAAAGCGTTGGCGGCCTCCTGGCCCTGGGTCTTGCGTAGCCATTCCACGCGTTTGGAAATGGCCATGCGCTGGTCCAGTACCTCGCGCAGCTGGCCCCAACGCTCTTGTTGGCTGGCGTTGTCGAGGGTGAGCCGCTGCAGCCGCGCCAGTGCCGCTTCGCGCAGTGCCATGGTTGCGTCGCGCTCGGTCAGGAAGGCGGGGTCGCCGGTCACGCGAAAGTTCTGCGTGCTGAGCTCCACTTGCAGCGTATCGCCACGGATATGGGCCAGGGTGCTGATGACCTCGTGGGTATGGCCTACCAGGCGCAGCGCGTTAGTCGTGTCGCCCGCCAGCTTCCAGGTGCTGACCCACAGCACGCACACCACGACCACGGCCGCCATGAAGGCTGCGAGCACCTTGGCCTCGAAGCTGGAGCGTGTATGCAAATAGTCCCACCATTCCTGATATGTGACCAGGCCATTCTGCCCCAGTTGGTATGAATGATCCATACGCAGTTGCCTCGTGTTGGCATAAGAGCGAAAGCCCCGTACTCAGGGCAGAGTGCGGGGCTTGGGCAGGGCTTTCCCTACTTAGGGTTTGTCGGAAAACCAGGCGTCAGTGGCCTTGCGCTCCCAGGCGGCGAGTTGCTTCTCGGCTTCGTCCTTGGCGACGCCGTAGCGTTCCTGGATTTTGCCGGCCAGCTGGTCGCGTCGGCCTGCGATGACATCCAGGTCATCGTCGGTCAGCTTGCCCCACTGTTCCTTGGCTTTGCCAGTGGCCTGTTTCCAGTTACCTTGTATGCGATCCCAATTCATAAGTGACTCCTTGGAGATTGGTTGCTGAGGTGAGAGTTGGCTGTGCCAACGCTCAGGGACGGATGGCTATTTCGTTCTTCACGGCCTTGACACCCTTGACGCCACGGGCAATGGTTTCGGCGGTCAACTTCTCGCTGGTGTTCTTGGCAAAGCCCGACAGCATCACGGTGCCGTTCAGCGTCTCTACGCTGATGGCTGCGGCGTCCACGGTCTTGTTCTCCACAAAGCGGCTTTTAACGGCCGTGGTGATTGCGGTGTCATCCACATAGGCGCCCACTGTTTCTTGTCCACGGGTGACGGCGCAGCCTGCGGTGAACAGCAGCGCGAGAGAGGTAAAAACAATTGCGAGGGTGGTACGTACGTTCATGGTGAATCTCCAGTTAAAAAAAGAAAAAAATGGTGTGAAACGAGAGCAGTGACGGGCCCCACTGCCTGTGGGCGGAACGGAGGGCTAGGGCGGCGGCGGTGCGCGCGCGCTCAAGTTGTTGACCAGATAGGGCAGCAGGCTGGCGACCACAGCGGGCTGAAATATCCAGCGCCAGGGGCGACTCCAGGCCAATACCCCTGCGGCAAGCACGACGCCCAGCGACCAACCTAGCGGGTGGGTGTGAAACTGGGTTTTGGCCTTCTCCCACAGGGCTTGTACTTCGGGTGATTCCTTCAAACGCGCCATCCAGACAGGCGCCGCGTGCTGGCCCCATAGCCAAGCAGTTGGTGCCGTGTCGGTATGCGTGTGCAGCGCCTGGCGCAAGCGGGTGCGTGACAGAGTCAACCGAACCGCTGCGGCGGTAATGGCGTTGGTGCTCATGATTGGCTCACCTCGGCCAACAGGGCCATGTCGGCCTTCAGCTGTTGGCGCAGCTGGCTAAAGGTCCCAGGATGGGATGGCACCCGTGCGCACAAGGTGCACGCCAGCGCCACGACCGCGGGAAACAGCGGGGCCACCCACAGTGCCCAGGGTGCCTGGATGTTTTGGGGTGGCACTGTAGCCCAGAGCATCAATGCCACGCCGGCCAACACGGCTGCCGTACCGAAGGTGCACAAAGCCACGGCATTGAGCAGTGCGCTGCGCTTCCAGATGGTGGAGGCTGCACCCGCTTCGGCGGCGACCAGCGCCGCATAGCCTTCGGCGTGCTCCACCAGCAACTGGGTCCGGCTGGACAGCAACAGAAGCAGGGGGTGCAACACTCAAATTCCCTTGATCAGGCCGAACAGGAAACTGGCCACCGCCAGAATCAGGAAGACGATGAACAGAATCTTGGCAATGCCCACGGCGCTCGCGGCAATGCCACCAAAACCAAACACGGCGGCAATCAAGGCAATAACAAAAAAGACAACGGCGTAGTGCAGCATTTTCGGCTCCTGGGGAAGGGCGAGCATGGAGGCTCGTCCGGTTAACACAGTGGCGCAAACGGGTGGGATTGCGATGGGTCCAGTGTGGCTTGCCAAGGGCGCGAAGGCGATAGGGCAGCTTGCCGTCTGCGTGTGGGAAAACGTCGTGACAACGTGTAGGACTGTGCTGACAGCCCTTGGGGATGCGCTATGCCGACGTCGTAGGGCCAGCCTCGGGAATGCGGGCCTGGATGCGGGTGCCTTGGCCCGGTGCGGAGACCAGGCGCAGCGTGCCGCCTTCGGCCTCTACCCGAAACCGCATGCCAACCAGCCCGTGAGCGGATGTGGGCTTGCTGCTGGCGTCAAAGCCAACGCCGTCGTCGCGCACGGTGATTTCCACCATGCCGTCGTGGGTGACTAGTCTGACCCAGACGTGGCTGGCGCGGGCGTACTTGGTGATATTGGTAATGGCCTCTTGCACCAGGCGGTACACCATCAGCTCGGCTGAGATGCGCAGGTTCACGGGCTCCAGATCGCAATGCACCTCCACGCCCGAATGGTCGGCATACTCACGCACCAGAATGTCCAGCGCGGCTACCAGGCCCAGGTTGCTCAGTGAAGAGGGCCGCAAGTCTTCGATGATGCGCCGCCCCAGCGCGATGCCGCTGTTCAGCGTACCCACCAGATGGGCCAGCAGCTCCATGGTTTCTGACTGCCCCTGTGACGACAGCCGCGAGCGGATGCGCGCCGCATCCAGCTTGGCCGAGGTGAGCAGCGAACCCAGATCGTCGTGCAGGTCGCGCGCCAGGCGCTGGCGTTCGTCTTCGCGCGCGGTTTGCAGATGCTGTGCCAATTGGGTGAGTTCAGTCGTGCGCTGGATGACTTCCACCTCCAGGCGGTCACGTTCCAGTTGCACCACGCGTTGCAGCTCTTGCTGTTGTAGCTTCAGCGCTAACGACTGGCGCAGGTAAAAGAACAGCGCCATCAGGCTGATAAGGCTGAGAAACGCCACCCCGATACGCCCGAGCATCAGGCTGCGAAACAGCTCGACCCTGCGCGCCGTCACATTCTGGGTCTGGTAGGCCAGCAGCTCGGCGCAAACGGCGCGCACCGCGTCCATTTTTTCACGACCAATGTCGGTTAGCAGAATTTCCGTGCCTGCCTGGCCATTGCCTTTTTCATCGAGCTGCAGGGTCAGCGCTAGCTCGGACAGTTTGGTCTCAGTCAGTTCGTGCAAGCGCTTGAGCAGGTCGCGCGATTCGGTGTCTTCGCCGTAATAGGCGTCCAGGTGGCGGTAGGCCTCGTCGATGCGCAGCAGGGCTTTTTCGTAGGGTTGCAGGTATTCCTTACGGTGCGTCAGCAGGAAGCCGCGCTGGCCGGTTTCGGCATCCAGCATGCTGCGCTCCAGCATTTGGATCTGGGTGCGTGCCGCACCCATGGCGGTCAGGCTGTCCAGCGTCGCCGTGGACTGGGAGTACGACCCCTCGCTCACAAAGATCATGGCCGCCGCGGTAACACAGGCCAAGGCAAGCACCACGGGGTGGCGTTGGATGACGGTGAGCACCTTCATATGCGGGGTGTTCCGCAAAGTATGGGATCATGTAGCATGAAATTCTGTTGCACTCCATGATCCGAATTGCCATTGTGGATGACCATGCCATGGTCCGTGCCGGGCTGCGGCAGTTCTTCTCGGACGAGGAGGACTTCTGCGTGGTCGCCGAGGCGGTCAATGGGCGCGAGGCGCTGGACGTGGTGCGCCGGGGCGAAGTGGATGTGATGGTGATGGACATCTCTATGCCCGACCACAGCGGTATTGATGCGCTGGCGGCGATCAAGGCGCGCGCACCGGACCTGCCGGTGCTGATCCTGAGCGGCTTTGCTGAGATGCATTACGCCACCACCATGCTGCGCCACGGCGCCAGTGGCTACCTGAACAAGGACTGCGACCCCGCCGACATCATCAAAGCTATCCGCACGGTGCACCGTGGGCGCAAATACATCACCCCCGGTGTGGCCGAGTTGCTGGCCGAGGGGCTGGGCGGCGATGGCGGCGACAAGCCGGTGCATGAGCAATTGTCGGAGCGCGAAATGCAGGTCTTTCTGCGCCTGGCTCGTGGCGAAACGGTGAGCCACATTGCCACCAGCATGTCGCTGAGCATGAAGACCGTGAGTACCTACCGCACCCGCGTGATGGAGAAGATGGGGCTGGAGTCCAACAGCGACCTGACCTACTACGGCTTGAAGAACGGGCTGATCCAGTAGCGGGTTCATACACCCAGGGCAGCGGGGCCGGTGGCGTTGGTGCCCTCGGCCAGTTCGCTGCAGTACTGGATCAAGGCATCGATTTCTGTTGACTTGTCAAACACCCGCTTGGCGCCCAGCGCCAGGCATTTGGCGCGTATGTCCTTGGTGGCGTAGTTGCTCAAAACCACCATCGCGCACTTTGGGCCCAGTTGTTGCGCGGCCTTCAGCACACCCAGACCCGATCCGCGCTTGAGAAAAATATCCACGATGACCAGGTGCACATCGTTCGCCGGCTCTGCAAGCCACTGCGTGGCATGCCACTCGTCTTCAGCCATGCCAATGACTTTGACAGGGGTGAGTTCTTCCAGTGTAGCGACAAGGCTTTGCTGGATAACGGGGCTGTCTTCGACGAGAAAAGTCTTGAGTGCGAGCATGGCGGAATGAGGGTCTCAGCGATTAGTAGATAGTGTGCACTTATCTGTGCGCATTTTCCATGGGCGAGGCGCTCTATTTGGTGTCGGACCAGTCCTACAAAGATTGGCGGCTCCGTCTGCTAGCGGCAGTCGGCCGCATTTTCGATACTTTAGGCATCAGACATCGCCGATGTCGATTCAAAGAGGTTCACACCATGAAAAACGTATCCGCAACCCTGTCGAGCACCATCCTTGCTGTCACCCTGCTGGGCCTCACGGGCTGCGCGGGAATGACCAGCCGTGAGAAGAGCACCGCTACCGGCGCCGTCATTGGTGGCGTAGCCGGTGCTGTCGTCGGCGGTGGTGCTTTGGGCACCGCAGCCGGCGCCGCAGCCGGTGGCGTGATCGGCCACGAAATGGGCAAGTAGTAAATTTGCACGGCGCGCAAGGCGCCGCTGCACTCAGATGTGCAGTGCCGCCAGCGCGCCCACCAGCACGCCCAAGGAGCCCACACCAAACATGGCGTACTCCAGCCATTTCTTTTTGGTCAACAGGGCAATTGCCGCCAACGCAATGGCCACCTGTAGCACCGTGGTGGCCTGCGCCCAGCGGTGGTGCAGGTGCATCTGCTCATCGCTTTGGTGGTCCCACTCGGTGGCTTCGGCTTCCAGCTTTTCGGCCACCAGCTTGATCTCCCCTTTTTCTTTTTCGTAGCGCTCCACCTTGGCCTGGTAGGCGGCTTTGCCAGCCTCGGGCGATAGGTTCATGGCCAGTTCGGCCAATGACTGCTTGGTGCTCTTGGCCTGGAAGAAATTCCATTGGTTCGAGGCCTCGGTCTTCTTCAGTGCAGCGTTGTTCTTGTAGAGGCCTGCATTGGCCTGCGTGGCACCACCCATGTAAGAAAAGATGGCGCCCACGGTGGCAATGATGGCCGTGAACATGGCGATCTGGTTGATCATGCCGCCGGACTTGCCGCTGTCATGCGCCCCGTGGCCGCCCTGGGTGGCGTGCTCCAGCTCGTGGTCGTGGGGGCCGTGGACGTGAAAACCATCACCTGACATTGATCAATCTCCTAAATGCGTGTGTAAGTTACAAAGCTGAACGGCAGGCCGCTGGCCGCCACATGGCGCTCGCGCGCGGTTTCTCGCCACGCGGTACCCAGCGTGGGGGCGAAGGCGTCGCCTTCAAAGTCTTTTTCAATCTCGGTTACCACCGCCGTGGTCGCTAGCGGCTCCGTCAGTGCATAGAGCTGTGCGCCACCAATGATCCAGACATCTGGAGATTGCTCACAAAGTTGTAGCGCCTCACGCATATCCTGCACGGGCTGGGCGCCGTTTTCGCGCCAATTTGCCTGGCGCGTGACGACGATGTTGCTGCGGCCGGGCAGCGGGCGAAACTTGGGAGGCAGCGAGTCCCAGGTCTTGCGCCCCATGATGACGGGGCAGCCCAGCGTGGTGCGCTTGAAGTGCGCCAGGTCTTCGGGCAAATGCCAGGGCAGGGTGCCGTTCACGCCAATGACGCCATTGGCCGCACGGGCGTAGATCAGGTGCAGGCGCGGGCCTGTGGGGCTGGTGGTTGTCATGGCTCAGACCGCTACCGGCGCTTTGATGGCGGGGTGGCTCTCATAGCCCAGCACCTCGAAGTCCTCATACTCGTAATCGAAGATGCTGTCCGGCTTGCGCTTGATGTTCAGGGTGGGATAGGCCATGGGCGCGCGGCTTAGCTGCAGCTCCACCTGCTCGTGGTGGTTGCTGTAGATGTGGCAGTCGCCGCCGGTCCAGATGAAGTCGCCCACGTCCAGATCACACTGCTGCGCCACCATGTGCGTCAGCAGCGCGTAGCTGGCGATGTTGAAGGGCACGCCGAGAAAGATGTCGGCGCTGCGCTGGTACAGCTGGCAACTCAGCTTGCCCTTGCCACCCTCGGTCTCTGCTGGCGCCACATAGAACTGGAAGAACGCATGGCAAGGCATCAGCGCCATCTTGTTGAGCTCGGCCACGTTCCACGCGCTGACGATAATGCGGCGGCTGTCGGGGTTGGTCTTCAGCGTTTTGATGACATCGGCAATTTGGTCGATATGGCCGCCATCTGGCGTGGGCCAGCTGCGCCACTGCACGCCGTACACCGGGCCCAGGTCGCCGGTCTCGGGATTCGCCCACTCGTCCCAGATGCTCACGCCGCGTTCTTTGAGCCAGTTGTTATTACTTGACCCGGTCAGGAACCACAGCAGCTCCTGGATGATGGAGCGCAGGTGCACCTTCTTGGTGGTGACCAACGGAAAGCCTTCGTTCAGGTCAAAGCGCATCTGGTAGCCAAACACGCTTTTCGTGCCGGTGCCGGTGCGGTCGGCCTTGTGCACGCCCGTGGTGAACACGTGGCGCATGAAATCTTCGTACTGGCTGCGCACAGGGCGCTGGGGCGTGGTGCTGGTCATGGTGCGGATTTTAGGGGGAGGGGGCTCAAGTAAGGCGGTCGAGGGTGGCCGTGAGTGCCAGCATGGTAATCAACACCACCACGACCACCGGCATCACCGCAGCCAAGCCGGCCCAAGTGGCCAGCAGCCCAAAGGCAGCTGGCACGACGGAACCTCCGATGTAGGCGAAGGTCATCTGGCGGCCGATCACGGTGCGGGCGACGTCATCGGGAAAGCGGCGCACGGTCTCGTGCATCATGGACGGGAACACGGGCGCACAGCCCAGGCCCATGAGCACCAGCCCGGCCAGCGATGCGGTGCCCAGCAGGCTATGCGACGCAAACACTAGGGCACCCACCGTGGCCACGGCAATGCCCAGGCGGATCAGCCGGCGGTTGCCTAGGCGGTTGGCCACCAAGCCTACGCCAAATCGGCCCGCGGTGATCGAGCCAAAGTACACCGACACCCACAGCCCGGCGTTCACGGGGGACATGCCGCGGCTGCCCACCAGAATACTGGCTGCCCACAGGCCGGTGCCCATCTCGGCGGCCACATACAACAGAAAGCACAGCGGGGCCAGCCACAGCGCGCGGGTACGCAGTGGCTTGAACGTGGTGGGCTTGCCGTGTTCACCTTCTTCCGCCGGCGGCTTGGAGTGCTCTTGGGACCACAGCGACAGCGTGAGCCACAGCACCACAGCGAGTGTGAGCTGGACAAAACCAATGGCGCGGGCGCCGCTTTCCCAGCCCCCACGGCTGGCCAGCGCCAGGCCCATGATCAGCGGCCCGGTAGTGGCTCCCACGCCCCAGAAGCCATGCAGCCAGTTCATGTGGCGCGAAGAATAGTGCGCTGCCACAAAGTGGTTCAGGCTGGCGTCTACCGCGCCGGCGCCCAGGCCCAAGGGCACACCCAGTGCCACCAGCCACAGGAATGAGGGTGCATACGAAAACCCCACCAGCGCCAGTGCCGTCATCAGGCAACTGGTGGCCACCACGGCGCCCGTACCTATGCGTTTGACGATAGCCCCGGCGAAGAAGCTGGAGGTGGCCGAGCACACCGTCATGGTGATGGTGATCATGCCCACCGCCGCCAGAGGTTGACCCATGTCGGCCCGGATGGCGGGCCAGGCCACACCCAAAATACCGTCGGGCAGGCCCAGGCTGATGAAGGAGATGTAGACGATGCCGAGCAGTACGAGATGGGCCAACGCAGGTCCTCAACAAAAAATCAGAGCTTCAACACCCGGCCGGGGTTGAGCAGGTTGTGAGGGTCCAGCGCCAGTTTGATGGCGCGCATGGCGTTCAGGGCCACGGGGGATTTGTGGTGTTCCAGCTTGTCGCGCTTCAAGCTGCCAATGCCGTGCTCGGCCGATATGGAGCCGTTGTAGCGGTCCACCACGTCGTACACCAGGGCGTTGATGGGGCCTTCCTGGTCACGCAAAAAGGCCTCGGCATCGGTGCCGACGGGCGCTTGCACGTTGTAGTGCAGGTTGCCATCGCCCAGGTGGCCGTAGTTGACCAGGCGCGCGCCGCGAAAGTGCTGTTCCAGCAGCGCATCGGTTTCTTGCACAAAGGCCGGAATGCGCGACACCGCAATCGAGATGTCGTGCTTGATGTTCAGCCCCTCTTGCGCCTGTGCCAGCGGAATGCTCTCGCGGATGTGCCACAGGGCCCGGGCCTGGGCCAGGTTCTCTGCCACCACGGCGTCCAGCACACAGCCTTGCTCCAGAGCGGCCTCCAGCAGGCGTTCAAACTGGCCCCGTGCATGGCTCTCCGATTCATGGTCCGAGTTCTCGAGCACCACGCAGTAGGGGGGGACGTCAGGCCCCGTCTGAAACGGTACGTTTTGCTGGGGGAAATGTTTGCGCACTAGGCCCAGCGCAAATGCGCCCATGACCTCAAAGCCGGTGAGGCCCGCGTTCAGGTGCTTGTGGGCCAAGCCCAGCAGCGCCACTGCGGCTTCCAGCGATGGCACGGCGGCAAATGCCGTGAGCTGGGTGGCGGGCAGCGGGTAGATGCGCAGGGTGGCCGCGGTGATGATGCCCAGCGTGCCCTCGGCACCGATGAACAGGTGGCGAAGGTCGTAGCCGGTGTTGTCTTTGCGCAGGCCGGTCAGGCCGTTCCAGATCTCGCCTTGCGCGGTCACCACTTCCAGGCCCAGGCAGAGTTCGCGCGTGTTGCCGTAGCGCACTACCTGGGTACCGCCCGCGTTGGTGGACAGGTTGCCGCCTATGGTGCAGCTGCCCTCGGCGGCCAGGCTTAGGGGGAACAGAAAGCCTTCTTTCTCACAGGCCTCTTGTAGCGTTTGCAAGATGCAGCCAGATTCGACGGTGACGGTCAGGTTGGCCGCGTCCAGCTGTCGGATCTGTGCCAAGCGCTGCAGGCTCAACACCACTTGCTGGCCCGATGCATCGGGGATGGAGCCCACCACCATGCCGGTGTTGCCGCCTTGGGGCACGATGCTCACGCCCGTGGCGGCGCAGGCTTTCACCACGGCGGCTACTTCGGCGGTGGTGCTGGGGCGCACCACGGCCAGGGCTTTGCCGCGCTCGCGTTTGCGCCAATCTTGCTCGTAGGCGGTGAGGTCACCCTCGGTCAGCACATGGGCGTCACCCACGATGCCGCGCAGGGTGACCAAAAGCGTGGTGTGGGTATTCATGGGGTGGTTGCCTCCGCTGCCAAAACCTTGCCCGCTTTGAGGCGCAGGCGAATGTAGACGGTACAGGCCACAAACAGCACCAGGCACAGCAGCACCTCCAGGCCCGCCAGCCAGTTGCCGGGGGCGCGGTCGCCCCAGGCGCGCACCACGCCTTCGGTGAAGTACAGCCACACCACCAGGCTGACCCAGCGGTAGGTGTACATGCGGTTTTTCAGCAGCCCCGCCAGCGGGATGCACAGGGGCAGCACCTTGAGTGCCAGCCAGGAGCCCCCGGGGCGAACGGGGGCGAGCGCCAGCTCCCAGGCCAGGCCCAGGGCGATGAGCCCCAGGGTGGTGGCCACGGCGAGCCAGCGGCTCAGTTGAACGGAACGCGCGGGGAGGACGGAGAGGGGAAGGGGTGTTGCTGTCATAGTCAACCGCATAGCTTAAGACAAATGGCCGAAGCTGCCCGGCTTTCCCCTCTTGCGGGGGCATGGCGTTCACGCTAGGCTGACTCTGTCCCCTTGGGCGTGGAGCACTGACATGGCATTCCAACGGTCTAGGCACTGGCAACAGTGGGCAGCGGGTGGTGCTTTTGCATGGCTGGCGCTGGGCGCGCAGGCGGAGTGCACCCGCCTGGTCCTCACCGCAGACCCGGCCTACCCGCCCATGCACTGGTATGACGGCGAAACCCTGCAAGGCGCCAGCATTGAAATTGCCAAGCGGGTGCTGACCGAGCTGAAGATCCCCTACGAGGTGCGTTACCTGGGGCCGTTTCCGCGGATCATGTCGTTGGCCGAGCGTGGCGAGGTGGACATGGTTGCCACTCTGAAGAAAACGCCAGAGCGAGAAGCCTTTTTGTTGTACCCCAAGACGCCAGCCCTTTCCAACCCCGTGGCGGTGTTTGGCGCGCGCGAGCGTCCGTTTGAATTCAAGGACCGGGCCGATCTGGTGGGGCTGCGCGGTGGCATCACCCGTGGCAATGTGTTTGGCGGCGGGGTGGACGAGTATCTCAAGGAGAAGCTCAATGTCCAGGAGTCCAACAGCCCGGAGAGCAATTTCGAGAAGCTGGCACTGGGCCGTATCGACTACTTCATCACAGGCTATTACACCGGCATGGCGCTGCTGCTCAAGCGTGGGGACGAAGAGCGCTTCGTGGTCAAGGAGCCGTTTCTGGTGGACACCCCCAACTTCATGGTGCTCACGCGCAATGGCAAGTGCGCGGACAAGCTGGAGCAAATCGACGCGCGCCTGGCCCTGCTGAAGAAAAGCGGCGTGCTGGACGAGCTGATTCGCAAGAGTTTTCAGAAGTGGAAATCCCAACCTCAGATGGTCGAGAAGTAGGTGGCATGATGGCGGGATGCAACTGATAGAACGCCTCAAACCCTGGCTGCACGACGTGGCCAGCATCCCCTGGCGCGACGCCGCCATCACGCTGCGTGAGCGCTTCCGCGAAGACCGCCTGGGCCTGACCGCCAGCAGCCTGACCTTCACCACCACCATTGCGCTGGTGCCGTTCATCACCGTGGCGCTGGCCATCTTCACGGCCTTTCCCATGTTCGCCAAGTTCCAGGACGTGCTGCAGAAGTGGCTGATCGAAAGCCTGGTGCCTGACAGCATTGCCCGCCAGGTGCTGGGCTACCTGAACCAGTTTGCCGGCAAGGCCAGCCGCCTGGGCGTGGCGGGCCTGGCGGTGCTGCTGGGCACGGCGCTAGCGCTGATCTTCACGATTGATCGCACGCTCAACAGCATCTGGCGTGTGCGCAAGCCGCGCCCGTTTGCGCAGCGGGTGCTCATCTACTGGGCCGCCATCACGCTGGGGCCGCTGCTGCTGGGCGCCAGCCTGACCATGACGTCGTACGCCGTATCGGCCTCCAAGGGTGTGGTGGGTGGGCTGCCCGGTGGTGTGAGTGTGCTGTTTGACAGCCTGCAGTTTGTGCTGGTGGCGGCAGGCACGGCGGCAATGTTCCATTACGTGCCCAACACCCAGGTGCGCTGGGGCCATGCCTGGATGGGCGGGCTGTTTGTGGCGGCGGGTATCGAGCTGGCGCGCAAGGGGCTGGCCTTGTACTTGAGCAAGGTACCCACGTATTCGGTGGTGTACGGTGCCTTTGCCACGGTGCCCATTCTGCTGGTCTGGATCTATGTGGCCTGGGTCATTGTGCTGCTGGGCGCGGCGCTGACGGCCTATGTGCCCAGCCTGCTGGCCGGTGTGCCGCGCCGCAAGCTGGCACACGGCTGGCAGTTTCAGCTGGCACTGGAAACCCTGCAACAGCTGGAACTGGCGCGCCAGGCTGGCGACAAGGGCCTGACCGTGACCCAGCTGCGCACGGCGCTGCAGGTGGACCCGCTGCGGCTGGAACCTGTACTGCGCCAGCTGGTGGAACTGGATTGGGTGGGCCAGCTCAACGAGGCGGCAGGCCCTGATGCCTTGTCGCGCTATGTGCTGCTGGCCGACCCAGACACGGCGGTGCTGGAGCCGGTGATGCGGGCACTGCTGCTGTCGCCCGACGCGGTGACCGAGAATTTATGGAAAATCGGCCGCTGGCCCTCGACAACACTGCGCGAGGCGCTACAAAAATAGTAGCGATTGATTTGCGTTGGTCTCTTGCGTCTTCGGGGTGTGATGGAGTCCGATGTGGTTGGACCAGCTGTGGCGTATTGAATCACAAGGAAAACAACATGCTGTTAACTGATATCGGCGTCGAGCACACGCTGGCGTCCCCAAAGGGGGGACTTCGTGTGGCGTTATTGCTGCATCCCTTTACGAATACCCAACGAGACTCACTTGGCAAATTCGAGATCGTTCGTGGCATCCGCGAGCTAGGGGTTAAAGAAGTGAAACGTTCAACATTCGTGTCGTTTCAGCAATTGGCAGAGTTGTATGCGAAAGGTGTACTCGACGAATTCGGGTTTTCCGTTCGCATGTGTCCCGCTGATGGCAAGTACCCCACTGCGAATCCTGTTAAAAAAATACTCCCAACCAGCATCAGGCCAGGCTCACCGTTCGACCTCGCGGTTCAGGGCGTGGATGTTTCAAAACCAGCTAGCCGCGAATTGAGAACAGCGTTGCTTCGCACTAACGTCAAGCTTTAAGGGTAGCGGACATTCTGGACTGGCACACCAAGCAGGTAGGATGGACAGCCGATATGCGGCGGAAGCCGACATCCAAGAAATCACCCGGGGGATATTCAGAGTCCAGCTGAGTGGTCAAAATCGAGGGTGAAGACTGCGGTGTTTGTCGCTATTTTTATGAGAGCAGCTCACGCAGACTGGATATGAAAAAATGCCATTTTTTATAGACCACACTCCCACGTTATACCGCAGTGCTTTGCGGTATAAATTACGTTAAGCGGCAACTGCTATGTCCCGGGTGAAATCAGTCGAGGTTGATCTCCGCGAAGTGGAGAATTCAGTCGGGCTTCATGAGACGCTTCGCGATGCCTTGGGGTTTCCTGGTTGGTATGGCTGCAATTGGGATGCCTTTTGGGATTCAATCACCGGGTTGGTGGAGATGCCTGAAACCCTTCGACTTCTTGGCTGGTTTGAATTTCAGCAAAGGTTGCCGCGCGATGCAGAACTCATGCGGTCCTGCCTTGTTGAAATGACCAACCGGTATCCCCAGTCTGCTTCAAGCGTCATCTATGAGTAGCCACTTCTCAAGCTTCGGCAGCGCACAGCCTCTTGGGCTTCAGGCCGCCTGTGAGATCGCCTTCTCCATCGGCCAGCCGCCTAACCCCTCCGTCAAGGGGACGTCCCGCAAGCGGGCCGCCCCTTACGTCGAACGTTAGGCCACTCGCCGTAGGACTCAAGATGTACTCATTCATAAACTCATCAAGAAACAACTTCTACAACAGATCAAAGCTAGCCAAATTGGTCCAATACGTTCGGCATAAAAGTGCACCGCCAAGATGGATGACTTCAAACGATGAGCTTCGACTTATTTATGTAGATCAAAAAGCGCTACTGAATTCGGGCTCTGTTGTTTGGGGGGCTATCGTACAGGCCAACAAACTGTTGTTCAATGCAGGAACAGAAGATCATCCTGTGCTAATTGTGTATTCTCTAGATCCGCACTTTGATGCGAATCCTGATCAGCTTTTGGACATTGCTAAAACGCTATTCGGGCTAAAAGGAAATGCCCCTGAAAGCCCAGAGCATGCACGTTTTGCATCGATGATTACGAATGAGATGGAGCGAGCCATGAGCTGGGTCGTTCCACAAGAGTTGACCGATGGTTATGAAGTTACAGCCAGTACGATGATGCTTATTCGGAAACACCTTCCAAACAATCGCCTTGAGCGAAGCTTGATGCCATTGTTAACCCATCCCAGTACTCCAGCAACGATGGTCTTACCGTCTAGCTACTGGCCACGCTAACGGCAAATGTACACAGCTCAGCCTAACCCGGCGCTCAACCCCGTTCGCTTCGCTCTCTGGACGCTGCGCGATGAAGCCGCGCAGCGCCGGTTAGCTCTACGTTAACGACCGCTTCGGAGCGCCGCGATAGTCTGCTGTCAGTCTGGAAGCGCCCCAGCTTCGCAGCGGATGCGGACATCCCGCGACAAGACTTAATTTTGAAACGATTCCGATTAATCTTCTACCCATTATTCGTGGAACACCTAACGAATGCCTGAACAAGTTGACTCGAATAACGGTGGTTCACCGATAGGCGCTGCATTTGGCTTGATTGCATTTGGCGCATATTTTCTGGCTGGCTCGTACTACGGATTGACCTATGCAAAATGGCCGTTCTTTATGCCGCCTCAGCTTGACATTTTTGACCTTCTTTTTGGGATTTTTGGGGAGCATGCCGGTGGGTATGTTGGCGGCGGCTTGCTGGGTGTGCTCGGTTTGGCTTTGGCGATATTGGGCGTCGCCGTCCTAGCGAAAAGCAATGTGTAAAAGGTTCGTCAATTGGACCCACAACGGCAGGACGCGCTCCTGCAACTCTTCACATCAGAGTGTGCCGTTGTGGTCCACTCACGACAAACGTTAAATCGCATGACTAGTTTTCAACAAGCGCTGAAGAAGGCGAGGCCCCTGGCAGGCGCACACTGGTCACTAACCGCCACGCTCACTCTTATCGGGTTGGTTCTTCTCTTCTACCAGCCCTGCAATCGCGGTCCGTACTACGTTGAGTACATCACCACTGCCGTGTCTGTCTGCTTGGTTCTTTGGTCCAATCACGTCGTCAATGCCCCCGTGCAGTCCGTTCGGAGAGCAGCAGCAATCGTAGGGCGGTCGCTATACGACCTGATTGCGCTTGTGGGCCTAGTGCTTTTTGCGTCCTTTCCCATCGCAGTATTTGTCCCCGCGTATCAGTGCTACACCGACCGAGCTCGTGCCAGCGAGGTCCTTTTGGCTGGCTCCGGCTTGCGTAGTGAAGTCGAAGCAAGAGCGGCCAAACTCGGGGCCCTTGAAGGTTCTGGGCGAGGGCTGGAATTTTCGCCCTCGGGACGTGCTCGTGCTGGCTTGGTGACCAACGACGGGGTAATAGTTGTCGTAGGCGAGGACCCTGCCGTTGTCTTTATGCTTTCGCCCACAATTTCCGGCAGTGCGGTTAGCTGGAAATGTCTAGGCTTTCCGGAAAAGGTTGCGCCCACGATTTGTAGGAGCAAAGATGCGCCTTAACATGTCCGTCAACACGGACGCCCTCGAGCATCCGCTTCCTACGGTCGCGTCTCGCAGCGGTTGCCAGGTGCGTTTACGTTAACGACTGTTTTTGAACAACTTGAATGTCTGCAGCCAGTCTTTTTGCGTCCCCGCTAGACAGCGAAAGCAGGCTTTCAAAACACCGACTTTTTAACTTCGCAGCGTGGATAAAAATAATCACCAAGTGCTCTTCACTTAAAGTATTCGCCAAATATGGGTTCCCACGTGCTTGAAAAATTGAGAAAAGCGAATATTGGGACTGTTCTAGGTCTTGCTGGCTTTGGCGTGGTGGTCGTAATTGGTTTGACTATTCCCTTGTGGCTTTTCACCATTACCTCAGCCCCACAAAGCAATCCAAGCATTCAATGCCAGAGCCAACAGGCTGCCACCAAAACACTTGTGGGCACACTTCGACGCGCCGGGTCATCGTTCTATATTCAAGAACAATCTTGGCACTTTATTGCTCCGGCTTGTAGCGGAAAGCCTAGCAGCAATTGCGTCATGACTGAACACGCCCAAATGTTGGATCGAACTGTCGGGCAAACAATCAGTGCAGGGTATTGTGCGAACGAAGTGGTTTTTTATAAGGTGCATGGAGTTACCTACTTTAGGTAGCCTCTGGTGTGCCCGAGTGTCCGGCTCAAAACCTGATTTTCCCGGTCCAAATATCCCGGTACATGCACCAGTCGCCCATAAAGCTGTAGAGCGGGCGCTTGAAGCTGGCGGGCTTGTTTTTCTCAAAACCAAAGTGGCTGACCCAGGCAAAGCCGTAGCCGCACAGCAGGCCGTACAGCAAGTACTGCGGCTTGTCGGTGGCCAGCAGCATGGTCAGGCACACCAGCATGAGCGTGGAGCCCACAAAGTGCAGGCGGCAAGTGCGGTTGCCCTAGGTACTGGCCAAAAACTGTCGCATGGCGGATAGGGTTTGCTCTGGCGCCTCGGTCATCTGGTGGTGGCCCACGGGCAGGGTGGCCAGCTCGGTGCGGGCAGCGCGCTGGCGTGCAGCGGCCAGCAGGGGCTGCGCGGCCTTGGGCGTGGTCATCTGGTCCTGTGCGCCCAGAACAAACAGCACGGGGCACTGCACCTGTGCCATCGCTTCTTCGCCATGCGCGTAGTTGTTGCAGGCAGAGAAGCCGCGGTGGAACACGTTCACCGCCGCATTGCTGGCCAGTACGCGCCGGCCCAGTGCCATGCTGCTGCCATAGACCCAGGTGCCCGGCCCTAGTGCCGACGGAGGGGCGGCCAGCGTGCTGCGCGAGAACACGTTGATCATGGTCAACGCCTTGTCGGGTTCGTTCAGCGAAGTCTCCAACAGCGCGGGCGATACCTTCATGGGGTAGGCCGTGCCCACCAGCACCAGGTGGGTGGCGCGGGTGCCCAGGCGGCTCGCGGCTTCCAGGGCAATCAGCGAGCCCCAGCTGTGGCCCACCAGCGCGGTTTTCTCAATACCGGCGGCGTCCAGCAGCGCGACGATGAAATCTGCGGCTTCTTCCACGGACGACGGTGCCTCGCCACCACTGCGGCAATGGCCCGGCAGGTCCACGGCCAGCACGTTGTAGCCATGGTGGGCCAGGTAGCGGCTTTGCAAAATCCAGACGCTGTGGTCGTTGAGCACGCCGTGGATGAAGACCACGGTGGGCTTGGTGGCATCGAAGGGCTTGCCGCCGGTGTAGCAGTAGGTGGTGGCGCCGTTGACGAGCAGTTCCATGGTCAGGCTCCCGCTTTCTCTGCCGCTTTGAGGGCGCGCTTCAGGTCGTCAATCAAGTCATCTGGGTCTTCTAGCCCGATCGACAGGCGGATCGTGCCCTGGGCGATGCCGGCTCCGGCCAGCGCTTCGTCACTCATGCGGAAGTGGGTGGTGCTGGCCGGGTGGATCACCAGGCTGCGGCAGTCGCCCACATTGGCCAGGTGGCTGAAGACCTTGAGCGCCTCGATGAACTTCTTGCCCTGCTCGCGGTTGCCCTTCAGGTCAAAACTGAACACCGAGCCTGCGCCTTTGGGTAGGAGCTTTTGCGCCAGCACGTGGCTGGGGTGGCTTTCCAGTAGAGGGTGGCCCACGCGGCCGACAAAGGGCTGGCTGGCCAGGAACTGCACCACCTTCTCTGTGTTGCTGATGTGGCGCGCCATGCGCAGGCTCAGGGTTTCGATGCCCTGCAGGATCAGCCAAGCGGTATGCGGGCTCATGCAGGCGCCAAAGTCGCGCAGGCCTTCGCGGCGCGCGCGCAGCAGGAAGGCGCCCACGGTGCTTTCCTCGCTAAAGTTCATGTTGTGAAAGCCCTCGTAGGGCGCGGCCAGTTCAGAGAATTTGCCGCTGGCCGCATGGGCGCGGGCCCAGTCAAAGCTGCCACCGTCCACCACCACGCCACCAATCACCGTGCCGTGGCCGCTGAGGAACTTGGTGGCCGAGTGGTAGACCAGATCGGCTCCCTGCGTGAACGGCTGCACCAGCCAGGGCGAGGTGAGGGTGGAGTCCACCAGCAGCGGAACACCCGCCTCGTGCGCGATCTGGGCAATGGTGGGCGTGTCCAGCACGTCCAGCCCGGGGTTACCCACGGTTTCGCCAAAAAACAGGCGCGTGTTGGGCCGCACGGCGGCGCGCCAGCCGTCTACATCGCCGGGCTTCACAAAGGTGGTGTCGATGCCAAAGCGGCGCAGTGTGTAGTGCAACAGGTTTTGCGAGCCGCCATAGAGCGCGGTGCTGGCCACAATGTGCCCACCTGCGCCCATCAGGGTGGCTACCGCCAAGTGCAGCGCGGCCTGGCCGCTTGAGGTCGCAATGGCGCCAATGCCGCCTTCCAATGCAGCCATGCGCTGCTCAAACACGGCATTGGTGGGGTTGCTGATGCGGCTGTAGACGTGGCCCGCCCGCTCCAGGTTGAACAGCGACTGTGCGTGCTCGCTGGACTCGAACACAAACGAGGTGGTCAGGTGGATGGGCACGGCGCGCGCGCCGGTGGTGGGGTCGGGCGATGCACCTGCGTGCAGGGCCAGGGTGTCAAAGCCAGGGTCGGCGTAGCCAGCCATAGGTTTCTCCGTCACAGAAGGGGATGAATCGCCGAGATTGTGGGCTATATTTGGGCCATTGCCCCAACCGAAGTGTCACGAGGAAGCACCATGAAAGTCAGCGATATTCTGCGCGTCAAAGGCGGCACGCTTTACACCACCACGCCAGAAGACACGCTGTCCGATGCAGCCCAACTGATGGCCGAGAAAGACATTGGTTCGCTGGTGGTGATTGCGCATGGCCTGGTGGTGGGCATGCTGACCTTCCGCGAAGTGATCCAGGCTGTCGTGAAAAACGGTGGCAGCTTCGGCACCACCACCGTCTACCGCGCCATGGACCCCGGCCCGCTGACCTGCACCATGGAAACCGAGATGGACGAGGTGCGCCGCATGATGCTGGAGCGCCATGCGCGCTACATGCCGGTCATCGACAACCGCATGCTCATGGGTGTGGTCAGCTTCTACGACGTGGCCAAGGCCGTGGTGGACAGCCAGAACTTTGAAAACAAGATGCTCAAGGCCTACATCCGCGATTGGCCCGAGGGTGACGAAAAGCCCGAACAGGAAAACACCTGAACCCGGGTTGCGTTGGCGGGGGTCAGCCCTCGCTGGCGTGGATCATGTCCCGCACCCGCGGGTAAATCTGCTGGTTCCACTTGCGGCCGCTGAACACACCATAGTGCCCCACACCGGTTTGCACATGGTGTGTTTTCTTATGAGGGCGAAGGCTGGTGCACAGGTCTTGCGCAGCCACCGTCTGGCCCACTGCGCAGATGTCATCGCGTTCTCCCTCCACCGTCATTAACGCTGTGCGGCGGATGGCCGCCGGGTTGACGATGCGGTCCTTGTAGGTGAGCTTACCCAGGGGCAGGTCGTAGGTCTGGAAGACTTTTTCCACTGTCTCCAGGTAAAACTCTGCTGGCAGGTCGTTCACCGCCAGGTACTCGTCGTAGAACACGCGGATGATGTTGGCCTTCTCCACATCCCCATTCACGAGGTGCTGGTACAGGTCTTTGAAGGACTGCTTGTGGCGGTCCAGGTTCATGCTCAAAAATGCGCTGAGTTGCACAAACCCCGGGTAGACGCGACGCATATAGCCCTTGTGTGGCAGGGGCACATGGCTGACCAGGTTTTTCTCGAACCAGTCGATCGGTTTGCTGACCGCCAGTTTGTTGACTTCGGTGGGGTTCACGCGGCAGTCCACGGGGCCCGCCATCAGCGTCAGGCTGCGTGGTTGGGCTGGGTCGTCGTCTTCGGCCATCAGGGCGGTAGCGGCCAGGGCCGCCACGCAGGGTTGGCACACCGCAATCACATGGGTGCCGGGCCCAATGGTCTGGGCGAAGCGAATCATGTGGTCGATATAGTCGTCCAACCCGAAGGCCCCATGGCTTAGCGAGACGTCGCGGGCGTTGTGCCAGTCTGTGATGTAGACGTCGTGGTCTTGCAGCAGGGTGCGTGCGGTCTCGCGCAGCAGCGTGGCGAAGTGGCCGGACATGGGCGCCACCAGCAGCACCTTGGGCTGGGGTTCGGCCATAGCCTCCTGCTTTTGAAAGTGCAGCAGGGTGCCAAAGGGCATGGTCAGTACAGCCTCTTCGGTCACAGGAATGTCGCGTTCGCCCACTTTCACGCTGTCAATGCCATACGCCGGGCGCGAGTGGGTCAGTCGCAGGCGGGAGAGTACCTCCATACCGGCCGCCATCTTGCGCAGCGCGCTGCCCTCGGTCTGGTTCATCCAGAGGGACGCGCCCAAGCCCTGGGCCAGCAGGCGCAGTGGCGAGGTGAAATCAGACTGACTTTGGTAGGCTTGGTAGAGCATGGTGGTCCTGTCCGTGTGAGGGCATAGCCCATATGGACCCATTGCAGGCAATTTGCGCGCCAACCCGCGCTGGGCATGCCATGATGGCCCGTATTGGCACAACCCTTGCACGTGCCCAACCACCGATCTCCGTTGAAAGATTTTCCATGGCCAAAGCGGTTCTCACGATCAGCAGCAAAAACTATGGTGCCTGGGCGCTGCGTGGCTGGCTCATGGTCAAGCTGTCGGGGCTGGAATTCACAGAGAAGGTTATTTCCCCGGACGACCCGGCGATGAAGGCCGAGATGCTGTTGCTCTCCAGCAGCATGCTGGTGCCGTTTCTCCAGCACGACGGCGTGACCGTGTGGGACACCATGGCCATTGGCGAGTATCTGCATGAGATCAAACCCAAGGCCCACCTGTTACCTGGTGATGTGCGCGCCCGTGCGCACTGCCGTGCGGTATGTGGGGAAATGCACTCGGGCTTTGCCTCCATGCGCGGTTCGCTGCCTATGAACCTCAAGGCGCATTTTCCCAAGTTCAAGATCTGGTCCCGCGCGCAGGCCGATATCGACCGCGTGCTGGCCATCTGGAAAGACTGCCTGCAAAATTACGGTGGCCCGTATTTGTTTGGCAAGCAGCCTTGCCTGGCCGATGCTATGTACGCCCCGGTGGTCACGCGGTTTCTGACCTACGACGTGGCCCTGAACAAGGAAGCAGCCGCGTATTGCAAACGCATCATGGCGCTGCCCGCCATGCAGGAATGGGTGGCGGCCGCCAAGGCCGAGCCCGAAGAAATCGACGAGCTGGACGCCGAGTTCTAGGCCTTTTCAGACCCAAGGGGTGGGCGCGGGCACTGCGCACACCGGGTCCACGTCAATCGACTTGAAATCTGCCGGCGACACGATCTCCAGGTACTCCATATCAGGCGAGTAGTCGAACAGGAAATGGCGAATACCCGGGCGCTGGTGCACCACGTCGCCCGCCTGCACCAGCGTTTCCTTGTCTTCGTACATGAACTTGGCCCAGCCCTTGGTCATGATGATGATCTGAAAATCTGCCTCATGTCGGTGCCATCCCGTGCCTGTCTCTGGTGCCATATTGGCCTTCACCAGGTGCGCGATCACCTTGCCGTGCGTCGCCTCGGCAATGCCCAGGTCGCGGTACAAGAAGAAATCGCGCAAACCGCCCGATACAAATTGTGTGTCTTCGGGTTTGACGTGAGAAAACTGCGTGATGGCGCGGTCTAGCATGGCTCACTCCTGGTTCAGACGGCAGAAAAACACTGAAATGGTGCGCTGCAGCATCATGCATAAAGTGTTCCAGCCCATGCCCGTGTGAGCGGCCGAGGTGGCGGTGTCTGGGATAATCCCAGCACTATGAGCGGCAACACCTTCGGACACCTCTTCACCGTCACCAACTTTGGTGAATCCCACGGCCCAGCCATTGGCTGCGTGATTGACGGCTGCCCCCCCGGCATGGAACTCAGCGAGGCCGACATCCAGGGCGACCTGGACCGCCGCCGCCCCGGCACCAGCCGCCACGTGACACAGCGCAATGAGCCCGATGCGGTGCAGATCCTCAGCGGCGTCTACCAGGGCAAGACCACGGGCACGCCGATCGCGCTGTTGATCCAGAACACCGACCAGCGCAGCAAGGACTACGGCAACATCCTGGAGACCTTTCGCCCAGGACACGCCGACTACACCTATTTCCAGAAATACGGCATCCGCGACCCGCGCGGCGGTGGCCGCTCGAGCGCGCGCCTGACCGCACCCATGGTGGCGGCCGGTGCGGTGGCCAAGAAATGGCTGAAGGAAAAATTCGGCACCGAGTTTCGCGGCTGCATGACGCAGATTGGCGAGTTGCCCATTGCGTTCGAGAGCTGGGACCATGTGCCCCACAACCCATTCTTCGCCCCGGTGGCCGATGTGCAGGCGCTGGAGGACTACATGGACGCGCTGCGCAAGGCCGGCGATTCGTGCGGTGCACGCATCCGCGTGAGTGCCTCCAACGTGCCGGTGGGCCTGGGCGAGCCTCTGTTCGACAAGATGGACTCTGACATCGCCTACGCCATGATGGGCATCAACGCCGTGAAGGGCGTGGAAATTGGTGCCGGCTTTGGCAGTGTGATCCAGCGTGGCACCACGCATGGCGACAGCCTCACGCCCAACGGCTTTGCCAGCAACAACGCTGGCGGTGTGCTGGGCGGCATCACCACCGGGCAAGATCTGGAGGTGAGCATCGCCATCAAACCCACCAGCTCCATCATCACGCCGCGTGACTCGATCGATGTGCAGGGCAACGCCACCGAAGTGATTACCAAAGGCCGGCACGACCCCTGCGTGGGCATACGTGCCACGCCGATTGCCGAGGCCATGCTGGCCCTGGTGGTGATGGACCATGTGCTGCGCCACCGTGCGCAGTGTGGAGATGTGGTGCCTGCGCTCACACCGATCGCGGCAAGCATCTAAGCGCCGTGGCTGAGGCTCCTGCGGCGTCGCGTCAGCAAATTCTTCCGTTTGCGGCGCTTACTGCCAGCTACTGCACCCACGCAGGGTTTTTCAATCCCTTCTTGCCGTTGTGGCTCAAAAGCCTGGGTCTGAGCCTCGTGGTTATCAGTGTGTTGACCTCCGTCCAGGCGGCAACCCGCATGTTCGCCCCTTACGCTTGGGGCGCATTGAGCGACCGCACCGGTGAACGCGCGAAGCTGCTGCGCTATGGGGCTCTGATTGCGCTGGTAGCGTCCGCCGGTCTGTGGTTTCCGGGGGGTAATACGTGGTGGCTGGGCGCAGTGTTGCTGGTGATGTTTACCCAGACCAGCGGCATGATGCCCATGACCGAGGCCGCCGTGGCCCATGTAGTGAGCCAGGGCGGCGCGTTTGATACCAAGCTCTATGGCCGCGTGCGGCTGTGGGGGTCGCTGGGTTTCATGCTGGCCGTGCTGGGTGCCGGGGCCTGGTTTGAGCACGTGGGTATGCGCAGCTTTCCGCTCATCGTGAGCCTTAGCCTGGTGGCGCTGTTGGTGTTTGCCTACCGCATGCCTGATGTGAAAGAAGAGCACCATGCGAGTGCCGACGCGGTGTCACAGCCGATTGGTCCCGTGCTGGCGCAGCCCGCGGTGCGCTGGCTGTTTGCCTCGGTGTTTTTCCATGTGCTGTCACACATGGGGATCTACAGTTTCTTCTCGCTCTACATCGATTCGCTGGGCTACAGCAAGACCATGATTGGCCTGCTGTGGGCGGTGTCGGTTACGGTGGAAATTGGCTGGTTCTTCACCCAAAGCCGATGGATGCCGCGCGTGAGCCTGACCGGCTGGTTGGTGCTCTGTGCGGCGGTCATGGTGTTTCGCATGGCGGCGACAGCGTCTATGGCATCGGTGCTGTGGGTGCTGGTGATTGCCCAGGCGCTGCACGCGCTGACGTTTGCGGCCCATCACAGTGCCTGCATCGCGCTGATGTCGCACCACTTTCCGGGCAAGCTGCGCGGTCGTGGCCAGGCGCTGTACATTGTCATCGGCTACGGTATTCCCGGCGTCATTGGCGGCTTGGTGGGTGGGCAGCTCAGCCAGCATTTCGGTCTGGCCAGCGTGTTCTGGGGCACCACGGCCATGGCGGCGGTGGCCTGTGGTTGCGCGTACAAGGTGTGGCGCATGCGCCACCCGGCAGGTGGTGCGGCGCCCGCTGCAGCGGCTTGATTGGTTTGAATTTTTCTAGGACGTTCTCATGAAAACAGCACTCATCCTCAACGGCCCCAACCTCAACCTGTTGGGCACGCGCGAGCCCCAGGTCTATGGCTCGCAAACGCTGGCCGATGTGGAGGCGCTATGCGAACGCGCCTGCCTGGCCAATGGCTTCAAGCTGGACTTCCGCCAAAGCAACCACGAAGGCACGTTGGTGGACTGGCTGCATGAGGCCGGACAGTTGCATGCCAAGGGCAAGCTGGCCGGTGTGATCCTGAACGCTGGGGCCTACACCCACACCAGCGTGGCACTGCACGACGCCATCAAGGGCACGGGCATCACGCTGATCGAACTGCACATCAGCAACGTGCATGCGCGCGAGGCTTTTCGCCACCATTCCTATATTTCGCCCGCGGCCAAGGCCGTGATGGCCGGGTTTGGTGTCAACGGTTACGCGCTGGCCGTGGCGGGGCTGGCTGGCATGCAAGCCGCGTAATTTTCTCGCCCATCAGGGGGCTATCACCACGGTGACGCCCGCCTTGCGAAAGCTGCGCAACGTGGCCGTGGGCGTGTCACCGGGCACCACCAAGGTCGCCAGGGTGCTGGTGGGTGCAATCACAAAGGCCGATGCGGCCATGAGCTTTTCGCTGGAGGCCAACACCACGGTCTCGGCTGCACGCGCGCTCAGTGCGCGTTTTACGTCAGCTTCTTCGCTGTCCCCAGTGCTCAACCCCGCCTGCGGGTGCACGCCCGTTACACCCATGAAAAACAGGTCGGCGCGGTAGCGGGCGGCGGCCTCAATCACTGCGGTCCCCACGTTCACCATCGAATGGCGGTACAGCCGCCCTCCCAGCACGATGATGTCCAGGTGGAGATGCTGCGCCAGCGCCACAGCCACGGTGGGGCTGTGGGTCACCACGGTGGCACGCAGATCGGGCGCCAGGTGGCGCGCTACCTGCAGCGCCGTGGTGCCGCCGTCCAGCATCACCAGTTGCCCGGGTTGGACCATGGCCGCGCCGGCACGGCCCAGTGCCACCTTGTCTTCCGGCGATACCTCGGCACGCACTGCCAGATTGGCCACCGCAGCGGAGGAGGGGAGGGCGCCCCCATGCACGCGCTGCAACTTCCCCTCTTGGGCCAGCTCTCGCAGGTCACGGCGAATGGTGTCTTCGGACGTGCCCAGCTCGGCGGCCAGGGTTTTGGCCAGGATTTGCCCGTCGGTCGCCAGGCGGGTCAGGATCAGTTGTTTACGTTGGGTGGTCAGCATGGTCTGTTGTGTTTGCACGAAATTGCGCAATAATGCATGATACTGCATATATCAGGAGAAACGATGAATACCCCCCTTTCCCACGCCGCAGCGCCCGCCGTGCGCGTGCTCCAGAGCGAAGTGCTGTCCGACGACTGGTACACGCTGAAGAAAACCACCTTTGAGTACCAGCGCCGCGATGGCAGCTGGCAGCGCCTGAGCCGCGAGACCTACGACCGCGGCAACGGCGCGGTGCTGCTTCTTTTCAATGCCGACCGTGGCACCGTGATCCTGACGCGGCAGTTCCGCTTTCCCGCGTTTGTGAATGGCAGCGCCGACGGCATGCTGATCGAGGCCTGCGCGGGCTTGTTGGATGGCGACGACCCCGAGGCCTGCATACGCCGCGAGGTACAGGAGGAAACCGGTTTCCAGATCCAGTCGCCGCGCAAGCTGTTTGAGGCCTATATGAGCCCGGGCTCGGTGACGGAGAAGCTGCACTTTTTTGTGGCCGAGTACCAGGCCCACCAGCAGACGGGCGAGGGCGGCGGCATGGCACACGAGGGAGAAGACATTGAAGTGCTGGAGCTGTCGCTGGCCGAGGCTTTGGCCATGGTGCACAGCGGTGCCATTCAGGATGGCAAGACCATCATGCTGTTGCAGCACGCGGCCTTGACCGGGTTGGCACAGTTGCTTTAGTTCAAGTCCAGGCGGGCGTCTGGAAGGCGTGGGCCAGAAAGTCCACCATGGCGCGCACCTTGCCCGGCAAATGTTTGCGCGTGGGGTACATGGCGTGGATGCCCAGCGTGGGGCCCTGCAGTGCGGGCAACACGCGCACCAGACGGCCCGCCCGCACATCCTCCCCCACCAAAAAACCAGGCTGGTAGATCAGGCCCTGGTCGGCCAGTGCAGCGGCGCGGCAGGTGTCGCCACTGTTGGCGCGCAGGCGCGGGTGGGTGGTCACGCGGTGGGCCTTGCCCTGGGCGTCGGTCAGCGTCCACACATCGCCGCCCGACCACCACGAGTACGCCATCACGCTGTGCTGGGCAATGTCTTCCAGCGTGGTGATGGGCGATGCCTGGCGCAGGTAGGCGGGGGAGGCACACAGCAGCACCTGGTCATGTGCCAGCGTGCGGGACACCAGGGTGGAGCTGGCCAGCAGCGCAATGCGCACCGCCATGTCAAAGCCTTCGTCCACCAGGTCCACCACGCGGTCGGTTAGCACAATGTCCAACTCTACGCGCGGGTGCAGCTTCAGAAACTCTCCCCACAACGGCGCCAGATGCAGGTTGCCAAAGGTCAGCGGGGCGTTGATCTTCAGCCGACCGGTGACCGCTCCCGCACCTTCGCTGACGGCGGCGTTCGCGTCGTCAACATCTTCCAGAATCTGGCGGCAGCGCTCCAGGTAGTCGCTGCCCGCATCGGTGAGCGAGAGGCGGCGCGTGGTGCGGTTCAGCAGGCGCGTGTTGAGCGCAGCTTCCAGCTCCAGCACCAGGCGCGATACGACGGCCTTGGAGGTGTCCAGCCGCTGCGCCGCCTGCACAAAGCTGCCGGCCTGCACCACGGCCACAAAGGCCTGCATCTGGCGAAACTGGTCCATGGCGGCGCAGGCCTCAGGGCACGATGGTGGTGAACAGGTAGGTGGCCAGCAGCACCAGGTGCACGACACCTTGCAGCACCGTGGTGCGCCCGGTGCTGAGCGACAGGCTGGAGACAAACAGCGAGAGCAGCAGCAACACGCTGGACTTGATGTCCAGACCCAGCGTCAGCGTCCAACCCGTAGCCAGCGACACGATGGCCACGGCGGGAATGGTGAGGCCGATGCTGGCCAGGGCCGAGCCCAGCGCCAGGTTCAGACTGGTTTGCAGGCGGTTGGCGCGCGCGGCGCGGTAGGCCGCCAGGCTCTCGGGCAAGAGCACCACCATGGCGATGATGATGCCGACTACGGCCTTGGGCGCACCCGCGTGGGCCACCGCGGCTTCGATCGTGGGCGCCAGCGCCTTCGCCAGCAAGACCACGGCGACCAAGGCCAGCAACAGCAGACTTGCACTGGTGGCGGCCAGCTTGCCGCTGGGCGGGTGGGCGTGGGCTTCTTCGTCAGCCTTGGCATCAGGGGGCAAGAAGTAATCGCGGTGGCGTACCGCCTGCACCAGCACAAAGGTGCCGTAGAGCACCAACGAGACGATGGCCACAAAGGCCAGTTGGCTGGGGCTGTACACGGGGCCGATGACGCTGGTGGTGTAGTTGGGCAGCACCAGGGTGAGTACGGCGATGGCGGCCAGTGTGGTTAGCGAAGCACTCACGCCCAGCTGGCCAAAGGTTTGTTCACGGTAGCGGCTGCCACCGGCCAGCAGGCACAGACCCACAATGCCGTTCAGGATCAGCATCACCGCAGCAAACACGGTGTCACGCGCCAGCGCCGTGGTCTCGGGGCCACCGGCTAGCATCATCGAGACGATCAGCGCCACCTCGATCACGGTGATGGCCAGCGCCAGCACCAGCGTGCCATAGGGCTCGCCGACCTTGTGTGCCACCACTTCGGCATGGTGCACGGCCGAGAGCACGGTGCCCACCAGTCCAACGGCCAGTAGAGCCACCCACCAGCCACCGGCCAGACCCAACAGGCTGCCGCCCAACAGCACCCAGCCTGCAGCCGGCCAGGCGACGGACCAAAGAGGCAAAGGGGCGTGCTGTTGCATGGTGCGGGCTTTCTTTGAACGGTGGAGTTCCTCTATTGTCAACAAAACAGAGACATTGAATCAATGGGACGGCTATTTATCTTTGTTTTATAGGCTTTTACAGTGCAGGTATCGCTTTTGAACATGCACAAGGAACCCACCATGACCGCACTGCCCAGCTTGTTTGTCTCCCACGGTGCCCCGCTGTTTGCGGTGGACGCCGGCACCACCGGCCCCGCGCTGCAGGCCTGGGGCGCTACCTTGCCAGCTGACTTGCGCGGTATCGTCATCATGTCGCCGCACTGGATGGCACGCAGCCCCGCCGTGATGACCACGCCTCAGCCCAGCACCTGGCACGACTTTGGCGGCTTCCCGCCCGCACTGTATGAACTGAATTACCCCGCGCCAGGCAGTCCGGCGCTGGGCTACGAGGTGATTGCCGCGCTCAAAGCCGCCGGCATTACCGCCCAGCCCGATGACACCCGCCCGCTGGACCACGGCACTTGGGTGCCGCTGATGCACATGCTGCCGCAGGCGAACGTGCCCGTGGTGCAGGTGGCCCTGCCCATAGGCTACGGCTCGCGCGAGGTGTATGCCATGGGCGCTGCCCTGGCCGACCTGCGCGCGCAGGGTGTGCTGGTCATGGGCTCGGGGTCCATGACGCACAACCTGGGCGAATTCTTTGGCGGCGAGCGCGCCGTGGCGCCCTATGTGACCGAGTTCAGCCGCTGGATCGAGACGCAGCTCAGCACCGGCAATCTGGACGCGCTGCTGGCCTACCGCGTCCATGCGCCACACGCCAGCCGCGCCCACCCGAGTGAAGACCACTTCTTGCCACTGTTCTTCGCGCTGGGCGCTGCGGGGGCAGACGCCCGGCCGAACTACCTGAGCCGCGAGGTGATGTACAGCATGCTGGCGATGGACGCGTTCACGCTGCAATAGGCGTTTGGGGCAGCATGTCGTCAAGAAATTGACAGAAAATGGCCTCTAGCCCCCGTAGCTATTGCGCAAGAAGCTATCAAATTAGTAGCATTTTTGAGGGGCGAAGATGGCTTGAGCTAGGGTAATCGGCAGTCGGGTGCGCTGGGCGCTGGGCTACACTGCGCCGCTTTAGCGCCAAACTTTCACAACCGTATTGGAAGCGCATGCAGTTCCTCAAGTCCCTCTCGGTCGGCACCCGCCTGTCGCTGACCTCCACCATCGTTCTCTCCCTGTTGCTTGCGGTGCTCTACACCGGCTACAGCACGTTGTCTTCGGTAGCGGCGCAGGCCGCACAGTTTCGCGCCGCGGTGGACAGTGCGCAAACCACCATGCTGGTGCTGGCTGGGCTGGCGGTGCTGGTGGGCGTGGTCTCCACCTCCAACCAGGTGCGCAGCATCTCGCTGCCACTGGCCGATGCGATCCATATTGCCGAGACCGTGGCCTCGGGCGATTTGAGTCACGACTTTGAAAACACCCGCGGTGGCGAGTTCGGCCGCCTGCTGGACGCCATGGGCACCATGGAAGACACGCTGACCGACCTGGTCACCCAGATCAAGGAAAACACGGCACCACTCACCGCTTCTTCTGAGGACATCGTGCAGTCCAGCGCCGACTTGCTGCAGCACACGCGCCTGCAGGCCGATGCACTCAGCGCCACGGCGTCCAGCATGTCAGAGCTGACGTCTACCGTGCAAGAAAACGCACAGCGCGCACAAAGCGCCAACGCACTGGCGGTGAACGCATCCGGCATTGCCCAGCGCGGTGGTGAGGTGGTGGGCGAGGTGGTGCAGACCATGCACGCGATTGCCGACAGCTCGCGCAAGGTCGTGGACATCATTGCCGTCATCGAAGGCATCTCGTTCCAGACCAATATCCTGGCGCTGAACGCGGCGGTGGAGGCGGCCCGTGCCGGCGAGCAGGGCCGTGGCTTTGCCGTGGTGGCTAGCGAGGTGCGCAGCCTGGCCGGGCGCAGCGCCGAGGCCGCCAAGGAAATCCGCCAGCTCATCAGCCATTCGGCCCAGCAGGTGGAGAGTGGCTCGCAGCTAGTGGGCCGGGCCGGCCTCACCATGCAGGACATCGTGGCCGCCGTGCACCAGGTGACCGACATCCTGAGTGAGATTTCTGCTGCATCGATGCAGCAAAGCCAGAGCGTGCGCCAGGCCACCGAGTCGATGGTGCAGATGCAGGCCGAAACCAGCCACAACACCCAGCAGGTGGGCCACACCGCCACGGCCGCCACGGCCATGAGCGAGCGCGTGCGTAGCCTGCAAAACGCGGTGGATCAGTTCAAGGTCTGACAGGGCACTTGAGCCTTATTTTGGCCTCTAGTCCGCGTGGAATATGCGCGAGACGCTCCTGAATTGTGAGCGCCTGCAGAGTCGAACGCGCAAGCACCCGAACGCAAATCACAGCGACGTAGCCACCAGATAGCGCTGGCCACCGGCATTTTTGGCCCGGTACATGGCGCGGTCTGCGGCCAGCTGCAGGGGATGCGGCGACACCGTGCTGTCGCCCATGGCAATGCCAATCGAGGCACCCAGAATGCGCGTCTGCGCGTCCAGCGCAATGGGCGGCGCGATGGCAGCCAAGCATTTGGCAGCCACGGCGGTGGCTGCCTGCTCCGCAGTGGCCGGGTCGGCGTCCAGATCGGCCAACAAGACGGCGAACTCGTCCCCACCGATGCGGGCCAGGGTGTCGGACTCACGCACCACGGCGTTCAGTCGCCGCGCGACTTCCACCAGCGCCTGGTCGCCCGCGGCATGGCCCAACTGGTCGTTGATGGGCTTGAAGTGGTCCAAGTCAATGCACAGGAAGGCGACGTGGCTGCCACGGCGGTGCGCGCGGGCCAGTGCCTGGGCCAGGCGGTCGGCCAGCAGCGCGCGGTTGGGCAGGCCGGTCAGCACATCGTGGTGGGCCATGTGCACCATTTCTGACTGGCTGGCTTGCAGCTTGACCAGCAGGCGGTTGAAGGCCTCCGTCAAATGCCCCACCTCGTCCTGGCGCGCCACTACCAGGGGTTCCAAGGGCACTTCGCCGCGTGTCATGCGGTCGGCCTGCTGGGCAGCTTGCAGCAGCGGGCGCAGCGCGTAGTACAGCAGGATGGACGCAATTGCAACGAAGGCAAACAGCGCCCAGCTGCCGTGCAGCGTCATATAGCGCTTGGTGCGCGCTACCACCGACAGAGCCTCGGTGGTGGGTAGGCGGGCCACCACAAACCAGCCGGTGCTGGGCACTGAAGCCATGGCAGAAATCTCTTCCACCCCAAAGGCGTTGACGGTGGTCCCGGTGCCGCGGTAGCCCTGCATGGCGCGGTCATGCAAGGCGTTGACGCCCGGCGGTGGCGTGGGCTTCAGTACCATGCCGGGCACGGTGGACGCGATGAACAGCTTGTCGCGCGGCGAGATCAGCAAAAAGCCGCCTTGCTTGCCAATGCGGTCCTGGTCGGTGAAGGACAGAAAACCCGGGGTCGCCAGCGCGGTGACGCCCATCAGTACCGCGCGTACCTTGCCCGAGGCATCTTTCACAGGGATCGCCATGGGCAGCACGGCCTCCTGGGTGGTGGTGTTCCGTATGGGGCGCCCCACGGTCAACGCGCCGGATTGCACGGCCTGAAACAGGTCCGCGTCCGCATAGCTGGGAAGGGGTTTGGTGGTGGGGGCAGCAGAGCCTGCCACTGCCTTGCCATCGGGCGTGTAGGCGATGAGGCCGTGGGAAAACAAGGGTTGGTATTGCTGCCGCACCGCCAGCCAGCTTTGCAGGGCCGCGGGCCGTTCCAGCAAGCCCAGCGGCAAGCTTGCCGCCGCCTGGGTCAACAGGGCCTGGCGTTCCAGCAGTTTCTGGTCCACCTCGCGGGCAACGTAGTTGGCCAGCGTCAATTGCTGCGCGGCCATCACCGCACTGATGTCCTCGCGCAGGTAGCTGCTCAGCGTCATATAGCGCAATACATTGCCCACCAGCAGCAGGCAGATGCCAATAAAGATGATGCGGGTACCCAGGCTGTTGGCGAAGCGGTGAAACGTCATCCGGCCATGATAAATGCCTCAGCACTCCACAATATTCACCGCCAGCCCGTTTCTTTTATGACTTTGGGTCGCGGCCCCAAGGACGTCGTGGCCTTGTTGTAGGAGGGGGCAGCACTCATCTCTCCGTTGCGTAATTTTCGCTAAGCTCCGCAATATGAATCGACATCTATTGCCGAAGTTCTCTCGATACCAAAAGACCAAGCTTGCGCTACTGGCTGTGTTCGTGGAGGTGTTCTTCCTGGTTTTTGCTTTTATTCCCGCTGCATTTCTCGCGTTGCTGAGTGCAGCGGTTTATGGTCCCAAGCTCGGCTTGCTGATCGGAGTTCTGTTGTTTATAGGTGTAGCGTGGTTTATTCAACCGGACCCCGTTGATGACCGACACGAAATGGAGTTGCCTTCCAATTCCGACATGCACAAGGTGGTGGATGCCTTGGCAAGGCAACTGAAGGCTCCCAAGATTCACCGAATCGTTCTGGATGACAGCTTCAATGCAGCGGCACACACTTCGTCGAGTCCTTTTTACTTCTGGGTAGTGCGCCGCAAGTTGGTACTAGGCGCCCCCTTGCTGCAGTTGCTCAAAGCCGATGAAGTGAAGGCAGTCATCGCGCATGAACTGGGGCATTTTTCGGCAGGACACGACCGATTGGGACAGTGGATTTACCGCGTCCAGTACAAGTGGGGTGTTTTTTCACTCATGTCGCGCACTGATAGCGATAACTTCGTGGAGTCGGTGCAAAAGCTGATGTCGCACCGGCTGGTTCCATTTTTCTTGCGGCAGTCATCCGCTTGGTCACACCAATGCGAGTACGAAGCCGATGCGAGTACGCAAAGCATGGAGCTGTCTCAAAGTCTTATCAACGCCCTAGCGAAGATGGAGATGCATGCCTATCTCTGGCAGAACCAGATCCGATATGAGTATGTACAGTGGCAGCTGCGCGATGAGTTGCCCTCGCAAAATGTTCTCGAACAAATGGCGCAGGCCATTGAATCCCAAGCGCAGACCTCTTTCGATTCGATGCTCGCTTACACACTGTCGCGTCCGCGTCGGCTGTATGACACACATCCTAGACTCCATGAACGTGCGGGTGCTTTGTCAGTTGACATCCAGATGCCTGATTGGACAGGTCCTTGTGCGGGCGAAACTTTGTTGAATTCAGATTGGAAGGAAGTGTTCGGGGCTTATAAAAAACGCTGGTTCGCGAAACACAGGGATGCCTGGCGATTCGCGCATTTCCGTCTCAGGTGGTTGGAGGAACAAGTCAAATTACGTCCAAACGAGCGTGAACTGCGGGCCATAGCAGATGCCACCTTTATCGGATCTTCCAAGTCACTGGAAGTACTTCGGAATGTCGTCCAGGAGTCCCCGGGTAACAGCTATCTGCATTATGAGTTGGGGTGTCGGCTATTGGATGCAGAGGATGACACCGGACTCCATCATCTGCAGGAGTCGATCAAGCTCAACAAGAAAATGGCGGTGGCCTGCTTGAGGAGGATTTGTGAACATCACACCCAGCGCGACTCCATCACCCACATCAGCCGTTCTCTGGATCGATTGGCTGCGGCGCATCGGTGGGTAGAGAGCTTTTACGAAGACAACCTCTGGAGCCGGTTTTGCTCTGAACCCTTGGGCACATTGCCTGAAGAGGCAAAGTTGCTATTCGCGGACGCCGTAGGGAGGGACTCCCGCATCGACGGTTGTTGGGTCGGGAGTCTCTCAACAAGTGAACTCAAAGGTTATCAGTTCAAAATTCATTTGATTGTTTTTCGCCTTGACAGTGCTGGCATACACGAGCCTGGAAAGAGTGAAGAACATGTGCGGGCGCAGCTCGCCAGCTTGCTCAAAGCAGTTTGTAAACCGGACGAACTGGTGCATGTGAAGTCGGTTCTCTGGACGGAGCCACTGAATCCTCATTTGTTGAGAAATTTGGATCAACATCCAGGGGTCTGCGTCGTTCAACCCCAGCTCCCGGTCAATCAAGATATCTTAAGAATTGGCGTCCTCTGACGCCTTGATCTGCCTCAGCACTCCACAATATTCACCGCCAGCCCGCCGCGCGCGGTTTCCTTGTACTTGGTCTTCATGTCAGCGCCGGTTTCACGCATGGTCTTGATGACCTTATCCAGGCTTACGAAGTGGCTGCCGTCGCCGCGCAGCGCCATGCGGGCGGCGTTGATGGCTTTGACCGAGGCAATCGCGTTGCGTTCGATGCAGGGGATCTGCACCAGCCCGCCCACCGGGTCGCAGGTGAGGCCCAGATGGTGTTCCATGCCAATCTCTGCCGCGTTTTCGACTTGCTCAGGCGTGCCGCCCATCACGGCGCACAGGGCGGCTGCGGCCATGCTGCAGGCCACGCCCACTTCGCCCTGGCAGCCGACCTCGGCACCGCTGATGGAGGCGTTCTCTTTGTAGAGAATGCCGACGGCCGCAGCGGTAAGCAGGAAGTCGATCACGCCAGCGTCCGTAGCCCCCTGTACAAAGCGTGTGTAGTAGTGCAACACGGCGGGGATGATGCCGGCCGCGCCATTGGTGGGCGCAGTGACCACGCGGCCACCGGCAGCGTTTTCCTCGTTGACGGCCAGCGCGTAGAGGTTCACCCAGTCCATCACCTGCAGCGGGTCGCGCAGCGCGTGTTCGGGGTTGGCGGTCAGTGCCTGCAGCAGGGCTTTGGCGCGGCGCTTGACCTTGAAGCCGCCGGGCAGCACACCGTCGGCCGCGCAGCCGCGCTTCACACAGTCTTGCATGACCTGCCAGATGCGCAGCAGACCCGCGTCAATCTCGGCATCGCTGCGCCAATGCTGCTCATTGCGGCGCATGATTTGGGCAATGCTGAGCCCATGTTCTTGGGCCAGCACCAAGAGCGCATCGCCGCTGGTAAAGGGCAGGGGCAGCACCGTCGCATCCGGCGCAATCACCTTTTGGCGGCTGCCATCCGCAGCGACTTCGTCGCTCACGATAAAGCCTCCACCCACCGAGTAATACACGCGGTTGGCCAGCTCGTTGCCTGCCGCATCCAGTGCCACAAAGCGCATACCGTTGGCGTGGAAGGGTAGGGGCGCGCGCATGAAGAGCAGGTCATCCTTCTCGCGAAAGGCAATGCGGTGCGTGCTCGCCAGCGTGAGCTGCTGGCTGCTGCGTACCTCGGCCAGCAGTGCGGGGATCAGGTCCACCTCCACTGTGTCGGGTTCATGGCCGCACAGGCCCAGCAGCACGGCCACATCGCTGGCGTGGCCCTTGCCGGTGGCGCCCAACGAGCCGTGCAGCCAGCAGCGCACGGTGGTGGTCTGCTCCAGCACGCCGCTGTGCTGCAGGCGCGCCACAAACTGTCGCGCCGCGCGCATGGGGCCTACGGTGTGCGAGCTGCTGGGCCCCATGCCGATCTTGAAGAGATCAAATACGGATACTGCCATGTGGTGCTCCTAGTGGGTGAAGTGTGGATGAAGTGGCTTGTGTTGCAAAGTGCTGGTGCACATGCCCCACCAATTGGTGGGCGGTGATGGCCGATAGCGTCCAGCCCAGGTGGCCGTGACCGGTGTTGTAGAACACGTTGGCGCGTTTGCCCCGGCCCACGCGCGGCAGCATGTTGGGCAGCATGGGCCGCAGGCCGGCCCAGGGTTCGGCCCGGCGTGTGCTCACGCCCGGGAAGCACTGGTTAACCCAGTTCACCAGGGGGCGAATGCGGTCGGCGCGGATGTCATGGTTGAAGCCATTGAACTCGGCCGTGCCCGCCACGCGGAAGCGGTCTTGGCCCAGGCGGCTGGTCACCAGTTTGGTTTCGTCGTCCAGCAGGCTCACCTGCGGTGCGGCCTGCTGGCTGGTTTCATCGTTCAGGTGCACGGTGATGGAGTAGCCCTTGACCGGGTAGATGTTGAGCCGGTCGCCTAGCTGCGCAGCAATGCCACGGCCGTGCACACCGGCACACACCACCACACCGTCAAACACCTGCGTTTCGGTGCCGTCCTCGTGCTGCAGCGCGAGCTGCGCGCTGTGGCCATCGGCCGACGCCTTCAGTACCTGGTGGCCATAGAGAAACTTCACGCCCAAGCGTGCACAGGCCTGTGACAGGCCGTGGGTGTATTTGTGGATGTCGCCGGTCGAATCGCTCTCGGTGTAATACCCACCGTAATACTGGCCCTGCAGCGTGGGTTCAATGGCGCGCATCTCATCCGGCGTGACCGCGCGGCGTGGCAAGCCGCCAGCGGCCAGCATGGTGGATACGGTGCCGGCGTGGTCAAAGCCGGCCTTGTTGCGGTAGATGTGCAAGATGCCTTTGCGCTTGTGGTCGAAGTCAATGCCCTCTTTCTCGGCCCAGCCAAACAGGTGCTCGCGCGCGGCAATGGCTAGGCGGGTGGTCGCTTCGGTGTTGTCGCGGTACTTGGGTATGGCCGCCATAAACTCGGCCATCCAGCTCAGTTTGTGCCAGGTGGGCATGGGGTTCATCAAGAGTGGGGCGTCTTTGGTGAACATCCATTTCAGGCCTTTGACAATGGTGCTGGGATGGGTCCAGACCTCGGCATTCGATGCCGACAGTTGTCCTCCGTTGGCATAGGAGGTTTCCATGCCTGCGTAGCGGTTTTTCTCAATCAGGGTGACCTGGTAACCCGCTTGGGCCAAGGTGTAGGCGCTGGTAACGCCGGTGATGCCGCCGCCGATGATGGCAATGTGTTTCATAGAGCTCTCGCAAAACAGTCGCAAACCAAGAAGTCGCCTACCCACACACCATGTGCAGGTGACGACCCCCTCTGTTTGAGACCTGAGAGATTCGCCAGCGGCCTTGTGGGCCTGCGGCTTGCTCCTGCGGTGTGCTGCGGGACTGTCCGCAGCAGCTCTTCAGAGTGCTAATGATCGAAGCGGTCCTTTTGCCTGAGAGTTTCCGGGGTGGTTGCTCCTTCGGCGCTGACGTTTTTAGGCGCCAGGCTCTCCCGCTGCGATGCCAGGTCCAGCCTGGCCAGGGAGGCTGCGCGCAATGCAGTGCCGCCCTGAAATTTCCTACTTAGCTTTCAGCGTACTCCGACAAAGGCACGCAGCTGCAGAACAGGTTGCGGTCGCCATACACGTTGTCCACCCGGCCCACACTGGGCCAGTACTTCACCGCCTTCAGGCTGGCCACGGGGAAGGCGCCCACCTCGCGGCTGTAGGGGCGGTTCCATTCGGCACCCAGCAAGCTGGCGGCGGTGTGAGGAGCATGCTTCAAAGGGTTGTTGTCTTGTGGCCAGCTTCCGGCTTCGACTTGTGCAATTTCGCCACGGATGGCGATCATCGCGTTAATAAAGCGGTCCAGCTCGGCCAATGTCTCGCTCTCGGTGGGTTCCACCATCAGCGTGTTGGGCACGGGGAAGGACAGCGTGGGCGCGTGAAAGCCATAGTCCATCAGCCGCTTGGCCACGTCTTCGGCCATTACGCCGCAGGTGTCCTTGAAACCACGCAGATCCAGAATGCACTCGTGCGCCACATGGCCGTTGGCCGATGCGTAAAGCGTGGGGTAGTGGTCGGCCAGGCGGGCGCTGATGTAGTTGGCGGCCAGGATGGCGGCTTCGGTGGCGTGTTGCAGGCCGTCCGGGCCCATCATGCGGCAGTACATCCAGCTAATGGGCAGAACCGCAGCATTGCCCAGGGGCGCAGCGCTGACTGCACCTGTGCCAGGCACACCACCGGTAGCGTGGCCGGGCAGGAAGGGCACCAGGTCTTCGACAACGCAGACGGGGCCGACACCGGGGCCGCCACCGCCGTGGGGGATGCAGAAGGTCTTGTGCAGGTTCAGGTGGCTCACGTCGCCGCCAAACTCGCCGGGGGCGGCGGTGCCCACCAGCGCGTTCATGTTGGCGCCGTCCACATACACGCGGCCGCCGTGCTGGTGCACCAGGGCGCACAGCTCTTTCACAGACGTTTCAAACACGCCGTGCGTGCTGGGGTAGGTGATCATCACCGCAGCCAGGTTGGCGCTGTGCTGCTTGCACTTGGCTTGCAGGTCGGCCATGTCCACGTTGCCGTTGTCGTCGCACTTGGTGACGACCACTTGCATGCCCACCATCTGCGCGCTGGCGGGGTTGGTGCCGTGGGCGCTGCTGGGGATCAGGCAGATATTGCGGTGGGCCTGGCCCTTGCTGGCGTGGAAGGCCTGGATGGCCAAAAGGCCCGCGTATTCGCCCTGGCTGCCGGCATTGGGCTGCAGGCTGATGCCGGCGTAACCGGTGGCGGCGCACAGCCAGGCGCGCAGTTGCGCGTCCAGCTCGGTATAACCCTGGCGCTGGTCGGCGGGGGCGAAGGGGTGGATGTTGGCAAACTCGGGCCAGGTGATGGGGATCATCTCGCTGGTGGCGTTGAGCTTCATGGTGCAAGAGCCCAGCGGAATCATGCTGCGGTCCAGCGCCAGGTCCTTGTCAGAGAGCATGCGGATGTAGCGCAGCATGCCGGTTTCGGAATGGTGGGTGTTGAACACCGGGTGGGTCATGAATTTGGATGTGCGGCGCAGTGCGGCGGGGATCAGCGACTCTGCCGATGCCTCCAGCGCTTCCACGCTCGGCAGGGGCATTCCGGGTTGCGCAAACAGGCTCCAGAGCAGCGTGATGTCTTCGCGCGTGGTGGTTTCATCCAGGCTGATGCACAGGTAGTTTTCAAAGTAAATCCGCAGGTTAGCCCCCAGCGTTACTGCGCGAGCAGCTATCGAATTGGTAGCGCCATCGGTTTTCAGTGTGACCGTGTCAAAGGTGGCCTGCGCGCGCACCGGTGCACCCAGTTGCTCCAGGCCCTTGGCCAAAATGGCGGTGAACTTCGCCACGCGTTGCGCAATGCGGGTCAGGCCCTCGGGGCCGTGGTACACGGCGTACATGCTGGCGATGACGGCCGGCAGCACTTGCGCGGTGCAGATGTTGGAGGTGGCCTTCTCGCGGCGGATGTGTTGCTCGCGCGTTTGTAGCGCCAGGCGGTAGGCGGGGTTGCCGTGGGTGTCGATACTGACGCCCACAATGCGTCCGGGCATGGAGCGTTTGTACTCGTCACGGCAGGCCATGTAGGCGGCGTGCGGGCCACCGTTGCACAGGGGCATGCCGAAGCGCTGCGTGGTACCCACCACAATGTCCGCATCAAACTCGCCGGGTGGCGTCAGCAGCGTGAGCGCCAGCAGGTCGGCGGCCACGATGAAGGCAGCCTGTTTGCCGTGCACCAACGCAACATCCGCGCGCAGGTCGTCAATGCGGCCGCTGGTGGCGGGGTACTGCGCCAGCACGGCAAAGTAATCACCGGCCAGCGCGGCTTCCCACTCGGGGGCGGAATTAGCCAGTTGCACGGTGATACCCAGCGGCTTGGCGCGGGTCTGGATCACTTCGATGGTTTGCGGATGGCAGTCGCCAGCCACCACAAACACATGGCTCTTGCTCTTGACGCTGCGCTTGGCCAGCGTCATGGCTTCGGCCGCGGCCGTGGCTTCGTCCAGCATGGACGCGTTGGCCATGGGCATGCCGGTCAGGTCACACACCATGGTCTGGAAGTTCACCAGCGCTTCCATGCGGCCCTGGGAAATCTCGGCCTGGTAGGGCGTGTAGGCGGTGTACCAGGCGGGGTTTTCCAGGATGTTGCGCAGGATGACGCCCGGTGTGTGCGTGCCGTAGTAGCCCTGGCCAATGAAGCTCTTGAGCACCTTGTTCTTGCCTGCCAATACCTTGATCTCGGCCAGCGCTGCGGCCTCAGAAATCGCCGCGGGAATGTCCATCTTGGTGCTGCGCGCAATCGAGCGCGGAACGATGCTGTCGATCAGCGTACGGCGCGAGGTCTCGCCGATGGCCTTGAGCATCAGCGCTTCGTCGGCCGCATCGATGCCGATGTGGCGCGCGTGAAATTCGCTGGCGTTTTCCAGCTGGGCGAGAGTGGGGGCAGAGGTCGTTGGCATGGCAGGCAGGCGAAGGTGTTTAGGCAGCGGAGAAGGCGGTGTAGCTGGTTTCGTCCATCAGGCCGTCGAGCTCGGCGGGGTTGGACAGCTTGACCTTGAAGAACCAGCCAGCGCCCAACGGGTCGGTGTTGGCCAGGCTGGGGTCGGCGCGCAGGGCTTCGTTCACTTCGGTGATCTCGCCGGTCACAGGCATGTAGACGTCGGCAGCGGCCTTGACGGACTCCACCACACCGGCTACGGCCTTGGCGTCAATGGAGGCGCCCACTTCGGGCAGATCCACAAACACCACGTCGCCCAGCGCGTCTTGCGCATGGTGGGTGATGCCCACGGTGGCGATGCCACCTTCAACGTTGAGCCATTCGTGGTCGGGGGTGTACTTGATGGACATGGAGAACTCCTGAAAAACGGGTAATTGGAAAGGAATCAAACAATAAAAACGAACCTGCCAGGACAGACTTTAGCCGCCCGGCGCTGTGGTTTAGCCGCGGTAGTAGCGTGTGGGCACAAAGGGCATGGCGCTCACCTCCATGGGCACGGGCTTGCCGCGCACGATGGCCACCACTTTGCTGCCCACCGCCGCCCAGGCGGTGTCCACATAGCCCATGGCCACGGGCTTGTCGATGGTGGGGCCAAGCAGGCCGCTGGTCACCTCGCCAATCTTGTTGCCCGCGCCATCCTGCAGCTCGGTGTGGTCGCGCACGGGGATGCGCTCCAAGGCGATCAGTCCTACGCGTTTTCTGGCTCCAGCCCCCGTGGAATCTGCGAGAGCAGCTAGTATTTTTGTAGCGCCCGGGAAGCCGCCTTCGCGCGCACCGCCGGCGCGGCGTACCTTTTGCATGGCCCACAGCAAGCTGGCTTCCACCGGGTTGGTGGTCGTATCAATGTCATTGCCGTACAGGCACAGGCCGGCTTCCAGGCGCAGCGAGTTGCGTGCGCCCAGGCCAATCGGCTTGACTTCGGGTTGGGCCAGCAGGGCGCGGGCCAGCGCGTCGGCGTGGTCGTTGTGGACGGAGATTTCAAACCCGTCTTCACCGGTGTAGCCGCTGCGGGTCAAAAATACCTCAATCTTTTGGGTGCCGGTGTCCACCGTGAAATTGCCACCGGTCATGAACACCAGCTTTTCCACGCCGGGTGCCAGGCGGGCCAGCGCGGTAACCGCCTGCGGCCCTTGTAAGGCGAGCAGTGCGTAGTCGGGCAGGGGGATGACTTGGCAGCGGTTGCCGATCTTGGCCTGGATGTGCGCAATGTCGCCCACCTTGCAGGCGCCGTTGACGATGACGAACAGCTCGTTGTCGCCCTTGTTGAAGAACATCAGATCATCAATGATGGTGCCTTCATCCGTTAGCAGCAGGCCGTAGCGCTGCTTGCCAATAGGCAGGTCGATCACGTCCACGGGCATCAGCGTCTCGAACGCGGCGGCGGCGTCCGGGCCGACCAGGCGCAGCTGGCCCATGTGGGAGACGTCGAACAGGCCGGCGGCGTTGCGGGTGTGGTGGTGTTCGGCCATCAGGCCGGCGGGATATTGCACGGGCATGGAATAGCCAGCAAACGGCACCATGCGGGCGCCGAGCTCAATGTGCAGGGCATTGAGCGGTGTGGTCAACAAAGCGGTGTCGGTGGCGGACATGGCGGCAATCCAGGTAGGGGCAAGTCAAAACCCGGGGCGAGTGCATGGCTGCGCTCGCCCGGTGCTGCCCCCGCTGTCCGCTTTACCTGAGAGATTCGCCGGGTCTGCGTGCACAACGGGGTGCGCAGACTGCGGGTTGCTCCTTCGGTGGGCTGTGCACCAAGTGCTGCAGCCTCTCTCCAGTGGGGTGTCGCTGGGTCATGCACGCATGTCCCAACGGGTGTCAGTCCTTTTGCCTGAGCGTTCAGACCGCTGCAATCAGCCATCCTGCGCCTTCGGCGGCCTCCGCGTGGGAAGCTCTCTCCTGACTGGGCAGGATTCTAAACCAGCCGCCATCCGGTGGCCAGTCGAAAACGGGTTGATGCCAGTCTGATATGCCGCAAGCTCGGTCTGCGTGGACCGGCCTACACTCCCGCCTAGTTTTACCGCCAATCTTGTATGCTTTACCTCATTCGCCTCATCGTACTGGGCCTGTATTTCCTAGTGGCCTCGGCGATCAACTTCGTCATCTGCCTTTCCCGGCCATTCAACCCCGACAACTCGCGGCTGTGCGGCTGGGTGTATTCGGCGCCAGCACTGCGCATCCTGGGGCTCACGGTGCGGCTAGAGACGGCGGACATGCTGGCACAACCCAATCCCTTTGTCATCGTGTGCAACCACCAGTCCAACTGGGACCTGTTTGTACTGGGCTGCGCGGTGCCGCGGCGCACCGTGTCGCTGGGCAAAAAGAGCCTGAAGTGGATTCCTTTCTTTGGCCAGATTTACTGGTTGGCCGGCAACATCCTCATCGATCGGGGTAATGCCTTCAAAGCCAAGCAGGCCATGCTCAAAACCACCGACGTGATGCAGCACGAGGACACCTCCATCTGGGTGTTCCCGGAAGGCACGCGCAACCTGGGGCAGGGTTTACTCCCTTTTAAAAAAGGGGCATTCCAGATGGCCATCAATGCGGGCGTGCCCATCATCCCCCTGTGCTGCAGCAATTACAAAAGCAGCATGCAGCTCAACCGCTGGCACAGCGGCACCATCGTCATCAAGACCCTGCTGCCTATCGCCACCACGGGCATGACGCTAGACGACATGCCCGCGCTGATGGAGCGTTGCCGCATGCAGATGGTGGCGGGTTTGGCTGCGCAGGATGTACAACTGAGCTAGCGCGCCGCATAGTCCTGCAATAAGCGGCGACATCACACCGCGTTTATTCGCTTTCCAAACAACATGGGTATGGGGAACCAACTGGACTCTATTGCAGTCCAAGGCATATACTGAAATCAAGAATCCGTCGCCAGGGATTCAGGTTTGTTGTTCCAGCCAGGAGGTCTTATGGACGCCATTGGTAACTACGTAGCCCGCCACGCACGCAGCCGTGAAGAAGAGATGTCTCTGGACGAGTATCTCGCTGAGTGCAAACGCAACCCGCTCACTTACGCCACAGCGGCTGAGCGCATGTTGGCCGCCATCGGTGAGCCGGTGGTGCTGGATACGCGCAACAACCCCCAGCTCTCGCGCATCTTTGCCAACAAGCTCATCAAGGTCTACCCCGCCTTCTCCGAGTTTTACGGCATGGAAGACGCCATCGAACAGGTGGTGAGCTACTTCCGCCATGCAGCGCAGGGGCTGGAAGAGCGCAAACAAATTCTCTATTTGCTGGGCCCGGTAGGTGGCGGCAAAAGCTCGTTGGCCGAGCGGCTGAAACACCTCATGCAGCAGGTGCCGTTCTATGCCATCAAGGGATCCCCGGTGAACGAAAGCCCGCTGGGCCTGTTTGATGCGGTGGAAGACGGCCCGGTGTTGCAAGACAACTACGGCATTCCACCGCGCTACCTGCAGCGCATCTTGTCGCCCTGGGCGGTGAAGCGGCTTGACGAGTTTGGCGGCGACATTCGCCAGTTCAAGGTGGTGAAGCGCTTCCCCAACACGCTGCGGCAAATTGGCGTGGCCAAGACCGAACCCGGGGACGAGAACAACCAGGACATTTCGTCCCTGGTTGGCAAGGTGGACATCCGCAAGCTGGAAAGCTTTTCGCAGGACGATCCCGATGCCTACAGTTTCTCGGGCGGCCTGTGCCTGGCGAACCAGGGGCTGCTGGAGTTTGTGGAAATGTTCAAGGCGCCCATCAAGGTGCTGCACCCGTTGCTGACCGCCACACAAGAGGGCAACTTCAAGGGAACGGAAGGTTTTGGGGCGATTCCGTTTGACGGCATTGTGCTGGCCCACAGCAATGAGAGCGAGTGGAAGGCCTTTCGCAACAACAAGCACAACGAGGCGTTTCTGGACCGCATCTACATCGTCAAGGTGCCGTACTGCCTGCGTGTGAGCGAAGAGATCAAGATCTACGAAAAGCTGATTCGCGATTCGTCGCTGGGCCAAGCCAAATGCGCCCCCGGCACGCTGAAGATGATGAGCCAGTTTGCCATCCTCACGCGCCTGAAGGAGCCCGAAAACTCCAGCCTGTTCAGCAAGATGGAGGTGTACGACGGCGAGAGCTTGAAGGACACCGACCCGCGCGCCAAGAGCTACCACGAGTACCGCGACTACGCGGGCATGGACGAGGGCATGAACGGGGTCTCCACGCGCTTTGCCTTCAAGATTTTGTCCAAGGTGTTCAACTTTGACAGCGCTGAGGTGGCCGCCAACCCCGTGCACCTGATGTATGTGCTGGAGCAGCAGATCGAGCGCGAGCAATTTCCGACTGATCTGGAGCAGAAGTACACCGGCTTCATCAAGGAGCTGCTGGCCCCACGCTATGCCGAGTTCATCGGCAAGGAGATCCAGAAGGCCTATCTGGAGAGCTACAGCGAATACGGGCAGAACATTTTTGACCGTTATGTAACCTACGCCGACTACTGGATCCAGGACAACGAGTACCGCGACACCGACACCGGCGAGGTGTTTGACCGCGTGGCCCTGAATGCCGAGCTGGAGAAGATCGAAAAGCCCGCGGGCATTGCCAATCCCAAAGACTTCCGCAACGAGATCGTCAACTTTGTGTTGCGCGCCCGGGCCAACAACCAGGGCAAGAACCCGGCATGGACCAGCTACGAAAAGCTGCGCCAGGTGATCGAGAAAAAGATGTTCTCCAACACCGAGGAACTGTTGCCCGTCATCAGCTTCAATGCCAAGGCGAGTGCGGACGAAGCTAAGAAGCACGAAGATTTCGTAACACGCATGGTGGAGAAAGGCTACACCGCCAAGCAGGTACGCCTGCTGTGCGAGTGGTACCTGCGGGTGCGCAAGAGTTCGTAAGGAGTCCGACACGAAAGGTTGAAGATGGCCCTGCAAATCGTTGACCGCCGGCTGGCGGGCAAGAACAAGTCCATTGGCAACCGGGAGCGGTTTTTGCGTCGCCACCAGGAGCAGATTCGCGAGGCCGTGCGCAAGGCCGTGACAGGCCGCGGCATCCGCGACATCGAGCAGGCCGAGAACATCACCATCCCCAAGAAAGACATCAGCGAGCCCGTGTTCCATCACGGCGAGGGCGGCGTGCGCGACACTGTGCACCCTGGCAACACCGACCACCTTCGCGGTGATCAGATCAAACGCCCGCAGGGTGGTGCGGGAGGCGGCAAGGGCCAGGCCAGCGATTCGGGCGAGGGTGAAGACGACTTTGTCTTCACCCTCAGCAAGGAAGAATTCATGCAGGTGTTTTTCGAAGGCTTGGCCTTGCCCCACCTGATGCGCACCCAGATTGGCGACACGCCCGAATGGAAAACTCACCGCGCGGGCTACACGCGCGACGGCACACCCAACAACCTGCATGTCCTGCGTTCCATGCGCGGCGCGCTGGGTCGCCGCTTGGCGCTGGGGACGGGTACGCGGCGTGAGCTGGCGCAGAAAAAGCTGTTGCTGGCGCAGTTGGAGCGGTCGCCCTTGGGCCACGAACGCGAAATACGCACGCTGCGCCAGGAGATCGAGGCGCTGGAGCTGCGCATCAAGAAGATTCCTTTTCTGGACCCCGTGGATTTGCGGTTCCGCGGCCGGGTCAAAACACCGGTGCCAACCTCCAAAGCGGTGATGTTTTGCCTGATGGATGTGTCTGGCTCCATGGACGAGGAGCGCAAGGGCCTGGCCAAGCAGTTTTTCATCCTGCTCTACCTGTTCCTGACGCGCCACTACGAGAAGATTGACATCGTCTTCATCCGCCACCACACGCAGGCGCAGGAGGTGGACGAGGACACTTTCTTCCACGCCACCGAGAGCGGCGGTACCGTGGTGAGCAGCGCACTGGAGCTCATGCAAAAAATTCTGGAGCAGCGTTACCCAGCGAGCGAGTGGAACATCTACGGGGCCCAGGCCAGCGATGGTGACAATTTCAGCAATGACAGCGGGCGTTGCCGCGACCTGCTGTCCGACGCGCTGTTGCCGCTATGCCGCTACTTTGCCTATGTGCAGGTGGCCGACACCGAGCAGGACCTATGGGAGGAATACACCCAATTGGCTGAGGCGCACGCCAACTTCGCGATCCGCAAGGTCACCACGCCCGAGAACATTTATCCCGTATTCCGGGACCTGTTCAAGAAGGAAGGAGAAACCGCATGAGCGACCTGCTTCCCATCCTCGCGCAGCGCCCCGTGGAACACCGCCACCTGGACGATCCAGCCCGCATTCCGCCCAGCGGGGAGCGTCGCGCACGCGTCGTGCTGCAGCAGCCCTTGCCCGCCCCTGCACGGGCGAAGGAGCCACTGCCCGACACCAGCGACTGGACGTTTGAGTTGATCGAGCGCTACCACGATGTGATCCGTGAAACCGCGGCGCGCTTTGGCCTGGATACATACACCAACCAGCTGGAGATCATCACCGCAGAGCAGATGATGGACGCTTATGCCAGCGTGGGCATGCCCATCAATTACCGACACTGGAGCTACGGCAAGGAGTTCATCGCCACCGACAAACGCTACCGCCGCGGCCATATGGGTCTGGCCTACGAGATCGTCATCAACTCCGACCCCTGCATCAGCTACCTGATGGAGGAAAACACCACCGCCATGCAGGCGTTGGTGATTGCCCATGCGGCTTACGGCCACAACAGTTTCTTCAAGGGCAACTACCTGTTCCGCATGTGGACCGATGCCTCCAGCATCATTGATTACTTGGTGTTCGCACGCCGCTATATCAGCGAATGTGAGGAGCGCTATGGGCTGGAGACGGTGGAGCTGTTTCTGGATTCCTGCCACGCGCTGGCCAATTTTGGGGTAGACCGCTACCGCAGACCCAGCAAGAAGAGTCTGGCGCAGGAACTCAGCGCACGGCGCGCGCGCGAGGCCTATGCGCAGCAGCAGGTCAACGACCTGTGGCGCACCGTGCCCAAGGGTGCGGACAAGCCGGACGGCACGCCCGAGAGTCAGCGCTTTCCGGCTGAGCCGCAAGAAAACCTGCTGTACTTTATCGAGAAGAATGCACCGCTGCTAGAGCCCTGGCAGCGCGAGGTGGTGCGGTTGGTGCGAAAAATCGCCCAGTACTTTTACCCGCAGCGCCAGACCCAGGTGATGAACGAGGGCTGGGCCACGTTCTGGCACCACAAGCTGCTCAACACGCTGTATGACGATGGCCATCTGAGCAACGGCATGATGATGGAGTGGTTGAGTTCCCACACCAACGTGATCTTCCAGCCCCCCGTGGGTCACCGGGGCTACAGCGGCATCAACCCCTATGCGCTGGGCTTTGCCATGTACACCGACATCAAGCGAATTTGCGACGCGCCCACCGACGAAGACCGTGCGTGGTTTCCGGACATTGCCGGAAGCCCTTGGCTGCCCACCCTGGACCACGCCATGCGCAATTTCAAGGACGAGAGCTTCATCGGGCAGTTTTTAAGCCCCAAGCTGATGCGGGACATGCGGCTGTTTGCCGTTCATGACGACGAGAAAAAAGCGCAGTTGGAAGTGGCGGCCATTCACGACGAGATTGGCTACCGTGAGTTGCGCCAATCGCTTTCACAGCAGTACGACCTGGGTACGCGAGAACCCAACATTCAGGTTTGGAACGTGAACCTGCGCGGCGACCGCACGCTGACGCTGCGGCACACCCAGTACCAAAACAGGCCACTGGGTGACAGCACGCTGGAGGTGCTCAAGCACACAGCACGACTCTGGGGTTTTGGCGTGGCGCTGGAAAGTGTGAACGGCGCGGGTGAGGTGACTCGGCAATGGAGTGTGGCCGCGCCGGCATGAAAAAAGCGGATAAAAAAAACGGGGCGCGAGGCCCCGTTTTTACATCCCCGCGTAGTTCGGGCCACCGCCGCCTTCTGGTGTGACCCAGACGATGTTTTGCGTCGGATCCTTGATGTCGCAGGTCTTGCAGTGCACGCAGTTTTGCGCGTTGATCTGCAAGCGCTGGGCATCGCCGCCCTTGGCGGTGTCGGGCACAAACTCGTATACGCCGGCAGGGCAGTAGCGGGCTTCCGGGCCAGCGTACTTGGCCAGGTTGATGCTCACGGGCACCGACGCATCTTTGAGCGTCAAGTGCGCGGGCTGTTGCTCTTCGTGGTTGGTGTTGCTGATGAACACGCTGCTCAGGCGGTCAAAGGTCAGCTTGCCATCGGGCTTGGGGTAGACAATGGGCTTGCACTCGGCCGCGGGCTTCAGGTAGGCGTAGTCGGGCTTGGTGCGGCGCAGCGTCCAAGGAATGTGGCCGCGCAGTACGAATTGCTCAAAGCCGTTCATGAGGGTTGCCACGGTCAGGCCGTATTTGAACCAGTTCTTGAAGTTACGGTCCTTGTTCAGCTCGGTGTGCAACCAGCTCTTCTCAAACGCTTCGGGGTAGGCGCTCAGTTCGTCGTGCTGGCGGCCGGCTACCACGGCGTCGTATGCGGCTTCGGCGGCCTGCATGCCGGTCTTGATGGCGGCGTGACTGCCCTTGATGCGGCCCACGTTCAGGTAGCCTGCGTTGCAGCCAATCAGGCAGCCACCGGGGAACACGGTCTTGGGCAATGCGTTGATGCCACTGGCGTTGATCGCGCGCGCGCCATAGCCCAGGCGCTTGGCGTTGACTTCGCCTTTGTCGTTCTCAAAGTAGTAGCGCACGTTCGGGTGCGTCTTCCAGCGCTGGAATTCTTCAAATGGACTGAGGTACGGATTGGAATAGCCCAAGCCGGTGACAAAGCCCAGTGCAACCTTGTTACCTTCCAGGTGGTACAAAAACGCGCCGCCGTAGGTGTCGGATTCCATCGGCCAGCCTGCGGTGTGCATGACAAAACCAGGCTTGTGGCGGCTGGGGTCAATCTCCCACAGCTCTTTGATGCCGATGCCCCAGCTCTGTGGGTCTTTGCCATCGTCCAGTTTGAACTTGGCGATCAGTTGTTTGCCCAGGTGACCACGTGCACCTTCGGCAAACACGGTGTATTTGCCCAGCAGCTCCATGCCGAGCTGGAAGTTCTCGGTGGGTTCGCCATCTTTGCCTACACCCAGGTTGCCGGTGGCCACGCCCTTGACGGATCCGTTGTCGTTGTAGAGCACTTCGGCGGCCGTGAAGCCTGGGAAGATCTCCACGCCAAGTGCCTCGGCCTGCTCGGCCATCCATTTGGTCACGGCACCCAAGCTGATGATGTAGTTGCCGTCATTGTGGGCGAAGGGCGGCAGCACCACATTGGGTACGCGCACGCCAGTTTTTTCACCCAAGAAAACATACGCATCGTCCGTGACCGGTTGGTTCAGCGGGGCACCCAGTTCTTTCCAGTTGGGGATCAGTTCGGTCAGGGCCTTGGGGTCCATGATGGCGCCCGAAAGAATGTGCGCACCGGGCTCGGAACCCTTCTCCAGCACCACCACCGAAACATCGGTGCCTTTCTTGGCGGCCTGCTGTTTCAGGCGGATGGCTGTTGCCAAACCACCGGGGCCACCACCGACGACAACGACGTCGTATTCCATGGATTCACGGGGGCCGAACTGGGCCAGAATTTCCTGGTTTGTCATGGGGTGTCTCGCTTAATAATGGGTGGTCTTCCGATTGGTGCGCGCATGCAAAGGCGCATCGAACTGGAGTTGGATTTTATTCGCTGATTTCACAAAAAAGAACGGTCGTTCTTTTTATTTCGAGGAGGCACTCTAAATGGCTTACAGCATCGATCTCTCAGGCCGTGTCGCTTTCATCACGGGCGCCTCAGGTGGACTAGGCGCGCAGTTTGCCAAAACTTTGGCGGGCGCTGGCGCCGCCGTCGTGCTGGCCAGTCGCCGAGTGGACAAACTCAAAGACCTGCGCGCAGAAATCACGGGGCTGGGGGGCGATGCCCATGTGGTGGAACTGGATGTGACGGACCATGACTCCATCAAGTCGGCGGTGGCGCACGCGGAGACGGAAGTGGGCTCGATCGACATCCTGATCAACAACTCCGGAGTCAGCACCACGCAGCGCCTGCAGGACGTGACGCCAGATGACTACGACTTCATGTTCAACACCAATGTGAAGGGCGCTTTCTTCGTGGCTCAGGAGGTCGGTAAGCGCATGCTGGCACGCGCGAAGGGCTCGGCGCCGGGCAACTACACCGGCGGGCGCATTGTGAATGTGGCGTCCATGGCAGGGTTGCGGCCGCTGCCACAAATCGGGGTCTACTGCGTGAGCAAAGCTGCAGTCATCCAAATGACCAAAGCCATGGCGCTGGAGTGGGGCAAGTTCGGCATCAATGTCAACGCGCTGTGCCCCGGCTACATCGATACCGAAATCAACCACCACCATTGGCAAACGGACGCCGGCCAGAAGCTGGTGCAGATGCTGCCGCGCAAGCGCATTGGTCACCCGCAAGACCTGGATGCGATTCTGGTGACGCTGTGCTCGGACCAAAGCCACTTTATCAACGGTGCTGTGATCGCTGCGGACGATGGTTTTGGTATTTGAGGGCCTGCGTGTGAACCGTTGGGTGCGCGGTTGCTAGTCGGCATTCTGGCCGGCCTGGCAGCAGGAGCGCTGTGGGGCTTGGTGTTTGTGGCTCCCGCACTGGCACCTGGGCTGGCGGCGGTGGATCTGGCCGCAGGCCGCTTCGCCTGCTATGGGTTGACGGCGCTGCTGGTGATGCTGTTCGCACGTGGCAAGCGGCGTTGGCCTACTTTGAGCCAGTTAGGCGCAGCATTGGGCTTGAGCGTGGTGGGTTTCTCGGGCTACTACCTGCTGCTGGTGCTGTCCATCCGCGACGCGGGGGTGGAAGTGCCCACGCTCATTATCGGCACCATTCCCATTTGGGTCATGCTGTTGGGCAAGCCAGAGCATCTGCTGTGGCGCGGCCTGTTGCCGGGCCTGCTGCTCACGATCACAGGCGTGCTGTTGATGATGGGCACAGAAACCGCTGGCGCTGCGGCGCACGCCACGCAGGGTTGGGTGTACTGGCGCGGCATCGGCTTCGCGCTTTTGTCCATGCTCTGCTGGACCGCATTTGCCGTGCTGAACTCAGCCTGGCTCAAGCACCACCACGAAGTGAATGTGACGGACTGGACCAACTGGCTAGGCGTCGCATCCGGGTTGGGCGCTGTCGCCTTGTGGTTGGTGCTGGGTTCGGAGTCAAAAGAACTGCTAGCCCGCGCAGATATTGCGCAAGCAGCTATGGTTTGTATAGCAACTGGGGTGGGCTCGGCCTGGCTGGCCACGGTACTCTGGAGCATTGCCAGCCGCCGCCTGAGTGCCAGCCTGTGTGGACAGCTGATTGTGAGCGAGACGCTGTTTGCCTTGCTCTACGCGTTTGTGGGCTACGGCGTGTGGCCGCACTGGTTGCAACTTGTGGCCAGCGCGGTGTTCGTGTTGGGCATTGTCGCGTCCATCCGGGCGCATCGCTAAAAGCGAGCGACCCGGAGGGCACTAATGACTCACTTCGGTGCCAGGCGAATGGCGCCGTCCAGGCGTATCACTTCGCCGTTGAGCATGTCATTCTCAAAGATGTGCACCGCGAGCTTGGCGTAGTCCTGCGGCGTGCCCAGGCGCGAAGGGAAGGGCACGCCGGCGGCCAGCGCGTCCTGCACTTCCTGCGGCATGCTGAACAGCATGGGCGTGCCGAAAATACCGGGGGCAATCGTCATGTTGCGGATGCCGTTGCGTGCCAGGTCGCGTGCAATCGGCAGCGTCATGCCGACCACACCGCCCTTGGAGGCGCTGTAGGCGGCCTGGCCAATTTGTCCATCATAGGCAGCCACCGAAGCGGTGGAGATCATCGCGCCACGCTCACCGGTTGCTTCGGGTTCGTTCTTACTCATGGCGTCGGCTGCCAGGCGAATCATGTTGAAGCTGCCAATCAGGTTGACGGTGATGGTTTTGCTGAAGGAGGCCAGCGCGTGTGCGCCGTTCTTGCCCACGGTCTTTTCTGCCGGGGCAATGCCTGCGCAGTTCACCAGGCCCATGAGCTTGCCCAAAGAGATTGCCTTGGCCACCACGGCTTGGCCATCGGCTTCGCTGCTGACGTCACATTTCACAAATGCGCCGCCAATGTCCTTGGCAATCGTTTCGCCTTTTTCAACCTGCATGTCGGCAATCACCACCTTGCCACCTTTGGCCGCCAGCATGCGCGCCGTGCCTTCGCCCAAGCCCGACGCGCCGCCGGTAACGATGAAGACCTTGCCTGCGATTTCCATAGAGAACTCCTTGTGAATGGATGGATTGACGTTTACGTTAACGTCAATTATGGCGCAGCCCACGGCGACTTTCACCGGTGTGGGGCAGGGAGGCGGCATTTATGCTGCTATACTTCGGCCTCTCGGATATATGTAGGCGCATAGCTCAGCTGGTTAGAGCACCACCTTGACATGGTGGGGGTCGTTGGTTCGAGTCCAATTGCGCCTACCAAATTTCGAAAAGAATCCAAGCACTTAGCGGCAACGTTAAGTGCTTTTTTGTTGCCTGTCGCAGCCGTTTCCCTTACCCCTAGAATGCGGCGAATGGCTGCATTCACCATCTTCTTCTGCGGGACGGGTTCGAATAGTTACGACTTTGCGAATACGAACTACCACCAGGGCGAATTGATTTCGACCTTGGCGAAGAACCATGCGGGACATGAATTCGTTGACTGGATCATTGTCGATGGCCCTGGCAGCGGCAACATCCAGGAAGCAGAAAAGTGGGTGCCGGCAGGTAATTACTCTGGCATTCGCGGCACGCTGCAAGGCAAAGGCTGGGAAGAGAACGTCAAGCACGCCATCGCCGTGCTGATAGGCACGAACTACGAAGAACGCAAAGCGCACACCCGCGCCGAGACAAAGATTTTGCGGGCGGCCGGGGTGGGGGTGGACACCGTGGAGCGCACGGGAAAGATCGAAAGGGCGCTGCTGGGGGCAACCAAGACGGTTAACTTCGATTTGCATGCTCGCATCTCGCCGCAGGCGCTGCAGCAAAGAAAAATCCAGATCATGCGCAAGAACAAGCCCATCGACTGCGTGAACGTCGTGGGCTGGAGTCGGGGCGGTGTGACCTGCCACATGTTTGCCAATGCCTTGGCCGAGATGGAAGGCTGGTCCAACATGCCGGTCAATATCTTTGCCTGCGATCCCGTGCCGGGCTCTGGCAACTTTGACACCCGCAGGATTACCCTGGGCCGCAATGTCAAGCGCTATGTTGCGATTTACGCCGCCGATGAACGCTCGCGCGGCTTCTCTCCGGTCTTGCCATCGCTCGCTTCGGGTACCGAGTTTTTCATTACCACCATGCCCGGCCGGCACGCTACGCTGGTTGGTAATGCCAGCCAGGATGGGGGCAAAGGAGTGAATACGCTCTTTGGGCCTGGCAAGGTGACGCGGGATCTGGCTGAAAGCTTTTTGCAGGTATGGGGTGCGAAGCTCAACAACACACTCAAGCTCGGCGAGTTTCAGATCCTGGCAAGTTACGAAGGCATGCTGGCTCAGTCCGAGGACTACCAAGCCATGCATGATGTGTCCTATACCGGGTTTACCCAGTCGGATCGGGCCGTTGGTGTGGGCGATGGCACCTGGCGGACCTTTGGTACCTCGGCAACTCTTTCGCGGGAAGCGATCTTCGTTAACCTCCACCATCGCTGGGTGTTTGAGAAGAATTTTTCCGTACTGTATGCAGCGCTATTTCGCAACCAAAAGCTGACAGTGAAGCAGGTGGAGCTGGAATTCAAGCGCATTGCCTTTCAGTACCCCAATCTGCACAGGCGGCTCAAGAAAATCCCGATCCAGTTGCAGTGACGTCTTTCGCGCTAGGGTTATCCTAGGTCGCAGCGGGGCTGCCCACCTCTAGAATGTGCTGCAGCGCAACACTTTTTTGACTTTCACTTTCAGTGGCGGCGATCGCAATGCAAAAACCTAGCTCCAAAGATTCCAAGACGTCGCAACGGGTCATAAAAAAATACCCGAACCGCCGTCTCTACGATACCGACACGTCGACCTACATCACGCTTGCAGAGATTCGGCGCCTGGTGATGGACAACGAGGCCTTTGCGGTGGTCGATGCCAAATCTGGCGAAGACATTACGCGCAGCATCCTTCTTCAAATCATTTTGGAAGAAGAGGCTAATGGCTCTCCCATGTTTACTACGCCGGTGCTGGCCAACATCATCCGGTTTTACGGGCACACCATGCAGGGCATGATGGGTGGCTACCTTGAGAAAAACATGCAGGCACTGATGGACATGCAAGTTCCCATCGTGCCGGGCGTGGCGGGCAGCAATATGTTTCAGCAAATGCAGGAACAAATGCAAAAGCAGACAGAGCAATTCCTGGGTACCTTCGGCCTCAAACGCTGAACTGGCAGGCGCACGATATCCAGTCGGCTGGGCGCGGAGGCTGAATACTGGGACAATAGGGGCATGAGCGAAGTTTTATCCCCTGTCAGTCCCTCCCAAGTTCCCAAAGTCGGTTTTGTCAGCTTGGGTTGCCCCAAAGCCTTGACCGATTCCGAGCTGATCCTCACGCAACTGAGCGCAGAGGGTTACCAAACCTCCAAGACCTTCCAGGGCGCGGACCTGGTTATCGTGAACACCTGTGGCTTCATTGACGATGCGGTCAAGGAAAGCCTGGACACGATCGGCGAGGCCTTGGCCGAGAACGGCCGCGTGATCGTCACCGGTTGCCTGGGCGCCAAGACCACCGACGGTGGTGAAAATATGGTCCGCCAAATGCACCCCAAGGTGTTGGCCGTCACAGGCCCGCACGCCACGCAAGAGGTGATGGATGCGGTGCACCTGAACCTGCCCAAACCCCACGATCCGTTTCTGGATCTGGTGCCCCAGTCGTTTGGTGTGGCTGGCATCAAACTCACGCCACGCCACTACGCGTACCTGAAGATCAGCGAAGGTTGCAACCACCGCTGCACGTTCTGCATCATCCCCAGCATGCGTGGCGACTTGGTATCCCGCCCGATTGGTGATGTGCTGACCGAAGCGAAAGCGCTGTTCGAAGGTGGTGTGAAAGAATTGCTGGTGATCAGCCAAGATACGTCGGCCTATGGTGTCGATGTGAAGTACCGCACAGGTTTCTGGGACGGCAAGCCCGTGAAGACCCGCATGCTGGAGCTGGTGCAGGCGCTGGGCGACATCGCCGAACCTTATGGCGCTTGGGTGCGTTTGCACTATGTGTACCCTTACCCCAGCGTGGACGAGATCATTCCCTTGATGGCGACCGGGCGCGTACTGCCGTACCTGGATGTTCCGCTGCAACACAGCCACCCCGATGTGCTGCGCCGCATGAAACGCCCTGCCAGTGGTGAGAAAAATCTGGACCGTTTGCAGCAGTGGCGCGCAGCCTGCCCCGAGCTCGTGGTGCGCAGCACCTTCATTGCCGGCTTTCCCGGTGAGACGGAAGCCGAGTTTGAACATTTGCTGGACTTCATCCGTGAAGCCCAGATTGACCGTGCGGGCTGCTTTGCCTATAGCGCGGTGAATGGGGCTACTGCCAATGACCTGCCAGGCATGTTGCCCGTCGAGTTGCGTGAAGAACGCCGTGCACGCTTCATGGCCGTGGCGGAAGAAGTGTCCGCTGCGCGCCTGCAGCGCCGTGTGGGCTCGGTCATGCAGGTGTTGGTGGATTCTGCGCCAGCCTTGGGCCGCAAGGGTGGGGTGGGGCGCAGTTATGCTGATGCACCCGAAATTGATGGTGTCGTGCGTTTGCTGCCACCTGAGAAGATTAGCAAGACCCTCAAAGTGGGTGAATTCACCAAGGCGCGCATTGTGAGTGCACAAGGGCACGATCTCGTGGCCTTGCCCATCTAAATTCAGTGCCACTGACCCATGCAACAACAGGTCAGTGGCATGAATCAAACAGGCAAAAAAAAGCCGCTGTTTTCACAGCGGCTTTTCTATATCTACATTACCATTGTTGGTGCCCAGAAGAGGACTCGAACCTCCACGATGTTACTCGCTAGTACCTGAAACTAGTGCGTCTACCAATTCCGCCATCTGGGTATCTCAGGAAAGAGAGAAGTATATCAAAAATTTAAGCCCCAACAGCGCATTGCTGGAAGAAGTTGAAGGAATTGTGCAAGGTCATCGCGACGGGCACGGTTTTGTGTCCCGCGACGACGGTGCCCCCGACATTTATTTACCCCCGAACGAGATGCGTGCAGTGCTGCACAAAGACCGTGTGAAGGTGCGCATTGTTCGCAGCGACCGCAAGGGCCGGCCCGAGGGTCGCGTGGCCGAAATCATGGAACGCTCCACACAGCCCATCATTGGCCGCCTGCTGCAAGAGAGTGGTGTGTGGCTGGTAGCGCCTGAAGACAAGCGCTATGGCCAGGATGTGCTGATCCCCAAGGGGGCGACCAGTGCCGCTAAAGCAGGACAGGTTGTCGTAGTCGAACTGGTAGAGCCACCCGCTCTGTTCGGTCAACCCGTTGGCCGCATCAAGGAAGTGTTGGGCGAAGTGGACGACCCCGGCATGGAGATTGAAATTGCCGTGCGCAAATACAGCGTGCCGCATGAATTCTCAGACGCCTGTGTCGCTCTGGCCCGCACCTTGCCCGACAAAGTGCGCCCACAGGATAAGGTGCATCGTGTAGACCTCACCGACATTCCACTGGTGACCATCGATGGCGAAGACGCGCGCGACTTTGACGATGCGGTGTATTGCGAACCTGCGACCAAAGGCCGTGGCAAGACGGCTCTTAAGGGTTGGCGCTTGCTGGTGGCGATTGCCGATGTGAGTCACTATGTAGAGACGGGCTCGGCCATCGATGTGGACGCCTATGACCGCGCCACCAGCGTCTATTTCCCGCGCCGCGTGATTCCTATGCTGCCCGAGAAACTGTCCAACGGCTTGTGCTCGCTGAACCCCGAGGTGGAGCGGCTGTGCATGGTGTGCGATATGTTCGTCACCGCCGATGGCGAAGTGGATGCCTACCAGTTCTACCCCGCGGTGATGTGGAGCCATGCGCGCTTTACCTATACCGAGGTGGCGGCCATCTTGGGTAACACCCGCGGGCCGGAGGCCAGCAAACGGCGTGATCTGGTGCCCCAGTTGCTCGACTTGCATGGTGTGTACCAGGCTCTGCTGAAGTCACGCCACAAGCGGGGTGCGGTGGACTTTGAAACAACCGAGACACAAATCGTGTGCGATGAAAACGGCCGGATCGAGAAGATCGTGCCGCGCACCCGCAACACCGCCCACCGCCTGATTGAAGAAGCCATGCTGGCGGCGAACGTGTGCAGTGCCGATTTCATTGCAGAAAACAAGCACCCCGGTCTGTTCCGTGTGCACGAAGGCCCCACGCCGGAGAAGCAGGAGACTCTGCGCAACTACCTCAAGGCCAGTGGCATTGGAATGAGCATCAGCGACAAGCCCTCGCCCGGTGAGTTCCAAGCCATCGCCATGGCGACCAAGGACCGGCCGGACGCGCAGCAAATCCATTCGATGTTGTTGCGCTCCATGTCGCAAGCGATTTACACGCCCATCAACAGCGGCCACTTTGGTTTGGCGTTTGACGCTTACACCCACTTCACCAGCCCGATTCGTCGCTACCCTGACCTGCTGGTGCACCGGGTCATCAAGGCCATTTTGGCCAGGTCCAAATACCAACTGCCTGCGCTGCCCACGCCGGGCGAGGCACATGCCAAGCTGGCGCGCCGCCTGGAGAAAAACCTAGCCAGCCGCGTGGCAGAACCTGGAATCAAGCCTAAGAAGATGAATGCCGAGGGCATGGCTTGGCAGGCCGCTGGCCTGCATTGCAGTGCCAACGAGCGCCGCGCGGACGAAGCCAGCCGCGATGTGGAAGCCTGGCTCAAGTGCAAGTACATGCGCGAGCATTTGGGGGAGGAATATGGTGGTGTGGTCACCTCGGCCACCACCTTCGGCTTGTTCGTCACACTGGACGCCATGTATGTAGAGGGCTTGGTGCACATCACCGAGTTGGGTGGTGAGTACTTCCGCTTTGACGAGGCCCGCCAGGAACTGCGTGGGGAGCGCACCGGCATCCGCTACGCCATTGGTACGCGGGTTCGCATCCAGGTGAGCCGTGTGGACTTGGACGGTCGCAAGATCGACTTCCGCTTGGTGCAAGAAGGGCAAAGCTTGCAGCCGCGCCCGGGCCCCGACAAGGGGGGAGCGCGTGAAGGCAAGGGGCGGGCGGAGTTTTCTGACCGTGTTGACGCAGAAATGCCCGGCAACACCAGTTACAAGAGCAAGGTGCGCCAGCATGCCAGTGCCAAACCTGCACGCAACGCCAAGGCCGGCGCCAAAGCGTCTGCTGCTCCCAAGAAGGCAGCCAAAAAGCGACGCTAGTTGCTATTGAAATGGTAGCTTCTCGCGCATATTCTGCGCGGGTTAGCTGCCTTTTCTACTATATGTTGTGCGCAAGAGCTACTGCTGTGAGTGCCTGCGGGTGTGACCAGGTGTCCGCCACCCTGCCATGGCGGTAAACGCCCAGGCAGGCGGCTTGCCAACTTGAATAGCCCTGTGCCATGAGGCTGCCTACCAAGCCTGCCAGTACGTCTCCCGTGCCTGCTGTGGCAAGGCGCGCATTGCCTGTGGGGTTGATGCGGGGCGTTTGGCCTGGTGCGGCAATCACGCTGCCGGACCCCTTGAGGATGACTGTGCAGCCGAACTGGGTTGCTAAAGCCTGAGCGCTGGCCAGGCGGTCGGCCTGCACAGCGGCTGTGGTGTTGCCCAACAAGCGCGCGGCTTCCAGTGGATGTGGCGTGAGGATGGTGCTCTCCGGTCTGCGATTCGCCATCAGCGTCTTCCATGCGGGTTGTGCCGCCAGTGCGTTCAGTGCATCCGCGTCGAGCACCAGGTATTTGGCGTTGCGAATTAGCTCCGGCAAATGTGCGGCGATGTCCGCGCCGCCCCCGCAACCGGCTACCACGGCCATGGTGGCCAGATCCCATTGTGCCAAGGGTTTCACCATCAGTTCTGGTTGAATCGCCAAGGCTCCACCTGCCTGTGCGGTGTCCAGCAGTCCCAGGTACACCCGCCCTGCACCTGCATGCAATGCCGCGCTGGCGGCCAAGTGCGCGGCACCAGCCAGGCCAGTGGCTCCTCCCAAAACTGCTATATCGCCAAAGGAGCCTTTATGCGACGCGTGAAGGCGTGGGGCAGGCGTCTGGGGGGCGTTGACCCAGGCGTCGGGCGACACGGGCGGCTCCACGTTCAGGGTGTTGAGCCATAGGTCTCCACAAAGGTCACGCCCCTGTGCGGTGAGCAGACCTGGCTTGAGGGTGAGAAAGGACAGGGTTACGTCCGCCCGAATGCATTCGCCTGGCGGCTGTCCGGTATCCGCCTGCAGGCCGCTGGGCAGGTCGGCTGCCACAACCAAGCCCGAACCGGCCCGAATGGCGTGGATGTATTGCCGCACCGCTCCATCCGGCGCTAGGCGCAAACCGATACCCAGCAGGGCGTCAATGCACACATCCCAATCCGTTGGCGGCGAATCCAGAAAAATAACGCCAGCTTCCTGGGCGCGCTGCAGGGAGCGTGCTGCGTCCGTGGGCAAGGCTGAGGGTCCGTCCAACAACGTGACAACGGCAGTTTTACCCCATCGTTGCAAGTGCATGGCGGCCTCCAAGCCGTCCCCCCCGTTATTGCCACGTCCACAAGCCGCCCAAAACGTTTGCGCGTGCGGCGCATTGGCCAGGGCCAGGCGCGCAAGCGCCAGCCCGGCGCGCTGCATTAGGGTGTGGGCGGGGAGCGCGCTGGCCGTCTGGGTTTCAAGGGCCCGTGTCTGCTGCGCCGTGCACAGCGGGTAGGCGTGCAGCGCAACCGGGCCACGCGGGCCCAGTACCCACTCAGAATTCGTAGACATCACCTTCACGCGCCAAGCGAATGTCCATGCCCTGGGTGAGCGCAGCGTTGGTACTCAATGCCTCTGCAAATGCAGCTTCGAGCGCATCGTCACTGCGTGTGGGTTCATGGTGGGTGCAAAACAGCAGCTTCGCGCCTGCGCCATGTGCGCTGGCAATGCTGCTGCTGAAGGTCCCGTGGCCCCAGCCTTTTTTTGCAGGGTATTCGGCGTCTGTGTAAGAGCTGTCAGCAATGTAAACGTCCACGCCGCGGATCGCGTCCTGGATGGAGCGTTCCTTCTCATCCACAAACACCTGGTACTCGGCATAGGCCTCGTCGCCCGGTTCGTAGATGTTGTACGGAGGCTCGTGGTCACCCGTGAAGAACACGGACTTGCCGTTGCATTCAATGCGGTAGCCAAAGTCAATCACCGGGTGGTTCAGCAAGCAGGGCGTCACGGTGGCCGAGCCAATCTGAATCGGCTGGTCTGGCATGAGCGTGACGTACTCGATGCGGGCCTTCATTTCGGCTTCACGTACCGGGAAGTAGCTGTACTGGAGTTGCACCGCCATCACCTGCTCAATGCCTTTGCCCGACACAGGATCAAAGCAGCCGTGCAGGCGTAAGGTGTTGCCGGGGATGAAGTTGGGGATGAAAAAGGGCAGGCCCTGGATATGGTCCCAGTGGGAGTGGGTGATCAGCACGTTGGCGGTCACCGGCATCTCGGCCAACAGGGTTTGGGACAGCGGGAAAATGCCCGTGCCAGCGTCCAGGATGATGAGCTCGTTGTTGTCCGTACGAATTTCGATACAAGTGGTATTGCCACCGTAGCGAACCGTTTTGGGGCCCGGCGAGGCTATAGAGCCGCGTACCCCCCAGAACTTCACCTTCATGCCGTCTCCTTCATAGTTTGGCGAACACTTGGGCTTCTGCGAACAGGGTGTTCAGATCCCCCATCGAGTCAATCACCTGGTCCAGGGGGCCTCCCAGCCGCTTTTGGATGGTGGGTGGCAGTTCTTCTATGCCGTAGTTGCCCGCAAAGCCGAACTGCAATTTTTTGCTGATCTGGTTGGCGGCAAACACGCAGGCGATCATGTCCGTGTCTTTGAGATCGTCCACGCGCTGGTGCCGGATGGTGTCAATCAAATGGGGCGCGAAGCGCCATTTCTCCACCAGCATGGCACCCACCACCGCGTGGTCCGCGCCAATGGTGGCTTGCAGGGCGGCGTGCAAGGAGCTTTGGGTTTCTTGGCTGATCTGTAGAGCCGCCTTGAATTCTGCGGGCATGAATTGGGCAAACACCACCTTGCCAAAGTCGTGCAGCAGCCCAGCAATGAAGCAGTCCATGGGGTCCGCATCGTCTACCTTGAGGGCCAATTGTTTGGCAATACCCGCGGTTGCCAGCGAATGCAGCAGGTACTGGTTGACATCAAAGCCTGCCGCGTTGTCTTTGGGGAGCATTCCAATGGCGGCAATGCTCAGGGCCAGGTTTTTGATGGTGTTGAAGCCCAGGTACACCACGGCATGGCCAATGGACGTCACCTGCTTGGGCAGGCTGTAGTACGCCGAGTTAACGACTTTGAGAATCTTGACGGTGACCACCGGATCCTTGTCGATGACTTCGACAAGGTCTTTGGGCGTGCTGTTGACGTCGCGCGTCAATTCCAAAATGCGTTGCACGCTTTTGGGGAACGCTGGCATGCCGTCCACGGCGGCGGCCAATTTCTGTGAAAGCTCTGGACTCATGGGCTGAACATCTCCCTTATTGGATTGTGTCAGCAGATTTTGTTCAAAGACAACACTTTTTTACACCGCAAAACGCGTAGGCAACAGATGCGCAGTTGGCAGTGCAGTGTCCTTGGCGCCGACCAAATCGGCTAGCAGCCGGGCAGAGCCGCAGGCCAGTGTCCAGCCGTTGGCGCCATGCCCCAAATTCAGCGAGACGCCCGCCAAGCCACTGGGGCCAATCAGAGGCATGCCATCCGCCACCAAGTGGCGCGTACCGCGCCACACCTGGGTGCCCGAGGGGTAGTTGGCTGCGCCGGGGTAGTACTGCTCCAGGGCGCGATACAACTGGTTGACAGTGGCATCGTCTTTGGTGCCGGTGTCCTCTCCCAGTTCGGCCCCACCGCTCACTCGGATGCGTTGGCCCAAGCGGTTGATGCTGACACCACTCTGCAGGTCTTGTACGGCACTTCGGGGGGCGTTGAGCGGCTCCCGCACGGTCACGCTCAAGACGTAGCCATGCAGCGCCATTAACGGCACCCTTTGTCGCAATGTGGCTGGCAATACGTCTGGCAAGCCGCCGGTGCAAAAAACAATGTGGTCGAAGCTTTGCGTTTGACGTTCACCGTCGCTGGCCAGAGCGAGGCTGGGCGTGGCGTGTGCATGCAACTGTTCCACTACGGTGTTGAAGCGAAATTGCACCCCCAGCCGCTGCGCTTCCTGTCGCAGCAGCAGCGCAAACTGCCGACAATTGGTGACCTGGTTGCCAGGAAGCCACAGCGCGCCCTGAAAAGGTGCTGCTGCATGCAAAGCGGGTTCATGCTGTCTGGCTTCTTCTGCGCTGAGCAGCTTGCAAACGATGCCTTGTGCTTTGAGTGTCTCTAGCACGGGCTGTAGCTCATCAGGCGTAGTGGCTGCGCGCAGCAGCAGCAATTGCCCTTCACTGCGCTCTAGTTCCAGCTGGCAGGCGCCGGCGATGTGGGTCAAGCGCTCGGCGCTGTAGGCGGCCAGCTGCTGGCCAGCGCGCTGCACCTCCGTATAGTTTTGGGGGGAGTGGAGCTTGGTCCAGCGCCGCAACCATTTCAGCTGCTGGCCAGATTTCCAGGGTGTGCGTGTCAGGCGCCGTGCGCTGCGAACCAGGCGCGCGAAACCATTGCCATGCCACTCGGGTGTGGAGAACGGCTGGGTGAAGCTGGGGGCCACTACGCCATTGTTGGCAAAGCTGGCGCCTTCACATGCCGCGGCCGCTTTTTCCAGGACCGTGACGGAATGCCCATCCAGCGCCAACTCGTAGGCCGTAACAATGCCCACCACCCCGGCTCCCACTACTGCAATCTTCATTGTTTCTTTCTGTAACCCGGTAGCGCAATCCTAGCCACCCAAAACCGCATTTTTTCACAAGCTGGGGCTGGTTTTCCAGGTTCAGACGTAGTGATGGCGTTTGTTACGTGTCCGGAAACGCATCAGTTCAAGCAAGAAAGGTGCGCGTGGTATACTCGATGGGCTTTGCTGAGAGCGTTTCGCTATTAGGCAAGCAATCGCAAACCGGTCCAGCCAAGGTGTTGTTGTTGAAGCAGTGCTTCGCAGCAATGAGCGGACCGGATTTAAGACCTAACCTTTGGAGTTAAATATGGCAGTTACTATGCGCGAAATGCTGGAAGCCGGCGTTCACTTTGGACACCAAACCCGCTTCTGGAACCCCAAGATGGCCCCGTTCATCTTCGGCCACCGCAACAAAATCCACATCATCAACCTGGAAAAGTCGTTGCCGATGTTCCAGGACGCGGCCAAGTTTGTCCGCCAGCTGTCCGCCAAGCGCGGCACCATCCTGATGGTGGGCACCAAGCGCCAGGCCCGTGAAATCGTGTCCGCAGAAGCCCAGCGCGCTGGCGTTCCATTCGTGGACCAACGCTGGTTGGGTGGCATGCTGACCAACTTCAAGACCGTGAAGACGTCCATCAAGCGTTTGAAGGACATGAAGGTTCAGCAAGAAGCTGGCCTGGACAGCATGAGCAAAAAAGAGCAGTTGATGTTTGCCCGTGAACTGGAAAAGCTGGAAAAAGACATCGGCGGCATTCAGGACATGAACACCTTGCCTGACGCGATTTTCGTGATTGACGTGGGCTACCACAAGATCGCCATCGCCGAAGCCAAGAAGCTGGGCATTCCTCTGATCGGTGTGGTGGACTCCAACCACTCCCCAGAAGGTATTGACTATGTGATCCCCGGCAACGATGACTCCTCCAAGGCTGTCACTTTGTACGCCCGCGGCATCGCCGATGCGATTCTGGAAGGCCGTGCCAACGCCGTGGATGACGTTGTGAAGGCCGTTGCCGCTGAAGGCGATGACGAGTTCGTTGAAGTGAGTGAAGCGTCTGCTTAAGCAGCTTTTCACCCTAAAAAGGGGGCTTTGTTGCCCCTTTTTTTTAGCTCTTATTTAAACTACTGAATTACGGAGAATCCCAAATGGCAGCAATTACAGCAAGCATGGTGGCAGAACTGCGTGGCAAGACCGATGCCCCCATGATGGAATGCAAAAAGGCATTGACCGAAGCCGAGGGCGATATGGCCAAGGCAGAGGAACTGTTGCGCGTCAAGCTGGGTAGCAAGGCTGGTAAAGCCGCTGCCCGCGTGACCGCCGAAGGCGTGGTTGCGACCAGCATTGAAGGCGCTGCTGGTGCACTGATCGAAGTTAACTGCGAAACCGACTTTGTGACCAAGAACGACAGCTTCTTGGCATTGGCGAATGCCGCAGCTTCTTTGGTTGCCAAGCACAATCCTGCTGACGTCGCCGCTTTGAGCGCTCTGGCTTACGAGCAAGATGGTTTTGGCCCCACCCTGGAAGACGTTCGCAAGGGTCTGATCGGCAAGATTGGTGAAAACATGACATTCCGCCGTTTCAAGCATTTCGACGGCTCTACCAAACTCGCTTCTTACCTGCACGGTACCCGCATTGGTGTGGTGGTGGAATTTGACGGTGAAGAAGTCGCCGCCAAGGACGTGGCCATGCATGTGGCAGCAATGAAACCGGTGTCGTTGTCGTCTGACCAAGTACCCGCCGAGTTGGTGGAGCGTGAGCGGTCTGTGGCTGCTGCCAAGGCTGCCGAAGACGCTGCTGTAGCAACTGCTGCCGGAAAACCTGTCCAATCCGCTGAAATCGTGGCCAAGCGCATCGAAGGCGGCGTGCAGAAGTTTCTCAAGGAAGTTTCTTTGTTCAACCAGCCTTTCGTCAAGAACGACAAGCAGACCGTTGAGCAGATGCTGAAGTCTGTCAACACCACTGTCAAGGGTTTCACCCTGTATGTGGTTGGTGAAGGCATTGAGAAAAAGGTTGACGACTTTGCTGCCGAGGTGGCTGCACAAGTCGCTGCTGCCAAGCAAGCTGCTTAAATTCTGCCCCCTATAAACCTTCCATTCCCCTATCGGAGATCTCCATGAGCCAAGAAAAGCCCGCCTACAAGCGCATATTGCTAAAGCTGTCGGGCGAGGCTTTGATGGGGGATGATCAGTTCGGCATCAACCGTGACACCATCGTTCGCATGGTGGATGAGATTGCTGAAGTGACCCGGCTGGGAGTGGAGGTTGCAGTGGTCATTGGTGGTGGCAACATTTTCCGCGGTGTGGCGGGCGGCTCGGTGGGGATGGACCGTGCTACCGCCGACTACATGGGTATGTTGGCCACGGTCATGAATGCATTGGCCCTGGGTGACACCATGAACAAGGCAGGACTGACCGCTCGTGTCATGTCGGCTATTGGCATTGAGCAGGTTGTTGAACCCTATGTGCGCCCCAAGGCCTTGCAGTACCTCGAAGAGGGCAAAGTGGTGATTTTTGCCGCTGGCACTGGCAACCCGTTCTTCACTACCGACACGGCCGCTGCATTGCGTGGTGCCGAAATCGGCGCAGAGATCGTGCTGAAGGCGACAAAGGTAGACGGTGTCTACACAGCTGACCCCAAAAAAGATGCGTCCGCTACGCGCTATGCCAGTATCACTTTCGATGCCGCCATGACGCAAAATCTCGGCATCATGGACGCTGCAGCCTTTGCGCTATGCCGTGACCAAAAGCTGCCTATCAAGGTGTTTTCCATCTTCAAACATGGTGCTCTGAAGCGCGTGGTGCTCGGTGAAGATGAGGGTACGCTGGTTCACGTGTAAGCCCATTAGACGGGCTGTCTGGTTGAGTTGATCTGAGGAAGAAATCATGTCAATTGAAGACATCAAAAAGAGCCTTGAGAGCAAGATGGACCAGTCCATCGGCGCGCTCAAAAACAATCTCACCAAAATTCGTACAGGGCGGGCTAACCCGGCCTTGCTGGATACGGTGCAGGTGGACTATTACGGCTCCATGCTGCCAATCAGCCAGGTAGCCAATCTTTCGCTCTTGGATTCCCGTACGATCAGCGTGCAGCCTTGGGAAAAAGGCATGGGTGCAAAGATCGAGAAAGCGATTCGCGATAGCGATCTGGGGCTCAATCCCTCCAGCATGGGCGATCTGATTCGTGTGCCTATGCCCGCCATGACTGAAGAACGCCGTCGTGAATTGACCAAGGTGGTGCGCACGGAAGGTGAAGCCTCCAAGGTCGCCGTGCGCAATCTCCGTCGTGATGCCAACGAAGCGGTCAAGAAGCTGGTGAAAGACAAACTGGCTTCCGAAGATGACCAAAAGCGCTGCGAAGCGGATGTTCAAAAGGCCACGGACAAACACATCATTGAAATTGATCGCCTGGTAGCTTCCAAAGAGCAAGACATCATGGCGGTTTGAGGCCATAAGACTATGGCAACCCACGTTGCAGTGCCACGGCATGTGGCCATCGTCATGGACGGAAATGGACGTTGGGCTTCCAAGCGGTTTTTGCCTCGCATTGCTGGGCACAAGCAAGGGGTAGAGACCCTCAAGAAAATCGTGCGCGCGTGCGCGCACCGGCAGATTGAAGCGCTGACTGTTTTTGCATTCTCGTCTGAAAACTGGAATCGGCCCGCGGAAGAGGTCTCTGGCTTGATGGACATCTTGGCCGGTGCGCTTGCCAAGGAAGTATCCCAACTCAAGCGCGATGGTGTTCGGCTGCATTTCGTGGGTGATCGGACGGGTTTGTCTGCGCGCGTGCGGCAGGGGTTTTCCGATGCAGAAACGGAAACCAGTTCCAATACCCGTTTGGTGTTGAATGTGTGCTTCAACTATGGCGGTCGCTGGGATATTGTTCAGGCAGCACGTCAACTGGCCGAATCGGGAACTGCCATCGATGAGACATCGTTATCCGCCGCATTGTCTCTGGCGTTTATAGCGGATCCTGACCTGTTGATTCGTACTGGCGGAGAGTTCCGTATCAGTAACTTTCTCTTGTGGCAGTGTGCGTACACCGAGTTGTATTTCAGTCCTCTGTTTTGGCCCGATTTTGATGAAGCTGCCCTGGATGCCGCTTTGGCAGAGTACCAAGCGCGGGAACGCAGGTTTGGGAAAACCTCGGCCCAAATCGTGGCGGATGTCCCGCAAGCCCCATGAACAAGGACTACCCATGTTGAAGCAGAGAGTGATCACCGCCATCCTGTTGCTGGCCATATTGCTGCCGGCGGTCTTTTATCCCAATCCTTTGGCGTTCCAGGTTGTTGCCTTGTTGCTGATCGGTGCGGGTGGATGGGAATGGGCGCGATTGAACCAGTATGGCGACGTCTGGGCTTGGGGTACAGGACTGCTGTGCGCCGCATTGTGTTGCTTGTTTTTGGGATCCGGCCTGGTAAGCCTGCCATTACGAGAGCTTTGGTTGGCGGTGGGGGCTGTCTGGGTTTTAGGCGGTAGTTGGTTGCTTTTTCGGGGCGTGGGGACTTGGCGCACCATCCCGCGGCCGGTACGCTGGTGCGTCGGTGTATCCGCGTTGTGTGCAGCGTGGCTGGCGGTTGCGCAGGCGCGCAGCTTAGGGAACAATTTTCTGTTTTCAGTGTTGGTGTTGGTCTGGGTGGCAGATGTGTTTGCGTATTTTTCAGGGCGCTTGTTGGGTGGGCGACTTTTCAAGAGAAAGCTGGCCCCCTCAATCAGTCCGGGGAAAACCTGGGAGGGTGTCGCCGGAGGTGCTGTGGGTGTTCTGATTTGCGCCTTTGCGTGGCAGTGGGTTGAACGGTTTTTGGGGTCCACAACTTCCAGTATTTACCGACAGATGTCGGATATTAGTCCCGTGATGGCTGTGTTGGCCGTTGTGTTTTTGGTGGCTTGGAGTGTGGTGGGCGATTTGCTCGAATCGTTGATCAAACGCAGTGCTGGGGCCAAGGACAGCAGCCATTTACTGCCAGGCCATGGTGGTGTGCTGGATCGACTGGACGCCTTGTTGCCCGTGATTCCTCTTGCCATGATGTTGCATACCTTATGACGCAGGATACAACGCAAGCCAAGCGCCATGTCGTGGTGTTGGGCTCCACGGGTTCGATTGGGGTCAACACGCTGGATGTGATGGCGCGCCATCCCCACCTGTTTCAGGCGTTTGCGTTGACGGCGGCGACCCGCGTGGAATTGTTGCTCGAACAATGCCTTGTGCATGCTCCAGCTTTTGCCGTGATGGCCAGTGAGTCCCATGGACGTGAATTGCAGTCGCGTTTGAAAGCCGCCGGCAGCAAAACGGTGGCATTGTGGGGCGCTTTGGCACTGGAAGAGGTCGCTGCACACCCTGAGGCTGACACGGTGATGGCCGCGATTGTCGGCGCGGCAGGTCTTGGTCCTTGTATCGCTGCGGCCCGAGCTGGCAAGCGCCTGTTGCTGGCCAACAAGGAAGCCTTGGTTGTGGGCGGACAATTGTTTTTGGACGCGGTGCAAGCAGGTGGCGCAACCCTGCTGCCGATTGACAGCGAACATTCCGCAATTTTTCAATCGCTCCCTGAAGACTCCACGCGTTGGGCTTCTTGTGTGGACAAAATCATTTTGACGGCGTCAGGCGGGCCTTTTCGCACACGCTTACCGTCCTCTCTGGCGGATGTGACGCCCGAGCAGGCCTGTGCGCATCCCAACTGGGTGATGGGACGCAAGATTTCTGTGGATTCGGCCACGATGATGAACAAGGCTCTGGAGGTGATTGAGGCCCGCTATTTGTTTGGCGTATCACCCGAGCAGATTCAGGTAGTGATCCATCCACAAAGTGTCATCCATTCCATGGTGCAGTTCGTCGATAACTCGGTGGTGGCCCAGTTGGGTACCCCGGATATGCGAGGCCCCATTGCCTATGGGTTGTCCTGGCCCCAGCGCTTGGAGTCCGGGGCAACTGCGCTGGACTTTACGACGCTGTCCGCGCTGACGTTTGAGTCCATGGATTCAAATGAACATCGCACCCGCTTCCCGGGCCTGCAGTTGGCGTGGGATGCCTTGAACGCGGTCCCAGGCACCACCGCGGTATTGAATGCCGCCAACGAGGTGGCAGTGGCAGCGTTTTTGAATCGGGAGATTCGTTTTGACCAGATCCATCATGTGAACACGGAAACCCTAGCCCAGGTTCAGCCAAAACCACCAGGGTCGGTAGACGATCTGATTGCTTTGGATGCGCTGTCGCGACGGTCTGCAGAGCAAGTAAGCCGCCAGTTGGCGCGCTAATGCTGGACACCTCACCATGCTGACCGTTGCCTCATTCATTGTTGCGATCGCAATCTTGGTGGCGGTGCATGAATGGGGCCACTACGCCATGGCGGTGGCTTCCGGGGTCAAGGTGTTGCGGTTTTCTGTGGGCTTTGGTCCCAGAATTTGGGGCTGGACATCTGCCCGCTCAAGCACCGAGTTTGTCGTTTGCGCATTGCCACTGGGCGGCTACGTCAAGATGCTCGATGAACGCGAAGGCGCAGTGGACCCCAAAGATCGCCACTTGGCGTTCAATACCCAGCCGTTGAAAGTGCGCGCGGCTGTGGTGGTCGCAGGGCCGCTGGCCAATTTGGTGCTGGCTGTGTTGCTGTACTCCGTGGTCCACTGGACGGGTATGCAGGAGTTCGAAGCCAAGCTGTCCAAACCGGTGGCTGGATCGCTGGCCGCGGGGCTGGGTATGGAGGGGGGCGAGCGGGTGTTGCGTGTTGGCACCACTGAAGCCGGCATGAAACCTGTCCAGTCATTCGAAGACTTTCGCTGGCAGCTGACCCGCAGTGCGTTGGCCCAAGAGGGACTTCTGATGGAGTACCAGTCCTCCGGTGCGGGGTCAATCGCGCAAGCGCGGTTGAATCTGGATACGCTGGATGTGCGTACGGCGGATTCTGAGTTGTTCCGGAAAATAGGATGGCTTGGACCCTGGTCCGCCGCGGTTGTGGGAGATGTTCGGGCTGGCGGTGCTGCCGCGGCTGCGGGACTGCAGTCGGGGGATGTTGTCCTGCAGGTTGACGACTTGGCGATTGGTGACGGTGCCCATTTGCGTGAAATCATTCGTTCAAGTGCCGAATCCCCGCAAATACAGGTGCAGCGCTGGACGGTGGTGCGTGGCGGGCAGCAGTTGGTCATACGCGTTACACCCACGCGCGAACAGAACGGTGCTGTCGTAGTGGGCCGCGTGAACGCCATGATCGGCGCGATGCCAGCGACGGTGCTTGTGCGATACGGGGTGGTCGATGGCATTACCCGCGCACTGCAGCGCACCTGGGAAGTCTCCGCGTTGACCCTGCGCATGATGGGCAAGATGGTGATTGGCGAGGTTTCCCTCAAAAACTTGAGCGGGCCGCTGACCATTGCGGACTACGCGGGCAAATCCGCCGCGTTAGGGTGGTCGCAGTTTCTGGTGTTTTTGGCTTTGATCAGCATTAGCTTGGGCGTGCTCAACCTGTTGCCGCTGCCGGTGCTCGACGGTGGTCACCTGATGTATTATCTTTGGGAGTTGCTGACCGGCAAGGCTGTTTCGGACGCCTGGATGGGGCAACTGCAGCGCGTGGGGCTGGTCATTTTGCTGATGATGATGTCCGTCGCGGTTTTCAACGACCTGACACATTTGCTGGGCTAGTGCCTGGCTCGACGGATCCGGCGAGCGGATATCCCGAGTTTTTGAATTGGTAACTATGTATTTCGACCGATCTTCTATGCGTGCTGTGGTGTGTTCTGTGGCCGTCGGCCTGGTGGCCCAGGCTGCGTTGGCATTGGAGCCATTTTCTGTTCGCGATATTCGGGTCGAAGGCCTGCAACGTGTAGAAGCAGGAACCATTTTTGCGTCTTTGCCGGTGCGTGTGGGGGATACCTACACGGACGACAAGGCAGCGGCGTCCATCCGTGCGCTGTTTGGGCTGGGACTTTTCAAGGACGTGCGCATTGAAGCTGCCAATGGGGTGTTGGTGGTCATTGTCGAAGAGCGCCCTACCATTGCCGATGTGGACTTTGTGGGCGCCAAGGAATTTGACAAAGATGTGCTGAAGAAGGCACTGCGTGAAATTGGCTTGACGGACGGCCGCCCTTTTGACAAAGCTTTGGTAGACCGCGCCGAGCAGGAGCTCAAGCGACAGTACATCAACAAAAGCATGTATGCCGCTGAAGTGGTGACGACAGTGACACCGATAGAGCGCAATCGCGTGAATGTGAGCTTCTCTGTGACGGAGGGGGACACCGCCAAAATCAGCGCCATCAAGATTGTGGGCAATACGGCGTTTTCGGAAAGTACGTTGCGTGGCTTGTTCGACTCCGATACAGGAAGTTGGCTGAGCTGGTACACCAAGTCGAACCGGTATTCGCGCACCAAATTGAATGCAGACATTGAGACACTGCGTTCCTATTACCTGGCACGCGGCTACCTGGAGTTCAAGGTGGATTCCACACAGGTTGCCATTTCTCCCAACAAGCAAGACATTGAAATCACCATCAACATTACCGAAGGTGATCGATTTGTGGTGTCAGGCATCAAGCTCGTAGGCAATTACCTGGGCAAGGAAGATGAGTTCCAGTCCCTGATCACCATCAAAGCAGGTGAGGCTTACAACGCGACAGAGGTTGCGCAAACCACCAAGGCATTTACGGATTACTTTGGGAACTTTGGTTTCGCATTCGCCCGTGCAGAAGCGCGCACAGACATTGACCGAACTACCAACCGCGTTGCCGTGACGCTGGTAGCGGACCCGTCTCGTCGCGTTTATGTGAGACGCATCAACCTGGCAGGCAATGACCGGACACGCGATGAAGTGATTCGACGCGAGTTTCGGCAATTGGAAGCCGCCTGGTACGACGGTGAAAAAATCCGCCAGTCACGCAACCGTGTAGACCGCTTGGGATACTTTACCAATGTAGGTATTGAAACGCAGGAGGTTTCTGGCTCGCCAGACCAAGTGGATCTGAACGTGACGGTGGCAGAAAAGCCAACGGGAAGTATTAGTTTGGGTGCAGGTCTCTCTAGCGCGGATGGTTTGGGTCTCTCGTTTGGATTCAAGCAGGAGAATGCATTCGGATCAGGGAATTCTCTGGGGATGGAAGTCAACACCAGTAAAGCCAATCGCACGATTGTGTTCAGTACGACGAATCCTTATTTCACAGAAGATGGTGTGTCACGTGCAATCGACGTGTACCAGCGGACTTCCCGACCCTACGACGATGTGGATACTTATGCGATTGAAACCACTGGCGCGGCTATCCGTTTCGGCGTTCCTTTCACAGATTCCGATACTGTGTACTTAGGAATCGGCGCGGATCGCACACGCATCATCCCAGGAACGTTGCTGCCCACGGTATACCAAGACTTTGCCAATGAGTTTGGCTACAGCAGCACGGCATTGCCTCTAAGCATTGGATGGTCGCGTGATACACGCGACAGCGCCTTGGTACCCAGCACTGGTAAGGTTATCCGCGCTTCTGGTGAGTGGAGCGTGGGCGGTGACCTCCGTTACGCACGTGGCACAGCCCAGTATCAGCAATACTTTCCGATTTCGCGCAAAGTTACGGCTGCATTTAGTTCAGATATTTCCTTGGGTGCTGGTACCAATGGCCTTTCTTACCCAGTCTTTAAGAATTACTATTCGGGCGGCTTAGGATCTGTGCGTGGTTTTGAACAAGGCAGTTTGACAACTGCGGCGCAGCGGGCTGGTGGTTTGACAGCCACTGGCGGCACCAAAAAGATTACCTTTAACGGCGAATTGCTGGCTCCATTGCCTGGCGGCGGCAACGATCGTACGTTACGCGTGTATGGTTTTGTGGATGCCGGTGGCATCTACGGAGCGGATGAATCCATCCAGTTGGCGGATATGCGTTCTTCTTTTGGTGTCGGTATCAGCTGGATTTCACCGGTGGGGCCGTTGCGTTTGGCATTCGCACGCCCGATTACCAAGTTTGATGGCGATAAAATCCAAGGTATTCAATTCCAGATCGGAACTACTTTCTAATGAAACACGTTAAAGCAATGTGGGGTGTGGCACTGCTATTGGCAATAGCAACGACAGGTGTGCAAGCGCAAGAGTCGAAAATTGGTTACATCAATACCCAGCGTATCACCACAGAATCTGCCCCCGCGAAGGCGGCGCAAACTAAGCTGGAACAAGAGTTCGCCAAGCGCCAGAAAGAGCTGACTGATCAACAGCAAGTGCTGAAGACCATGAGTGAGCGGTTCGAACGCGATGCTCCCACGTTGGCGGAAACCCAGCGCGTGACGCGACAAAAAGAATTTGCCGAGCAAAGCCGCGACTTTCAACGTAAACAACGTGAATTTCAGGAGGACCTGAATGGTCGTCGCAACGAAGAGCTGCAGCAAGTGCTGGACAAAGCCAACAAGGCCGTCAAACAAGTGGCAGATGCGGAGAAATACGATTTGGTGATCCAGGAAGTGGTGTACAGCAATGGTCGCCACGACATCACCGAAAAGGTTCTCAAGATTCTCAATTCCGGCGCCAAGTAAGTCTTGGACCGGCAGGCGAGGGGAGAACAGATGGACCTCGCTTCCATCGTGAGTGCGTTGGGTGGGGAGCTGCATGGGGATGCAGCCCGTGTTGTCACGGGCTTGGCCCCACTGGAGACAGCTACCTCGAACGAACTCAGTTTTCTCAGCAATCCCAAATACCAACAGCAGCTGGCGGACTCAAACGCCGCCTGCGTGATCGTGGGTGTGGCCATGCGTGATGCTGCTGTTGCGCGCGGCGCCTGCATCGTTACCGAACAACCGTATCTGTATTTTGCGAAAGTGACGCAGTTGTGGAAACGACAGCGGGATCTGGCGCGAGGCAAGGCGCATGGGCCTTCACAAGGTCCTTGGGTGCATGCCAGTGCCGTGGTCGATCCTGCCGCCACCATTGATGCAACTGCCACCATTGGCCCTTTGTGCGTGGTGGAAGCTGGCGCACGTGTGGGCGCTCATTCAGTGCTTAAGTCGCGTGTTACCTTGGGCGAAGATTGCGTCGTTGGCGCGCGTTGCGTCCTTCACGCAGGCGTGGTGATCGGCGCCGATGGATTCGGTTTTGCACAGGATGGTGAGCGCTGGGAAAAGATTGAACAACTCGGTGCAGTGCAGATTGGCGATGACGTCGAGATCGGCGCCAACACCTGTATCGACCGCGGTGCCCTGCAAGACACGGTCATTGAAGACGGTGTGAAGCTGGACAACCTGATCCAGATTGGCCACAACGTGCGTGTGGGGCGCAACACCGCCATGGCCGGTTGCGTGGGGGTGGCGGGCTCTGCCACCGTTGGACCCAATTGCACCATTGGTGGTGGCGCTATCGTGTTGGGCCACCTGACCTTGGGCCCCAATGTGCATATTTCGGCAGCCACGGTGGTCAGCAAATCGATTTTGAAGCCCGGTCACTACACCGGAATATTTCCGATTGACGAGAACGCCTCCTGGGAGCGCAACGCTGTAACGCTGAAGCAGTTGCACAGCCTGCGCGACCGTATCAAAAACCTGGAAAAAGAGTTAAAAAAATGATGGATATCCACAAAATTCTGAAGCAACTGCCGCACCGTTACCCCTTCCTGCTCGTAGACCGCGTGCTGGAGTTGGACAAGGGCAAGACCATCAAGGCCTTGAAGAATGTCACTATTAACGAGCCTTTTTTTGAAGGCCACTTTCCGCACCGCCCCGTGATGCCGGGCGTGCTGATGCTGGAGGCGCTGGCTCAGGCTGCGGCCCTGCTGGCCTTTGATGCACTGGACACATCGCCGAATGACCAGATGGTCTACTACTTTGCGGGCATCGATGGTGCGCGCTTCAAGCGTCCCGTGGAGCCGGGCGACCAGCTGATCCTGAATGTGGAGTTGTTGCGCATGAAGGCTGGTATCTTCAAGTTCAAGACCAGTGCCACCGTGGGTGACGATTTGGCCTGCGAAGCCGAGCTGACCTGCGCCATGCGCGCGATTGCTTAAGGGTTGAGCGTGTCTGCTATTCACGCCACTGCGATCATTGACCCCAAGGCCGAACTTGACAGCTCGGTGACCGTCGGGCCCTACACCGTCATTGGCCCGCATGTGCGCATTGGAGCCGGTACCACGGTAGGCCCGCACTGCGTGATCGAAGGCCACACCACCATTGGCCAGGACAACCGCATTTTCCAGTTCAACTCGCTGGGCGCGATTCCGCAGGACAAGAAGTACGCGGGCGAGCCCTGCGAGCTGATCATTGGTGACCGCAACACCATCCGCGAGTTTTGCACGTTCAACATCGGCTCGCCCGGTGACGTGGGCAAGACGGTGCTGGGCAACGACAACTGGATCATGGCCTATGTGCACCTGGCGCACGACTGTCTGGTGGGCAACAACGTGATTTTTGCCAACAACTCGCAGCTGGCCGGCCATGTGCATGTGGGCGACTGGGTGATCCTGGGTGGCTTTACCGTGGTGCATCAGTTTGTGCGCCTGGGTGCCCACAGCATGACGGCCATGTGCTCATTGCTGTTTGCCGATGTCCCCCCGTTTGTCATGTGCCAGGGCCAACCCGCCGCAGCCCGCTCCATGAACTTTGAAGGCCTGCGCCGCCGCGGCTTCTCGCCAGAGCGCATTTCAGGTGTCAAAGCCATGCACAAGGCGCTGTACCGCGACGATCTGACGCTGGAGCAAGCCAAGCAACGCATTGCCGAGCTGGAAGCTGCGCACCCTGAAACAGCCCCCGATGTGGCCATGATGAATGGCTTTCTGGGCGCCGTGTCCGCCCAGCGCGGCATCGTTCGCTAAGCACAGCGTTTCGCCCAGGTATGAACCCATCCCACGCCTCCAATGGCGCCCCCACGGTGGCCATGGTCGCAGGGGAGGCCTCGGGCGACCTGCTGGCCGGCTTGCTACTCGGTGGCGTGCACCAGCGCTGGCCAGAGGCCGTGGCGCAGGGCATAGGTGGCCCGCAGATGGCCAAGCAGGGCTTTCAGGCCTGGTGGCCCCACCACAAGCTGGCCGTGCACGGCTTCAGTTGGGAACTGCTCAAGCGCTACCGCGAGATCGTTGGCATCCGCCGGCAGTTGGGGGATCGTCTGCTGGCGGATAAGCCCGATGTCTTCATCGGCGTGGACGCGCCCGACTTCAACCTGGACCTGGAAGCGCGCCTGAAAGGGCAGGGCGTCAAAACCGTGCATTTCGTCTGCCCGTCCATCTGGGCCTGGCGACCCGAGCGGGTGGAGAAAATCCGCCGTAGCACTGATCACGTGCTGTGCATTTTTCCGTTCGAGCCCGAGCTGCTCGCGGCCCACGGTATTGCGGCCACCTACGTGGGCCACCCACTGGCCAATGTGATCCCCATGGAGTCTGACAAGGCTACGGCTCGCCGTGCCCTGGGTTTGGACGATGACGATGCGGTGGTCGCCATCCTGCCCGGCAGCCGCCAGTCAGAGATTCGTCACCTGGCTTTGCGCTTCTTTCGGGCTGCAGCCCGCGTCCAATCTGCGCGACCAGCTACCAAATTCATAGTGCCCTGTGTGCCCGGTCTATTGCCAGAGATCGAAACACTGGCGCTCAAGAGTGGCATGCAGGGTCGCTTGCAGCTGCTCACTGGGCAGTCCCACACCGCGCTGGCGGCTTGCGATGTGACGCTGATTGCCAGCGGCACCGCCACGCTGGAGGCGGCGCTGTTCAAGCGTCCCATGGTGATCGGTTACCACATGGCTTGGTTGTCCTGGCAGATCATGCGGCGCAAACGTCTGCAGCCCTGGGTGGGTTTGCCCAACATCCTGTGCAAGCGCTTTGTGGTGCCTGAGCTGCTGCAGGAGGCCGCTACGCCGGAGGCCTTGGCGCGCGAAGTGCTGGCTTGGCTCGATGCACGCGACACCGATCCTGCGAAAATAGCGGCTTTGCACGCCACCTTCACCACGTTGCACGCCACGCTGCAGCGTGACACCGCCACCCTTGCCGCCGATGCCATCGAAAAAGTTCTCCAAGCCTGAGCCTGCCCAGCAGGTCGCCTTTGCCTGGGACCTGCCCGGGCTGATCGCCGGCGTGGACGAGGCCGGCCGCGGCCCGCTGGCTGGGCCCGTGGTGGCCGCCGCGGTGATTCTGGATGACCTCAATCCCATTGCCGGCCTCAACGACTCCAAGAAACTCACGGCGCTGCGGCGTGAAAAGCTGTTTGACGAAATCCGCGCCAAGGCGCTGTGCTGCTCCATTGCGCAGGCTAGTGTGGAAGAAATTGACGAAATCAATATCCTGCAAGCTACCTTGCTAGCGATGCGTCGCGCCGTGGAAGGCCTGCGGCTGAAACCCGCCAAGGTGCTGGTGGACGGCAACCGCCTGCCGGTGCTGGATGTGCTGGCCGAGGCCATTGTGCGCGGCGACGCCACGGTGCCCGCCATCTCCGCCGCGTCCATCCTGGCCAAGGTCACGCGGGATCGCTGGTGCGCCACGCTGGACCAGCAGTACCCGCAGTACGGTTTTGCTGGCCACAAGGGCTACGGAACGGCCGAGCACCTGGCCGCCCTCAAGGCGCACGGAGCATGCCCCGAACACCGCAAGACCTTTGCGCCCGTCACCCAGGTGCTGCGGGCATCGGCATGAGCGAACCCGTCTTCGTCACCTCCCGTGAGAACACGCTGCTCAAGGAGCTGCGCAAGCTCAGCACCGACAACACGGCCTACCGCAAGGCCGGGCGCTTCTGGATCGAGGGTGACCACCTCTGCAGTGCCGCCCTGCACCGTGGTTTGACGCCTGCCGTGCTCGTGGTTGCTGAGTCATTTTGGCAAAACCCCAAGTCCGGGCCGCTAGCCCCTGTGGAATATGCGCGAGCAGCTATCAAAACCATAGTAATTCCCGACGCACTATTCCGTGAACTGAGCGGTTTGGAGTCGCCCGCGAAGGTGGGCTTTGTGCTGGACTTGCCGCTGGATACCGCGCTGCAGCCCAAGGCCGCCACCGTCATCCTGGACCGTGTGCAGGACGCCGGCAACGTCGGCTCCATCCTGCGCAGTGCCGGGGCCTTTGGCTTTCGTCAGGTGTTGGCGCTCAAGGGTACGGCGGCGCTGTGGAGTCCCAAAGTGTTGCGCGCCGGTATGGGCGCGCATTTCGGCCTGACGCTGGTGGAAGGGCTTGCGCTGTCCGACCTGGACGCCTTGGCGGTGCCGTTGGTGGTGACTAGCTCGCACCAGGGTGATCTGGTGCAACAACTGGTCTTGCCCCATCCATGCGCCTGGGCCATGGGCCACGAAGGGCAGGGCGTGTCCAGCGAACTCATGGCCCGCGCCAGCGTGTTTGCGCGTATCGGCCAGCCGGGCGGCGAAGAGTCGCTCAATGTGGCCGCGGCCGCCGCGATCTGCCTGCACGCGAGCAGTCTGCGCCTGAGTAGCTCTCGGCTGCCTGCTACATTGGAAGCATATTCAAATCAGGGAGGATAAGAATGCACATTGTCGGACGGATGCTGTTGCGTGTGATGGCGTTGGCTGTAGTTGCATTGCTGACCGCCTGTGCCACCTCTGTAGCTCTGCACGACAATAAAAAATTGCTTGTGACGCCGTACAAGCTCAGCTCAGTGCAATTGGCGTACCAGACGCCCAATTGGGTGCAGGGTATGCCCAGCAATGACAACGGAACCAACGGTTTCGCAATCTTTGGCACGCGCGTAGTCAAAAGCGCACAAACCTTCTTGCCTGCCCAGGGGCTGGAACTAGTCAGTGCCGACGTGGTCCGCGTGGGTGGTTCGATCGTCGTATCCCGCCAGCCTTCTGAAGACCCCGTCAGAGCTTTCGCCGTATTGAGAATAGCGCCTGTCAAAGGCCTAATCCGCACTGGCACAACCACGCGGCGTGGTAGCTATGAGTCGTCGAGTCTGGCGGCCGACTATGAATTCAGGGTGGAATTGGTTGATGTGGGCTCGCGCAAAACCGTTTGGCAAGCGACGCTGGATACCCATACGATGACCGCCAGCTCCAAGGATAGCCCGAAGAATGAAGGCGGTTTCTATGACGATGTGTTGGCACAACGGGTGCTGGAGGTCATAGTTTTCAAGCTGAAGGAAGATGGCCTTATTTGAGAGGGGAAATCTTGGCCCATCAAGGCTTGAGTGCATCGCTGTAGACGGCAGCTCAGCTATAATAAGAGGCTATCCAGAAAACAGCCGTCCCAAGCGCACCTCTGAACATCCCCTCACAGCAGCACCCGCCAAGAGCCATTCTTGAGCGCGTTTGGGCGTACCCGTAACCCATCCGGAGAAACCAGTGCTTTTGTCTCTCAAGGGAACCACCCCACCCGCCATCCTGGCGCTCGCAGACGGCACGGTCTACATTGGCAATTCCATTGGAGCCGCCGGCTCCACCGTCGGTGAAGTCGTGTTCAACACCTCCATGACCGGCTACCAGGAGATCCTCACCGATCCCAGCTATTGCCAGCAGATCGTCACCCTGACCTACCCCCACATCGGCAACTACGGTGTCAACCCGGAAGACGTGGAGTCCAACAAGGTCCACGCCGCTGGCTTGATCATCAAAGACCTGCCGCTGGTGGCCAGCAACTTCCGCAAAACCCAGACGCTGACTGAGTACCTGGTCGCCGAGGGCACGGTGGCGATTGCCAACATCGACACCCGCCAGCTGACCCGCCAGCTGCGCACCCAAGGTGCGCAAAACGGCTGCATCCTGGCGCTGGCTGCCGGTGAGTCGGTGACCAAGGAGGCGATTGAAAAGGCCGTGGCCGCTGCCAAGGGCGCGCCTAGCATGGCCGGTCTGGATCTGGCCAAGGTGGTTTCCAGCACTGAGCGCTATGGATGGACCGAAGCCGAATGGACACTGGGCCAAGGCTACGGCCAGCAAACCGCGCCCAAGTTCCACGTCGTGGCTTACGACTTTGGCGTGAAGAAAAACATTCTGCGCATGCTGGCCGAGCGCGGCTGCAAGGTCACCGTGGTGCCCGCACAAACATCTGCCGCCGAGGTGCTTAGGCTCAACCCCAACGGTATCTTCCTGTCGAACGGCCCTGGCGACCCCGAGCCTTGCGACTACGCGATTGCCGCGGCCAAAGAACTTATCGAAACCGGCACGCCGACGTTCGGTATCTGCCTGGGTCACCAGATCATGGCCTTGGCCAGCGGCGCCAAAACTTTCAAGATGAAGTTTGGCCACCACGGCGCCAACCACCCGGTCAAGGACCTGGACAGCGGCCGCGTGTCGATCACCAGCCAGAACCACGGCTTTGCGGTGGACGAGAAATCGTTGCCGACCAACCTGCGCCCCACCCACATCAGCCTGTTTGACAACACGCTGCAGGGCCTGGAGCGTACCGACAAGCCAGCCTTCTGCTTCCAGGGTCACCCTGAAGCGTCGCCTGGCCCGCATGACATCGGCTACCTGTTCGACCGCTTCATCACCGAGATGGAAAAACGCGCATGAGCTTCTACGGCGTCACTGACCTCTGGACCTACGTGATAGGTGCGTTCGGCATTATTTTGTTGCCCGGCCCCAATTCGCTTTATGTCCTGTCGGTGGCGACCGTACGTGGCGTCAAAGCCGGTTATCTGGGCGCGTTCGGCGTGTTTCTGGGCGACACGATTTTGCTGATCTTCACCGCGCTGGGTGCGGCCAGCCTGTTGCGCACCTATCCGCCGTTGTTCATGGTGGTGAAGTACGCCGGTGCCGCCTACCTCACTTGGGTGGGTGTGAACCTGCTGATCGCCGCGTTCAAGAAGTGGCGCAGCGCCGATGCAGTGGACCTGTCTGCCGATACAGCCGTGGCCGAGGCCACCGCCAATATGCAGCAGCCCTTCAAACGCGCCTTGGTCATCAGCCTGCTCAACCCCAAGGCGATTTTGTTTCTGCTGTCCTTCTTCGTGCAGTTCATCGACCCGAACTACGACACGCCCGCCATTCCCTTCCTGATCCTGGGCTCCATCATCATGGTGTTCAGCGCCCTCTACCTGTCTGCCCTGATCTTTGCCGGCGCCCGCCTGGCCCAGGGTTTTGGCCGCCGCAAGCGCCTGTCTGCCAGCCTGTCCAGCGCCGTGGGCGGCCTGTTCGTGTGGTTTGGCGCCAAGCTGGCCACCGCGAGCCTGAATTAATTAAAACGTAAAGAGCCCCAAAAGCTACGAGTCTCACCATGCCAAAACGTACCGACATCAAAAGCATCCTCATCATCGGCGCCGGCCCCATCATCATTGGCCAGGCTTGTGAGTTCGACTACTCCGGCGTGCAAGCGTGCAAGGCATTGCGTGAAGAGGGCTACAAGGTCATCCTGATCAACAGCAACCCTGCGACGATCATGACCGACCCGGCCACCGCCGACGTCACCTACATCGAGCCCATCACGTGGCAAACGGTCGAGAAGATCATCGCCAAGGAAAAGCCCGACGCCATCCTGCCCACCATGGGTGGCCAGACCGCGCTGAACTGCGCGCTGGACCTGTGGCACCACGGCGTGCTGGACAAGTACAAAGTCGAGCTGATTGGCGCGACACCCGAAGCCATCGACAAGGCTGAAGACCGCCTGAAGTTCAAGGACGCTATGACCAAGATTGGTCTGGGTTCTGCGCGCTCGGGCATTGCCCACAGCATGGAAGAGGCATGGGCTGTGCAAAAGACCTTGGGCTTCCCCACGGTCATTCGCCCCAGCTTCACGCTGGGTGGCACGGGTGGCGGCATTGCCTACAACTCCGAAGAGTTCGAGACCATTTGCAAGCGCGGCCTGGAAGCTTCGCCCACCAACGAGCTGCTGATTGAAGAGTCGCTGCTGGGTTGGAAAGAGTACGAGATGGAAGTGGTGCGCGACAAGGCGGACAACTGCATCATCGTCTGCTCCATCGAAAACCTGGACCCCATGGGCGTGCACACCGGTGACTCCATCACCGTCGCCCCAGCCCAGACGCTGACCGACAAGGAATACCAGATCCTGCGCAACGCCTCCCTGGCAGTACTGCGCGAAATTGGTGTGGACACGGGTGGCTCCAACGTGCAGTTCTCCATCAACCCGGTGGACGGTCGCATGGTGGTCATCGAAATGAACCCCCGTGTGTCACGTTCCTCCGCGCTGGCTTCCAAGGCCACGGGCTTCCCCATCGCCAAGGTCGCGGCCAAGCTGGCCGTCGGCTTCACGCTGGACGAGCTGCGCAACGACATCACCGGTGGTGCCACCCCCGCATCGTTTGAGCCCAGCATCGACTATGTGGTCACCAAGATCCCACGTTTCGCGTTTGAAAAATTCCCCACGGCCGACAGCCGCCTGACCACGCAGATGAAGTCGGTGGGCGAGGTGATGGCCATGGGCCGTACCTTCCAGGAATCCTTCCAGAAAGCCCTGCGCGGCCTGGAAGTGGGCGTGGACGGCATGAACGAGAAGACCCAGGACCGCGAAGTGCTGGAAAAAGAGCTGGGCGAGCCCGGCCCTGAGCGCATTTGGTACGTGGGCGACGCGTTCGCCCAGGGCATGAGCGTGGACGAAGTGTTCGCGCTGACCAAGATCGACCCCTGGTTCTTGGTGCAGATCGAACAGATCGTGAAGCTCGAACTCGAAATCGAGCGCCTGCCCCAGCCTGCCGTCGGCAGCGCCTTAGACAACATCGATGCGCCCACTCTGCGTGCCTTGAAGCAAAAGGGCTTCTCGGACCGCCGCCTGGCGCGCCAGTTCAAGACCACCGACAAGGCCGTGCGCGAGAAGCGCCGCGCCCTGGGTGTGCGCCCTGTCTACAAGCGCGTGGACACCTGTGCGGCCGAGTTCGCCACCAACACCGCCTACATGTACTCCACCTACGAGGCCGAAGGCTCCGAGTGCGAAGCTGCGCCCACGGACAAGAAAAAAATCATGGTGCTGGGCGGTGGCCCCAACCGTATCGGCCAAGGCATCGAGTTTGACTACTGCTGCGTGCACGCCGCGCTGGCCATGCGCGAAGACGGGTACGAGACCATCATGGTCAACTGCAACCCCGAAACCGTGTCCACCGACTACGACACGTCTGACCGCCTGTACTTCGAACCGCTGACGCTGGAAGACGTGCTGGAAATCGTCGACAAAGAAAAGCCCGTCGGTGTGATCGTGCAATACGGTGGCCAAACGCCTTTGAAATTGGCGCTGGACTTGGAAGCCAATGGCGTTCCCATCATCGGCACCACGCCCGACATGATCGATGCGGCCGAAGACCGTGAGCGCTTCCAGAAGCTGCTGCACGAACTCAAGCTGCGCCAGCCACCCAATGCGACGGCCCGCACCGAACCTGAAGCGCTGGAAAAAGCTGCCGCCCTGGGCTACCCCCTGGTGGTGCGCCCCAGCTATGTGCTGGGCGGCCGCGCCATGGAAATCGTGCACGAGCAGCGCGACCTGGAACGCTATATGCGTGAAGCCGTCAAGGTGAGCAACGATTCGCCCGTGCTGCTGGACCGCTTTCTGAACGATGCGATTGAGTGCGATGTGGACTGCATCCGCGATGGCTCTGGCGACACCTTCATCGGCGGCGTGATGGAACATATCGAGCAAGCCGGCGTGCACAGCGGCGACTCTGCCTGCTCCCTGCCACCCTACAGCCTGAGCACGGACACTGTGGCCGAGATCAAACGCCAGACCAAGGCCATGGCCGGTGCCCTGAATGTGGTCGGTCTGATGAACGTGCAGTTCGCCATCCAGAACGTGGACGGTAAGGACGTCATCTATGTGCTGGAAGTGAACCCCCGCGCCAGCCGTACCGTGCCCTTTGTCTCCAAAGCTACGGGCATTCAGCTGGCCAAGGTGGCCGCGCGTTGCATGGCCGGCCAGTCGTTGGCCAGCCAAGGTATTAGCAAAGAAGTGACACCACCTTACTTCAGCGTCAAGGAAGCCGTGTTCCCGTTTGTGAAGTTCCCCGGTGTGGACACCATCCTCGGCCCCGAGATGAAGTCCACCGGCGAGGTGATGGGCGTGGGCAAGACCTTCGGCGAAGCATTTGTGAAGTCGCAGCTGGGCGCGGGAGCCAAACTGCCGCGCGGTGGCAAGGCCTTTATTTCGGTCAAACAGACCGACAAGCCGCGCGCCGTGGAAGTGGCCCGCAGCCTGGCAGCGCAGGGCTTTGAGATTGTGGCGACCAAGGGTACGGCAGCTGCCATCAATGCCGCCGGTGTGGCCTGCGGCGTGGTGAACAAGGTGGCCGAAGGCCGCCCGCACATTGTGGACATGATCAAGAACGAGGAAATCTCCATGGTGGTCAACACCGTGGAAGAGCGCCGCAACGCGATTGCCGATTCGCGCCAGATTCGCACCTCGGCCTTGCTGGCCCGCGTCACCACCTACACCACCATCGCTGGCGCCGAAGCCGCGGTGGAAGGCATGAAGTACCTGGACAATCTGGGGGTGGTGTCGGTGCAGGAAATGCACGCACAACTTGCAGCCTAAGCCACCGCATAAGTTGGCATAATCCGATCCAACTGCATGGGACAGTGCCGCGCGCAAGCGTTGCACTGTCCTTGTCACTTTGAGGCCCTGTAATTTCTCTATCCACCATGGCAACCATTCCTATTACCAAGCGCGGCGCTGAAATCCTGAAGGCCGAGCTGCACAAGCTCAAGACCGTGGAGCGCCCTTGGGTGATCAACGCGATTTCCGAAGCGCGCGCCCAAGGCGATCTGAGCGAAAACGCCGAATACGAAGCCGCCAAGGACCGCCAAGGCTTCATCGAAGGGCGCATCCAGGAAGTGGAAGGCAAGCTATCCGCCGCCCAAATCATCGATCCGGCCGAGCTGGATGCGGGTGGCCGTGTGGTGTTTGGTGCCACCGTGGAGCTGGAAGACGAAGACACGGGCGACCGCGTGAAGTACCAGATCGTGGGTGAAGACGAGGCCGACCTCAAGCTGGGCCTGGTCAATATCAGCTCCCCCATTGCCCGTGCCCTGATCGGCAAGGAAGAGGGCGACACCGCCGTGGTGCAAGCCCCCGGTGGCGAGAAGGCCTACGAGATCGTGGCCGTTCACTACCTCTGATGCGCAGCCTGCCCCTGTGGCTGGCCGCCGGCTGGGCCATCAGCCTGAGCGTGTTGGGCCTGTTCGTGGTGCCCATGCTGTTTGTCCACCTGCCCACGCCCGCCATGGCCGGGCACATGGCGGCCAAGCTGTTCACCGTGCAGACCTGGGTGTCGGTCGCCTGTGGCGTGCTACTTCTGGTGGTGTTTAGATCAAACAAGCCTCTAGCCCCCGTGGACACTGCGCAAGCTGCTACGCTTTTTGTAGTGGCTGGTGTGTTGCTTGCACTGCTGGTGGAGCTGGCGGTGGCGCCACGCATCGTGGCACGTGACAACCTGGCGCTGTGGCACAAGGTGGGCAGCGCCATGTACCTGGCGCAGTGGCTGTGTGCGCTGGTGGTGTTTGGCAAACTGGCCCACGCCGCTACCCGGTTGCCAGTCGAACCCACCGCACAGGCATAAAAAAACCGGAGCACCAGGCTCCGGTTTGCAAGGGAAGGGTGCCCGACTCAGGTCTGGCTGCGTTTCTTGACGCTGGTTTTTGGCTTGGGTTTGGCGCGCTTGATGTTGCCACCGGGCGTGAGGCGCTGGTTGCCCAACACGCGCAGCGTTTTGACCTCAGGCCGTTGACCGGGGCGCTTGCTGAACTTCAGCACCTTGAAATCACGCGGACCCGCCATGCGGTCTTCGTCAACCACTTTTTCTTTCACCGGCTGGGGGCGCCAGAGCACCAGCAGCTTGCCGATGTGCTGGATGGGCGCGGCGTTCAGTTCGTCGGCCAGGGTCTTGAACATCTCTTCGCGGGCCACACGATCGTCGGAAAACACACGCACCTTGATCAGGCCGTGGGCGTTGAGTGCTGCGTCAACTTCTTTTTTGACGTTGGCTGTCAGGCCATCGCCACCGACCATGACAACGGGGTCCAGGTGGTGGGCTTCAGCGCGGTGTTCCTTGCGCTGGGCAGGAGTCAGTTGGATTTGGGGCATGCCCATATTATCGACGCAATGGTGCCGGCGCGGAATGGCGGCAGCACCATTCAGGTCGGCGACTGGTCCTTGGTGCGCTGGCCCTGGCATTTTTCCAGCATGCGTTGGGCCACGGTGTCGTGCGGGAAGCGTGCCAGGATGGCGGCATAGGCCTCGGCTGCTGCCGCAAAGTTGTTGTCTGCGTAGTGGGCATAGGCCTCCACCGTCAGGTTGCAGAGCCGGGCTTCTTCGGGGGTAGCCGCGGTTTCCTCGTCGCCATCGCGGATGGCCAGCAGCTCATAGACCAGCAGCTCGCCCTTGCGGCCCTTGACCACGACTGTGTCGATAGGGCGTAGCCACAGGCGTTCACCGGCCGCCCTGTAAACCGCGTGGCTGACGCACACCCAAGTGCCCAGTTCCTTGTTCAGGCCTTCCAGCCGCGCGGCCACGTTCACGCCATCGCCCATGACGGTGTAGCTCACCCGTTCGGCCGATCCCACATTGCCCACCAGCACCGAATCGCTGTGGATGCCGATGCGCACTTTCAAGGCGGACATTGACTGCGAGGTCCACTCCTGGTTGCGCAGCGCCATGCGGCGCTGCGAGCGCACCGCCGCCACGCACGCCAGGTAGGCGTGGTTTTCCAGTGGGGTGGGCGCGCCCCAGAACGCCATCACGGCGTCGCCAATGTACTTGTCCACCGTGCCATGTTCCTGCTCGATGGATTGGGTAACACTGGCGAAGTAGTCGGACACCCGGGACAACAGCTGCTGCGAAGGTTCGGACTCCGACAGGGTGGAGAAGCCTTCCAGATCGGTGAAGAACAGCGTCAGGTAGCGGTTCTCCACCCCAAGCCGCGTGCCCTGGCCAGAATCGATTAGCTGCTTGACCAGCCCGCGTGGTACGTAAGAGGTGAACGATTCCAGCGCGCGCGTCAGTGTGAATACGGCCTTGGCCAGGTGGCTGATTTCGGCAATGCGCGACTCGACCATGGGCGCTTGCAAGAATTCGAAGTCGCGGATATGCACCACTTCTTCCGCCAACTGCTCAATGGGGCGCGACAGCGCGCGTGACAGGCGGTAGATCAGCACCAACTGCAGGAAAAACACCAAGGTTCCAAAAATCAGCAGACGGCGGTTGGTGTCCTTGATGCCACCCACAAAGTCGTCGGTGGGGGCAATGATCAGCAGCTCCCACGGTTTTTTGAAGTTTTTGGGAAAGGGGGAGAAAACGCCGATGTACTCGGTGTCGTCTGGCCCTGCCGTGAAATGGAAGCGGTCGGTCCCGCTGCGAATCCGTTCGGCCAGTGCCGATGTCACGCGCACATCGCCCAGCTTGCCGAGCTGGTTTTGCACCAGTTCGTTGTCCTTGAGGGTCAGACCGCGCTCGAACTCCGGGTGCGCGATGACGCCGCCGTGGTCGTCGGCAATGATGGTGATGCTATTGGGGCTGACCCGGTTGACCGAGAGGTAGCCCGACAAGGTCTTGAGGGTCAGGTCAATCGCAAACACGCCGGAGGTATGCCCCGCGGTCACGATGGGCGCCGTCACCGTGATGCCCAACTCGCCCGAACTGGCAAAGGGGTAGACGTCGGACACGGTAAGCGTCTGCAGGCGTGCCGCCTCCTTGTAGTAGCCACGGGTGCGCGGGTCGTAGGCCACCGGCCCGGCATCACTACCGACGACCGTGCCCCAGCGGCTGTGGAAGCGGTACTGGTCTTGCGGATCGCTGGCGCCAGTCAGGTTGCGCTGGTCTATGAAGCGTTCAATGATCTGGGTGTCGGTGGGCACCGGCTTGTCCAGCACCGGGCGGCCAGGCACCACGCGCCGGACCTGGCGAAAGCTGCCGTCCTCAAAGGCGGCGTAGGCCGCATACACCGCTTCGTTCGAGGCCACGATTTCATGCAGGTAGTCGGATGCGCTGGGCTCCCGGAAGTAGTCGGGCTTGTCGCGCATCAGGGTGCCCGCGGCACGCGCATTGCTGATGAAGGGATTCAGCAGCCGCTCGGCATTGTTGAAGTTCTCGTGGACGGACTTCTCGATGAACTTGTTCGAGTAGTCTTCGATCAGCAGCGTGTTGGCCCGGTAGCTGACCAGTAAAAACGCGATGATCACCGGCAATGTCAGCACGACGAACAGCCAGCTGATGGTGACGTGGAGCTTGACGTTTCGCTTGAACAGGGGCATGCCTTCCTCTCGATCTGGGGCCACCTTCGAGGGCGATCTCCGTCAAAGGGCAGGCCGCAACTATAGAGGACAGACGGGCCCACCCGGAAAAGCCCGACAATCGGAACCCTCCCTGACAAAGGGAACGCATTCAAGGCCCGCATGAAAACACCCAGCAAAGGCAAAAAGGTCAACAAGGCCTGGTTGCACGACCACATCAACGACCCCTACGTCAAACTGGCGGCCAAAGAAGGGTATCGGGCACGCGCTGCCTACAAACTCAAGGAAATTGACGAAACCTTGCAGCTCATCAAACCCGGCCAACTCGTGGTGGATTTGGGCTGCACGCCCGGCGCCTGGAGCCAATACCTGCGCCGCCGCATGTCGCCCCAGGGGGCTGCTGTCGGGCAGTTGGATGGCACCATCATCGGCCTGGACCTGCTGCCCATGGATCCCATCGAAGGTGTCACGTTTATCCAGGGCGACTTTCGGGAGGCCGAGACGCTGGCCCTATTGGAGACCGCGCTGGCCGGCAAGCAAGCGGATCTGGTGGTGTCTGACATGGCGCCCAACCTGTCCGGCATTTCTTCGGCCGATGCGGCGCGTATTGAATATTTGGTGGAGCTTGCGATTGAATTCGCCCAAAACCACATGAAACCCCAGGGCGCGCTGGTGGCCAAGGTCTTCCATGGCGGCAGCTACAACGATGTGGTGAAGCGTTTCAAGGAGGCCTTTGTCACCGTCAAGCCCTTCAAGCCCAAGGCATCCCGCGACCGTTCGTCGGAAACCTTTCTGGTGGGCATGGGCTTGCGTAGCGTTTGAGCCGCCGCCGGGCTATTCCCATGCGGTTTCTATGGCCGTAAACCTTGAATTACCCGCTTTCATGCCTTGAAACGCCTAAAATGGATCCCAAGTACGCAAGGTTCGTCTACTTGCGCCAGTATTGGAGCTTCGCTTGAATAATCAGTGGTTTTCAAAAATTGCAGTGTGGTTGGTGATCGCCTTGGTGCTTTTCACCGTGTTCAAGCAATTCGATTCGCGCGGTGCGGGCAGCACAGGCATGGTCGGCTATTCCGACTTCCTGGAGCAGGTACGCAACAAGCAGATCAAGAGCGCCATCATCCAGGAAGGCCAGGGCGGCACCGAAATTTTGGCCGTCACCACCGACGACCGCAAGGTCCGCACCACCGCCACCTACCTGGACCGTGGCCTGGTCGGCGACCTGATCAACAACGGCGTCAAGTTCGACGTCAAACCCCGTGAAGAAAGCTCCCTGCTCATGACCCTGCTGGTCAGCTGGGGCCCCATGCTGCTGCTGATTGGCGTATGGGTGTACTTCATGCGGCAAATGCAAGGTGGCGGCAAGGGCGGGGCGTTCAGCTTCGGCAAGAGCAAAGCCCGCCTGCTGGACGAAAACACCAATACTGTGACTTTTGCCGATGTGGCCGGCTGTGACGAAGCCAAGGAAGAAGTGAAGGAAGTCGTGGACTTCCTCAAAGACCCCTCCAAGTTCCAGAAATTGGGCGGCCGCATTCCCCGTGGTTTGCTGTTGGTCGGGCCCCCTGGCACCGGTAAGACGCTGCTGGCCAAATCCATCGCGGGTGAAGCCAAGGTGCCGTTCTTCAGCATCTCGGGTTCTGATTTCGTGGAAATGTTTGTAGGCGTGGGCGCATCCCGTGTGCGCGACATGTTCGAGAACGCCAAGAAGAATGCGCCTTGCATCATTTTCATCGACGAAATTGACGCCGTGGGCCGCCAGCGTGGCGCAGGCCTGGGCGGTGGCAACGACGAGCGCGAACAGACCCTCAACCAGATGCTGGTCGAGATGGACGGCTTTGAGACCAATGTCGGCGTGATCGTGGTCGCTGCCACCAACCGCCCTGACATTCTGGATGCTGCTTTGCTGCGCCCCGGCCGTTTTGACCGCCAGGTCTATGTGACGCTGCCCGATATCCGCGGCCGAGAACAGATTCTGAATGTGCACATGCGCAAAGTGCCCTTGGGCCAAGACGTGAGCGCCATGACCATTGCCCGCGGCACTCCCGGCATGAGCGGTGCCGACCTGGCCAACCTCTGCAACGAAGCCGCCCTGATGGCCGCGCGCCGCAATGCGCGCCTGGTGGAAATGCAGGACTTCGAGAAGGCCAAGGACAAAATCCTCATGGGCCCCGAGCGCAAGAGCATGGTGATGCCCGAAGACGAGCGCAAGAACACGGCGTATCACGAGTCCGGCCACGCCCTGATCGGCAAGCTGCTGCCCAAGTGCGACCCGGTGCACAAGGTCACCATCATCCCCCGTGGCCGTGCCCTGGGCGTGACCATGAGCCTGCCCGCACAAGACCGCTACAGCTACGACAGCGAATTCATGCTGAACCAGATCAGCATGCTGTTTGGTGGCCGGATCGCCGAAGAAGTGTTCATGAACCAGATGACCACTGGCGCCAGCAACGACTTTGAGCGCGCCACCTCCATCGCCCGCGACATGGTGACCCGCTACGGCATGACCGATGCGCTGGGCCCTATGGTCTACGCCGAGAACGAAGGTGAAGTCTTCTTGGGCCGCAGCGTGACCAAGACCACCAGCATGAGCGAACAGACCATGCAAAAGGTGGACTCTGAAGTGCGCCGCATCATCGACCAGCAGTACGCTCTGGCGCGCAAGCTGATCGAGGACAACCAGGACAAGATGCACGCCATGGCCAAGGCCCTGCTGGAATGGGAAACCATCGACAGCGACCAGCTCGACGACATCATGGCTGGCCGTGAACCCCGTCCCCCCAAGGACTGGACGCCTCGTACCCCCACCAATGGTGGCGGTGGCAGTGGTGGCGCTCCCGCCGTGGCGGCCGACCCGGCACCCACAGCCGCCTGAGTCCAGGCCGCGCTGAACCCACAGGGCCTTCGGGCCCTGTGTGCGTTTCAGGGCTTGCATAATCCAGCCCATGCATTGGCAAACCACCCGCTTCGCGATTGACCTGTCCCGGCCCCAGATCATGGGCATCGTCAACGTCACTCCTGATTCGTTTTCCGACGGCGGGCAGTACGCCGCGCGAGATGCAGCGCTGGCCCATTGCGAGAAGCTGCTCAGGGACGGCGCCGACATGTTGGATATTGGCGGTGAATCCACCCGCCCCGGTGCGCAAGCGCTGCCGCTAGACGAAGAGCTGGCGCGTGTGCTGCCCGTGGTCAAACATGCCGTGACGCTGGGTGTGCCGGTCTCGGTGGACACCTACAAGCCCGCTGTCATGCAGGCGGTGCTGGATTTGGGTGCCGACATCATCAACGACATCTGGGCCCTGCGCTGGCGCGATGACCAGGGCGGGCCTACTGGGGATGCGGTCGTGGCAGCGCACCCGAGCTGCGGCGTGTGCCTCATGCACATGCACCGCGACCCACAGACCATGCAGGTGGCGCCCATGGAGGGCGACGTGGTGCCGCAGGTGCTATCGTTTTTAGAGCTGCTCGCGCAGCGTTTACGGGGGCTAGGGGTCGATTCGGCGCGTATTTGCCTGGACCCAGGCATTGGTTTTGGCAAGACGGTGCCGCAAAATTTTGCGCTACTGGCACGCCAAGTCCAGGCCGTGCCCGCGGGCTACCCGGTGCTGGCAGGCTGGTCGCGCAAATCGTCGCTGGCCGCAGTGACCCAAACTTCGCTCAGCCAAATGGCCAGCATGGATGTGGACCAGCGCCGGGCACCCAGCGTGACGGCTGCGGTGCTGGCCGTGCAGAACGGTGCGCATGTGGTTCGCGTGCACGATGTACGCGACACCGTCGGCGCCCTCAAGGTGCTGGCCGCAATGCAGGCACAGGCGTAAACCCGCCACCCAAAACAACAACACAACAGGAATTCAAATGGGACGACAGTATTTCGGCACCGACGGCATTCGCGGTACCGTGGGGCAAGCCCCTATCACCCCCGACTTTGTGCTGCGTCTGGCGCACGCCGTGGGCCATGTGCTCAAGGAGACCGAGGCGCGCCCCACGGTGCTCATCGGCAAGGACACGCGTATTTCGGGTTACATGCTGGAGAGCGCGCTGGAGAGCGGTTTCAACTCTGCAGGGGTGGATGTAGTGCTGCTGGGGCCGCTGCCCACGCCGGGCGTGGCCTACCTGACCCGCGCACAGCGTGCTTCACTGGGCGTGGTCATCAGCGCCAGCCACAACCCATTTGCTGACAACGGCATCAAGTTCTTCAGCGCCAAAGGCAGCAAGCTGCCCGATGCCTGGGAGCTGTCCGTGGAAGCCGAGCTGGAGAAACCACCGGTGTGGGTGGACTCTGCCAGCCTGGGCAAAAGCCGCCGCCTGGACGATGCAGCGGGCCGCTACATCGAGTTTTGCAAAAGCACCTTTGCCAATGACCTGACCCTCAAAGGCCTGAAGATCGTGGTGGACGCGGCCCATGGTGCGGCGTACCACATCGCGCCCAAGGTGTTCCACGAGTTGGGTGCCGAGGTCTTCGCCATTGGCTGCTCGCCCGATGGTCTCAACATCAACAAGGGTGTGGGCGCCACCCACCCCGAGGCCTTGGTGCAGGCCGTGAAGGATCACAAGGCCGACTTTGGCATTGCGCTAGACGGTGATGCCGACCGCTTGCAATTGGTGGATGCGGACGGTCGCCTCTACAACGGCGATGAGCTGCTGTACCTCATGGCCGACGACCGCCTGGGCCGTGACGAGCACGTGCCCGGCGTGGTCGGCACGCTGATGACGAACATGGCCGTGGAAGTGGCGCTGAAAAAACGCGGCGTGCAGTTTGTCCGCGCCAAGGTGGGCGACCGCTACGTGCTCGAAGAGCTGGAGAAGCACAAGTGGATTCTGGGCGGCGAAGGCTCGGGCCACTTGCTGGCGTTGGACAAACACACCACGGGCGATGGCTTGGTCTCGGCCCTGCAGGTGCTGCAGGCCTGCGTGCGCAGTGGCAAGACCATGGCGCAGCTGCTGGCCGACGTGACACTGTTCCCGCAAACCTTGATTAATGTGCGCCTGGCCCCGGGCCAAGACTGGAAGAACAACACCCGTATGGCGGAGGAAACCAAGGCGGCCGAAGCCGCACTGGGCGACACCGGCCGTGTCTTGATCCGTGCCAGTGGCACCGAACCTCTGGTGCGTGTGATGGTGGAGGCGCGCGATGCTGCGCAAGCTCAAAGTTGCGCCCAGCGCATCGCCGATACCCTGAAGGTCTGACCTCATGACGAATACGATCCGCGTGGTTCGTGCTGACTACGCCAACCCCGTGCATGCCGCGGCGCTGGTCATGCTGCTGGACGCCTATGCCAGCGACCCCATGGGCGGTGGCGAGGGCCTGAGTGATTTTGCCAAGGCGACCCTGGTGCCTTCGCTGGCTGCGCGCCCCCAGGCCTTCAGCGTGCTGGCGTTCGCGTTCGCGTCCGAGGACGATGCCACGCCCGTAGGCCTGATCAACTGCATCGAAGGCTTTTCCACCTTTGCCTGCAAACCGCTGGTGAATGTGCACGACGTGGCGGTGCTGCCCGGTTACCGCGGCCAGCGCATTGGCGAGAAGATGCTGGCGCTGGTGGAGCAGATAGCCGTGGAGCGCGGTGCCTGCAAGCTGACGCTGGAAGTACTGTCTGGCAACGGCGGCGCGGTCAAGCTGTACCAGCGTGTGGGCTTTGCCTATTACGAGCTGGACCCCGCCATGGGGCAGGCTGGATTTATGCAGAAGTGGCTGGCCTAGCAGCCGCAAGCCTGGTCGGGCAGATCCGGTACCCACATTACCGGGGCGAAGCCACCACCCTCGGTGCGGAAGTTGGTGGTCTGTCCGCTGTAGGTGCGTGCGGCTAGCAGTTGCACGCGTCCGGCATAGGTGTAGGCGCGCAGGTCAAACTTCAGCTCTGTGGCCGCATCGCCCACCTGCATGGCGCGCAGCGGTGGCGGCACCAGCGCCTGGGCGATGTAGTCGCCTTGCTGGATCTGCTCCCAAACTTTCTTGGTGAGCTTGTCACCGCGGTAGACCGCACGGGCGCCAAAGCCATCCAGGGGTTTGAAGAACAGGTGTTTACGTTGTTCCCACAGGGCAGGGGCGTTGTCAGCGTGCACCCGTTCACAGGCGGGGACGGTGGCTAACAAGGTTTGCTGGTCGGCGAGTGGTACGCCCAAAGCCTGTAGTGCTGCGGCTTGACCCAACGTGACCAGATGCTGTTTGTTGGCACGCAGCGCGTGGGCACGTGGATGCGGAGTCACCGCCACCACATCTTCGGTGTAGGCCTGTGCCAGCGCGGCATGGGCTGGGTCCGACAGGTCAAAGTCGGTCAGGCGGTTGTAGACCATGTCCAACGCCAGTGCGCCGCTGTAGAGCACACCGTCGCGCAGTTGCAGGTGGCTCGGGTCTGTCACTACGGCCTGTATGCCATGGCGCTGGAACAGCTCGGCAAACAGTGCGAACTCGGGCGCGAGGTATTGGCTCTGTGGCGCTTCGTCCACGATGGCAATGCTGCGCAACGGGCGAGGTGCCTGCCCGCGCGCACGGTTGAACAAGTCCCATTCGGCGTGGAACATGGCCACAAACTCGTCCTCCAGTGTGGCCATGTTGCGGTAGGCGTTCAGCGCCGGGTTCATCAACCCGCAGCACACGGCCTGTGCGCGCAGCAGCACCGCGTTGAGCATGGCGCCACCCGCATTGGTGTTGATCTCGATGAGCTGGGGGCCTTGGGGTGTGATGTGAAAGTCGTAACCCATGAAGACGCCCAATGGACCATGGTCTGCTTGTGCAATCGGGTTGGCGATGGGCAGTACCTGCTGGGTCCAGGCCGGCAGGGAGAGGGTGCGTTCCAAGGCTGCCACGGCGTTCTGGACCGCCTGCACCGTGGCTTGCGATGCAAATACCGCTGTATTGGAGAACAGGTGTGGATGGGTGCGTGCCAGCGTGCCCGCCACATCGCGCAGGCCCGCATTCCGGCCCAGTTCCCGCTGCAGTTGCGCTGTATCCAGCGTCTGGCAGCGGCAACTGTGGTTCAGTGCATCGGCCAGCGTAGTGAGGGAGGGCTCGGTAAGCAGCATGGGGTTCAGACCCGCTGTCCCTGCGCGTTGATGACCACCTCGCCATCCTCCTTGCTGAACGCGCCTTGCTGGGCATGGGGCAGGATGTCCAGCACCAACTCGGAGGGGCGGCACAGGCGCGTGCCCAGCGGGGTTTCCACAATCGGGCGGTTGATGAGGATGGGGTGGGCCAGCATGAAGTCCAGCAACTCGTCGTCGGTCCATTTCGTATTGGCCAGGTCCAGCTCGGCATAGGGCGTCCCTTTTTCACGCAGCAGTTCGCGCGGGCCGGCACCCATGGCGGTCAGCAGTTGCTGCAGGCGCGCCTTGGTGGGCGGCGTTTTCAGGTACTCGATCACTTCGGGCTCCGCGCCGCTGTTGCGGATCAGGGCCAGGGTGTTGCGCGAGGTGCCGCAGGCGGGGTTGTGCAAGATGGTGATGGTCATACAGGTACTTTCTGGGGAGAGAGGGTGTGGGCCAGGCCCGCGCCGAGCATGGCCCCCACGCATTGCGCCAACACGAAGCCGAGTGCGCTGGCCGGCGCAATGCCGGCAAAGGTGTCGCTGAACATGCGGCCCAGCACGGCGGCGGGGTTGGCGAACGAGGTGCTGGCTGTGAACCAGTAGGCCGCGCCGATGTAGCACGCCACCAGCGCAGGGGCCTTGCCGGGCGGCGCACGCAGGATGGTGAAGACCAGCCCGGCGGTGGCCACCGCTTCGGCCAGCCACTGACCGCTGCCGCCGCGCAGGTGTTGGCTCAGGTGCAGGGCCGGGAGCTCGAACATGGCATTGGCCAAGGCCGCGCCGGCGATGGCGCCGAGCAACTGGGATGCTATTAAAAGAATAGCTGCTTGCGCAGTGTTCTCGGGGGCTAGCTGCCGTTTTGACCACATAAGCAGCGTGACCAGCGGGTTGAAGTGCGCGCCGCTGACCGGGCCAAGGGTTTCAATCAACACGTACAGCGCAAACACCGTGGCTAGGGTGTTGGCCAGCAGCGCCACGCCGTCGTTGCCACCGCTGATGCGCTGGGCCATGACGCCGGAGCCAATGATGGCGCAGAGCAGGGCGGCGGTGCCTATGAACTCTGCGAGCAACCGCTGGCGAAGGGGTGGGGTAGATACGGAAGTGGTCATGGTGCTCAGCAGCATGTGCCTGTCGTGGCGTCGGTTAGCTCGCAGCTCTCGCCTTGGCAGCAGTGCATGGTCATATAGGCCAGCAGGCCGTTCATCTGTGCAAAGTTGGCGCGGTAGATGAGATTGCGCCCACGTTGCTCAATGTCCACCAGGCCGGAATGGGCCAGCTCCTTGAGGTGGAAGGACAGGGCGCTGGGGGCGCTCTCCAGCTGCTGGGCCAGGGTGCCGGGGGTCAGGCCTTCGGGGCCTGCCACCACCAGGGCCTTGAAGGCACGCAGGCGCTGGGCCTGGGCCAGGGCGGTCAGGGCCTTGAGGGCTTGGGGTTCATCAAAGGCGATGGTGTTCATGTTTCAATAATACTTGAAATATTGAATCAATCTGCACAACCAAGTGTTACGTCATAAAAGCTTCATGCAACTGCCATGTGTGGGTCACAGACGCTCTTCACACTTCCCGGTCAGTGCAATCACGCTCAAGGAAGGGGACAAGAATGCCAACAACATCCGCCATCGCCGTGCCAACACTGGCCACACCCACGCTGCACCCCCTCGCGGTGCAAACGACAAGCCCTTTGCAGACCGCGCCCGCGCGCGGTGGCATCGAAGTGTTCTGGGCCAAGCACCAGGACGAAGTGCGCGCCGCCCAGCGCTTACGCTTTGATGTGTTTGCCGGCGAATTGGGCGCCCGCCTGAATACCCCGATTGCCGGCCACGATGTGGACCTGTTTGACAACTACTGCGAGCACTTGATCGTGCGCGACCAGGCCAGCGGCCAGGTGGTCGGCACCTACCGCGTGCTCACGCCCACCCAGGCCAAGCGCGTGGGCAGCTTCTACAGCGATACCGAATTCGACCTGACCCGCCTGCGCAGCCTGCGCGAGCGCATGGTGGAACTGGGCCGCAGCTGTGTGCACCCCGACCACCGCCACGGCGGCGTCATCATGGCGCTGTGGGGCGCGCTGGCCGAATTCATGGTGCGCAACCAGCTCGACACCATGATTGGCTGCGCCAGCATTCCCATGCTGCACAACGGCGTGGTCGGCGGCGACGTGGCGGCCAGCATCTGGCGCCAGGTGGAAGCCACGCACCTGGCCCCCATCGAATACCACGTGCGGCCCCGTCTGCCGCTGCCCATCGATCAGCTGGACAGCACGCTGGACGTGGAGCCGCCTGCACTTATCAAGGGCTACCTGCGCCTGGGGGCCAAGGTGCTGGGCGCGCCAGCCTGGGACCCGGACTTCAATTCGGCGGATTTGCCGATGCTCATGCGCATCGCCGATTTGCCCTCCCGCTACCGCAAGCACTTTCTGGGGGCCTGATGCGCACCGCCTTCGACGCTCTGGGAGCCAACTGGCAGGGTTTGGCGCCAGGCGCCGAAGCCGATGACGACGAGGTGGGCCAGCGCCGCTACCGCGCGGTGTTTGTGTCCGACATCCACCTGGGCACCGCCGGTTGCCAGGCCAAGCCTCTGCTGGACTTTCTGAAGCACCACCCCAGCGATCACCTGTACCTGGTGGGCGACATTGTGGACGGCTGGCAGCTGCGCCGCCGCTGGTTTTGGCCGCAGGCGCACAACGATGTGGTGCAAAAACTGCTGCGCCGCGCACGCAAGGGCTGCCGCGTGGTCTTCATCCCCGGCAACCACGACGAGTTTGCCCGTGCTTTTGTAGGCCACCAGTTCGGCGGCATCGAGGTGTACGAAGACACGGTGCACACCACCGCCGATGGCCGCACGCTGTGGGTCACACACGGCGACTACTTCGACGGCGTGATCCAGTGCGCCAAGTGGCTGGCCTACCTGGGTGACAACGCCTACGAGTTCACGCTCAAGCTCAACCGCTACCTCAACACCCTGCGCGCGCGCATTGGCCTGCCGTACTGGTCGCTCTCGGCCTACCTCAAGCAGAAGGTCAAGAAGGCGCTGAATTATGTGACCGACTTTGAGAGAGCCGTGGCCCACGAGGCACGCCGCCGCGGACACGATGGCGTGGTCTGCGGCCACATCCACCATGCCGAAATGCGCACTATCGACGGCACGCTGTACTGCAACGATGGCGACTGGGTGGAAAGCCGCACCGCGCTGGTGGAGCACCTGGACGGTCAGCTCGAACTCATTTACTGGGCAGGATCGCCCACCCCACCGGCCACCGCGGTGGCCACCCCCGCACTGCAGGAAACCCACGCATGAAGCTCGCCCTGATTACCGACGCATGGCAACCCCAGGTCAACGGGGTGGTCACCACTCTGGTGGAACTGGTGCGCGAACTCGAAGGCCTGGGCCATGTGGTGGAGGTGATCCACCCCGGCCTGTTCCCCACACGCCCATGCCCGGGCTACGCGGGTATAGACCTGGCCGTGCGCCCCGCCAAGGCCCTGGCGCAGATGCTGGATGCCTGCGCGCCCGACGCCATCCACCTGGCCACCGAGGGGCCGCTGGGCTGGGCCGCACGCAGCTACTGCCGCAAGCACAAGCTGGCCTTCACCACCGCGTACCACACGCGGTTCCCCGAGATATTGCAGGCAGCGCTCAAGATTCCGCTGTGGATGGGCTATGCGCTGTTCCGCCATTTCCACAAGCCTTCATCGGGCGTGATGGTGCCAACGCCCAGCGTGCTGCGCATGCTGGATGCCAAGGGCTTTCGCAACCTGCGCAGCTGGACGCATGGCGTGGACATGCAGTTGTTCCAGTACCAGGAGGTGCCCAAGGTGTACCCCGCACTCGGTGTGCTGGCGCGCCCCGTGTCGCTGTTTGTGGGCCGGGTGTCGTACGAAAAAAACATCGCAGCCTTTTTGGATATGGACGTTCCCGGCACCAAGGTGGTGTGCGGCGTAGGCCCGCTGGAAGCCAGCCTGCGCGAGCGCTACCCCCATGTGCGCTGGCTGGGCGTACTGCCGCGTGACGAGCTGGCCAAGGTCTATGCTGCGGCTGATGTGTTTGTCATGCCTAGCCGCTCGGAAACCTTTGGCCTGGTGATGCTGGAGGCCATGGCCTGCGGCACGCCGGTGGCGGCCTACCCGGTGGAGGGGCCCAACGAGGTGGTGGGTACACCCGCGCAGGGCGGGGTGCTGGACGATGACCTGACCGCGGCCTGGTACGCCGCGCTGGCCGTGCCGCGCCATGAGGCGCGCACGCGGGCGCTGCACTTCAGCTGGGCCTATGCTTCACTGTTGTTTGCGGGTCATTTGGTGCCCACGCACACCGCACGGACGCTGCCCCAGCCCGTGGCGCAAGATGTCACACAACTGTCATCTAGGGCGTAAACAATCGTTCACCGTTGTGTCACAAATGGATGCCGTTCATGCAGTCTTTCCCCCGCAAGCCTCTCGCGCTGGTGCAATCCGCGCCCCCCGCACTGCTGGACCGTGACCACAGCATCCTGGCGTTCAACGAGCGGGTGCTGGACTGGGCGGTGCGTGACGATGTGCCATTGTTGGAGCGGCTGCGCTATCTCTGCATCGTCTCCAGCAATCTGGATGAATTTTTTGAGGTGCGGGCTGAGCCCCACCTGAGCGCCTTCCAGGCCAATGATCGCAAAGGACAGTACTCGGTTGATACCTTCGACCGGTTGGCCGATGCCCTGCACCAACTGGTGGCGCGCCAGTACGCGCTGTACAACGAAAAACTGATGCCGGGGCTGGAGGCGCAGGGTTTGCGCATCCTCTCGCATGGCGAGCGCAATGCAGCGCAGCGCGCCTGGGTGAAGCAGTACTTCGAGCGCGAGGTACGCCCACTGCTGATCCCCGTGGGGCTGGACCCCTCGCACCCGTTTCCCCAGGTGGCCAACAAATCGCTGAACTTCATCGTGCGGCTGAGTGGCAAGGATGCCTTTGGGCGTGAGAACGAAATCGCGATCGTGAAAGTGCCGCGCGTGCTGCCGCGCCTGATCCGCATGCCCGAGAAGCTGGTGGGCAACAAGGCCTGGTTCGTGTCGCTGTCCAGCGTCATTCGGGCGCACCTAGACGAGTTGTTCCCTGGGCGCGTGGTGGGTCAGTTTTCGCAGTTCCGCGTGACGCGTCACTCTGACCTGGCGGTGGACGAAGACGATGTGCAAAACCTGCGTACTGCCTTGCGCCAGGGCCTGGTGCACCGCCACTACGGCCAGGCCGTGCGGCTGGAGGTGTCAGCCGGTTGCTCCGAACACCTGGCGGACTTTTTGCTCAAGCAGTTTGCGCTGCCCGCCAAGGCGCTGTACCGCGTGCACGGTCCGGTGAACCTGGTGCGTCTGACGCAGCTGATCGACCTGGCGAACCGCCCTGACCTGTGCTTTGCGCCGTACCGCGCGGCCTACCCGGTGCAGATCCAATCGAGCCATTCCATCTTTGACCAGCTCAAGCAGCGCGATATCCTGATTCACCAGCCGTTCGAGAGCTTTGACGGCGTGTTGACGTTCTTGCGCGAAGCCGTGAACGACCCACAGGTGCTGGCCATCAAGCAGACCATTTATCGCACGGGGGCGGACTCCGAATTGATGGACTTGCTGCGTGAAGCGGTGCGTCGCGGCAAGGAAGTGACCGTGGTAGTGGAGCTGAAGGCCCGCTTCGACGAAGAGGCCAATATCAACTGGGCCGAGATGCTCGAGTCCATCGGTGCCCAGGTGGTGTACGGCGTGGTGGGTCTCAAGACCCACGCCAAGATGATGCTGATCACACGGCGCGAGGGCAAGTCGCTCAAGCGCTATGGACACCTGTCTACCGGCAACTACAACCCGCGCACCGCCAAGCTGTATACCGACGTGAGCCACCTCACGGCGGACGTGGCGCTCACCACGGACATGGAGCATGTGTTTGTGCACTTGGCCAGTCAGAGTAAGCTGCCGCGCTTGTCCAAGCTGTGGCTGGCGCCGTTTTATTTGCACCGCAAACTGATTGCCAAGATTGACGCTCTGGGTGAAGTCGCGGCGCGCGGCGTGGAGACGCGCATCGTGGTGAAGATGAATTCGCTGACCGATGAGGCGCTGATCCGCAGCCTGATGACCGCGGGCAGTCGGGGCGTGAAGATTGATTTGATCGTGCGCGGCGCCTGCATGCTGCCGGCCCAGGTGCCGGGCTACACCGACAACATCCGCGTGCGCTCCGTGATCGGGCGTTTTTTGGAGCACTCACGCGTGTTTTATTTCCGTCAGGGCGAGGTGGAAGACCTCTACCTGTCCAGCGCCGACTGGATGAACCGCAACATGGTGCGGCGGGTAGAGCTGGCCTGGCCGGTGACGGACCCTGTGCAGCGCCAGCGCATTGTGGATGAGTGCCTGGTGGCCTATCTGCATGATGGCGTGGATGCCTGGGACCTGGGGGGCGACGGGGTGTACCGCCGGCAAGAGGCATGCGCCGATGTGCCAGCCCACGGTGCACAAGCGGCGCTGATGGGCCGCTACGCGCGCAATGACAAAGGATAAAAAAGGGAGTGACTGCGATGGATCTGATTTTGTGGCGGCACGCAGAGGCCATTGATCTGGAGCTGGTGGGGGACGACATGGTGCGCACCCTCACCGCCAAAGGCGAGAAGCAGGCGACCCGCATGGCGGGTTGGCTGGACCGCCAGTTGCCGGACGGTGCCAAGATATGGGCGAGCCCGGCCTTGCGCACCGAGCAGACGGCCCAGGCACTGGGCCGCAAGTTCAAGACCCATGCGGCGTTGGCGCCGCTGTCCACCGTCGATGATTTACTGGACCTGGTGCACTGGCCACATGCCAAGGGCTGTGTGCTGGTAGTGGGCCACCAGCCCACCCTGGGTAACACCATTGCGCGCCTGCTGGGGTTGGCCGAGGCGGACTGCGCCGTAAAAAAAGGCGCTATCTGGTGGCTGCGCTACCGCGAACGCGAGGGCATTGCCCAGACCATGGTGGTCACGGTGCAATCCCCCGAGGTGCTCTAGGCCAGATCTGTCTCAGGCCTTCTTTGCCTTGGCAGGGCGGCCGGTCTTCAGGCTGGGCACGGCTTGCAGCGCGGCCTTGAACGCGGTGTCTGACAACGCCGCCAGTACTTTGATGCCAGCGCGAATCAGCTCGGTCTTTTTGGCGGGTGTGCCTTGCTTGGCAGCGCGCAGCTTCAGCACGGTCAGCACGTCGTATTCGGGCTTGGGAATGGTGATGCTGTCACGAACCATCTTGGGCTTCTTCACCTTTGCCACGGGAGCTGCCACCGGTTTAGCCACCGGCTTCTTGGCAACGACTTTCACGGGCTTGGCGGGTTTTGCAGCGGCGGCCTTGGGCGCAGGCTTTTGCACGGCGGCAACAGACTTTTTGGCCGCAACGGCTTTCGCTTTTGCCGGGGTTTTTGCAGCGGGCTTGGTCACGGCCTTGGCGGGTGCTTTGGTAGTGGTTTTTGCCACTGTCTTGGCTGGAGCTTTGGCACTTGTTTTTGCGGGGGCTTGGGTCTCTGCGCCGGTGGCATTGTCTGCAGTCGTCACGTGGTTTCCTTTGAAAAAATAAACGGTATATACAGTTTATATCGTTTGTAATTTTTCACAAAATCGCATGACACAGTTTTGTCACGGAGTTGTCACGTCGACTCCCTAGACTGCCCCTCTAGTCGTTTTGGAACCCATGCCATGCCAACATCAACCTTGCGTTTGGTGGCCGCCCGCTCCGTGGTGAAGGGCGAATCTGGCCCGCTGGAAAAAGTGCTGAGAGAGGGGACTTTGTATCCCGTGTTCCAGCCCATTGTGAATCTGGCAGATGCGTCCATCTACGCGCATGAGGCCTTGATCCGCGGCCCTGCGGGCACGCCTTTGCATACCCCCGACAACCTGCTGCGGGCTGCTGCGCTGGAGAACCTGGGCTACGAATTTGAGTGCGCCTGTGTCATGGCCGCGCTGCGCAACTGGGGCCAGATGCGCGGGGTGGGGCGGTTGTTTGTGAACATCAGCGCCAATGCGCTGACCCGCATTGTTGAGCTTCAGGGGCGCGACGGGCTGCTGCGCTGGATCCAGGAGATGCGCGTGGTGCCGCGCATGCTGGTGCTGGAGATCACGGAGCACGAGCGTGTGGACAATATGGACCGCCTGGCCGAGGTGGTGAACGATATCCGCTCTGCGGGTGTGTCGCTGGCACTGGACGATTTTGGGGATGGCCGCTCTAGCCTGCGCCTCTGGTCCCAACTCAAACCCGAGGTGGTGAAGATCGACAAGTACTTCACGCGCAACATCAGCGAGCATGGCGACAAGCTCAAGACCATCCAGGCGCTGCAGCAGATTGCCACCATCTTTGGCAGCTCCCTGGTGGCCGAGGGTATAGAGACCGCCGAAGACCTGCGCGTGCTGCGCGACCTGGGGCTGGAGTACGGCCAGGGCTACTTTCTGGGCCACCCGGACCGCACTCCGCTGAAGTACCTGGGGGTAGACCCGCAACGTGTGCTCAATGAGCGCCAGGTGGCGGTATTCCCCGAGCTCAGTCGGGCGTCGCAGGGCGGGCATTTGCGTAGCCTGTCGCTCATGCGCGCGCCCACCGTGACGCCTGTAACCAACAACGACGCGCTGGCCGAACTGTTTCTGGAGCATCCCACGCTGCATGCCGTGGCACTGTTGGATGGTGACAGCCCGATAGGCATCATCAACCGCGCGCAGTTCATGAACGAATACACCAAGCTCTATTACCGCGAGGTCTGGGGCCGCAAGTCCTGCGCCGTGCATGCCAACCGCGAACCGCGCCTGATCGAGCGTGAGCACTGTGTGGACGAATTGGTGGGCATATTGACTTCGCAAGATCAGCGCTATTTGTCTGACGGTTTTATCGCCATCGAGAACGGCCGTTATGTGGGCTTGGGCACGGGCGACCAACTGGTGCGTTCGGTGACCGAGACCCGCATCGAAGCAGCCCGCCATGCCAATCCGCTGACCTTTTTGCCCGGCAACATCCCCATCAGCCAGCACATCGAGCGGCTGCTAAAAAAAGAAGTGCACTTTGTCGCCTGCTATGCAGACCTGAACAACTTCAAACCCTTCAACGACTACTACGGCTACTGGCGCGGTGACGAGATGATTCGCCTGCTGGCACGCATTGCCATGGAGCAGTGCGACCCCCAGCGCGACTTTCTGGGCCACGTGGGCGGTGATGATTTCATCCTGCTGTTCCAGAGCCCGGACTGGCAACAGCGCTGCGAGCGCCTGGTGCAGGAGTTTGCCGAGCGCGCGCAGGCCATGTTTGACGAGCAAGCCCGGGCGCAGGGCGGCATTCAGGCCGAAGACCGCCACGGCGTGATGCGTTTCTTCCCTTGCACCACGCTGTCGATAGGCGCGGTGGCGATCGACGGCAGCCGATATACCCGCGCCGAGGATGTGGCCAACCTGGCGGCCCTGGCCAAGCACGATGCCAAACAGGCCGGTGTGGGTTTGTGGGAACGCCACGTGTCTGGTGAACCACTACTCCGCTGAATTACAAGTTTTGGTTTGGCCGAGCTGTCGCCGGGCGATGCCAGAAAATGAGTGTGAATTGACACTATGGGCCAGGTGCCGTCGCTGCCCAATGTCTGCTTCAGCCCGCCGCCTCGTAGCGGGTCATGAACGCGCGCACGGCCTCGCGCAGTAGGGCCTTGCCTTCGTGCTGCCATATTCGAGACGCCGGCTTCCGCCGCGATGGCGTCCACGTTGGCTCGCGACCTCAGGCCGCATTGTGGAGCCTACGCGCCGTAGGCCGCCATGAAAACCCGCACGGCCTCCCGCAGAAGAGCCTTGTCTTCCCGGGAATCCGGCATCTCGAGCTTCAGCAGTCCGCGAATGTGTCCGGAGCCCAGGAACATCGACAGGAACAGGTCCGCTGCCTGAAGCGGGTTCCGCACCTTCAGCGTACCCGCCGAGTGGGCACGGCGCAGGTATGCAGCAAGCTCGCCGTTCGCCCGTTCCGGGCCTTCCTGGTAGAACGCACGGCAGGCTTCCGGCTGCGCTCCCGCGACGCCGTAGACAGCGCGCATCGCGCCTAGGGCATCCCCGCGCGCCAGCGCAAGAAACCGGGTGCCGACCGCCAGCAGCGCCTTCTCCGGCTGGTCCGGGTCCAGCGCCCCTGCGCCCGGAACTCCAGTCACCACCGGTGCTGTCCTATCACGCACGACCGCCTGGAACAGTCCCTCCTTGGAGCCGAAGTTGTTGTACACGGTCATCTTGGACACACCGGCGTCCGCAGCGATGGCATCCACGCTGGCACGCTCCAGGCCATGCTCGTTGAAGTGCCTTTGCGCGGCTTCCAGGATGCGCCGGACGCGCTCGGGATCGCGTGGCCGCCCGCGTTGGGGCTTGGAAGCGGTAGCTGGGGGAAGGGTCATGGGCAGATTTAGTGGATTTGGCAGTTCACTATAGGTTACGCACATTATTGGACTTTTGGTCCAATAACTGACGGTGATGCGTGGATATTAATTGGACTTGACAGTCTATTATATATGCTGCATATTACTGTACTTGTAGTCCAATAAATAATTACCCAGCCCCCTCCCTTCATCCACAACAAGGAGCCCATCACCATGAATGACGTCATCATCATCGGCGGCAGCTTTGCCGGCCTCGCCGCCGCCCTGCAACTCGGCCGTGCCCGCCGCAAAGTCACTGTTCTCGATACCGGCCTGCCGCGCAATCGCTTCGCTGGCCACTCGCACGGCCTGCTCGGCCACGATCACAAGCCACCACTGGACATCCTGGCCGAAGCGCGGAAGCAGCTGACGCGTTATTCCACGGTCAACCTGGTCAATGCCCGGGCCGACAGCGTCTCCGGCGCCATCGACAATTTCTCCGTCCTCACTGCCGATGGCAAAAGCCTCGCGGCGCGCCGCCTGATCCTGAGCTATGGCATTGCCGACCAGATGCCTGATGTTCCGGGTTTTGCCGAAAGCTGGGGCACGTCCATCGTGCCCTGCCCCTATTGCGACGGCTTTGAAGTTGCCGGCCAGCATTGGGGCCTCGTCTGGTCCGGCCCGCAATCGCACAATCAGGCCAGGCTGTTCCTCGATTGGACCGAAAAATTGACTGTCTTCGCCGATGGCCACGACGTTGCGCCCGATATCCGGGCCGATCTGGCTGGCCGCAACATCCCTGTGGTCGATGGACGGATCGTGGAGATCGCCCATCACAAGGGCCATATCACCACCGTCAATCTCGATACCGGCCGCAATATCGCGGTCGACATCCTGTTCGCCCATCCGCGCAACAAACCGTCCGCAAGCCTGCATGCATCACTGGGCCTGGCCACGGTCGATACGCCCACCGGCATCGTTCTCAAGGTCGACGAGCGCCGCCAGACCAGCATGCCCGGCATCTACGCCGCCGGCGACCTTACGACGCCCTTCTTGCCCTCGGTCACCCAGGCATCCTCGCAGGGCGCGATGGCGGGCATCTTCGCCCAGCAGTCGATGCTGGTTTGAGAAGACACACATGGAGTTCGAACACGTCACCTTCGACCTGCCGCACGGCAGCTTTCACGCGCTGCAGGGGGGTGATCCCCATGGTCGGCCGACACTTGTCTTGCACGGCTTCCCGGACCATCCGCCGACCGCAAAGCCCTTTCTTGCCGAGCTCGGTCGCCGTGGACGTCGCGTCGTCGCCCCCTGGCTTCGCGGTTACGCCCCGTCCCCAACTGCGGGGCCGTTCGACATGGCGGCCCTCACCGGCGACGTGCTCGCGCTTATCGACCGCTGGTCTCCCGGGCGAGCCGTAGAGTTGATTGGCCACGACTGGGGCGGTGCGATCACATACGATGTCTGCGTCACCGCGCCGGAGCGGATCGAACGCGCAGTCACGCTGGCATTTCCCCACCCATTGACGTTTCTGAGCCAGCCGCGCCTCGCTCAGCTACGCCGGAGCTGGTACATGGGGCTCTTCCAGCTGCCGGGAAGCGGCTGGATCGCCAGCGCCCGAGATCTCGCCCTCATCGACCACCTATGGCGTCAGTGGTCGCCCGGCCTCTCGCTCGATCCAGCTCTCCAGGCGGAGCTACACGAGACCCTGCGGGCGAGCATGCCTGCGCCCTTGCGCTACTACCGAGGGCTGCTGCGGCCCGGCATGCTTGGGGCGATGCGCCGCCTGTCTCAGCCGATCGCGGTGCCCCTGCTGCAGCTCCACGGTGCAGACGACGGCTGCATCCTCCCCCAGCAGGTCGACGACCGACATCGGTTCGCCGGCCCACACGCGCTGGAGGTCGTCCCCGACGTCGGTCACTTCCTGCACATCGAGGCCCCCGAGGCGATCGCGGAACGGATCGCGGCATGGGGCCGAGTAGCGTCATTTCCCCCTGCCTCGATAAAAGGGTAGCTAGTTAAGAACGAATCAGAACAAGGAGATAGCATGACAGAGCAAAATGCCTATCAGACCGCCGACTGGAATGGCCAAAGCGGGGAGCGCTGGGTCGCCAACCAGGCCCGGCTCGACGCCATGGTGGCGGTGTTCGGCCAAGCCGCGATCGAAGCCGTCGCGCCCGCGACGGGCGAGCGCGTGCTGGACGTCGGCTGCGGCGCGGGCGCGTCGAGTTTGGCTCTGGCCGCCCGCGTTGGCCCGGGGGGCCAAGTGCTGGGAGTGGACATATCCGAAGCGCTGATCGACCGAGCGCGCGCGCTTGCACCACAGGATACGCCGGCCCTGTTCCGGGTGGCCGACGCCAGCAGCGCCGAGCTGCCCGAGGGCGCGTTCGACATCCTGTTTTCGCGTTTCGGGGTGATGTTCTTCGACGATCCGACAGGGGCGTTCGCCCACTTGCGACGCGCGCTCCGGCCGGGCGGGCGGGTCGCTTTCGTCTGCTGGCGCGGCGTGGCCGAGAACGATTGGGTGCGCCTGCCGATTGGCGCGCTCAAGAGCATCGTCCCATTGACCGCGCTGCCCGATCCCGAAGCGCCCGGCCCATTTTCGTTCGGCGACCGGGGACGAGTGGCGCGCATCCTGACAGCAGCGGGCTTCACCGATATCGCTATCGCGCCCTTCGATGCTTCCGTCCCGTTCGGCGAGGGCGGGACGCGGGACGCTGCGATCGACGATGCGGTGAAGATGGCGCTCGAGGTCGGCCCGCTGTCGCGCGCGCTCGCTGATCAGCCCGACGACATCCGCGCCCGCGCCTCGGCCGCGGTTCGTGCCGTCTTCGCGGGCCTCCCCGGCGAGTGTTCGGTGATGATCGACGGCGCAGCGTGGATCGTCATGGCACGCAATCCGATCAGACCTGCCTCCTTACACAAATGATCCTCCTCACTCCACATCCTCTACACAAAGGAACTGCCATGTCGAATTCCAAAGTTATCCTCATCACCGGCGTGTCGTCAGGCATCGGGCACGCCGCCGCCACAAAGTTTGCCGAACAAGGCTGCCGGGTCTTCGGCACCGTGCGCAACACGGCAAAGGCCCAAGCCATACCTGGCGTCACGCTCATTGAGATGGACATACGCGACGATGTTTCCGTTGATCGAGGCATACAGACCATCATCGCGCAGGCCAAGCGCATCGATGTGCTGGTCAACAATGCGGGTGTGACCCTGCTGGGCGCGACTGAAGAAACCTCGATTGCCGAAGCTAAAGAGCTGTTCGAAACCAACCTTTTTGGCCTCTTGCGCGTGATCAAGGCCGTGCTGCCGCACATGCGTCAGCAGCGTTCCGGTCGCATCGTCAATGTCAGCTCGGTGGTGGGCTTTCTATGTTCGCCGTACATGGCCTTGTATGCGGCCTCCAAATACGCTGTTGAAGGGCTGTCCGAGTCACTGGATCATGAAGTCCGCCAATTCGGCATCCGCGTGTCGCTGGTCGAGCCCTCCTTCACCAAAACCAACCTTGATCTCAACGCGCCCCAGACCGCTGCCAGAATCCCGGACTACAGCAAAGAGCTTGCCATCGTCGCCAAAGCCTTCCAGAACAACGTGCAAAAGGCGCCCACGCCTGAAGGCGTTGTGGCGACGATGGTCAGCGCGGCACTTGGTCCGTGGAAGATGCGCCACACGCCCAAAGGCGAAGCGTCCCTTCTGGCCAAGCTGCGCCGCTTCATGCCCGCCGGGCTGGTTGAGAAGGGTCTGAGAAAAACGTTCGGGCTTGCCTGAATCGACTACCGCCATCTAGCCTGCCGCCCAGACTCCTAGAACGCCATGGCCTTCTAGAACAGCCAGACTATCGTGCCCTAGTCCCACGCTTTGAGCGACTCACATTTGAATGCAAGGGATGGTTACTTAAGAACAAATCAGAGCGAGGATATATATGGCAGAGCAAGACGCCGATCTGGCCGCGAGCTGGAATGGCCAAAGCGGGGAGCGCTGGGTCGCTAACCAAGCCCGGCTCGACGCAGTGGTGGCAGCGTTTGGCCGGGCCGCGATCGAAGCCGCTGCGCCCGCGAAGGGCGAGCGCGTGGTGGACGTTGGCTGCGGCGCGGCCGAGAACGATTGGGTGCGCCTGCCAATGGGCGTGATCAAGGGCATCCTTCCGCCGAGCGCCGCCCGATCCCGAAGCGTCCGGCCCATTTTCGTTCGGCGACCCGGGGCGGGTGTCGCGCATTCTGACGGCGGCTGGCTTCACCGATATAGCTATTGCGCCCTTCGATGCTTCCGTCCCGTTCGGAAAGGGCGAGACACGGGATGCTGCGATCGACGACGCAGGATGGCGCTAGAAGTCGGCCTGCTGTCGCGTGCTGTCTTCGCGGGCGTCCCCGGCGAGCGGTCAGTGATGATCAACGGCGCGGCGTGGATCGTCATGGCACGCAATCCGGCAAGCTGACTGTGCCATTTGCCAGAAACTTCACCATGGATCTCTTTCAATCAATGCGTGTCTTCCAGTGCGTGGTGGATGAAGGCGGCTTTGCCGCAGCCGCACGAAAGATGGAGCTCACGCCGGCCGTTGTTACCCGTCAAATCCAGGACCTTGAGCAATCGCTTGGCGTTCGACTGCTGCATCGCACGACGCGGAAGATGTCGCTCACCCAGGCCGGCGAGGGCTACCTGTCGCGGCTGCGCCTGATCCTGCTGGAAATCGAGGAGACGGCATATCAAGCCGCGTTGGCAGGCGCGGGCCTCACCTTGCTGCCCGAGCTTGCATTGACCGCCCGCCCGCATGGCGGACAGCTGCATCGCGTGCTTGCACCATGGGTCAGCGTGGAGGACTGAAGCTCGTTGCCACCATGCCCAGAAGGCGGTTTCTGCCGCTGCGCACACGCGCCTTCCTCGAATTTTTCGTCCAGCACGTCCAAAAGGTGGCAGCGATGGGTGGGGCGGATCAGGGTCCGTCGCCCTAAGGCGCGTGCATCCCCCAGCTTTCATTCACCGATCAGGAGAAGACAATGGGAACGCTTGGCAAGTGGTTGGGAGTGTCAAGAGCTGACCTGCTGACAGATTTTGCCCCCGACATTCATCGGCTAACCCCAGCAAAGTAGCCAGCGCTACTGGAACGATGGTCAACGGAGTTCAGCCTACGCGTTGACCGAGCCAGAGGGCTTACAGCCCGCTGATCTCCAGGCTCCAGGGCGTCTTTTGCCAGGCCTGGGTTTCTTCGCGCAGCAGGTGGGCCGATTGGGGGAAGGCCGCGGCCCAGCCAGGGCGGCACACCAATTCCAGCTGGCGGCTTTTCGCATTGGCCCGGCGCAGCGCCATGCCTTGCAGATCGGGCGCACGGCGCGCGTGGCACAGGATGACGGCCAGGCGCAGACATAGCAGCTGCAACACCAAATCGTCCTGACCCAATGACGATTCCAGTTTGCGCAGCTTGCCGCGGTGTCCCAGCACCAGCAGGCTCAGGCGGTGCATTTCCGACAGCGAAAAGCCCACCGCGTCGGCGTTGTCCAGGATGTAGGCGCCGTGCTTGTGGTAATCGCTGTGGGAGATATGGCTGCCGATCTCGTGCAGCATGGCAGCCCATTGCAGCTTGCGCAGCTGACTACCCACGTCTGACTCTTCGTCTTTCGCCTGGGCATCGGAAATACCCAAGGCTTGTTGCAGCAGCAGTGTGGCGACTTTGCCCACACGCTCGCCGTGGACCGTGTCCACGCTGAATTTGTGGGCCAGGCGTTCCACGCTTTTGACGCGCATGTCGCCAAATTGCTGGGTGGCGCCCAGCAGGTCGCAGATCAGGCCGTGGCGCAATCCGCCTGCGGCGTGCTGCATCTCAGTGATGCCCAGCAGGCTGAAGACGGCGCGCATCACGCTCACGCCGCCGCCAATGATGGCGCGGCGGTCCTCACGCATGCCGGGCATGCGTAGGCGGTCGGCGCTTTGGGCGGCAATCAGACGTTCCAGCAGCCAATCCAGCCCGTCTTGGGTGACCACGCCCGCTGGCCAACCGGCGGCCACCAGTACGTCGCCAATGGCGCCCACGGTGCCGGCCGAGCCGTAGGCCGTGTCCCAGCGGTCGCGCGGATAGGCGTCCAGTGCCTCGTCGAGCACAGCCTTGGCGGCAATCTCAGCCATCTCAAAAGACTTCTTGCTGAAACCACCATCGGGGAAATAGCGCTTGGACCAGGCGATGCTGCCCACGCGAAACGATTCCATCACCGTGGGCGTGAGGCCCGTGCCCAAAATCAGCTCGGTCGAGCGGCCACCAATGTCGATGACCAGGCGGCGCTCGTCGGAGGCGGGCAGCATTTGGGCCACGCCCTGGTAGATCAGGCGGGCCTCTTCACGGCCTGAAATGACGTCGATGGGGAAGCCGAGCACGGCGTTGGCGCGCTCGAGAAAGGCGTCACGGTTGCGGGCCTCGCGCAGGGTCTGTGTGGCCACGGCGCGCACCTCGTGCGGCTTGAAGCCGGCCAGCCGTTCGCCAAAGCGGGCCAGGCATTCCCAGCCGGCCTCCATGGCGGCGGGGGTCAGGTTGCGGTCTTCGTCCAAACCGCCGCCTTGGCGCACGGTCTCTTTGAGGTATTCGGTGCGAAGAAACTCACCGTGGTCTACCCGCCCAATTTCCAGGCGAAAGCTGTTGGAGCCCAAGTCCACAGCGGCCAGGCGGTTTCCGTTTTGCATCGACGTTGCCAAAGGTAAAAAATGTGAAAAGCGTGGCGGAGCATAGCACCGGCGTTGTCCACCGGGGGGCTTGGCGTCAGCCCACCAGCCGTCCGTCTGCGGCCACCATGCTTTGGGTCACGAAGGCGCTGTTTTTACGCTTGTTGTCGGGATTGATGCGAAAGCCACCCAGGTCCATAGGGGTGCGCCGGGCAAACGCCTGCAGGGCGCTGGCACGGTTCAGCGGGCCTTCCACGGCCTGCAGCACCTCTTGTGCGTAGCGGGCAGAGATATAGCCAGCCAGGCTTTGCGGCGTAGGCGGTTCGTCGTACAGGCGGGTGAGTGTCTCGCGGTAGCTGCGCACAATGGGCTGGTTGCCATTGACCAGGGGCACGGCCTGGGTGGCAATCACTGGGGTGAAGCGCGAGACGCCCAGTTGTTGCAAAGCCTGCAGATTGACGTCGGACATGGCCACGATATAGCGCTGGGCGGCCTGTTTTTCGATGCCCTGGGCAAACTGCACCAGCTCGGGCGTGCCGCCCAGAAAAATCAGGATGCGCGGGCTCTGGGCATTCAGGGTTCCAGCCAGGGCCTGCAGACCGTTGGACGGGTAGTAGGTTTTCAGGCGCATGCCCAGGCCACTGGCCACCTGCTCCAGGTCGTCGCGGTAGCTGGCGTACTCGGCTTGCGAGCCAAATACGGCACCGATCTCCGATACGCCCATGACGGACAGTGATTTCACCGCGTGGGCGATTTGCTCTTGCCGCGTGGCAAAGATGCCAAAGGTACTGTCCTGGTTGTCCGCACCGGCGTTGTGCAACCAGGGCGCCACGTGGGCAATGTCGGGCGCCTCGCGGCGCAGCAGGGTGGCGAGCTGGCTGGCCGCCCGGTCGCCGGCGGTGCCGACCACGGCCACGCAATCGGTCAGGTTCTTGAGGGCGTCCACTGCGGAACGTACCGAACTGGCGCTGCCGTCCACCTCCAGCACCAGGTGGCGCACAGCCTTGCCGCGCAGGCCACCGCGGGCATTGGTGTCTTGCCACGCTGCGCGGGCACCGACCAGAAAGTCTCGGGATACGTCGATTTGGCTGGCCGAGGTGTCCACCACCTGCAGCACCGTGGGGCCGGGCGTGCCCGCCTTGGGGCCCTGGGCCCAGGCGGGCCAGGCGCATGCAGCGGCCCCCAGGGGCAGGGCGCGCAGCAGGCGGCGGCGGGTGAGCAGGGGGGTGGAGGTGTCCAGCGATGGGTTCATGGGTATTTTTTGCTATTGAATCAGGAGCTGCTTGCGCATATTCCATAAGGGCTAGAAGGCTATTTGATGCATAAACCTCAGCCGGACGGGTGTGCAGCAGGCAAGCGTGCAGCGTAAAAAGTTTTTATGACGACTTTGTGACGCCAGTTTGAAAAATGAATGACAAATGCCAAAAATGCAGTGCGGGCGCTCGGCGCTATTGATGTCACATGCTTGTCATAAAAGCTTCTTAAAGTTCAGCCGTTCCTAGTTCCTTAACCAACTGACTGAAGGTCATCCATGAAAAACTTGTTCCAACGCGCAGCCTTGGCAACCGCCATGACGGCCATGCTGGGCTTTGCAACGGGCGCTTCGGCGCAGGAAATTACCGGTGCGGGCGCAACTTTTCCCGCGCCCATCTATGCCAAATGGGCGTCTGACTACAACAAGGCCACCGGTGTGAAGGTGAACTACCAGTCCATCGGCTCCGGCGGCGGCATCAAGCAAATCGACTCCAAGACCGTGGATTTCGGCGCTTCCGACATGCCCCTGACCGACGACGTGCTCAAGACCAAGGGCCAAGTGCAGTTCCCCACCGTGATCGGTGGCGTGGTTCCTGTGATCAACGTCAAGGGCATAGAACCCGGCCAACTGAAACTCAACGGCCAAGTGCTGGGCGACATCTACCTGGGCAAGATTGCCAAGTGGAACGACCCCGCCCTGAAGGCGCTGAACCCCACGCTGCCCCTGCCTGACGCAGCTATCGCCCAAGTGCGCCGCGCCGATGGTTCCGGCACCACCTTCATCTTCACCAACTACCTGAGCAAGGTAAATGCTGAATGGAAGGCCAAAGTGGGCGAGGGTACAGCCGTGAACTGGCCCGTGGGCGCCGGTGGCAAGGGCAACGAAGGCGTGGCCGCTTTCGTATCCCGCCTGCCCAACTCCATGGGTTATGTGGAGTACTCCTACGTCAAGCAAAACAAGCTGAACTACGCCGTGATGCAAAACGCTGCCGGTAACTTCGTAAAGCCTGAAGACGACACCTTCAAGGCTGCTGCTGCTGGTGCTGACTGGAACAAGTCCTTCTACCAAATCCTGACGAACCAGGCTGGCAAGGATTCGTGGCCCATCACCGGCGCCACCTACATCCTGATGCACGCCAAGCAGGACAAGCCCGCCAACGGTACCGAAGCCCTGAAGTTCTTCAACTGGGCCTACGCCAACGGCGAAAAAACAGCGGCTGACCTGGACTACGTGCCCATGCCTGCATCGGTGATTGCACTGATCCAGAAGTCCTGGGGCGAGATCAAGGACGGCGCTGGCAAGGCCGTTGCCTACAAGTAAAAGCGCGTTGACACGGACCTGATGGAGAACCTCCCCATGTCATCTACACTCGTGCATGGGGATTCCCCGTCCAGCCCGACTGCTACTTTTTCTTCGCGTGCCATGACCCAACCACCGCCTGTGAAACGTGCCCGTTCGGGCCCCATGGCAGACCGCATTTTTGGCTGGATGGCCAAGGGTGCGGCCCTGCTGACACTGGCCCTGCTGCTGGCGATCCTGACCTCGCTGACCATCAGCGCCTGGCCAGCCATCAGCAAATACGGCCTGAGCTTTCTGACCCGGACCGTCTGGGATCCGGTGCAGGAGGACTTCGGTGGTCTGGTCATGATTTACGGCACGCTGGCGACCTCGTTGATCGCCTTGTTGATTGCGGTGCCTGTGAGCTTTGGCATCGCCCTGTTCCTGACCGAGCTGTCGCCCACCTGGCTCAAGCGCCCGCTGGGTACTGCCATCGAACTGCTGGCTGCCGTGCCCTCCATCGTCTACGGCATGTGGGGTCTCTTGGTGTTCGGCCCGGTGCTGGCCACCTATGTGCAGCAGCCCCTGCAGGCGCTGCTGACCGGTGTGCCCTACCTGGGTGCCTTTGTGTCGGGCCCACCCGTAGGTATCGGCATCTTGTCGGCCGGCATCATCCTGGCCATCATGATCATCCCGTTCATCTCGGCGGTGATGCGCGATGTGTTTGAAGTCACGCCCCCGCTGCTCAAAGAGTCGGCCTACGGTCTGGGTGCTACCACCTGGGAGGTGGTCTACAAGGTCGTGCTGCCTTACACCAAGACGGGTGTCATCGGCGGCATCATGCTGGGCCTGGGCCGCGCCATTGGCGAGACCATGGCTGTGACCTTTGTGATCGGTAACTTCAACCAACTGGACTCGCTCAGTGTGTTCCAGGCCGCCAACAGCATCACCTCGGCCCTGGCCAACGAATTTGCCGAGGCCGCCGAAGGCCTGCACCAGGCCGCGCTGATGTACCTGGGGTTGGTGCTGTTCTTCATCACCTTTGTGATCCTCTCTCTTTCCAAACTGCTGTTGTCGCGTCTGCGCAAGGCAGAAGGCGTTAAAACATGAGTACCGCACTGCACCAAGTACGCGCCGCACGCTTTGCCCAGCGCAAGCGGGTCAACGTGGTTGCCACCACACTGGCCATGGCCGCTATGGCCTTTGGCCTAGTCTGGCTGTTCTGGATCCTGTGGGAAACCTTCCGCTTGGGCATTGGCGGCATGACGTTCGCCACGCTGACGCAGATGACACCGCCGCCCAACGAGGTGGGCGGCTTGGCCAATGCCATCTACGGCTCCTTTTTGATGGTGATGCTGGCCACCTTTGTGGGCACACCGATTGGCATCATGGCCGGTATCTACCTGGCCGAGTTCGACAGCAAGAGCTGGCTGGCATCCCTGGTGCGCTTTGTGAACGACATCTTGTTGTCGGCACCATCCATCATCGTGGGCCTGTTTGTCTACGCCGTGGTGGTGTCGCGCTTCAAGTCTTTCTCGGGCTATGCCGGCGTCATGGCACTGTCGTTGATCGTGATTCCGGTGGTCATCCGCACCACCGAGAACATGCTGCAGTTGGTTCCCTCCGGCCTGCGCGAAGCGGCGTATGCCCTGGGCGCGCCCAAGTGGAAGGTGATTCTGAGCATCACCCTCAAGTCGGCCCGTGCTGGCGTGATCACGGGTGTGTTGCTGGCCGTGGCCCGTATTGCGGGTGAGACTGCACCACTGTTGTTCACCGCGCTGAGCAACCAGTTCTGGACGTCCAGCTTGAGCGAACCCATGGCCAGCCTGCCGGTCACCATCTTCAAATTCGCCATGAGCCCTTATGAAAACTGGCAGCAACTGGCTTGGGCCGGTGTGTTCCTGATCACCATGGCTGTGTTGGGCCTGAACATATTGGCCCGCGTGTTGACCCGTACCAAGGCCTGAGGCCCAAGCGCCCACACCGAACCGAGTAAAACCATGATCCAAACCCTCAATACCCCCCTGAAGTCCAAGATCTCCGTCAAGAATCTGAACTTCTACTACGGCAAGTTCCACGCCCTCAAAGGCATCAACCTGGAAATCCCCGAGAAGAAGGTCACTGCCTTCATCGGCCCATCGGGCTGTGGCAAGTCCACGCTGCTGCGCATCTTCAACCGTATGTTCGAGCTGTACCCTGAACAGCGTGCCGAAGGCCAAATCCTGCTGGATGGTCAAAACCTGTTGACTAGCAAGGAAGACGTGGCCCTGCTGCGCGCCAAGGTCGGCATGGTGTTCCAGAAGCCCACACCGTTCCCCATGTCCATCTTCGACAACATCGCCTTCGGCGTGAAGTTGTTCGAGTCGCTCAACGCCACTGACATGGAAGAGCGTGTGGAGTGGGCACTGCGCAAATCGGCCCTGTGGACCGAGGTGAAAGACAAGCTGCACCAAAGCGGCTCCAGCCTGTCGGGCGGCCAGCAGCAGCGCCTGTGCATTGCGCGCGGCATCGCCATCAAGCCTGAGGTGCTGCTGCTGGACGAGCCCTGCTCGGCGTTGGACCCGATTTCCACCGCCAAGGTGGAAGAGCTGATCGTCGAACTGAAGAACGACTACACCGTCGTCATCGTGACCCACAACATGCAGCAGGCCGCCCGCTGCAGCGACTTCACCGCCTATATGTACCTGGGCGACCTGGTGGAGTTTGGTGCCACGGAACAGATGTTCTTCAAGCCCACACGCAAAGAGACAGAAGACTACATCACCGGCCGTTTCGGTTGAGAGCAGAGAGGAACCTATGTCCGATAAACATTTGTCTACGCAGTTCGACAGCGAACTGACTTCCGTGTCCTCGCAGGTGATGGAATTGGGCGGTCTGGTCGAATCCCAGATCCGCCAGGCCATCTACGCGCTCTCGCAATTCAGCGTGGAGGTGGCCGATGAAGTCACCGCTCGCGAAGTGCGTGTCAACGCCATGGAGATCGAGATTGACCGCGATCTGTCCTCCATCATTGCCCGCCGCCAGCCCACCGCACGTGACCTGCGTTTGCTGATCGCCATCTCCAAGACCACCGCTAACCTGGAGCGCGTGGGGGATGAGGCCGAGAAGATTGCTCGCATGGTGCGCTCCATCATCCAGAGCGGCGCACCACGCAGCTTGCCGTCGCTGGAGCTGCGCGTGGCGGCGGACCTGGCTTCTGGCCTGCTGAACAAAGCGCTAGACGCGTTTGCCCGCCTGGACGTGAACGCGGCGGTCACCATCCTGAAAGAGGATGACCTGATCGACGCGGAGTTCGATGGCTTTGTGCGCAAGCTGGTCACCTACATGATGGAAGACCCGCGCATGATCTCCCCCAGCCTGGACCTGTTGTTCCTGGCCAAGGCGATTGAGCGTATCGGCGACCATGCCAAGAACATTGCGGAGTTCATCATCTACGTGGTCAAGGGCGAAGATGTTCGTCACACCACCATGGAAAAAATCGAGTCCATCGTCAAATGAGAAACATGCCCGCCGTCTTGATCGTGGAGGACGAATCGGCCATCGCCGAGTTGATTGCCGTGAACCTGCGGCACAACGGATTTCGTCCGCGCTGGGCCATGGACAGCGATTCCGCCCAACGCGAGATTGACGCGGGCCTGCCCGATCTGATCCTGCTGGACTGGATGCTGCCCGGTGAAAGTGGACTGACCCTGGCCAAGCGCTGGCGCACCGATCCGCGCACCAAGGACATCCCCATCATCATGCTCACCGCCCGTGGCGATGAGGCGGACCGTGTGGCAGGACTGGATGCGGGCGCAGACGACTACATTGCCAAGCCGTTTTCCACCAAGGAGCTGCTGGCCCGCGTGCGCGCAGTGCTGCGCCGCCGTGCACCCGAGGATGCGGGTGAGCTGATTGCGATTGCCGGTTTGAGCTTGGACCCCGCCACGCACCGCGTGTCGTTTCAAGAGCAGGCGCTCAAACTTGGGCCTACCGAATTCAAGCTGCTGCATTACCTCATGGGCCACGCCGAGCGCGTGCACAGCCGCGCGCAGTTGCTGGACAAGGTGTGGGGTGACCATGTGTATATCGAAGAACGCACGGTGGATGTGCATGTGAAGCGGCTGCGCGAAGCGCTGGCCCAGGCTGGTGCCATGGTGGAGACTGTGCGCGGCGCGGGCTACCGCCTGACCGCCAAGCCTGCCGTCGCCGTGGTGGCTGACAAGGCCAGCGCCTGACGCGGCGCCCCCTCTATGGTGTGGCGTTTGTTGTCGTTTGTGCTCTTGCAGGGTGTGGCAGGGGCGTTGGGTTGGTATTTGTCTCCCGAGGTGGACCGAATCTGGGGTGCCACTATTGCTGCTGTCGGCGGTGGCTATGTGTGGCTGCTGCTGGATGCATCGCGCGGCATGCGCTTGCTGGGGTGGTTGCGCCGCGGCGAATCCACAGATATTGCGCTGGGCCAGGGCCTGTGGGGCGAGGCGGCAGACCGCATGCGCCGCCTGTTGCGCACCCGCGAACGCCAAGTCATTGAGAGTGAAAGCAAGCTGCAGGATTTTCTGGCGGCGCTGCAGGCCTCTCCGAATGGCGTGGTACTGCTAGACGCGCAGGGGCGTATCGAGTGGTTCAACCAGACGGCAGCCCAGCATTTTGGCTTCGATGTGCGGCGCGACATGCTGCAGCACTTTGGCAACCTGGTGCGCGACCCCGGTTTTGCCGCCTACATCGCTGACCGTGATTTCCGGCACGACGTGGTCATGCCAGGCCGCGATAGCACCAGCTCCAAACCGGTTCAGCTCTCAGTGCATCTGCACCCTTATGGCGAAGGGCGCAACTTGCTGCTGTCGCGGGATATCACAGCGGTGGAGCAGGCCGAGGCCATGCGCCGCGACTTTGTGGCCAATGTCTCTCACGAGATCCGCACGCCGCTGACGGTCCTGGCCGGGTTTGTGGAAACCTTGCAGTCGTTGCCATTGGAAGAGCCCGAGCGTCAGCGCTATCTGGGGCTGATGTCCCAGCAGGCCGAGCGCATGCAGACCTTGGTGAATGATTTGCTCATGCTATCGCGCCTGGAAGGCAGCCCCTTGCCATCGGCCCAGGACTGGGTGTCGGTGCACGGCCTGTTGCGGCAATGTCGGCAAGAAGCCGGTGACTTGTCGCGCATGCTGTGGGGCGAGACCCAGGACATTGCGTTTGACATGGGTGAGGACTCGGAAATCGCCGGTTCCTTGACCGAGCTGCACAGCGCGGTGTTCAACCTGATTGGCAATGCCATCCGTTACACGCCGGCGGACAAGAGCATCCGTGTGGTGTGGCGGGCTTCGCCCGTGGGCGGAGGCATGCTCTCCGTCCAAGACACCGGGCCCGGCATTGCCCCTGAGCATTTGCCACGCCTGACCGAACGCTTTTATCGGATAGACCGTAGCCGCTCGCGCGATACGGGTGGCACGGGTCTGGGTTTGGCCATCGTGAAGCATGTGGCGCAACGCCACGCGGCAGAGTTGAGCATTGAGAGTGTGCCGGGCAAAGGATCGAGTTTTTCGATCTTCTTCTCCCCACCGCGGGTGCGTCCAACCTTGCAGCCTATTCGCCTCGCTGCCTAGTCGGGCAGCTGCGGAGCATCTAGCGGCGGTGCAGCAGCCAGATCGCTTCGCCCTTGTCCACAGGATGGCGCACGAGCGTGTGAGGGGCCCACACCGTGGTGTCGATCTGCTCGCTGACTTCCATGTCAAGCCCTGGTTCGCTCACCAGCCAGGGGCAGGGTGTGGTGGGGTTGCGGTTCTGCAAGTCCACATGACCGTACCACTGTAGGGCGGCGACGTGTGCGGGGTTGACATTGGCTACCTCCACACAGCTCTTGCCCACTAACTGCGCAGTAGTTCGCACCAAAGGCGTGTAGCTTTGCGCATAGTTCAGCAGCGGCATCCACAGGGTCATCAACAGCAGCCAACACAGAGCTGCACCGCCTGCGGGCAGCACCAAACTCTTCCAAATAGCCGCACGGTGGCGTCCCACGCGCCAGCGCACCAGCCATGCCCAGGCCAGCGTAGCCGCCAGAGCGAAGCCCAACGCCACAGCGGAGAAGCTGGGTTCAAAACCCGGGGCCAGACGCGCGACGTTGGCGGCTGGTTGGTGCGGCACACCGGTTTGCATGGCAATCCACACCACCCAGATGGTGAAACCGCAGCCCGAGAAAAACAGCAGGGTGAACCAGTCAATCAGGGCTGCCACCTGCCGCTTGAGGGTAGGCAACGCGAAGGCGGCCAACGATGCCATGGCGGGCAGCGCTAGCAACAGCGTACGGTCTGACGCGCTGGATAGCAGTGTGGCCAGAATGGTGACTAGGGCAAACCAAGTCGGCAATGCCACGTGACGTGCCATGCGCAGGGTAAACAACTGGTGGCGCCATCGCCATACCGTCCATAGCGCTAGCGGCCAACTAGGCCAAGTAAACCAGATCAGCAGTTGGGCATAACCGTTCCAGTCCGCCCAGCTCCAACTGGGCCACACAATTTTCCAACGCCACAAGTTCAGCTCCTTGGCCAAGAGGGCAACCGCCAAGGTAGCCAGCAACATGGCCAGGCTTTCCCACGTGCGTTGTGGCAGTTTGCCTGAGGTCGAGGCTTCTTCAGGTTGTTCGCGCCAGTGCACCACCGCACCACCCAATCCAAACAACACGGCCAGCGCCGGTGCGCCCGAGAGGGCCAGGCCCGCCAAGCCGACGAGCATCGCCACGGCTGGCCCCACCTTGCGGTAAGGCAAGGCGCTTACGGCATAAAACAGCAGGGCACTAAACGCCAGTTGGGCGAGTGCTGGCGTCGTTTCATGTGCCAGCTGGGCGAGCCCCAAGCTGGCCACAAAGGCCAGCACTCCGGCATCGGCCATGGCACGCGCATAGTCGGTCGGCAGTGCCTCGCCGCCAAAAGCAAAGGCTACCGGTTGCGCCAAGGGGCTGCGGCCTAGGTAATAGGTTCCGTACCAGGTGGACAGCAGGGCCAGAGCCATCAACAAGCCAAACGGCACACGCGCCGCAAAGTCCAGTGGCACCCCGGACGATGGTGCCAACTGGATGGCCCAAGCCCCCAGCCAGTAGGGCAGCAGGGCGCCGTTGTCGGGCGTTAGTCCCAGCAGTTCAGGCTGCATCCAGCTTGTCACGCCCTGGGCCAAAGCGCCCATGTAGCCCAAAGCGGCCATGTCTTCGCTGCGCCATGCTTCGCGGCCCAGAAATCCGGCACACACATAGGCCAGGCACAAAAGCACCAGGGCCCAGCGCGGGAGGCGGCGCACGGCCGCTTGGGCCACGATGGCGGGATTGGGGTGGTTCACAGGCGGAGGGAGGAATTCAAAGTCAGGCAAAAAAAAGGCAGCTCGGTTCTCCGGGCTGCCTCTTGTGGGTCAACAGGCCAAGGCCTGAAACCAGAGATTACTTGGCTGCGGTCTTGCCAAAGCGGTTGCGGAACTTCTCCACGCGGCCACCCATGTTGTCCACGGATTTTTGTGTACCAGTGTAGAAAGGGTGCGATTCGCTGGTCGTGTCGAGCTTGAACAGAGGCAGTTTGCGGCCATCTTCCATGTCGATCATTTCCTTGGTGTTGGCGCAGGAACGTGTCACGAACTTGAAGCCGTTGGACATGTCCTGGAAGCACACTTCGCGGTAATTGGGGTGAATGCCTTCTTTCATATCTTCTCCATCAGTTGCGCTAGCCGCATCAGGCCCTCGGGCAAACCTCTGCCCAATTCAAAACCCGTGTACTTGTCGCTAAACCCAAGATTATAGCTTATCCGCCCCGACGCATCATGTCGAAGAACTCGCTGTTGTTCTTCGTGGCACGCATTTGCTTGAGCACCATCTCCATGGACTCGATTTCGTCCATGTTGTAGAGGAACTGGCGCAGGATGCGAGTTTTTTGCAGAATTTCGGGCTGCAATAGCAATTCTTCGCGGCGCGTGCCACTGCGGTTGAGCTGGATGGACGGGAAGACGCGCTTCTCGTACAGGCGGCGGTCCAGGTGAATTTCGGAGTTGCCCGTGCCCTTGAATTCTTCAAAGATCACTTCATCCATGCGGCTGCCGGTGTCGACCAGGGCTGTGGCGATGATGGTCAGCGAGCCGCCTTCCTCCACATTGCGGGCGGCGCCCAGGAAGCGTTTGGGGCGCTGCAAGGCATTGGAGTCCACACCACCGGTCAAGACCTTGCCGGAGGAGGGAACCACGTTGTTATAAGCGCGGGCCAGACGGGTGATCGAGTCGAGCAGGATGACCACGTCTTTTTTCAGCTCGACCAGGCGCTTGGCGCGTTCGATCACCATTTCGGCGACGTGCACGTGGCGGGCCGCGGGTTCGTCGAAGGTAGAGGCAATCACCTCGCCCTTGACGGTGCGCTGCATTTCGGTCACTTCTTCTGGGCGCTCGTCAATGAGCAAGACCATCAAATAGCTGTCGGGGTAGTTGGCGGAAATGGCGTGCGCAATGTGCTGCATCATCACCGTCTTGCCACTCTTGGGCTGGGCCACGATCAGGGCGCGCTGGCCTTTGCCAATAGGGGCAATGATGTCGATCACGCGACCGGTGATGTTCTCTTCGCCCTTGATGTCCTGTTCCAGCTTCATCTGCTCTTTGGGGAACAGCGGCGTCAAGTTTTCAAACATGACCTTGTGCTTGTTGCCTTCGGGCGGGCCACCGTTGACCTTGTCCAGCTTGTTCAGTGCAAAGTAGCGCTCGCCATCCTTGGGAGTACGCACTTCGCCTTCAATCATGTCGCCGGTGTGCAGGTTGAAGCGGCGCACTTGGCTCGGGCTGATGTAGATGTCGTCCGTGCTAGCCGTGTAGCTGGTGTCCGGGCTGCGCAGAAAGCCAAAGCCGTCGGGCAGGATTTCCAGCACGCCGTCCGCAATGATCTGCTCTCCGGTACGGGCCCGCTTCTTGATGATGGCGAACATCAGCTCCTGCTTGCGCATGCGGCCCGTGTTTTCAATCTCAAGTTCTTCGGCTTGCTTGAGGACTTCAGACACGTGCAGTGCCTTGAGTTCGTTTAAGTGCATGGAGTGAGTCCCGGTAAGGGCGTTGACCGATGTTCGGCGAATTACAAAAATCTGGGGGAATGGGGGAGAGGCAAAACTGGGTAAGCGCCTCTGCGTTCTGTGCCGGGAATCGGCGCCTGCCTTGGAATGGGCGGGTGAACGGGATTTATTATGACAGGAAAACGCAACCGTGCTGCAGTGTCACGGTTGCGGGTTGCAGATTTGGCGTTTTAGGCCAGTTGCTGGTCGATAAACGCAGTCAGTTGGGCCTTGCTCAGGGCGCCAACCTTGGTAGCGGCCAATTGGCCACCCTTGAACAGCATCAGGGTGGGGATGCCGCGGATGCCGAACTTGGCAGGGATGTCGCGGTTTTCGTCCACATTCATCTTGGCCACTTGCAGCTTGCCTTCATAGGTGGTCGAAACTTCGTCCAGGATGGGGGCGATCATCTTGCAAGGGCCGCACCACTCTGCCCAGTAGTCCACGAGGATGGGCTGTGCCGCACCCAGTACATCGGCTTCAAATGTGGCATCGGTAACGTGTTTGATGAGTTCGCTGGCCATGATGGTTTCCTTTGGGAGATTGCTATAACAGCTAAAGTTGCGGCATTGTGACAGAAACCAAGCCCACCACCGATGCCTTTGCGCCTATGGCCAGCATAGCCAAAAACGATTTTCCAAAGGCGCTCAGGGCCTTTGCATATGGCGTAGAACATCCCGCTATGGCCTTGTGGGTGGCCCCCGAAACCGGGCTGTTGGCGCGCATTGCCGCCGAAATACAGCGTCTGGGCGCCCACCCCGCCCGCACGCTGGTGCTGCTGCCCTATGCCCAATTGTTGCCGCTGGCCCAGCGCCTGTGGCCCAGCACCTTTCCCTTGGGGTTTGCGCCCCGGTTTGAAACCACCTTGAACTGGGTGGCGGCCAACGGTGGGTTTACGCCCAGTCCTTTGGACATTACCTTTGATGCGGCCATGGACACCTTGACTGCCCAGGCCTTGCTGGCCCGTAGCGGCATGGCGGGGAGGGAAGACCTGGCACCTTTGCTGGTACAGGCCGCCTGCCAATTGGCACCCTTGGCCGCTGCCGTGGGGCCGCAGGGGCGTGCCGCCTGGGCGCAGTCGGCCAGGTTTCAGGCGGTGCTGGGCATGGAAAGTGAGGCCCTGGCCTGGGAGGCGCAGGTGGCGCGGGTCGCTGTGGAATGGGCTGCTGCCTCGGCCTATGCCAGCGATGCGCTGTTTGATGCCGATGCAGTGGCGTCGTTGGACTGTTTGATTCTGGTGCAGGGGCTGGCTGCAGACCCGTTGGCCGCGGGCTTACAGCCGCTGTGGCAACACAAGCTGGTCGCACTGCCACTGGCCACTGGCATTGTGGAGCCCGTTGTTGCCGTGGCGTTGCATGCCTGTCTGGACGCAGAAGACGAAGCCCAGCGCGCGGCGGCCTGCGCTCTGCGCCATATTGCAGAAGACCGGTTTCCATTGGCGCTGGTGTCGTCCGACCGGGCGCTGACGCGCCGGGTACGCGCCATGCTGGAGGGCGCCGGTGTGCGCATGCGCGATGAAAACGGCTGGAAGCTATCAACCAGCCTGGCGGCCGCCTCTGTGATGGCGGGGCTGCGCGCGGCAGTGTGGAATGCCTCGGCGGATGCCGTGCTGGCCTGGCTCAAGCAATCGCCGGCGGCCCAGCCTTGGGTACACCGGCTGGAGCGCGCGTTGCGGCGCGACCAGATACGGGACTGGCGCGATGCTGCGACGATGCCAAGCCTGGTGCGTGATCCCAGCCTGGTGGAAGCCCATGCCACCGTGCAGGCTTGGCGAGGTGGCTTGACGGGGCGCAAGTCGTTGCAGGCTTGGCTGGCAGCGCTGGAACAGGCGCTGCAAGCCGGCGGCTTGTGGCCGCAACTACAGCAGGACGGTGCTGGTGCCGAGGTGCTGGCGGCGTTGCGTCTGGCACCTGAAGACCCGGCCCGCTGGACCGGGTTGCTGGCGCAAGCCCTGTGGGCCCAGAGCAAATGGGATTTGACTGAATTCACCGCCTGGGTGAACCATGCGCTGGAGAGCACCAGTTTTCAGCCTGATTACCCCGATGAAGAGCAGGTGGTGATCTTGCCCATGAGCCAGATGCTGGGCCGACCCTTTGCGGCCGTGGTGCTGGCGGGATGCGACGAGGTGCGCCTGAACCCGTCCCCTGAACCTCCCGGCGGCTGGACGCCCGTGCAACGCGCGGCACTGGGCTTGCCCGCGCGCGCTGATCTGGAGGTGCAACTGCGCGCAGCCTGGCAGTTTGCGTTGCAGTCGCCGCAGTGCGATGTGCTGTGGCGCACCAGTGACGACGCGGGCGAGGCCTTGATGCCCAGCGCCTTGGTGCAACTGCTGCAACTTCAACAACCGGATCTTCTTTGGGCCAAGGAGCCGCGTGCCTTGCGCGCAATGCCGATGGCTCCCGTGGCGCCGCCCCAGCCGCATGGCGACCAAGTCCCCGTGGCGCAACTTTCTGCCAGTGCCTACGAAGACTTGCGCCAATGCCCTTATCGGTTTTTCGCCCTGCGCCAGCTGGGGCTGAAATCAGACGATGAGTTGGATGCCGGTGTCGACAAACGCGACTTTGGCCTCTGGCTGCATGCAGTGCTGCAACGCTTCCATGAGGCGCTGGCTGCGCAGCCGATGGCCGAACGGACCAGGCGCTCCGCGCTGCTGGACCAGATGGCCGAGGCGCAGACCGCGGCCATGGCCTTGCCACAGGGCGAGTTCTTGCCGTTTGCTGCGGCCTGGCCCGCGGTGCGGGATGGCTATCTGCAATGGTTGGACAAGTACGAGGCAGAAGGCGGAATGTTTGCCAGTGGTGAGACCTCGCACACCCAGCGCATTGGCAGTTTAAAGCTGGTCGGTCGGATTGACCGCACCGACACCCTGAAGGACGGTTCGGTGATGGTGCTGGACTACAAGACCGAGCCCACGGCGAAGACGCGATTGCGCGTGAAGGACCCCATGGAGGACACGCAGATTGCCTTCTATGCGGCGCTGCTGCCGCACGATACGTTGCGTGCGGCCTATGTGAATGTGGGCGAGCGCGATGGCACCGTGCTGTGCGAGCAGACCGACGTGGTGCACGCGCGCGATGCGCTGATCGCCGGCATGCTGGACGACATGCAGCGCATTGCCGAGGGCGAACCGTTGCCCGCCTTGGGCGATGGTGTGGCCTGCGACTTTTGCCAGGCGCGCGGCCTGTGCCGCAAAGACGGGTGGGCCGCCGCATGAGCACCGCCGCCGCGTTTGAACACAACGGCGCGCTGGTCGAGCGCCAGCGCTTCTACGAGATTGCCTGTGATCCGCGCCGCAGCGTGGCGGTAGAGGCCTGTGCCGGTGCGGGCAAGACCTGGATGCTGGTCTCGCGCATGGTGCGGGCGCTGCTGGAGGGTGCTGCGCCGCAAGACATTCTGGCCATCACCTTTACCAAGAAGGCAGCCGGCGAAATGCGCCAGCGCCTGCAGGAATGGTTGCACGAATTTGCTGCGGCGGATGACGCTGCGCTGCGGGGGGCCTTGCAGCAGCGCGGTCTGCGTGGCGAGCCTACGGCCGCACAGCTGCAAACCCTGCGTGGCCTGCACGCTCAGCTGCTGGGCAGCGGGCGGCCGGTGCAGATACGCACCTTCCACAGCTGGTTTGCGGCGCTGCTGCGTAGCGCGCCGCTGGCGGTGCTGCACCAGATGGGCTTGCCCACGCAGTACGAGCTGTTGGAAAACGATGCCCAGGCCGTGGCGCAGGTGTGGGGGCGTTTTCAAAGCCGCATCGTGCAGGACGACATAGCCAGCGCCGACTACCGTGTCGCCGTAGCCACCTTTGGCCGCCACCAGACGCACAAAGCGCTGGAGGCCGCACTCAACAAACGCACCGAATTTGCACTGGCCGATGCCCAGGGCGTGGTGGATGCCTCAGTGGCCCACTTCGTAGCGCAGTATCCGGACTTTGTCGGACTACTGGCCCCGCAAGACCGTTTGGCCCAGCCAGCGGTGCAGCAGTTGCTTTGGGACAGCGCGCGTGCGCTGGGTGCCAGCACGCTGGTTACCGCAACCAAACAGGCCTCCGCCCTGGAGCGCGCCCTGACCGACGGTGACATGGCTGGCATGGTGGATGCGCTGATGACGCAAAAGGGCACGCCGCGCAAGTTCAGTGACAAGCTGGCGGGTATTGCCACGGTGCAAGCCGCGCAGGCGCTGCTGGCCCAGGTGGTGGATGCGCGGGCACAGCACGAAGCCTGGCTGCACCAGCAGCGCATGGCGCGACTGGCACGTGGCCTGTTGGAGGACTACGCGGCCCTCAAACGCGAGCGCGGTTGGATTGACATGGGCGACCTGGAGCGCGCTGCGCTCACGCTGATGTCGGATGTGGAACTCAGCGGCTGGGTGCAGGAACGGCTGGATGCCCGCGTGCGCCATTTGCTGATTGACGAGTTTCAGGACACCAACCCGCTGCAGTGGCAGGCGCTCAGCAGCTGGCTGTCGTCGTACGCTGGGGCGGGCAATGCGCCCAGTGTGTTCATTGTGGGCGACCCCAAGCAAAGCATTTACCGCTTCCGCCGCGCCGAGCCGCAGGTGTTCCGCGCAGCCAAGGCCTTTGTGGTGCAGGGGCTGGGCGGTGACCTGCTGAGCTGCGACCACACGCGACGCAACGCGCCCGCCATCATTGGCGTGGTGAACGCCGTGATGGCGCAGGCGCAGAGCGAAGGCGCGTTTGACGGCTTCCGCGACCACAGCACCGAGTCGCAGGCACTGGGCACGGTGCTGCACCTGCCGCGCATAGAGCGCGACATCGGCGAGGCGGAGGACGCCAGCGCACCCGAGGCCGTGTGGCGCGACAGCCTGACTGTGCCGCGCCACGAGGTTGAGGACACACGCAAGACCCTGGAATGTCGCCAAGCCGCCCGCTGGCTGGCGCAGCAACTGGCACAGCCCGGCAGCACTCTGCTGCCCCAGCACGTGATGGTGCTGGCGCGCAAACGTGAGCGTTTGGCGCTCATGCAGCAGGAACTGGCGCAACTGCACATCCCCGCCCAGCAGCCCGAGAAGAATGAACTGGGCGATGCCCCCGAGGTGCAAGACCTGGTGGCTCTGCTCGACGTGCTGGTGTCGCCCCAGCATGACCTCTCCATGGCGCGCGCGCTCAAGTCTCCGCTGTTCAGTGCCAGCGATGACGATCTGGTGGCTCTGGTGCTGCAGCAGCGCGCCCTGCAGGCCCAAGCCCGCGCGGTGGACGACACCCCCCCCACTGTGAGCTGGCTGGAAACCCTGCAGACGGCCACCGCTTTGCCGCCTGCCCTGCAACCCTTGGGTGCCACGCTGGCCCGATGGAAGCAGTGGCTGGACACGCTGCCCCCGCACGATGCACTGAGTGCCATCTATGACGACGGCGATGTGCTCGCGCGCTTTGCCGCGGCGGCGCCCGCCACACTGCGCGACAGCGTGCTGGCCAATGTGCGGGCGCTGCTCAACGCCGTGCTGCAGGTAGACGGTGGGCGCTACACCACGGCCTATGGCTTGGTGCGCGCACTGCGCGCCGGTGGCATTGCGGCGCCAGTGCGGGCCGATTCACGCGCCGTGCGTCTGCTGACCATCCACGGTGCCAAGGGGCTGGAGGCACCGCTGGTGCTGATGCTGGACACCGATGGCGAGCCCAACAAATCCGAGACCATGGGTGTGCTGGTGGACTGGCCGGGTGAAGACGCGTACCCGCGCCGCTTTGTATTCCTGGCCAGCGAATCACGCCCACCCGCCTGCGTGGCCGACACGCTGGCGGCCGAGCAGCAGGCGCGCAGCCGCGAAGAGCTCAACGCTCTCTACGTGGCGCTGACCCGCACCCAGACCACGCTGGTGCTTTCCAGCATGGCGCCGCACCGCGAGAGCCCGGGCAGTTGGTGGCAGCGTCTGCAGGCCCACGCCAGCGAGGCGCCATGGCCGCTGGGCGACACCGCACCTGCTGCACCGTTGGCGTTGGCAGGGGTTGATACTGGCGTTGTCGCTCTGAAAGTATTGCCAAATCTGCCTCTAGCCCCCGTCGATAGTGCGCGAACAGCTCCTGTTTTGGTAGCAGAGGTGGTGCCCGACAGCCTGGATTCCCGCGTCGGTCAGGCCATGCACCGGCTGCTGGAATGGGCGCCCTGGAATGACCAACACCTGCTGCGCGCGGGTCAGGCCTTTGCGCTGGACGCTGCGCAGACCCAGACGGCGGCCCGTATGGCGCAGGCCATTTTGCAAGGCGAGGGCGCTTGGGCCTGGGACGCAGAGGTGCTGCAGTGGCACGCGAACGAGGTGGCCATCACCCACCAGGGCCGCGTGCTGCGCATGGACCGCCTGGTGCAGCGCCGCGACGACAATAGCTGGTGGGTGCTGGACTACAAGTCCACCGCCCGCCCGCAAGAACAGGCCGAGCTGCGTGCCCAACTTTTGACCTACCGCAGCGTCGTGCAACTGGCCTATCCCGGCCAGACCGTGCGCGCTGCCTTTTTGACGCCCCAGGGGCGCCTGATAGAACTTACCCCGGATATTCCTTGAATGACTGTTTCTGATTCCTCGCCCGTCACCCTGTCTCCATTGCCCTTGTTGGAGGTGGAGGTCGCGGTCATTGGCGGCGGCCCCGCGGGCCTGATGGCCGCGCAGGTGCTGGCCGATGCCGGTGTGGCAGTGCACCTGTTTGACGCCATGCCCAGCGTGGGCCGCAAGTTTTTGCTGGCCGGCAAGGGCGGGCTCAATCTCACCCATTCGGACGAGCCCGAGCGCTTTGCCAGCCGCTATGGCGCTCGGCGTGAAGTCATAGCCCCGCTGCTGCAGGGGCTGGATGCCGACGGCCTGCGCGCCTGGGCGCTCGGCCTGGGCATTGAGACCTTTGTCGGCACCTCGGGCCGCGTGTTTCCCAAGGACATGAAAGCTGCGCCGCTGCTGCGCGCCTGGCTGCAGCGCCTGCGCAACCCGACGCAGGCGGATGCGGTGGGCGTGCAATTCCACATGCGCCACCGCTGGGTGGGCTGGGATGCGCAAACATTGCTGTTGGACACTCCGCAAGGGCGCCAGCCCGTGCGGGCCAAAGCCACGGTGCTGGCGCTGGGCGGCGGCAGTTGGGCTCGCCTGGGGTCTGATGGGGCCTGGGTGCCCTTGCTGGCGCAGCAGGGCGTGACTGTGGCGCCACTGCTGCCTGCCAACTGTGGCTTTGAAGTGCAGGGAGGCTGGAGCGAGTTTTTCCGCACCAAGTTTGCGGGTCAGCCGTTCAAGTCGGTGGCGATCGCGTTTTCCAACACCGAAGGGGTGACGTTTCAACGCAAGGGCGAATTTGTGGCCACGGCTACCGGGGTGGAGGGCAGCCTCGTGTACGCCGTGTCCGGCCTGCTGCGCGATGAGATTTTGCGCACCAGGAGTGCCACCTTCCATCTGGATTTGCTGCCCGCCATGCCGCTGGAGAAGGTGCTGACCGAGGTCAGCCACCCACGTGGCAGCCGTTCGCTGTCCAGCCACCTGAAAAGCCGCCTGCACCTGGATGGCATCAAGTCTGCCATCCTGCATGAGTTGCTTCCCAAGGAGGCGGTGAACGACCCAGCCCGCTTGGCCGCTGCCATCAAAGCCTTGCCCATCACCCTCCAGGCCACGCGTCCGCTGGATGAAGCCATCAGCACGGCTGGCGGGGTGTTGTTTGAAGTGCTGACATCGGAGCTGATGCTGTCGCAGTTGCCTGGCGTGTTCTGTGCGGGCGAGATGCTGGACTGGGAGGCCCCCACCGGGGGTTATCTGCTACAGGCTTGCTTCGCCAGCGGCGCCAAGGCCGGGCAGGGCGTGCTGGCCTATTTGCGGGGCTGAGGCTCGCCCGCTGCGGCGGGGTCAGACGGGTAGGCGGGGTGCGGCGGCACGCACGCAGTTGCGTCCGCCGTGTTTGGCCTCGTAGAGGGCCTTGTCGGCGTCGGCCACCAGGGTGGCCGGGGTGGTGCTGGCGTCGGGGATGGCGCTGGCCACGCCAAAGCTGGCGGTGATGCGCAGGCTTTGCCCTTCGATCGGAATTGCCAACCCGGCGATGTCTTCGCGGAACTCTTCGGCCAGCTCCAGCGCGTCGCCCAGGGTGCTGTTGATCAATAGCACCACAAACTCTTCCCCGCCGTAACGGGCCAGCACGTCGCCAGCGCGCTGCACCTTCTGGCGCATGTATTCGGCCAGGTAGCGCAGGCAGGCATCGCCCGCCGGGTGGCCCCATGTGTCGTTGACGGACTTGAAGTGGTCGATGTCAAACAACATCAATGCCAGTGGCTGCTTGAGTCGGCTGGCGCGCTTGTGCTCGGAGGCCAGTGCCAGGTCAAAGTAGGCGCGGTTGCCCACCTGAGTGAGGCCATCGGTGTGGGACAGGCGCTGCAACTCTGCATTCACGGTCTGCAGCTTGGACAGTGCCTCGTTGAGTTCGTCGGTACGGTCGCGTACCCGGCTTTCCAACTCGCGGTTGGCCTGGGCGGTGGATTCGATCAGCGCGCGCTGTGATTCGCGCGCCTTGCGGGCATGCGCCAAGGCAATGGCCTGGGCGTCGATGCGCAGGCTGCGGTCGGTGTTGATGCGGTCGGCCAGCGTGAACGAGAGCAGTATGACCAGCATCAGTGCGCCGATTTGTGAGGCGTTCTCGGTCCAGAAGTTGGCTGGAAGAATGCCGAACTTGCCAATCGTTAGCACGCACACCCCCACCAGCACCGATGTCCAGGCCAGGCAGTAAAAGCGTGCAAACCGCGCACCTTTCCACCAGCGCCAGTAGCCAATGCCCAGCGCCACCACAGCCACCGTCAGGATCATGACCGAGTTCACCCGGATGATGAGCTCGTAGGGGATGTAAAAGCTGGTCAACAGCAGGCCCCCATTGACCCATGCCAGGGTCTGGACCGACCAATAGGCGGTTTTGGAGAAGCGCCTGAGTTTGAGAAAACTGCTGGCAAACAAACAGGCCGAGATGCAGGCTGTGGCAATGAACACCGGCACCGCCTCGCTGTTCCAGCGGATCTCGTTGGGCCACAGGTAGGCAAAGGCATAGCCCCACAGCGTGGCCCAGAACAGCAGGTAGCTGGACACAAAGGCGATGTAGTAGAGGTAGTTCACATCGCGAGTGGCCAAGAACACGAACAGGTTGTAAACAATCATCACCACCAGAATGCCCAGCACGGCACCGGCCAGCAGGTGTTCGCGCGCGGCGGCTTCGAAAAATGCGGCGGGCTCCCACAGGCGCAGGGGCGCCTCAATGGTGCCGCTGGAGGCCAGGCGCAGATAGATCTCTTGCGGGCCGGGCACCAGCGTGAGCGGCATCACGAAGTTTTGGTGCTGCACCACGCGCTGGGCAAAGGGTTGCTCGTCCCCCAGCGCATAGCGGGTCTGCACCTCGCCGGCTACCAGGTGAAACAGCCGCACATCGTCCAGAAAAGGCCGTGGCAATTCCAGCAGGCGCTGTTGGGGTTTGTCGGTGGGGTTGTTGATGACAAACCGGAACCAGTAGGCCTTGTCGGTAAAGCCAAAGTTGGGGCTGGTTCGGTCTATGGTTTGCCAGGCCTGGCCGGGCAATCGGACCTGCTCCAGTTTGGCGGCGCGGCTGCCGTCCACCAAGTAGCCCATGCGGGTGCCAATGTCCTGGCTGGTTCCGGTGGTTTCGGACAGCAGGAGTGTGGGGAAGCTAGGGTCGGCAGGCGCCGTGAGTGCGCAGGTCGCGCTAACGCCAAGCGCCAGCAACGCTGAGAAAATCCAACGAGAGAGCGCCTTGAAACTCAATCCTGGAATTCCTCAAGGGTGAGAAAGGGGAGTTGACGAGCCTGACCCCGGCACTGGCTCCACAGTTAGGGCTGCTTGGTTCCCCACCTGACCCGGTTGGCCGCTTCACCATGCGGGAAGGCCCGTCAAGGCGCATTGTACCCAATGCGGGGCGGCGCTTTCTCAATTCTCACAACAGGTTGGGCTGGGTGTTGGCATCCGAGGTGAAGCGGTAGCCATTGCGTCCACCGGCCTTGGTTTTGTACATGGCGCGGTCGGCGTTGTTGATGATGTCTTCCGAGGTGGCCCCGTTCTCTGGGAACTGGCTGATGCCGATGCTGAACTCCACATGTATCGGGTTTTCTCCAAAGGGCATCGGCGTCTTGAGCACCGCCAGCAGCTTCTCGGTGAAGCCTGCAATCTGTTCCCGCTGCGAAAAATTGTCCAGCAGCACCACAAACTCATCGCCTCCCAGACGGGCGACAGTGTCCACTTTGCGTGTGCTGCCGGCCAGGCGCTGGGCTACCGTTCGGAGTACGGCATCGCCCGCGGCGTGACCCAGCGTGTCGTTGATCTGTTTGAAGTTGTCCACGTCAATGAACAGCAACGCAAATTCTTCATCATTGCGCAGCGCACGTGCGATGGCCTGCTCCAGCCGCTCCATGAACATGCGCCGGTTGGGCAGGTCGGTCAGCATGTCGTGCTGGGCCAGGTGTTCCAGTTCTTCGCGGCTGTCCTGCAGGTCTTCCACCTGGCGCTTGATCAGGTTTTGCATGTGCTGAAAGCTGCGCGCCAGCATGCCGATTTCGTCCTGGCGCGCCACCGGCAGGCTGAGCATATGGTTGTCGTTGGAGAAGCGCTGGATGGCCATATTCATCATGTTGATGGGCCGGGTAATGGCGCGTGCCAGAAATATGGCCAACACCAGGCAGCCCAGGCATACCAGTGCCACGATGCGCAGGATGCCTGCACCCAGCTGGTCGGCCTGTCGCAGCACGCTCTCTAGGGGTTGGGCCAGGCCCAAAATCAAGCGGTCTTCACCGCTGGCCACATCCAGCGGGCGCCCCATAAAACTGAGCAGAATAGGCGCGTCGGCATAGGCGCCCTGGTTGGATTGGGCGAAGGCTTTGGTAGCTTTTCCGGTGACCAAGTCTGCGGTTTCAGGAAACTCCTGCTGCACCAGGTAGCGTCGGCCCTTGTCGAAACCAAAGGCGTGTGTGGGATCAGGGTGGATCAGAAAGTCTCCGTTGCGGTTGGCCAGAAACAGCTGGAAATCTGGCGGCAAATCTGCCGACAGCATGGCAAACACGCCATTCAGGTCCACATTGATCACCAACACGCCAAACACGGTACCCCGGGCGTCGGTCACCGGTGTGGCCAGTTGCACCGTGGGGCGCTCCAGCCCGGCGTGGGCGCCACGCTCATGGTTGATGGTGATGGGCGACAAGTAGGTCTCGCCGAAAGGCAGCTTCAGGGTTTCATAGACGTAGGGGAAGTGGCCTTTTTCCTGCAAATCATCACCGGTGACGCGCAGCAGCGTGCCGCTGTCGCGGTCCACCCGCACCTGCTCCGGGCCGCCGTCTTGCACGGAGATCAGCCGCACCTGAAAGTAAGCCGGGTTGGCCTCCATGACCAATTCGAACAGGGTGACCAGCTGTTGTTCGGATGCCGGGCCTTTGCCCTGCAAGCTGGCCAGCGCTGCCGGGTGGGTGGCCAGTACCAGCAGGTTGCGCGAGATTTCCTGCCGGGTCAGCGCTAGGCGCCGTGCCAGCACCTGCGTGGAGGTGAGCAGTTCGTTTTGTGCACTTTGCACCAGCAGGCTGCGGCTCACGCTGAAGGCGTAAAACCCGGTGAACCCGGACACCAGCATGCCCACCAGTGCCAGCACCAGCGCCAGGCGCGAGGTGATGCCGAACTTCACGGCGCCAGCACCTTGTTGGCCCGGTCACCCGAAACAATGCGCGACCACAGCAAGTTACGGCGGTCTACGTCTTCTACGGGTTCCAGCCAGATCAGCCGGTCACCAGGGTGCAGGTAGGGCGACTCGGACGTGGTGTTGGCCAGGCCCTGGCGGCTCAGCAGCACTTGACCGGGTTCGGGCTCCAGCATGTAGTCGATCCAGGCCTCAGCCAGCGCCATGTTTTTGGCGCCGCGCGTGATGGCCCAGCAGTCCAACCAAGCCAACGCCCCTTCCTTGGGGATGGTGTAGCCCACATTCAGGCCGGCCGCTTGCAGTAGCTTGACCTGTTGCGAGCCATAGTTGGCAAACAGCAGGGCGGCCTTGCTGCGCTTGAACCACTCCACCGACTCTTCGGGCTGGGTGTAGAAGGTCAACGCATTGCGCCGCAGTGCCAACAACTGTTGCACGGCGGCGGGCCATTCCTTGGCGTCTACCTGAAAGGGGGTTTTGTCGCCCAGCATTTGGGCTGCCAGAGAGAAATTGTGCGTGCCCCCGTTGTAGACCAGCACCCGGCCCTTGTATTTCGGATCCCACAGTGCCTGTATGGAGTTGGGCGGTGTGGCAAATTGCGCGCGGTCGTAGATCAGCCCCATTTCGGAGTAGGTGTAGGGCACCGCATAGGCTTGGTTGCCATGCACGATGCCCGGAATGCTCTTGAGCTGCTGAAAGCGGGGTAACTGCAGGTGGGTGTTGGGGATGGCGCGGGTGTTGATGGGCACCACCAAGCCTTTGGGGATATAGCGCTGTAGCTCGGCCGTGTTGACGGCAAACAGGTCGAAGTCTTCGGCCTGGTTTTGGGTGATGCGTTGCCACAGCACTTCGTCCGAATCGACGAAGGTGATCTCTACCCGGGCGCCAGTGCGCTGCTCAAAGGCTTTGACCACGTCGGGGTCGGCGTAGCCGGGCCAGGCCAGTACCCGCAACACATCGCCAGCGTGGGCCACCAGAGGCATGACGCACATCAGCCACGCACAGAGCAGCTGTGGCAGGCGTTGGCGCAGGCGGGACAGCATGGTGTGGATGGAGAAAGTGGCTTTCCTATTGCCCAGTCTACCTGAGAGCGGTGACGCCGGCACACTAGAATCCAGCCATGTCTTATCTCGTGCTCGCCCGCAAGTACCGTCCGCGCAACTTCACCGAAATGGTGGGGCAGGACCACGTGGTGCAAGCCCTGACCAACGCGCTGACCACCCAGCGCTTGCACCATGCCTACCTGTTCACGGGAACCCGCGGCGTGGGCAAGACCACGGTGTCGCGCATTCTGGCCAAATCGCTCAACTGCCAGGGTGTCGATGGTAGTGGTGGAATCACCGCTACCCCTTGTGGGGTCTGCCAGGCGTGCTCTGATATTGATAGCGGCCGGTTTGTCGATTACACCGAACTGGACGCCGCCAGCAACCGTGGCGTGGACGAAGTGCAGGCCCTGCTGGAGCAGGCGGTCTACAAGCCGGTGCAGGGGCGCTTCAAGGTCTTCATGATCGACGAAGTGCACATGCTCACTAACACGGCCTTCAACGCCATGTTGAAGACGCTGGAAGAGCCCCCTGAGTATTTGAAATTTGTGCTGGCCACCACCGACCCGCAAAAGGTGCCGGTGACCGTGCTGAGCCGTTGCCTGCAGTTCAACCTGCGGCCTATGGCGCCTGAGACCATCCGTGAACACCTGACCAAGGTGCTGGAAGTGGAGCAGGTCAGCTCCGAAGTGCAGGCGCTGCGACTGCTGGCCCGCGCCGCACGCGGCTCCATGCGCGACGCCTTGAGCCTGACCGACCAGGCGATTGCCTTTGGTTCTGGCCAGTTGCAGGAAGCCACGGTGCGCCAGATGCTGGGCAGCGTGGACCGCAGCTACGTGTTCCGCCTGATTGAGGCGCTGGCGCTGGGTGATGGCAAGACGGTGGTGGAAACCTCCGAGGCTCTGCGCCTGAATGGCTTAAGCGCGGCGTCCACGTTGGAGGAAATGTCCACCGTGCTGCAGCGCATGGCGGTGCTGCAAGCCGTGGGCGGCGGGGCGGCGGACGACTCTGACCCCGAAGCTGCCGACACGGCACGCTTGGCCGACCTGATGGCGGCAGATGAAACCCAGTTGCTTTACAGCATCTGCCTGCATGGCCGGGCCGATCTGGGCCTGGCGCCCGACGAATATGCCGCGTTGACCATGGTGCTGTTGCGCCTGTTGGCCTTCAAACCTGCGGTGGAGGGCGCTGCACCCCGCGCTGGCACGATGCCACTGGCTGAAAAAAAAACTCTAGTTGACGCCGCACCGCGCGTGGCTGCTGCGCCAACGCCCTTGCGCACTGCACCGCCAGCGGTTGTACCCGCTGCACCTGTGGCAGTCGCTGCCCCCGCCAAGCCACCGTTACCGGCCCCGGTGCAACCCTGGGAAGACGCCCCCACGCCCGCCGAAGCGGTACCCGTAGCACAGGCTGCCCCCGTCGAAACCGAGGTGATTCCACCGGGCCAGGTGCTGTCGGTGCGCGAGAGTGGTCCCGCTGAGTCGCAAGAGCCAGACGACCTCTATGAAGAAGAAAATGGGCCGCTAGCCCCCGTGGTTCTTGCGCCAGTAGCTACTAAAGTTGTAGCGGTTCCCGTGCGCACGCAGGTGGAAAACCGGGCCGATGCCGTGGCGTCTCAGGCGCCCGCGGTGCTGATTCCTACCGAAGAGGGCGATTTCTGGCATGCCACGGTGCAGCAGCTGATTGCGGCCGAGTCCATCAACGCCTTTGTGCGGGAGCTGGCGCTGCAAAGCCAACTGGTGGCGCGTGACACCGACCAGTGGCTGCTGCGCCTGGAGCGCGAAACATTGAACCAGCCCGGCACGCGCGACCGCCTGACGCAGGCGCTGAACGCGGCGGGCTTTCCGGTTACGCTGGCTGTGGAAATTGGTCGCGTCACCGATTGCCCTGGCCGGCGCAATGCCGCGGCGTCGGCCGAAAAACAGCTCACCGCCGAGAAGATAATTCTGGGCAACCCTTTCGTGCAAACCATGATGCGGGACTTTGGCGCGAAAATCGTGCCCGGCTCCATCAAGCCCCTGTAACGGGGCGCTTTGCTTTTTTTCTCCCTCACTCTCAAGGAAATCCATGTTCAACAAAGGACAACTCGCTGGCCTCATGAAGCAGGCACAGGCGATGCAGGACAACATGAAAAAGGCCCAGGACGAGCTGGGTAACATCGAAGTCACCGGTGAGTCCGGTGCCGGCCTGGTGAAAGTCACCATGACCTGCAAGCACGACGTCAAGCGCATCACCATCGACCCCAGCCTGCTGGCAGACGACAAGGACATGCTGGAAGACCTGGTGGCCGCGGCCTTCAACGCCGCCGTGCGCAAAGCCGAAGAGACCTCGACCGAGAAGATGGGCAAGCTCACCGCGGGCATGCCCGGTCTGCCTGGCGGCATGAAGTTCCCGTTCTGACGCGCTCCCATCTTGTCTGACACCAACGCCCTTGACGCCCTGATCCAGGCGCTGCGCCGCTTGCCGGGCGTGGGGGTGAAGTCTGCGCAGCGCATGGCGTTTCACCTGCTGCAGCACGACCGGCCTGGCGCCCAATTGCTGGCACAGGCTTTGCATGAAGCCTCTGCCCATGTGCACCACTGCGAGCGCTGCCACACCTTCACCGAGGCGCAGGTCTGCGCCACCTGTGAAGACGTGCGGCGCGACCGCAGCCAGCTCTGTGTGGTGGAAACCCCGGCTGACCAGTCGGCCATGGAGCGCACCGGTGCTTATAAGGGCTTGTACTTTGTGCTTATGGGTAAGCTGAGCCCGCTGGACGGCGTAGGCCCCAATGACCTGGGGCTGAAAAAGCTGTTTGAACGCGCCTGTGATGGCGTGGTGCAGGAGGTCATTTTGGCCACCAACTTCACCGCCGAAGGCGAGGCCACGGCCTACGTGATCGCCGAGGGCCTGAAGACTCGGGGCTTGCGGCCCACGCGCCTGGCGCGTGGGGTGCCTGTGGGCAGTGAGCTGGAGTATGTGGATCTGGGCACCATTGCCCATGCCTTGGTGGACCGGCGTTGAACTGCGCGGTGCACCGTCTGTTTTTGAGAAAGTAAGTTGTTCATGCAATACGCCCACTTCACCGTTGCCTACTGGTGTGTGCTGATCGCCGCCGTGCTGCCGATTGCCTGTGCGGGGTTGGCCAAGTCCGGCCGCATCGGCCTGCCCCGCCGCGAGGGTGGCTTTGACAATGTGAATCCGCGCGACTGGCTGGCCCGCCAAACTGACTGGCGCGCACGTGCCAACGCCGCCCAGGCCAATAGCTTTGAGGCGCTTCCCTTCTTTATCGGTGCGGTCATCATTGCCCACCAATTGGGGGCACACCAGGCGCGCCTGGATATCCTGGCCTTCCTGTTTGTGGTGCTGCGCATGCTCTACATCATGATGTATGTGTCCGGCATGGGCACCGCCCGCTCAGTGGTGTGGTGTGCGGGCTTTGCGGTGAATATCGGCATTCTGCTGGTGGGCTACCGCTAAGCCCCGCTGCACGGGCAGGGTCAGTGGCGGGCCAGTTTGGTTCCGCTGGACTTGCCACTCTTTTTAGCGGTTACCTTGCCCTTGGCTGCCGCAGCGTGGCCAGACTTGGCCGCTACCTTGGTGCCCGCGTGTTTGCCGCCGGCCTTGGCGCTGACAGTGCGTGCGTGGCCTTTGCCCGCGGGCAGGTAGACCACCACATGCTGTCCCGCCTTGAAGCTGGCGCTGGCGCTGACCTTGTTCCACTCGGCCACTGTGGCCGCACTCACCTTGTATTTGCGGGCAATGCTGGCTACGGTTTCGCCCTTGCTGGCGCGCACGGTGCTGCGCTTGAGCACGACCTCGGGTGCCAGGGACAGCTGGCCGTTGTCCGCCACCTTGACGGTCACATCCTGCATGTTGGCCGAGCGTGGCACCAGCAGGGTTGAGCCAGCACGGATCAACACCCGCGGCGGGATGTTGTTCATGCTGCGCAGTTCGCTTTCCGACATGCCCACGCGCTTGGCCACATCGGCCGGACGTTGGGTGGTCGGGGCCACCCAGGCGGTCCAACTGGCCAGGCGGCCACCGCCAAAGGCTTCCAGGTTGGACTGGAACACCTCGGCGTTGTCCCAGGGCAGCAGAATTTGGGGCGTACCCGCGGCCAGAATCACGGGGCGGTTGATCGAGGGGTTCAGTGCCTTGAAGTCATCCACGGGCACCTCGGCCAGCTTGGCAGCCAGCGCCACATCAATGTCGCGACGGATGGTGACGGTTTGGAAATACGGGTGGTTTTCAATCAGCGGCAGCTTGGAGCCGAACTGTGCGGGGTTGGAGACGATATTTTTCACGGCCTGCAGCTTGGGCACGTAAAACCGGGTTTCCATGGGCATGTTGAGGTCCACGTAGCTGGTGGCAAGGCCAGCGCGCTTGTTTTTGCCAACAGCGCGCTGAACACTGCCTTCGCCCCAGTTGTAGGCAGCCAGCGCCAAGTGCCAGTCACCAAACATGCCATACAACTTCTGCAGGTAGTCCAGCGCAGCGCGGGTGGATGCCAGCACGTCACGGCGGTCGTCGCGAAAGGTGTTTTGCTTGAGCTCGAAGTACTTGCCCGTGGCCGGCATGAATTGCCACATGCCGGCGGCCTTGGCACCCGATACAGCCTGAGGGTTGAAAGCGCTCTCGATAAAGGGCAGCAGGGCCAACTCGGTCGGCATTCCACGCACTTCCAGCTCCTCCACGATATGGAACAGGTACTTCTTGGAACGCTCGGTCATGCGAAAAATGTAGTCCGGGCGCGTGGCGTACCACTGCTCGCGGTCGTGCACCAGGTCGTTTTGCAGATCGGGCATGGCATAGCCACGGCGGATGCGCTCCCACAAGTCGGCTGGCGGTGCTAGCGCGACCACGGTGCGCGAGGACAGGCTCTGGGTGTCGATCGGACTCAGCGGGCTGTTGTTGTCGGCGCTGCGCTCAGTGGCTCGTGCCGCCGCGGCAGGGGCGGGCGCAGGGCGTTTGAGTTCGCGGCTCGATTGGAGTGTCAGGCCATCGCTAGAGCGAGGGGCTGGCGTGGAGGTGGTGGTCTGGGGCGACGGCGTTGCAGTGGTGTCAGGGCCGGTGGTGGCACAGGCGCCGAGCAGCAGTACGGCGGCCAGGCCAGCGATTTTGAAAAGGCTCATCGGTATTCGTTTTTCCATAGTCGCAGGGTGGCAAACACGCCATGCTGGTCCACGCTGCGGCTGTCAAAGCGGCGGGCGGAGGCCTGGAGGGCGGGTTGCGTGCTGCGTAAAAAAGGGTTGATGCGTTGTTCCAGCGCGATGGAGGACGGCAGGGTCGGCAGGCCTTGGGCGCGCAGCGCTTGGCAATGGCCCTGGTAGTCCTGCAGATCAGCATTGCCGGCGTCGACTTCCATGGCAAAGCGCAGGTTGCTCAGGGTGTATTCGTGGGTGCAGCATACCCGCGTTTCGGGCGGCAACGCCGCCAGGCTTTGCAGGGAATGGTCCAACTGTGCTGCGGTACCTTCAAACAGACGCCCACAGCCGCCGCTGAACAGCGTGTCGCCACAAAACACCAACGGTAGTCCATCCATGTTGGGACAAAAATAGGCAATATGTCCCGCGGTGTGGCCCGGAACATCCATCACCTCGAAATGCAGACCTAGGCATTCCACGCGGTCGCCTTGGGTCAGGCGCTGTAGGGGTTCGGGGATGGTCTCGCGGGCCGGGCCAAACACTTGGGCACCCGTGGCTTCTCGCAAAGCATCCACACCGCCCGTGTGGTCGGCATGGTGGTGAGTGACTAGAATGCCACGAAGTTGTACGCCTTCACGCTGCAGCGCCTGCAATACGGGCGCAGCGTCCCCCGGGTCCACCACCAGCGCCCCTTGTCCATCGTGCAACATCCAGATGTAGTTGTCAGTAAAAGCGGGCAGTGGTATTAACTTCATGAGCGAACAAATTATAGGTTTGCAGGATTGGTTCCAGACACCGGCGGGTCAGTACCTGCTGGAATGGGAGCACCAGCAGTTGGAAAGCGCGGTTGCGGACATTTTTGGCTACCACGCCCTGCAGCTGGGCGTGCCCGAGCTTGCCGGCTTGCAGGCCAACCGCATGCCGCATCGCTGGATGGCCGTACAGCACGCAGGTGCTGCCCAGGGTGAAGGTTTGCAGACTGTTGATTTGTTGACCGACTTTGCGGCCCTGCCGTTCCCGGCGTGCAGCCTGGACCTGGTGGTACTGCCCCACACCCTGGAATTCAGCGCTGACCCTCACGCAACTTTGCGCGAGGTGGAGCGTGTGCTGGTACCGGACGGGCGTGTGGTGCTGTGCGGCATGAATCCCACCAGCCTATGGGGCCTGCGCCAGCGGCGCGCGCGTCTGTACCAAAAACTGGGCTTTGGCACGCTGTTTCTTCCAGACTGTGGCGACCACATCGGCTACTGGCGCTTGCGCGATTGGCTGCGCCTGCTGAGTTTCGAGGTAGAAGTGGGGCGCTTTGGCTGCTACCGCCCAGCGGTGGACAGCCAGAAGTGGCTGCAGCGTACGGCCTGGATGGACAGCGTGGGCTCGCGCTGGTGGACGATTTTTGGCGCTGCCTATTTTGTGGTGGCCGTCAAACGCGTGCGCGGTGTGCGCATGCTGGGGGCAGCCTGGCGTGCGACACCGGCGTTGGCGAAGCAAGTGGCCCCCGCAGCGCAGAGAATGCATCCGATTGAAACAAGGAAAAACGATTGAACCAAGCATTGAATTCCGTGGTGATTTACACCGATGGCGCCTGCAAGGGCAACCCCGGCCCTGGTGGCTGGGGCGTGTTGCTGCGCTCGCCGGATGGCACTGAAAAAGAACTGTGTGGTGGTGAACTGGGCACCACCAATAACCGCATGGAGATGATGGCAGTGATCCAGGCGCTGACCGCGCTCAAGCGCCCCTGCGCCGTGGTGCTGCACTTAGATAGCCAGTACGTGCTCAAGGGCATCACCGAGTGGCTGGTGGGCTGGAAGGCCAAGGGTTGGAAAACGGCAGCCAAGCAGCCCGTCAAGAATGTGGACCTGTGGCAGCAATTGGACGCCCTGGTGTCCGGCGGTGGCCACAAGATCGATTGGCGCTGGGTGAAAGGCCACGCTGGTGACCCCGGCAACGAGCGCGCCGATGCACTGGCCAACCAGGGCGTAGAAGTTGCGCTGAAAGCGCGCTAGCCGGCACGCTTTCTCCGCTCTGACATGGGCATTAAATAACGTCCTGTTACATTCGCGAGCGCTGTCTTCCATTCTTTTCGGTTACCACCTCATGGCATCTAAAGTTATCTATACCTCGGTCGCGGTGTTAGGCATCGCAGGCTTGTCTGCTGCTGCGTGGTGGTACCAATCCCGGCCACAAGGTCCGCTAGAGATTACGAGTAACTCGACCAGCACTGCCTCGGCCACCAAATCGCCGGCAGGCGCTGCTCCCCGTGCTGCGGGGGTGGAAGTGGCCAAAGTGGAGCAGGTGTCCTTGCAAGACGATGCCCAATCGGTGGGCAGTTTGCGCTCTCGCCAGAGCGTGATGCTGCGCCCCGAAGTGGCGGGCCGGGTAGTGAGCCTGGGATTTCAGGATGGTGCGCAGGTACGCAAAGGGCAACTGTTGGTGCAACTGGATGACACGCTGCAGCGTGCCGAGTTGAGCCAGGCCCAGGCCCAGGTGTCCATTGCCCAGGCCAACCTCAAGCGCAACCAGGAGTTGGTGGCACAGAACTTCGTGGCCCAGCGCGTGCTCGATGAGAGCGCTGCCAATGTGCAGGTGGCCCAAGCCCAACTGGCGCTGGCTCAGGCGCGCTTAGGGCGCATGGCGATCGTGGCGCCGTTTGATGGCACCGTGGGCCTGCGCAATGTGAACCTGGGCGACTATGTGAAAGACGGCGCAGACCTGGTGAACCTGGAAGACACCAGCAGCATGCTGGTCGACTTCCGCCTGCCAGAGCGTTACCAGCGCAAGATCAAGCTGGGGCAGGGCGTGGAAATGGCGCTGGACGCGTTTCCCGGGCGCTTGTTCAAGGCGCGCATTGAGGCGATTGATCCGCTGCTCGACGCCAATGGCCGCTCCATTGGAATCCGGGCCATGTTGCCCAACACGGCGGGCGAAGCCGCGGTGCCTGCGACCAAAGAGGCTGCCAAAGCCCCCACCAAACCCGAACAAAAGTCTGCACATGCAGGGAAACCGGCTGGCGCTGCCAAGGGTGGAGCTACTGGGCCGCTGCGCCCGGGCATGTTTGCACGCGTGACCGCGGTGTTTGGCGTCAATGATTCGGCATTGGTATTGCCCGAGGAGGCGATTGTTCCCCAGGGTGGCAAGCAGTTTGTGATTCGGGTGGTAGAGCCTTCACAGGTTCCGGCTGCCACCGGTTTGCCGGCCGACACCCAGTGGGTGTCGTTGCGCCAGGAGGTCAAGCTGGGGGTGCGCCGCCAGGGCAAGGTGGAGGTGCAGGAAGGTGTCAGTGAGGGCCAGACCATTGTGGTGGCCGGTCAGCAGCGCCTGCAAAAAGACGGTACCCCGCTGCGCATCGTGGAGTTGGGTCGGCCAGCCGGGGCGCCTGCGGGTGCCGCGTCCGCGCCAGTGGCCACCGCATCCACACCCCGCTAATTTACTGAGGCAAGCGCACCATGCAGTTGGCGGAAACCTCTATTCGTCGTCCGGTCTTCGCGACCGTACTGTCCCTGTTGATCATGCTCGTGGGGGCGGTGTCGTTTAACCGACTTTCGGTGCGCGAGTATCCCAAGATCGACGAGCCCGTGGTGACGGTCACCACCCAGTTTTCAGGTGCATCCAGTGAGGTGGTGGAAGCCCAGGTCACCAAGGTTCTGGAAGACTCCCTGGCCGGTATCGAAGGAGTGGACGTCATCACGTCCAGCAGCCGCCAGGAGCGCAGCCAGATCTCCATTCGTTTTGCGCTGTCACGCGATGCCGACTCGGCCGCGGCCGATGTGCGCGACAAGACCTCACGCGTGCGGCAGCGTCTGCCACAGGGTATAGACGAGCCGGTGATCGCCAAGGTGGAAGCGGATGCCTTTCCCGTGATTTTCCTTTCATTGAGTTCGGACACGCATTCCGCATTGCAGCTCTCGGAAATGGCCAATACCCTGGTCAAGCCCATTTTGCAGACGGCACCCGGCGCGGCCGATGTGACGGTGCAGGGTGAGCGCAAGTTCTCCATGCAGATCGCGCTGGACCCTGCCAAGCTGGCGGCCTACCGCCTGACGATCCAGGATGTGGAGGATGCCCTGCGCCGATCCAATATCGAAGTGCCTGCGGGACGCATCGAAAGTACCCTACGCGAATTCAATGTGACGGCGGCCACCGATTTGCGTCGCCCACAGGAGTTCGCGCAGGTGGTGGTGAAATCGGTGAACGGTTTTCCGGTACGCATTGGCGATGTGGCCCGCGTACAGCAAGGCCCCGCTAATGAACGTACCAGTGTGCGGCTGAACGGCCGCGATGCGATTGGTGTAGGCGTGATTCGTCAGGCTACAGCCAACCCGCTGGACCTGTCAGCCGGCGTGCGCCAGCTGATGGTCAAGATCCAGAAAGACCTGCCACCCGGCGTGACCGTGGATGTGGCCAACGACAACTCGGTGTTTATTGACCGCTCGATCAAGGCCGTATACCAGACCATTGTGGAAGCCTCGGTGCTGGTGGCGCTGGTGATCTTTCTGTTCCTGCGTACGCTGCGTGCCGCCATCATCCCGCTGGTCACGATTCCGGTCGCCTTGATTGGCACCTTTGCGCTGATGGCACTCGCCGGGTTCAGCATCAACACGCTGACGCTGCTAGCTTTGGTGTTGGCAATTGGCTTGGTGGTGGACGATGCCATCGTGATGCTGGAAAACATCTACCGCCACATTGAAGATGGCATGCCGCCCTTCCAGGCGGCCATCCGCGGGGCGCGCGAAGTGGGTTTTGCTATTGTGGCGATGACGCTCACGCTGGTGGCCGTGTACGTGCCGTTGGCCTTTGCGCCAGGGCGCACAGGGCGCCTGTTCACTGAATTTGCGCTGGCACTGGCAGGCGCCGTCACGGTGTCGGGTGTGGTCGCGCTGACACTCTCGCCCATGATGTCTTCGGTGCTGTTGCGCCACAACCCCAAACCGGGTTGGTTTGACCGCACCATGGAGCATCTACTAGAGTCCTTCACCAAGGGTTATGGCTGGGTGCTGGCGTGGACGTTGCGCCACCGCTGGTTGGTGGTCCTGGCCATGCTGGGCAGCGGCGTGGTGTCCTGGTCGGTGATGTCTGACATCAAGCGCGAACTCTCCCCGCTGGAAGACCGGGGCGTGGTGTTGGCGCAGCTCAACGCACCCGATGGTTCGACGCTGGACTACACCAACCGCTATGCACGAGCCATTGAAAAGGTGGGCGAGAGCTACCCGGAGTTTGACCGCGTCTTTTCCACCATCGGCAACCCCACCGTGGCACAAGGCAACGTGTTTTTCCGGGCTGTACCCTGGGAAGAGCGCAAGCGCACCACGCTGGAAATGGCCAAGGAGATGACGCCGCGCATCTCGGGCCTGTCGGGTGTGACCGCATTTCCCGTCACCCCTCCGTCCTTGGGGCAGGGCTTTACCCAGCGCCCGGTGAACTTCGTGATCATCACCTCCGAGAGCTACCAGAACCTGTCACAAACCGTGCGTGCCTTTCAGGACGAGTTGGCCAAGAACCCCGGTTTCCTGCAAGTGGACACCGATCTGCGTTTGAACAAGCCCGAGTTCCGCATGGAGGTAGACCGTGAGCGCGCTGCCGACCTGGGGGTGGGTGTGGACACCATTGCCCGCTCAGTAGAAACTATTCTGGGTGGTCGCAACGTCACGCGCTACAAGCGCGAAGGTGAGCAGTACGACGTGGTGGTGCAGACGCTGGCCAGCGGCCACGACGCACCGGAAGACATTGACAAGATCTTTGTGCGGGCCAAGGGCGATGCCATGGTGCCCCTGTCTGCCCTGGTAAAAATCCGTGAGGTGGTGGTGCCGCGCGAGCTCAACCACTTTGGCCAGCGGCGCTCTGCCACCATCACGGCCAATTTGTCGGCCGACTACTCGCTGGGCCAGGCGCTGGATTTTCTGGATGCAACCGCCAAAAAGGTTTTGAAGCCCGGCTATGCCACCGACGTGAACGGTTCCAGTCGCGAGTTCAAGAAGTCGTCGGATTCATTGACGCTGGTGTTCTTGCTGGCGCTGGTGTTCATTTTCTTGGTGTTGGCGGCGCAGTTTGAAAGTTTTGTGGACCCGCTGGTGATCATGCTGAGCGTGCCGCTCTCCATGGCGGGCGCCCTGGTGGCGCTCAAATGGTCGGGTGGGACTCTGAACGTGTTCAGCCAGATCGGTTTGATCACCCTGGTGGGGCTCATCACCAAACACGGCATTTTGATGGTGGAGTTTGCCAACCAGCTGCGTGAGCAGGGCATGGCGACTCTGCAGGCCATCCAACAATCGGCCTCGCAGCGCATTCGCCCCATTCTGATGACCACCGGCGCCATGGTGCTGGGCGCCATTCCGCTGGCCTTTGCCAAAGGCGCGGGAGCCGAAAGCCGTCAGCAAATTGGTTGGGTGATTGTGGGCGGTATGACCGTGGGCACCTTGCTCACCGTGTTTGTGGTGCCCACCATGTACACGCTGCTGGCGCGCAAGCATGCGCCGGGTGCCAAAAAAGACACGGCCTGAGGCCAGGCGATCTACCTCTTTACCCGCCGATATAACTCATCTCCACACGGCGGGCGCTGGTGGCCGCGTCAGCGGGCTGGCTGACTCGCAATTCCGAGTAGCGGTCGCTTCGGCCTCGCCAGATGTGGGCAATGGCCGACGCCAGATCGGCCTCGCTGTGGCCGCCCCGCAGCAGGCTGCGCAGGTCGTGGCCTTGGCTGGCAAACAGGCAGGTGTAGAGCTGGCCTTCTGTTGAGAGGCGGGCACGGTTGCAGCTGCCGCAGAATGCCTGGGTCACGCTGCTGATCACGCCAATTTCTCCGGCCGTGGTGTCGTGCAAGCCTTGGGGGTTGGCATAGCCCCAGCGCTCTGCCGTTTCTCCCGGGGTACTGTGGTCCAGCGCAAGCAGGGGGAATTCCTCGCGGATGCGTTCCACCACCTGGGCCGACGGCAGTACTTCGTCCATGCGCCAGCCATTGGTAGCACCCACGTCCATGTACTCAATGAAGCGCAGCACCACGCCGGTCCCCTTGAAGTGGCGGGCCATGGGCAAAATTTCCTGGTCGTTGGTGCCGCGTTTCACCACCATATTGACCTTCACCGGTCCCAGGCCCGCGGCCAGTGCGGCGTCGATGCCATGCAGCACATCGGCTACAGGAAAATCCACATCGTTCATCTGGCGAAACACCGTGTCGTCCAGGCCGTCCAGGCTCACCGTGACCCGCTGCAGTCCTGCCTCCTTCAATGCTGTGGCTTTGCGTGCGAGCAAGGATCCATTGGTGGTCAGGGTCAGGTCGGGGGTATATCCCTCGGGCGTGCGCAGCTGCGCCAGTTGGGCAATCAATACTTCGATGTTTTTGCGCAGCAGAGGCTCCCCCCCTGTCAGGCGGATCTTGGACACCCCATGGGCGACAAAGTGGCGCGCCAGGCGGGTGATTTCTTCAAAGCTGAGCAGGTCGCTGTGAGGCAGGTAGGCGTAATCCTTGTCGAACACGTCCTTGGGCATGCAGTAGCTGCAACGGAAGTTGCAGCGGTCCGTCACGCTGATGCGCAAATCTCGCAGAGGCCGACCCAATCGGTCACCCAGGTGACCCGTTGCTGGGACGTGCACAGCCGACTCCAACACAGAGCGCGGCACCTGCAGCGATGCCGAGCGCTGGTCGACCAAAGGGACTATCCGTTGTGTACTGGGTGCAGCCATGGGCATATTGTCCACGCCTTGCCCGGCACACCCAGAAACCCAGTGCAAAATCACCCTACAAGTAATACAAGGTCTTTCGTTGGAGAAACGCCTATGTCTACCAAACTTATCGCTGTCACCCTCCTGCTGTCCAGTGCGCTGGCCGAAGCCCAAACGGGCACGGCTGTGAGCGAACGCGACTTTTTGGGTGACATGCCGGTGGTGTTGTCGGTATCGCGCCTGTCGCAGCCCGTGGACGAAGCACCGGGGGCCGTCACCGTGCTGGACCGGCAATTTATCCGCAACTCTGGCGCGCGTGATGTGGCCGACCTGTTGCGCCTGGTGCCTGGCTTTCAGACGACCACATCCTTTGAAACCGATGCGCCATTGGCCTCCTACCATGGCCGCAGTGACGACTGGGCCAACCGCATCCAGGTATTGGTCGATGGTCGCTCGGTGTACTCCGGCCATTTGCAGGGCTCGGCGGGGCTGGGTTTGCAAACCCTGGCGCTGGACGACATTGCGCGCATTGAGGTTTTGCGGGGGTCCAACTCCGCCACCTATGGCGCCCGTGCTTTCCTGGGCGTGATCAACATTATTTCGCGCGATGTACGCGAAGTGGGCTCCACGGCCTCCCTGACCCTGGGTGACAACAACGTGGCCGACGCGGGTGCCAGCATTGGTTGGGGCCTGCCGGGCACCACCTACCGGCTCAGCGTGGATACCCGCGGTGACCAGGGCCTGAAAAGGACTTACGGCGGCAACCGCGTGTCGCGGGTAAATGGGGTGGCGTCGCTGGATATGGATGGCGGTGCAGAGCTGGACATGCGCGTGGGCGCCTTGGATATCGACGCCGGGCGTGGCTCCGCCGATTCCCCAGGCAATATGCAGCGCATGCGGTTTTTGGGGTCGCAGTTTGTGCAGGTGGACTGGCGCAAACCCCTGGAGAACGACCAGGACCTCCAGTTCAGCTTTTCGCACACTGAGAACACGCACAAAGACAGGTTCCCTTACCTGAGCAATGACGCGGGCGTGAACTACTACGGCATTCCAATTGATTTCAGCGCGCGCGAGGTGAACGACGCCCTGAGCTTGCAACACACTGTGGTGCACACCCTGCGTCTTCGTACGGTATGGGGGCTGGAGGTGCGGCGCGAGCAGGTGACCTCGCACTCCAGCTTCGACATGCGTGACCAGGTGACGTCCAACTTCTCGCGCCTGTTTGGCAGCGCTGAATGGCGCCTGCAACCCGAATGGGTGTTGAATGCCGGCGCCATGGCTGAGCAGAGCGACATGGGGGGGGGCACCTTCTCGCCACGCCTGATGGTGAACTGGCATGCACTGCCAGGCCACACGCTCCGTGCCGGTGTGTCCAGTGCCTTCCGCCCACCCAGTGCCTATGAGAAATACGCTGCGGTGCGCTACTACGACATCAATGGCGCCAGTCCCATCACCACGGTGCAAAGTACCGGGCAATTGCTGCCCGAGAAAATCTACACCCGTGAGCTGGGCTACAACTACAACCTGCTGAAACAAGGCATCTCTGGCGACGTGCGTTTCTTCGATGAACGCATTACGGATGGCATTGAGCGCCCTGCCAATCTGTCGCCTGAGGACTACCAGAACATCGAGAACTTCAGCATCACCGGGGTGGAGCACCAGATCCAGTGGAAGCCCAGCGCGGCCACCCAACTGTTTGCCTCCCAGACCTGGACCCAAATTGCCGGGGCTGAGCGCTTCAAAACCACCCATGGCGCGGCACGCTTTGCAGCATCGCTGATGGCGGTGCATACGCTGTCGTCGGGCACCACGTTGTCGCTGATGCACCAACAGTCCGAGGACATTGGCCTCATGTCGGGCAGCGACAAGCTGTACTCCGTGGGTCGCACCGACTTGCGGATTGCCAAGGGATTTTTACTCGGCAAGAACAAGGCCGAATGGGCCTTCACACTGCAAAACCTCGACGTGCCATCGCGCGATGGCGACGCCAAGTTCATGTTCGAGCGCAGGGCCATGGTCAGCCTGCGGGTGGAGAACTGAGCGGATGCAGGGTCTGGCAGTGCTTCTCCGATGTCTGGCTGCGCTGGCGCTCGGGTGCGCCGGTGCGTGCTGGGGTGCGGACGTTGTCATTCTCAGCAGCGAGCGTAGCGCAGGGTATTCCGAAGCCGCCCAGGCTGTGGTGGCCGAGTTGGTGCGTTCGGGTATGGACCGCGCGGAGATTGTGCAACTGGTGGTGCCGGACGCGCCTGGTGCCGAGGTGGCGGGACTGCAGGGCGGCAAGGTCTGGATTACCTTGGGGGCGGAGGCCCTGGGCCGTGCCTTGCCGCGGGAGGGGCGTCCCCCCATCATCGCGGCCCTGATTCCGCGCCTGGGCTTTGAGCGCATCGTGCGCGAGACCGTGCACAAATCCACTGCCGGTGTTGCTGCCCTGTACCTGGATCAACCCTTTCCGCGCCAGTTGGACCTGCTGCGCCTGGCCCTGCCAGATGCCAAGCGCGTGGGCGTGCTGTGGGGCCATGAGTCGATGCAGCAGCAGGTGGGGTTGGTCGCGGCCGCGCAGTCGCGCGGACTGGAAATTGTGGGCGGCACCGTCACCTCGCCGATCACCCTGTACGCCGGGCTCAAAACCGTGCTCAGCGACACCGATGTGCTGCTGGCGGTGGCCGATCCCGCGGTCTACAACGGCACCACCATTTCCAACATCCTGTTGGCGACCTACCGTTCGCGTGTGCCCTTGCTGGCGTTTTCGCCGGCTTACACCAAGGCTGGGGCCCTGATGTCCTTGCACAGCGCTCCGCGCCAGATCGGAGGGCAGGCCGCCACCATGGCGCGTGCGGTGTTGCAGGGAGGGGCCGTGCCGGCGTCGCAGTACCCGTTGGAGTTCAGCGTCTTGGTGAACGATTACGTAGCCAGGTCGTTGGGGTTGACTCTGGACGAAGGGGTGCTCAGTGAGCGCCTTCGCCGCCTGGAGAAACGTCCATGATGTTCCCAGGCATTCGCGCCCGCATGCTGGCTGCTGCGTTGCTGCCGGTTTTTCTGGTGGTGGTGGCGCTGGTCGCGATTTTTTGGACCAGCCGTGTAGCGGACCTGGATGAGTCGCACGACCTGCGCGCCAAACTGATGGCGCGCCAGGCGGCACTGGCCAGCGAGTACGGACTGTTTTCGGGCAATGTGTCGGCGCTGCAGGTGGTGTTGGGTGGCATGCAGCGTGAGGCCGATGTGCGCTCGGTGGCGGTCTTCGATGTGGACGGTCGCATGCTGGCCAGCACCGGGGTGCTGCAGTACAAAGGCTTGCAAGAGGCCACGGGAGCGGTGTACCAGGCTTTTCAGCGCAGCCGCGACATCGATGTGCTGGCCGAGCCTGTGGCCTCCAGTAGCGTGCCGCTGGATGACTTCTTTGGCTCCAGTGTGGCCCCACCCACACCGCCGGCGCCTCTGGTGCTGGGTCACGTGGTGGTGGAAATTTCCCGTGGCCGCTTGCTGGCGCGTGAACGCGAGTTGCTGTTACTGGCCTTGGCCGTGGGATTTGCGGGCTTGGTGCTGGGGGGCTTTTTGGCCACTCGCATGGGCGAAGGTGTGGTGCGACCGGTGTTGCGCGTGTCACGCATGATCGAACGCATCGGCGAGGGTGACTTGACTCCCAGCTCGGAAGCCTTGCCCACCGATCCGCTGTATGTGTTGCAAACCCGCTTGAATCAGATGGCGCAGCGCCTGGCCTGGGGTCGCGAGGAAATGGAATTCCGGGTGGAGTCGGCTACACGCGAGTTGCGGCTGAAAAAAGAAGAGGCCGAAACCGCCACGCTGGCCAAGTCGCGGTTTTTGGCAGCAGCCAGCCATGACCTGCGGCAGCCCACCCACGCGCTGGGCATGTTCGTCGCCCGGCTGGGGCAGCTGCCACTGGACATTCCCACACGCCAGCTAGTAGCCAGCTTGGAAGCTTCGGTGCAGTCTATGCAGGATTTGTTGGACGGCCTGCTGGACATTTCGCGCCTGGACGCTGGTGCTGTGCAGGTGCAGCGGGGGGCCGTCAACATCGGCGAACTGTTTGCCAGTCTGCGCAAGGCGCTGGTGCCGCTGGCCGAGGGCAAAGGTCTGCGGCTGCGCGTGCGCCCTAGTCGGCACTGGGCGCTGACGGATCCCATGCTGCTGCAGCGCATGGTCATGAATTTGACCAACAACGCCCTGCGTTACACCGAGCGTGGCACCGTGCTCATCAGCTGCCGCAGCGTGGACGGCGGGCGCACGCTGCGTCTGGACGTGTCTGACAGCGGCATTGGCATTTCGCCCGCACACCAAGCGGACATTTTTAAAGAGTTTTACCAAGTAGGCAATTCGGGGCGTGACCGAGCCCAAGGCCTGGGCTTGGGACTCAACATCGTGGAGCGCACCGCGCAGCTGCTGGGCCACCCCATCGCCCTGCGCTCGGACCTGGGCTGTGGCACGCGGTTCTCCATCTTTTTGCCGGTGGCCCAGGCGATGGACTCCCTGGCCGGTGCAGTGGCCACAGAATCCACCAGCCTGCTGGGGCTGGAGGGCATGCGGGTGCTGGTGATTGAGGACGACGGTTTTGCGCTGGAGGCCATCAGCGATTTGCTCACCTCTTGGGGTTGCGTGGTGCATGCGGCAGCCTCTGTGGCGCAGGCGCTGGACTTTGCCAATGGCTACGCACCACCCGATGTGGTGCTGAGCGACTTCCGGCTGGGTGAGGAGCGCAATGGCCTGGACGTGATTGCCATGGTGCGGGCCACCGCAGGGCGTGAGATTCCGGCCTGTTTGATGAGTGGCGATACCGATGCGGCGCTGATTCAGGCCGCCAAAGACGCCGGGCTGACCCTGCTGCACAAGCCGGTGCGTCCCGCCAAGTTGCGCAGCCTGTTGCGGCGCCTGGTTATGGCGGCCGGGTCGGTAGCCGACGAGGCCTGAGCCAGCGATTGTGGCTCAGCTGACCTGGCTGGCGCGGTAACCGCTGCGCGCGGCGGCCACCACGGCTTGCGTGCGGTTCTGCACGTCGAAGTAGCGCAGGATGGCTGCTACGTGCGTTTTCACGGTTTCTTCCGATACGTTCAGGCTGGTACCAATTTCGCGGTTGGAGCGGCCATCCAGCAGCTCGCGCAGTACCAGTTCCTGGCGTTGCGTCAACGGAGGCTTGGACGAAGCAGCGTCAAACGGTAGGGTGCCGTAGTCAGCCTCCAGTTCCAGTGGCGAATACACATCGCCGTTCAGAACCAGACGTACCGCGTTCAACAGCTCGTCGCTAAGGGTGGATTTGGTGACAAAGCCGGAGGCACCCGACTGCAGCACCTGGCGCATGACCTGGATGTTGGCAGAGCCCGACAGCATAACGATGGGCAGCTCGGGGTGGTCTTTGCCAAACACGTCCAAGGCCTGCAGGCCGGTCATGTCGGGCAAGTGGTAGTCCAGCAACACCAAGTCCAGGTCAGGATGGGCGTCAGCAATGGCGAATGCCTGTGCGCAGGTACCCGCCTGCAGCACGCTGACGTTCTCATCCAGTCCTTTGAGCACTTGGTGCAGGCCTTCGCGCACCAGGGCATGGTCATCTATTACGAGTATTTTCACGGGTCGCTTCGAGACGGGCAGGGCTGCCCCAATGCGCCATGGTAGCGCAAAGCGCAGACAGTTTGTTACATGAAAAAGGCCCGCCGAAGCGGGCCTTTGCAGGGGGAGAAGGAGAACTCAGCCGCCGTGCAGTTTCATCATCAGCGGCACGATCAGCAGTGCCACGATATTGATGATCTTGATCAGTGGGTTGACGGCGGGGCCCGCCGTGTCCTTATAGGGGTCACCCACGGTGTCACCGGTCACGGCCGCCTTGTGCGTCTCGGATCCCTTGCCGCCGTGGTGGCCGTCTTCGATGTACTTCTTGGCATTGTCCCAGGCACCGCCGCCGGTGCACATGGAGATCGCCACAAACAGGCCGGTCACGATGGTGCCCATCAGCAGGCCGCCCAGAGCCGCCGGGCCCAGGGCCAGGCCCACCACAATGGGCACGACCACGGGCAGCAACGACGGGATCATCATTTCCTTGATAGCGGCCGTGGTCAGCATGTCGACCGCAGTGTCGTACTCGGGCTTGCCTGTCCCGTCCATGATGCCCTTGATCTCCTTGAACTGGCGGCGTACTTCCACCACCACCGCGCCCGCCGCGCGGCCCACGGCCTCCATCGCCATGGCGCCAAACAGGTAGGGAATTAGGCCACCGATGAAGAGACCAATGATAACCATGGGGTCGCTCAAATCAAACGTGATGTGCTTGCCAAATGCGTCCAGCTTGTGGGTGTAGTCGGCAAACAGCACTAGGGCGGCTAGGCCGGCGGAGCCGATGGCATAGCCCTTGGTCACGGCCTTGGTGGTGTTGCCCACGGCATCCAGCGGATCGGTGATGTCGCGTACGCTGGCGGGCAGCTCGGCCATCTCGGCAATGCCGCCGGCGTTGTCGGTGATGGGGCCGTAGGCGTCCAACGCCACCACAATGCCGGCCATGCTCAGCATGGAGGTGGCTGCGATGGCGATGCCGTACAGGCCGCCCAGGCTGAAGGCGCTGTAGATGGCCGCGCAGACAAACAACACAGGCCAGGCGGTGGAGCGCATGGAGACACCCAGGCCGGCAATGATGTTGGTGCCGTGGCCGGTGGTCGATGCCTGGGCGATGTGCTGTACAGGGGCGTACTGCGTGCCGGTGTAGTACTCGGTGATCCAGACCAAGGCGCCGGTCAAGACCAAGCCAACAGTGCACGCACCAAACAGGCTACCGGCGGTGATCACGTGGCCATCGGTCAGCGTGACAGCGGCAGGGAACAGCGACTGTGTGACGAAGTAGAAGGCAAGCAGCGACAGCACGCCGGCAATCGCCAAGCCCTTGTACAGCGCAGGCATCACGTTCTTCATGCCGGGCGATGCCTTGACGAAGAAGCAGCCAATGATGGATGCCACAATCGACACGGCTCCCAGTGCCAAGGGGTATAAAACGGCTGTAGCCCCCGCAGTACTTGCGAGAAGTGCTCCTAAAACCATAGTGGCGATCAAGGTCACCGCATAGGTTTCAAACAGATCGGCGGCCATGCCAGCGCAGTCGCCCACGTTGTCGCCCACGTTGTCGGCGATCACGGCGGGGTTGCGCGGGTCATCCTCGGGGATGCCAGCTTCCACCTTGCCCACCAAGTCGGCGCCCACGTCAGCACCTTTGGTAAAAATGCCGCCTCCCAGACGGGCGAAGATGGAAATCAGCGAGGAGCCGAAGGCAAAGCCGATCAGCGGATTGAGCTTGGCCGTGGTCACCATGCCGTCCGGCACCAGGTACCAGTAAAAGCCGGTCACACCCAACAGGCCCAAGCCCACCACCAGCATGCCGGTGATGGCGCCGCCGCGGAAGGCTACGTCCAGCGCCGGGCCAATGCCCTTGGTAGCGGCCTGTGCGGTGCGCACGTTGGCACGCACCGACACGTTCATGCCGATGAAGCCACAAGCGCCCGAGAGCACCGCACCCACCACAAAGCCCACAGCACTCAGGCCGTCCAGAAACAGGCCAATCAAAATCGCCAGCACCACGCCCACAATGGCGATGGTCTTGTACTGGCGAGAAAGGTAGGCCGCTGCGCCGGTCTGGATGGCGGCTGCAATTTCTTGCATGCGCGCATTGCCAGCGTCTTGGGAAAGTATCCAACTGCGTGCCCAAACGCCATATGCCACGGCGATGAATCCACACACGAGCGCCAAAATGAGCGCCGAGTTGCCCGTCATAGAAATACTCCTCTATGGTTGTTTCGCGAAGGAGGGAACAACGCTAGCGATGCCCCCGCTGCGTTGCTTCCTCACCCCACAAAGCAAGGGGAGATGATTGGCCAACGGGCCGAATGTAGCGTGCTTTGATGACAGTCCCGGGAAAACGCAAGTGTCTAGTCAGTAAAATCCGGGTTAATCCCTAGGTTTCCCCCCGAAGGTTTCCCGTTTCTTACTTTCAATAAAGAGCAAAGCATGTCCCTCGACAAAGTTACCCCTGGCAGCAAAGTCCCCGAAGCGTTCAACGTCATCATCGAAATCCCCATGAACGCCGATCCGGTGAAGTACGAAGTGGACAAGGACTCGGGCGCCATTTTTGTGGACCGCTTCATGAGCACCGCCATGCACTACCCCACCAACTACGGCTACGTGCCCAAGACCATCTCGGGTGATGGCGACCCCGTGGACGTGCTGGTGATCACCCCCGTGCCCCTGATTCCCGGTGTGGTGGTGACCTGCCGCGCCATCGGCATCCTGAAGATGACCGACGAGGCCGGTGAAGACGGCAAGGTGCTGGCCGTGCCCGTGGACAAGATTTTGTCGCTCTACAGCCAGTGGAAGAAGCCCGAAGACCTGAATCCCTTCCGCCTGAAGACCATCGCCCACTTCTTTGAACACTACAAGGATCTGGAAGAAGGCAAGTGGGTCAAGGTGCAAGGCTGGGAAGGCCCAGAGTCCGCCCAGAAGGAAATCATGGACGGCATCGCCAACTACAACAAGCAGCAGGCGTAACACGCCCAGCGGCAGGCTTTAGAGGTTAAGTAGGCCTCTAGCCCCCGTAGATACTGCGCGAGCAGCTATCAAAAGAAGAGCGCTTACCCAGCCGGGTCAGCGCTCTTTTTGTTTGGGGTTTGGAAACACCCACTGCTGCAGCCGGCCCGTCGGTTCAAACGGTTGCCAGGCACCCGGCGCCTGGGCCAGCCGGTCGGCCACTACCCACCAGGCCGTGGGGTTCAGGCCCAGGCCGATGTGGCTGGCAAATACTTCCACGTTTTCGGTCTTGGGCTGGGTTTTGCTCGGCGCCTGCAGGCTGGCCGACCAGGCCACCACACCATCGGTGCGCGAATAGATGGACGTTGTGGGCACGGGGGGGGCGGCTGGCAGGTCGAAGTTCTCCACCTCCTGGGTGATGCTGCGGCCGCTGGTGAGCTCGTACAGGCGCCAGGCGTTGGTGCTTTTGTGCGAGCCGGAAAATGGGCTGCCCAGGGTGATGACGCTGCGCACATGGTCTGGCAAGGCCTTGGCCAGTTCGCGGGCATAGATGCCGCCTAGGCTCCAGCCCACTAGGCTAACTCGCTCACCGCTGGCATCGGCTGTCTCTTGCACCTGGCGCTTGGCGGTTTCCAGCACACCGGCGCGGGGCCCAAAGTTGTAGCCCTGGTTCCAGCCCGAAATGTCGTAGCCCAGGTTTTTCAGGTAGCTGCGCAGCGGCAGCGTGGAGCCGTCGCTGGCCGACAGACCGGGGAACACGATGACCGGGTGGCCATCGCCCGTCGGGGCTTTGGCCAGGGCGGGCCAACTAGGCAGCAAAGACCACAGCTCCCAGGGGGCTCGCATTTCCAGCGCCATCAGCCAGGCGTTCGGGGCAGGGGGATGATCGGTTTCCGGTGCGCTTGCTTTTGCCATACGACGTTATTCAGGCGACCTTTGATGGCCGCTTTCTTGAAGAAGGGGGTTTCACAGTAGCAGCTTTTGCAGCTGTGCCCCGCCGTGGTGCCGCGGCTTTAGTTGGGGCACTCTGTTTTTTCGTCGCCTTGGTGACTGCGGAGGCGGTTTGTGGCGCTTTTTCGCTGTTGGCGCGGGCTAAGAGCGCGCGGCCTTCTGCAAACGCGGCTTCCAGCGCCCCGGTCAGGTCCTCCACCTGGGGCAGGGCATCGCGGTCGGCAATCACGCCAAATTCCACGCTGCCTGCGTAGGTCTGGATGGTGATGTTGAGCGCAATGCCGTGGACCACGATGGACATGGGGTGGAAGCTCAGCATGCGCGCCCCCGCCAGGTACAGCGGTACCTGGGGGCCCGGCACATTGCTGATCACCAGGTTGGCCATCATGGGCAGGCGCTTGGACAGGCCAGTGGCGCTGTAGGTCTTGAACGCAGCCTTAGCCATACCGCCCACCACCCACGGCGCCAGCAGCGAGGGGTAGTCGGTCGGCAGCATGGTCTTGAGGTTGGCCATGGCATTCTTCACCTTGGCAGTGGAGTCCATGATGGCCTGCAGCCTTTTGAGCGGGTGCGCCAGGTGGGTGCCCAGCTCCACTACGGTCATGGAGGCCTGGGTGCTGTAGTCGTTGTTGCCCGCTTCGCGCAGGCTCACGGGCATGGCGGCCAGCAGGGGCTTGCGCGGGATGCTGCTGTGCTGCGCCAGGTAGCTGCGCAGCGCGGTGGCACAAATCCACAGCACGATGTCGTTGAACGAACCACCCACGGCCTGCGCCATGGCACGGCAGTCGGCAAACGGCACGCTGGCCGTGCCAAAGCTGCGCTCGGTGCCCACGGCCACGTTGAACACGGTGAGCGGCGCCAGCGTGATAGGTGACTTGGCACGCAGCCCGGTGCCTGTGCCCTTCAGCGTTTGCTGGGCCACCGTGCTGCCCAAGGCCTGCGCGGCCTGGGGCAGGGCGCGGGCCAGCTTGGCGTACTGCGCCAGCGTGTTGGAAAACACCGCCCCCAGCATCTGGCCGATCTTCAGGTCCTGCGGCTTGCGCGTGCGGGCGCTGGGCGGCGGCACCTCACGCGGCGTGGCGCTCACGTCCAGCATGGCCTGGCTGAGGATGGTGCCGGCCTTGCCGTCCAGCGTGGCGTGGTGGATTTTGGCGTACATGGCGCCGCACACCGTGCCGTCGGGGCACAGCACGCGGTCAAACACATGGAATTCCCACAGCGGGCGGCTGCGGTCGATCAGCGCGGTGTGCAGCGCCGTGGCGTGGGCCTGTGCCTGGGCCAGCGTGAGTGTGCGGCCCTTGACCTTGCGGATGTGAAAGCCCAGGTCCACGTCGTCCACCCGCAACCACACGGGGTGACCCAGGTCCAGTGGCATGAGGCCGAGCTTGCGGCTGAATACCTCGGCCAGGTGCATGCGTTTGCCGATGTGCTCGGTCACCGCCTTGTGGAAGCTGTAGCGCGGCACGGCGGGCAGGGCATAGCGACAAAAGGTGCCCACGTGCATGGGCATCTGTGGGGTTTCCAGGTACAAAAAGGTGGCGTCAAGGCCGCTCAAGGTCTTCATGGTGAGGTCTCCTGCACGCAGCGTACCAGCCGAAACCACGCCCGACAGCTAGGGTTTGCCAAGGGCTGCACGGTGCTGAAAAACCAGCTGGGTTGGGCACCCCTGAAACGAAGTCGCGCGTGTATGATGAATTGAAGAACGCTGGATTTCCAACCCCTGTGCCGCCGAGGTGACGCTATGGAAGCTCTTCACAACTCTCCAACGTTGGACTCCAGCCACGGCAGCAGCGCAGCACATACCAGCCAGTACCTCACGCTCAAACTGGGCGACGAGGACTACGCCATCGAGATCCTGCGCGTGCAGGAAATCCGCTCCTATGAGATGCCCACCAAGATGGTGAACTCGCCCAGCTTCGTCAAGGGCGTGATCAACCTGCGTGGCGTGATCGTCCCCATCGTCGACCTGCGGCTCAAGCTCAACCTGGCGCAGGTGCTCTACAACGACTTCACCGTGGTCATCATCCTCAACGTGCGCGGCAAAGTGGTCGGCGCCGTGGTGGATGGCGTGTCCGATGTGGTGACGCTCAATGCCGGAGCGATCAAGCCCGCGCCGCAGTTTGAGTCGGCGCTGGACTCGCGTTTCATCGTCGGGCTGGCCCATGTGGGCGATCGCATGTTGATCGTGATGAACATGGAAGCCCTGATGGGCAATGGCGAGTTGGGGTGATGGCCGCAGCTACATCAATGTAGCAATTCGGGCAGGTAGGTCACGCTTCAGCCCCACTGGGGTGATTACGTTTTTTTGAGACAACTGCAGGCTTTGAGGGCGAGCTGGTCGGCAGATATTTAGGAGACATTGCCGTGAATAACTTAAAAATTGGAACGCGAATCGTGGGGGCGTTGGTCGCGATGATGGTGATGTTGTTTTTAATGGCAACTGTTTCACTGATGCAGATGGGCGTTTTGAACGCCTCTACTAAAGACATCGCAGATAACTGGCTGCCTAGCGTGGCGGCTATCAATGCGATGAATACCATGGCTTCAGACATACGGCTCACCCAAGCGCAGCACCTCATGAACACGGATGAGGCGGCTATGGCCTCCCTCGATAAAAAAGTGAATGCAGAGCGTGAAGATATGGTGAAGTTGCGCAAAGCCTACGAGGTGCTGATAAGCAGCCCTGAGGAACAGAAGCTCTACGACAGCTTTTCTGGAGAATGGACGCATCTGGCTGAAGTGAACAACCGCATGCTTGAGCATTCGCGCAAGAACGAAAATGACGAGGCAAAAAAATATTTGAAGGCGAGTCTTTCAAATTGTTCCAGTCGGCAGGGGACATTTTGGAAAAATTGGTGAAGCTGAACCAGAACGGTGGCGCAGATTCGAACAAAGCTGCAACCAAAGCCTATTCCTCTGCACTGACATGGGTCGTAGTCGTGACTGTTTTTGCGGGAATCATTGGCATTGCTGCGGCATATTGGCTCATTCGTTCTATTTCTGGCCCCTTGAAGAGTGCGGTAGGTCTTGCTGAGCGTGTGTCCAACGGCGACCTTCGCACCCAAGTGGCCATTGGTGGCACCGATGAAATCGGTCAACTGTTGGGTGCGTTGACGCGCATGCAGACCAATCTGGCCAGCGTGGTCGGTCAAGTGCGCCAAGGCTCCGAATCCGTCGCCACCGCCAGCGCCGAAATCGCCCAGGGCAACCACGACCTCTCTGCCCGCACCGAACAACAAGCCAGCGC